>NZ_QTQP01000009.1 GCF_003854275.1 Burkholderia sp. Bp8963
CCTTGAATTCCATTGCCGCCCAACTCTCCGTTGCTCGTGCCATTCGCGCGTCATGCAAAAAGCAAGAGTAAACGGCAAGCCGCGAAAGTTTACAAGCCGCTCACGCCGACTTGTGTGTAATGGAATGCGCTTACTGGCCGAAGAAGACCGAGTCGCGCGGGTTCGACGTCGTCGCGGCAGCCGGGCTGCCTGCGCGGACGACCGGAGCGGCTTGCGCGCCGTAGCCGCTGTTGTCGTCACCATGCACGCGCGCTTGCGCAGCCTGGATGTCTTCCGGGTAGTACGGGCTCGACACGCCCGGCTTGTAACCGGCCTTCTCGAGCTGGACCAGCTCGTTGCGCACTTGCGCACGGGTCACGGTGCTTTGTGCGAACGCGCCGAACGAAGCGGACAGGGCGGTAGCGGCAACGACTGCATAAACGAGCGATTTCATGATGACCTCCGATATTTTATTGACTTCGCTCTCGACACCATGTCTTAAGCGATTGATGAAATCTTAGTCACCGGGGCCTTCAGGGTAAACGCCGACTTTGATTAAAGATTGTTTCCCAATCGGTAAAAATACGACACCGAATCAGTCTTTCATTACGCTTTCGTTTCAAGTGGTGCAATATGTATGAAGAATTGGTGGCGTCAATCAACGGATGTCCGGCGCGGCTGCCGCGGCGCCGGGGCAACCGGGCCGACGCAGACAGACGTGCGCACCCCTTCGTTACATTGCGTGATGTAACGAAGGGGTGCGCGCGTGACGCTGGCAAGCGACGGAAACAGGCGGGCGCTTCTGGATCAGCGAAAACGGGCCGGCACGCCCGATCGGTATTACTTGCCGCCCGCCAGGGCGAGCACTTCGGCGGCGGAGATCATCGCGGCTGCATTGGCGGGCGCCGGGCGCTCGGCGGGGCGGAACACTTCGTCGCCGCGCTGGATCACCTGGCGCGACAGCGCGCAGGTGCCGGTGCGTTGCGCGAAGCGACGACGCCAGCGTTGCTCGCCGTAATGACAGCGGCCGGGTTCGACCCAGCGGACGACGAGCAGCGTATCGGAGCGTTCGAGAATTTCGACGTGGACGTCGGCGGGATCGAGCGCAGGCAGGGATTTGGAGGCCTTCATTTGCCGTTTCCTAAAGCTCGTGCGGTTTCGGCCCGGCAGTGGATCTCACTGGTCGAAGTCGAATCCGTAGCGGTTTCCATGAGTGGTGCGCTAAATGTAAGCGTCTGTGACCGGAAAAAACATCCTGTCTGGCTCAAATTACCTTTTGCCGATTCAGAAACAATCCACGCTTATTTTCGTGGGAAACCGCAGACAAAAACGCCCCGGACGGGCGTGTCCGGGGAGGCAAAGCGGGCCGCGCCGTCGTGCCTGCTCGCTCAGGCAAGGGGACGCTGAGGACGGCGCGCTCGCCGCCGGGATCGAAGGCGGGCGGGTTTGCCGCGTCACCGTCGGCAGGCCCTGCAGGTCATGATGGCCGGAACGCGCCGTTAGGACGCTGACACGAAGATGACGTTTTTGTCAGGTTGTCCAGTTCCGCCATCGACGGCCCGAAGGTGGCAGCGGCGCTGTACGATTGAACGCCAATTCGCGTGCCGTGCCGTGACTGACGCACGCGAGCGGCACGCGATGAGAGAAGCGGCGACCGGATGGCGGCGGTAATGGCGTGGGCGCGCGACGCCCGAACACGAGGACACCATGGGCGCAATGCGCATCGATTCCCACCAGCACTTCTGGCGCTATCGCTCGGTCGATTACCCGTGGATCGGCGCAGGCATGAGCGCACTCGCGCGCGACGATGCGCGCATCGTCGGCGTGGTCGGCTGGGAGGATCTTGGCTCGCCACAGCTCGCGGATCGTGTCGCCGAATGGAACAGCCTGAAACTGCGCGGCTTTCGCCATCAGGTGCAGGATGAGCACGATGTCGCGTCGTTCGTCGCGCAGCCGGATTTCAATCGCGGCGTTGCGTGGCTGCAGGCGCATGGCTACGCGTACGACGTGCTCGTGTTTCAGCGCCAGTTGCCGCACGTGCGCGATTTCTGCGCGCGTCACGATGCGCACTGGCTCGTGCTCGACCATCTCGGCAAGCCCGCGCTCGCCGACTTCGACCGCGACGACACCGCATTCGCACGCTGGCGCGCTGCGCTGCAGGCGCTCGGCGCGTTAACGCACGTCGCGTGCAAGCTGTCCGGGCTCGTTACCGAAACGGACTGGCGGCGCGGCTTGCGGGCGCAGGATATCCGGCATATCGAGCGGTGCCTGGATGCGGCGCTGGAAATCTTCGGCCCGCAGCGGCTGATGTTCGGCTCCGACTGGCCGGTCTGCCTGCTCGCCGCGTCCTACGACGAAGTTGCGTCGCTGGTCGAACGATGGGCGGTGAGCCGCGTGTCGGTGGCTGAGCGGCGGGCCGTGTGGGGCGGCAGCGCGGCGCGTTGTTATGGGGTGTCGGCGTGAACGCGCTCGGTGTCCTCGACCGGTCTCAGGTCCGGATGCGCGTCGACTGCTTTCGAAAGTAAAGGAGTCCTTTGAAGTTGGGCTGGTTCCAGTCGCAAATGGCGGCATACGTGGAGAAGCAACGAGGGCAGCACGGTGGACCTGCAAAGGCAGCGATCACCGGCAGCTCGTGCAAGCCGGGTCGTGCCTGCGATCACCACCGGATGTCGCACGATGACCTCGAGCGGCACGTGCCGGGACAGACGCGAATCGCGATGAAAGCTGGCCGTATTGCGGAACGGAAGTCGCATTATTTCAATAAAATAACAAAGCGCTTTCATTGCATCGAAATCAGTCGGCAAATCGAATGATTGCGCCGCGCGGGGCGATGCACTGCGATGGTGCCTGCTTCCGGCGTCGTTCATGCGCGGCGCCTAATTGATGCGACCCTTTAAATCACGCGATAACGCCGCCGAGCACGCGGCATGCGCGAAAGCATTGTCCGATAAGGGCAGGCGGCGAAAGACGGAGCGCGATCGCAACCGGATTGCGCCCCATACGAACGTTCCCTTTTAAATCAGGTTGCGCCGCCATCGCCACCGTGTCGCTCAACAATCCTACGTGTTTTCCCTTGGTTGGTCGGCATTTTTGACAGACGATTGAAAAACGCTCATATAATTTCGACTGCCTTGCCAACGGCTGTCGGACCATCCATCCGACGAGCGGTTCGGCAAGCGGGGCAGGCGAAAAGCTTGCGCAATGCAAGACGCATCACGTTGTCTTTCCGAACCAAACGCTCCCTTCGGGAGTGGTAAGAGCCGGGCCCCGCACAAGTCTTATTCCGCACAAGGTCCGTCTCCGCGTCTCGGGCGTGTCCCATGTCCTCGCCCCGGGTGCTGTTCGATTGCGCAAGTCATGCCGCCTTTGCCCGTATGACTAACAACATCGAGGAGCTCCAGATGACGCTGTCCCGTCTTACGTCCATTTCCGTCGCCGCCGTGCTGTTCGCCGCCGGCGCCGCCACCGCACAAGCGGAAACCGTGAAGATCGCCATCGCCGGGCCGATGAGCGGTTCGGTCGCACAGTATGGCGACATGGTGAAGGCCGGCGCGCTGACCGCGATCGAGCAGATCAACGCGGCAGGCGGTGCGGGCGGCAACAAGTTCGAAGTGGTGTTGATGGACGACGCCTGCGAACCGAAGCAGGCCGTCGCGGTCGCGAACAAGATCGTCAGCCAGAAGATCAAGTACGTGATCGGCCACGTGTGCTCGGGTTCGACGATTCCCGCGTCCGACATCTACGAGAACGAAGGCATCGTGATGGTCACGCCGTCGGCCACCGCGCCGCAGCTGACCGAAGGCAAGAAGCGCCACTTCATCTTCCGCACGATCGGCCGTGATGACCAGCAAGGCCCGGCCGCCGCGAAGTACATCATCGGCAACGTGAAGCCGAAGAAGGTCGCGGTGCTGCACGACAAGCAGTCGTACGGCCAGGGCATCGCATCGTCGGTGAAGAAGGACCTCGAAGCCGCGAAGATCCCGGTCGTGCTGTTCGAAGGCGTCAACGCCGGCGATTCGGACTACTCGGCGATCATCACGAAGCTGAAGTCGCAAGGCGTCGACTTCGTCTACTTCGGCGGCTACCACCCGGAAATGGGCCTGCTGATGCGCCAGGCGCGCGAGCAGGGCGTGAAGGCCACGTTCATGGGGCCTGAAGGCGTCGGCAACAAGGACGTGACGGCGATCGCCGGCCCGTCGTCGGAAGGCATGCTCGTCACGCTGCCGGCCGACTTCACGGCCGACCCGGCCAACGCGTCGCTCGTGAAGGCATTCGCCGACAAGAAGCGCGACGCGAACGGTCCGTTCCAGATGCCGTCGTACGCAGCGGTGAAGATCATCGCCGACGCGATCGCAGGCGCGAAGACGACCGACGCGACCAAGGTCGCCGCGTACATGCACCAGCACACGTTCGACACGCCGATCGGCAAGGTCGCTTACGACCCGCAGGGCGACCTGAAGGCGTTCAAGTTCGTCGTCTATACGTGGCACAAGGACGCCACCAAGACCGTCGCTTCCAACTGACCGGCGTACCCGCCCCGATGGATCCACCCCGCTCGTGATCCGGGCGGGGCGGATGCGTATTGGCCGTTCAGGCCGTTCACGCGGCCGTGGGCGCATCGAGACGACACCGCGCGTTGCGCGCAACCTCGCCGTGATCCGGCGACGGCGGCGCGTGACGCGGCGAAAACGGGAGCTTCCCGCACATGACTGATTTCTTTCCGCAATTCGCCCAGCAGCTGGTCAATGGCCTGACGCTGGGCGCGATCTATGCGTTGATCGCCATCGGCTACTCGATGGTCTACGGCATCATCGGCATGATCAACTTCGCCCACGGCGAGATCTACATGATCGGCGCCTACGTGGGCCTCGTGACCCTGACCGCGATCGGCGTGTCCGCCGGCTATCCGCTGCCGCTGGTGCTCGGCGCGGCACTGATCGTGTCGGTGGTCGTCACCGGGCTGTACGGCTTTGCCGTCGAGCGCGTCGCGTACCGGCCGCTGCGCGGCGGGCCGCGCCTCGTGCCGCTGATCTCCGCGATCGGCATGTCGATCTTCCTGCAGAACTACGTGCAGATCGGCCAGGGCGCGCGCGACGTGTCCGTGCCGGTGCTGATCTCCGGCGCGTTCGACATCCATCTCGGCGGCGACTTCGACGTGACGATTCCGTATGCGCGCCTGTTGATTGTCTGCGTGACGATCGTGCTGATGATCGCGCTCACGCTGTTCATCTCGCATTCGCGGATGGGCCGTGCGTGCCGCGCGTGCGCCGAGGACATGAAGATGGCGAACCTGCTCGGCATCGACACGAACCGCGTGATCTCGTTCACGTTCGTGCTCGGCGCGATGCTCGCGGCCGTCGGCGGCGTGCTGATCGGCCTCACGATCGGCAAGCTGAACCCGTACATCGGCTTCGTCGCGGGCATCAAGGCGTTCACCGCCGCGGTGCTCGGCGGGATCGGCAGCATTCCGGGCGCGATGCTCGGCGGCGTGCTGCTCGGGCTGGCCGAAACCTTCGCAGCGGGCTACATGCCGGCCGAGTACAAGGACGTCGTCGCGTTCGGCCTGCTCGTGCTGATCCTGCTCTTCCGCCCGACCGGCCTGCTCGGCAAGTCGGACATCGAAAAGGTTTGAGGGAGGCGCAGATGAGTCAAGTCATTTCCGTCCGCCGGCCGGCTGCCGGCGCCTCGTTCGGCGATACGCTGAAGAACGCAATGGCCGCCGCGATCCTGACGGCGATCCTCACGGTGCCCGTGCTCGGCCTGCAGTTGAAGCTCGACGGCTACCAGGTCGTGCTCGAAGCGCACTGGCGCCCCGTGTGGATCGCGGTCGCGGCCGTGTTCCTGTTCCAGCTGTTCAAGCCGTGGCTCACGCACGCGAAAACGGCCGTCAAGCTGCCGGCGATGCCCGCGATGGGCGCGCAGCAGCAGCGCACGGTCGTCTGGCTGCTGCTCGCGTTCGGCCTCGTGTGGCCGTTCTTCGGGTCGCGCGGCGCGGTCGACATCGCGACGCTCGCGCTGATCTACGTGATCCTCGGCCTCGGGCTGAACATCGTCGTCGGCTTCGCGGGCCTGCTGGACCTCGGCTATGTCGGGTTCTATGCGGTCGGCGGCTACACGTACGCGATGCTGAACCAGTACTTCGGGCTCACGTTCTGGGAATGCCTGCCGCTCGCGGCGATCGCGTCGGCGACGTTCGGCTTCCTGCTCGGCTTCCCGGTGCTGCGGCTGCGCGGCGACTATCTCGCGATCGTCACGCTCGGCTTCGGCGAGATCATCCGCCTGCTCGCGAACAACCTGACGAGCCTCACCGGCGGTCCGGACGGCATCTCGAGCATTCCGAAGCCGACCGTGTTCGGCTTCGAGATGGCGCGCTCGGCGAGCGTCGAAGGCGCGAAGACGTTCCATGAGCTGATCGGGCTGGAATACAGCGGCGATCACGTGGTGATCTTCCTGTACCTGCTCGCGCTCGTGCTCGTCTGTTTCACGTTGTTCGTGACGAGCCGCCTGATCCGCATGCCGATGGGCCGTGCGTGGGAAGCGCTGCGCGACGACGAGATCGCGTGCCGCTCGCTGGGCCTGAACCCGACCCGCATCAAGCTGTCGGCGTTCACGCTCGGCGCGGCGTTCGCGGGCATCGGCGGTGCGTTCTTCGCGGCGCGCCAGGGCCTCGTGAACCCCGAATCGTTCACCTTCATCGAGTCGGCGCTGATCCTCGCGATCGTCGTGCTCGGCGGGATGGGCTCGCAGCTCGGCGTGATTCTCGCGGCGATCCTGCTGACCGTGCTGCCGGAAGTCGCGCGCGGCTTTGCCGAGTACCGGATGCTGATCTTCGGCCTGGTGATGGTGTTGATGATGATGTGGCGTCCGCAGGGCCTGTTGCCCGCGAGCCGTCCCCACGTGGAGCTGCCGCAATGAGCGCGAATGCAGAACTGTTGAAGGTCGCCGGGCTGCAGATGCGCTTCGGCGGGCTGCTCGCCGTCGACGGGATCGATTTCGACGTGCGCCGCGACGAGGTCTTCGCGATCATCGGGCCGAACGGCGCGGGCAAGACCACGGTGTTCAACTGCGTCGGCGGCTTCTACAAGCCGACCTCGGGCGACGTCGTGCTCGACGGCCATCAGATCGCGGGGCTGCCGAGCCACCGGATCGCGCTGAAGGGCCTGGTGCGGACGTTCCAGAACATCCGCCTGTTCAAGTCGCTGACGGTCGTCGAGAACCTGCTCGTCGCGCAGCACCGCAAGGTGAAGTCGGGGCTGCTGCACGGCCTGTTCGCGACGCCGGCCTACCGCCGCGCGGAGAAGGCCGCGCTCGAAACCGCGGCCGTATGGCTCGAGCGGATGAACCTGACATCGGTTGCCAACCGGCCGGCGGGCACGCTGTCGTACGGGCACCAGCGTCGGCTCGAGATCGCGCGCTGCATGATCACCGAGCCGCGGCTGCTGATGCTCGACGAGCCGGCGGCGGGCCTCAACCCGCAGGAGAAGATCGAGCTGCAGCACCTGATCGACAAGCTGCGCCGCGAGTTCGGCGTGTCGGTGCTGCTGATCGAGCACGACATGAGCCTCGTGATGGGCGTGTCGGACCGCATCCTCGTGATGGAGCACGGCCGGCCGATCGTGATCGGCACGCCGGAGGCGGTCCGCAACGACCCGCGCGTGATCAAGGCGTATCTGGGGGAAGAGTGATGCTGAAGCTGGAACAGGTCCATACGCACTACGGCGCGGTCGAGGCGCTCGCGGGTGTGTCGATCGAGGTGAAGAAGGGCGAGATCGTCACGCTGATTGGCAGCAACGGCGCCGGCAAGACGACGCTGATGATGACCGTGTGCGGCACGCCGCGCGCGTCGTCGGGCCGCGTGCTGTTCGAGGGCAAGGACATCACCGGGATGTCGACACACCAGATCATGCGGCAGGGGATGGCGATCTCGCCGGAAGGGCGGCGCGTGTTCCCGAGCCTCACGGTGCTCGAGAACCTGAAGATGGGCGGGTTCTTCGCGAGCCGCGACGAGATCGACGCGGGCGTCGAGCACGTGTATCGGCTCTTTCCGCGCCTGAAGGAGCGTTCGGCGCAGCGCGCGGGCACGATGTCGGGCGGCGAGCAGCAGATGCTCGCGATCGGCCGCGCGCTGATGAGCAAGCCGCGCCTGCTGCTGCTCGACGAGCCGACGCTCGGCCTCGCGCCGCTCGTGATCGCGCAGATCTTCGACATCATCCGGATGATCCGCGATGAGGGCGTGACGGTGTTCCTCGTCGAACAGAACGCGAACAAGGCGCTAGGTGTGGCCGATCGCGGCTACGTGCTCGAAACGGGGCGCGTGGTGCTGGCGGACACGGGCGCGAACCTGCTCGCGAACGACCGGATCAAGCAGGCTTATCTGGGCGGGTGATGGCAGGCGCCGCCGATCCGGGCCGGATCGGCGGCGTTGCTCGCCGATGACACGTTCGCCGGATTTTCTCGACGCATTCTCGACGGCGTGCCCGCATCGCGGGCGATACGCCGACCTGCATGGAATTCGTAGTCGATTTGGCTACGATCGTAGCTTGATTGGCTACATTTTGACCGTTCAACTCCCCTGGCTCGCTCCGGATGGGCTTCCTGGCCTGAAGTCGGGGGGCTTGACGCGCTTCCCGGTCAGGCCCCGCATTTCCGATGCCCGCGCGAAGCGACTGACGGCCTCGCCAGTTTCGACACGAGTCGGATCGGCAGTGCATTACGCCGCCGGTTCATTAAAGGGCGCGCCATTCCAAGGGGTCCTGGCCAGCATGAAACACGACAGTGGGACTATGCCTTGTAGCCAATTCGGCTACAATCGTAGCCAATCATGCTACGATCCATTGCCTCGACCCTGTTCAGTGACTACCGGCGACGCGTGCTGGGCCTGCTTTTGTTGCGGCCTGAGCAGGCGTTGCACGTCCGCGAAATCGCCCGTTTGACGGGCACGACGCCCGGCACCCTGCACAAGGAGCTGAGCAAGCTGGCCGAAGCCGGCATCCTGAGCCGCGGTCGTCAGGGTAATCAGGTGGTCTACCGCGCCAATCGAAGCTGTCCGATCTACGAAGAGCTGGCAGCGATCATGCGCAAGACCTCGGGGCTTGCCGACGTGCTTGCCGAAGCGCTGCTGCCGTGCGCGGAGCAAATCAGCGTGGCGTTCGTCTTCGGCTCGGTGGCGCGCGGGCAAGAGACGGCGGACAGCGACATCGACGTGATGGTGATCGGCACGGTCGGTTTTGCGACGGTGGTTCGGCTGCTCTACGACTCGCAGGCCACGCTGCGGCGGGAAATCAACCCCAAGGTGCTGTCGCCCGACGAGTGGCGCGACGGCATCGACGGGCAAGACGCATTTTTGCGCGACGTGCTGGGAAAACCCAGGATCTTCTTGATCGGGAGCGACCATGACCTTGCAGAACTTGCTCGGCGTTAGCCTCGAGTCGATACAGCCGGACCGCGAACAAGCGGTGCGATTGCTGACTGCTGCGCAGCGAAATCTGACGGATGCGCAACTCGACGGATTGAGCAACGAGAACCGCTTCGAAGCGGCCTACAAGGCAATCATGCAACTGGCGATGCTGGCGTTGCATGCGAACGGCTTTCGCACGTTGACGAGCAGGCCGGGACATCACCAGACTGCGATCCAGACGCTTCCACAAACAATCGGCCTGCCGGTCGATCGTATGATCGTGCCGGATGCGCTGCGCAAGCAACGCAACCTGTCCGACTATTCCGGGGACATCGTGCCGATCTCAACGGTGCGCGAGTGTTTTGCCAGCGCCACTGCGTTGATGATCGACGTGAACGCCTGGCTGACAGCGAACAAGCCGCAGTGGCTCGACACGCGGTAGCCGTTATGCGTTCGCGTTGCAACTGCGTCTGCCGTGTCGATGTGAGCAGGAGGCGACGCAGTGCTTTGGTTTTCGCACGATCCGATGTGATCACGTGACGGGCGCGCGGCGGCTGTCGTGCATCGTCACGCATTGGCGTGCTGCAACAGCGGCACCGCCGCAACACACCCACGCGTCACGTGCCGATCCGGAATGTGCTTTTCAACACGTCGCGCAGATGGAGCGCGGCCCGATTGCCGTCGTCCGCCAGGACATGGATCAGATGCGGGCGAGCGGGCCGGGCAGCCGCCATGTCCGGAAGGTGGCGGTGGAGGGGATTTGCGTCGAATGAGCGGCGGTGTGGATCCGCGTGGCGAGCGTTGTCCGTCGCGCGTTACCGCGCTGACCGTGGGCGCCTGCGCGGCGCGATCCCGACGAATCGTGTGCTTGACGGACTACCCGCAATGACACCGCCGTCATCCGCACAGACGGCGCGCAACGCGCGATCCAGGAACTCCAGCGTCGTGGCCGCCCGGCGCCCGCACCTTACGCGTGCTTCGCCAGGTACTTGCCGATCAGCATCATCTGCGCGGTCCACCCGTGGTCGTTCATCTCGTACGCCTTCGCGCGGCGCTCGGCGAACAGTTGATCGAACCCGGCTTCGGTGAGCGTCAGCAGCGTGCCGTCCGCTCTGTCTTCGAGCGTGAACGTGATCAGCGTCATCGGCTCGCTCGAATAGTCGACGCCCGGATTGATCGCGAACGGATGCCAGCGGAACGAGAACAGGTGCTTCGGCTCGACGCGGTCGACGGCGATTTCGAACACCGCGCCGGCATACGGCTCCTGCGCCTTCGCGACGTCCGCGTCGACGGTCGTCGGCGTGATCCGGCCGAACAGCCGCTGGCCGGCGACGAACGGCCCGTCGAACGCCACGCCGAACCAGCTGCCGAATTCCCCGGAATTGCTGACGGCCTCCCACACGCGATCCAGCGGGGCAGGCAACAGGGTCTGCTTTTCGATGCGATCGGTCTGCTCGGTCATGACGTTCTCCATGAGTGCGTTCATCCACTGCCAAATGATCCACCGCCGAATGATCCACCGCCAAATGATCCACCGCCATACCGCGCGCGCAACGGTCGCGCATCGCGGGTCATGCGCGCCGCGGCCGACGCGGCACGGTCAGCGCACGACCGCGTCCGGCACGTCGATCACGACGTCCGACGTCGCGACCGCCACGCACGGCAGCGTATAGCCTTCGGCCTTTTCCTCGCGGCTCAGCCCCGGCCACTCGACCGTGTAGCGCACGCTGCCGCTGACGATCCGGCACAGGCACGTGCGGCACGTGCCGTTGCGGCACGAACGCGGCAGCGACACGTTGGCGAACGCGGCTGCCTCGAGCAACGTCAGCGAGTCGGGGGCGTCGAAGCACACGCCGAGCGGTTCGACGCACGCGGTTGGGGGACGTTCGGAATCGGTCATGTCGGAAGAAAGCGGCGAATCGGTCACGGCAAGCCGCCAAGCATACCCGAACCCGTCCGCTGCCTATCCGCTGCACACCCGGCGTGCGCGCCGTCAGTGCCGGCGCAGATGCCGGTACACGGTGTTGCGCGCGAGCCCCAGCTCCCGCGCGGCCGCCGATACGTTGCCGCCGTGCCGCGCGAGCGCCGCGCCGATCACCGCCGCCTGGTGATCCAGCAGCGTCGTCGCGTCGGCCGCCGCCTCAGCGGGCGCGTGCGGCTCCGCGAGCGGCGCGTCGCAGTCGAGCCAGAAATCGTCGGGCAGATGCGCGAGCGCGATCTCCGGTTCGTCTTCGGCCAGCATGCCCGCGGTGCGCAGCACGTTGGTCATCTGCCGCAGGTTGCCGGGCCAGCGGTGACGCGCGAACGCGGCGAGCACGTCGGGCGCGATCCGGCGCGGCATCGGCTCGCTGCGCGCGAGCCGCTCGAGAATCCGGTCGACGAGCACCGGCAGGTCGGTGCGCGTCGCGAGCGGCGGCAGCGTGACTGCGAGCCCGTTGATCCGGTAGAACAGGTCCTCGCGGAACGTGCCTGCCGCGATCATCGCGCGCAGGTCGCGGTGCGTCGCGCACACCACGCGCACGTCGACGGGCACCGCGCGCGCGCCGCCGAGCGGCATCACCGCGCGTTCCTGCAGCACGCGCATCAGCCGCACCTGCTGCGCGAGTGGCATGTCGCCGATTTCGTCGAGAAACAGCGTGCCGCCGTCGGCCTGCACGATCTTGCCGGGGCTGCCGCGCTTGCGCGCGCCGGTGAACGCGCCGTCTTCATAGCCGAACAGCTCGGCCTCGATCAGCGAATCGGGCAGCGCCGCGCAGTTGACCGCGACGAACGGGCCGTCCGCGCGCGGCGACGCATGATGCAGCGCGCGCGCGAGCCATTCCTTGCCGGTGCCGGTCTGCCCGAGGATCAGCAGCGGCAGGTCGCGTCCGCGGATTTTCGCGACCCGCTCGAGCACGGCGGCCATGCACGTGTCGCCGGTGTCGAGCGTCGCGAACGTGATCGCGTCGGGATCGGCCGCGCGGGTGCGCGCAGCGGGCGCGGCGGCCGGCGTGACCGTAACGGCTGTCTTCTGCGCATCCGCGAATTCGCAGCGCGCGAGCACGCGCACGCCGCTCGACAGCGTGAGCCGGAACATCGCACCCGGTGCGCGGGCGGCCTGCTGCGCGAGCATTCCGAAGCGCATGCCGAACAATGCATCGCAGCCCTGGTGCTGCAGGACGTCGAAGGTCGCGCCGAGCTGAAATTGCGCGCTGCGGTTCGCGGCGATCAGCCCGCCGTCGGGCCCGAACGCGACGAGGCCCGCGAACAGCGAATCGACGCATTCCTCGTGCGCGTGAAAGCGCACGCGCAGCGCTTCCGCGCACTGGTTCGCGAACAGGTGGTTCTCGATCAGTTGCGCGGACATGCGCACGAGCGCAAGCGTATGCGGACTGAAGCCGCGCGGATCGCCGCTCACGTCGAGCGTGCCGATCGTCCGCCCGAACGGGTCGACGATCGGCGCGCACGAGCAGGTGAGGATGTGGTTCGCGCGCAGGAAGTGTTCCGACGCGTGCACGGCGAGCGCCTGCCCCGATGCGAGCGCGGTGCCGATCGCATTGGTGCCGCGTGCGCCTTCCGCCCACGACACGCCCGGGCACAACGCGACGCGGTTGGCCTTCTCGATGAAGTCGGCGTCGCCGATGCTGTGCAGGATCACGCCGTCCGGGCCGGTCAGCAGCACCAGGCTTTGGGTGTCGGCGATCTGCGCATGGAGGTTTTCCATCACGGGGCGCGCGTGCGCGAACAGCGCGTGATGGGTGTCGATCAGCTCGCGCAGCGCGATGCGCGACAGCGGCGAGAAATCGGGCAGCTCGTCCGCGCGCAGCCCGACCGCCGTCGAACGGGCATGCGCCTGCGCGAGCAGGTCGATGCGGCCCGCGGTGGCGGGCAGCACGGAAGATTGCGGCATTTCTTGTCTCCAGTTGATCGGAGCCGGCGCTTCGGCGCTGGCTTCCGATCCGATGCTTTGCGTTCGACCGCGGTTGACGCCAACGCGCAAGCGCCGATCCCATGCAAAACCGAATCCGTCGGCGAGGTGCGTTCCCCGCTCGCAACGCGCACCCGGCGCGGAGCCGGCCGCGCGGGTACGCCCCATCATACAAGCGCCGCACGCGTTGCGCGACCGCGTACAAATTCTGCTTGCTTTTGGAGACGCGCCTGCAATGATGGAAATGGAGCACGCACGCGCCGTGTTCCGCAGCGCAACATGCATGCGACGCGACATGCATCCGTTCGGGGGACGCATCATGGTTCGGACGGAACTCAGGGTCGTACTGGCGGCAATCGCCACGTTCGTCATGCTGGCCGGCATCGGGGTCGCGATCCACGGCCTCCTCTTCGATCTGGACAACGCGGTGCGATACGGCGCCGCAGCAATCGCGCTGGGTGTCACGACGACCGCGATCGCACTGAACGTGTGGCCGAAAGACCCGCACTGACGCCGGCCCGGATCCGGTGCCGGATCACCCATTGTGCTGACGAACACCGCGTCGGAATGACGCGTGTCGCAAAATTTGCCTCCTGCGCGAAACCGTCTAAAGTGAATGCAACCGGTACGCATTGTCCGCGCCACACTCCCGCGCGGCGTGCCACTGCTGGTCTGCCCGCGAACACTTCGTCCGGCCGGTAGCGGACGACGTACGCGGTCACTCATTTTCTACCGGTCGGTCGAGGCGGCTCCCATGCAGATCAATTTCCCGAACGAGGCGCCCGAGTATTCGGGGCGCGAACTGACGCTCGCGTTTCCGGCGTTGGTCAATGGCGAGCGAGTCCAATGCCACATCACCGCCGAGGCGCTCGAAGACCACTTCGGTGCGGCATCGCCGCGTTTTGAGGACATGGTCGGTGCGTTCGACATGCACCGGGATCGCATCGAGGCGGCCGCGCGGCGCCTGCTGTCGGAAACGCGCGCGCAATGCGTGACGCTGCGCAGCGGCTACGTACGCTTCTACGAGGCAAACTGGCGGACTTGAAGACCGGGTGTCGGTCGAGCGGGCGCCGGCGGCATGCATGGCGCCCGTGTCGTATCGGCACGGACGGCGTGCCTGCGCGCGCGATCGCGGCAACAAAAACGCCACCCGAAGGTGGCGTCTTTCGTCATGCCGCGCAGCGCGTCAAATGATGCTCATTCGCTGCCGAGATAGAAGAAGCGGAACAGGAACACGGCGGCGATGAGCCACACGATCGGCTTGACCTGGCGCGCCTGGCCCGTCAGCAGCTTGAGGCCGCCGTATGCGATGAAGCCGAACGCGACGCCGTTCGCGATCGAGTACGTGAACGGCATCAGCAGTGCGGTCAGCGCGGCCGGCACGGCTTCGGTCGCGTCGTCCCACGGCACCTCGACCATCTCGCGCAGCATCAGGCACGACACGTACAGCAGCGCAGGTGCGGTCGCGTAGCCGGGCACGACGCCCGCGAGCGGCGCGATGAACAGGCACGCGAGGAACAGCACCGCGACGGTGAGCGCCGTCATCCCGGTGCGGCCGCCAGCCTGCACGCCCGACGCGCTTTCGATGTACGCAGTCGTCGACGACGTGCCGAGCACCGAACCCGCGACGATCGCGGTGCTGTCGGCGAGCAGCGCCTTGTTCAGGCGGTCCATCTTGCCGTGGACGAGCAGGCCCGCGCGGTTCGCGACGCCCATCAGCGTGCCGGTTGCATCGAACAGCTCGACGAGGAAGAACACGAGGATCACGTTGATGATGCCGGTCGACAGCGCAGCGCCGATGTCGAGCTTGAACAGCGTGGCATCGATCGACGGCGGTGCGGAGAACACGCCGTGAAACTGGTTGTCGCCGAAGAAGAACGACAGGATCGTGACGCCGAGGATGCCGATCAGGATCGCGCCGCGCACGCGCAGGTGGTCGAGCGTGACGATCGTGAAGAAGCCGATGATCGCGAGGATCGTGTCGTGCTTGTGCAGGTCGCCGAGCGTGACGAGCGTGGCCGGGCTGCCGACGATCACGCCCGACGTCTTCAGCGAAATGATGCCGAGAAACAGGCCGATGCCCGCGGTGATCGAGATCCGCAGCGATTTCGGAATGCCGTTGACGATCGCTTCGCGCACGCGGAACAGCGTGACGAGCAGGAACAGGCAGCCGGAGATGAACACGGCGCCGAGCGCGGCCTGCCACGAGAAGCCGAGGCCTTTCACGACGGTGTACGCGAAATACGCGTTGAGGCCCATGCCGGGCGCGCACGCGATCGGGTAGTTCGCATACAGGCCCATGATCAGCGACGCGAGTGCCGCGACGAGGCAGGTCGCGACGAACACGGATTCCTTCGGCATGCCGGCGTCACCGAGGATCGCGGGGTTCACGAAGATGATGTAGGCCATCGTCAGGAACGTGGTGACGCCCGCGAGTATTTCGGTGCGGAAGTCGGTGCCGGCTTCTTCGAAGCCGAAATACCGCTTGATGGATTCCATGAAGACGTTTCTCCGGTCGGGTTGTCGTGTTGCTTGTTGAGTCGAGTTGTTGTATGCGCGGCCAACCGTGCACGGTCGGCGTAATGTAACCAGCCACTAATGCCGGTCTATCGGCGGATTGTAATAGCCGGGATAGGTCGGACGATATAGTCGTGGGGCGCGATCGGCGGACGGCACCGCAAGCCTGACAGCGTGGCCGCGCGGCGGCGCGCATTTTACCGGTTCGCACGGAGAAGGCGGCGGAAAGGGGGAAAGCGGGGGAAAGCAGCGGAAAGCGGGCGGCGGAAAGCGCGCTGCTACGACGCGTGCAAGCGTGGCGCCAGCATCGACATGTGGATGAAACGGAGCGGCCGCATGCTGAACGGAAGCAGTGCGACGTGCGGCGCAAATTGCGGCCGGTGCCAGGTGGCATGCGACAGCGGCACACGCGGAACGATGCAATCCGTTCGTCCGTCCAGCGCACCGCGGGAATCGGGCTATCCTGCGCCGAAGCCGTTCCGCACGCAACTGTCATATCGTGCTGCAGTGCGGACTGTGGTTTCTGTGTAAAAGATTGCAAGACCACATCGCGTTAACCGGCAACTCTTTTTAGGATAGAGACTCCGCGCACACACGCCGGGCCGATCGCCGCCGACGCCGGGGAGTCGACGGCCCGTGCAGCGCCAGCGCGTGAAGTGTGGCGGCGGCCGTTGCGCGTACGGGCAGGCGCGTGGCCGGTTGCGATTGCCCGATGCGGGTTTGTCCGTTTTCACGGAGGTCAGCATGTTGAACTGGATCAGCCGTTGGGCGATGCGGCACGCTCCCACGCCGGAGAAAACCGCTGCGTCGATGCTCGTAACTGCGCGCATGGAACTGTTCACTGCCGAGCAGCGCGTGATCGATGCGAAATTACAAGCGGATTACTGGCGCACGCGCGTGTCCTTTCTCGAGGAGGTGCAGAAGCAGGGCATCGATCCTTGGGTGAGCGCTCATCCGTCGCAACGTCCTGAAATCGAATCCAGTCCTCGCGGCACGGGCCCGCGTCTCGCCGCCAGCACCTGATGTTCGCGCTCGGCGCGCGAGCGCTCGCGGCACGCATCGGCGTGCCGCGTCATTCGTGACGCACCTGCGATGCGTCGCAGGTGCGCTCACGCAATTTCGTTCGGCAGTTGCATTCGGCAATTGCATTCGGCAGTTGCGTGCGGTCACACCGTCATCACGCGCGATGCGCGCGTGACGGCGTTCGCCTCATTCCGGACTTCGCCAGACGCCGCGCATCATGCGTTGCATCCGTGCGAGCACGCGCCGCAATCGCGCGTCGCGCTGCACGTATGCAGTCGTGATCGACGCCTCGGCCGGCCGGTCGGCATCCGTGCTCAGCCAGATGCGTTCGCCGCGCGCAATGCGCAGCACGTCGCCGGGTTGTATCCAGTAATCGTCGACGCTCGCCTGGCGCGTCAGCCACAGCGGCGCGTCGTGCGAACGGATTTCGGCATCGTTCGGCGCGCGCCACGTCAGCGTCTTGCGCGGCGCGACGGCAAAATGAATCACGACTCTCGGCAATGCGATCGCGTCCGGGCGGCGCAGATCGGGACGAACAAACAACTGGCGGGCTTGGTCCATCGTCATCTCCATCCGTTGAGCCGGGCGGATGACGTGCACCAGAACAAAAAGGCCTCATCCGTTTCCGGCGAGGCCTTGTGTGACATGCGGTACTGCTGTCGATGCTAACGCACAAGCGCCTCCGGTGACTCGCCCGAATGGGCGTTCACTCGGCGATTAATCGCGATGGCGACGAGCTTGAACGTAGGCATGCGAACGAGTGTGTCGTGCACGCGCCGCATTGTCAACGGAAATCAACGGAAATTTCGAGATACGCGCGGATTACGCGTCGCGCTGCGCGAGCGCGTTCACGAGCAGTTCGGACAACAGGCCCGTCATCCCGTTCGGGTGCTCGGCCGCGCGCACCTTCAGTTGCTCGACCAGCTCGGCATTGAGCTTGCACGCGAACGGCACGAGCCCTTGCTCCTGGTCGAGCTTGCGCTGCGCGCGGCGGTCGAGCGGGGCGGCCGCTTCGGAACCCTTGCCGAAGCGCGCGGAGCTCGACTGCTTCATCGCGTGCGTCAGCTTGAGCGCCTTGTTCTTTTCGAGATCGGTTTTCTTCATGGCCATCGCGGCACCTCCGGGAAAATGAAGCCGCGATTGTACGCATTTCGCCGGGCGGTGCGTGCGTGCCGGCTTTTGTTACGCGCCCTTCGTCGCTCCCTTCCTCGCGCCCCAGTTGCCGCCATGCGCTGCCGCCTGCGCGGCGGGCGAGCGTGCGAGGTAGTCGAGCGCCTGCTCGGTCGAGCCTTCGTGATGCGGGGTGTAGCTCGGCTTGAAGTAGCGCAGCGCCGCGCCGATCACCTTCCAGAACGACGGCAGGTGTCCGCGCCGCGAGCCTTGCCACCACGCCAGCGCGAACCCCGGGTAGCGGCCCGCGTCCGGATCGCGCCGGTACATGAACTTCGCGCCCTTCGTGATGTAGTAGAGCAGCAGCACGATCACGAACGCCATGTGCAGGCAGCGCTCGGGATACGTGCCGCCCAGATGCCGGTAGATGTCGAACGCGACGGTGCGGTGCTCGACTTCCTCGGCGCCGTGCCAGCGCAGCAGGTCGACCATCGTCGGATCTGCGTGGCCTTCGTCGAGCCCGTGCGCGTTCAGCACCCAGTTGCCGAGGTAGCCGAAGAAATGCTCGAGCGACGCGATCACCGCGAGCTGCTGGCGCAGCCAGAAGCGCGTATGGCCGATCTTCAGGCCGAACGGCGCTTCGCCGAGCACGCGCGTAAACAGCCAGTTGAGCTTCTGCGTGAACGGCTTCGTGTCGATCCCGTGGCGGTCGTAGTAGTGCTTGAGCACGCCGCCGTGCGAGCGCGAATGCACGGCCTCCTGCCGCAGGAAGCCTTCGGCCTCGTCGCGCAGCCGCGCATCGGTGATCTGCGGCAGCGCCTTGTTGTACACGCGGCAGAACCACAGCTCGCCTTCCGGAAACAGCAGGTTCAGCGTATTGATGATGTGCGTGCTGCCCGGATCGTTCGGCACCCACGTGATCGGCGTGTCGCTGAAGTCGAACTTCACGTGGCGGGCTTTGATCGGGTGGTAGTCGGCGGTAGCGGTCATGTGTGTCTCCGTGTGCGGCGATGTGGTTGCGTATTGGCAGCGTTGTTGCGCCGTTGTTGCGCAGTCAATGCGATGCCATGCTGACGCGGGCGATCATCCGGCCGAGCCACGGCATGAAGCGGCCGACGAAGCGCAGCGCGTGCGCTTCGGTGCCGACCGCGACGACCGGCCGGTTGCGCAGCACGCCGTCGACCATCGCCTGCGCGACGGTTTCGGGTTTCAGGCCGCGCATCTGGTAGAGCTTCGTCGCGCGTTTGCGCAGGCGCGCTTCGTCCTGCGCATTGGCGCCCGCGTATTGCGTCGACGCCATGATTCCGGTTTCCGCGAAGCCGGGGCACACGGCCGTCACGCCGATGCCCTTTTCGGCGAGCTCCGCACGCATGCATTCGCTGAGCATCAGCACGGCGGCCTTGGTCGTCGCGTACGCGGGCAGGTCGCGCGACGGCCCGAATGCAGCCGCGGACGCGGTGTTGACGATGTGGCCGCCGCTGCCGCGCGCGGCCATCTGCTGCGCGAACAGCCGCGAGCCGTGGATCACGCCCCACAGGTTCACGTGCAGGATCCGCTCCCAGTGCGCGGCGCTCGTGTCGAGCATGCCGCCCGCCATGCCGATGCCCGCGTTGTTGACCACAACGTCCGCGCCGCCGAGCGCGCTGCCGACCCAGTCGGCCAGCGCTTCCATCTCGTCGGCCGAGCCGACGTCGACGCGTCGCGCATGGGCCTGCGCGCCGATCAGCCGGACCAGCAGCGCGGTGCGCTCGGCGCTCGCCTGGTCGATGTCGACCGCGACGATGGTCGCGCCTTCGCGTGCGAATGCGAGCGCCGCGCAGCGGCCGATCCCGCTGCCGGCACCGGTGACGACCGCGACCTTGCCGCTGAAGCGCCCGCTCGTCGCGCGGCGGCGCGCGTTCGCGAGCGCGGGCGGTTCCGTACCGCTTTCGACCGCGTCGATCAGCTGCTGCGC
The DNA here is from genome assembly GCF_003854275.1 of Burkholderia sp. Bp8963. GTDB lineage: Bacteria > Pseudomonadota > Gammaproteobacteria > Burkholderiales > Burkholderiaceae > Burkholderia. The sequence continues at coordinate 19,888 of NZ_QTQP01000009.1, forward strand.
GAGGCCCGCGAAGCGCGCGGGATCGGCGAGCGGCAGCCAGTGCCCGGCGGCGACCTCGCGCCGGTAGTACTGCGGCACCCAGCGCGACAGGTCTTCGGACAGCGCCGGGCTCACGTACTTGTCGCCGAGCGGCACGATCGTCTGCACGGGCGCGTGCGCGTAACGCTCGCGCGGTGTGAACACGCAGCGGATGAAGTTCGCGCGATAGAGGCGCACGCCACGCGCGCCGTCATCGGCCTGCGTCGCGCGCGGCGCGACCGGCGTCTTCTCGACGCGGCGCAGCAGCCCCGGCCACGCGCGGCCGAGCCACAGCCGCCAGTTGAGCTCGGGGATGAACGGCAGGTGAAACAGGTACACGTACCACGAGCGCACGAGCTGGCCGCCGAGCTTGCCGAGCGACGCGGGCGTCGGATGCAGCACGCGTTCGCGCAGCCAGAAGCCGACGTGGTCGAGGCACGGGCCCGAGCACGACGTGTACGACGCGATCCGGCCGGCGAGCCGCGGCTCGGTGACGAATTCCCAGCCCTGGATCGAGCCCCAGTCGTGCGCGATCAGATGGACGGGGCGGCCGGGGCAGAGCGCGTCGATCACCGCGATGAAGTCGTCGGTCAACTTCGCGAGCCGGTAGTCGGCCGTGCGTGCGGGCGCGCCCGACAGCCCCGCGCCGCGCACGTCGTACGCGATCACGTAGTGCTGGCGCGCGAGCCGCGGCGCGACGTCCTGCCAGACGCTGCTGTTGTCCGGATAGCCGTGCACGAGCACGACGGGCGTGCGGGCCGGGTCGCCCCAGGCTCTGACCGCGAGCGTCAGGTCGCCGGACGCGACGGCGGTTTCGGTGAACACCGAATCGAACAGGGCCAGCGGCGCTTCGTCGGAAAGTGGCTGCATCGTGTGTCCGTTCAGAAGGAGGGAGATCCGCGCGGTGCGTCAGGCTGCTGCCTGCGCGTTCGCGACCGCCGGCGTGCAGTCAGCCTGGCGGCGTTGCCAGCGGCGCACGTGCGGCAGATCGTCGTCGAGCCAGTACGCGTCGTCGTCGGTGATCACGAGCAGCTCCTCGAACTTCGCGCCGACGCCCGCGAAGCCCAGGTGCGGCTCCACGGCCCACAGGCCCGGCACCGGCGCGTGCTCGGAGCGTCGGTCGATCGACCACAGCGGCGACCAGCCCTGCTGCTTCGCCGCGCGGCCCTGGTCGAGCAGCAGGTTGCGGGTCGCGTTCAGCCCGAAGCGCGCGACGAAGCGCGGCTTCGACAGCTTGTGGATCTTCGCGACGCGGTGCGCGAGCACCTTGAACGGATACGCCTTGTGGCGCGGCTCGACGCCCTGGCGGCGGCACAGCGCATCGACGGCCTGCGCGACTTCGGCCATCGGCCGGCGTTCCCGGACGAGCCGCACGATCAGCTCGCGGTGGTTCATCAGGTCGTCCTGCAGTTGCTCGAGGATCGGGTTCTCGCCGAGGCAGTGCGCGTAGCCGACGTCGGCGACGACGCCGTCGAGCACCGGCGCGACGTCGAGGATCACCGGCATGTCGGTCTCGAGCTGACGGTGGCTCGGGAAGAACGCGAGGTTGAAGCCGCCCATGTGCTTGAGGCCCGAGAAGCCTTCGAACGCGGTGCGGTCGCCGAACCACGCGAACGGCTTGTGCAGCCAGTCGTGCACGCCGTGGTCCTGCAGCCATTCGGTGAGCAGGCGCGCCGCTTCCTTCTCGGTGATGCCGGGGTAGAGCATGCCGCCGACGGTTTCCACGCAGCGGTAGGCGAGCTGCTGGACCGCGCGGAACTGTGCCAGCTCTTCCAGATGGACTTCGGGCAGCGGATGGTCGGACATGGTGCGGTGTCTCCTGTTGGCCAGCGTTGGCGCGTTAGCGCCTACGCGGGTTCCGTACAAAGTTCTGGAACGCTGACCCGGAACGCTTCCGCCCGGCGTCGCCGCCGCGGATTATTCAGTCAGCATTTAATGTGCCATTGAGTGATGTCATCATCATAGTCGGTTCCGCCGCACGCACCAGTGCTTCGGGATGAGGGCTTTTCCCAGTTTCGAGGGAATCCTCGGGAATGCGGATGTCGTTCCGGATCAGCTTGTTGTCGCACCCTGGCGGGTATTCGTCATATTTTTGAAATAATTTCGCCAGATCATGCACCGCCATTTCGGAGCCGCCGCCGGCTTCGCCCGGCGGCTGTATGTCGCCGGTCGCAGCGGGGCGCATCAAGCATCAAGCGCCGGGCGGGGGCGCGTCACCGAAACCGGATTCCCATTCCAACGGAGAGAGACCATGCAACGCCGCAAGTTTCTGAACACCCTCGCTGCAGCCACCGCCGCAACGCCGCTGATGCTCAAGACGGGCATCGCCGACGCGAAGAACGCGACCACCCCGGACACGCTCGACCCGGGCCGCTGGTCGCCCGTCAACGCCGCGCGCCTGCAGGCCGTGCTCGACCAGTACGGCGTGAAGAGCAAGCGCTACGACGCGAACCGTCGCCCGTACGCGGTATTCGACTGGGACAACACGTGCATCATGAACGACTGCGAAGAGGCGTTGCTGATGTACCAGATCAACAACCTGCAGTACAAGCTGACGCCGGACGAATTCGTCGGCGTGATGTGGAAGGACGTGCCGAAGGGCACGTTCATGAAGGACTACACGACGGTGGACGGCAAGCCGGTGTCGATGGAGGACCTCGCCGCCGACGTCGAATCCGACTACCGCTGGCTCTACGCGAACTACAAGGGATTCGGCGGCGACAAGAGCCTCGACGAGATCCGCGAGACGGATCAGTTCAAGGATTTCCGCGCGAAGCTGTACTTCATGTACGACGCGATCTGCGACACGCATCCGCTCGAGATCGGCTACAAGTGGATCATCTACTTCTACAAGAACATGACGACCGCCGAGCTGCAGGCGATGGCCGAGGCGTCGAACAACCACGGCATCGGCGACGCGCTGCGCAAGGTGAAGTATGAAAGCCCGAAGACGCTGCCCGGCAAGGCTGGCGTCGTGGCCGACACGCATTTCCACGGCATCCGCATTCACGAGGAAATCCGCGCGCTGATGCACACGCTGCGCGAGAACGGCATCGACGTGTACGTGAGCACCGCGTCGCTCGATGACGTCGTGCGCGTGTTCGCCGGCAATCCGAACTACGGCTACGGCGTGCCGCCCGCGAACGTGATCGGCCTGCGCCTCGACATGCAGGACGGCAAGTACACGAGCACCTATCCGGCCGGCTGGCACTTCAACTGGGGCCCCGGCAAGACCGTCGGCATCCGCAACGTGCTGCAGGCGCAGAAGGGCTACGGCCCGGTGCTGGTGGCGGGCGACAGCGACGGCGACGCGTGGATGCTGCGCGACTTCAAGGACACGTCGGTCGGCGTGATCGTCAACCGGATGAAGAAGGGCGAGATCGGCGCGGACAGCAAGCTCGCGGCCGAGCAGATCGGCAACGCGAACGCGCGCTTCATCCTGCAGGGCCGCGACGAGCACACGGGGCTGATGATCCCGGACGAGAAGTCGATCAAGTACGGCAAGACGGAGCGCAAGCTGCTGGCGTGATGCATCGTAGCCACGCTCAACGGTCGCGCGGCGGGCCGAAGCGGTCGAGCACCGCTGTCAGCAGGTCGACCGGCAGCGGAAACACGATCGTCGAGTTCTTGTCGGCAGCGATCGTCGTCAGCGTCTGCAGATAGCGCAGCTGCATCGCCTGCGGCTGCTGCGCGAGCCGTTGCGCCGCTTGCAGCAGCTTCTCCGACGCCTGCAGCTCGCCTTCCGCGTGGATCACCTTCGCGCGCCGCTCGCGTTCGGCTTCCGCCTGCCGCGCGATCGCGCGCACCATCGTCTCGTTCAGGTCGACGTGCTTGATCTCGACCGTCGACACCTTGATGCCCCACGCGTCGGTCTGCGCGTCGAGCGTTTTCTGGATATCGGCGTTCAGTTGCTCGCGTTCGGCGAGCAGCGCGTCCAGCTCGTGCTTGCCGAGCACCGCGCGCAGCGTGGTCTGCGCGAGCTGGCTCGTCGCCTCGAAGAAGCGCGCGACCTGGATCACGGCCTTCTCCGGATCGACGACGCGGAAATACACGACCGCATTCACCTTCACCGACACGTTGTCGCGCGTGATCACGTCCTGCGCGGGCACGTCGAACACGACGGTGCGCAGGTCGATCCGCACGACCTGCTGGACGATCGGGATGATCAGCACGAGGCCCGGGCCCTTGACCTTCCAGAAACGCCCGAGCATGAACACGACGCCGCGCTCGTATTCGCGAAAGATACGGATCGACGACGCGACGAGCAGCACCGCGAAGACGATCAGGAGGCTGCTGAAGCCGAACGTGTAGCCGATCATGGTTGTTCTCCTTTGTTGTGCCGAGCTGGCGCTTCAGCGTTTGCCCGGATCCCATGCTTCGCGGCCGGCCGGCGTTGGCGCATCAGCGCCTGCTCCGGTCCCTTGCGGGGCAGCCGGCGTGTCATAAAGCGGGGCGACGGTGAGCATCAGCCCGTGACGGCCCGTGACGCGCACCCTGCAGCCCGCGGCGAGCGGCGCATTGCACGCGACGCGCCAGCGCTCGCCGTGCACGCGCGCCCAGCCGGCGGCGGACGGCGCCGGGCCGGCGGCTGTCTGCGGCTGGTCGGGCCGCAAGCCGTCGTCGAGCACTTCGCCGATGCTGCCGACGATCGCTTCGGCGCCGCTCACGACCGGCCGGTGCCGCGCGCGCAGCGCCACGGTCGACACGCCCGCGACGAGCAGCCCGCCGCCGAGCGCGAGGCTCGTGATCACCTGCCACGGAATGCCGTAGCCCGGCACGTCGGTATCGATCAGCATCAGCGCACCGATCGAGAACGACGCGATGCCGCCGAAGCCGAGCACGCCGAAGGTCGGCAGGAACGCCTCGGCGATCAGGCACGCGAGCCCGACCAGCACCAGCGCGAGGCCGGCATAGTTGACCGGCAGAAGCTGCATCGCGAACAGGCCGATCAGCAGGCAGATCGTGCCGACCACGCCCGGCAGCACGAAGCCCGGGTTCGCGAATTCGAAGAACAGGCCGTAGATGCCGATCGTCAGCAGGATCAGCGCGACGTTCGGATCGGTGATGATCGCGAGGAAGCGGCTGCGCCAGTCCGGCTCGACGACGAGGAGCGGCGCCTGCGCGGTCGCGAGCTTGTGCGCGCCGGCCGTGGTCGATACGGTGCGGCCGTCGACCTGCCGTGCGAGGTCGGCCGCATCCTGCGCGACCAGGTCGACGACGTGTTGCGTGCGCGCTTCCTCGGCGGACAGGCTCACCGCTTCGCGCACCGCGCGCTCGCCCCATGCGGCGTTGCGCCCGCGCAGTTGCGCGAGGCCGCGGATGTACGCGGACGCGTCCTGCATCGCCTTGCGGATTTCGGTCGACGCGGTGTCGCTCGGCAACACGCTCGACGCGGCCGATGCGCCGGATGGCGAAGGCGGGCTGCCGCCCGGCGCGCTGCCGCCGATACCGATCTGCACCGGCGACGCCGCGCCGAGGTTGGTGCCCGGCGCCATCGCCGCGATGTGGCTCGCGTAGACGATATAGGTGCCCGCGCTCGCCGCGCGCGCGCCGCTCGGGCCGACGAACGCGGCGACCGGCACCGGCGAGCCGAGGATCGCCTTGATGATCTGCCGCATCGACGAGTCGAGGCCGCCCGGCGTGTCGAGCTGCAGGATCGCGAGCGGCGCATGCTCGCTCTCCGCGCGTTTCAGCGAACGGACGATGAAATCGGCACTGGCCGGCCCGATCGCGCCGCTGATCGGAATCACGACGACGGGCGGCTTGGGCTTGGCAGAGGGGGCAGCGGCAGGCGGCGCGGCGGCGGCCGCGGCCGCGCACACGACGAGCAGCGCCGCAAACAGGGCGGCGCGAGCGATCCGCGCGGACAACGGGTGGTGCGCGTGATGGTCCGGCGCGTCGGGAGCCGGGAACGGCGATGGACGATGAAAGCGCATCGGGACGTCCGGGCGCCGCGTGGATGCGCGCTGTCCGGCCCGCAGGAAGGGCGCTAGCCCGATGTTTAAAGATTAGGCGGTTTCTGCGGAAACGGCGATCCGGTACGGGTTTGCAGCACCTCGTCGCGAAACTCGGCCGGGCTGCGGCCGCTCCACTTGCGGAACGCGCGGTAGAACGCGCTCGGCTCCGCGAAGCCGGCCGCCGCGGCGACGTCGGCGATCGTGCGCGACGGATCGGCGAGCGCCTCGAACGCGAGATCGCGGCGCAGCGTGTCCTTGATCGACTGGTACGCGTGGCCTTCCTGATGCAGCTTGCGGCGCAGCGTCGCCTCGGCCACGTGCAGCCGCGCGGCCATGCCCGACGCACCGGGCCACGCGGCGGGCGGCATGCCGCGCAGCACCGTGCGCACGCGCTGCGCGAGCGCGTTCGGGTTGCGGTACTTGACGATGAAGCTGGCCGGCGCGTTGCGCAGGAACGTCTTCAGCGTCTTCGCGTTCTGCACGACCGGCAGCGTCGCGAATTCGGGATCGAAATCGACATACGAATCGAGCTGGTTGAAGCGCATGTCGTCGCAGAACATCGACGGGTATTCGTGCTCGGCAGGCGGCGTGTCGCAGCGGAAGCTCGCGTGCAGGAGCGGGATGCGCCGGCCGATCAGCCAGCAGGTAAGCCCGTAGACGATGATGAAATAGGTCGCGTACGTGAACATCGCGGGCGTCGCGCCGTTGTTGCGGTGCACGAAGCGCAGCCGCACGCGCTGCGGATTCGCGTCGAGCTCCGCGTGCAGGTCGTCGAGCACACAGTGCATGAAATTCACCGCACGTGCCATCGCGTGCAGCCCGTCGCGCGCGGTGAGCGCCGCCTGGCTCATCGCGATGAAGCTGCCGCTGCGCATCGGGTGGCGGTCCTGGCCGAAGAATTCGTCGTCGAGCGTCCGCGCGATCGCGTTCCACAGCGCGCCGTACTGCTGCGCGGACACCCGCGCGCGCGGCTGCTCGAGCAGCGCGGGCGCGATGCCGGCCTGGGCGAGCAGCGGCTCGGCGGCGACGCCGTGCCGCGTCGCGAGCGCGACACTGTATGCGACGAGGCTGATCGCGATGGTTCCCTTTTCTTTGGCTCCCTTCTCTTCCTGCTTCATCGGCGGTGTGCTATGGCAAAAACGCTCAGTGTAATTGAGCGGGGCGAGCATCGAACAGTTGCGCACGCTTGCCTACACTTGTTTCATCCAAACACTTTGCGGCCGCGCCACGCGTGCCGCCGGGAGACAGCAGCGCCATGGACGAGCTTTACACCGAAGACCAGCGGATGATCCGCGACGCCGCGCGCGCTTTTGCCACCGAAGTGCTGGCGCCGCACGCCGCGCAGTGGGATCACGACGCGCACCTGCCGGACGAGGTCGTCGCGCAGCTCGGCGAGCTTGGCCTGCTCGGGATGATCGTGCCGCAGGAGCTCGGCGGTTCGTATACCGACTACGTCGCGTACGCGCTCGCGATGGAGGAGGTCGCCGCCGGCGACGCCGCGTGCGCGACGATGATGAGCGTGCACAACTCGGTCGGCTGCGGGCCGATCCTCGGTTTCGGCACACCCGCGCAAAAGGAGCGCTGGCTCGGCGACATGGCGGCCGGCCGCACGATCGGCGCATTCTGCCTGACCGAGCCGCAGGCCGGCTCGGAAGCGCACAACCTGCGCACCCGCGCGGAACTGCGTGACGGCAAATGGGTGCTGAACGGCGCGAAGCAGTTCGTGACCAACGGCCAGCGCGCCGGCATCGCGATCGTTTTTGCCATCACGGATCCGGACGCCGGCAAGCGCGGCATCTCCGCGTTCCTCGTGCCGACCGACACGCCGGGCTTCATCGTCGGCAAGCCGGAGAAGAAGATGGGCATCCGCGCATCGGATACCTGCCCGATCACGTTCGAGAACTGCGCGATTCCCGAGGAGAACCTGCTCGGCAATCGCGGTGAAGGGTTGAAGATCGCGCTGTCGAACCTCGAAGGCGGCCGGATCGGGATCGCCGCGCAGGCGCTCGGCATCGCGCGTGCCGCGTTCGACAAGGCGCGCCGCTATGCGGGCGAGCGCGTGCAGTTCGGCAAGCCGCTCGCCGAGCATCAGGCGATCCAGCAGAAGCTCGCGGACATGGCCACGCAGATCAACGCCGCGCGCCTGCTCGTGCACCATGCGGCGAAGCTGCGCACGGCCGGCCTGCCGTGCCTGTCGGAAGCGTCGCAGGCGAAGCTGTTCGCGTCGGAGATGGCCGAGCGCGTATGCTCGGATGCGATCCAGATTCATGGCGGTTACGGCTATCTCGCCGATTACGAAGTCGAGCGTCACTATCGCGACGCGCGCATCACGCAGATCTACGAGGGGACCAGCGAAGTGCAACGGATGGTGATCGCGCGGCAGCTTTGAGCCGCGACGGTTGCCACGGCAGCAGGCAATGGGCACGAGGGCAGCGCGGCGAACGCGGCACGCAACGACGTGACCGTGCGCCGTACGACATGGAACCGGAGCAAGCGCTAAAGCGCTAACTCTGATCGACCGCGAAGCATGGGGCCGGAGTAAGCGCTGAAGCGCTAACTCCGGCCGACAGGAGACATGACGATGACGGTACAGGCTTTCCTGGACGCACGCGACTTTCTGCTGCGCCATCGCACCGACTACGAAACCGCTTACCGCGATTTCCAGTGGCCGGCCCTCGACACGTTCAATTGGACGCTCGACTACTTCGACGTGATGGCGCGCGGCAACGACAAGCCTGCGCTATGGATCGTCGACGCGGCGACGGCGCAAGGCGACCCGTATTCGTTCGCGCAGATGTCCGAGCGTTCGTCGCGGATCGCGAACTGGCTGCGCAGCATCGGCGTCGTGCGCGGCGACCGGATCCTGCTGATGCTGCCGAACCGCGTCGAGCTGTGGGACGCGATGCTCGCCGCGATGAAGCTCGGCGCGATCGTGTTGCCCGCAACGACGCAGCTCTCCGCCGACGACGTGCGCGACCGCGTGCAGATCGGTGGCGCAACCTACGCGATCGTCGACGAGAACGAAACCGCGAAGTTCGAGCAGCCTGGCCTCGACCTCAAGCAGAAGATCGTCGCCGGTGCCGCATCGACGATCCCCGGCGCGGGCTGGCTCGCGATGAACGACGGCTATACGGCACCCGCCGCATTCACGCCGGACGGCGTCACGCACGCGGACGATCCGATGCTGCTGTATTTCACGTCGGGCACGACGTCGAAGCCCAAGCTCGTCGAACATACGCACCGCACCTATCCGGTCGGCCACCTGTCGACGATGTACTGGGTCGGCCTGCAGCCGGGCGACATCCACTGGAACATCAGCTCGCCGGGCTGGGCGAAGCACGCATGGAGCTGCTTCTTCGCGCCGTGGAATGCGCAGGCGTGCGTGTTCGCGTTCAACTACGCGCGCTTCGAGCCGAAGGTCGTGCTCGATGCGCTCGTCAAATACCAGGTGACGACGCTGTGCGCGCCGCCGACCGTCTGGCGCATGCTCGTGCAGCAGCCGCTCGCGTCGTTCGACGTGAAGCTGCGCGAGATCGTCGGCGCGGGCGAGCCGCTGAACCCCGAGGTCATCGAGCGCGTGAAGAAGGCGTGGGGCATCACGATCCGCGACGGCTACGGCCAGACCGAAACGACGTGCCTGATCGGCAATTCGCCGGGCCAGCCGGTCGTCGCAGGTTCGATGGGCCGCCCGCTGCCCGGCTACCGGATCGCGTTGCTCGACCCGGACGGCGTGCCCGTCAGCGAAGGCGAGGTCGCGCTGCCGATCGGCCCCGACGTGCCGCGCCCGGTCGGCCTGATGAACGGCTATGCGAACAACCCCGACGCGACGGCCCACGCGATGCGCGACGGCCACTACCGCACGTCGGACATCGCGATGCGCGGCGACGACGGCTACTACGTGTACATCGGCCGCGCGGACGACGTGTTCAAGTCGTCCGACTACCGGCTGAGCCCGTTCGAACTCGAAAGCGTGCTGATCGAGCACCCGGCGATCGCCGAGGCGGCCGTCGTGCCGAGCCCGGACCCCGTGCGGCTCGCGGTGCCGAAAACCTTCGTCACGCTGCGCCAGGGCTACGAGGCAAGCCCGGCGCTCGCGCTCGAGATCTTCCGCTTCTCGCGCGAGAAGCTCGCGCCGTACAAGCGCATCCGCCGCCTGCAGTTCGCGGACCTGCCGAAGACGATCTCCGGCAAGATCCGCCGCGTCGAGCTGCGCCGCCGCGAGATCGAGCGCGGCGACGACACGAGCGCGCGGATGCCCGGCGAATACTGGGAAGAGGATTTCGCCGCCGAACTGAAATGACCCGACAGCGGGCCGCGCATCCCGCGCTGCCCGCCGATGCATTGAACCGGCCGCCGGTGTGCCGTGGCGCACGGCGGCGCTCCCAAGGAGATTGAAGCGATGAACGCGAATCCGACGTCCCAAGCGGGACAAGACGTGCCGACGGTCAAGCTGCTGATCGACGGCGAATTCGTCGAGTCCGCCACCCGTGAGTGGCGCGACATCGTCAACCCGGCGACGCAGCAGGTGCTCGCGCGCGTGCCGTTCGCGACGGTCGCCGAGGTCGACGCGGCCGTGCAGGCCGCGCACGCCGCGTTCGCGTCGTGGAAGAACACGCCGATCGCCGCGCGCATGCGCATCATGCTGAAGTTCCAGGATCTCGTGCGCACGCACCAGCAGCGCATCGCGAAGACGCTGACCGCCGAGCAGGGCAAGACGCTGCCCGACGCCGAAGGCGACATCTTCCGCGGGCTCGAGGTGGTCGAGCATGCGTGCTCGGTCGGCACGCTGCAGCTCGGCGAGTTCGCGGAGAACGTCGCGGGCGGCGTCGACACGTACACGCTGCGCCAGCCGCTCGGCGTGTGCGCGGGCATCACGCCGTTCAACTTCCCGGCGATGATCCCGCTGTGGATGTTCCCGATGGCGATCGTATGCGGCAACACGTTCGTGCTGAAGCCGTCGGAACAGGATCCGCTGTCGACGATGGAGCTCGTCGAGCTCGCGGTCGAGGCCGGCATTCCGAAAGGCGTGCTGAACGTCGTGCACGGCGGCAAGGAAGTCGTCGACGCGATCTGCACGCATCCGCTCGTGAAGGCGATCTCGTTCGTCGGCTCGACCGCGGTCGGCACGCACGTGTATCAGCTTGGCAGTGCGAACGGCAAGCGCGTGCAGGCGATGATGGGCGCGAAGAACCACGCGGTGGTGCTGCCCGACGCGAACCGCGAGCAGACGATCAACGCGCTCGTCGGCGCCGGGTTCGGCGCGGCGGGGCAGCGCTGCATGGCGACGTCGGTCGCGGTGCTCGTTGGCGAGGCGCGCGACTGGCTGCCCGATCTCGTCGCGAAGGCGAAGCTGCTGAAAGTCAACGCGGGCGCGGAAGCCGGCACCGACGTCGGCCCGGTCGTGTCGAAGACCGCGAAGGAACGCATCCTGTCGCTGATCGAAGCGGGCGTGAAGGAAGGCGCGAAGCTCGAACTCGACGGCCGCGGCGTGACGGTGCCCGGCTACGAGAGCGGCAACTTCGTCGGCCCGACGATCTTCTCCGGCGTGAAGACCGACATGTCGATCTACACGCACGAGATCTTCGGCCCGGTGCTCGTCGTGCTCGAGGCCAACTCGCTCGACGATGCGATCGCGCTCGTCAACGCGAACCCGTTCGGTAACGGCGTCGGCCTGTTCACGCAGAGCGGCGCGGCCGCGCGCAAGTTTCAGAGCGAGATCGACATCGGCCAGGTCGGCATCAACATCCCGATTCCGGTGCCGGTGCCGTACTTCAGCTTCACGGGCTCGCGCGGCTCGAAGCTCGGCGATCTCGGCCCGTATGGCAAGCAGGTCGTGCAGTTCTATACGCAGACCAAGACGGTCACCGCGCGCTGGTTCGACGACGAAGCGACGGCCGGCCCGGTGAATACGACGATTCGTCTGCATTGACAGTGACAGGGAGGCAGTGATGAAGATCGGTTTTATCGGCCTCGGCCACATGGGCGCGCCGATGGCGCTGAACCTGCTGAAGGCCGGCCACGAAGTGCACGCATTCGACCTCAGCGCCGACGCGCTGCGCGCGCTGCAGGACGCGGGCGCGCAGGTGGCCGGCTCGCCGCGCGACGCGACGGCCGGCGCGGAATTCGTGATCACGATGCTGCCCGCCGCGCCGCACGTGCGCTCGGTGCTGACCGGCGAGAGCGGCGTGCTGGCCGGGCTCGGCGCGGGTGCGACGGTGATCGATTCGAGCACGATCGACCCGGCGAGCGCGCAGGCGTTCGGCGCGCTCGTGCGCGAGCACGGCGGCGCGTTCGTCGATGCGCCGGTGTCGGGCGGCACGGGCGGCGCGGCGGCCGGCACGCTGACCTTCATGGTCGGCGGCAGCGACGCGGATTTCGAGCGCGTGAAGCCCGTCCTTTCGGGGATGGGCAAGAACATCGTCCATTGCGGCGCGACCGGGATGGGGCAGGTCGCGAAGGTCTGCAACAACCTCGTGCTCGGCATCTCGATGGCAGCCGTGTCGGAAGCGATGTCGCTCGGCGTCGCGCTCGGCATCGACCCGAAGGTGCTCGCGGGCATCGTCAACACGTCGACGGGCCGCTGCTGGAGTTCGGATACCTACAACCCGTATCCGGGCGTGATCGAGACCGCGCCGTCGTCGCGCGGCTACACGGGCGGCTTCGGCACCGACCTGATGCTGAAGGATCTCGGCCTCGCGAACGACGCGGCGAAGCAGGCGCGCCAGCCCGTCTATCTCGGCGCGCTCGCGCAGCAGCTGTACCAGACGATGAGCAGCCGCGGCGACGGGCAGCTCGATTTCTCGGCGGTGATCCGCCTCTACCAACCGGCAACGAAGAAGGACGCGTGATGATCGAACTGGACTACGTCGACGATGGCGCGATTGCGTGCGTGACGCTCAAGCGCCCGCCCGCGAATGCATTCTCGCCTGACGGTCTGCTGCAGTTGCAGCAGACCGTCGCCGAACTGGATGCCGACCCGCGCGTCCGTGCGCTCGTCATCACCGGCGACGGCCCGAAGTTCTTCAGCGCGGGCGCGGACCTGAAAACGTTCGCCGACGGCGATCGCGCGGTCGCGCGCGACATGGCATCGCGTTTCGGCGCGGCATTCGAGGCGCTTTCCGACGCGCGCTTCGTGACGATCGCGGCGATCAACGGCTACGCAATGGGTGGCGGGCTCGAATGCGCGCTCGCGTGCGACCTGCGGATCGCGGAGACGCACGCGCAGATGGCGCTGCCCGAGCCGTCGGTCGGGCTGCTGCCGTGCGGGCTCGGTACGCAGACGCTGCCGTGGCTCGTCGGCGAAGGTTGGGCAAAGAAGATCATTCTCGCCGGCACGCGTGTCGACGCGGCGACCGCACTCAGGATCGGCCTCGTCGAGGACGTCGTCGACACCGGCGCGGCGCGCGACGCGGCGCTCGCGCTCGCGCGCAACGTCGCACGGCAGAGCCCGCACGCGGTCGCGTACAGCAAGGAGCTGATCGGCCTTGCGCGGCACGGCGTGCCGCGCAGCGCGGCACTTGCCGTCGAGCGCGAGCGCTTCGTCGACCTGTTCGACACGAACGATCCGCGCGAAGGCGTCGCCGCATTTCTCGGCAAGCGCGCGCCGCAATGGCATGACGAAGGAGAGCAGGAACGATGAGCACGCCGGTCACGACTCACGACGCATCCGCGCAAGCCGCACCGGACGTGCTGTTCCGCGTGCTGAACCGCGTCGCGCTGATCACGCTGAACCGTCCGGCCGCGCTCAATGCGCTGTCGCACGGGATGGTGTGCGAGCTGGCGGCGCTGCTGGAGCGCTGCCGCACCGACGACCAGATCGTCGCGGTCGTGCTGCGCGGCGCGGGCGAGAAGGGCTTCTGCGCGGGCGGCGACGTGCGCGCGCTGTACCGGATGGCGTCGCAGCGCGACACGTGGCTGCCGTTCTTCGTCGACGAATACCGGCTCGACTACGCGATTCATACGTTTCCGAAACCGGTCGTCGCGCTGATGGACGGCGTGACGATGGGCGGCGGCATGGGGCTTGCGCAGGGGGCTACGCTGCGCGTCGCCACCGAGCGCAGCAAGATCGCGATGCCGGAGACGCGCATCGGCCTGTTGCCGGACGTCGGCGCGACGCATTTCCTCGCCCGCATGCCCGTCGAGCTGGAGCTGTACGTCGGCCTGACGGGGGCGATGCTGTCCGGCGCGGATGCGCTCACGGCGAAGCTCGCGGACCTGTGCGTGCCGTCGTCATGGCTCGACACGTTCGAGACGCGCATCGAGAGCGTGAAATGGGGCGACGACGTGCCGGCCGCGCTGCGCAAGGTGTTCGAGCCGCCGTGCAATGTCGTGCCGCATGCGGTGCTCGATACGCAGATGCCGTGGATCGTCCGCCATTTCGACAAGCGTTCTACGGTCGAGCGGATCGTCGCGACGCTCGCGCAGGATCTCGCGCGCGACGAGCTGTCGCGCGAGCACCGGCAGTGGCTGCAGGCGACGCTCGACGCGCTGCGCGGCCATTCGCCGACGATGCTCGCGGTGACGCGCGAGGCGCTGCTGCGCGGCCGTCAGATGACGCTCGCCGAATCGTTCCGGATGGAGCTCGGGATCGTCGCGCGCGCGATCGAGGACGGCGATTTTTGCGAAGGCGTGCGCGCGCACCTCGTCGACAAGGATCGCAAGCCGCGCTGGGCGCCCGCGTCGCTCGTCGAGCTGCGCGCCGAACGCGTGCGGCATTTCCTCACGTCGCCGTGGAAGCTGTTCGCGCATCCGCTCGCCGATCTCGGCGCGGCGTGATTGCCGCGTGATGGCCATGTAATGGCCCGACGCGCCCGTGCGGCGCGTCGGCTTCAACCTGCCTTCTGGTTGTTTGCGGGCTCCGGGCGCTCGATCATCGGCGGAATCGCCTGTGCGAGCGCGTCGATCACGCAGCGGGTCTTGCGCGGCAGGTAGCGCGTCTTCGGCCAGATCGCGTGAATGTCGCCTTCGCAGACGAAGCAGCGATCCAGCACGACCACCATCTCCCCGCGCTTCACGTAATGGTCGAGCAGCCAGCTCGGCACCCACGCAATCCCGAACCCCGACGCGCCGGCCGCGGCGATCGCCTGCACGTCGTCGAAACTCAGTTGATGCGGCATGTCGATCCGCACCGTCGAGCCGTCCGGCGCGCGCAGGTCCCATGGCTGCACCACGCCCGAACGCGAATAGGCGATCGTCCGATGGTGCTTCAGGTCGTCGAGCGTCTTGGGCATCCCGTAGCGCGCGAGATACGACGGCGCCGCGCCGAGGCTGCCGTATTGCGTGCCGAGCCGCCGCGCCGCGAGGCTCGTGCTGTCCGCGAGCGCGCCGATCCGCACCGCGAGGTCGATCCCTTCCTCGACGAGATCGACGAAACGGTCGGTGATCGACACGTCGATCCGCAGGTGCGGGTAAGTGCGCGCAAGGTCGAGCACGATCGGCGTCACGCAGTGATGCCCGAACGCGAGCGGCACGCTCAGCCGCAGCTTGCCGCGCGCCTCGTTGCGGCCGCAGTCGAGATCGGCTTCCGCCGCTTCCATTTCCGCCAGCGCGCGTACGCAGCGGTCGTAGTACGCCTGGCCGTCGTCGGTCAGGCTCTGGCTGCGCGTCGTGCGCTGCAGCAGCCGCGCGCCGAGCCGCTTCTCGAGCCGCGCGATCGCCTTGCCGACCGCCGAACGCGTCATGTCGAGCCGTTCCGCGGCCAGCGCGAAACTGCCCGATTCGACCACCTGCACGAACGTCGATACGCCGTCGAGTTTGTCGGTCATTGCGGGTATCGCCTATTGGTTCCTTGAATTCCCGAGTCATGAGAATCCGGTGACTCAATCGGGAACGAAATTCTCAATATAGTACCGATTCCTGTTCATCGCGTGCGACGCCACGGCCGCGCGCAGCGAACGCCTTCTTGGACCCTGGAGGTGCGCGCCGTCCGGCTGCCGGGCGGCGCCGCGAAATCGATGACGCTATCCGATACCCGACGAAATGCGGTCGCGCTCGCGGCCGTCTGCCTGACTTCGCTGATGTTCGGCCTCGAGATCTCGAGCGTGCCGGTGATCCTGCCGACGCTCGAGCACGTGCTGCATGGCGACTTCAACGGCATGCAATGGATCATGAATGCGTACACGATCGCCTGCACGACCGTGCTGATGGCGGCCGGCACGCTCGCGGACCGCTTCGGCCGCAAGCGCGTGTATGTCGCGGGCACCGTGCTGTTCGGCGCGACGTCGCTGTTGTGCGGGTTCGCGCCGGACGTGCCGGTGCTCGTCGCGGGCCGGCTGCTGCAGGGCGCGAGCGGCGGTGCGATGCTGATCTGCCAGATCGCGGTGCTGTCGCACCAGTTTCGCGAAGGGCGCGAGCGCGGCCGCGCGTTCGGCATTTGGGGGATCGTGTTCGGGATCGGGCTCGGTTTCGGGCCGATCGTCGGCGGCGCGATCGTCGCGGTCGCGAGCTGGCCGTGGGTGTTCCTCGTTCATGTGCCGCTCGCGGCCGTCGCGCTCGCGCTGATCGGCGGCGCGGTGCGGGAGTCGCGCGATCCGCACGCGGGCTCGCTCGACGTCGCGGGCATCGTCACGCTGTCGCTCGCGGTGCTCGGTCTCGCGTTCTACATCACGCAGGGCGCCGAGCTCGGCCTGACGAGCGCCGCCGGGCTCGGCGTGCTCGGCGCGACGGTGCTCGCGCTTGCCGCATTCATTGTTGCCGAGCGCCGCAGTGCGCACCCGATGTTCGATTTCTCGGTGTTCCGGATCCGTGCGTTCACGGGTGCGATCTTCGGCTCGATGGGGATGAACTTCAGTTTCTGGCCGTTCATGATCTACCTGCCGATTTTCTTCCAGGTCGCGCTCGGCTACGACAGCGTGACGGCAGGCCTCGCGTTGCTCGCGTATACGCTGCCGACGCTGATCGCGCCGCCGTTCGGCGAGCGTCTCGCGATGCGCCACGGGCCGGGCGTCGTGATTCCGGGCGGGCTGTTCACGATCGCGGCGGGCTTCGCGCTGATGCGGGTCGGCAGCGCGGCCGAGCATGCCGACTGGCTGACGATGCTGCCCGGCTGTGTGGTCGCGGGCATCGGGCTCGGGCTCACGAACACGCCGGTCACCAACACGACGACGGGCGCGGTGCCGAGCGCGCGCGCCGGGATGGCGTCGGGCATCGACATGAGCGCACGGATGATTTCGCTTGCGCTGAACATCGCGATGATGGGCTTCGTGCTGGTCGCGGGGATCGTCGCAAGCCTGAAGGCGGGTGTGGCGGGCGTGGTTGGCGATGCAGCGCTGCGCGCGCTCGCGCAGCAAATCGCGGCGGGGCGCGTCGACGGGCTGCGCGCGCTGGCGCCGGAGCTCGCGCGCGCGGACCCGACCGGCGCGGCCTTGCATGCGGCGCTCATGCACGGGTTCGGTTGGGTGATGGTGTACGGCGCGGCGGGTGTGGCGGTGCTGGCGACGGCAAGCGCGCTGGCGTTCGCGCCGGCGCGGCGCGGGCAGGCCGTCGCGGAATGATGGGGCAGGCGCGGGCGGCGTGGCCGTTCGCACGCCGCCGGCTTACGCGTCCCGCGCGGCGGCGTCCCTCCGCTTTCTCGTATCCGCATCGACGATCGCGCGGATCGCGCTGAACAGTGGGCTCGCGTTCGTGTATTGCCGGCCGTAGCCGAGATTGAACGCGTAGTCGAAGTCCGGCGGATTGTCGCCCTCGCTGTGCTGCAGGATCGTTTCGAGCTTGTCGAGCGCCTTCACAGCCTGCGCTTCCGGTGTCGCGGCCTGTTCGTATTCATCCCACAGCGACACGATCTCGTCACGCAGCGCGGCGTCGAGGCCGGCCGTCAGCGTCAGCAGGTCGTCGCGTTCGTGTGCGCTCTTGTCCGGATGCGCGGCCTGCTCGATCGCGGGGATGTCGCCGTGCAGCGCTTCGCCGAGGTCGTGGACGACGCACAGCTTCAGCACTTTCAGCGGATCGGCGCCGGGCAGCGCATCGGCGAACACGAGTGCCATCAGGCACAGCCGCCAGCTATGCTCGGCGGTGCTTTCCGGGCGCCCGTTCGACGTATGGCCACTGCGCAGCACGTCCTTCAGGCGTTCCGCTTCGCGCAGGAAATCGAGCCGCGCGTGGATCGTATCGAGGTTCATCCGTTGGTTTTCCGTCTGCGCGGTCAAGGTGGCTTTCGCCCTCGGGGCAACGATTCTGGCGCAATTGCCGGATGTTGTCGAAGGGGATACGCGTTCGGCACCGCCGCCGTGTGTCGCGCCGCGCGCCGCAAAGTGCCGGCGCGAAGCGGCGGGTGCGCGTTGCGCAGCGGTGCAGCCGCGTGTCGTCCCATGACGCGCAATCCGTCACTGAGTGTCACCGGCAGACGTTGGAATCGGCACGCGGCTGCTGCTGCTCACGCCCGAGCTGTGGGTTGCCGCGCAGATCCGCAAGCGCGCGGTGACGATGGCGTGGACGCCGGGGCTCACACTCGATTACGCGCGCGCGCTCAGCATGCTCGCCGATCCTCGGCCGTTTGCGTGGTGGAAGGTCGCGCGCTCGGCGGTGAAGGGGATCATCGCGTCGCGCCGCGCGTGGCGCGAGCAGGACAGCGCCGCGCTGTCGTCGGGCGGTTCGCGCACGGCGTCGGCCGAGTAGCGTCGGCGGGGCATTCGTAGCTTGCGACGTTGCGTGCCGACCATGCGAGACCGACCGGCCGGTCGGCTCGCCGCGCTTCCCGCGTCGTCAGAAAATCGACCGCTCCGAATACGTCGTCAGCCACTCCAGCGCCAGCTGGCCCGCGAGCGAGTTGCCGTTCGCGTCGAGCCCCGGCGCCCACACGCACACGGCCATCTCGCCCGGCAGCACCGCAACGATGCCGCCGCCAACGCCGCTCTTCGCGGGCAGGCCGACGCGGTACACGAAGTCGCCGGCCGCGTCGTAGGTGCCGCAGGTCAGCATCAGCGCGGACAGCCGTTTCGCGGAACTCGAATCGACGATGCGCTCGCCCGTGACGGGCGCGACGCCGCCGTTCGCGAGGAACAGCGCGGCCTGCGCGAGCTCGACGCAGTTCATCGTGATCGCGCACTGTCGGCAATACGCATCGACGACGGTTTCCGGCGGCATCTGCATGTTGCCGAAGCTCGCCATGAAATGCGCCATCGCGCGGTTGCGCTCCGCATGCTGAAGCTCGGACAGCGCGACGCGCGAATCGTAATCGATGTCGGTCGCGCCGATCAGCCGCCGCACGAATTCGACGAGCGCGGTCTCGGCCTTCACGAAGCGGCGGCACAGCACGTCGGTCACGACGAGCGCGCCGGCATTGATGAACGGATTGCGCGGCTTGCCGCGCTCGCTTTCGAGCTGCACGAGCGAGTTGAACGCGGTGCCCGACGGCTCGCGTCCGACCCGCTCCCACAGCGCGTCGCCGAGCATCTGGAATGCGAGCGTGCACGCGAACAGCTTGGAGATGCTCTGGATCGAGAAGCGCTCTTGGGCGTCGCCGACCGTGTAAACGTTTCCGTCGAGCGTCACGACCGCCATGCCGAACTTGTCGGCGGGCACTTTCGCAAGCTCGGGGATGTAGTCGGCGACGCGGCCCTGGCCGATCCAGGGGGCGAGTTCGGTGTGGATGCGTTCGAGGATCGGTTGATAATTCATGAGGTCAGGCGAGGGCGCGCGGCGCCCGGATTTCGGCGAGCCCGTATGGAACCGTCTCGGCGCGAATTCGTCAAGCACCGCGCGTGCAACCCGGCCTTCGCACCCCCATTTTCGAGATGAGAACGTCAGCGATCGTCAGGCGCAGTATCATGCGATACGTTTCGGCCGACGAGACCACCCCGGCGCAGGCCGGCTGCGTCGCCGCTTTCCGTACGATTCAACCGTTTGCCCATGTCCTTCCGGATCCTGCTCGTCGAAGACGACACCCGCTTGTCCGCGCTGATCGCCGGCTACCTGCGCAAGAACGACTACGAAGTCGACACCGTGCTGCATGGCGATGCCGCCGTGCCGGCGATCCTGTCCATGCGCCCGGATCTCGTCATTCTCGACGTGAACCTGCCGGGCAAGGACGGTTTCGAGATCTGCCGCGAGGCGCGCAGGCAGTACGACGGCGTGATCATCATGGTGACGGCGCGCGACGAGCCGTTCGACGAACTGCTCGGCCTCGAGATCGGTGCCGACGACTACGTGCGCAAGCCGGTCGAGCCGCGCATCCTGCTCGCGCGGATCAAGGCGCAGCTGCGCCGCACGCCCGCGCGCGGCACCGACCCGTCGGCCGCGCAGCCCGAGCGCTTCGCGTTCGGCAAGTTCACGATCGACCGCACCGATCGCACCGTCGTGTTGCCCGACGGCAGCGCGCCGGACCTGACCTCGGCCGAGTTCGACCTGCTGTGGGCGCTCGTCAGCCACGCGGGCGAAGTCGTCAGCCGCGACGACCTGATGCTGCAGCTACGCGGCGTCGAATTCGACGGGCTTGACCGCACGATCGACGGCCGCATCTCCAAGCTGCGCCGCAAACTGCGCGACGACGCGAGCAACCCGCAGCGGATCAAGACGATCCGCAGCAAGGGCTACCAGTTCAGCAAGCATGCGTGGGAATGACGTGCCCCGTCTGTCGCCGCTGCGCTACGTCAAGTGGCGCTGGCTGCATTTCCGCCGCTCGTGGACGGATACGCGCGCGGACCGGATCCCGAGCTGGTCGCGCCTCTATTTGCGCACCTACCTGCAGTTGCTCGGCCTCGTGCTGCTGACGGCGCTCGTGCCGGCCCTCGCGCTCGCCGTCGTGCTGTCGCCGCAAGTGGTGTGGCACGCGTTCGATGCGTTGCCGGGCGATATCTGGCTCGTCGTCGCGTTCGTGGTGTCCTTGCCGGCGCTCGCCGCGTACCGCTGGATGCGGCCCGTATGGTCGGATCTCGTGATGGTGCGCGAGCGCGCAATCGACTTCACCGGCGGGCGTTTCAATACGCGCGCGCGCGAATCGCACAGCGTGATCATCGGCCCGCTTGCGCGCACGCTGAACGCGCTCGCGATGCGCATGGAGCGGCTGATCGCCGCGCAGCGCGACCTCACGAACGGCATCTCGCATGAATTGCGCACGCCGCTCGCGCGCGTGCGCTTCGCGCTCGAGATCCTGCGCGAGCCCGGTTCGGCGGCCGAATACGAAGCCGCGCTCGACGGCATCGCGCAGGATGTGACCGAGCTCGACGAGCTGATCGACATGAGCCTCACGTACGCGCGGCTCGAATACAGCTCGCTGCAGTCGAACCTCGAGCCGACCGCGCTCGCCGCGTGGTTCGAGCATCAGGTCAGCGACGCCGCGCTGCTGTATCCGGAGAAATCGATCGACACGCGCATCGCGATCGCGACCGACGTGCGCGTGAAGATGGACCGGCGGCTGATGTCGTATGCGATGCGTAATCTGCTGCGCAACGCGAGCAAGTACGCGCGCTCGCAGATCGCGGCCGGCATCGCGATCGGGCACGGCAACATCTGCATCTACGTCGAGGACGACGGCCCCGGCGTGCCCGAGCACGAACGCGAGCGGATCTTCGACGCGTTCGTGCGGCTCGACCGCCGCACGGGCGGCTACGGGCTCGGCCTCGCGATCACGCGCCAGGTGCTGCATGCGCACAACGGGCGGATCGCGGTCGCCGATCCGGCCGCGCTCGGCGGCGCACGCTTCGAGATCAGCTGGCCGGTGTAGCGATCTGCTTGCGCCGTGCTCAATACGTGCGGCCGAGCTGGAAATACAGGTTGCGCCGCCCGCCCGGCGCGAGCGCGATACCGACGTAGAGTGGGCCGAACGACGTCGTCAGGCTGGTGAAGAACGAATAGCTCTGCTTGAGCGGCCCGGAGGTGACGTCGCTGTCGAGCGACCAGACGTTGCCGAGTTCCGCGCTCGCGCCGACGAACAGTGCCTTGACGGGCGACGCGTTGAACGTCATCAGCTGGTTCATGTACGTGACCTGCCCGTAGACGAGCGCGTTGCCGTTGAGCTGGTCCGCGGCATACGCGGCCAGATGCTGGAAGCCGCCGAGCGTGAAGTCCAGCAGGTTGACGGGGCTCACGCCGCCGAAGCTCTTGCCGGCCTCGATGCTCGCATTGATGCTGTGGCGTCCGAACTGCTGCGCGACCATCGCCTTGCCGAACAATTCGGTGTACTGCCGCTGCTCGCTCGACACGAGCGACCGCTCGGCCCGCACTTCGCCGAAGTAGCCCTTGCGCGGGAACAGCGGGTCGTCGAGCTGGTCGATCACGAGCCGCGCGCGCGCGCTGAGCTGCCGGCCGTTCGTGCCGCTGAACAGGAACTCGGTCGGCTGGCCGTCCGGCCCGATCGCGATCGGCACGTTGTAGTCCGGCGACGCATAGCCGTGCGCATACGCGAGACCGATGCGGAAATCACCGAGGCGCCGGATCGGCACGCCGAAATCGAAGCCGACGCGTTCGGTCTGCAGCCGGAACTGCGTGAGCTTGACGTCGTCGGCGTAGGCGTTCGCGAAGCGCCGCTCGTATTCCGCATACGGCGCGAAATAAAGCCCGGTGCCGGTCGACAGCGGCTGGCGCAGCTCGACGCGCACCGCCTGGCGATCGCTGCCGAGCGTCGTGTCGGCGCGGAATTCGAGGCCCGAGTCGGTGAGCCACGGCCGCCGGTAGCCGAGGTGCAGCCGGAAGCCGCCTTCATCGGTGGAACTGCTCGACATCCCGAGCCCGAACAGCAGGAAGTTCGGACCCCAGTATTTCTCGCGCGCGTCGATCACGAGCCGGTTCTCGTCGTCATGGCTCACGACCTGCTGCGTGACGCTCTCGAAATTGCCGCTCGTCGACAGCGCGAGCAGGTCCTGGCTCACGGCCTTCGGATCGTAGAGGTCGCCGGGCTTCACGCGCAGCGCGTCGAAGACGACCCGCTTCGGCACGCCGCCGTTCGTGCGCACGTCGATGCCGGTGATCCGGATCGGCTGCGGCAGCGGCTGCGTGTGCGCGGACCGGTACGCCGCGTATTGCTCGGGCGTGAGCGCGAAGTGTTGCAACTGCGGCAGCGCGGCTTTCGCGGCGGCCTCGCCTGCGGCGATCGCCTGGCTCGCGTTCTGGAAATCGGTAAACGACAACGCGCCGAGCTCGGGCTTGAGCAGCACGTCCTGCCCGGTGATCTGCTTGTGCTGCGACGCGACGTTCTGGCGGATCAGGATGCCGATCATCTGCTGCATCACGTCGGCCGGCGACGCGAGCGCGTCGAGCGGGCGCAGCGGCGAGCCGATGTCGACCGCGATCACGACGTTCGCGCCCATCGCGCGCGCGGTGTCGACCGGGAGGTTGCTGACGAGGCCGCCGTCCACCAGCGCGCGGCCGTTGATCTCGGCGGGCGCGAACAGGCCGGGCATCGCCATGCTCGCGCGGATCGCGAGCGGCAGCGAACCATGGTCGAGCACGACCATCTGCCCGGTCTGCAGGTCGGTCGCGATTGCGCGGTACGGGATCGGCAGCCGGTCGAACGCCTGGTTGATCGGCACGGCGGCGGTCCAGTCCGCGAGCAGCGCCTGCAGCCGGTTGCCCTGCACGAGGCCCGCCGGCGCCTTCACGCCTTTCGTGCCGAAGCCGAGCGTCAGGCCGCTCGCGTACAGGCGCTCGTCCTCGCGGCGGCTCTGCGGGAGGTCCGCGCGCTCGGTGACGTCGAACGCGACGTCGGCGAGATTGACCTGCGACAGGCGCTTCTGAATTTCGTCGGCGGCCATGCCGCTCGCGAACAGGCCGCCGACCACCGCGCCCATGCTGGTGCCGGCGATGCAGTCGACCGGGATGCGGTTTTCCTCGAGCACCTTCAGCACGCCGAGGTGCGCGTAGCCGCGCGCGCCGCCGCCGGACAGCACGAGCCCGACCGCCGGCCTGCCGGGCGGGCCGCCGTCGGGTGTGCAGGCATGCGAAGCAAGTGCCGGTGCGGCGGACACGTCGGTCGGGGCCGACGGGGCGGTCATATCGGCCGCCGGTGCGGATTGCGCGGCGGCGGCGCAGCACCAGACGGCGACGAGCATCGGACAAAGGCGGCGCAACCGCTGCCAGCGGTGAGAATCGGGCGCTGTCATCGTGGTTATCTGGCGGGATCGGGCGTCGACAGCCTGCCGGGAGCAGTCAAAAAGCAGGCAAAACCGAGAGATTAACGTGTTTTGCGCGGGCGACGCGAGACGCGGACGCGCATCTGCGGGCGGAAATGCGACGCTTTCGGTCACTTCGTCGCGAAAAAATCACGGGGATTATCTAAAGTATCGGCATCAATTGCCGCTATGCCGGAATATGCCGGCACGCGCCGTGCGCTGCCGGACTGTACCGGAAGCGCGCGGGGCGGCACCCGAGGTGTTCCTCCCGTTCGTTCGTAAAGGCCTGATCATGTCGCACCCGCTGTTCGGAAAGATGTTTGCGCAATCCGTTGCAATGGATCCCGGAACGGCGAGCACGCGCATCTACACGCCCGAGCGCGGCGTCGTGCTGAACCAGCCGTCGGTCATCTGCTTTCGCAAGCGCGACGGCGCCGCGGCACGTCCGACGCTCGAGGCGGTCGGCGAGCGCGCGAAGGCGCTGCTCGGCCGCGCGCCCGGGCATATCGAGGCGGTGCGGCCGCTGCAGCACGGCGTGATCGCGGATGCGCACGCGGCCGAGCAGATGATCCGCCAGTTCATCGACATGTCGCGCACGCGGACGCGCTTTGGCCGGCGCGTCGACGTGACGCTGTGCGTGCCGTCCGGGGCGACCGCGGTCGAGCGCCGCGCGATCCGCGATGCCGCGTACGCAGCCGGCGCGTGGAAGGTCGAGCTGATCGAGGAATCGCTGGCTGCCGGGCTTGGCGCGGGCCTGCCGGTGACCGAAGCGGTCGGCTCGCTCGTCGTCGACATCGGCGGCGGCACGACCGAAGTCGCGGTGATCGCGCTCGGCGGGATCGTCTATCGCGAGGCGATCCGCGTTGGCGGCGACCAGTTCGACGCGGCGATCGTCAACTACGTGCGCAACCTGTACGGCGTGCTGCTCGGCGACCAGACCGCCGAGCATGTGAAGAAGACGATCGGCTCGGCGACCTCCGCGGTGCCGCGCGAGTCGATGCGCGCGGTCGGCCGCGGCGTCCAGGACGGGCTGCCGCGCACGATCGAGCTGTCGAATCACGATGTCGCGGAAGCGCTGGCCGGCCTGCTGAAGCAGGTGACCGGCGCGGTGAAATCGGTGCTCGAGAACGCGCCGGCCGAGCTCGTCACCGACATCGCGCATCACGGCGCGGTGCTGACGGGCGGCGGCGCGTTGCTCGCGCATCTCGGGCGCTTGCTGCTCGACGAAACCGGGCTGACGGTGCGGATCGCCGACGAGCCGGCAACCTGCGCGGTGCGCGGGGCCGGCGCGGCGATGGGGCGGCTCGCGATGTGCGCGCCCGATTGACGGCTGCGTGGCCGCGTCGGCGGACTCGGGTTTGCAGTCGTACACTTTTCTGATGGCGATGTGTCGCGCCGGTCATCGGCACGTTGCGCAGGCACGCAGCGTGCCGGCGCTTCGCGAAGGCCGGCTCCGGGAATGAACGTTCAGACCGCGGGAACGTGCGTGGCGGGCCGCGCTGCAGCGGCGCACATCACTTGTTCCCCGGGATAACCGACAACGCTGGCTCGTCAATCCTTCAATCCCGTGAACCGGGCCACGCGTGACGCCGCCGGGTCGACACGGTTTCGTCAGACGTGCTAGCGTACCTGCCGCGCGGCAACGGATCCGGGAGGCCAGGAACAATTGAGAAGGAATACCAAGCGGGGCGTCGTCGCCCGGGCGTGCCGCGTGCTGGCCATCGTGGCGGCTGTCTGGGTGCTGGCCGCCGTCGGGCTGGCCGTGCGCGGCATGCGCATTCCGGACGGGCGGGCGGACGTCACCGTGATCTTCGGCAATGCGCTGGATTCCGACGGAATGCCGGAGCCAGTTCTCGCGTCGCGCCTCGACGTCGGTGTGCAGTGCTACCGGTCGGGACAGTGTCCGGCGATCCTCGTCAGCGGCGCGATCGACGGCCCCGGGCTCGACGAGGCGGCCGCGATGCGCGATTACCTGGTCGCGCGGGGCGTGCCGGCCGACCGGATCGCCGTCGACAATCAGGGCGACAACACGCTCGCGACCGCGCAGCACGCGTTCGCGTACATGCAGGCGCACCACGCGACGAGCGTGCTGCTGGTCAGCCAGTTCTACCACCTTGCGCGGGCGCAGCTCGCGTTCGAGCGCGTCGGTGTCGATCGCGCGCAGATCCATGCCGCGTATCCGCGGCGGTTCGAATTGCGCGACCTGTATTCGAGCTGGCGGGAAGTGCCGGCGTACGCCGTCTATTCGGTCCGCCTCTGGTTGAATCCGGACGCGCGTCCCATGTCGTTCCGGCCGATGCTGTATCTGCTGCGGCTGCTTTCCTGAGCGGCGCGGCGCCTTCTTGCCGCTTTCTGCCCGTGCCGCGCCATTGCGGCACGGATCGCCCCGATTCGCCAATCCTTTCGCTGCTGTAAACATCAGATGGAATTATTTCGCCGGATAGCGATTATTGCTTGGCAATCGTGGCTGGTTTGACCTATACCTTGTCTGACAAAACGCACGGCAGTACTCAAATCAACACAGAAAGCGTCGCTGCAAAAACCGGGGTGACCACCATGTCCTTCGACTAGTCGCGCATCCGCGATTCAAGGCCGATTCCAGGATTTATCCACGAATGACCGGCGTCGTTCCGACGAACGCCGGGCGGGGTTCTTTTTGCCCGCGATTTTGCGCTGTCTTCGATCCGATGTTTCGCCGTTTGCCTGATCAATGGGGGAAGCATGAGCCGCGCACGTTCCAGAAGAGTCCAAGAAACGCTTCCGCGATTCCTGTTGCCGACGGGCGTGTGTGTCGCGCTCGTCGGCGCGGGCATCGTTCCCGCGCATGCGACTTGCACCACGGCCGGCACCACCGTGACCTGCTCGGGCGTCGCCAATCCGCTCGCGCCGAACTATTCGAACAGCGCGGACAACATCCACGCGACCGTCAATCCGGGCGCGAGCCTCGGCGTGCTGCTCGGCGTCGGCGGCACCGCGTTGTCGCTGACGGGCAACAATACCCAACTGACCAACAACGGCTTGATCGACCCGTCGGCGCTCGGCTCCGGGCTCGGCGTGCTGTCGAGCGGCGCGGTGATCGGCAACGCGGCGGCGAGCGCCGGCACCAGCGTCACCAACAACGGCACGATGAACGGCTCGACCGGGGTGGCGATCAGCGGCGTGACGGGCATGGCGCTGTCGGTCCAGAACGGCACGGGCGGCACGTCGACGATCAACAACACCGGCACGATCGGCTCGAACCCGCTGGTCGGCGCGACCCTCACCGGCGCGGATGCGCCCGTGGTGGCCGCGTACGGTGGCGCCACGGTCAACATGACGAACAGCGGGACGATCACCGGCCGCGTGTCGCTCGGTTCGAACGGCACGCCCGGGGCGGGCAATACGTTTACCAACTCGGGCACGATCAACGGCAGCGTGTCGATGGGCGCAAACAGCACGAACACGTTCAACGCGGTAACGGGCTCGTCGGTCAACACCGCGGGCGGCACCGGGGGCGCGTTCAACATCACGGTCGGCCCGGTCACGCTCGGCGTTGCGGCAACGGGCACGGTCGACGGCGGCGCGGGTGGCGACAACACGCTCAAGCTGCAGCAGGGGGCCGGGGCGAACGGCACGATCGCGGTCAACAACTACATCAACTTCAATCACCTGAACGTCCAGAGCGGCAACTGGACGATCAACGGCGCGTCGACCGCGCAGGACGCGACACTGGCGGGCGGGGTCGCGATCATCGGCGGCAACGCGTCGCTCGGCACCGGCACGATCACGGCCACCGGCGGCGCGCTGCAGGCGGGCACGGCCGGGCTCAACGTCAGCAACAACGTGACGCTCAATGCGGGCGGGCTGACGGTGCAGGGCTCGACCGGGCTCACGCTGTCGGGCACGGTGTCGGGCGGCGGCGCGCTGACGAAGAACGACGGCGGCACGCTGACGTTGACGGGCGCGAACAACTTCGCGGGCGGCACGAACCTGAACGCCGGCGGCATCGTGGTCGGCAACAATGGGGCACTCGGCACCGGTGCGCTGAACGTCAATGGCTCGGCCACGCTCGACTCGAGCACGAACGCGACGCTCGACAACGTGGTCGATCTCGCCACGGGCACGACGCTGACGATCGGCGGCAGCAACAATCTCGGGCTGGCCGGCTCGATCAACGGCAACGGCGGCCTCGTGAAGAACGGCTCGGCGATACTGACGCTGAACGGCGCGAACACGTTCACCGGCGACACGACGATCAACGCCGGCACGCTGGCGCTTGGCGCGGGCGGCAGCCTGGCGGCGACCGGCACGGTGAACCTGACGGGCGCGGGCGCTACGTTCGACCTGAGCAACGCATCGGGCACGCAGACGATCGGCGCGCTGGCGGGCGCGGCCGGCACCAACGTGGACCTCGGCGGCAATTCGCTGACGTTGACCGGCAGCGGCAACACGACGTACGCCGGCACGATCGGCGGCGCGGGCGGTATCACGCTCGCGGGCAGCGGCACGCAAGCGCTGACCGGCGCGAATGTGTATACCGGCGGCACGAACCTGAACGGCGCCAACCTCGTCGTTGGCAGTAATACGGCGCTCGGCCTCGGCGCGGTGAACGTGAATGGCTCGTCGTCGCTCGATGCGACCACCAACGTGTCGCTCGCGAACAATGTCAACCTCGCCACCGGCACGACGCTGACGCTCGCCGGCAGTACCAATCTCGGCCTGGGCGGCACGATCTCCGGCGGCGGCGGTCTCGTGAAGAACGGCGCGGCGACGGTGACGCTGAATGGCGCGAACAACTTCACGGGTGGCACGACGCTGAACGCCGGCGGCCTCGTGCTCGGCAACAACAACGCGCTTGGCACGGGCGCGCTGACCGTCGGCGGCGCGGCGACGCTCGATACGAGCACGAACCTGACGGTCAACAACGCTGTCGACCTCGCGACGGGCGCGACGCTGACGCTCGGCGGCAGCAACAACCTCGGGTTGAGCGGCGTGATCACCGGCGCGGGCGCACTCGTGAAGGACGGCGCGGCGACGGCCACGTTGACGGGCGCGAACAACTTCACGGGCGGCACGACGATCAACGCCGGCACGCTGGCGATCGGCGCGGGCGGCAGCCTGGCGGCGACCGGCGCGGTGAACCTGGCCGGCGCGGGCGCGGCGCTCGACCTGAGCAATGCGACGAGTGCGCAGTCGATCGGCGCGCTGTCGGGCGTCGCGGGGACGAACGTCAGTCTGGGCAACAACGCGCTGACGCTGGGCGGGACCGCCAGCGGCACCTTCAGCGGCGCGATCGGCGGTGCCGGCAGCCTGACGCTGGCCGGCACCGGCACGCAGACGCTGAACGGCGCGAGCACCTACACGGGCGGCACGAACCTGAACAACGGCAGCAGCGTGGTGCTCGGCAACAACGCGGCGCTCGGCACCGGCACGGTGAACGTCGGCGGCGCGGCGACGCTCGACACGAACGCGAGCCTGTCGGTTGCCAACGCGGTCAATCTTGCCAACGGCTCGACGCTGACGCTCGGCGGCAGCAACGCCCTCGCGCTGAGCGGCGGCATCACCGGCGGGGGCGCGCTCGTGAAGAACGGCCCGGCGACGACCACGCTGACGGGCGTGAACACGTACTCGGGCGGCACGACGATCAACGCCGGCACGCTGGCGGTCGGCGCGGGCGGCAGTTTCGCGTCGACCGGCGCGATGAACCTGGCCAACGCGGGCGCGGCGCTCGACCTGAGCAGCGCGACCGGTCCCCAGTCGATCGGCGCGCTGTCGGGCGTCGCGGGGACGATCGTCAACCTCGGGGGCAACGCGCTGACGCTGGGCGGCACCGCCAGCGGCACCTTCAGCGGCGTGATCGGTGGCGCCGGCAGCCTGACGCTGGCCGGCACGGGCACGCAGACGCTGACCGGCGCGAACGTGTACACGGGCGGTACGAACCTGAACAGCGGCACGCTGGTGCTCGGCAACAGCGGGTCGCTCGGCGGCGGCGCGCTGAACGTCGGTGGCGCGGCGACGCTCGACACGAGCGCCAGCCTGGCGGTCAACAACGCGGTCAATCTTGCCACCGGCTCGACGCTGACACTCGGCGGCAGCAACGCGCTCGCGCTGAACGGCGGCATCACGGGCGGGGGCGCGCTCGTGAAGAACGGCACGGCGACCGCGACGCTGACGAGCGCGGCCAACTACACGGGCGGCACGACGATCAACGCCGGCACGCTGGCGCTCGGCGCAGGCGGCAGCCTCGCGTCGACCGGCACGGTGAACCTCGCCGGCGCGGGCGCGACCTTCGACCTGAGCGGCGCGTCGGGCGCGCAGACGCTCGGCACGCTGTCCGGCGCGGCGGGCACCAACGTGAACCTGGGCGCGAATGCGCTGACGCTGAACGGCAGCGGCACCGGCACGTTCGGCGGCGCGATCGGCGGCACGGGCGGCGTGACGTTCGCCGGCACGGGCACGCAGACGTTGACGGGCGCGAACACGTACACGGGCGGCACGACGATCGCGAACGGCGGCACGCTGCAGCTCGGCAACGGCGGCACGTCGGGCAGCGTCGCGGGCAACATCGTCGACAACGGCACGCTCGTCGTGAACCAGTCGGGCACCGTGACGCTCGGCGGCGCACTGTCCGGCACGGGCGCGCTCACGCAGGCCGGCAGCGGGCAGCTCACGCTGACGGGCACGAGCACGCTGTCGGGCCCGACGACGGTCGGGGCCGGCACGCTGGCCGTCAACGGCTCGCTGGCCGCATCGACCGTGACCGTGCAGGGCGGCGCGACGGTGACCGGCACCGGCACGATCGGCGGTCTCGTCGTCGCGAGCGGCGGCACGGCGTCGCTGCCGCAGCCGGGGCAGACCCTCAGTGTTGCAGGCAACGTGACGTTCCAGCCGGGCTCGACGCTGCACGGCGGCAACGTGAGCGTGCTGGCGAGCCAGGCGTCGTACCAGGCCAATACGACGTACACGCTCCTGAGTGCGGGCGGCGGCGTGCAGGGGCAGTTCGCGGGCGTGAGCTCGTCCTACGCGTTCGTCACGCCGACGCTCGCCTACTTCACGAATCGCGTGACGCTGACGCTCAGCGCGAACGGCACGCCGTTCTCGTCGGTCGCGACGACGCAGAACGAAGCGGCGGTCGCCGGCGCGATCAGCGCGCTCGGCTCGGCCAGCCCGGTCTTCAACGCGGTGCTGATCGCCGATGCGCCCACCGCGCAGAGCGCGTTCCGGCAACTCGACGGCGAGCTGTACGCAAGCGCGAAGAGCATGCTGTTGACCGACAGCCGCTACGTGCGCGAGGCCGTGACCGATCGCGTGCGCCGCGGCGTCGGGGCCTCGTCCGGGCCGCTTGCCGCGTTGTCGGCGGGCGGTGCGGCGCTGTGCGACGACACGGGCGGCGGCGCGCCGCGCGACAAGACGCTGCCGCCGGAGCAGCGGCTCGGCTCGCAGGCGAGCTGCGTCGGCAACACGCCGTATCGTCCGGTGGTCTGGGGCCAGGCGTTCGGCGGCCGCAGCCGGCTGGCCGGCGACGGCAATGCGTCGACGATCAACCGCAGCCAGACGGGCTTCATCGCCGGTGCGGACATGGCGCTCGACGACCACTGGCGCGCGGGTCTCGCGGGTGGCGTGTCGCATGGCTCGCTCGACAACGACACGGCGTCCGCGTCGTACAACAGCTACTACGTGTCGCTGTACGGCGGCGCGCAGTATGGCGCGTGGGGCGTGCGTGGCGGCGTCGCGCAGACGTGGTACCGGATCAATGCGGATCGCAATCCCGCGTTCGCCGGCTTCAGCGACCATGACTCGGCCGGCTACAACGCGAACTCGACGCAGGTGTTCGGCGAAGTCGGCTATGCGCTGCCGGCGGGCGCCGTCGCGTTCGAGCCGTTCGCGGGCATCGCGTTCGTGCGCCTGCATACCGACGGCTTTACCGAAAGCGGTGGCGCGGCCGCGCTGACGACCGGCTCCGATACGAACAACACCGCGTTCTCGACGCTCGGCGTGCGGGCGGCAACCGATCTCGGCCTGCTCGCGAAGGGCACGCTGACCGCGCGCGGGATGGCTGGCTGGCGGCATGCATTCGGCAGCGCGCGGCCGAACTCGACGTTCGCGTTCGCGACAGGCGGCGGGTCGTTCCAGATCGCGGGTGTACCGATCGCGCGCGACAGCGCGGTGCTCGAGGTCGGCATCGACGCGAGCGTCACGAAGAACCTGACACTCGGGGTGTCGTACAGCGGCCAGTTCGGCAGCGGCGTGCGCGACAACGCGGTGCTCGGCAACATCCTGTGGCGTTTCTGACCGGTGTATGACGGCGGGCGCCGCGCCGCTGCGCGCGCGCCCGGTTCTGTCCTATCCTGTGCGGAATACGCGACGTGCACCGCGCGTCGCGCCCGACCCAGGAGCATCGATGCACAATCCAGCAGACGAGTCTTCTCCGCGCGCGCCGCAAGCGGCGCCGCGTCCCGCGACGGCAGCCGGCGCGCCGTTCATTGCCCCCGAAGCCGATTCCCAGAAACCCGAGCGCGGCAGCCAGTACGTGTTGAAGGCAGGCGACGCGTTCGTCGTCTGCAACGCGCTCGGCGACTTCGGTGGACACGACGATGGATTCTTCGTCGATGACATGCGCGTGATGTCGCAATGGCGGCTGACGTTCGGCGGCCGCGCGCCGTCGCTGCTGTCGGGCGCGACGAGTGCCGACAACGCGTCGTTCACCGCGCACCTGACCAACCGGCCACTGCCGCCGCTCGGCGGCCACGAGACCCCCGAAGGCGTGATCCACATCGAGCGAACGCGCGTGCTCGCGAACAACGTGCTGTACGAGGCGCTGACGCTGACGAACTACGGCGCGATCGAAGCCGAGGTGCCGCTGTCGCTGTCGTTCTCAACGGATTTCAAGGACATGTTCGAGGTGCGCGGCACGCACCGCGCGCAGCGCGGCACGCTCGCGCAGCCGAGTCTCGACGCGAGCGCGGTGCGGCTGCGCTACGAAGGCCTCGACCGCGTCGAGCGCACGGTGTCTGTGCAGTTCTCGCCGGAGCCCGACGCGCTGTCGGTCGATCGCGCCGACTACACGCTGACGATCGCCGCGCAGGCATGCGTGTCGATCTACGTGAGCGTCGAGGCGACGGTCGGGACGTCTCGAGGCGACGCGCCCGCGTGCGGCCGCAACGCGTTGCGCGCCGCGCTCGTCGCCGTGCACCGCGCGATGCGCGCCCGGCGCGAGACGATGGCCCGCGTGCGCACCGGCAACCCGCTGTTCAATGCGTGGCTCGACCGCTCGCTGGCCGATCTCGGCCTGCTGACGACGAATCTCGACATGGGGCCGTATCCGTATGCGGGCATCCCGTGGTTCTCGACCCCGTTCGGCCGCGATGCGGTGATCACGTCGATGCAGATGCTGTGGCTGCAACCGTCGCTCGCGCGTGGCGTGTTGCGCTTTCTGGCCACGCACCAGGCGCAGCAGACGTCCGCGTTCCGCGACGCGGAGCCCGGCAAGATCATGCACGAATTCCGCAAGAGCGAGATGGCTGCGACGGGCGAGGTGCCGTTCGCGCTGTACTACGGTGGCGTGGACACGACGCCGCTGTTCGTCGTGCTCGCCGGCGCGTACCTCGAGCATACGGGCGACGATGCGCTGATCGACGAGCTGTGGCCCGCGCTCGAGCGCGCGATCCAGTGGGTGAGCGACAAGTGCGACCGCAATCCGTACGGACTGCTCGATTATCAGCAGACGTCCGAACGCGGCCTCGCGAACCAGGGCTGGAAGGACAGCCACGATTCGGTGTTCCATGCGGACGGGCGTTTTCCGGATGGGCCGATCGCGCTCGTCGAGGTGCAGGCGTATGCGTGCGCGGCATTCGACGCAATGGCGGAATGCTCGCGGCGGCGCGGCCACGCGGCCGATGCGACGCGCTATGCGCTGCGTGCGAAGCAGTTGCGCGAGCAGGTCGAAACGCTGTTCTGGATGCCGGAATCGAGCTTCTACGGGATCGCGCTCGACGGTCGCGGCGAGCTGTGCCGCGTGCTTGCGTCGAACGCGGGCCATCTGCTCGCGTTCGGGCTGCCGGAGCCCGCGCGCGGCGCGGCGGTCGCGGACGTGCTCGGCTCGTCGCTGTTCCAGACCGGCTGGGGGGTGCGCACGCTCGCGGCCGGCCAGCCGCGCTTCAACCCGATGGCGTATCACAATGGCTCGGTGTGGCCGCACGACAATGCGCTCGCCGCGCGCGGGCTCGCGCGCTACGGCGACAAGTCCGCCGCGCTGAACCTGCTGCGCGCGCTGTTCGAGGCGGCGGTGAGCTTCGAGATGCGGCTGCCGGAACTGTTCTGCGGGTTCCCGCGCCGGCGCGGCGAGCCGCCGACCGCGTATCCGGTCGCGTGCCTGCCGCAGGCGTGGGCGGCGGGCGCGCCGTTCATGATGCTGCAGGCGTGCCTCGGCGTGAGCGTCGACGCGGCGCGTCACGAAGTGCGCGTCGAGCGCCCGGCGCTGCCGGAAGGCGTCGACTGGCTGCGGATCGACGGGCTGCCGGTCGGCGACGACAGCGTGTCGCTGACGTTCCGGCGCGTCGACGGGCAAGTGGTCGCGGCGGCGGAGCCGGGGCGCGTGAAGGTCGTCGCGGTGCTGTAGCGGCGCGACGCGCCGCCTGCGCGAACGTTGCGCGATGTCGTGCCACGTTCGCGCGCCGCGGCTTAGAATCGTGACAGGATCCGCTACCCATCTTTCCGGAGGCATACGATGACGACCGACAAGCGGCCCGACGACAGCGAGCAGAAGCTCGAGCATCTCGAAGCGGCGGTCAATCACCTGCACGAGTCGATCGAATCGCAGAGCATCGCGGTCGGGGCGGCGAAAGGCATTCTGTTCAGCCTGATCGAAACGCTCGGCGCGCTGATCGGCGACCCCGACCTGCCCGAGCATGCGCGCTCCGGCTACGAGGCGCTGCGCGACAAGGCGCGCAATCTGCGCAGCGGGCTCGACAAGCACTGAGTCCGCACGCGGCGGGGCGCCCGCTCCGCCGCGATTTCCGTTTTTACTTCCCGTCTTCGCTGCCCGTCTTCTGCTGCCCATTTGCGCGCGCACGCCGCAAAATGCCGTGCGCTCAATGAGTTACGCGGCGCATGCGCAGGATATCCACAAGCTTGCCAACACATTCTGTGGAGAACGCGTCACGCGGTTTCCGCGCTCGACGATCGCTGCGTGCGTGCCTCGCAACTGCCACGCCCGCGCCCATGCATCGAATCTCCCGTCATATCAACGTGTTACGCGATGCGTCGGCAGGATATCCACAGGCTTGCCAACAAAATCTGTGGAAAAGGGGCACGCTATTGCATCGTCACGGTTGGCAATGCCCGGTCGCGGTGCACCGATCGGACACGATTTTTGGCCGGCTTGCCCGATGCCTGCATCGTCGCGGGAAATCATGCGCGATCAATGGGTTAGGTGCCGGGTACCCAGGATATCCACATCCTTGCCAACAAAAACTGTGGACAAGCGGCCGGCGCGCGGGCTGGCCGCCGTTTCACGCATGCGGAGCCGCGTCGGCCGCTTCGCTGACGATCCAGTCGCGGAACAGCGTCATCGCCGGGGCGACGGGTTTCGACTTCAGCGACGTGAGCCAGTAGCCGCCCGCCTGCACGTCGATGTCGAGCGGCCGCACGAGCTGGCCGAGCTGCAGTTCGCGCGCGAACATGCATGCCGGCGCGAGTGCGACGCCCGCGCCCTGCATGGCTGCCTCGACCATCAGCCGCGACGAGTCGAACACGGGCCCGTTGACCGTCCACGGTTCGAGCTGCGCGGCGGCGAACCAGCCGAGCCACTCGTCGGTGCGGTACGAGCGCAGCAGCGTTTCGTTCGCGAGATCCTCCGGCCGCGCGAGGCGCCTGCCGATCTCCGGCGCGCACAGCGCGGTGAGCGGCGCGTCGAGCAGCCGCTCGTTGCGGGTTGTCGGCCAGTTGCCTTCGCCGAAGCGGATCGCGAAATCGAGCCCCTCGGCGGCGAGATCGACGACGTTGTTGTGGGTGCGCAGCCGCAGCTCGACGAACGGATGGGTATCGCCGAAGCGCTTCAGGCGTGGCATTAGCCAGCCTAGGGCAAACGTGCCGACGACGCCGAGCGTCAGCACCTCGTGGAAGCGCCCGCCGTCGAACTGCTTGAGTACCGTCTCGATCCGGCTGAACGCGTCGCTCAGCACCGGCAGCAGCGCACGACCCTCGTCGGTGAGCCCGAGCCCGCGCGGCAAACGCGTGAACAGCACGCAGCCGAGCCGTTCCTCGAGCATCCGGACCTGCTGGCTGACCGCGGCCTGGGTCACGCTGAGCTCGAGGCCCGCGCGCGTGAAGTTCAGGTGGCGCGCGGACGATTCGAACGCGCGCAGTGCATTGAGCGGAAGGTGGGGGCGGAGCTTCGTCATAAGAAATTCTTTCGTCAGCGCTCAATAATCGTTGCTTGTCAGGCAACCGTAAACTCACGATAGTGCGTGTCGCCGGGCCGGTATCGAACCACCATTCCACCACGAGACAAACGACATGACTTACTCATCGCAACGTCGAATCCTGCTGTTGGCCGCCGCGACGGCACCGCTGGTCCTGACCGTGAGCGCGTGTGTGTCGCCGCAGGCGGGCGCCGCATCCGGGGCATCCGGCGCGTCCGGGGCGTCCGTTACGTCGCTCGCGTCGCTGGAGCGCGCCGCGGGCGGGCGCCTCGGCGTGTGCGCGATCGACACCGCGACCGGCCGGCGCGTGCAGCATCGCGCCGACGAGCGCTTCCCGTTCTGCAGCACGTTCAAGGCGCTGCTGAGCGCGGCGGTACTCGCGCAGAGCGTCGAGCGTCCGGCGTTGCTGCAGCAGCGCGTCGCGTATCGGCAGGCCGATCTCGTCCGCTATTCGCCGGTGACGGAGCGGCACGTCGGCGCGGGGATGACGGTTGCGGAGCTGTG
Organism: Burkholderia sp. Bp8963; assembly: GCF_003854275.1. Taxonomy (GTDB): domain Bacteria; phylum Pseudomonadota; class Gammaproteobacteria; order Burkholderiales; family Burkholderiaceae; genus Burkholderia. The sequence goes on from NZ_QTQP01000009.1 coordinate 56,809, forward strand.
CGCGGCCGCGGTCCAGTACAGCGACAACTCGGCCGCGAACCTGCTGCTGAAGCTGATCGGCGGGCCGGCCGCGCTGACCGCGTTCGCGCGCTCGATCGGCGACGATGCGTTCCGCCTCGATCGTTGGGAAACCGAGCTGAACACCGCGCTGCCCGGCGACCCGCGCGACACGACGACGCCGGCCGCGATGTCGGCAAGCCTGCGCGTGCTCGCGCTCGGCGACGCGTTGCCCGCGTCGCAGCGTGCGCAGCTCGCCGACTGGTTGCGCGGCAACCGCACCGGGGACAAACGGATTCGCGCGGGCGTGCCGGCAGGATGGCAGGTCGGCGACAAGACCGGGACCGGCGACTACGGGACGACCAACGACGCCGGCGTGCTGTGGCCGCCCGCACGCGGGCCGGTCGTGCTGACGGTGTACTACACGCAGGCGCAGGCCGACGCGAAGGCGAAGGACGACGTGATCGCGTCGGCGACCCGCATCGCGATCGCTGCGCTCGGTTGAGCGACGCATGACGCGACGCGCGCAGCGGGTGGCGGGAGGGCGCAGCATCGCGTGCGTTGCATCGGGCAACGCCGTGCCGCAAACCTGATGCGCGCGACGAAACGTTGTGCGTTCAACCACTTACGTCGCGCATGCTCAGGATATCCACATGCTTGCCAACAAAATCTGTGGAAAAGAGGCGGGTGGTTTCCTGAGCACGCGACGCGCGACGTGGATCGGCGGCGGGCGACACCCGATCGGCATGCTGCATGCCTCATTCGCGACGACGCAAGGAAAGTCTTTCCGATCAAGTGCTTGGTGGCGCTATGCGCAGGCTATCCACATGCTTGCCAACAAAAACTGTGGACAAGCCTGGACGGATGCGCGCGTGGATCGGGCCGATCCATACGCCGTTTGACTCATTCGTGACGGCACGAGGAAAGCCTTTGCGATCAAATGCTTGGTGGCGCTATGCGCAGGCTGTCCACAAGCTTGCCAACAAAATCTGTGGGTAAGTGGCGATGCATCGCCGAGCGAGCAGGCGAAAAGCGGCGACGGGCGCATCGCCAACGCAGCGCGGCTCGGGAGGCGTCGCGGCTGCGCGTGCCGGAGTGGAATCTCGTGCGGCAACTGCATCACGCATGCCAAAGCCCGTCGGATCAAGGACTTGGCGCGATGATGCTCAGGATATCCACAAGCTTGCCAACAAAATCTGTGGACAAATGCCTGACCGCGCCTGACCGCGCCTGGCTTACACCGCTGCATCGAAGCGCAGCGTCACGGTGAGGCCGTGGCCGCCTTCGGTCGTGCCGAGTGTTACCGTCGCGCGATGCTGTTCGGCGATCCGCTTGACGATCGACAGGCCGAGCCCGCTGCCCGACGACGTCGCCGTTTGCGCACCGGCGCCACGGTAGAACCGTTCCCACACGTTCACGCGCTCCGCTTCCGGAATGCCGGGGCCGGTGTCCGCGACCTCCAGCACCGCGGTCCCGCCTTCGACGCGCGCGCTCACGTCGACGCGCGCGCCGTCGCCGGCATAGCGGATCGCGTTGTCGACGAGATTGTTCAGCAGCACGCGCAGCGTGTCGGCGTTGCCGGCCACGTTGACGGGCGTCGTGACGATTGCGCCGAGATCGACGCGATGCGCATCGGCGACGCGCGCACGGTCCGCGACCACCGAGCGGCACAGCGCCGCGAGATCGACCGGCGCGAGCGCGGCCGTCTGCGCGTCGGGCTCGAGGCGCGCGAGCGTCAGCAACTGCTCGGCGAGGTGGCCGAGCCGCGTCGTGCCGGCGTGGATCTGCGCGAGGATGCGCTCGCGTTCGTCGGGCGTCGCCGCGCGCCGCAGCAGCTGCGACTGGATCGACAGGCCCATGATCGGCGTGCGCAGCTCATGCGCGGCATCGGCGATGAAGTGCCGCTGCAGCGTAAACGAGCGGTCGAGCCGCGCGAGCAGGTCGTTGATTGCTTCGGCGAGCGGCCGCACTTCGTTCGGCATCGACGCGACGTCGACCGGTTCGAGATTGTTCGCATTGCGGCGCTTCAGGCCGGCGGCGATCCCGGCGAGCGGCCGCAGCCCCGCGCCGATCCCGAACCACAGGCCGATCGCGAGCACGGGCAGCATCGAGAACACCGGCCACAGCAGATGCACGGCGATGCCGGCGATCGCTTCCCAGCGCGCGCGGCGCGCCTGCGCGAGACGGATCGTCGTGCCGCCGCTGTGGGTCACGTAGGTGCGCCACGGCGTGCCGTCGACGTCGACGCTCGCGATGCCGGCCTGCGCCGGTGGCGGCAGGGCCGAATCGCGGTCGGTCGAGTAGACGAGCTTGCCTTTGCGCCAGACCTGCAGCAATACTGCATCGGGATCGTCGACCTTGAAGCCGTGCTCGCCCGCCGCATGGCTCTTGAACGACAGCTCGCCGTTCGGGCCGACGACGATCTGCTTCGACATGCTGCGCATCTGGTCGTCGAGCAGATCGTCGAGTTCGCGCAGCGCGCCCCAGTAGGTGCCCGCGCTCGCGAGCAGCCCGATCACGCACGCGGCCGGCATCAGCCACAGCAGCAGCCGGCGCCGCAGCGACACGCCGCGCCAGCGCGAGACCGCGCGCTGCAGGCCCGTCATGCGCCGTCACCGATCCGGTAGCCGACGCCGCGCACCGTGCGGATCATGTCGTGGCCGAGCTTCTTGCGCAGGTTGTGGATATGCACCTGCACCGCGTTGCTCTCGACTTCCTCGCCCCAGCTGTAGAGTCGTTCCTCGAACTGCTCGCGGGAGATCACCGCGCCCGGCTCGCGCATCAGTTCGTGCAGCAGCACGAACTCTTTCGGCGACAACGGCACTTCGTCGTCGTTGAGCCAGACCTGGTGCTTGACGGGATCGAGCCGCAGCGGGCCGATCGCGAGCGTCGTCTGCGCGCGGCCCGCATGACGGCGGTTGACCGCGCGGATGCGGGCGAGCAGTTCCTCGAGCGCGAACGGCTTCACGAGGTAGTCGTCCGCGCCGCTGTCGAGGCCGGCGATACGGTCGGACAGGCCGTCGCGCGCGGTGATCACGATCGCCGGCAGGTTCTCGTCGCGGCGGCGCAGCGCGGCGAGCACCGACAGCCCGTCGCGGTTCGGCAGCCCGAGATCGAGCAGCAGCAGGCCGTAGCCGGTCGCCGTGCGCAGCGCGAGCGACGCGGCCTCGCCGTCCGTGACCCAGTCGACCGCGAAGCCTTCCTGTTTCAGACCCTGTTCGAGCCCGCTGCCGATCAGCGGATCGTCCTCGACGAGCAGTACGCGCATGTGTTCGTGTTTCTCCGTGGAGGCGCCGTTCGGGCGCCCGGTCCACCTATGATAAGCGCGTGTGTCTTAGCGGGAGCTTAAGTGCCGTCCGACGTGCTGCGCTGACCGGCGCGCGCGGGGCCGGTGATACCATGAGCGACCGGTTTCCGTTCCCATCAAGATGGCCGCCAATTTCGACGAACTCGCGTCCCGGATCCGGACGCAATTTTCCGAGCTGAGCCCGCAATTCCAGGCGGGCGCGGCGTTCCTGCTCGATCATCCCGACGAAGTCGCGGTGTCGTCGATGCGCAAGGTCGCACAGCGCGCGCAGGTCCAGCCCGCATCGCTCGTGCGGCTCGCACAGTTGCTGGGGTTTCCCGGCTGGAACGAACTGCGCGACCTGTGCGTCGCGCGCGTGCGCACGCGTCCCGAGCCGCTCACGCAACGCGCGCGCTCGCTCGTGCGGCCAGATGCGAAGGCGACGCTCGCGCACGACCTGCTCGCCGCGCAGCAGCACAATCTTGCCGCGACCGCCGCGCACACCGCGCAGGCGCTTGCCGAAGCCGCGAAACTGATCCGCAAGGCCTCGCACGTGCACGTCGCGGGGTTCCGCTCGTGCTATCCGGTCGCGTTCGGGCTCGTGTACGGCTACCGGCTGTTCCGGCCGACCGTGTCGCTGCTGACGGGCGTCGCCGGATCGCTCGAAATGGAGCTGCGCACGATCGCGAAGCACAGCGCGACCGTGATCGTCAGCTTCGCACCCTATTCGGCCGAGGCGACGCGCGTCGCGCAGGCCGCGAAGGCGCAGGGTAGCCGGATCGTCGCGATCACCGACAGCGCGGTGTCGCCGATCGCGCTGCATGCCGATGCGCAACTGATCTTCACGCACGACAGCCCGTCGTTCTTCCCGTCGCTCGTGGCCGCGCATGCGCTTGCGGAGGCGCTCGTCGCGCAGCTGCTCGCACTCGAAGGCAGCGATGCGATCACCGCGCTCGAACGCGCGGAAGCCGAGCTGCACGCGAAAGGCGCGTACGTGGTTTGACGAGGCCGGGTGGCTGGCCGGCGCGACGCGGTGCATCGATATTTCGGCACACACTGAAACGTCGTTGCGCCGTATCCGCGTATGCTTGGGCTTCCCATTCCGACGGAGCCAATAATGACCCATTCCGACCTTCAGGCCAGCCACGCACACGCGTTCCGCGCACTGCACGCACAACCGATCGCATTCATCCTGCCCAACCCGTGGGACGCGGGTTCGGCGCGGCTGCTCGCGATGGCCGGCTTCCGCGCGCTGGCGACGACGAGCGCCGGCTTCGCGTATTCGCGCGGCCGTCCGGACAACGCGATCGACCGCGACACGATGCTCGAGCATATTGCCGATCTCGTCGCGGCGGGCGGCCTGCCGGTGAGCGCCGATCTCGAGAACGGATTCGGCGATGCGCCTGAGACGGTCGCCGAAACGATCCGGCTCGCGGCCGAGGCCGGCGCGGTCGGCGGCTCGATCGAGGACGCGACGGGCCGGCCCGATGCGCCGATCTATCCGCACGATGCGGCGGTCGAGCGCGTGGCGGCGGCCGTCGACGCGGCACGCGCGCTGCCGTTCCCGTTCACGCTGACCGCGCGTTGCGAAAACTATCTGCACGGCCGCCGCGATCTCGACGACACGATCGCGCGCCTCGTCGCGTATCGCGCCGCGGGCGCCGACGTGCTGTACGCGCCAGGCTTGACCGATCCCCGCGAGATCGAGGCGGTCACGCGCGCGGTCGACGCGCCGGTCAACGTGCTGATGGGGCTGCAGGGCGGGACGCTCAGCCTCGATGCGCTCGCGGCGCTCGGGGTGAAGCGCGTGAGCGTCGGCGCCGCGCTGGCGCGGGCCGCGCTCGGCGCGTTCCTGCGCGGCGCGACGGAAATGGCGCGCGACGGCACGTTCTCGTTCGCCGAAGCGGCGGTGCCGGGGCGCCTGCTCGACCAATGGTTCGCCGCGGAGAACAATCCGCCCGTGTCGTTCGGTAATTGACGCGGAATGCGGGTGGGATCGATTCCAGCCTGATAATCGATTGACTTGAATCAATGCAGGTTGCTTTCGATTAAATAACGGCTGAATTGGCGGGATGCGTGACACGTTCATGGCATCCCGCTTTTTTATTGCGGATTTCTCAGGGCTTCATGTCGATTCCCTTGATGGATCCTGACAGAATGCCTTTCTGTCGGGCGTTTCCCGCATTTTTTCAGAAGCTTTCCACGCTTGGGAGTTGCCGGTTTATTTTGTGATTGATAATCTTCGATCCGTCTGAAAAATGCCGACACGCGGAATGTCGGGAAAATCAATATAAAAGTTCTGAGAGAGCCATGACGATCCGAGATTTGCTCCGTACCCGGTTTCGTGTCGGCGATGTCGTCACGTTGAAAACCGGCGGGCCGCGCATGACGGTCACCTACGCCGGGCCGGTCGTCTTCGATGAAGCGGACTGGCTGATCTGCCAATGGTTCGACGACAGCGGCCACTTCCGCCAGGAAATGTTCCATCACGAAACGGTCGTGCCGGAGCCGCGCGCGATCTCGGCCGGGCGTGCGCGCATGCGCATGCTGGCGCAGCGCTTCCGGTCGGCGGCATGACGGGCGGCATCGCGCCCGTCGGGTGTTGCCGCGCGTCGATCAACGTCAGGATGCCAAAGTTCGATGCGGCAGCACGTTGACGAACGCGTTGAAAAAGGGGAGGGGGATCAGCGGCAGCCTTGCTTCTGCGCCCACTGCTCCTGGGCGGCAACGCGGCGCTGCACGCGTTCGACGAGACCGGCGGAGAAGGTCCGCATGCTGATGCCGCGGCGCTTCGCGAGGATGTCCTGCGCGACGTCGGCTTGCGGATTCGGCTGGCAGGCCCAGTACAGCGTCATCAGCCAGCCGATGCCCGTCCACGCGAACAGTGCGTTGAACAGCGCGATCGTCAGCTTGTCCTGACGGCGGCGCCGGTCGGCGACGATGGCGGGCAGAAAGTAGAGCGCGATCGCGGCGACTGAACCGGCGACTTGAATCAGGACTTCGGTCTGCATGTTGCTGCTCCATCCGGACTGCAATGTGACCGATTGTCGCGCGATTTGCGTTTTCGTGCTGACAATTGATTGTTGCGCTTTTGATGACGATCAGCGCGCCGTGGTCGCGTCGCCGCCCGCATCGTTGCTCAATGCGAAACCCTCGTCGCGCCAGCCGGTGACGCCGCCGATCATCAGCTTGACCGGCCGCCCGAGCCGGGCGAGGCGGATCGCGGCGCGGGCGGCGCCGTTGCAGTGCGGGCCCGCGCAGTAGACGACGAACAGCGTGTCGGCCGGGTCGTCGGCGAGCTTGCCCGCGACGATCTTGCGGTGCGGCAGGTTGCGTGCGCCGGGCACGTGGCCGGCGGCGAACAGGTCGGGGCCGCGGACGTCGAGCAGCACGAAATCGGGCGTGCCCGACGCGAGCGCGTCGTGGACGTCCCAGCAGTCGGTCTCGAAGCGCAGCGACGCTTCGAAATGCGCGAGGGCGGCGGGGCTGCCGGCGGCTTGGACGTCGGTGACATAGGACATGCGCAGGTTCTCCTGAAGGGGTGCAAAGCACGATGACTGATGCGATGAAGAGCGATGAAGACGGGGCCAGTATCGCGGTTCGCCGCGCCGCGCGGCAGTGGCGTGATCGACAAGTTCCGGTAACATCGCGCCATGCATGATCATCTCGTCGTCGCGCTCGCCTACGATCGCCTCTGCACTTTCGAATTCGGCTGCGTGGTCGAACTGTTCGCGCTCGACCGCCCCGAACTGGGCGTCGACTGGTATCGCTTCGCGGTCTGCGCGAGCGAGCCGGGCCCCGTGCGCGCGGCGGGCGGCATCACGGTTGCCGTGCCGTACCGGCTCGCGATGCTCGATCGCGCGGATACGATCGTGATTCCCGGCTGGCGCGATCCGGACGAACTGCCGCCCGAGCCGCTGCTGAAGAAGCTGCGGGCCGCGCACCGGCGCGGCGCGCGGCTGTGCTCGGTCTGCTCGGGCGTGTTCGTGCTCGCGGCGGCGGGCGTGCTGGACGGCCTCACCGTCACGACCCACTGGCGCTACGCGGATCGCCTGCAGGCGCGCTATCCGGCGCTGCGCGTGAATCCGGACGCGCTGTACGTCGACGAAGGGCAGATCATCACGTCGGCCGGCTCGGCGGCCGGGCTCGACATGCTGTTGCACATCGTGCGCCGCGATCACGGCGGTGCGATCGCAAACCGCGTCGCGCAGCGCCTCGTGCTGCCGCCGCATCGCGACGGCGGGCAGGCGCAGTTTGTGCCGCGCCCGGTCGCACCGGGCGGCAGCGACCGGCTCGCGAAGCTGATCGACTGGATGCGCGCGCACGCGGCCGAGCCGCACACGCTCGTGTCGCTCGCCGCACAGGCGGCGATGAGCCCGCGCACGCTGCAGCGGCAGTTCGCGGATGCGACGGGCCTGTCGCCGGTCGCGTGGCTGATCCGCGAACGCGTGAACGTCGCGAAGGACATGCTCGAGGCCAATCCGTCGCTGCCGCTCGCGCAGGTTGCGGCGCGCGCGGGGTTCGGATCGGAGGAGTCGCTGCGCCGGCATTTCCGGCGGATCGCGGCGACGAGTCCGGCCGCGTACCGGAAGGGGATGGATCGGGGCGTAAGATCGGCGGGCGCGTAAGCGCGCATCGGGGCGCGTGATCGCGCAACCATCGCGCAACCTCGCGCATCCGGTCAGCCGCAGTATCGCGACGCCCCGTCGCAAGAACGCAGGGGCGTCGCTCGTCATGCGCAATCAGCGCGTGTTGGTATCGCTGGCCTTCTTCTTGATGCACGCGATCCGGTACACACCATCCTCGACCTCGACGCCGTGCGTATCGTGCGTGAAGCCCGGGAAGCGCAGGTCGTACTGCTCGAGCGCCTTCAGGTAGCCGAGCAGCGGCCCGTCGGACGGCCCCGCGTTCTCGCCCGGCATCAACAGCGGAATGCCCGGCGGATACGGCACGACGCCCGTCGCGACGGTGCGGCCTTCCATCTCCGCCAGCTCGAGCATCTCGATGTCGTTCTGCACGAGATGCTCGAACGCCTCCGCCGGGCTGTAGTCGGGCTTCGGCAGCGTCGAGAAGCCGCGCGACATCATCTCGGTCGTCTTCAGGTCGCTCATCGCGTTGAACATCAGGTCGCACAGGTCACGCAGGCCGAGCTTGCCGTAGCGGTCCGGGTAGCGTGCGACGAGATCGGGCAACACCTGTTCGAGCGGCGCATTCGCGTCGTAGTCGCGCTTGAAGTCGAGCAGCGTGTTGACGAGCGTGCCCCACTTGCCCTTCGTCACGCCGAGCGAGAACAGGAACAGGATCGTGAAGTCGGTCGTCTTCTCGACGACGATCCCGTGGCGATCGAGATAGGCGGTCACGACCGACGCCGGGATGCCGACCGGCATCAGCCCGCCGTTCGGCGATACGCCCGGCGTGACGATCGATACCTTGATCGGGTCGAGCATGCAGTAGTCGTCCTCGATCTCGCCGAAGCCGTGCCACGCGTCGCCCGGATGCAGCACCCAGCACGACGGGTCGGTTACGAGCAGCGTCTCGTCCGCTTCATGGAAACGCACGCGCCGGCCCGTCTTGCGGTCGACCACCGTGTCCGGCTGCCAGCCGTCGAAGAACCAGTCGTTGTTTTCCTCGCATTCGGCATGCAGGCGGCCGAGCATCTGCCGGAACGCGACCGCCTCGCGGATCGCGTCGGTCGTCAGCGCGTCGCCGCCGGGGCCGTCCATCATCGCGGCGCTCACGTCGTTCGACGCGATGATCGCGTAGTTCGGCGACGTCGACGCATGCATCATGTACGCCTCGTTGAAGCGCGCATGCTCGATCGGATTGCGGCCGTCGCGGATGTGGATGAACGATGCCTGCGACAGCGCGGCGAGCAGCTTGTGCGTCGATTGCGTCGCGAACACGGTCGGCTTGCTCGCATCGTGCTGCGCGGGGTCGCCATGCATCGCGTGGCGGTCGCGGTAGATCGGGTTGAAGCGCGCGTAGCCGTACCACGCCTCGTCGAAATGCAAGCGGTCGACGCTCTGGCCGAGCAGCGCCTCGACGCGCGCGACGTTGTAGCAGAGGCCGTCGTACGTCGAGTTCGTGATCAGCGCATGCACGGGCGTCGGGTCGATGCCGTCGCGGCCCTTCACGAGCGGGTTGTGCTCGATCGACAGCCGCACCGCGGCGGCCGTCAGGCGCTCGGGCATGATCGGCCCGATGATCCCGTAATGGTTGCGCGACGGCACGAGGTAGGTCGGGATCGCGCCCGACATCGTCATCGCGTGCTCGGCCGACTTGTGGCAGTTGCGATCGCACAGCGCGACCTGGTTGCGCGTGACGCTCGCCATCAGGATCACGCGGTTCGACATCGACGAGCCGTTCGTCACGTGATACGTGCGGTGCGCGCCAAACACGCGCGCCGCATAGCGCTCGCTTTCGCCGATCGGGCCCGAGTGATCGAGCAGCGAGCCGAGCTCGCCGACCGAGATCGACAGGTCGGAGCGGAACAGCGCCTCGCCGAAGAATTCGAAATACGCGCGGCCGACCGGCGACTTCAGGAACGCGGTGCCGCCCGTGTGGCCCGGCGTGTGCCACGAATATTCGTAGACGCGCGAGAACTTCGCGAGCGCGCGGAACATCGGCGGCAGCACGGTTTCGCGGTAGCGCTCGATCGCGGCGACGATCCGGCCGCCGATGAATGCCGTCGTATCTTCGAGCATCCAGATGAAGTCGTCGGCCTTGCGCATCGCGTCGACCGGCACCGCGGCCGCGCTCGCGCGGCTCGCGAGCAGGAACACGGGCACGGTCGCATTGCGCGCGCGCATCGCGTCGAGCACCGATTGCGCGGCCGCGTGCGTTGCGTCGCCGGCGAGTTCCCAGTTCAGCAGCAGGCACTGGATCGCCGGATCGGCATTGACGACCGCGCGCGCATCGTCGGCGGACGTCGCGATCACGACGTCGACGAGCCGCTCGCGCAGTTCGTCGGCGAGCGCCGTCGCGGCGCGTCCGGTCGCGGTGCGTTCGTCGATGTCGTGCTGCACGAGCAGCGCCTTCATGCCGAGACGGCGGAACGCCTGTTGGGTCAAGGAAGCGGTCATCTGTTATTCCCCGGTTGCTGGGTGGCTTGGGCGCCCGCCGTGGCGATCGGCGAGCGGGCGTGGAGTATGTCGACCTCGTGGCGGCCCACGGAGATCCAGAACGTCGCGACGAGCGCCGCGATGGTGACGGCGAGCGCGAGATAGCGCACCCAGCGCGGCGAGCGGCCGCCCGGATGCACGTGGGTTTCCTCGATCTCGCGCTGGCGGTTGATCGACAGCTCGTAGAACACGATCGTCGCGACGACGAAGATCAGCGACCAGCGCGTCTGCTGGCCGTCGGACCCGACCATCGCCCACAGCGCATAGACGGCGCCGATCAGGCCGACGATCGTATAGAACGTGAACTGGTGCGACGGCATCTTGCCGTAGCCGAGCACCTTGATCGCGATGCACGAATAGATGTACGGCAGCAGCGTCATGATCACGGCGATCGACGCGATCTTGCCGAACTGCTCGCTCGCGCTCGGCGACATCGTCGCGAGCACCTGCACGGACATGATCGTCGCGACGATCGCGAGCCCGGCCGACGGCACGTTCTTCGAATTGACGCGCGCGAACACGCCGGCGAACAGGCCGTCGTCGGCGGCGGCCTTCGCGGTCTGGCCGACGAGCAGCGTCCAGCCGGCGAGCGAGCCGAGGCAGCCGAGCGCCGCGCAGATCGCCACCGCGTTCGCGGCGGTGTTGCCGAGCGCAAGGCGCGCGGCATCCGCGAACGGTGCGCTCGATGCAAGCAGCGCCTTGTTCGGGATCATCCCCATGATCGCGGTCGAGCTGAGCACGTAGCAGACCGCCGCGAGCACGACGCCGCCGACGGTCGCGATCGGCACGTTGCGCGACGGGTTCTCGACGACGCCGGCCGACACCGATGCGCTCTCGACGCCGATGAACGCCCACAGCGTGAAGTTCAGCGTCGCGCCGATCGCGCCGAAGCTGCTCGTGCCGGACACGTTCCAGCCCGCGAAGTAGACGTCCTTGCTGAACCAGAACCAGCCGAACACGGCCATCCCGAGGATCGGCACCAGCGCGAAGATCGTCGTGACCGACTGCACGCGGCCGACGACGTTCGGCCCGAGGATGTTCGCGTACGTGAACAGCCAGATCACGAAGATCTGCGCGAGCGCGAACACGAGCGGATCCTTCAGCATCGGGAAGAAGTGCGTCAGGTAGCCGAGGCCCGCGACCGCGAGGCCGACGTTGCCGAGCACGTTCGCGAGCCAGTAGATCAGGTTGGTCTGGTAGCCCATGTACGGGCCGAACGACTTGCGCGCATACGCGTACGGGCCGCCCGCGGCGGGATCGATCGCGGCGAGCTTCGCGAACACGAGCGCGAGCGACACCGCGCCGACAACCGTGATCAGCCAGCCGAAGATCGCGATGCCGCCGGTCGCGGCGAGGTTCGCGGGCAGCATGAAGACGCCGGAGCCCATCATGTTGCCGGCGACCATCAGCGTGGCGGGGATCACGCCGATCTTCGGCGCGGACGACGCGGCCGCTGGCGCGGCGGCGGCTTTGGAGGACGAGCTGGCATCGGACATGCGAGGCTCCTTGAGCGTACGTGATGCGATTGAGGTGGCGAGGCCTGTCGCCGGACGACGATTCCTGAATGGATCGCCGATTTATTGGTCGTCTGAATGTTATCTCTCAATTGGAATTTGATTAGGGTAAACGCCGCCATTTAATAGCTTGAGTTTTGATGGAAATCATTGAATTGGATGAATCGGCGTGAGCGGATGGCGTGCGGCGGGCTTTGGCGCGGCGCGGGCTGGCCGACGGGCGGGCGTTTTGCGGCGAGGCAAACCCCGGGTGACGATGGCCGGTTCGGTGTGAGTGAAATGAATGGCTGATTATTGCCGAACTGGTTAATTCATTTAATGAATGGGGCGACTCCGAAATCATGTATCGGATTTGTCGGTTATTATCGAACACCGAAAGGGCACCGCCGGCGCCCGCAATCTTGCTGTTTTTTACGAGGTGATGCCGATGACGACGCTGCCTTCCCGCCTGCCGCTGATCCAGGCCCCGATGGTCGGTTCCCTGAGCCCGCTCGCGATTGCCGTCTGCGAAGCGGGCGGCCTCGGCTCGCTCGCGTGCGCGGCGCTCGGCCCGCAGCAGGTGCGTGACGAGATCGCGGCGATCCGCGCACGCACGCAGGCGCCGTTCAACGTTAACTTCTTCTGCCACACGCCGCCCGCGCCCGATGCCGCGGCGGACGCGCGCTGGCGCGCGGCGCTCGCCGGCTACTACGCGGAGGCCGGGCTCGATCCGTCGGACGTGCGGGGCGGCCCGGGCCGCGCACCGTTCGACGATGCGATGTGCGCGGTCGTCGAGGACCTGCGGCCGGCGGTCGTGAGCTTCCACTTCGGCTTGCCGGACGACGCGCTGCTCGAACGCGTACGGCGCACGGGGGCGCGCGTCGTGTCGTCCGCGACCACGGTCGAGGAGGCGCGCTGGCTCGACGCGCGCGGCATTGACGCGATCGTCGCGCAAGGCGGCGAGGCCGGCGGCCATCGCGGCATGTTCCTGACCGACGACATCCATGCGCAGCCGGGGCTGTTCGCGCTGCTGCCGCAGATCGTCGACGCGGTGCGCGCGCCGGTGATCGCGGCGGGCGCGATCGCCGACGGCCGTGGCATCGCGGCCGCATTCGCGCTCGGCGCGCGCGCGGTGCAGATCGGCACCGGCTACCTGCTGACACCGCAAGCCGGCCGCTCGCCGCAGCATCGCGCGGCGGTGCGCGCCGCACGCGACGACGGCACGCGCGTGACCAACCTGTATACGGGCCGCCCCGCGCGCGGCCTGATGACGCGCTTCATGCGCGAGCAAGGGCCGATGAGCGCGCTCGCCCCCGCGTTTCCACTTGCGACGGCCGCGGTCGATCCGCTGCGCGGCGCGTTCGAGCGGCAGGGCCGCGACGATTTCTCGTTGCTGTGGTCGGGCGAGGCCGCGGCGCTCGCGCGCGAGGAGGACGCAGGGGCGCTGACGCGCCGCCTGTGGGACGACGCGCTGGCCTGCGCGGCGGGGCTGCGCGCGGCGTTTCCGCAAACCGTCTGAGCGGCCGCGGAAAGCGGCGCCGGCAGGGTGTCAACGGCGTATCATCTCGGTTTTCATCAGCCCGATCCAGGCACCCGCCATGACCTCCGTCGACACTACCCCCGTCCTCGACCATGACAAGCTCGTTACCTTCGTCGAGCGCAAGTGGAACGATGAAATCCTCCATGCACTGACCGACTACATCGCGATTCCCGCGAAGAGCCCCGCGTTCGACCCTGACTGGGCGGCGCGCGGCTACCTCGAGCGGGTCGTCACCGACGCCGCGCAATGGGCCGAGCGCCAGCCCGTCAAGGGCCTGAAGCTCGAGATCGTGCGACTGCCGGGCCGCACGCCGGTGATCTTCTTCGAGACGCCCGCGACGCGCTCGGGCAGCACCGACACGATCCTGCTGTACGGCCACCTCGACAAGCAGCCCGAATTCGACGGCTGGCGCGCGGACCTCGGCCCGTGGACGCCAAAGCTCGAGAACGGCAAGCTGTACGGCCGCGGCGGCGCGGACGACGGCTATGCGATCTACGCGAGCCTCGCCGCGCTCGGCGCGCTCGACGAGCAGGGCGTCGAACGGCCGCGCTGTGTCGGCCTGATCGAGACCTGCGAGGAGTCGGGCAGCTACGACCTGCTGCCGTATGTCGATGCGCTGCGCGAGCGGCTCGGCCAGGTGTCGCTCGTCGTGTGCCTCGATTCGGGCGCAGGCAACTACGACCAGATGTGGCTGACGACGTCGCTGCGCGGGCTCGTGTCCGGCGACCTGCAGGTCGAGGTGCTCGAAGAGGGCGTGCATTCGGGCGTGTTCGGCGGCATCGCGCCGTCGAGCTTCCGCGTGATGCGCCAGCTGTTCGAACGGCTCGAGGACGCGAACAACGGCAACCTGCTGCCCGGCGCGTTCCATTGCGAGATTCCGGCGAGCCGCCTGCGCGAAGCGGAGGCGACCGCCGCGATTCTCGGCGACATGGTGTGGAAGGGGCTGCCGTGGGCGTGCGGCGCGGACGGCAAGCCGGTGCTGCCGACCACGACCGATCCGCGCGAGGCGCTGCTGAACTCGACGTGGCGGCCATCGCTGTCGGTCACGGGCGCGGCCGGCATGCCGCCGCTCGCGGACGCGGGCAACGTGCTGCGTCCGCGCACCGCGTTCAAGCTGTCGCTGCGCCTGCCGCCGCTCGTCGATGCTGCGCAGGCCGTGCAGCAGTTGAAGGAGCTGCTCGAAGTCGATCCGCCGTACAACGCGAAGGTCACGTTCAAGCCCGACGCGGGCGCGGCGACCGGCTGGGCGGCGCCCGATGTCGCGCCGTGGCTCGCGTCGTCGCTCGACGCTGCGTCGCGCCGCCACTTCGGCGCGGACTGCGCATACATGGGCCTCGGCGGCACGATCCCGCTGATGAACGTGCTGCAGGCAGGCTTCCCGGCCGCGCAGTTCATGGTGTGCGGCGTGCTCGGGCCGAAGTCGAACGCGCACGGGCCGAACGAATTCCTGCACGTGCCGTATGCGAAGAAGCTGACCGCGGCCGTTGCCGACGTGATCGCGTCCGCACGCTGAACGCCGACGCCGGCCGCGCCGAGACGCGCCGGTGAGTGAACCGTCGATGCCCCGTACCGAACCGCTGCGCGTGCGTGCCGAGCCGCCGCGCGCGCTTCACAATGGCCGGTCGGGCGTTTATGATCGGCGCGGACGGTGCACGGAACGCCGCGCGGCACGCATCCCCACTCATATCCAGACGGAGACAGCCTATGCTCGTCCTGATTCTCGGTTTAGTGATCTTTCTCGGTGTGCATTCGATTCGTATCTTCGCGGACGACTGGCGGTCCGCACAGATCGCCCGGCTCGGCGAAAATCGCTGGAAAGGGGTTTATTCGATCTCGTCGATCGTCGGGTTCGTGCTGATCATCTGGGGTTACGGACTCTCGCGCGCCGGTGCAACCATGTTGTGGGTGTCGCCGGCCGGCGTGCGGCACCTGACGGGGATGCTGACCGCGATCGCCTTCGTGCTGATCGCGGCGTCGTACGTGCCGGCCAACCGCATCAAGCCGCTCGTCGGCCATCCGATGCTGGCCGGCGTGATGGTGTGGGCGATCGCACACCTGCTCGCGAACGGCATGCTGCACGCGGTCGTGCTGTTCGGCGCGTTCTTCGTGTGGTCGCTCGTCGATTTCGTCGCGTCGCGTGCGCGCGATCGCCGCAACGGCGTGCGCTATCCGGCTGGCCGGACGCCGGCCGACGTCGTGACGGTCGTGGCCGGCCTCGTCGTGTGGGCGGTCTTCGCGCTATTCCTGCACGGCTGGCTGATCGGCGTGCGGCCGCTGGCCTGAGCGCAACGGGTCGAACGCGCGCGACAACGCTGGAGCGCGCATTAAAGCGGCCTGACGAACAGGCCGACGGTCAGCGCGGCGCCGATGCACACGATCGCGATCCGCAGGATGCGTTCGTTCACACGGTGCAGCGCCCACGAGCCGCACAGGCCGCCGACGACCGCGCCGCCGCCGAGCGCGAGCGCGGCGGGCCAATGCAGGTGCGGCGAGGTCAGGAACAGCACAACTGCCGACGCGTTCATCACGCCCGCGAGCGCGTTCTTCGTCGATGCCGCGTGGCGCGGCGACAGGCCCGCCATCGTCAGCGCGGCCATCATCAGGAAGCCGATTCCCCCGCCGAAGTAGCCGCCATAGATCGCGATCGCGAACTGCGCGACGCCGGTCGTGACGGGGCCCAGATGGACCGTCTCTTCGCTTGGCTTGCGCAAGAAGCTGCCCCATGCGAACACGACCGTCGCGAACAGCACGAGCCACGGCACGAGCTGCGAGAAGATCGACGATGGGGTCTTCAGCAACAGCAGGCCGCCGAGCGCGCCGCCGACGATGCTGATCAGGAACAGCGTGCGAAACGGCAGCGTGCCGGCGCCGCGCACCATATGGCGGCTCGCCCAGCCGGTCGTGACCTGGGCGGGAAACAGCGCGACCGTCGACGTGATGTTGGCGGACAGCGGCGACATGCCGGACACGATCAGCGCGGGCAGCGTGACGAACGAGCCGCCGCCTGCGAGGGAGTTTTGCAGGCCGGCCCAGAGGCCGGCGAGGATGACGAGCGTGAGCATCGATGCGGGAGCGGAAGGTTGGCCGGGCCGGGGCGCCGCTGCGATGCAGAGCGGGCAGCGCGCCGGCAGCCGCGGCGGACGCAAGATGGTAATGCAGGATCGCGGACGCCGGAAGTCGTAATCAATCGGGCGCGTGGGAGGACGGGGCCGGGTGGTCGGGGTGGTCCGGGTGGTCCGGGTGGTCCGATGCATCGGCTTCGGCGTTGGCCTCACCGCGCGGATACACGATCGTTCCGTCGGGCTGAACGACGGCGCCCGGGGTGAGGCGCGCGGGTTCGAGGCGGTTCAGCCCCATGATATGGAAGACCGTCTCGCCGCGCGCGATCAGGTAATCGGTGACGATGCGCCGATGACAGCGCCACCACACAGCTTCCGCGCACATCACCGCACAGCGCTGCCGATGCCCTTGCGCGATCAGATGGTCGAGGCCCGCGCGAAATTCCGCGGACAGCGCATAGTCCGCATAGCGATGGAAGCTGTCGTTCGTCCAGAAGCCGTTGACGTCGTCGGGCACGCTTCGGGCCTTGCCGCGCAGGCCGCCGAGCGCAGCGACGTGTTCGTAGCCGATGTCGAACGCGGCCAGTGCGACCGGCAGCGTCGTTTCGTTGAACTGCGGATTGGTTCGCGATCTCGGCATCTTCCTGACATCCGCGAGCATGCCGATGTCCGCATCGTTCAGCAGGCCGATGAAATCGTCGAGCGTGCGGTCGGAATGACCGATCGTGAAGAACGGCAGCTTCACGCTTCACCCTCGCCGGAAACGAGTGCGAGTACGCGGCCCCGATGCGCGGCGACGTGATCGGTCTTGTCGCTGCGGATCTCGTACTGCGGATCGTCCGGCGACGCATGATGCCGATAGCCCTTGTAATCGAAGTCCTGCGTATGGATCGCGATGATCGTGCCCGTCACGTGCCCGGCTTCGGAATTCCACCGGACCCGGTCCCCCAGCTTGAACTTCGTCGTCATCGTGAGGATCCTCCTGTCGTGCTGCATCGTGTCAAGCCGGCGTCGCCTGCTCGAACGCGGCCTCCGCTCGCAGGCTCGCGAGGTCGCGACCGACGGTCGCAACGGCGAGCTGCTTGCCGTCGCGCCAGTAAGTGACCATGCAGTCGTGCGCGGCCGGATCGCCGTCGACGTCGATGCGATCCCAGCGTTCCGCATGGCCGACATAGTTGATCGCCACATCGTAGTGCTGACTCCAGAAGAACGGGACCTCCGCGAAGCGCTGCTGCTGGCCGAGGATGTTCTGCGCGGCCGCCGCGCCCTGGCGCTCGGCAACCACCCAGTGTTCGACGCGGATGCGCTCGCCGGTTCTCGGGTCCGGCCAGCGTGCGATGTCGCCCGCCGCATAGATGCCCGCCGCGCTCGTCTGCAGGAATGCGTCGACCGTCACGCCGCGATCGATCGCGAGGCCGGCATCCTGCGCGAGCGCGACGTCCGGGCGCACGCCGATCCCGGTCACGACCATCGCGGCGGGCAGCACGACGCCGGTCGACAAGGTCACGCGATCCGCTTCGATCGCGGCGACCGTCGCACCCAGATGGAACGCGACGCCGTGCGCTTCATGCAGCGCCCTGACCATGTCGCCGAGCGCTGCACCGAGGATCCGCTCCATCGGACGCGCTTCGGGCGCGACCACATGCACGTCGAGCCCGCGGGTTCGCAACGCGGCCGCGACCTCGAGCCCGATGAAGCTCGCGCCCACGACGACGCACTGGCGTGCGGTGCCGGCACGCGCGATCAACGCGTCGCTGTCGGCCAGCGTGCGCAGCACGGCGACATGCGGCAGCGTCGCGCCGGGCACCGTGAGCCGCACCGGTTCGGCGCCGGTGGCGAGCAACAGCGCGCCGTATGCGAGCTGGCTGCCGTCGGACAACGTGACGGTCTTCCCGGCGGGATCGAGCCGGGTCGCACGAACGTCGCAGCGGACGTCGACGCCGTGATCCGCGTAGAAAGCGGGAGGATGAAGCGGCAGCCAGTCGGCCTGCGCGGTGCCGGCGAGATAGTCTTTCGACAGGTTCGGCCGGTCATAGGGCAATGCGCGATCGGCGCTCAGCAGCGTAATGGGGCCCTGATATCCATGCCGCCGCAACGAGTCCGCCGCCGCGTTGCCGGCTGCACCGCCGCCGACGATCACCACCGATTCGGGGTGCGGCGCGGCCGATGGGGCCGGCGCCTTCGCGGCGGGCAGCGCTTCACGCACGAATACCTTGCCGTCCTGTTCGTCGACGCGCCAGCATTTCAGATCGGTCAGCGCCGGCGCGCCGAGCACCTCGCCGGTACGCACGCTGAAGCACGCGTGATGCCACGGGCAGCGGATCGTGTCGCCGACCAGCAGGCCGTCGGCAAGCGGCGCGCCGTAATGCGTGCAGGTTGCGCCGACCGCATGGAACGTGCCAGCGCGGCGCACGAGCAGGACCGCTTCGTCGCCGACATGGCCGCCCACCATGCCGTCTTCGGGTATATCGGCCGACGCTACGCCCTGGGCGAGATCGGGGTCGACGAGTGACGGAGCATGGTTGGTCATGGCGCTCTCCTCGCTGGCGGGAACAGCGACATTATCGGCCTCGATTTCGTCGAGGGAAAGGTACAGTCGGCGCATCGCCCGGTCACAGTGAAACGCCCGCCTTGCGGCGGGCGTCCGTGATGTCCATGCTGCAGCGCGATCCCGGTCGATTCCGGGCGCGCGCTCGCAGGCGGGCAGGCTACTGCCAGGCAGGCGCCGGCGTGATCTGCGTCGTATAGGCCGTCGCCGGCAGCAACGTGAGGCGGGAGATGCTCTGGCCGCCGTAGGTCTCGGTCGAAGTTCCGAACTTGACGCCCGTCACCGGCACGACGACCGACTGCCCGTCGGTACGCGATGCGCTGACAACGATCGACTTGCCGGGTGTGAATGTCGCCGCGACGTTCGACGTGTCGTACACCATCCGCTGGTTCGCAAGCGTGCCGATCGTCGACAGGTACGGGCTCTGGATCGGCAGGTTCCTGTAGTACGTGTTGTACTTCGTGAACGTCGCGTTCAGCAGGTCGCCGAGCAGCGTGCTCGTGCCGCTGTACGCGCGCAGGTTCGACTGGTGGAACATCATCGGCCGGTTGTCGTACGTGAGCAGGTACACGACGAGCTGGTCGGACACCTTGTCGATCACCTGCGCGTAGGTCAGGTCATAGCCCCAGCGGGTCGGGTCGATCCCGTTCGCGCCGTAGAAGTAGTTGTATTCGGCCACCCATTCCGACGGCTGCGACACGTTGTAGAACAGCGCGGTCGCATAGCGCGGCACTTCGAAGATGCGCTGGTTCACGCAGTTGGTCTTGCCTGCGTTGAACGCCGGCAGCGGCCACGCGACGCCGTTGTTGTTCGTCGGGCAGCCGGACGTGCCGGCGGGCGGCGTCGGCTTCGAGCTGTCGGACACGAGCACCTGCGTGCCGAACGATGCGAGCGCGCCCAGTGTCGTCGCGTTGTACAGCCCCGAGATTTCCGGGGTCACGAGCGTGCTCGTGCTGAAGGTCCTGAACCGGAACCGGTTCGCGACCTTCAGGTTGTTCTGCATTTCGGTCGTGACTTGCGCGGCGGTCGTCGTGTACGGCGGATCCAGCAGCTCGTGGTCGTACGTGTGGCTGATCCATTTGAAGTTGTACTGCAGCAATCCGGTCTGCTGCGACAGCGAATCGGTGCCGCTCGGCGGGTAGAGGCCCTGGCCGTCGTACCCCTTGCTGTAGCCTTCGCCGTTGAACGCCAGCGTCAGCTTGACCGCGGACGCGTTCGCCGTCGACAGGTTCACCTGCGACTGCCACGCGACGATGTTGTCGAAGTCCGCGCCGGTGGTCCGGTATTCGCACGCGGTGAGGCCGGTCGCCGGGTTCGTCGAGCCGACCGGGCTGCCGAGCGGGCATTCGCCGGGCGGGCTCGTGCTGGTCGTCGCGCCGGTCCTGACGTCGTACCACAGGCCTGTGGCGTCGGATTGCGCGTACGGGTAGATCTCGTCGGGGATGCCATTGTCGTCCACTTGCGGATCGATGTACACGTGACGGCTGCCGAGGAACAGGCCGCGCGTCAGCCAGTTCGCAATCCCGTAGGACAGCGTGATCGAGTGCATCAGGTACTGGTTGTTGTCGAACATCAGCGACATCGTCTCGCGCGATGCGCTGTCGCCCGTGAGCGGCGTCGTGTTCGCGAACAGGCAGGTCGCGCCGATCGAGTACGTCGTGTTGCCTGGGGCCGTGGCCTGCACGATCGGCGTGACGGTCGTGCCGGTCGGCAGCGGGCTCGCCGGCGACGCGAAATACGTCCACGCGTTCGAGATCGTGAGCGGGTTGAGCGTGGACGTGCCCGCGTTCATGTACGGGAACAGCGCTTGCCCGGTCGACGTCAGCAGCGACGAAAGCGGTGTCGCGGTCGTGTTCTGGTAGTTCACGTATTGCAGGCAGCCGCTGTCGCTCGGCCACGTGTAGAAGCTCGCGAGCCGCACGTTGTACTTGAACTGGTAGCGCGCGAGCGTTTGCGCCAGCGCGCCGCCGGCGAACGGGTTCATGTAGCGGTAGTCGCTGATCGGCAGGATGACGGCCTGGTACAGCGCGTGGTCGCCGTTTTCGAGCGGCGGCAGCGTCGGGTTGCTGGTGTCGTACGAGTAGATCGCGTAAGGGATGCCCACGCGATCGAGGATCGACTGGGCGGCTGCCAGCTCGGGCGTGCTGCCCGCCTGCTGGCTCGTGAGGATCAGGATCTTCAGGTCGATCTGCGCATCGCCCGGCACCGCATGGCTGACGCCGGCCGCCGCGAAGAGTCCCGACGCGACGACGCAGCGCGCCAGAAGCCCGAACTGGCGGGATAGTGTTCGCAAAGCACTCATGTCAAACCTCACGCAACGTGTCCGAAATTTCGGACGAGTCCCCCGGTATTCGGAAAAGGTGTGGCATACGAATTTATTGGTTCGTTATCCGATTTTTCATCGTCGGCTTGTTGACGGTGTCGTCCGGATGCGGGCCCGATGGCGGGTAGTGCGGCTTGCCCCAGGCTTCGTTGCCCGACGGCAGCGAGCCGTGACCGTGCGGCAGGAATTTTCCGCTCGCGAACACGGGCGGCGACACGATCGCGCTGACGGCGATCAGCGCCGAGCACATCCCGCAGAGCAGGGCGCCCGACCGGCGTGACGATGGTCTGGATCCGAGGGTTTGCATGGTGCCCTCCCGACGCGGCTGGCGTCATTCGGTGCGTTACAGAAATGAATCAAGCGACGACATCGACGGCCCGACGTAACGGGCCGGGCCGCCGTGAACGCCAGGGCAACTGTGCGTTCCTGATCAGGAACGCAAACAATGTGCCACTGAGCACAAGCATCTAATTTCCATGAAGTAATTTTGCGTAATGAAGGCGGGCGTGCAGGAAATGTTTCAGTGATGATCGATCGGGCCGGACCGCTGCCGACGCGCGTTTCGTCGTTGTGCCGAAGAAGTGTTGGGGGGAGCGTTCATACGGAAAACATTGCCATCCAGGGTTGTTCCACGGCAGCGGAATCCGGAGTCTTTAAATTTCGGAGTGCGTTTGATGAAAGCGGATTTGTCATCGTCGACGCGAAATGAATGGTGATCGAAACGGACAGCCTGTCGTGCGACACAGGCGGTCGGGATACCCGGGTGGCCAGCACGGCATGATCGAGTGGAACCGCCGCAGATCGCTGGCGCCGGACCGACGCACTCCCGGCCTGCGCATGTGCCGGAATTAGCTAATTTGGTGCAATGCACGATATATGTGCGCATTTTTAATAACCAAACTAATAATGTGCAAAAGCATACAAATAAATTACTCTAACCATCCTTTTTAATTAAAAATCGATTACTGATTCATTAATAGAATAAATCCTCCAAACTTTGTGTAGGGGCATCAAATAAAGTTTGACGCGTAAATTTTTTCCCTGATATCTTCTGCACCCAGATTCACGGCACGGCTGACATCACCCCGTAACGATCGACGCAGCTTCGTCGGAAAGCGCAATGCGCCAGACGACGAATGCGTGATCGAACGGAATTGCCGGCGCCGAACCTGCTGTCAGACGTGTGCATGGCGAGAAGCTTCTGCATTACCGGATAAATCGAAGTCAGGACGTGATTCATTTGCAAAGGACTGCAAATGAAAATGTAATCCTGACTCCGGGTTTACACGGCGCCGGATAAAAACCGGGCGCCGTGGCGAGGTGAAACCGTGAAACCGGGCGAATCCCGTCTGGGGGAATGAGGGTGGGTATGAAAGTCGAACAAGGTCTGGTCACGTCGAACAGCGGGCTGGCTACGCTGGGGCGCCCGCGGGAATTCGGCAAGAAGCAGCAGAATCCGGTCCGCCGATTCGGCGGCATCGCGGCCGTGCTGCTGCTGCATGTCGTGCTGATCTACGCATTGCTCAACGGCCTGGCGACGAAAGTCGTGCAGGTGATCCAGCATCCGATCGAAACCCGCATCATCGAACCGGTGAAGCCGCCG
Source organism: Burkholderia sp. Bp8963 (assembly GCF_003854275.1). GTDB lineage: Bacteria > Pseudomonadota > Gammaproteobacteria > Burkholderiales > Burkholderiaceae > Burkholderia. The sequence continues at coordinate 79,779 of NZ_QTQP01000009.1, forward strand.
CCCCCGCCGCCGATGCCGGTCGTCAAGCTGCCGCCGCCCAAGTTCGCGCCGCCGCCGCCGCCGTTCGTCCCGCCGCCGGAAGTGGCGGTGCAGGCGCCGCCGCAGGCCACCATCACGCACCAGTCGGCGCCGGTGCCGTCCGCGCCGGCCGTGCAGGCGCCGGTGGCGGCGCCGCCCGCGCCGGCGGCAAAGCCGGTAAGCCACGACGTTGGCGTGGTCTGCCCGAATTCGGACACGATGCGCGCGGCGATGCAATACCCGAAGGAAGCACAGGAAAACAACATCACGGGTGACGTGACGATCGAGTTCGTCGTGGATGCGGAAGGGAACATCACGAACGAACGGGTCGCGCAGTCGGCGGACCCGGTGCTGGACCGTGCCGCGTACAACACCGTGAAGCGCTTCAAGTGCGTCGCGCAAGGGCAATCGGTAAGGGTGCAGGTGCCGTTCTCGTTCAATCTGAATTGAAGCAGGAGCCGGCCTGGCGAGACAGCCAGGCCGGAGCGGTTCGGGTCGATTCTTTTTGGTTAGGTAAACGAAATAATTGGAGTCGGGTATGACGAAGCGTTCTCTGGCCGCCATGGCGGCAAGCGTGTTGATCTCCGTTACTGCGGTGGACGGGCTCGTCGCACCGCAACTGGCGCTCGCGCAGGCGAGTGACGTGACGGCGTCGGCCGGTACGACGGCACAGGCGGCACCGGTGGCACCGGTGGCCGCGCCGGCGGCGCAGCCGTCCCCACCGCCCGCACCGGCGACGACGGAAGCAGTCGAGAACCCGTACGGCTTGGGCGCGCTGTGGAAAAACGGCGATTTCGTCGCGCGCTTCGTGCTGATCCTGCTGGTGATCATGTCGATGGGCAGCTGGTACATCATGGTCACGAAGTTCCTCGAGCAGCTCCGCGCGAACCGCCGCGCGAAGCTGGCGGATGCGCAGCTGTGGACGGCCCCGTCGCTGTCGGACGGCGCCAAGCTGCTGGACGACGCGTCGCCGTTCCGCTTCATCGCGGAGACGGCGATCGAGGCCGGCGAGCATCACGACGAGGCGCTGCTGGAGGCCGTGGATCGCAATACCTGGATCGACGTGTCGGTCGAGCGCGCGATCACGAACGTGTCGAACCGGATGCAGGACGGGCTGGCATTCCTCGCAACAGTCGGCTCGACCGCGCCGTTCGTCGGCCTGTTCGGCACCGTGTGGGGGATCTATCACGCACTGACGGCGATCGGCATCGCCGGACAGGCGTCGATCGACAAGGTTGCCGGCCCGGTGGGCGAGGCGCTGATCATGACGGCGATCGGTCTGGCCGTGGCCGTGCCGGCCGTGCTGGGCTACAACTTCCTGGTCCGCCGCAACAAGTCGGTGATGGAACGCGTGCGCAACTTCGGCGCGCAGTTGCACACAGTGCTGCTGGCCGGTAAACGGCGCCCGGCGCGCGCGTCGTCGTCGTCCGCGTCGCCGTCCGCGTCGCTGGTCAACTGACCGGCGGGGGAGACGCGCGATGGCCATGAACGTCGGGCAGGACGAGAACGACGAGGTGATCGCCAACATCAACACGACGCCGCTCGTCGACGTGATGCTGGTGCTGCTGATCATCTTCCTGATCACGATTCCCGTGGTGACGCACACGATCCAGCTGCAGTTGCCGAAGGAAACCGTGCAGCCGCTGCAGACCACGCCGAAGAGCGTCGAGATCGCGGTGAACCGCGATGGCGACTTCTTCTGGGGCGAACAGCTGGTGGATGGCCCGACGTTGCTGACGAAGCTGAAGGGCATCTCGGAGCAGCAGCCGCAGCCGAGCGTGCACGTGCGGGGCGACCAGAACACACGCTACGAGTTCATCGGCCGGGTGGTCACGATGTGCGAGCGCGCGGGGATCGCCAAGGTGTCATTCATTACAGAGCCGCCGGCGCGCGGCGGCTAGGAGGCGACGATGGGGATGAACGTATCTTCGGGCGGTGGCGGTGAACCGGACGTGATGGTGGACATCAACACCACGCCGTTGATCGACGTGATGCTGGTGCTGCTGATCATGCTGATCATCACGATCCCGATCCAGATGCACTCGGTGAAGATGGATCTGCCGGTGGGCAATCCGCCGCCACCCGCCACACCGCCGGAAGTCGTGCAGATCGACATCGATTTCGACGGCACGACGACGTGGAACGGCACGCCGGTGCCCGATCGCGCGGCGCTGGAGGCAAAGCTGACGCAGGTGGCCGCGGAGCCCGTGCAGGCCGAGATCCACCTGCGGCCGAACAAGCTCGCGCCGTACCACGATGTGGCGGCGGTGCTGGCATCGGCCCAGCGTGTCGGCGCGACGAAGATCGGCCTGATCGGCAACGAACAATACATGCAATGAGGAAGCGCGCGCCGATGAACCCGCAACCATGGAAACGCATCGCCGCATTGGCGGCGCTGAGCGCGGTGTGCACGCTCGCGCGGCCCGCGCTGGCCGCGGACGCGCTGCGTCCGGACGTCGCGAAGCCGCTGTCGGCGGCGCAGGACCTGTACCGCGCGCACAAGTATCGCGACGCGCTCGGCAAGATCGCGCAGGCGTCGGCCGTGCCGAACAAGTCGCCGTACGAGACGTACATGATCGAGCAGATGCGCGGCGCGGCGGCGATCGCGGCCGGCGATCCGGGCACGGCGGCGCAGGCATACGAGAGCGTGCTGGGCTCGGGCCGGCTGTCGGCCGATGACGAGCGGCGCACGACGGCCGCGCTGGCGGGGATCTACTTCGAGCAGAAGAACTACCCGCAGGCGATCCGGGTCGCGCAGCGCTACGTGAAGGCAGGCGGAATCGATCCGGAGATGCGCACGCTGCTCACGCAGTCGTACTACCTGTCGAACGACTGCGGTCAGGTCGTGAGCCAGCTCAAGGCAAGCACCGATGCACAGGCGAAGGCCGGCCACGCGCCAGACGAAGCGCAGTTGCAGATGCTCGCGACGTGCGCGCAGAAAGCGAAGGACGGCGCCGCGTATCGCGGCGCGCTCGGGCTGCTGGTCGCATACCACCCGAGCGCCGCCTACTGGGATGAGCTGGTGCCGGCAATTCGCGGCAACCGCGGTTATCTGTCGTCGCTGGATCTCGACATCTACCGGCTGCGCCGGGCGACCGGGGCGCCGATGACCGCGGACGCGTATATGGAAATGACGCAACTCGCGCTGGTGGCCGGCTCCACGGCGGAAGGCAGGCAGGTGATCGACCAGGGTTTCGCGTCGGGCATCCTGGGCAAGGGCGCGCAGGCCGATCGCGAGAAGCGGCTGCAGGCGCTGGCGGTGAAGCGCGTGCAGTCGGGCGCAGATGCGGCGAACCCGGTCGCGCCGATCGATGCCGGAATGAACCTGGTGTTCGCCGGTCAGGCGAAGCAGGGGCTGTCGATGATGGAGCAGGCGATCGCGAAGGGCGGGCTCGAGCACCCCGACGCGGCACAGTTGCGGCTCGGCGAGGCGTATTACGTGGCAGGCGAGAAGGCGCGCGCGGTACAGGCGCTTCGGACAGTGAAGGGAACCGACGGTTCGGCGGATCTGGCGAAGCTCTGGTCGATTGTCGCTGCGAGGTAGCCCGGCATGGCTTTTCCACCCGATGAACCGGTGCTCGTCGCCGTCTCGCTCGGAAGCAAGATCAGGGCATTGCGACAGAGGCTGGAGCTCACGCTCGACGATGTGGCCGCGACGGCGGGCATGTCGAAGCCGTTCCTGTCGCAGGTCGAGCGCGGGCGCGCGACGCCGTCGATCACGTCGCTCGTGCGGATCGCCGCGGCGCTCGGCGTGACGGTCCAGTATTTCGTCGACACGCCGACGGAAGCGCGCTCGGTACGCCGTGCCGACATGCTGCAGTACTTCCGGTTCGCGGATTCGGCGAGCTCGTTCGCGCGGCTGACGAACCTGGTGGACGGCAGGAAGCTGGAAGCGATTCTCGTGCGCATGCCGGCCGGGCAGCCGCCGTCGGAGGTCACGACGCACGCGGGCGAGGAGTTCCTGTACGTGATGCGGGGCAGCGTCGCGCTGACGCTCGAGGCCAGCACCTTCACGCTGAACGCCGGCGATACCGCGCATTATGAATCGACGATGCCGCACGCGTGGCGAAACACGGCCGACGAGGAAGCCGTGATCGTATGGGTCGGCACACCGAGGCTGTTCTAGAAGAATCGAACCACGTTCGGCCAATCCGGCGAATGAAAAAGAAAGCAAAGCAAGCGCTCAGAATACTAATTTAGTAAGCCTAAGTTAAGGTCGGGTCCGACCGGCAGGCCGACATCCATGTCGGGGGCCGGTCCGTGGCGAGCAGGGCGATTGGCGGGTTGGCAATGACGGGTTCCGGAACACGGATGCCCTGGACGCGCGGCGGGTTCCACGAGGCCCGCGCGCGCAGCGGATGGGGTCTTACTGACGAGCGAGAGGGGGAAAGATGAAACAGAGCGTGTTGGCGTTGGCGATCAAGAGGATCATCTGGGCGGAACTGGCGTTGACGGCGACGCTGGCGGGGCCGGTGTTTGCGCAGAGCCAGCCGGGGCCGGGCGCGGCCGCGATCGCGGATGCCGTTGCGAAGCAGGCGCCCGTGACGGTCGCGCAGGCGAGCGGCACGAGCGGCACGACAGCAGGCGAAAATGCTGCGGCGCCCGACGCCGCATCCGGCGCGGCGGCGCCTGCGGGCGAGAAGGCGACTGCCGTGCCAGCGGCGGACGGGCAGGGCAAGGTCGCGCAGATCAAGCGATTCGAAGTGACGGGCTCGCTGATCCGCAGCTCGGACAAAGTCGGCTTCAATCAGGTGCAGACGATCACGCCGAAGGAAATCACGAGCAGCGGCGCGGTGACCGTGGCCGACTTCCTGCGCGATGCCGCGGCCAACTCGGCGAACAGCTGGGGCGAAGGCCAGTCCGGCAACTTCGCGGCCGGCGCGGCCGGGATCGCGCTGCGCGGCCTGTCCGAGAAATACACGCTCGTGATGGTCGACGGGCAGCGCGTCGCGCCGTTCGCATTCTTCTCGAACAGCGTCGACTCGTTCTTCGACCTCAATACGTTGCCGCTCAACGCCATCGAGCGCATCGAGATCGTGAAGACCGGTGCGGTGTCGCAATACGGCTCGGACGCGATCGGCGGCGTGGTGAACATCATCACGAAACACAATTTCCGCGGGCTGCAGCTCGACGGCAGCCTCGGCAGCGCAATCAACGCGGGCAACGGCGACGGCACGACCAAGTTCGGCGTGCTCGGCGGCTTCGGCGACCTGAACGCCGATCGCTTCAACGTCACGGTGGCGGCCAGCTACTACAAGTCCAACGGCTTCACGCTGGCCGATCGCGATTCGACCCGCAACCAGGACTTCACGGGCAAGCCGGGCGGCTTCTCGCTGCTCGCGCCGTCGTACTGGAACATGCCCGACGGCAGCGCGCAGGCGCTGAACGGCTGCCCGTTCGGCGGGGCGGTCCGCCCGGCCGCGCCGAACTCGCTGTCGGCCGGCCTGCCGGGCACGATCTGCTCGTACAACACGGCGGAAAGCACGTCGATCCTGCCGATGACCGAGCGCCTGAACGCGAAGCTGCATGCCGACTTCAAGATCAACGATACGACGACGGCATTCGCGGACTTCCTCGAGAGCTACAACACCACCACGACCAACGACGGCCTGTGGAACAACGTCATCGGCAACCCGCAGAACCCGGCACTCGTCTGGAATCCGCAGACGCAACTGCTGTCGCCGTTCAACACGGTCGTGCCGGTGACCAACCCGTACAACACGACGGGCGCGGCAACGCCGCTGACCTACGCGTTCCCGAACACGGTCGCGGAGAAGACGTGGGCCAACTACTGGCGCGCGGCCACCGGCGTGAAAGGCTCGTTCACGCTGCCGAACGGCGACTGGGACTGGGCAACGTCCGTCAGCCATTCGCAGAGCACGGTGTCGAACGTGTTCACGAACCAGCTCAACGTGAACGTGCTGAACAACATCTACCAGAACGGCACGCTGAACTTCGCGAACCCGAGCGCCACGCCCAACGCGTTCAACGGCCTGTACCAGGAGGCGAACACCCTCGGCATCTCGAAGCTCGACACGATCGATGCGACGCTGTCGACGCCGACGCTGTTCCACCTGCCGACGGGTGACGTCGGCTTCGGCCTCGGCGCGCAGTTCACGCACCAGAGCGAAATGCTCACGCCGGGTTCGGAATACCTGCAGGGCACCGTAGTCACGCCGAACCTGCAGACGGTGGACGGCGAGCGCAACGTCGCGGCGATCTACTATCAGATCAACATCCCGATCCTGCAGAACCTGACGTTCAGCCAGTCGGGCCGCTACGACCACTACACGGACGTGGGCGGCGCGTTCTCGCCGCGCTTCGCGTTGCGCTACCAGCCGATCCAGGCCCTCACGCTGTATACGTCGTACAACCGCGGCTTCCGCGCGCCGACCTTCGTCGAGGACAGCAAGTCGCAGACGCTCGGCATCCAGATCGACCCCGCCACCGGCCAGAACTACACGTCGATCACCGTCGGCAACCCGAATCTCGCGCCCGAGCGCACGCGCAACCTGAACATCGGCTTCCAGCTGTCGCCGAGCCGCTACACGGACTTCGGCTTCGACTGGTACAAGATCCGCATCGACAACGTGATCGGCCAGGGCAAGCCGTCGCAGATCGTGACCGACCCGGTGACGGGGCAGCTGCTGTACAAGGTGATCCCGTACCAGAACCTCGGCTACCTCGATACGAACGGCTTTGAAACGACGTTCCGCCAGTCCGTGCCGGTCAAGGGCGCGGGCACGTTCACGCTGTCGGGCGACTGGGCGTACGTCAAGGACTACAAGATCGGCTTCCCGGGCGCGGCACCGATCAACGGCGCGGGCAACAACTACACGATCACGCAGCCGTTCGGCGGCAGCTTCCCGCGCTGGCGCGGCAACACGACGCTGGACTGGAACTACCACGGCTTCGATACGGCGCTGACGTGGCAGTTCACGGGCCCGTACGCGCAGAACCTGATGGCGGCGCCGAGCAAGGTGGGTTCGTACAGCCAGTTCAACCTGATGATGACCTACACGGGCTTCAAGAACTGGACGATCTACGGCGGCATCGACAACATCTTCAACCGCACGCCGCCGTATGACCCGATCTTCGCAAACGGCACGCTGAGCCAGAGCGGCTACGACACGTCGCTGTACACGTACATCGGCCGCTTCGCGCAGGTCGGCGCGACGTACAAGTTCTGATGACGATCGTGCAGACCTGACAGGCTTTCGACGGGCCGCTCCATATCCCTGTGATACCCACCCCTTGGGAGCGGCCTCTTTTTGCCTGGCAGTGTTACGGTATGCAGGTGCATCGAAACAATCCACCTCGCGCGGGTCACGCCCGCTGCGATTGCGAGCAGGCGAACGATGAGCGTGTTCAGATGGCGCAGGTCGGGCGGGACCGGCCCGATCGGGCAGGGGCTGACGGTCGTGAAGAACGGCGTGCAGAACGGCGTGCAGATAGCGGTGCTCGTGTGCGCCGCGCTCGCCGCCTGTGTCGCGGCGCCGCGCGCGGCGTTCGCGGTGTCGGCGATCGCGCAGTACGGTCAGCCGAAGTATCCGGCGGATTTCACGCATTTCGCCTATGCCGATCCGGACGCGCCGGACGACGGCACGCTCAATTTCGAAAACTACAACGAGGCGCAGAGCTACGACTCGCTCAATCCGTTTCTCGTGCGCGGATCGCCGGCGCCGGACATCCAGAACCTGATGTTCGATACGTTGATGCAGCGCAGCTGGGACGAACTCGCGTCCGAATACGCGCTGATCGCGGACGACGTGACGGTGGCGCCCGACAGGAATTCCGCGACGTTCCACGTCAATCCGGCCGCGCGCTTTTCGAACGGCGACCCGATCACCGCGGCCGACGTCAAGTATTCGTTCGACACGCTGACGAGCCCGCAGGCGTCGCCGCTCTTCAATGCACAGTTTTCGGTGATCCGGCGCGCGGTGATGGTCGACGAACACACGATCCGCTTCGAATTCAAGCACCCTGAGCGCGACGCCGCGCTGATTGCGGGCGACCTGCCCGTGTTCTCGCCGAAGTGGGGACGACGCGCGGACGGCACGCGGCCGCCGTTCGACCAGATCGCGAACGTGCCGCCGATCGCGAGCGGGCCGTACCTGATCGAGCAGCGCAGGAACGACAGGCAGATCGCCTACGTGCGCAATCCGCACTACTGGGCCGCGAACCTGCCATCCCGGCGCGGGATGTTCCGGTTTGCGCGCGTGTCGTTCAAGCTGTATCTGGACCAGTACACCGAGCTCGAGGCATTCAAGGCCGGCGACGTCGACGCGCGGATGGAGTACAGCTCGACCCAATGGGCGCGCAAGTACGTCGGCAAGAATTTCCGCAACGGGATGCTGAAGAAGGGCGAATTCCCGGACGGCCCCGCGCAGATGCAGGGTTTCCTGATGAACCTGCGCAAGCCGATGTTCGCGGACGTGCGGGTGCGGCATGCGCTCGCGCTGGCGTTCGATTACGACTGGATGAACCGGATGATGTTCTACGGGCAGTATCGCCGCACCAACAGCTTCTGGGAGGCGAGCCCGTTCGCGGCGTCAGGGATGCCGAGCGAAAAGGAGCTCGCGCTGCTCGAGCCGTACCGGTCCATGCTGCCGCGCGAAGTATTCGGCCCGATGGTCAGGCAACCGTCGACGGTGCCGCCCAACTCGCTGCGCGACAACCTGAAGGCGGCCCGCGACCTGCTCGCACAAGCGGGCTGGCGCTATCGCGACGGCGCGCTGCGCGACGCGAACGGCACGCCGATGACGATCGAGATCATCGACGACCAGCCGGGCATGGATCGCCTGATCCTGCCGTACATCCAGGCGCTCGCGACGCTCGGCATCCATGCGTACATGCACGAGATCGACAGCGCGTTGTACCAGAAGCGGCTCGACAGCTTCCAGTACGACATGACGACGTTCATCTATCCGCCGGTGACGATTCCCGGCGCCGAACTGACGCGCCGCTTCGGCAGCGCGGCGGCGTCGCAGCCCGGCTCCGAAAACTATCCGGGCGTGCAGTCGAAGGCGGTCGATGCGCTGATCCGCGCGGCGCTCGCGGCCGACACACTCGACGATCTCGAGACGGCCACGCACGCGCTCGACCGCGTGCTGATCAACCTGTACGTGCTCGTGCCGCAGTACTACCTGCCGAACGCGCGGATTGCGTACAAGGCGACGCTCGGCCATCCTTCGATCGTGCCGGACTCCTATCTGTACGAGGACTGGATCGTCGACTACTGGTACGTGAAGCAAGCGGCCGGCGGTGCGTCGGCGCATAAGCCCGGTCCGGGCGCATGACGGGGAGATGCGATGCTGACTTACATTATCAGACGCCTGTTGCTGATGATCCCGACGCTGATCGGCGTCGTGACGATCACGTTCGTGGTCACGCAGTTCGTGCCGGGCGGGCCGGTCGAGCAGGTGCTGATGCAGTTGCGTCACGGCGGCTCGCGCGGCGGCGAGGCGAGCGGCGGCGGTGGCGGCTATCACGGCAGCCAGGGCGTCGATCCGCAGCAGATCGAGCAGATCAGGAAGCAGTTCGGCTTCGACAAGCCGCCGCTCGCGCGCTACGTGTTGATGCTGAAGCGCTATGCGACGTTCGACCTCGGGCAGTCGTACTTCGCGCACCGGAGCGTGTGGGACGTGATTCGCTCGAAGCTGCCGGTGTCGATCACGCTCGGCTTGTGGACGGTGATCCTGACGTATCTCGTGTCGGTGCCGCTCGGCATCGCGAAGGCGGTGCGCAACGGCTCGCGGTTCGACACCGTGACGAGCGTGCTGGTGCTGGCCGGCTACGCGATTCCCGGCTTCGTGCTGGGCGTGCTGCTGCTGATGCTGTTCGGCGGCGGCACGTTCTGGCAGGTGTTTCCGATGCGCGGCCTGACCTCGGACAACTTCGACGAACTGACGCTCGTCGGCAAGGTGCTCGACTACCTGTGGCACGTCGCGATGCCGGTGACGGCGTCGGTCGTCGGCAACTTCGCGATCGTCACGATCCTGACGAAAAACACCTTCCTCGAGGAGATCGGCCGCCAGTACGTGCTGACCGCGCGAGCGAAGGGCGCGCCGGAGCGCGACGTCCTGTGGAAACACGTGCTGCGCAACGCGGCGATTCCGCTGCTCACGGGGCTGCCGGCCGCGTTCGTCGGCGCGTTCCTGAACGGCAACCTGCTGATCGAGACGCTGTTCTCGCTCGATGGCATGGGACAGCTGTCGTATGACTCGGTGATCCGCCGCGACTACCCGGTCGTGCTCGGCTCGCTGTTCCTGTTCACGCTGATCGGCCTCCTGACCAAACTCATCGCTGACGTCTGCTATGTCCTCGTCGACCCCCGCATCCAGTTCAACCGCCTGGACCACTGATCCCGCGAGCGTCGCGTGCGCGACGTCGCCGTCGCCGTGGCGGCGCACGTGGCTGAGGTTTCGCGCGCAACGGCTCGGCTACTGGAGCCTCGTGATTTTCGCGGCGCTGTTCGCGATCAGCCTGTGTGCCGGCGTGCTGTCGAACGATCGGCCGCTCGTGGTGCGCTACGCGGGGCATTACTTCTTCCCGATCGTGAAGGACTACCCGGAAACGCAGTTCGGCGGCGACTTCCCGGCGAAGACCAACTACCTCGATCCGTATATCCGCGCGAAGCTCGAAGCGAACGGCAACTTCGCGATCTACCCGCCGAACCGTTACCGCTACGACACGATCGACTATTTCGCATCGCGTCCGTATCCGGCGCCGCCGTCGGCGAACAACTGGCTCGGCACCGACCAGTTCGGCCGCGATGTACTGTCGCGGCTGCTGTACGGATTCCGGCTGTCGGTGCTGATGGCGCTCGCGCTGACGGTGTCGGGTGTCGCGCTCGGGGGGCTGGCGGGCGCCGTGCAGGGCTTCTACGGCGGCCGCACGGACCTGATCGGGCAGCGGCTGATCGAAGTCTGGAGCGCGCTGCCCGACCTGTACCTGCTGATCATCTTCGCATCGATCTTCGAGCCGTCGCTGTGGCTGCTGTTCATCCTGCTGTCGATGTTCGGCTGGCTCGCGCTGTCCGACTACGTGCGTGCGGAGTTCCTGCGCAACCGCGCGCTCGACTACGTGAAGGCGGCCCGCACGATGGGGCTGTCGAACTGGCAGATCATGTGGCGGCACGTGCTGCCGAACAGCCTGACGCCCGTGATCACGTTCCTGCCGTTCCGGATGAGCGCGGCGATCCTGTCGCTGACGAGCCTGGACTTCCTCGGCCTCGGCGTGCAGCCGCCGACGCCGAGCCTTGGCGAGCTGCTGCAGGAGGGCAAGAACAACCTCGACGCGTGGTGGATCTCGATTTCGGCGTTCGCGGCGCTGGTGGCGACGCTGCTGCTGCTGACGTTCATGGGTGATGCGCTGCGCAATGCGCTCGACACGCGCGCGCGCGGTTCGGCTTACGGTGGGGAACAGTGATGGCGAACGCGTTGCTGGAGATCGAGCGGTTCTCCGTGCACTTTGGCACGAAGATGGCCGTGCAGGACCTCAGCCTGTCGATCGGCCGCGGCGAGCGGGTCGCGCTCGTCGGCGAGTCGGGTTCGGGCAAGAGCGTGACGGCACTGTCGATCCTGCGGCTGGTGCGGCACGCGACGCTCGCCGGCCGCATCCTGTTCGACGGCGAGGACCTGTTCGCGAAAACGGAGCAGCAGATGCGCGGGATCCGCGGCGCGGACATCGCGATGGTGTTCCAGGAGCCGATGACCGCACTGAATCCGTTGTACACGGTAGGCAGGCAGATCGCGGAAAGCCTGCGGCTGCACGAAGGGTTGCGGCAGTCGGACGCGCGCGAACGCGGCATCGAGCTGCTGCGCCGCACCGGGATTCCGGAGCCGGAGCGGCGGATCGACAGTTACCCGCACCAGTTGTCGGGCGGGCAGCGGCAGCGGGCGATGATCGCGATGGCGCTCGCCTGCCGGCCGCGGCTGTTGCTTGCGGACGAGCCGACCACGGCGCTCGACGTGACGGTCCGGCAGCAGATCGTGGACCTGCTGATCGAACTGCAGGAGCAGGAAGCGGCCGCACGCGGGATGGCCGTGATGCTGATCACGCACGACCTGAACCTCGTGCGGCGCTTCGCGCAGCGGGTCGCGGTAATGCAGCAGGGCGTGCTGGTGGAGACGAATACGACCGACGCGCTGTTTGCGGATCCGCGGCACCCGTACACGCAGCGGCTGCTGGACAGCGCGCCGCGGCGGGCGATCGGGCCCGTCGCGGCCGATGCGGCACGCCTGCTCGACGTGAAGGATCTCGCCGTCGACTACCGGATGTCTGCGAAGGGTTGGCGCGCGGTGTTCGGAACCACCGCGTTCCGCGCGGTGCACGACGTGAAGCTGAGCCTGAGGCGCGGCGAGACGCTCGGCATCGTCGGCGAGTCGGGATCGGGGAAATCGACGCTGGCGTCCGCCGTGCTCGGGCTGCAGCGGCCGGCGGCGGGCGGGATCGACATCGACGGCCTGCCGCTCGCGTCGCTGCGCACGGCGCGCGGCCGGCGCGCGCTCTACGGCCGGATGCAGGTGGTGTTCCAGGATCCGTTCGGCTCGCTGTCGCCGCGCATGACGGTGGAGCAGATCGTCGGCGAGGGGCTGGCCGTGCACCAGCCGCAGATGGCCCACGACGCGCGGCGCGCGCGGATCGCCGCGTTGCTGAACGAGGTCGGCTTGCCGGCGGAAGCGATGCTGCGGTATCCGCACGAATTCTCCGGCGGTCAGCGTCAGCGGATCGCCATCGCGCGCGCGCTGGCGGTCGAGCCGGAACTGCTGGTGCTGGACGAGCCGACGAGCGCGCTCGACGTGTCGATTCAGCAGCAGGTGCTGAGCCTGCTGACGAATCTGCAGAAGAAGTACCAGCTGAGCTATCTGTTCATCACGCACGATCTCGCGGTGATGCGCGCGATGGCGCATCGCGTGATCGTGATGAAGGCGGGGCGCGTGGTCGAGGAGGGCGACACGCTCGACGTGCTGAATGCGCCGTCGCATCCGTATACGCGTGCGCTGCTCGCGTCGTCGATGCTGACGCCGGAGCGGGCCGGGTAGCGCGCCGATGCCGTCGTTCTTCATCGACCGCCCGGTATTTGCATGGATCGTCGCGCTCGCGATCGTCGTCGCGGGCGTGCTCGCGGTCCCGCAACTGCCGATCTCGCAGTATCCGCGCCTCGCGCCGCCGCGCGTCGTGATTACCGCGACGTATCCGGGCGCGTCGACCGAAACGGTCGACGGCAACGTCGGCAGCATCATCGAAGAGAGTCTCGATGGCGCCGACGGATTGCTCTACTACGAGACCAGCAGCGACGGCCACGGCAACCTCGAGATCGACGTGACGTTCTCGCCCGGCACCGATCCGGACCTCGCGGTCGTCGACGTGCAGAACCGCCTGAAGCAGGTCGAACCTCGGCTGCCGCAGCAGGTCGTGCAGCAGGGGATCGGCGTGTTCAAGGCCGCGAACACGTTCCTGATGCTCGTCACGCTGACGTCGGCCGACGGCACGCGCGATTCCGCGCAGCTCGGCGAATACCTGAACCGCTATCTGCTGCGCGAACTCAAGCGGGCGCCGGGTGTCGGCTCAGCCGAGCTGTGGGATGCCGGCGAGGCGTTGCGGGTCTGGCTCGATCCCGTGAAGCTTCGCGAGTACGCACTCGGCGCCGACGACGTGATCGCGGCGATCGGCGCGCAGAACGCGACGGTGACGGCCGGCGCGGTCGGCGACGCGCCGTTCGCGCGCGGCCAGCAACTGACGGCATCGGTGATCGTCAAGGGACAGCTCGCGTCGCCTGACGAGTTCGGCCGGATCGTGCTCAAGTCGAAGCCGGACGGCTCGACGGTGCGCGTGGCCGACGTCGCGCGGGTCGAGATCGGCCGTGACGATTATTCGTTCTACTCGCGACTCAACGGCAAGCCCGCGGCGACCGTCGGCATCCAGCTCGGCCCGCGCGGCAATGCGCTCGAAACGTCGAACGCGATCCGCGCGCGCGTCGCCGAGCTGTCGAAAGCGCTGCCGCCCGGCGTTCGCATCGAGATCCCGTTCGACGGTGCGCATTTCGTGACGCTCGCGATCCGGGAAGTCGTGCTGACGCTCGTCGAGGCCGTCGTGCTGGTGTTCTGCGTGATGTGGCTGTTCCTGCGCGACCTGCGGTACACGCTGGTGCCGACGGTCGTGATTCCGGTGACGCTGATGGGGGCGTTCGTCGCGATGTGGGCGTTCGGGCTGTCGATCAACGTGTTCACGATGTTCGGGCTGGTGCTCGCGATCGGCATCCTGGTCGACGACGCGATCGTCGTCGTCGAGAGCGTGCATCGCGCGATGGAAGAGGAGCACGCGTCGCCGCGCGACGCGACGCGCCGCGCGATGGGGCGGATCGGCGGTGCAATCGTCGGCGTGACCGCGGTGCTGACGGCGGTGTTCGTGCCGACGGCGTTCTTTCCGGGCAGCGTGGGCGGGATCTACCGGCAGTTCGCGGTGTCGATGATCGCGTCGATGCTCGTCTCGTCGTTCATGGCGCTGTCGCTGACGCCCGCGCTGTGTGCGAACCTGCTGAAGCCCTTGCCGCACGATGCGCACGACCCGCAAGCGGGCAAGCTCGGCCGGCGCCGCGATCGCACGGGTTTTGGCGCGCGGCTGTCGTCGCGTTTCAAGGCGCGCTTCACGGCGACCTTCTCGGTGGCCTTGGCATCGGCTTTCACAACTGCCTTCGCGCGGGCCGAGGCCGGCTATCGCCGCATCGTCGTGCGCGCGGTGCGGCGCGTCGGTATCGCCGTTGCCGTCTACGTCGCGCTCGTGGCCGCGTGCGGGTTGCTGTACTGGACGATGCCTGGCGGCTTCCTGCCGGTGGAGGACCAGGGTGAGCTGCAGGTGATGATCCAGTTGCCGGCCGGCGCCACGCAGACGCGCACGCTTGCGGTGGTCGAGCGCGTCGAGGCCGCGCTGCACGCCGAACCGGCGGTTGCGAACGTAACGAGCGTGATCGGCTGGAGCTTCGCCGGCAGCGGGCAGAACGTCGGGATGGCGTTCGTCGAGTTGCAGGACTGGGCGAAGCGCGACATCGACGCGATCGCGCTGCGCGACCGGCTCAACGCCGCGTTCGGCACGATCCTCGACGGCGAGGTCGACGTGTCGCTGCCGCCGTCGGTGCGCGGCATCGGGCACGCGGACGGTTTCACGTTCCGGCTCGAAGACCGCGGCGGCGTCGGGATGGAGGCGTTGCGCGCGGCGCGCGACGCGCTGTCCGAGCGCGCGAAGGCGGACCCCGCGCTCGCATCCGTGCATTCCGAAGACCTGCCGGACGGACCGCGCATCGAACTCGACGTCGACCGCGCGAAGGCCTACGCGCTCGGCGTGCCGTTCGAGCGGATCGCAGGCCTGCTCGGCGGCACGTTCGGTTCGATCTACGTGGACGATTTCCCGGCGTCGGGCCGGATGCGCCGCGTGATCGTCGAAGCGGACCCGGCCGCGCGCGCGACCGATGCGCAACTGATGACGCTGATGGTGCCGAACCGGACCGGCGACATGGTGCCGCTGTCGGCGCTTGCCGCGCCGCACTGGACGACCGGCCCCGTGATGCTGAGCCGCTACAACGGCTATCCGTCGCTCGACATCACCGGGCGGGCGGCGAGCGGCCACAGCTCGGGCGCGGCGATGGCGGAACTCGAGCGGCTCGCCGCGACGCTGCCGGTCGGCGTCGGCTATGACTGGGTCGATGCCGCACGCGAGGAGCAGGCCACCGCGCGGCAGACGCCGCTGCTCGTCGGGCTGTCGGTGCTCGCGGTGTTCATGGCGCTCGCCGCGCTGTACGAAAGCTGGACGGTCCCGCTGTCGGTGCTGACGATCGTGCCGCTCGGCGTGATCGGCGCGGTCGCGGCTGCGCTGCTGCGCGGGATGCCGAACGATATCTATTTCAAGGTCGGGATGATCACGGTGATCGGGCTGTCCGCGAAGAACGCGATCCTGATCGTGCAGTTTGCGCGCGACCGGGTCCGGCACGGCGTCGCGCCGAGGCAGGCGGCCGTCGACGCGGCGGCCGCGCGCTTGCGCCCGATCGTGATGACGTCGATGGCGTTCCTGCTGGGCGTCGTGCCGCTCGTGCTCGCGACCGGAGCGGGCGCCGAGAGCCGGCGCTCGATCGGGACGGGTGCGTTCGGCGGTGTGCTGACGGCGACCGTGTTCGGGCTCGTGTTTGCGCCGGTCGCGTTCCGGATCGTCGCGTCGTTCGGGCAGCGAAGGCGGGGCATGCGGCGCAGCGCGCGAGTTGCGGAGCCCGGTGTCGACGCGTGCGAGGCCGAGGCGGTGGGGAAGTAGGCGGGCTGCGCGTCACGCAGCGCTTCCCTTATCCGGAATTCTCATATTGTTCTGCGTATTTGTTGGTGGCAGCCCAACTCGTGAATTTTCATAATCCTGGTTTCATACGGCGGGATAAGTCGCGGGTAGCCACGTTGGTTTCAGATGTCTACCGTACTTGATCGAAACTGCCGTCTCTGAATTTTGATCAAGGTTCATGAGGAGGCGGTTGATGTCTGAAGTCGCACCTTCGCCGGAGCAGGGCGATCGTTTTGTCTATGTATCTGCAAAGGACCCGCTGGCTCAGCCTCTGTTCGATGAGCTGAAGTACGAATACAGCAGCCGGTACGCTGCATATATTCCTGAAGAAGAGCTTGGCAAGGAGCTCGTACGCTATCCAGCCGAGGCCTTTTCCCCACCGCAGGGTGCCTTTCTGCTTCTGTTGAGAGACGGGGTGGCAATCGCAGGTGGCGCCTTCATGCGTCATCACACGCCCGGCACTGCCGAATTCAAGCGCATATGGGCCAGTCGCGCTCATCGTCGTCAAGGCCTCGCGCGGCGCGTATTGGCCGAGCTCGAAGCGCAGGCCGCACGGCAAGGCTACACACGCATCCATCTGGGAACCGGCCCGCGCCAGCCCGAAGCCGTAGGGCTTTACCAGTCTTCGGGCTACACGCTGCTGTCGTCGCATGACTTTGGTGAAGACCAGCCTCCCGGCGTGCTGTTCGAAAAATACCTGCTGCCCGTTCCGCTTGCGCATTCGAGCGATCGGGATTGAGCCGATGACTCGCGAGGGAGTGCGCGAATCAGCACGGGATGATGTTGCAGGGCCCATTGCCGGGGCGCGACCTTCCGGCCCGATCGCAAAGCGGGCTCGACGGCGATACGCCCGCGATCTCCCGGATGACGCGAACGTCAATGCGAACATCGTGCTGGGCATTTGCGTCGCGATGGGCTTCACCACGCTGCTCGATCAGGCGATTTTTACACTTGCCGTGCCGAGGCTGAGGGATGGGCTGCATGCGTCGACCTCCGAAATCCAGCTGATCACATCGGTTTATTCCATCGCGTTTGGTGTTGCGCTCGTTCCTGCCGGTCGTCTTGGCGACGCGATCGGGCGACGCCTGCTGTTTCTGATCGGGCTCGCGATGTTTACGGGTTTCAGCGTCCTGGGCGGGCTGGCAGACGGTGCGCAGACGGTGATTGTCGCGCGCGTGCTGCAGGGGCTCGGCGCGGGGATCATCAATACCCAGATACTGGGCATGATCCAGGATCTGTTCAAGGGGACGGCGCAAGCCAGGGCGCTCGGACGCTATGCGTCGGCAGGCGGATTGGCGGGGCTCGTCGGGCCGATGCTCGGTGGGCTGGTTCTTGCCTCCGCGCCGCCGGATATCGGTTGGCGATTGCTGTTTCTGGTCAATGCCCCGTTTGGCATTGCCGTGTTTTATCTGGCTCTACGGCATCTGCCGCGCAACCGGCTATCGGACGCCCGATTCTCGATCGATCTGGGCGGGTTGCTCCTGCTTTCCACCATCGCGCTCGCGCTGATGCTCGCGACACTGGTCGGGGGCGCCGGGTTGCCACGACAGAGCACATGCGTCGTCGTGGCGATTGCCGGGTTGCCGCTATTGGCTGTCTGGGAAACGTGGTACCAGCGTCGCGGCGGCACGCCGATCCTGGCGCGCGGTCTGGTCCGTTCGCGCGGGTACGTGCTGGGGACGCTCGTCGCGATGTGCCAGTTCGCTGCGGGCGTCACCCTTGGGATGGTCAGTGCATTGTTCTTTCTCGATGGCTTGCAGGTCAGCCCCCTGCTTTTTGCCGCACTGTCGATTTCGTCAGCGTTGGGTTCGGTCGTATCAGCCGCGTGGAGCTGGCGTTTCGTCGAGCGATTCGGTCGTGCCGGAATCGTGATCGCAATCGGCATCTATGCGACTGCTGTCGCCGCGCAGGGTATCGCGATAGCGTACTTTCCGGCTCGCTGGATCGTGCTTTCCTTTCCGGTGACCGGATTGTTGCAGGGGCTTGCCGGTGGGCTGATTCATGCGCCGAATCAGGCGATGACGCTTGCGGAGATCGGGCGGGACGAAGGGCGCGGGCTTGCCGCAGGGCTTCTGCAGTTGTCGCAGCGCCTCGCCTGTTCGATCGGGATGTCCTGGGGGATCGGCGTATTCCTCGCAAAGGCATCGTCGTCGGCGACGCTGGACGCATACCGGGATGCGTTTGCCGATGTGTTGATGCTGGTATTGCCGCTGGTCGGCGGCGCATTGGCGGCGGCATGGTTCGACTGGATACGCAGGCGGGCACGGCATCCCGTATCGTGATCTTTGCAATATGTAATCCGAATTGTTTGATGTTTTCGGGAATAACGATCTGGGAATAACTTGGTTTTCGCGTGAATGGCTCTCCGGCACTATTTGAAACCGGATCGGTCGTTGGGTCGTCCGTTCGGGGCACAACGATCGGATGAACACTTTTACGGGGTATCGAGAGATGAATCGTCGTCGCAGGATCAGTCTGGCATTGGCAGGGACATTTGCAGTGGTGGCGATCGGAGCCGCCGGAATCGCGCAATCGGCGACGTCATTGAACCTGAGCCCCGATCAGCACGACCGACCCCGTGCAACGCCCGATGCAGCGGCGATCAAGCTGATTCCGGGAAATTTCCGGTTTGTCGAAAAGGGTGTGCTGACGGTCGGCATTGCGGTGGGAAATCCGCCGCTCAGTGCGTACGCGACGGATGCGAAGACGGTCGTCGGGGCGGATCCGGATCTCGCGCAACTGGTTGCGGATGAACTCGGTCTGACGCTCAAGCTCGTTCCGCTTGCGTGGGAGGATTGGCCGCTTGCCGTCGCATCCGGCAAGGTGGACGCGGTGCTGTCGAATGTTACCGTGACCGAGGCGCGCAAGCAGAAATTCGACTTCTCGACCTATCGGCGTGACGTGGTGGGCTTTTACGTCGCGCAGAGCAGCCCCATCAAGCAGATTCGCGAGCCGAAGGACATCGCGGGGCTGCGCGTCATTGGCGACTCCGGAACCAACCAGGAGAAGATTCTGCTGGCGTGGGACAAGGACAATGTCGCGCATGGCCTGAAGCCGGTCCACGTGCAGTATTACGACGACCCGTCGGTGCGCATGCTGGCCTTGGTATCGGGGCGTGCCGATGCGATTTTCAGTGTCAACGCCACGCTGGCTTATCAGCTGAGCCAGGGCGCGAAGATCAAGCCGGTCGGAACGGTGAGTGGCGGTTGGCCTCGTACGGCCGAATTGGCCGTCACGACCCGCAAGGGCAGTGGGTTCGCTACCGCCATTACCTATGTGATCAATGACCTGATCCAGGACGGCAAGTACCGCCAGGTGCTGGACCGCTGGAATCTCGGCAGCGAGGCAATCGACAAGGCCTCGACCAATCCTCCGGGGCTGCCGGATCTCTGATTCGGCTGACTGCCTGGAGGTGAACCCGAACACGGGTCCATCTCCATCAAACAATATGCACTGCGAATAGTCTGGCCATCTTCCGGATGGACAGCCATTGATAACGAGCGGAGAAATCATGCAGCACACGCGGGGTGAAGGGGTTTCGCTGAAAACGCGCAGGACAGTGATATCGGTTGCGGTCGCAGCAGGCGTATTCCATGGAACGGCTTGGGCACAGGAAGGGAGCGACGGCGCTGCTGCCGCGGCGACGCCCGCGAGCAGTTCGGCGGTGCCGGCATCGCCTGCTCGGCAAGCGACGAACGGAGCGAAGGAGGGAGCGCCGGAGGGCGCGGTGAGAGTTCAGGATCGCGTGGTGATCACGGGTTCGCGCACGGAGACCCGTGCGAGCAAAAGCCTGACGCCGATCGACGTGGTCACGGGTGAGCAATTGCGAGCGACGGGGCAGGCCAACCTGCGCGATGCACTGGTGACACTGTCGCCGTCGATTACCAAGACCACGTATTCGGGCGATACCGGCGTGCTGACGGACACGCTGTCATTGCATGGCCTCACGCCTGACCATGTGCTGGTACTGGTGAACGGCAAGCGCCGCCATACGACCGCGAACATCACGCTCGATCCGGGGTTGAACCAGGGGGCGACGGGCGCGGACATCGACACCATCCCGGTTGGTCTGATCGACCATATCGAGGTGCTGCGTGACGGAGCTTCCGCGCAGTACGGCTCCGATGCAATCGCTGGCGTGATCAACATCATCCTGAAGCGCAACGCTCACGGTGGCGAACTCGACACGACCAACGGGCAGACCTACTCCGGCGACGGTTTCAAGACGAGCAATTCCGCAACGATCGGCCTGAATCTTGCCGACAACGGATTCATCGACCTGAGTGCCGGATTTGATCGGCAGAACCATACGATCCGGACCGGGCCGGACGATTATTTCGGCCGGTTCCCGCAGGGGCAAGGCTATTACAACCCTATCCTCGGTGATCCGGCGAGTTCGCGCGAGACGGTCGGCTTCAATGCCGGCTATTACCTCGGCGACGACGTGGAGCTTTATGGTTTCGGTACCTATGCGCACCGAAACGGCGAGGCGTACCAGAACTTTCGTCCGCCTTCGGTACTTCCTCGTGTGTACCCGAACGGGTTCGTGCCCGTGGAAACGATCAACGAGAACGATTACTCGATCTCGGCAGGGATCAAGGGAAAGAACCTGTTCGGCTGGGCGTGGGATCTGAGCACGACCTACGGCGGGGATTACGAAGTGTTCGGGATGCGCGATTCCGCCAATGCGGGACTGTATGCGGCAACAGGATATACGCCACGCAAGTTCCATCTGTCGACCGTCAGCAATACGCAGCTGACGAATAACCTCGATCTGTCGCGGGCATTCAATGTCCCGCTGTTGCCGGCACCGCTGAACGTCGCGGTAGGCGTCGAGCAACGTCGCGAAACCTATACGATCCGGGATGGCGACCAGTCTTCATGGATCGATGGCGGCTCGGCCGCATTGCCGGGGCTGGCGCCGGTGAGTGCGAGCGATGTCTCGCGCAATGTGGTCGGTACGTATATCGATCTGTCGACCTACCTGACGCCGAAATGGCAGGTGGATCTCGCCGGTCGTTACGAGCACTACAACGACGTCGGCGATACCACCAACGGCAAGGTCTCCACCCGTTATCAGTTCTCGCCGGCCATTGCTGTTCGCGGCAGCGTGAGTACAGGCTTTCGTGCACCGTCGCTGGCGGAGGAATCCTATACCAGCGTGACCACCTCGCCCGCATCGGTGGGCGGTATCCTGGCCACGACGTCACCGGGGGCGCGCCTGATCGGCGCCCAGGCACTGAAGCCCGAACAATCGACCAGCTACAACTTCGGGCTGGTGCTGAATCCCGTTCGCAACCTGCAGGTGACGATCGATGCCTACCAGATCAATATCCGCAACCGGATCGTTCTGGGTGGAACCGCATCCGGTGCCGGGGCGATCGCCGCGCTCCAGGGCGCGGGGCTGACGGTTCCGGGGACGGTGCCGGCGTCGGCGGTCAGTGCGAGCTACTTCACGAATGGCGCCGATACGCGGACCCGAGGGATCGACCTGGCGGCCACCTACCACACCAGTTTCGGTCGGTATGGTCAGGTGGACTGGGATCTCGGGGTGAACCTGAATACCACGTCGGTCACGCACGTGGCGAATGGATCGAACGGCAAGCCGTCGCTGAACGGTCAACAGATCGCGTCGCTGTCTACCACGACGCCGAAGAACAAGATCATCGTCGGCGGGACCTGGCGTCTCGACAAGTGGGCGGTCACGCTGCACGAAACGCGCTACGGAAAGACCTCGAATGAGGAGACCTTCATTGTCGGTCCAAACGCGTTCTCGACCTCACAGTTCATTCACTTCGAGAATGCCGCGCGGTATATCACGGATGTCGAAGTGCGTTATGACGTGACCAAGAAGTTCGAGATTGCGGCCGGTGCGCAGAACCTGTTCGATGTTCGTCCGAACAAGCTGCCGTATGAAGCGCAGCTGGAAGGCAGTCAGTATGACGGCGGCAGCACGATCGGTATCAATGGTGGATTTTATTATCTTCGGGCGCGCTATCTGTTCTGATTCGTCGCTCATATCCAAAGCAGAAATGACCGTAACGGATGCATCAGGTGTTCTCCATAATTGAAGACCTGTACCTGATTTTTGCTCCATTGGCATCCGTCGGCGGTTTTCTGAATCCGGTATGTCTGCCTACCTTCAAGGTTGAGTCTCATGTCTTATTCCCTTTCGATTCTCGATAAAAGCCCGATCGCAGAAGGGGCGACTGCGCACGACGCGCTGAGTTTCACGATCAGGCTGGCGAAGCGTGCCGAAGCACTTGGCTACAAGCGCTACTGGATTGCAGAACACCATGGTGCGCCGGGGCTTGCCAGTTCGGCACCGGAAATTCTCATCTCGCATCTGCTCGCCCATACATCGCGGATTCGCGTGGGTTCGGGCGGCGTGATGCTTCAGCACTACAGTCCGTTCAAGGTCGCCGAATCGTTCCGGGTGCTCGCTTCGCTCGCGCCGGGCAGGGTCGATCTCGGAGTGGGCAAGGCGCCCGGTGGCTTGCCGCTCACGACGCGAGCGCTGCAGTGGTTTCACGACAAGGCGAAGAAGCCGGACTTCGCCGGTCAACTCGCCGAGCTCGATGCGTTTCTCGGAGACGGGGTAGCCGACGATCATCCGCTCGCCGGCGCTGTAGCATTGCCCGCGCCACCGGAATCGCCGCAGCGCATCCTGCTGGGCGGCAGCCCGGAAAGCGCCGAACTGGCTGCGCAGCACGGCTGGCAATTCTGCTATGCAGGTCACTTCAACGGCGATATCGCCAACATCGAACGTTCGATCGACGTCTATCGCAACGCTACCGGGCATGTGCCGTTGCTGGCGCTCTTTGCGGTGGCGTCGCAATCGGCGGAAGACGCTAAACGCCAGGTCGGCGCGCTGCGCATCTTCAAGCTGAGACTCGGTAACGGTCAGAGCGTCAACCTGCAGAGCCCGGAGGCCGCGGCGGAGTTTGCCCGCCAGGTGGGTGTCACCGACTACCAGATCGATGAACTGCATCCGCAGGTGATCGCCGGGACGCCGGAAGATGTGCGCCGGGAACTCGATGCGCTGCATGAGCGCTTCGGGATCGACGAGTTCGTCATCGATAACCCTGTTGCGGATTACGCGTCGCGCCTCGCATCGATCGAAGCGCTGGCGGGTGTCGAGCAGACTGTTGGCGTGTAACGGCCATGCACGAAGGCAGCGTGATGAACGATATCTCCCCGATTGCCGGTCATGTGCGGTTCGTGCCGGAAGGCACACCGTCGGCCCCTGACCCTGTCCATTACCGGATCGTTGCCGCCCGATATCCGGCGAGGACGATTGGCACGATTCTCGCGATCGTACTGATCGTTGCCGTGCTCTATTCGGCGCTCGACAATCCGCACTGGGGCTGGAACGTCTTTGCGCAGTGGTTTTTCTCGGAGGCCGTACTGGCAGGGCTGGGGCAGACCTTGCTGCTGACGGCGCTGGGTGCGATTCTCGGATTCGCGCTGGCGATTCCACTCGCGCTGGCACGGCTTTCACGCTCGCCATTGCTGTCTGCGTGCTCGTGGGCCTACATCTGGTTGTTCCGGTCGATTCCGACGATCGTGCTGCTGCTGTTGCTGAACAATCTTGGCTATCTGTACGACACGGTCAGGCTCGGTATCCCGTTCACGGACATCGTGCTGTTGCGCGGCCCGACCACGGATCTGATCACGCCGTTCATGGCGGCGATCCTGGGGCTCACGCTGACCCAGGCCGCCTTTACAGCGGAGGCGATCCGCGGCGGGATTCTGTCGGTCGATCATGGGCAACGCGAGGCTGCGGCCGCGCTCGGGCTGCCGCGCGCCAGACAAACCTGGCGCATCGTGTTGCCGCAGGCGATGCGCGCGATCCTGCCTGCAGCGTTCAACGATGTGATCGGCCTGGCGAAGGGGACGGCGGTTGTCTATATCCTTGCGATGCCGGATCTCTTTTACACGGTTCAGATCATTTACCACCGCAATCTGGAAGTGATTCCGTTGCTGATGGTTGCAACGGTCTGGTATCTGATCATTCTGACCGTGTTGTCTGCAATCCAGGTGCATATCGAGCGCTACTATGCACGCGGCGCAACCCGTGACCATGTCGCCGTGTCGCCATTGTCAGCATTCCTGCGCAAAGGTCGCCGGGCGGGCGAGACACTGCTTCCCCGCGCGTCGGGTGTTCGTCTCGGAGTGTCAGGTGCAGAGGCAACGGGCTGGGCGCAGCAGCGGATCGGGGCGGCCGTCGGCATTCATCGCATATCGAAAAGCTTCGGGACGCTGAAGGTGCTCGATAACGTGTCGCTGTCCGTCCCGTCCGGAAGCGTGACCGTGATTCTGGGCCAGTCGGGTTCCGGCAAGTCGACCCTGCTGCGCACCGTCAATCATCTCGAACGGGTCGACGATGGCTTCATCGACATCGATGGTGAACTCGTCGGTTACCGCCGTGAAGGACGCACGCTCTACGAACTCAAGGAAAAGGATGTCCTGAAGCGTCGTGCAAAAGTCGGCATGGTGTTCCAGAGTTTCAACCTGTTTCCGCACCTGACCGTTCTCGAAAACATTATCGAGGCGCCGCTTGCCGCTGGTTTGCCACGTGCACAGGCCGAAGAGGAGGCACGCGCGTTGCTCGCCCGTGTTGGATTGGCGGGCAAGGCCGATGCGTGGCCCCGTCAACTGTCGGGCGGGCAGCAGCAACGCGTAGCGATTGCGCGCGCGCTTGCGCTCAAGCCCCAGGTGCTGCTGTTCGACGAGCCGACTTCCGCGCTCGATCCTGAACTCGTCAATGAAGTACTCGACGTGATTCGTCAGCTCGCGCGTTCCGGAACCACGCTGATCATCGTCACGCATGAGATCGGTTTTGCGCGGGAGGTGGCGGATACGGTCGTCTTTATGGATGGCGGACGCATCGTCGAGGCGGGGCCGCCGTCCGCCGTGCTCGCGGCACCTTCGCATCCGCGGACGCGCGAGTTCCTGTCCAAGGTGCTGTCATAGGCGGATCCTGATCGAACGAAGCGGAAAAAATGTAGCGGCGGCTCTCAAGCCAACCGAGATTCAGTCCTAAATTAATGAGGGGCGCGAAAGATGAGTAGCGTGAGTATTGATCATATTGCCTTCCTGACACCCGGAAACTATCCGGACGAGAGCGCAGCTGCGGGATTTGAGCGGACGCTCGAACTGTTCCGCACGGGCGAGGCACTCGGTTACGACAGTGCCTGGGTGCGGCAGCGCCATCTCGAGCGTGCGGTGTCGTCGGCAGCGACCTTTCTTGCCGCGGCAAGCCAGCGCACCACGCGGATCGGACTGGGTACGGCGGTGATCCAGATGGGGTACGAGAATCCGTTCCGGCTGGCTGAGGATCTCGCGACCGTGGACGTGCTCTCGAAGGGCCGGCTCAATGTCGGACTCAGTGCGGGTGCACCGAATCATGGCGAGCTGCTGGGCGAACGTTTTTTCGATACCGATCCGGATCTCGTCGACTTCTCGCATGCGCGTGTTGCCCGCCTGCGCCGCAATCTCGCCGGCGACTGGCTCGGTAACGAAGACACGTTCGTGGAGTCGGCCGCGGGCCGGGTCCGGCCGCGCGTGAGTCCCTATGCGCCCGGGCTGACTGGCCGGCTCTGGTATGGCGGCGGCTCACGCCGATCGATCGAGTGGGCGGGCCGTAACGGCTTCAACCTGCTGATCGGCAATCTGACGACGGGCGAGGGAACCGACAGCTATATCGAGGCCCAGTTGCGGCAACTGGATCTGTACCGCTCCCACTGGAATGAAGCCCAGGCGCCCCGTATCGCCCTGGGGCGTGTGATCGTACCGACCGATGGCGCCAGTTTCCAGGACCGCGAACGCTATCGGGCCTTTGCGGAAGGGCGTCATGCACGCACACTCGCGCCGCAGGGCGAACGACGCACGCTGTTCGCGCCGGATCTTGTCGGCACCTCGGATGAGATCGTGGAGCGATTGCTGGCCGATCCCGTTGTCGGGCAGGTGAGGGAACTGCGTCTCGAATTGCCTTACGACCTGCCGTTCGAGAATTATCAGCAGATTCTCGAGGATTTCATCACGCGTATCGCGCCGGCACTCGGCCGGCGTCCGGTCGATCAGCGGGAATCGGTTGCGGCCTGACAGACAGGAATGCGAAGTCAATTAACGAAACCAGGTCGAATGGAGCGGCAGAAGCCGGATCCAGTCCGATCCAACCTTTAATGAAATACGGTGGTGACCATGAGTCGTGATCTGTTGCTGTTGCTTGAACCCGGATTTACCGATCCCGCCCACCCGGGAGAGCGCTTCGTCTGCCCCCACGGTATCCCGATCGAAGGGCTGCTGGCGGCCGACCCGTTGCGGGCTGAACGGCTCGATGTGAAACGGGTGCCGTTTGCCCGGCCGAGACCGGACGTCATCGCCGCGCTCGACGACGCGCACCAGGGGTTGCCAGTGCTGGTGCTCGGGGACGAGCACCCGGTGCCCGACGACGCACAGGCGCTGGGCGACAAGCATTTCGTGACCGACACGAAACGCATCCTGGCCCTGCTGGCTGAGCGGCACGGATACCCCAAAGTGCATTAAGGCTATTCATTTCATTATCTTTTGGTGAAATTCGCGATGTCGTCACTGGATACATCTGCCACACACCTGGGCGAGAGACTGACCGGCTCTCGATCCCGACTCGCGGCAATGGGCCGCCCGCGCGAGTTCGGCAGGAAGCAGACCAACCCTGTACGTCGCTTTGGTGGTGTCGCCATTGCCGTCGTCCTGCATGTCATCCTGATATGGGCGCTCGTGAACGGCCTGGCGACGCGGGTCGTTCAGATCGTCCAGCAGCCGATCGAGACCCGCATCATCGTGCCGGTGAAGCCGCCACCACCGCCGCCTCCACCGCCGAAGCCGGTTGAAAGGATCGTGTCGAAGCCGCGCGTCGCACCGCCGCCGCCGCCGTTCGTCCCGCCGCCGGAAGTGCACGTACAGGCTCCTCCGCAAGCGACCATTACGCACCAGAGTGCGCCTGCACCCACTGCGCCCGTGCACGAGGCGCCACCTGCGCCGGCGCCCGTACCGGAAGCCAAGCCGGTGAACCACGAGATTGGTGTGGTCTGCCCGAATTCGGATGAGATCCGCTCGTCGATCGTTTATCCGCAGGAGGCGCAGGACAACAACATCACCGGCGATTTGACGATCGAGTTTACGGTGGATCCGGACGGCCACGTGACGAACGTGCGAGTCGCGAAGTCGGCTGATCCGGTGCTCGATCGTGCGGCGCTCAAGGCTGTCAAGCGCTTCCACTGCATCGCCCAGGGGCAGTCCGTGCGTGTGCAGGTACCGTTTTCCTTTAACCTGAACTGAGGCGGATCACGGGAAACCGTTTGATCTGGCCAGCCTCCGAATCGATAGTGACGTATATGGAGTCCTTATGAAAAAGCGTTTTCGCGCCGCACTCGCGGCAGGTTTGATGATCACTGCCGGTGCCGGGGGCACGCTGGCTGTATCGCAGGCCGCGTTTGCCCAGGCCGGGGCTGCATCCGCCCCGGTTCAGGTAGCGTCCGGCGCCGCGCCGGCCGTGACGACACCCGCTGCGGCAAGCGTGGCCGACCAGGCCGTGCCGCCGCCCGAGCCGGCATCGTCGGCGACCGTCGAGAATCCTTATGGTCTGGGCGCGCTGTGGGCAAACGGCGACTTCGTTGCCCGTTTCGTGCTTGCGTTGCTCGTGATCATGTCGCTCGGCAGCTGGTACATCATGGTGACCAAGTTTCTCGAGCAAGCCCGCGCGAACAGCCGCGCGAAGTCGGCCGACGAACAGGTCTGGAATGCACCGACGCTCGCCCTGGGCGCTGCCCAGCTCGATGAATCGTCGCCGTTCCGTTTCATCGCCGAGAATGCGATCGACGCAGGCGAGCACCACGACACGGCGCTGCTCGATTCGGTCGACCGCAATACCTGGATCGACCTGAACATCGAGCGCTCGATCACCAACGTCTCGAATCGCCTGCAGGACGGCCTCGCGTTCCTCGGCACGGTGGGGTCGACCGCGCCATTCGTCGGCCTGTTTGGTACGGTGTGGGGCATCTATCACGCGCTGACGGCCATCGGCATCGCCGGGCAGGCGTCGATCGACAAGGTCGCGGGTCCGGTCGGCGAGGCACTGATCATGACCGCGATCGGGCTGGCGGTGGCCGTGCCGGCCGTGCTGGGCTACAACTTCCTCGTGCGCCGGAACAAGGCCGTGATGGAGCGCGTGCGCAACTTCGGCGCAGAGCTGCACACGGTGTTGCTTGCGGGCGGAAAACGGGCGGCTGGCAGTGTCGCGGCGAAAGCAGTGCAGCCATCGCGGGCGCTTCATGCGCTCCAGCCGTAAGCGGAGTCGGTCATGGCAATCAGTGTTGGCAGTGACGACAACGACGAGGTCATCTCGGCAATCAACACGACGCCGCTCGTGGACGTGATGCTGGTGTTGCTGATCATCTTTCTGATCACGATCCCGGTGGTGACGCACACGATCCAGGTGCAGTTGCCGCATGAGCGGATACAGCCGCTGCAGACGCAGCCGAAAAGCATCGAGGTCGCGGTGAACCGGCAGGGCGACATTTTCTGGGGCACGGAACACGTGGATCTGCCGACGCTGGTGTCGCGGTTGAAGGAGACCTCGACGCAGACGCCGCAACCGGACGTGCATGTGCGCGGCGATCAGGCCACGCCCTATCAGTACATCGGCAAGGTCGTGACGGCGTGCGAGCGAGCGGGGATCGTCAAGGTTGCGTTCATCACGGAGCCGCCCGCTCGCGGGGGCTAGGAGTTCGAAAGATGGGTATGAATGTAGGTTCCGGGGGAAGCCGGGACGAGCCGGACGTGATGGTGGACATCAACACCACGCCGCTGATCGACGTGATGCTGGTGCTGCTGATCATGTTGATCATCACGATCCCGATCCAGATGCATTCGGTGAAGATGAACCTGCCGGTGGGGAACCCGCCGCCGCCGCCGCATCTGCCGCAGGTGGTGCAGATCGATATCGGCGCGGATGGCGCGATCAACTGGAACGGCACAGCGGTGGGCGGGGCAGCGGGGCTGCAGGCGAAGTTCCGCCAGGTGGCCGCCGAGGCCGACCAGGACGAGATCCGGCTGCGCCCGGACAAGGCCGCGCCTTACCGGGCGGTGGCCGAAGTTTTGGCTGCCGCCCAGCGCGAAGGCGCGACGAAGATCGGGTTGATCGGCAACGAGCAGTACATGCAGTGAGGACTCGCAAAATCCCATGACTCGATATCTTGCTTCATCCGAATACCGATGATGCGCTACGCGACCATCGCGATTCTGCGGTATGGATCGGGCGGGCTTATGCGCTGAATCTGTCTGCCTTGGAAAACGGGTCGATTCCTGCTCCCACTTGACTGGAGCGCCGTGGGCGAGCTGATTGACGACAGGACGGAATCGATATTCTTCAATTCAGGATAACGTAGGAATATTCAATCATGAGCGAAGCAAGTACGTTGCAACCGACGGAGCGTTCCAGGCAGATTCACCTCGGTGCGACGATCCACGGACCTGGTGGTCACTACGCCGGGTGGCGTCACCCGGACGCGGTCATCGACGCGAGCATCAACCCGGACTTCGTCAAGAGCGTCGCCCGTCAGGCCGAGGCGGGGAAATTCGATTTCGTGTTCGTCGCGGACGGCCTTCATATCAATGCGAAATCGATTCCGCACTTCCTGAACCGGTTCGAGCCGCTCACGCTGCTGTCCGCACTGTCGGCGCTCACTGAACGGGTGGGGCTGGTCGGCACGTTGTCGACGTCGTACAGCGAGCCGTTCACGGTTGCCCGGCAGTTTGCGAGCCTGGACCATCTGAGCCAGGGGCGCGCGGGCTGGAATGTGGTGACCTCGCCGCTCGAAGGATCCGCAAGGAATTTTTCGCGTACGGAGCACCCGGAACATGACGAGCGCTACCGGATCGCCGACGAATACCTCGAGGTCACGAAGGGCCTCTGGGATTCGTGGGAGGACGATGCGTTCGTACGCGATCGCGCGAGCGGGGTGTTCTTCGATCCGGCCAAACTCCATACCCTCAACCACAAGGGCAAGTATTTCTCGGTCGAGGGGCCGCTGAACGTCGGCCGCACGCCGCAGGGCCGCCCGATTCTGTTTCAGGCCGGCGCGTCCGACGCGGGCAAGCAGCTTGCGGCGAAGCAGGCGGATGCAGTCTTTACGCATCACGATACGCTGGCCCAGGCGCGCGAGTTCTATGCCGATCTCAAGCAGCATGTGATCGCGCAAGGGCGCCACCCTGACGACCTGAAGATCTTCCAGGGGATCGGCGTGATCCTGGGCAGTTCGGCCGACGAGGCCGAGCAGCGCTACTAGGAGAGTCTGAAGCTGATCACGATCGGGAGCGCGCTTGACCACCTCGGCCGGTTTTTCGAGCATCACGACTTCAGCCAGTACCCGCTTGACGAGCCGTTCCCGGATATTGGCGATCTCGGCAGCAACAGTTTCCGCAGCGGGACGGACGAAATCAAGCGCAATGCGCGAGAGCGCGGCCTGACCTTGCGCCAGGTGGCGCTCGAATCGGCCGCGCCGCGCCCGGGTTTCATCGGTACGCCCGAGCGTATTGCGGACGCGCTGCAGGAATGGTTCGAATCCCGCGCCGCGGACGGTTTCATCGTCGGGGGCGGGACGCCTACGGCATTCGCCGAGTTCGTCGAGCACGTGGTGCCGATCCTCCAGCAACGCGGCCTGTTCCGCACCGAGTATCGGGGAACGACATTGCGTGACCATCTCGATGTGCCATATCCGCACAATCGTCACGCGGCGGCGTAACGATGCGCGTGGTGCTGACCGTTGCCTGGACTCAGTCGGCCATCGCCTCACCCAGGCACACCGCGCGTGTCGGCGCCCAGTCGCGATTGAACTGGAGTGGTCCCCGCGGGAACAGGAGGACCACGGTTGAACCTAGCAGGAATCGCCCCATCTCGTCGCCCTGCTTCAGGTTGATGCTCCGGTCGCGGTAATCCCAGTGGCGCGCGCTGGGGCTGCGTGGCGGGTTGACTACGCCGTGCCACACGGTCGCTATGCTGCCGACGATGGTGGCGCCCACCAGCACTAGCGCGAACGGGCCGTGTGGCGAGTCGAAGTGGCACACTACGCGCTCGTTGCGCGCGAACAGCGCGTCGACGCCTCGCGCGGTGGCCGGGTTCACTGAGTACAACTCGCCTGGTACATAGCTCATTGACAGCAGGCGGCCGTCGCACGGCATGTGGATGCGGTGGTAGTCACGCGGGCTGAGATAGAGGGTGGCGAACAGGCCGTCATCGAACTGGCGTGCAAGTTCCTCATTGCCAGCCAGCAAGGCACTGCTGCTGAAGGATTTGCCCTTGGCCTGGAAGATCTGGTCGCACTCGATGCGACCGAACTGGCTGATCGCGCCGTCCACCGGACAAACGAGTCGCGCTGTCGCCAGAGGGCGCGCGCCGGGCCGCAACGCTCGGGTGAAAAAGTCGTTGAAGGTGGCATAGGCGCCTGGGTCACTCTGCACGGCTTCCGCCAGGTTGACGTTGTAGCGGGCGATGAAGCGACGTATCGCCCATCGCGTCAAGGCACCGGCGCGCTGGCGCGCGAGAAAGCCGAGCAGGCGTGTGATGAGGAGCTTTGGCAGCAGATGCTGCAATTGGACGAATAGGCGCTCGGACACAAGTGGTTTTCCCAGGTTCGGACAAAACCAAAAGTATCGCTCATTCGACAGGTCGCCAGCTTGAACGCCCTTAGGCAGCGGACAAGGTGATCGATGTAGTTCGTCGGACTCAAGCGGCGCGAGCCGGATTTTTGTCCCGCGCTTGCCGCCGTGAAATTGTCGTGCTAATTTTTCATGAAATTTATCGACGATAATTTCACGGGAGTCCGCATGTTCGTGCAGTCGGATCGCCACGTCGCAAGCTATTACGCCGGCACCCATCCGGTGCCGATCCCGCATCGTCCCGCGCTGGACGAGCGCGTCGACGTCGACGTGCTGGTCGTCGGCGCGGGCTTCAGCGGGCTGCATACGGCGCTGCGTCTCGCGCTGGCCGGCAAGCGGGTTGCGGTGCTCGAGGCGAGCCGCGTCGCGTGGGCGGCGTCGGGCCGCAATGGCGGGCAGGCGCTGCTCGGCTGGTCGTGCGACATGCCGCCGATCGAGGATTCGCTTGGCCGCGACGGCGCGCGCGCACTGTGGGACAGCATGCGCTGGGCGGCAGCCGAAGTGCGTGAACTGCCCGCGCGGCACGGCTTCGACATCGACTACCGGCCCGGCAGCCTGTGGGCGGCCGTGCGGCCGCGCCGCGTTGCGATGCTCGTGCAGGCGCGCGACGAGGCGGCCGAGCGCTGGGGCTACGAGCGGCTGCGCGTGATTCCGCACGCCGAGATGGGCGACTGGATCGGCAGCGCGCGCTATCTCGCCGCGCTCTACGATCCCGAGGCCGGCCATCTGAATCCGCTGAAACTCGCGCTCGGCGTCGCGCAGACGATCGAGCGCGCCGGCGGCCGGATCTTCGAGCAGAGCCGCGTGCTCGACTATCGCGAGACGCCCGGCGGCTACGTCGCGCGCACGGCCGGCGGCGAGGTGCGCGCGGACGTGCTGGTGCTCGCGTGCAACGCGTACGTCGACCGGCTCGATCCGCACCTCGCGCGCCGGCTGCTGCCGGTCGGCACCTACCAGGTCGCGACCGCGCCGCTCGATCCGGAGGTCGCGCGCGCGCTGCTGCCGCAGAACAGCTGCGTGATCGACAACCAGTTCGTGCCCGACTACTTCCGCGTGAGCCCCGACAACCGGCTGTTGTTCGGCGGCGGCTGCACGTATCTCGGCGGCATTCCGGCAGACATCGCGGCGGCGACGCGGCCGCCGCTCGAACGCGTGTTCCCGCAATTGCGCGGCGTGCCGCTCGACTATGCGTGGGGCGGGCACATCGACATCAGCATGCGCCGCACGCCGGACGTCGGCCGCCACGGGCAGCGCTACTGGCTGCAGGGGTTTTCGGGCCACGGCGTGCTGCCGACGCTCGCGGCCGCGCGCGCCGTCGCGGACGCGGTGCTTGGCGACGACCGGCTGCTGACGCTGTACCAGCGGATCCGCAACCCGCGCTTCCCGGGCGGCGACCGGCTCGCCGCGCCGCTGGAAGCGATCGGCAAGGCCTGGTACCGTTTGCGCGATACCGTCTGACACGCAACCCACCTCTGGACAGCACCATGAACGAACAGGAAGAGATCGAGAGCCTGGCGATCCTGATCCGCGATCTGCGCAAGCACCGCAAAGTCACGCTGAACGATCTGGCGGACAGGATCGGCCGCTCGGTCGGCTTCCTGTCGCAGGTGGAGCGCGGACTGTCGCGGCCGACCGTCGCGGACCTGACCGCGATCGGCGAGGCGCTCGGCGTGCCGACCACGTATTTCTACAGCCTGAGCAAGCCGCGCTCCGTGCCATGGGTCACGCGGCCCGACGAGCGGCGCACCGTGTACTACGCGGCGGGCATCACCGACATACTCGTGTCGCCGAGCATGCGCGCACGCTTCTCGATCCTCGAGAGCCATCTCGCGCCGGGCGCGAGCAGCGGCGATCGGCCCGTCGACGACAGCGACGAGCAGGGCGGCTTCGTGCTCGAGGGCGAGCTGACGATCTGGCTCGACGGCGACGACACGCCAGTGACGCTTGGCCCGAACGATGCATTCCAGCTCCCCGCGCACCGGCGGTTCCGCTATGCGAACCTGACGGAAGCGCCGACGAGGGTTATCTGGGTATTTACCTGAGGTTCCATTGCGGTTGACGCGCGGGCCGCGCCCGCGTCCGCTGCATGTTGTCTGCAGTACTGATCGACGGGATCGCATGACGGCGCAGGCCGTCCGTTCCGGTTCGCCGCAATGCGGCATCGTCACACTCGAAAAGAAGGATGAAACATGGCTGACGTCGTATCCGCGCTGGTCGATGAAGTCCGGGCATTTCGCCAGACGCACCCCGAGATCCGTTATGTCGACCTGATCTGCCTGGATCTGCCCGGTCATTTCTACGGCAAGCGCTATCCGATCGACGCGCTCGAGAAGGTCGCGTCCGGGTCGCTGCTGAAGCTGCCGCAGAACTGCGTGCTGCTCGGCACGCAAGGCGGCCTCTACAAGATCGGCGACTACTGTTTCAACGACGGCGATCCGGATGCGCCGCGCCGGCTGATTCCCGGCACGCTGAAGCCCGTGCGCTGGGAAAGCCAGCCGCTCGCGCAGATGCTGATCAGCTCCGACGGCACCGACGCGCCGATCGAGTTCGAGCCGCGCGAGGTGCTCGCGCGCGTGCTGCAGCGGCTCGCGCGGCGCGGGATCCGCCCGGTCGTCGCGTTCGAGCTCGAGTTCTACCTGTTCGGCGCGCAGCTCGACGGCGGCCTGCCGCAGTATCCGCGCGACCGCCTGAGCGACGACCGCGACGATCAGCCGAACATGCATATCGAGCGCCTGTCGCGGTTTTCCGACGTGCTGCACGAGATGGTCGAAGCCGCGTGCGAGCAGGGCGTCGATGCGACGGTGATCACCGCCGAACTCGGGCCCGGCCAGTTCGAGATCAACTTCGGCCACACCGACGACGGGCTGCGCGCGGCCGACTGGTCGGCGCTGTTCTGCCGCAGCACGCGCGGCGTCGCGCTCAGGCACGGCTATCGCGCGAGCTTCATGGGCAAGCCGTACCTGCATGCGCCGGGCAGCGGGATGCACGTGCACGTGAGCCTGTACGACGAAGCGGGGCGCAACCTGCTCGCGGCGGACGGGCAGCGCCCGCTGCGCCATGCGGTCGCGGGCTGCCTCGCGCTGCTGCCGCACTGCATGCCGGTGTTCGCGCCGAACCACAACGCGTTCCGGCGCTACGGGTCGATGGTGAACGCGGCGAGCCGCGCGAGCTGGGGCTTCGAGGATCGCGACGCGTGCATCCGGATTCCCGAATCGGATGCGCGCAACCTGCGGATCGAGCATCGTCTCGCGAGCGCGGACGCGAATCCGTATCTCGTGCTGGCCGCGATCCTGACGGGGATGGAATACGGACTCGATGCGGGCAAGGAACCGATCGCGCCGCTCAACGACGATCGCGGCAGCGGCATCAATTTCCCGAAGGACATGCTGTCGGCGGTCGCCGCGATGCAGGATCATCCGGCCGTGCGCGAAGGGCTCGGCAGCGAATTCGTGATGGTCTACTGCGAGAACAAGCGGCAGGAGCAGCTCGACTTCATGAACGAGATCGGGGCGCGGGAGTATCGGTGGTTTCTGTGAAGCGTCCGGCGCGTGGTTTATAGAGACTCGATACGCACCAGCAACTCAGGGAGTTCCTCAGGCGGCGTCAATTTGTTCAACAGGCACTCCACCGCCCTGGCCGCCTGGTCGCGATCATAGTGAGCCCCGGAACATTGGACCGCCAGGCCCTGAAGCAACAGCTGCAAAGCCAGGAGTTCAGGGTTGGTGTGATCGTGAGGCTCCATGCCATATATGCGCTTTGGCACGGTGGCGAGCAGCGGGTCGATGCCTTCGCTCAAGCGGGCATCGCTGCGCGCCGCCATCCAGATTTCGAACATTGCCAGAGGCGGGTGGCGCCGGCCGCGCCGCAGCACGGCGTGCAGCAACAAGTGAAACCGGACCGTGGCCGACATGGGTCCGAGCGCTTCCAGCCACGTCGCTTCGTAGTCGATCAGATACGCCACCACGGCGGGAAGCAAGTCGTAGCGCCCACCCGGAAAGTGATAACGCAGCGCGCCCCGGCTGATACCCGCCAGTTCACATACCCGAGCTTCTCCAAAGGCTGTGTAGCCTTGCTCGTTCAGCAGCGCAACGGCTGCCTTGATCAGCAGCTCCCTTGTGGACGTACTTCGCTCGGCTTGTGTTCGCATGGGCGTGATTGTACGTGAACTATGCACGCGCGGACCCAGCGCCACGGCGACCGCATCGCATGTCATAAATTAAACATACATGTTTGTTTAAATCTTGCCCGCGCAGGCTGGCTGTCTGCCACGTGCGTCGTCGGCGGCACGGCGATAGGCCGTGGCCGCGTGCGACCGTGGCCACGACGGCAGTCCCGGGCAGGGTTCGAGCGTCTTTTCGTAAGCGGGTTGAAGGCTGACGCCATCAGCGCGTTCTTGCTTTCGAAATGACGAGGCCGATGTCGCCCGGCAGGCCGCCCACTTGGCGGGCTCGACGTTGACGCGCCACACACCTTCAATCCGGATTTAATTTTGCACTGCTAATGAATAGAAATTCACCCGCTCTCCCGCGCAGAAATTTTCTTGCTACAGGCTCGGCGATGGCAGCCGCGTCGGTACTGAGCGCCTGCGGTGGGGACGACATTGCCGCGACCCCGGTTCCGGTCAGCGACGCCGAACTCCAGGCGCAAATGGTCGCAAAGTTGACCGCGCAACTCGGTGATGCCGCGACCGCCAACGCGATCGAACCCGCGATGATGGACGTCGGATTCACCTGGGATTACCCGCTCATTCCGGCGGCCCAGATCAACGCGATCGTCGCGTACAGCTTCGGCAACCGCCCGAACGCGGCAAGCGGAAACACGTCCAGCACGGGCGTCAATCAGGCAGCGTTGCCGGACCCCGGCCCCATCAATGAGGCACTGGCCGATGCTGTTTACAAGACCTATCGGCTGAAGCCTGTCCGGGTTTTTGCGCAGTGGGAGATCGCCCGCTTTCTGGTGTCGAAGTATCAGATGGGTTCCGGCGTGCTGACCTCGATCGAGCCGGAAATCGCAAGCGACGGCACCATTGTTTACCTGAGCACCGCTGGCGTGGCAGGCGCGGCACTTGCTCGGGCGGGCGGCGCGGCGGCAATGGGTAACGTGTCGGTGGTAGCACACCGCGACCATGTGAAGCGCTGCATCGAGATATCGCAGATGGTCGGCATGAAGGCCTTCGGCGCCAAGAAGGTCCCGCTCCCGACGCTCTACGATTCGCAGTCTGGCCAGCCCTGGACGCGCAACCGCAGCCTCTATCTCGTGCACGACATGTACTCGCAGATGATCATGAAATCGATGATTCTCACGAGCCAGGCCTATCCGCACGGCTGATGCAGCCTGCCCAAACCCACGCGACTCACCATCATGCAAACACGCCGCCATTTTCTGGCATCCGTACCCGCATTCGCAGCCCTGGGCGCCTTGAGTACGCCCGCTTTCGCCGATACCGTTCCTGCTTCGGATGCCGAGCTTCGACACCAGATGCTGGGCAAGCTGACCACGGAGCTGAACGACCCGTCGATCGCGAACACGGATACAGGCTATCTGTTCAACGTGTTCTTCTCGTGGACTCCGCCGTCCGTCGACGTCGGCCAGATCCGCGCGATCGTGGCTTACAGCTTCGGCAACGCAGCGTCATCTGCGGGTGCAGGCGCGATGCCGGCCCCAGGCCCCGTGAACGAACAGATTGCCGACACGGTTTTCCAGCTTCACCAAAAGACGTCCGCTCCGATTTATGCGCAGTGGGAAGTTGCCAGCGTGCTGGCGTCGAAATATCGATTGAGCGCTGCTGTCACTTCGGTAGCGCCGCCCGTCGTGGCCGCCAACGGCACGGTCACCGTGCCGACGCCGGATGTCGTTGCGGCCGCCATCGTCAAGCAGGCCGGCTCTGCTGCCGCGCTGGGCACCGTGGGCGTCGTGACCCATCGCGACCAGGCCTCGCTCGCGGTTCAGCTGTCGAACGCAGCCGGCATGAATTCGGCTGTGCCCGCGGGTCTGGCGTTGCCGTCGCTTTACGACGCCACGGCGCTGCAACCGGCCAACCGCCGGCGTGACCTCTACTTGCTGAGCAATCTGTCGGCCCAGTTGGCCGCGCTCCGCCTCACCCTCATCAATCAGCAGTATCCGAACGGGTAAGCCCCTTCGGGTCGTTCCATTCCACCATCAGGTTCGGGAGTTTTATGTCTCGTCGTTACTGGATGCGCGCGGCGTTTGTTGCGGCGCTGGGTTCACTTTTGGCGTTCATCGTCGCCGGGTGCGGTTCGTCGTCCGTGCAGGCGACCGGTCTGCAGCAGGTGCGCCATGTCTTTGTCATCACGCTCGAAAACGAAAACTACGCGACCACGTTTGGCGCGAACACTAAGGCGCCGTATCTGGCGAACACGCTCACGTCGCAAGGGGCGTTCGTGCAGCAGTATTACGGAACGGGCCACGTGAGCCTCGACAACTACATCGCGATGATCAGCGGGCAGTCGCCGACGAAGGAAACGGACAACGACTGCCCGACCTACTCGGATTTCAAGCTGAGCGGCATGACGCCCGACGGTCAGGCGATCGGCGCGGGCTGCGTGTATCCGGCGAGCGTGAAGACGCTGCCGGACCAGTTGAAGGCAGCCGGCTTCACGTGGAAGGGTTACGAGGAGGACATGGGCAACGATCCGTCGCGCGAGGCGGGAACCTGCGGCCACCCGACGCTGAACACGACCGATCTCACGCAGATCGCGCAGGCGCCGAGCGCCATGGTGCCGGCGGGGGATCAGTACGCGACGCGCCACAATCCGTTCATGTACTTCCATTCGATCATCGATTCGCCCGATTGCGGGAAGAACGTCGTCAATCTGAATAATCTGGCGAACGATCTGAAATCGATCGATACCACCGCGAATTTCAATCTGATCACGCCGAACCTGTGCAATGACGGTCACGACGCGCCGTGCGTGAACGGTCAGCCTGGTGGTCTGACGAGCGCCAATGCGTTCCTGCAGAAGTGGGTGCCGATGATTACCGCGTCGCCTGCGTTCCAGCAGGACGGCCTGCTGATCATCAACTTCGACGAAAGCAGTTATGCGACCGTTTCGCAGCCGTCACCCGGCGTCACGGATCTCACGTTCGCGGGCACGACCTGCTGCAGCCAGCAACCGGGGCCGAATCTCGCACCGTTCCCGCAAACGTCGTCGCTCACCTACAAGGGCATGACGATCAATCTGGCCAAGCAGAGTTACGGCGGCGATCAGACCGGAGCGGTGATGATCTCGAAGTTCATCAAGCCGGGCACGGTGTCGACGGTCGCGTACAACCATTATTCGCTGCTGAAGAGTGTCGAGGATATCTTTGGACTCGATCATCTCGGCTATGCGGGGCAGGCGGGCCTGCAGAGCTTCGGCTCGGATATCTTCACCAGTCTGTAGGCTGATCGACGATGACCCGCTTTACATTGCGGCGGACGGTTCGCGGCGCGCTCGCCGCGGCCGTCACGGTCTGGCTCGGCATCGCATCCGGCCAAGCGCAGACCGGCGCGGCCACCGAGAGCGACGCGGCCGCGCTCGGCAAGCTGATCTTTTTCGATCCGTCCTTGTCGGCGTCAGGCAAGATGTCGTGCGCAACGTGCCACAGCCCGTCGCATGCGTACGGGCCGCCGAACGGCCTCGCCGCGCAGCTGGGCGGTGCCGACCTGAAGCATCAGGGCACCCGCGCAGTGCCCAGCCTGCGCTACGTATTGAACAGGACACCGATCTGGTCGCATCCGGTGGCCGCGAGTCAGGCGGAGCGCTTGACGGACGCCGACAACGCACCGGCGGGCGGGTTCGGCTGGGACGGGCGCTTCAACCATTTGCAGGACCAGGCGTCGTTCCCGCTGCTCAATCCGAACGAAATGGCGAACAAGAGCCCCGAGGATGTGGTGGCCAAACTGCGGCGCGCGCCGTATGCCGCGCGTTTCCGGGCCGTGTTCGGCGTGCACGTGTTCGACGATCCGAAGCAGGCGTTCGCGCAGGCGATGGTCGCAATCGAGCGCTTCGAACTCGACGATCCGGGCTTTCATCCGTACTCGAGCAAATTCGACGCGTACCTCGACGGCAAGGCCACGCTGACCGCGCAGGAATTGCGCGGAAAACGGCTATTCGACGATCCCGCGCGCGGCAACTGCGCGTCGTGTCACATCGACCAGCCAGGGGCGAACGGTGCCCATCCACTGCTGACGGACTTCACGTTCGAGGCGCTGGGCGTGCCACGCAACCGCGAACTGCGCGTCAATGCGGATCCGGACTACTTCGACATGGGATTATGCGGCCCGCTCCGGACGGATCAGTCCACCGACAAGACCAATTGCGGACTCTTCAAGACGCCGTCGTTGCGCAATGTCGCGACGCGTCGGGTGTTCTTCCACAACGGGCGTTTCCATACGCTGAAGAGCGCGCTGCGGTTCTACGTGCAGCGCGATACGAACCCGGAGAAGTGGTATTCGTCCGATGCGCATCGGCATGTCGTCAAGTTCGACGATTTGTCCGCGAACCTGCGAAGCAACGTCGATACGACCGACGAGCCTCTGACACGCAAGCGTGGCGAGCGGCCGGTCTGGAGCGACGTGGACATTGCCGACGTAGCGGCGTTTCTTTCGACGCTCAGTGATGGCTATGCATCGGAGCATCCGGCAACTCGTGGCCGTTGAGTGCCTGCCGCACGGATGACGGGCTGTGCGCGAGGACGGATGCCGCCGCGCTTGCGTGCGATTACTGGCCCATCTTCGACGACACGCAACCCGTGCTCGAGCACTCGCGATCGCGCTCGCGCAGGAACGACAGGCGCGACTGCGTCATGTCGATCGCGCACTCGAGGTTTACGTAGTACCCGTCGTCGCGCGTATAGCTGCACTTGTCGTCGCGCTGCTTCAGCCACGCGAGCTGGCCCGTCTTCAGCGACGCCTGCTGGTCGCCGCTCAACTGCTTGCGCAGGCGGCCGTACTGGTCGTTCAGCTCGCGGTCGATCTGCGAGAACTGCGTGCTGCTGCAGTACACCTGGTCGAATGCGCTGCGCGGCTTCGCGCAGCCTGCCGCGTGCGCGGCGAAAGGAACGGCAAGCGCGAACAGTGCGCAGGATGCGGCGAGCAGATTCTTTTTCATTTGATGCTCCTGGCTGGGTAAAAACCGGTGATGCGGGTGCGCCGCGTCGTCATTCGGACGCGGTGCACGCTTCGATGCCGCCCGCGATCGCGGCGGACAGGCGCTGGATCGTCTCGGGCTGCGCGAGCCGCTTCTCTTCGTCGGGATTGACGATCACGCCGGCTTCGACGAGCACGGCCGGAATCGGCGCGGTGCGCAGCACGACGAGATCGTCGAAGCGGTGGATGCCGAGGTGCGCGTCGATCAGCGGACGGTTTTCTCCGCGGATTGGCTGCGCGTGATAGAGCGACGGCGTCTCGCCTGCCGCGATGAGCTTCGCGGCGATCGCCTTCGCGCAGCGCAGGCTCTGTTCGTAATGCGGATTGCGCTCCGACACGAACACCGCGAAACCATGGAATTCGCGCTGCCGGCCGGCGTCGATGAATTGCTGCTGCATCGAATCGTGATGGATCGACACGAACAGGTCGGCATCGGGCGCCTGCGTCGATCGCTGGTCGAGCTTGATCTCGCGGCCGTCCGCGGACGTGCGCAGCACGCGGTCGCCGTCGTCGGCGAGCCGTTTGGCGATCGCGCCCGACAGATCGAGGTTGTACAGGTATTCGACGCGGCCGCTCGCGCCGGTCGAGCCCGGGTGGGCCGGCGTGTGGCCGGTGTCGACCACGATGTACGGGGCATGCGCGCTTGCGACATGCGCGCTGGCGACGTGCGCGTTGCCGGCCGGCGCGGTGTCTGCTGCGCGCAGCGCGAGCGGTGCGCCGAGCAGCGCCGCGCAGGCGATTGCGCGCGCGGCGGCGCCTGCGAACGGGCGAAGGCGTTGGACGGTTCGGTTCATTCTTGTTGTCATTGGGTTGCGGCTGCGTTCGACAAATCGGCGCGGTGCCGTCGGCCTGCATCCAGCAGTCGGAATGTGCGGGCGATTATAGCGGCAGCCGGCGACCCCGCAATGACAAAAACGCACGCGTCGAATCGGGTGAAGGCGGCGTGTAAAAGACGCGGCGGCGCCGTTCAGGCGAGTACGTGCTGCGCGACGCACTTCGTCAGCCATCGTCAAGTGGCGCGTGCGCTCGATTGACGCATCTCGAAAATTCTTCTACGATCCATTCCATGCCTTCGGGACAGACCCGAAGCGTTTCTATCTCTTGAGGGAGCCTCATGAGTACGCAACACACCATGCGCTTCGACGCGCTTGTCTTCATTGGTCGTTTCCAGCCTCCGCATCGTGGTCACCTGAACGTGCTGAAGTTGGCACTGAGCCGGGCCGAGCGCGTCTGCGTGCTGATCGGGTCGACCGACAAGCCCCGCACCATCAAGGATCCGTTCTCGTTCGACGAGCGCCGCCAGATGCTGGCATCGCTGCTCGACGCGTCCGAGCGTGACCGCTTGACGATCGTGCCCGTGCAGGACTCGACGTACAACGACGGTGACTGGGTGCGCTGGGTGCAGGATGCCGTCGCGTCCGCGCTCGGCGACGTCCCGCAGAAGAAGATCGGACTGATCGGCCACGAGAAGGACGCTACGTCGTATTACCTGCGGATGTTCCCGCAATGGGAACTGGTCGAGGCCGATGCGACGGAAGACATCTCCGCCACCGAAATCCGCGACCAGTATTTCGCGGAACGCCCGAACAGCTTCGTGCAATGGGCGGTGCCCGAACCCGTGTTCGGCTGGCTCGAACGCTTCCGCACGCAGCCGGAATTCGCGCAGCTGAAGGCGGAGGCCGAGTTTATCGCCGCGTATCGCAAGGCGTGGGCCGCCGCGCCGTATCCGGTCACGTTCGTGACCGTCGATGCAGTCGTCGTGCACTCGGGCCATATCCTGCTCGTGCGCCGGCGCAGCGAACCGGGCCGCGGCCTGTGGGCGCTGCCGGGCGGCTTCGTGAACCAGGACGAACGGCTCGACACCGCGTGCATCCGCGAGCTGCGCGAGGAAACCGGCCTGAAGCTGCCGGAGCCCGTGCTGCGCGGCTCGATCAAGGATCGCCAGGTGTTCGATCATCCGACCCGCTCGCTGCGCGGCCGCACGATCACGCATGCGTGCCTGTTCAGTTTCCCGACCGGCGAACTGCCGCGCGTGAAAGGCAGCGACGACGCCGACAAGGCGCGCTGGGTGCCGCTCAACGAATTCGCGCAGATGCGCAGCATGATGTTCGAGGATCACTTCGACATCGCCTATCACTTCCTGGGGAAACTCTGATCCTCTGATTCCCCGCATTCCGCCGTCGCGACAGACGCGACGGTTGTCCAACGGCCTAGAGGAGCTCTAGCCATGCAAAACGATCTCGGCGGCTTTGCCGCGGTACTCGCCAACCCGATCCTTAACACGGATTCATACAAGGCATCCCACTTCCTGCAATATCCGGCCGACGCGACCGCGATGTTCTCGTACGTCGAATCGCGCGGCGGCCGCTACGACCGCACGGTGTTCTTCGGCCTGCAGATGCTGCTGAAGGAATATCTGTGCAAGCCGGTCACGCACGCGATGATCGACGACGCGCGCGACTTTTTCGCTGTGCACGGCGAGCCGTTCAACGAAGCGGGCTGGCGCTATATCGTGGAGCGCTACGACGGCTACCTGCCGGTGAAGATCCGCGCGGTGCCCGAAGGCTCGGTCGTGCCGACGCACAACGTGCTGATGACCGTCGAATGCGATGACCCGCAGGTGTTCTGGCTCGCGTCGTACCTGGAGACGATGCTGCTGCGCGTGTGGTATCCGGTGACGGTTGCGACGCAGAGCTGGCACCTGCGGCAAACGATCCGCCGCTTCCTCGAGAAGACCGACGACGATCTCGCGCAATTGCCGTTCAAGCTGCACGACTTCGGCGCGCGCGGCGTGTCGAGCGCGGAATCGGCGGCGATCGGCGGCGCGGCGCACCTCGTCAGCTTCATGGGTTCGGACACGGTGCTCGGCGTGCTCGCCGCGAACCGCTTCTATCGCGAGCCGATGGCCGCGTATTCGGTGCCGGCGGCCGAGCACAGCACGATCACGTCGTGGGGGCGCGACGGCGAAGCCGATGCGTACCGCAACATGTTGCGCCGCTTCGGCCTGCCGGGCGCGATCGTCTCGGTCGTATCGGATTCCTACGATCTGTTCGCGGCGCTCGACATGTGGGGCGGCGAGTTGAAGCAGGCCGTGATCGACTCCGGCGCGACGCTCGTCGTGCGGCCCGATTCCGGCGACCCGGTGACGATCG
Source organism: Burkholderia sp. Bp8963 (assembly GCF_003854275.1). GTDB lineage: Bacteria > Pseudomonadota > Gammaproteobacteria > Burkholderiales > Burkholderiaceae > Burkholderia. Next base: position 124,122 of record NZ_QTQP01000009.1, read on the forward strand.
TGCTGCAGACCGTGCGTGCGCTCGACGCGTCGTTTGGCTCGACGCTGAACGGCAAGGGCCGGCGTGTACTGAAGCATGTGCGCGTGATCCAGGGCGATGGCGTCGACGCGACGTCGATCGAAGCGATCCTGTCCTCGCTCGACGACGCGGGCTACGCGGCCGGCAACGTCGTGTTCGGGATGGGGGGCGCGCTGCTGCAGCGGGTGAACCGCGACACGCAGCGCTTCGCGATGAAGTGCTCGGCCATCCGCCGCGCGGGCGTGTGGCACGACGTCTGCAAGGATCCCGTCACCGACGCAGGCAAGCGCTCGAAGAAGGGGCGCCTGACGCTGCTGCGCAACCGCCGCACCGGCGAATACCGGACCGCGACGCTGCCGGTGGCGTGGGACGACCGCGCGGTCGAAAGCGAATGGGACGACGCGCTCGAGACGGTGTTCGATACGGGGCGGCTGCGGGTCGACGTGTCGTTGGCCGAGGTGCGGGCACGGGCGCACGCGGGCGAGGTGTCATAAGCCCCGCGCCGGCGCACGCGCGTCGGCTGGCGCCGCCGTTGCGCGTTCGTCGCGCCGCGCGGCGTCCATCGCCCGCGCCAGTGCGTCGAACACCGCCGGACCCTTGCAACGCGACACGTTGAAACGCAGGAACGACGTCGCACTGTGCGATGCGCTGAACACGTTGCCCGGCGCGAACACGACATCTTCGTCCAGCGCGTGACGCGCGACCCGTGCGGCGTCGAGCCGGTCCGGCAATTCCGCCCATACGAACAGCCCGCCGCGCGGCTCCGTCCAGATCCCGAGCCCGGTGCGCGTCAGCCGCCGGATCGTCTCGCCCATCGCGTCCGCGAGCCGCGCGCGCAAGCCGTCCATGTGTCTGCGGTACGTCCCGTCGATCAGCAGGCGATGCACGACGTTCGCCGTGAGCTGCGCATTGCCGAACGACGTCGCGAGCTTAAGATCGACCAGCGGTTCGATCCACTCCGCACGTGCGGCGATGTAGCCGCAGCGCATCGCCGCCGACAGCGTCTTCGAGAAACTGCCGATCGACAGCACGCGCGCGAGCCCGTCGAACGCCGCGAGGCGCGGCGCGGGCGTGCTCTCGAAGTCCGCGAAGATGTCGTCCTCGACGATCAGCAGGCCGTGTTCCGCCGCGAGCGTCAGCAGCCGGTGCGCGACGGGCGGCGCGAGCGTCGCGCCGGTCGGGTTGTGCAGCGCCGCGTTGGTGATGTAGAGGCGCGGTCGATGCTCGATCAGCGTCCGCTCGAAGCGCGCGAGGTCGGGGCCGTTCGGCGTGTACGGGACGCTGACGATCCGCGCCCGGTGTGCGCGCAGCAGCGCCTGGAAATTGAAGTAGCACGGATCGTCGAGCACGACCGTGTCGCCGGGCTCCAGCAACAGGCGGCACACGAGATCGAGCGCGTGCGTGCCGCCGTCGGTCAGCACGATCTGCGCAGGATCCGCCTGCACGCCATGCTGCGCAAGCCGCCACGCGAGCTGCTGGCGCAGCGCGGGCAGGCCGAGCGGCGTCGCATAGTCGGTGAGCACGTCGGATTCGTCGCGCGACACGGCGCGCAGCGCGCGGCGCAGGCTGTCGTCGGGCAGCCACGACGACGGCAGCCAGCCGCAACCCGGCTTCGCGGCGGCCGCGCCGGTTTCGAGCGACTGGCGCGTCAGCCACAGCGGATCGAGTTCGCGGTCGAGGCGCGGCGCGAGATCCGCGAGCACGAGCGGCGGCGCATGCCCCGACACGTAGTAGCCCGACCCGGGCCGCGCGACGACCACGCCTTCGCTCGCGAGCCGTTCGTACGCGTCGACGACGGTCGATTTCGACACCTGCAGCGCGTCGGCCATCATCCGGATCGACGGCACCCGCGCGCCGGGCATCAGCGCGCGGCTCGCGATTCGCGCGCGCAGCGTGTCCATCACGGTTTCCACGCGCGTACGCGACAGCGTGGGCGGAACGAGGTTCTGATCGGTGTGGGTCATCGCGAGGGTCCTGAACTGTACGGCCGTTTGTCCAGTACAGTTTGTCGGAATTGTATTGTGCTGTAGCTTACGCGCTTTCGGCCGGCGGCGGATCATCGGATATCCCCTTTCGATCTGGAATTCCGATGCAAAAAAACACCGACGGATGGCTCAGCGGGCTGCTGGGCGTGATCATCTTCAGCGGCTCGCTGCCCGCGACACGGGTCGCCGTGCAGGGCCTCGATCCGATGTTCGTGACGTTCGCACGCGCGACGATCGCCGGCGCGCTCGGCCTGCTGCTGCTCGTCGCGCTGAAGCAGCGCCGGCCGACGCGGGCGGAAGCCGTGTCGCTGGCGATCGTATCGCTCGGGGTCGTGGTCGGTTTTCCGTTGCTGACGGCGCTGGCGTTGAAGCACGTGACGTCCGCGCATGCGATCGTGTTCGTCGGGCTGCTGCCGCTCGCGACCGCGCTGTTCGGCGTGTGGCGCGGCGGCGAGCGGCCGCGGCTGCCGTTCTGGATCTTCTCGCTCGTCGGCAGCGGCGCGGTTGCCGCGTTTGCGTTGCGCAACGGCGGCGACGCGTCGCCGGTCGGCGATGGGCTGATGCTCGCGTCGATCGTCGCGTGCGGTCTCGGCTATGCGGAGGGCGCGCGCCTGTCGCGCCAGCTCGGCGGCTGGCAGGTGATTTCGTGGGCGCTGGTGCTGTCGCTGCCGGTGATGCTGCCGCTCGCGTTGGTCACGAAGCCCGTGTCGTTCGACGGCGTCGACGCCGCGGCGCTGTGGGGGCTCGCGTACGTGTCGCTGTTCAGCATGCTGATCGGCTTCGTGTTCTGGTATCGCGGGCTCGCGCTCGGCGGCATTGCGGGCGTCGGCCAGCTGCAGTTGCTGCAGCCGTTCTTCGGGCTCTTGCTGGCCGCCGTGCTGCTGCACGAGACGGTGCCGGCGTCGATGATCGTCGTGACCTTGGTCGTCGTCGGGTGCGTCGCGGGTGCGAAGTATTTTTCGCGCGGTGTGCCGGTGCGCAGAGCGGGGTGACGCCTGCGGCGCCCGGGATCGGACGAACGCCGCGGACCTCGCGATCCACGGCGTTCTTCACGGCGTTTCGCGGTCAGTCGCCGCTACGCACACACGCACTCACGCGACGTGTGCGACCCCATACTGCGACGACAGATACCGCCGGATATCGGCCGGCGAATCGATGAAGCGCCGGCCGTTGTGTTCGCGAAGCGCGATCGCGGCGTCGTTTGGCGTCTGCGTTTCGCCGAGCACGAGCACGGGCGCCGACTGGTTGTCCTCGCCGATCAGCGCGACGATTGGCGCGCGCGGCCGAGGCGCGTCGACGTATTCGACGTCGACCGCCTCGCGCAGCTGCGGATAGAAGCTCAGCAGCCCTTCGACGGACACGGAATCGCCGCAGTAGAACGGACCTTCGGTGTCCTTGAAAAATCCCGGGCGGAGGATGAACAGGGTGTCTTTCATGTTTGTCTCGCTATGGTTGAGGGTCGAACGTTGAATAAAGCGTGACGCGAGGTGGCCCGTGCGGCCCGTGCGGCTCGACGCGCCGCCTCGCCGAATATCAGGCTTCCGCGAGCGCGGCGGCGCGCATTCTCGCGAAGCCGGCATCGAGGTCGGCGATCATGTCGTCGGGATGCTCGAGGCCCGCATGAATCCGCAGCAGCGGGCCCTCGGCCGCCCAGCGCGTCGCGGTGCGGTAGCGCGACGGATTGGACGGGATGATCAGGCTTTCGAAGCCGCCCCAGCTGTAGCCCATGCCGAAGCACGTCATTCCGTCGAGCAGCGCGCGCACGGCGTCGTCGGGCTGCGGATGCAGCACCACACCGAACAGCCCGCACGCGCCCGTGAAATCGCGCTGCCACAGCGCGTGGCCGGCATCGCCCGGCCGTGCCGGATACAGGATTCGCGCGACCTCCGGCTGCTTCGCGAGCCATTCGGTCAGCGCGTGCGCATTGCGCTGGTGCCGCTCGAGCCGCACCGACAGCGTGCGCAGGCCGCGCAGCGCGAGATATGCATCGTCGCCGCTGACGGTCATCCCGAGCTGCCGGTAGAAGCGCGTGATTTTCGGCGCGAGCGCCTCGGTCGTCAGGATCGCGCCCATCAGCACGTCCGAATGCCCGGCGATGTATTTCGTTGCCGCATGGATCGATACGTCGACGCCATGCGCGAACGAACGGAAATTCAGCGGCGTGCCCCATGTGTTGTCGAGCAGCACGACCGCGCCGTGCCGGTGCGCGACGCGGCTGATCGCCGGGATGTCCTGCACCTCGAAGGTCAGCGAGCCTGGCGATTCGGTGAACACCGCGCGCGTGTTCGGCCGCATCAGCGCCGCGATGTCTTCACCGATCGACGGATCGTAATAGGTCGTCTCGATGCCGAGGCGTGCGAGCGTCTCTTGGCAGAACGAACGGGTCGGGTCATACGCGGAATCGGTCATCAGCAGATGATCGCCGGGGTTCAGCACCGCGAGCAGCGCGGTCGTGATCGCGCTGAGCCCGCTCGGCGTCAGCAGTGCCGCATGCGCGCCTTCGAGGCGGGCGAGCGCCTTCTCAAGCGCGCGCGTGGTCGGGCTGCCGTGGCGGCCGTACGCGAGCGGCGTGCCGCGCACGGCGTCGAGCGCGTCGGTGCCGTGAAACAGCAGCGTCGATTGCCGGTACACGGGCGGGTTCACGGGCGAGCCAGGCTGGCCGTGCGTGCGGCCTTCGTGGGCGAGAACGGTGTCGGTCGAATGCAGGAGAGTCAAGATGGCGTCCTTGGGTCGTCGGTCAATCGGTTCGAAGCGGCCTGAAGCGGCCTGAAGCGGCTTGAAGCGGCTTGAAGCGGCAGCGCGCGGCCGCTGCGCGGTCAGTGCAGGATCTTGTCGAGGAAGTCGCGTGCGCGTTCGGAGCGCGGCGCGGCGAAGAACGTGTCGCTGGCCGCGTCCTCGACAACCGCGCCCTGGTCCATGAAGATCACGCGGTGCGCGACCTTCCTCGCGAAGCCCATCTCGTGCGTGACGCACACCATCGTCATCCCGTCGCGCGCGAGTTCGACCATCACGTCGAGCACCTCGTTGATCATCTCGGGGTCGAGCGCGGAGGTCGGCTCGTCGAACAGCATCGCGACCGGATTCATCGACAGCGCGCGTGCAATCGCGACGCGCTGTTGCTGCCCGCCGGACAGCTGCCCCGGATACTTGTGCGCGTGGGATTTGAGGCCCACGCGGTCGAGCAGCTTCAGGCCGTTCTCCGTCGCCTCGTCCTTGCGGCGGCCGAGCACCTTGATCTGCGCGAGCGTCAGGTTCTCGGTGATCGACAGGTGCGGGAACAGCTCGAAGTGCTGGAACACCATGCCGACGCGGGCGCGCAATTGCGCGAGCTTCACGGACGGCTCGCCGAGCCGCGTGCCGTCGACGGTGATGCTGCCTTTCTGGAACGGCTCGAGGCCGTTGATCGTCTTGATCAGCGTCGACTTGCCGGAGCCCGACGGCCCGCACACGACGACCACTTCGCCCTTCGAGACGGCCGCGCTGCAATCCGCGAGGACCTGATGCTTGCCATACCACTTCGATACGTTGTCGAGCGTAATCATGTTCTGTCCATCGTCGATGTCGGGTTGAATGACGTGCACGTTCAATGCGCGCCCGGCAGTGCGAGCCGGGTCTCGACGCGGCCCTGCAGCCGCGTGAGCAGCGTGCTCAGCACCCAGTAGATCGCGGCGGCCGCGAGATAGAGCGGCAGCGGCTGGAACGTCGCGGCGATCACTTCCTGCGTCGAGCGCAGCAGCTCGGTGACGGTGATCACTGAGACGAGCGACGTGTCCTTGATCAGGCTGATCAGCGTGTTGCCGAGGCTCGGCACCGCGAGGCGCAGCGCCTGCGGGCAGACGACGTAGCGCAGCGTGTGCACGTGCGTGAGGCCGAGGCTGTGCGCGGCCGCCCATTGCCCGCGGCCGATGCCGAGAATCGCGCCGCGCATGCTTTCCGACAGATAGGCGGCCGCGTTGAGCGTCAGCGTGAAGATGCCGGCCGTCGTCGGATCGAGCGTGATGCCGAGATCGGGCAGCCCGTAATAGACGACGAACATCTGCACGAGCAGCGGCGTGCCGCGCATCACGCTCACATAGCCTTGCGCGAGGCCCGCCGCGAGCCGGTTGCTGCCGATGCGCATGATCGCGATCGCGAGCCCGACGACGAGGCCGAGCACCATCGACGCGACCGCGAACTTCAGCGTGATGACTGCGCCTTTCACCAGCACGGGCAGCGTGTGAACGACCAGATCGAATGCTTCCATCACGTGTCTCCTGATTGTTTGCCGGACGGGCCGCGCGATCGTGCGCGCGGGCCCGGGCGGATTGCGTTACTTCGTTCTTGCGTTATTGCGTCAGCGGCTTCGTCGTGTCCGTGCCGAACCACTGCATCGAGATCTTCTTCAGCGTGCCGTCCTGCTGCAGCGACGCGATCGCGTCGTCGATCGCCTTTGCGAATTTCGGATTGCCCTTGCGGAACGGGATGCCCATCTGGTCTTCGCCGCCCGCGAGCACGGAGCCGGGGCGCAGCGGCAGGTGCGAGTTTTTGATCAGGTAGTTGAGCATCAGGCGATCGTTGACCGCCGCGTCGATGCGGCCGGCCGCGAGGTCGCGCAGGTTTTCCGGCGTGCCCGGATACACCTGCAGGTCGACCGCGGGCACGCTCTTCACGAGATCGACGTAGTTGCTGCCCATCGTCACGCCGACCTTCTTGCCCTTCAGCTCGTCGAGCGATTTGAACGCGCGCGCATCGTTCTGCCGCTGCAGCAGCTGCGCGGACGAATACACGTACGGTTGGCTGAAGTCGAGCGCCTGCTTGCGTGACGGCGTGATCGCGACCTGGTTGACGATCACGTCGAACTTGCCGGCCTGCAGCCCGGCGAGAATCCCGCTCCATTCGGTCGTGACGAATTGCGGCTTCACGCCGAGACGCGCGGCGACGGCTTTCGCGACGTCGACGTCGAAGCCCTCGAGCTGGCCGTCCGCATTGCGGTAGTCGAACGGCGGGTAGGTGCCTTCGAGGGCGATCTTCAGCACGCCGGCCTGCTTGACGGTGTCGAGCAGGTCCGCCGCGTGCGACGTGGTGGCTGCCACGCAGAGCAGCGCGGCGGCGAATCCTTGCTTGAGCGTCGGGGTGAGGCGTTTCATGGTTGTCTCCGTGGTTGTCGTCGAAAAATTCAGGGTGTGCGCGTCCGCGGCGACGGGCGGCGTCGCCGTGGGCGGGAAGCGGGCTGCGGGTTATGCTGAGAGGGAAATCGGCGCGGCGAGCGGTGGCGCGGGCCCGGCGTCGATGCGAGGTGTAGAAGAGCAGGCAGCGATGGAAGCGGGTCGCGATGCGCGGCAAATGGAACTGCGCGTCGCGTTCGTGTCGAACGTGTGTCGATGCGCGGCGAAGAGTTCAAGCATGCTGTTCATGATTGCCCGTGCGGCTTGTGAGTGTTGTAGACCGGGCGCATCGTCGATGCGGATCCGGCGACCACGAATGCTGAACGACTGAGGGCAATCTTAGTTTTGTCAAAAGGGAAAGTGTTTCCAAAATCGCACGGACTTTCCGCGTTGCGTGGAAAGTTTTTCTCTGCTGAATGAAGGTGACACAAGCGATCTGCTGCGGTTGCACGTGGTGCGAAGCATCAGGTGCTACGCATGCGCGATGACGGTTTACCCGCGCGCACGCGGCTCACGGACGTGCGGCGCCGAGGCGCTGCACCATCTGCATCACGGCAGCCATCTGGGGCGCATCGTGGCGGTAGAAGCCCGGGTGAACCGGATTGGCACTCGTATAGCCCCAGTAGTCCCAGCAGCCAAGCGGATTGACCACCGATCTCGCAACCTGCGGATAGAGCACGATCAGTCGGTTGGTGTCGGCGATCTCGTTGTAGCCGACGCCGCGGATCATCCGTTCGCCGATCGTCGCGACGTTCTGCAGGCAGCCGTGGAAGACGACATGCACCGCGCACGACACGCGCTCGCATTCGGCGGGCACGTAGACGTAGCCCGTATCGTCGAGCGACGCGCGCCGCTGCGGATCGAACGCGCGCTGGTCGAACGCGAGCAGCCTGCCGCCGGCCTGCGCGGCTGGCGGGTTGAGCGGCTTGTCGGGCGTCGCGTAGATCCAGCTGACGATGTCGTTCGCCTGCTCGAAGCCGCAGTTGTCGAGCGGCCAGGCCAATCCGCTTCGTGTTCTGGTATCGCGGGTGTCGGCCAGCGGCAGCGGCTGCAGCCGTTGTTCGGCTGCATCGCGGGGCGAAGCATGTTTCGCGACGGATGCGGGTGTGTCAGGCGCGATGACGCAGAGGCCGCTCAGTCATCCGGCGTGCAGACGCGCAAGCGATGTCCGTCGGGATCGAGCGCGACGAAGGTCCGCCCGAACACGGCCGTGATCGGCGCCTGCTCGATCCGCACGTCGAGCGCCGTCCACGCTGCGTACAGCCGGTCGACCATCGCATTGCTGTCGACCATGAACGCGAGCTCGCTGCGATGTCCGGTGCCGTGCGAAACGAAATCCTGCGCGCTCGTCGACCACAGCCGCCGTGCTGCCGGCCGAACTGCGCCGCGACCTGGACAGCACCACGCTGCTCGTCGGTCCGCGCACGATCGCCGATCGGGAAACCGTCGACATGGACGACATCCGTCGCACGATCCGAACCGAGCGAAAGCTGCGCGTCACGTATGCCGACGCCCGGGGCCGACGCTCCGAGCGCACCGTCTGGCCGTTTGCGCTGGGCTACTTCGACGATGCGCGGATACTGGTGACATGGTGCGAGGTCAGGAACGATTTCCGGCATTTCCGGACTGACCGCATCGTCGCGATGGAACGTCTGGACGAGCGCTATCCGCGGCGACGCTCAGCCTTGCTGAAAGCATGGCGCGAAGCGGGCGCCGACGTGCGCGTTCCGGTTTAGGAGCGGCCGCCGGTTTGCCGTACATGTCGTACGAAGCGGCGCATGCATCCGCGCCGCGCCGACGTCCGCATTCTCGACGTCGTTCGTCATGCCGTGCGCGCTGCGCTTCCTGAGCGGCCTCGCGATGGGCCGCAAGTGGAGCGCCGGTGTCGCGCTGGAGTCCGAAACGTGGCCCGAGAACGCGCGCGCGAAAGACACCGGCTTCCTGCAGTCGCGCCCTGGCTGGGGCACGCTGCTTTTTGTATCGCGCGAACGTGCCGAACGTGTATCAAGCGAACGTTTCGAGCGCGAGCAGTTCGTCGATCGTCTGCCGGCGGCGGATCAGCCGCGGCTCGCCGCGATCGACCAGCACTTCCGGCGCGAGCGGCCGGCTGTTGTAGTTCGACGACATCGACGATCCATACGCGCCCGCGTCGTGCAGGAACAGCAGGTCGCCGATCTGCGGTTGCGGCAGATGCCGGTGCGTGACCACGCCGCCCGCGTCCTGCGTGAACACGTCGCCCGATTCGCACAGCGGCCCCGCAATCGCCATGTCGACGCGCGGCCGGCCCTCGGGCGCCGCGCCGTCATGTGTGTGCACCGTCACGCCGTGATAGCTGCCGTACATCGCCGGACGCATCAGGTCGTTGAAGCCCGCGTCGATCAGCACGAAGTCGTGCTTCGGCCGGCGGTTGACCGCCTGCACCTCGGTGACGAGCGTGCCCGCCTCGGCGACGAGGAAGCGGCCCGGCTCGATCTCGATGCGCATCGCGTGGCCGAGATGCTGCTCGATCCGCTTGCGCGCGGCATCCCACTGGCGGAAGTAGTGGTCGACGTCGACGCGCGGCTCGTCTTTCCGGTACGGGATCGACAACCCGCCGCCCGCCGAGATTGCCTCGATGTCGTGGCCGAGCGACGTGACGAGATCGACCATCGCGTCGCACACCTGCGACAGGTGGCCGTAGTCGACGCCCGAGCCGATGTGCATGTGGATGCCGACCAGCTCGAGTCCGTACTGGCGCACGAGTTCGATCGCGCGCGGCACATCGTCGATCCAGATTCCGTGCTTGCTTTGCGGGCCGCCGGTGTTGGTCTTGTTGCTGTGGCCGTGGCCGAAGCCGGGATTGATGCGCAGCCACACGCGATGGCCGGGGGCGGCTGCGCCGACACGCTCGAGCATGTCGAGCGAGCCCGCGTTCACCGTTACGCCGTGCTTCAGCACCGTCGCGAGCGTCGGACGGTCGATCAGGTCCGCGGTGAACACGACGCCTTCCGGCGCGCCGGTCGCGGGATCGCCATCGGGGCGGAAGCCCGCCGCGAGGCTGCGTTCGATTTCGCCGAGCGACACCGCGTCGACATGCACGCCTTCGTCACGCATCAGCTTCAGGATGTGGATGTTCGAACACGCCTTCTGCGCGTAGCGGATCGTGTCGAACTGGCGCAGTTGCGCGATGCGGTCGCGGATGACGTCGGCGTCGTACACCCAGAGCGGGGTGCCGTGTTGCTGCGCGAGCGCCGCGAGCTGGCGGGAATCGAGGGACATGATGAGCGGATCGGGTCGAATCAATGGATAGTCCGCATGATGCGCGCGATTGGCCATCCAGTAAAATGCCGGGTTATCAACATTCAATTCATTCTGGATATACATGGCTACGCTGACCCACCGCCATATCGAGGTGTTCCGCGCGTTGATGGTCACGGGCAGCGCGACCCGCGCGGCCGAGATGCTCTACACGTCGCAGCCGACGATCAGCCGCGAGCTCGCGCGGATGGAGCAGATCGTGGGTTTCGCGCTGTTCGAGCGCGCGCACGGACGGCTGCGGCCGACGATGGCCGCACTCACGCTGTACGACGACGTGCGGCTCTCGTATGTGGGGCTCGAGCGCGTCGCGGCGACCGCCGCGCGGCTGCGCGAGTTTCGCGACGGCCAGCTGTCGGTGATCGCGCTGCCCGCGTTCTCGCATGCGATCCTGCCGGGCGCGTGCCGGCGTTTTCATGCGGCGCACGCGGGCGTCAGCGTGTCGGTCGCGACGCAGGAGTCGCCGGTGCTCGAGGAGTGGCTCACCGCGCAGCGCTATGACCTCGGGCTCACCGAGCACGACGTCGCGCCGGCCGGCACCGTGCTCACGCCGCTGTTCGAGGCGGACGAGGTGTGCGTGCTGCCGGACGGCCATCCGCTGCTCGCGAAGGACGCGCTCGATCTCGAGGACCTTGCGGATCGCCCGTTCATCAGCCTGTCGTTGAACGACCCGTACCGGATCATGATCGACGACGCGTTTGCGCAGCTCGGCGTCGCGCCGCGCTCGGTCGTCGAGACGCCGTCGGCCGTGTCGGTGTGCGCGTTCGTGCGGCAGGGGCTCGGCGCGGCGATCGTCAATCCGCTGACCGCGCTCGATTTCGCGGGGCGCGACCTGCAGATCCGGCCGCTCACGCGCTCGTTTCCGTACCGGGTCAGCGTGATCGTGCCCGAGCACCGGCCGAAGAGTTTGCTGGTCGATGCGTTCGCCGCCGCGCTGCGGGACGAGGCGAAGGCGATTCGGCGCAGGCTTGCGGCGTATTTGGGCTGATGTGTGGCCCGGTGTGGCCTGGTGCGGCCCGTATGATGGTGGTATTGCCATCCTCAACGGACTCCGCCATGTCATCTTCCGTCGCGACGCTTGATCAACCGACCCTGACCGGGCCGCACGTCGAACTTCAGCCGCTGCAGGAATCGCATGCGCAGGCGCTGCTGGATGCCGCTGCCGACGGGCGGCTCTGGAATCTCAAGGTGACCGTCGTGCCGGGACCCGACACGATCGACGCGTATGTCGCCACCGCGTTGCATGGGCGCGCGACGGGCACCACGATGCCGTACGTGATCGTCGAGCGTGCGACGGGCCGGATCGTCGGTAGCACGCGCTTCTGGAAGATCGACCGCAAGAACCGCAAGCTCGAGATCGGCCATACGTGGTTGAGCGAATCGGTGCAGCGCTCGCGCGTGAATACCGAGGCGAAATGGCTGCTGCTCACGTATGCATTCGAGACACTGCATTGCGTGCGCGTGCAGTTCACGACCGACGAGCTCAACGAGAAGTCGCGCGACGCGATTCTGCGGCTCGGCGCGAAGCAGGAGGGGATCGTGCGCCACGAACGGATCATGCCGGACGGCCGCAAGCGCAACTCGGTGCGCTTCAGCATCATCGATGATGAGTGGCCCGATGTGAAGGCGCGGTTGCTGGAGAAGCTCGCGAAGTGAGCGTGGGTGTCATCAGCGCAACGGGCGCCCGACTCGCACGCCGCACCGCCGGGAGAGGGACCGGCGGCGCGGCGAGGGGCCGCGTCGCGCGATGCGCGACACGGCAGCGCGTTACTGCGCCGAAGCGAGGTGATGACGCTGCGCGAGCTTCTGCGCTTCCGCGTAATGCGCCTGCAGGATCGGCAGCGACTGGCGTGCGACTTCCTTCAGCTTCGTGTCGCGGCCTGACGCGATCTCGGCCTGGAACACCGAGATCGCCTTCTGTTCGCCGCTCAGCGCGACCTGCTCGAGGTACGCCTTGTCGAATTCGGCGCCGCGCAGGTTCTTGATGCTGTCGAGTGCGGTGGTGTCCGGATCGTTGTGCGGCACGTCGACGCCACGCGGGCTTGCGGCGCGCATGGCCTGGATGATCTTCTCGTCGTCGGTGACGATGCGTTGAGCGAACGCCTTGACCTGGCTGTCCGACGTACGCGAATCGGCAATTCTTGCTGCGTCGTGCTGCGTCGACACGACTTTCGTACCGTCCGCGATGAAGGCCTGGTCAGCCTCGTGAATACGCGTTTCGCCGGCCGCCGGCTTGGCCGGCTGGGTCGGTTGCGCGGTCTGCGCGTTGGCGGTCACGGCGGCCAGCAGAAGGCCGGCGGCAGACAGGGCAAGACGGGAAGCAGTGGAAAAACGGCTCATGGAACCTCCTTTCGATCGGGTTCGTTGAGGAACGGATAGGGTCATCCGTGGCTGTGCGAGAGACCGGGCGCAAGCCCGTGCCGGTCCGGTTGCCGTTCTGCCGCGGCGGCAACCGCAGGGGGAACCGGCCCGACCGATTCTAGGAGAGGGGGTGGCGTGCAGGTGATACGACGCTGTCGCTTGTGTAACGGTTGGTAAGACGATTGGACGCGCGATGGCGGGTGTCATCGTTTGTGCTGCAGGGGTGTCTGCGACACGTGTGATGCACGCGATGCGCTCGATGCGAGAGGCGTCGCACACGTCACGCCATCACGACACGCACTGCGTGCCGCGCATCACACGATGTCGAGCAATGCGTCGATGCGCGTCAGCAGCGGCGTCGCGCAATGCAACTGCAACGTGCCGGGCGCAGTGTAGCCCCACGTGACGCCCTGGAACGCGACGTTCGCGCGGCGCGCGGCATCCGCATCGCGGATCTCGTCGCCGACGTACAGCATCTCGCTGCTGCGCAGGCCTGCTTCTCGTGCGAGCGCGCGCAGCTGCCGTGACTTGCCAAACAGCGATATCCCGCATGCGAAGTGGGCGACGTGATCGCAGGCTTGCGCGCCGAGCCGGTCGCGCACGACCGCTTCGGCGTTCGACGTCGCGATCGCGATTTTCATGCCGCGCGCCGCGAGCGCGCGGAAGGTGTCGGCGACGCCCGGAAACAACGTCACGTCGGCAATGCGCCGCTGCATCAGGCGACGCATGTCGATCGTCACCTGCGGTACCTTCCATGGCGGCACTTCGAGCGCGCGAATGATGTCGCGCGCGGACAGGCCGCGCAGCGTCGCGATCAGCGCGTCGTCGACGTCGCGGAATCCGTGCAGGCGCGACGCTTCCGACAGCGCCGCAACGAAGCAGTCGAAGGAATCGGCGAGCGTGCCGTCGAAGTCGAACGCGATCAGTCGGTAGGTCATGAGAGGCGGGGTGAGCGTGGTCGCGATTGTAATCGGTTCGTCAACGTGCATCGCGTCGGATCGCGGATGAGCCCCGCGCGATCCGGCGTGCATTTGCAGCGCGAGCGCGCAGGCCCCAGAATAGCCGCACCAAGCGGCACAATCGGCATAATCGGCACAATCGGCAATCAGACCAGCATACGGGCAGCGCGTGGGCATCAATTTCGATCTCACCGACTTGCAGGCCTTCCGGGCGGTGGTTCAGCTCGGCAGCTTCCGCAAGGCGGCGGACGCCATCAACATTTCGCAGCCGGCGTTGAGCCGGCGCATCGAGAAGCTCGAGGCAGCGCTGGGCGTGCGGCTGTTCGAGCGGACGACGCGCAGCGTCACGCTGACGACGGTCGGACGCGTATTCGCGCCGAGCGCCGAGCAGGTGCTCGACGATCTCGACGCCGCGCTGCTCGGCATCCGCGACGTGTCGTCGAGCCGGCTCGGCCACGTGACGATCGCGTGCGTACCGTCGGTCGCGTATTACTTCCTGCCGAACTCGATCGCGCGTTTCCGCAGCCGCTATCCGAAGATCCGCATCAAGCTGATCGACGCAAGCGCGAACGAGGTGCTCGACACGGTGATGAGCGGCGAGGCCGACTTCGGGGTCGGCTTCATGGGTAGCCAGGAAGCGGACGTCGAATTCACGACGCTGCTCGAGGAGCGCTTCGTCGCCGCATGCCGGCGCGACCATCCGCTCGCCGCGAAAAAGCGCGTGACCTGGCGCGAGCTGTACGAATACGACTATGTGTCCGTCGACAAGACCTCCGGCAACCGGCTGCTGCTCGACCAGGCGCTCGCGGGCGTCGCGCCGCCTGCGCCGAGCGTATGCGAGACGCGGCACGTGACGACGATGCTCGGGCTCGTCGAGGCGGGCCTTGGCGTCGCGGCGGTGCCGTCGATGGCGATGCCGCTGTCGACGCATCCGATCCTGACGAGCGTGCCGCTCGTCGATCCGGTCGTCACGCGGCGCGTCGGCATCGTGCGGCGGCGCGGCCGCACGCTGACGCCGGCCGCGCAGGAATTCCTCCAGCACGTGGTCGATGACCACAAGCCGGCCGCGCGGCGCAAGCGCGCGGCAGGAGATCGCGCGTGAGCTTGCCGCGGCTGCTGCGTCCGCTCAGGCTGCTGTATGTGCAGGTGCTGATCGGAATGGCGCTCGGTGTCGCGGTCGGACATGTATTCCCGCACGCGGGCATCGCACTCAAGCCGCTCGGCGACGCGTTCGTCGCGCTCGTGCGGATGATGGTCGCGCCGATCGTGTTCTGCACGATCGTGACGGGCATCAATGCGGTCGGCGACGGCGCGCGCATCGGCCGCACGATCGTCAAGGCGCTCGCGCTGTTCTACGCGCTGACCGCGCTCGCGCTCGCCGTGGGGCTTGCGATCGCCTCGGCCGCGCGGCCGGGCGGCGGCCTGCATGTCGCGGCACGTCATCTCGATGCGTCGGCGCTCGCGTCGTTCACGGCACGCGCGCCGACGACGGGCATCGCGTCGTTCCTGCTGCAGGTCATCCCCGATACGCTCGTCGGCGCGTTCGCCACCGGCGACGTGCTGCCGGTGTTGCTGGTCGGGCTGCTGTTCGGCTTCGCGCTCGCCGCGACCGAAGGGCGCGACGGTATCGTGCATGCGGTCGTCGAGGGTGTCGCGCGCGTGCTGTTCCGGATCCTCGCGCTCGTGATGCGGCTCGCGCCGCTCGGCGCGTTCGGCGCGATCGCGTTCGCGGTCGGGCGCTTCGGCATCGATACGCTCGGCTCGCTCGGCAAGCTGATCGTTGCGATGTATCTCGCGTGTGCGCTGTTCGTGATGCTCGTGCTCGCGCCGCTCGCGCGCCTGCATGGTTTCTCGCTGTGGCGGCTGTTGCGCTATCTGCGCGAAGAGCTGGTGATCGTGCTCGCGACATCGTCGACGGAGCCGGTGCTGCCGCGTCTGCTCGTCAAGCTCGAGGCGCTCGGCTGCGACAAGGGCGTGGTCGGCATCGTGCTGCCCGCCGGGTATTCGTTCAATCTCGACGGCACAGCGATCTACCTGTCGCTCGCCG
This sequence comes from Burkholderia sp. Bp8963, assembly GCF_003854275.1. Classification (GTDB taxonomy): domain Bacteria; phylum Pseudomonadota; class Gammaproteobacteria; order Burkholderiales; family Burkholderiaceae; genus Burkholderia. The sequence continues at coordinate 139,930 of NZ_QTQP01000009.1, forward strand.
CGCTGTTCATCGCGCAGGCGTGCGACGTGCCGCTGTCCGCCGCGCAGGTTGCGACGCTGCTGGCGGTGATGCTGATCACGTCGAAGGGCGCGGCGGGCGTGTCGGGCAGCGGGCTCGCCGCACTGATCGCGACGCTGACGGTGGTGCCGGACCTGCCGGTCGCGGGCGTCGCGCTGCTGGTCGGTATCGACCGCTTCATGTCGGAGGCGCGCGCATTGACGAGCGTGATCAGCAATGCGTGCGCGGTCGTCGTCGTGTCGGTCTGGCAGCGGGGCTGCGATCGCGCGCGGATGCGCGACGTGCTCGATGCGGCGCAGCCGCCTGCGCGGCTTGCCGCATCCTGCCGGCCGCGGCGCACCGGACGCCAGTGACGCGCGCGATCGCACGTCGCAACGAAAGCCGGTGCAATACCGGGTGCAATGTCGGGTGCAATACGGGGCGCGTGCGCAGTGCCGGCGTCGTCAGCGCGTCGTCACCGAATCGAGCCCGGTCGCTCGCACGACCGGCTGCGCTTGCGGCGACGCGAGATAGTCGAGCAGCTTCTTCGCGTCATCCGCATGCGCGGCGCCGACCGGAATGCCGCCCGCGAAGCGCGTGACCGACTGCACCGATTCGGGCACCTTGCCGACGTACGTGACGCCCTGCACGGGCAGCAGTTCGCTGACCTGCTGGAAGCCGATCTCGTAGTCGCCGTTCGCGACGACCGACGCGACCGGAATCTTCGGCACCATCGACGCCTTCGGGCGAACCTGCTCGTCGATACCGAGCTTCCTGAACATTTCCTTCTCGATGTAGACGCCGCTCGCGCTGTCGGAGTATGCGACCGACTTCGCGCGCAGCAGCGCGTCCTTCAGCCCGTCGACGGTGCCGATGTCCGGCTTCGGCGCGCCCGCCCGCACGACCATGCCGATCCGCGAATCGGCGAGCTCGACGCGCGACGCGGGAATCACCTTGCCTTCCTGGATCAACTTGTCGAGCGCGTAGCCGACCATGATCACCACGTCAGCCTGCTCGCCGCGCGCGAGGCGGTTCGGAATCGCCTCCTTCGACTGGCCCATCGACGGGCCGCGGATCGTGTCGAGCGTGTCGCCGCTCGCGGCGGTGAAGCCGGGGCCGAGTTGCTGGTAGGCAGCCGTGAAGCCGCCGGAAATCATCACGCGCAGTTCGGCAGCGCGCGCGTAGAGCGCGACAGACGCGAGCGCGGCGGCGGCGAGCCAGATTGCCGCGCGGCGCGAGAGCGATCGGGTGTTCATCGTTCGGGTTCCGGAAGTCGGGAGAAAGCGCGGCGCACCGGCGCCGCGCGCGAGTGAGCCGCCGGGCCGATCACGCGGCGCGCAGCGCGTCGCGGCGGCGGCTGTACAGCAAGACCGTCGCGCCGAACGCGCACGCGGCGGCGAAACTCATCCAGAAACCGGGCGCGGCCTTGTCGCCGGTCGAGTGGATCAGCGCGGTCGAGATCGCCGGCGTGAAGCCGCCGAACACCGCGGTCGCGAGGCTGTATGCGAGCGAGAAGCCGGCGACGCGCACGTCGGCGGGCATCACCTCGGTCAGCGCGGCGACCATTGCGCCGTTGTAGATGCCATACATGAACGACAGCCACAGCAGCACCAGCAACATGTTGACGAAGCTCGGCGCATGGGCGAGCAGCGACAGCGCGGGGTACGCGGTCAGCACGTTCAGCGCGGTCATCGCGAGCAGCACCGGGCGGCGGCCGAAGCGGTCCGACAGCGTGCCGCCGATCGGCAACCAGACGAAGTTCGATACGGCGACGCACAGCGTCACGAGCAGGCTGTCCGCGGTGCTCAGGTGCAGCACGGTCTTGCCGAAGGTCGGCGCGTAGACGGTGATCAGGTAGAAGCTCGTCGTCGTCATCGCAACGAGCAGCATGCCGCCGAGCACGACGACCCAGTTGCGAGCAAGAGTCACGAACACCTCGCGCATCGCCGGGCGATGGCGGCGCTGCGCATATTCTTCGGTTTCCTGCAGATTGCGCCGCAGCATGAAGATCGCCGGCACGATCAGGCAGCCGACGAGGAACGGCACGCGCCAGCCCCATGCGGCGATCTGCGCGGCAGAGAGCCACTGGTTCAGCGCGAAGCCGAGTGCGGCCGCGACGACGATCGACACCTGCTGGCTCGCCGACTGCCAACTCGTGTAGAAGCCTTTGCGGCCGGGCGTCGCCATCTCCGCGAGATAGACGGATACGCCGCCCAGCTCCGCGCCGGCGGAGAAGCCCTGCAGCAGGCGGCCGGCGAGCACGGCGGCCGGCGCGAGCAGGCCGATCGATGCGTAACCGGGCACGAACGCGATCAGGATCGTGCCGCTCGCCATGATCGACAGCGTGACGATCAGGCCCTTTCGGCGGCCGACCTCGTCGATGTACGCGCCGAGTACGATCGCGCCGAGCGGGCGCATCAGGAAGCCCGCGCCGAATACCGCGAAGGTCATCATCAGCGACGCGAACTCGCTGCTCGACGGAAAGAACACCGACGCGATCTGCGTCGCATAGAAACCGAACAGGAAGAAGTCGAACTGCTCCAGGAAGTTGCCGGCGGTGACGCGGAATACGGCCGCGGCCCTGGACGGGGCGGGGGTGGCCACGGGATGTGACATCGGGTTGTCTCCGGATATTTCATTGGGCTGCGTCCGGGCGGGGCCGGAACGATGCGCACATGGTCACCCGGATCGGCGGCCGCGTGAAGTGCATTTTTTCGAAGGATTGATGCGTGCAGGTTATCAGTCGACGATCGCGGTGGCTGGCCATCGTCGAGCGGCCACACTTCGTCCGCTCCCGCCCGGATATATACTGGCCCACATCAATCGCGGTTCCGGAAAACCCGATGTCCAGTCAACCCGCCACGCTCCTGAAATCGATCGATGCCGCCAAGGCGACGCTCGATGCCGCGCGGCCGCTACCTCGGCAGGCGGTCTCGTCGCTGCACGAGAAACTGGCGCGGGAATGGGGCGGTCACGCGAGCGCGATCGACCGCCATGCCGCGACGCTCCGCGAGACGCGGATTGTGCTGGAACGTATCACGATAGACGGGAAGACCCTGCGCGAGCAGGTCGACGCGACGCATCATCGCGACGCAATCCGCTATGCCGAAGACATCGTGGCGAAGCACGAGGCGCTGTCCGAGCGGCAGATCCGCAACCTTCACCGACTGGTGCTGAACACGATCGGCGACGGCGAAGTGCGGCGCTACCGCCAGGAGAATGTCGAGATCGCGGGCGCGAGCACGATACCGCCCGGTTTCCTGGATTTGCCTGCCCAAATGGCGGCGCTGATCGACTGGTACCGCGAAGCCGACGCGCTGCACCCGATCGCGCGTGCGGCCGAACTGCATGCGCGGTTCCTGAAGATTCATCCGTTCGTCGATGGCAACGGCCGGACGGCGCGGCTGCTGCTCGATCTCGATCTGATGAAGGACGGCTATCCGCCAGCGGTCATTCGCGACGAGGACAGGCTCGCGTACTATGAAGCGCTGGACTGCGCATGCGCGAGCGCCGATTTCGCCGGCATCACGTGCCTGGTCGCGGAATCGGTGTTGCGCTCGCTGCGCGTGTATCTCGACGCGCTAGGGCTGCGCGATGCTACAGGGCCAGCGAGCGCGCGTTCCGGTGCCGAGGTCCCCGTTCCGGCCGGGAAGCGCGTCGCCGCTCATTTTTCCAATCATCCCGACGGAGCACCCACGTGTCCGCTGCCACGCCCGCCACGCTGAGATTTTCCACCGACAAGCGCGAACTCGATCTCGACGCGATCTACGACTTCCTGCATCGCGAAGCGTACTGGTCGATCGGCATTCCGCGCGACGTGTTCGACCGCTCGATCGACGGCTCGCTGTGCTTCGGCGCGTTCGTCGGCACGCGGCAGGTTGGCTTCGCGCGGCTCGTCACCGATCACGCGACCTTCGCGTACCTGTGCGACGTGTTCGTGCTGCCGGGGGAACGCAGCAACGGCTACGGCCGCGCGCTGATCGATCACGTGTTCGCGCAGGAGATGGTGCAGGGGCTGCGCCGCATCATGCTCGTCACGTCCGACGCGCACGACCTGTACCGGCCGGTCGGTTTCGCGCCGCCGTCGCATCCGGAACGGCTGATGGAAGTGCGGCGGCCCGACATCTACGCATCGCGCTGAGCGGCGGCGCGCGTCCCGCGCATACGCGCATACAATACGCGCTCTTTGCCACGCTGAAGGAAGCGCACCATGACCGAACAGGAAGCCGAACAACTCGCGACCCACCGCCACTACAAGGGCGGCCTCTACCGCGTGATCGGCGTCGCACGCCATTCCGAAACGGAAGAATCGCTCGTCGTGTACGAGCATCTGTGGCCGCATGCGCGCGGGCTGTGGGTGCGGCCGGAGGCGATGTTCAACGAAACCCTCGAAGACGGCACGCCGCGCTTTCGCAAGCTGCGCGACTGAGCGGCGGCCAGCCCCAACCGGGTTTTTTCGTTGCGGGAACGTGCGTCATGAGCATGAACCGGCGCTAGCCGCCCGCGCCACCCGGCTTGCCGCCGCCGGACGTGCTCGGCCGCATCGCCAGCGCGAAGAAGCGGCGGATCTCATCCATCAATTCCACGCGCGCCGACGCAAAGTCGAACGTGCGCCGGTTATCCCGCGCATAGCGCTGGCGCCAGTCCTCCGCCGCGTGCCGCGCTTCACGGGCGCGCAGCGTATCCAGCTCCGGCGTGCGCAGCGCATGATCGGCGATCAGCGTCACGCCTTCGCGGCTGACTTCCAGCACGCCGCCCGCGACCAGGATGCGGCGATGCTCGCCGCTCGCCGCATCGACGAGCGTCACGACGCCGGGCCGGATACGCGTGAGCAGCGGCGCATGCCGCGGATAGATCCCGAGTTCGCCGCTTTCGCCGGGCACGCTGACAAAGTGCGCGTCGCCGGAATACAGCACCTGCTCGATGCTGAGAATCGCGAGTTTCATCGACGTGTCCATCTGCGCCTCCTTCAGACGGCCGCCGCGCCCGCGACGATCTCGCACAGCTCGGTGGTGATCTGCGCTTGCCGGGTTTTCTGATACAGATGCCGCAGGCCGTGCAGCACGCGATCGGCGTTCTCCGTCGCAGTCTGCATGCTGAACATCCTCGCGCATTGCTCGCACGCATGGTTCTCGACGACGGCCTGATAGAGCATCGCCTCGACGTAGCGCAGCAGCAGCGTGTCCACCACCGGTTTCGGCCCGGGCTCGTACAGGTAGTCGGTCGATGTGCCGCCGTCGGCCGCCGCGTTGCCGTCGAGCCCCGCGACGGGCAGCACCGTATCGATCCGGGGATCGTAGGTGAGCGGGCTCGTCAGGCGGTTGTACGCGACATGCACTTCGTCGAGTTCGCCGTTGACGAAAGCGGTCAGCGGGACGAGCAGCGCACCGAGCAGCGCGTCGAACTGCGGCTCGCCGGCGAGGCTGCCCGAGCGCGCCGTGATGTTCGCGCCGTGGCGCGACAATGGCGCGACGCCGCGCGCGCCGATCACGCTCAGCTCGCATGCGATGCCGGCCTGATCCCAGCGTTCGAGCGCATCGATGCACTGGACGAGCAGCCGCGCATTGAGCGGGCCGCACAGCCCGCGATCGGTGCTGACGACGATCAGGCCGACACGACGCACCGGCTCGCGCCGCGCCATCAACGCCGACACATGATCGGGCCGGTCGCGCAGCACGCGTTCGACCATCGACTTGATGCTGGCCGCATACGGCCGGAAATCGCGCGCACGCCGCTGCGCGCTCGCCATCTTGGTGCGCGCCATCATTTCCATCGCCCGCGTGATCTTGCGCGTGGACGACGTGCTGGCGATTTTCGAGCGGATTTCACGAATGTGCATGACTTCCAGGCCGAGAAGGCGCCGGAGGTTGCCGGCGCGCGTTTGCGGGGCGACGCGCGCGCCGCCTGGTAACAGTGCTGCGACGGCTGACCGTCATGCCGTCATCGCGTAATCCATGCTATCGGGACTTCACCTGAAAAGATTGACCGGAATCAAACAATCGTCTGACGTATCGCACCAGAATCCGTTGCGTGCGGAACGTCAGGCGATGGCCGGTGCTCGTCGCCACGGCGACGTGCAGCACGATGCAGCACGCAACGGAAGCATATGACGGAAGCACACGACGATCGTCACGCGGGCGCTGGATGTCATGCGAGTGTCACATCCTGTCGCGCATCCTGATGGCCCGTGCACGTGACACTGCGGAGGTCTGCCCGATGTCCGAATCCCGTCAGCAGTAGCAACACGACGCATTGATTGCGCGGCACACGCGCCGCGTGCCGGACGGCGCGGCCCTTGCCACCCTCACCCTGCATCCCGCTACCTGAGAGACCCATGAAATCCCGCGAATCCAAACCTGCCGCGAAGCCGGCTCCCGCATTGCCGATCTTTTGGCCGATGGCAGCCGTCGCGACGATGTTCGAGATCGGCTCGGAAATGACCGCGCGCAATCTCCGCTTCCTCGCGGAAGAGGAGAAGCTGCACTTCGGGCTGCACCCCGCGCTCGCTTCCGCGAACCGGCCGCTGCTCGAACTGCGCACGATGACGTTCCGCGACTATTCGATCGCGCCGGTGCAAGGAAATGGAGAAGGGCACAGCCAGAAACAAGGACTGCCAACGATTGTCGATGCGCCATACGCGGGCCACAGCGCGATGATCGCCGACTACCTGCCGGGCCAGAGCCTGATCGAGACGCTGCGCGAGCACGGCGTGACGCGCGTCTTCCTGACCGACTGGCGATCCGCGACCGCCGACATGAAGGATCTCGAGATCGACCAGTATCTGGCCGAGCTGAACGTGTGCGTCGACGAGCTTGGCGGCAGGGTCAACCTCGTCGGGCTATGCCAGGGCGGCTGGATGTCGGCGATGTACGCGGCATGCTTCCCGCACAAGGTCGCGAGCCTCGTGCTCGCGGGGTCGCCGATCGACACGGACGCGGGCGATGGCCCGATCAGGGAGATGGTGCACACGTATCCGACGTCGTTCTACGAGGAACTCGTGGAAATGGGCGGCGGGCTGATGTGCGGCCGCTTCATGTTGCGGGGCTGGAAGAACATGCATCCGGACCAGCACTATCTCGCCGAGCACGTCGACCTGTACGAGCACCTCGACGATCCCGACTACCTGCACAAGCGCGAAGTGTTCGCCAGCTGGTACGAAAGCCCGCTCGACCTGCCGGGCCGCTGGTATCTGCAGGCGATCGTGCAGCTCTTCAAGGAGAACCGGCTGGCGAAGGGTACGTTCGTCGCACTCGGCCGCACGCTCGACCTGAAAGACATCACGTGCCCCGTCTACCTGCTCGCCGGCGAGGCGGACGACATCACGACGCCGGAGCAGGTGTTCAATGCGCGCGACCTCGTCGGCACGCCCGCTTCGCAGGTGACGAGCCGGCTCGTTCCCGGCGGCCACATTGGCCTGTTCATGGGGTCGCGCACGCTGAAGGACGCGTGGCCGGGAATCGCCGCGTGGATCGCGGCGCAGGCGTAGACGGCGGACGTCGGCGCTGCGTGGCCGCGCCGAATGCGGGCTCACGCGCCGGCCAGCGCAGCCTCGAGCGCCGGCGGCGCGTTCCCGGCCGTCACGTCCGGCGTGCCGTGCCACGCCGCGAGTTTCTTCACCGCCTTCGCGACGTCGTTCGCGAGCCCCGACCCGATCCGCACGCCCGGTTCGACGTGGACGGCCTTCAGTTCGAACGTGCCGAGCGTGCGATGCGCTTTCGCGTCGATCCGGCCGATCAGCCGCCCGCGATGCAGCACCGGCAGGCAGAAATAGCCGTAGCGCCGCTTGTGCGCGGGCGTATAGCACTCGATCGTGTAGTCGAAGTCGAACAGCGCGGACGCGCGCCGCCGGTCCCACACGACCGGGTCGAACGGCGACAGCAAGGTCGTGACCGTCGAGCGCAGCGTGTCGGCCTGCGCGTCGGGCAGCAGCGCGTCGAGCGAGCGGTGCACGTAGGCCGGTTCCTTCCAGCCGTCGACGGCGACCGGGATCAGCTCGCCCGCGTCCGCGAGCGCGTCCAGCTCCGCGCGGTACGAGCGGCGCGGCAGCCGGTAGTAATCGGCGACCCAGTCGGCGCGCACGATCCCGAGCGCACGGCACGTGTAGTCGAGCAGCGCCGGCAGCACGGCTTCGCGCGGCGGCAGGTCGCGCGCGTCGTCCCAGCCGGGCAGCACGCGTTCGCGCACGTCGTACACGCGCTGGAAATTGCGGCGCTCCGATACCATCAGGTCGCCGGTCGTGAACAGCACCTCCAGATGGCGCTTCTCCGGCTTCCGGTCCCACCAGCCGTTGCCTTTCGCGCCATCCTCGCGGGCGAAATCCGCTGAGCGCACCGGGCCTTCGGTGCGGATGCGCGCGAGCAACTGCGCGATGTCGTCGCGGTTTTCCGCGTGCCACTCAGCCGCGTATTTCCAGCCCATCCCCGACGGATCGAGCATCTTGTAGCGCATCAGCCCGAATTGCTCGACGGGCAGGAAGCACGCTTCGTGCGACCAGTATTCGAACAGGCGCGCTTCGGCGAGATGTTCGTCGAGCCACTGCGGCGCGAACGTGCCGAGGCGGCTGAACAGCACGAGATACGGGCTGCGCGCGACGACGTGAATCGTATCGATCTGCAACTGCGCCATGCGGCGGATCGTGTCGAGCACGTCGGCCTTGGTGGCCTTGCGGCGGGGCGGGGTCAGCAGGCCCTGCGCGGCGAGATGCAGCGCGCGGGCGGCGGCGGGCGAGAGCGTGAGCATCGGAGCGGTCGGAGCGGGTGTCGGTCGGGCACCACTTTAGCGCGATTACGGCGCGCGCGCTCGACGTGCGCCCGACGCGGGATTGCGCCGCATCTGACAATCGTTGACAGACGCGTCGTTCAAGATTCCCTATAGTGCACTCCATAGCGCGCGGCAACGTGCGCGCCGATTCCGCTTCCGACGCACGATATGTCCATGGCACGCAGGAAGCGAATCCGGGATTCTCAACCCCCAACGAGAGACCCGGAGCCCTGAGCGGACATCCACGCGGCTGAGCACAGGCCCCGTGTGGATGTCCGCTGATTTTTTTCCGTTTCAGTTTCCTTTACCGCATCCGCTTGTTTCGCCCGAACGTGTCCGTCAGCGCCGGCCGCGCGCGACTTCGTCACCGGCATTCGGCGGTAGCCGGCGCGTGATCGGAATCGACGCGAACGAGCACAGCCCGACCACGACGAACGCGGGCCAGAAGTCCGACCACACCATCGTCTGATGTCCCTGCGCCCAGTGCGACACGTGCAGCACGAGCCCCGCGACGGTCACGCCGAGCCCGAGCGACATCTGCTGGACGACGCTGCCGAGGCTCGTCGCGCGGCCGGCGTCGCGCGGCGAGATGTCCGCGTAGATCATGGAGTTCAGGCTCGTGAACTGCAGCGCGGGAAAGATCCCGCCGACCAGCACGATCAGCCAGATCGCCCACGTCGCCATGCCCGGATGGAACACGCCGTATGCGGCGATCGCGAGGCCCGCGAATGCCGCGTTGTAGATCAGCACCGTGCGAAAGCCGAAGCGGCGCAGCGTATGGGTGGCTGTCGAGCGGCTCACCGCGCCGCCGAGCGCGGACGCGCAGGTGATCAGCCCCGAATGGAACGCGGTCATCCCGAGGCCTTCCTGCAGCGCGAGCGGCAGCAGGAACGGCACCGCGCCGAGGCCGATGCGGAACAGCGAGCCGCCGACGACGCTCGCGTGATAGGTCGGAATGCGCAGGAAGCTGAGGTCGAGCACCGGCCGTTCCTTGCGGCGCGCGTACGGCACGTAGAGCGCGAGCAGCGCGCCGCCCGCGACGCACATCGTCAGCGCGTTGCTGCGCGTGGTCAGCGCGCCGTCGATCAGCGTGAGGCCCATCAGCAATAGCGCGGCGCCGCTCGCGGACAGCAGGAAGCCGAACCCGTCGAGCGGGCCCGGATCGGGCTCGTGCGTGTTCGCGATGTGCTTGCTCGCGAGATAGATGCCGTACAGGCCGATCGGCACGTTGATGAAGAAGATCATCCGCCAGTGCAGGTACGTCGTGATGAAGCCGCCGACGAGCGGCCCGAAGGTCGGGCCGAACAGCGCGGGAATCGCGAGGTAGTTCATTGCGCGCACGAGATCCGCGCGCGGCACTGCACGGAAGATGATGATGCGGCCGACCGGCACCATCATCGCGCCGCCGACGCCTTGCACGAAGCGCGCGAACGTCAGCAGGCCGAGCGAATTGGACGCGGCGCACAGCAGCGAGCCGGCGACGAAGATGCCGATCGCGGTGCGGAATACGGAGCGGGCGCTGAAGCGGTCGGCGAGCCAGCCGCAGATCGGGATGAATACGCCGAGCCCGACGACGTACGCGGTGATCGCGATGTTCAGCGTGACGGGGCTGTGCCCGAAGTCGCGCGCCATCGCGGGCAGGGCAGTGACGATGATGTTTGCGTCGACGCTTTCCATGAACAACGCACAGGCAACGATGAGCGGTGCAAGAAAGACGGGCGACATGGGCGGGGCGCGCGTAAAGCGGCCATTATGCACCGTTTGCTGCCGGTGCGTCACGCACGGCAACGGTTGTTCTGCATGTTGCAACAGTCGTTCTTTCTGGCGGCGACGCAGAAAGAACGACTGGCCGCGATGGCGTGCGGCTTTCTGCGCGAATCGCGCGACGCGAAACTTGCTTGATACGCACGTTTCGTGCGACAGTCGACCTCACTTGCGGAACATGACAACGCGCATCGGTCGGTGGCCATCGACACGTGCGCACCGCGCCTGCTGCGCGACCGGAGACCTCGTGCCGATCCACCACCATCGAAAGGAGGGGACACGTCATGACGTCACGTCGTGCCGCATCGACAGCATCGCCACTCGCGCCACTCGCGCCACTTGTGCCACTTGTGCCACTTGTGACATTCGCGCCGCCCGTGCAGCGCATCCGCCGGGCCGCCGCGCTCGCCGTCACGTGTGTTGTCGTCACGGGCTGCGCGGCGCCGACGGACAACGCGAGCCAGGTCGGGAACCAGGCGGCCACCGCAGCCGTCATGTCCGCGGCGAATCCGGTTGCGGCTGCGACTCCGACCGCACCCCCCGCCGCGAACGCGGTGCCGCCGCCGCCGAGCCAGCTCTACGGGGACCTGTTCGTCGCGGTGCAGGCCGCGCAAATCTACCCGGACCAGAAGACCTTCGTCGACACGACGCCGGACACCGATCCGGCCACGATCATCCAGTTGTATCAGCAACGAAAATCGCAGCCGGGCTTCGTGCTGAAGACGTTCGTCGACCAGCACTTCACGCCGCCCGTCGACCACGGCGTGACGCCGCCGCCGAAGCAGGCGCTGCGCGAGCATATCGACTGGCTGTGGCCGAAGCTCACGCGCACGAGCGCGACGGTGCCGCCGTACAGTTCGCTGATCCCGTTGCCGAAGCCTTACGTGGTGCCGGGCGGGCGGTTCCGCGAAGGCTACTACTGGGACACGTATTTCACGATGCTGGGCCTGCAGGCGTCGGGGCGCGAGGATCTCGTCGACGACATGCTCGACAACTTCGCATACCTGATCGACACGGTCGGCCACGTGCCGAACGGCAGCCGCACGTATTACGCGAGCCGCTCGCAGCCGCCGTTTTTCGCGTACATGGTCACGCTCGCCGTGCAGGCGGAGGGCGACAAGGTCTACCAGAAATACCTGCCTGCGCTGCGCAGCGAATACGCGTACTGGATGCAGGGCGAAAGCACGACGCCGCGCGGCGGCGCGACGCGCCATGTGGTCGCGATGCCCGACGGTGCGATCCTGAACCGCTACTGGGATGCAAGCGACACGCCGCGCGACGAGTCGTATCTCGAGGACGTGCAGACCGCGCGGGCAGCGTCCGGCCGTCCCGCGAACGACGTGTGGCGCGATCTGCGCGCGGGCGCCGAAAGCGGCTGGGACTACAGCTCGCGCTGGCTCGGCGACGGCAGGACGCTTGCGACGATCCGCACGACGTCGATCGTGCCGGTCGACCTGAACAGCCTGATGTTCCACCTCGAGACGACGATTCGCCGGGGCTGCGCGATCGTGCGCGACACCACATGCGTGGCCGACTTCACCGCGCGCGCGCAACGGCGCGCGGCGGCGATCAACCGCTATTTGTGGAACCGCCGCGGCTACTACGGCGATTACGACTGGCGGCGTGGCCAGCCGCGCGACGCGGTCACGGCGGCCGCGCTGTTCCCGCTGTTTGCGGGCGTCGCGTGGCCGGAGCGTGCGAAGGCGACCGCCCGCGAAGTGCGCCGCACGCTGCTGCAGCCGGGCGGACTCGCGACGACGACCGCGACGACGGGGCAGCAATGGGATGCGCCGAACGGCTGGGCGCCGCTGCAATGGATCGCGATCGACGGGCTGCGCCGCTACGGCGAGCCCGCGCTCGCGAAGGAGATCGGTACGCGCTTTCTGGCGAGCGTGAAGCACGTGTATGCGACCGAGGGCAAGCTCGTCGAGAAATACGTGGTCGAAGGCGCCGGCGCGGGTGGTGGGGGCGGCGGCGAGTATCCGCTGCAGGACGGTTTCGGCTGGACCAACGGTGTCACGCTGAAGCTGCTCGGGTTATACGGCGAGTGACGGACGGGGATGCCGCCGCAAGCGCGGCGCGGCTTCATGCTCGCCGCACCACGCGACCACGCGACCACGCGCGCCGCGGCAAGCTCACGAACGGCAATCCGGCAAATCAGAACGTGATCGCCGTCCGCACGCCGACCACCGTTTCGTCGCCGATACGCGCACCCGGCGCATTCGGGTTCGGGATACCGCCCGACGGACGGAAGAAGTGCTGCAGGTCGGCCTGCAACTGCCACCACGGCGTGACCTGGTACTGATAGGTCGCCTCGATCACCGTCTCCGAGCTGCGCACCGGGTAGCCGGGCGTCGTGTACGTGCCGACGTCGCCGTCGAGCGCGCGCGCATGCGAGCCGATCTTCGCGTAACCGACCGCGAGGCCCGCGACGTCGTTGTCGCGGCCCGCGAACGGCGCCTTGAGCGTGACGCCTGCATTGATCGCGAGGTCGACCACGTTGCGATCGCCCGGCGCGCCCATCACGCGCGCGAACACGCCGACCGAGCGCGGGCTGTCCGCCGCCGGGCGCCACACCATCTGGTCCGCGACCGCATAGAAGCCGTAGTTGCCGCGATGGTTCACCGGCGTCCCGTTGCTCGCCGGATTCGCGAGCGACAGGCCGTCCGTGCCGTCGCGCAGGTCGTCGAAATGCTGCGACTGGTACCAGACGCCGAGCTTGTACGTACCCGGCAGGCCGGCCGGCTGCGGCGCCTTCGGGTCGGCCGGCGGCGCATTCAGCGCGTACTGGACTTCGCCGATCACGAGCGCGCCGCTGCGCAGGTTGAAGTTCGTGCCGTGCGCGTTCAGCTGCTGCGGGTCGCCGTTCATGCGGCCCGCCGGGTTGCCGTCGAACACGCCGGCGAGCACCGTCCACGCGTCGGACGGCTTCACGCGCAGTCGCACGCCGAGCGACGACAGCGGATACGCGGGGCCGCCCGCGGGCAGGTCGGTCGACGGCAGCACGGGCCAGCCGAACGTCGCGTTCATGAACGACGCCGCGTACTGGCTCACCATGAATTCCTGGTCGAGGCTCTGCTGGCCGACCTTCACGTCGACCTTGCCGTCGAGCAGCGCCTGCTGATACCACAGCTCCCACAGGCGCGTGGTCGAGTTCGCCTCGATGCCGGTCGCGGTCTGCAGCGTCTGCAGATTGCGCTGCGTGAGGTTGGTGCCGTGAATCTGCAGCGCGGACACGTTGAAGGTGCCGCCCGGCAGCCCGATCGCCTTGCCCGTATCGACGTTGAAGCCGAATTGCGTGAGGCCCTGGTACGCGCCGCTACGCTTCGTGCCGCCCGACGTGTTGTACAGGTACTCGCTGGTTTCCTGCAGGTTCAGCGTGACGCCGTGATCGCCGAGCAGGTCGCGCAGGCCGCCCATGTTGCCGAGCAGGTTCGAGCGCTCCCAGAAACCGGTGGGCGCCGGCGCGGCAGCATCGGAGGCCGGCGCTTGCGCGGCGGCGGCATCGCTTGCACCGCCAGCCGGTTCGGCGGCGGGTGAGGCGGCGGGTGACGCGGATTGCGCGAACGCGGGCGCGGCCGCGAGCGACAGCAGCAGCGTCGCGCACGCGTGGAGGCGGGCCTTGCGCAATGTGGGTTCGAGGTTGTTCTTCATGCGTGTTCCGTTGACGGATTGATTAGTGTGACTAATGAAGCGGGAAAGCGGTGATGCAAACGGGTGTGCGCGGACGGCGCCCGACAGGCGGTCCGTCCGCGCGGCGCGGCGCTTACGGCAGCCAGGCGCCGACGCGCCACACGTGCGCAAAACCGACGCGCGACGCGGCCGCGCACAGCAGCGCGACGAGCCCGACGGCGGCAGCCATCGCGCCGAGCACCGCGCAGTCGAGCGCGCGGGGCGGGATCAGCGCATGCGCGAGCGCCGTGCCGCGCCAGTTGCTGACGGTGTGCGCGAGCGGCGACAGCGCCGACACGAGCGAGCGGCTGCAAGCGACGTGCACGTACCGCTTGAGTCTGACCGCGAACGATTGAAGAAACATGACGTAGCCTCCGTCCGCCCCGGCGGCGAAGCCGGACGACGTGATGGACCCCAGGTGCGCGCGGTGCGGCCTGCGATCGGCGTTTGAAACGTAACGGAGCGTGCGACGGACGAACCGGCAATGGCCGGTCCGGAAGGAAGCGCGCTAACCCGACGAATGCGAGTTAGCGGCGAAGGACATGCCCTGGGCTGCTGCTATCTCGCGATGGCTTGGCCGGCCTGGACCGGCATCGAACTGCAACTAGAGCATGTGTCCACGAAGGGATTCCTGTGTTGGATTGCGGCGGATTGTAGTCGTGACATTTGCTGCGGTGCAAGTAAAAACCGCATAAAAAGTTCGCATGTTGCGCAAGTGTCCAATCGAGGGTGATCACGACGCGCGTTGTCTGATGAAGCGGGGTCGCCCCGTTGCGTTCGCGCACCTTGCGATGCGCGCCGACACCCGTGCTGAAAGGTTCGGGCACGTGTTTTGGGGAGCAAATCTTTCAGCGCCCGAGCGCCGGGAAAAATATCTCGAAAATGGGGTTTCAAGGGGTTGACTTAGCTTCCGGGCGGTCCATAAAATCCGCCATCTTCACTTTTGGGGCGACCGCCTTGGACGCTTGCAGTAGTCGATCTTCGAACGAATTTTCCGCCTGAGCGACTGACGTCCGCGCCTTCCAACGCCGCCGTTTGTCACCCAGGCAAACGGTGCGCGCAGCAGTATTCCGCAGTAACCCCCTACGTGCACCCTGATTCGCGCCAGATACGCGTGATGCCATCGCGCATGCGCTCTCTGGTTTCGCCGCCGCCCGGCATGCGGCCGCGTTCGCGCACGCCTTTCGCAGGCTTGCGCACGTGGTTTCCTGCATGCAGGTCGGCGGTCAACCGTGTTCTTCCGGAACACCGAACAGGAGCCGCCATGAACGACAGTGACAGTTGTCCCTTATGCCGCCAGACCCTATTCAACCCGGGTCGCAGGGACAATCCGGCCGACTAGCCTGACCTCGATCAGGCCCCGGACTGGCCCCCGCGCCCACGACGCGGCGAGCCTCTGCTGCCGCCGCACGGAGCCAGATCATGAACTTCGGCCTTCTGCTGTCGCAACTCCCGCAGGTGACGGAATCGCGCCCCCACTACGACGCGATGCTGTCGCTCGATAACCGTCAGCCGGTGCTCGTCCGCCTGCTGAACAAGCTTAAATCGTTCATCCACTAAAGCGCCGCGCGCGCCTCGGCATGCGCACGCGCCGCCGCCATGCGGCCGCGCGTGCCCATCCCAAGGTCACACGCTCGTCAGATAACCATTAGCCGTACGGAACACATCATGTCCACGCCATCCAACGTTTCTCCACCAATCGCCGCCGAACGCAACGCCGTGCTCGACGAAGCCCATCTGGGCGACATCCGAGGTGCGTTCGGGACGATCTCGCATCATGACACCGGAAAGCGCGGCACGTGGTGGGCACGCGTGCGCACGCTGCTCGCGATCCTCGGGCCGGGCCTGATCGTGATGGTCGGCGACAACGACGCCGGTGCGTTCGGCACCTACACGCAAGCGGGCCAGAATTACGGCACGACGCTGATGTGGACGCTGCTGCTGCTCGTTCCCGTGCTGTACGTGAACCAGGAGATGGTGCTGCGTCTCGGCGCGGTGACGGGCGTCGGCCATGCGCGCCTGATCTTCGAACGCTTCGGCAAGTTCTGGGGCGCGTTCAGCGTGATCGACCTGTTCCTGCTCAACGCGCTGACGATCGTCACCGAATTCATCGGCATCACGTTCGTGCTCGATTTCTTCGGGCTGCCGAAGGTCGCGGGCGTATGCGTGGCCGCGGCATTGACGATGGCGGCGGTGAGTACCGGAGACTTCAGGCGCTTCGAGCGCTTCGCGGTGGTGCTCTGCGTGCTGAGCCTGCTGCTCGTGCCGGTGCTCGTGTCGATCCATCCGCCGGTTGCGCAGATGACGCGTGACTTCTTCGTGCCGAACTGGCCCGTGCACGCGAAGCTGTCGGACGTGATGCTGCTCGTGATCGGCATCGTCGGCACGACGGTCGCGCCTTGGCAGCTGTTTTTCCAGCAGAGCTACGTGATCGACAAGCGCATCACGCCGCGCTTCATCAAGTACGAGAAGGTCGACCTGTGGATCGGCATCGCGGTCGTGCTGATCGGCGCGGTCGCGATGATCGGCTTCAGCTCGGCGCTGTTCGGCGGCCATCCGGAGTCCGGCAACTTCACGGACGCGGGCGGCATCATCGCGGGCCTCGAGAAGTATGCGGGCCGCACGAGCGCGACACTGTTCGCGGTTGCGCTGCTGGACGCGTGCATCATCGGCGCCGCCGCCGTGTCGCTGTCGACCGCGTATGCAATCGGCGACGTGTTCAAGATCCGTCACTCGCTGCATCGCGGCGTGACGGACGCGAAGGGCTTCTACCTCGTCTACTTCGGCATCGTGGCCACCGCCGCGACGATCGTGCTGATTCCGGGCAGCCCGCTCGGCCTGCTGACGGAAGCGGTGCAGACGCTCGCGGGCGTGCTGCTGCCGAGCGCGACCGTGTTCCTGCTGCTGCTCTGCAACGACAAGCAGGTGCTCGGGCCGTGGGTGAACTCGACGAAGCTCAACGTGTTCACGGGCGCGGTGGTCTGGGTGCTCGTGCTGCTGTCGATCATCCTGACCGCGTCGGTGATGTATCCGGACATCAGCGGCGAGGCGATCCTCGACGTGCTGATCGGCGGCACCGTGTTCGCGATCGTCGGCTATCTCGCGACGGTGCTCGTCCGCCGCAACAAGCGCGTGATCGAGCCGGGCGTCGACCGCTCGCTGCGCGATACGTGGCGCATGCCGCCGCTCGACACGCTCGAACCGCAGGTGATGACGCTGTCGACGCGGATCTGGATGGGCGTGATGCGCGGCTATCTCGTGATCGCGGTCGGTCTCGTGATCGTCAAGGTCGTGCAGCTGATGCTGCTCAAGTAACACCGTCTGATGGACGCGGCGCCGGACCCGGCACCGCGCCGCTTCCCGTGCATGCCGGCCCTCGAGGCCGGCATGCGCGTTTACCGCGTGCAATCCCCACGCTCGGCACGTTCGGCACCCGGATCAGATCAGCTCGAGCTTCGACGTCAGGTAGGTGAGCTGGATCCGGTTTGCGACGCCGAAGCGCTTGCGCAGCTTGCGCAGGTGATAGTCGACGTTGTGCGCGCTGGTGTCGAGGCGCCGGCCGATCTCCTTGTCCGACGCGCCTTCGGCGATGCCGAGCAGCAACTCCTGCTCGAACGGCGTAAGGCCGTTCACCGCGCGCTCGCGCGAGGTTGCGATCAGCTGCGGCGACGCGAACTTGTGGACCGACAGGCCGATCGACAGCGCCTGCTCGACAGTGGCCTGCGTGATCCACTCGCGCGTGCGGCGCGGCGCGGTGAAGCTCATGAACGCATGCAGCCGCGTGCCGGGCACCGCCATCGAATACATGATCCCGCTGCACATCCCGTCGTCCTGCATCGTCTGCAGGAACCCGTCGAGCGCGGCGGGCGGCACGCAGACGCCGTCATCGTGCTGCTGCTGGTGCTGCTGGCGCAGCTGCTGCAGATCCCAGACGACCGGCATGTTGCACGCGCGCGCGCCGAGCGTGCGCGGATCGACGTCGTGATGACGGTGGCGCACGTAGTCGCCGCGATAGGTCGACGGCGTGAACGCTTCGTGAAGATAGAGACTCTCGACACGCTCTTGCGCGAATTCGAGCGCGAAGTACGCGAACGTCGAGAAGCCCGTCAGGTGCAGCAGGCTCGTGACGATGCGGCTGCGCTCGGCGGTGCTCTGCGCGTGTGCGAGCGTGTCGGCGACGCCGAGCCGCGGCGCGTGCGGCTGCTCGACGTCAGCGCGCTTCACGTCACCGCGCTTCACGTCGTCGCACCAGACGACCTGCACGGGGCGCGCGCGCAGCGCGTCGGCGCGGCTCGTCACGTCGCGTGACGTCAATTGAGCGCTTGTCGCGGCTGCTGCTTCATGCAAGGCAATATCGGACATGAGCCATCCCTCGGAACCGACGCGCAGCGCCGCGCGTGCCCCGTTTTGAGTACGGCAGCGCGCAGCGTTACGATCGAGCATCGTTCTTGATATGCGCGGATCGTCATCCTGACGAAACGCGGGGGCATTGTACAAAAATGCCGGCGTGCGCGTAATATGCCGTAATACTAATTGCGCCGAATGCTTCATGCAGCAGCGCGAATTCCATTCCAATCAGAAACCATAAAGAAAAGACCCGGTCGTGACGGGGCTGCGGCATTCAAATACTGGAGGAGGGGCGGGTTCCTTATGACACACGCTGACGGCACGCCACTCGTCGAGTGGTTCTCGCAGGCCGATATCGCGGCCGCTGCCGCTTATTCGACCGACTATCACGCGGCGAATAAGGACGTTTTTACCGTGATTCAAAATGCGGCAGGTAAATCCGACCTGGACGCACTCGATTTTTCGCAATGCCATGCGCGTTTGCGGCAAATCGGTTTCAGCACGCTCGGTTATGGCGGCTATGAAATGATCGGACGGCGGATTCTGTGCGCGCATTTGCTGCGCGATCTCGCGCCGGCGACTTTCATGCAGCCGTATATCGAACACATGCTCTACGAATGCGACCCGCGTTTCGCACAGGCGCGGCAAAGCGGCTTTCCGGTCGCGTGGCGGCTCGACGAGATCGAGGCGGCCGCGCAGCGAAGCGGCGATCGCAAGGTGCTCGCGCTCGCGGGGCATCTGCGTGCGCATGCGATGAACAGCGGCGTGATCTTCAGCCTGTCGGCGCCACGGCTCGAGCTGCGGGTCGCGGTGAACGTGACGTCGGAGACGCACGGCACCGACTGGATCGACGACCGCGTGATCGGCGGTGCGCTGTCGGTGAGCCTTGCCGTGCATCGGGTCGCGCTGCCGTTCCTCGAGGCGCGCATCGCGCGCACGCGCGGCTTCGCGCTCGGCGACGAGCAGCAGCAGGTGCTCGAGCGGCTCGTGCACGGGCTGTCCGACCAGGAAATCGCGAGCGCGCTGCGCACGTCGCTGCACAAGGTCGGCCATCACATCCGCTCGCTCGAGAAACTCTTCAACGTGCAGAACCGCGCACAACTCGCGTATCTCGCCGCGCGGCGGCTGTAGTCGTGGCGGGAGCGGTTCCGGCGGCGCATGCCGAAACGCCGGCCGAAACGGGCGAGGGGCCGGTTGATTGCCGCACCTCCGTCAGCCGATATGGCCCTTTCTCCTGTCATCTGCGCGCACCGCTTGACGGCGCTTTTTTTTCCGTCTTCCGAAAAGATTCACTAATGAATTATTGCTGATTATTTTATTCGTATCATGGCCCGACCGTCGCGCTGGACGGCGTGCCGCAAGGCGTCGCGACGCGCGACGGGATCGGTCAACAAGCGGGCAACAATATGTGCGGAATCGACGGCTTTCTGAATAGCGTCGCCTTCGATGAGGAGACAGCGCGCGGGACCCTCGCGCGGATGACGGCAAGCCTCGCGCATCGCGGACCGGACGGACAGGGCCTGTGGCTCGATCCGGAAGCCGGCATCGCGCTCGGCCACCGGCGGCTCGCGATCGTCGATCTGTCGGTGCATGGCCGGCAGCCGATCGCGTCGGCGTGTGGCCGCTACGTCATGGTCTTCAACGGCGAAATCTACAACCATCGCGAATTGCGCACGGAACTGGAGCGCGCGGGGCGCGCGCCCGCGTGGCGCGGTCACTCGGACAGCGAAGTGCTGATCGCGGCGCTCGTCGCGTGGGGTGTCGAAGCAACACTGCGGCGCGCGACCGGCATGTTCGCGTTCGCGCTCTGGAATCGCGCGTCGCGCACGCTGACGCTCGCGCGCGACCGGATCGGCGAGAAGCCGCTGTATTACGGCCGGATCGGCGACGCGCTCGTGTTCGCGTCGGAGCTGAAGGCGCTGCGCCACTATCCGGGCTTCGACGGCAGCATCGATCGCGATGCGCTGTGCCTGTACCTGCGCCAGTCGAGCGTGCCCGCGCCATACACGATCTATCGCGGCATCCGCAAGCTGCCGCCCGGCACCTACGTCCAGTTCGAGCATGCGCGCGACACGCCGCGCGTGCGCGCGTACTGGACGCTCGAGCAGGCGATCGAGACGGGCCGCGAGCAGCCGTTCGACGGCAGCATGCAGGAAGCCGTCGGCCAGCTCGACACGATTCTGCACCAGGCCGTCGCGCGGCAGATGGAAGCCGACGTGCCGCTCGGTGCGTTCCTGTCCGGCGGTATCGATTCGTCGGCGATCGTCGCGCTGATGCAGGCGCAGTCGACGAGCCCGGTCGACACGTTCACGATCGGCTTCCACGAGGCCGGCTACGACGAAGCCGGCTATGCGAAAGCGGTCGCGCGCCACCTCGGCACGCGGCATACCGAGCTGTACGTGACCGCCGACCATGCGCTCGCGGTCGTGCCGAAGCTGCCGTCGATCTACGACGAACCGTTTTCCGACGCGTCGCAGATCCCGACCTTCCTCGTCTCCGAGCTGACGCGCCGGCATGTGAAAGTGAGCCTGTCCGGCGACGGCGGCGACGAGCTGTTCGGCGGCTACACGCGCTATTTCCTGACACCGCGCCTGTGGCGCAAGCTGCATCGCGTGCCGGCCGCCGTGCGCGCACGGATCGCCGCCGCGCTGCATGCGTTGCGGCCCGATCACGCGGACCAGCTCGCGTCGATCGTGCAGGGCCCGTGGGGCAATACGGACTCGCGCGAGTCGCCGACGCGCATCGGCGACCGGCTGCACAAGCTCGGTCACGTGATGACCGCCGAGAGCCGCATTGGCCTGTACCGGCTGCTGATGTCGTCGGTCCATCATCCGGAGCGCCTTGCGCTCACGGGGCAGGAGCCGCCGACGGCGCTCGACACCGCGAGCGCGTGGCCCGCGCACCTGAGCTTCGCCGAGCAGGCGATGGCGATCGACACGCTCACGTACCTGCCGACCGACATTCTCGCGAAGGTCGACCGCGCGGCGATGGCGGTCAGCCTCGAGACGCGGATGCCGTTTCTCGATCATCACGTCGTCGAGTTCGCGTGGCGCCTTCCGGCATCGGTGCGGCTGCCGGAGGGTGGCCCGTCGAAGGTGCTGCTGCGCCGGCTGCTCGACCAGTATGTGCCGACGGCGCTGATCGACCGGCCTAAGCAGGGCTTTTGTGCGCCGGTCGATCACTGGCTGCGCGGCTCGCTGCGCGACTGGGCGCACGAGCTGCTACGTCCCGCACGGCTGCGCGACGAGGGTTTCTTCGATGCGGCGGCGGTCGACCGCCTGTGGCAGCAGCACCAGAGCGGGCGTTTGAACTGGCAGCATCAGCTGTGGACGGTGCTGATGTTCCAGGCCTGGCTCGAGACGCAGCGGGCGAGCAGCAGCGCGGCGGGTGCGGTGCAGGAGCGGCTGTCGCTGGCGTGACGGCGGGCGGCCGGCGATCGGTCGCCGCGCCGGGGCCTGCCAGACGTCACGCGTAATCGGCCACCATCGCATGGAGCGGCGCGGTGCGCAGGAGCGGCGCCGCGTCGTGGCGCTCGACGTGGGTCGTCGCCGCGCCGAACAGCACGAGCCGGTAGCCGACCGCGTAGATCGGGATGATCCGCAGGTTCTTGTCCTCGTCGAGGCGCAGCTTCGAACGGATGCGCGAGATGTGCGTGTCGAGCGTGCGCGACGACACCGCGAGCTCGCGGCCCCACACGGCCTCCTGGATTGCCTGGCGCGTCACGATCTTGTTCATGTTGTCGAGCAGGAATTCGACGACGTCGAATTCGCGCGGCGTGACGTCGACCGTCTTGTCATCGATCTCGATCGTGCGGCGCACGAAGTTGATCTTTATGGTGTCGATGTACAGGTATTTGCAATCCATGGTGGCCCTCGCATGTCCGTTAAGGAGTGTTTGCAACGGGATTACTGCAAGTTCCGGGCCATGATTGAGGCGGGCTGCGGCGCGTTGGGTGCGGGCAAGCGGAAACGCACGCTGGCGTTGAATCTAAAAGAATATTTAACGCGGCTTGGCCGGACAGGGTCGGACCGGTATTGAAGGATTGTTACGTAGCATCCGCGGGGGATGTTACGGGCGTTACGTCGGACGTAACGCGTGGAGAACCGAGCCTGGATGAGGGGCTGCGGGCACTCGGGATTTCCGCCAGCAGGGTGGGAAACAACCCGACATGGAACCCTACATCGAACTCTACCGTGTTTTTGAAAAATCAATATAAATCAATGTATTGGATCGTATAATTGCAAACATCGAACTCTACATGAAACCAAACAGGGCCGCATGACGACAATCGTTTCGTTCGAACCGCTGTTTCCCGAGGATCGCGTGCTCGACCCGCTACTCGAGTGCGCGGCCGAACTTGTCAATTCGTCGCAGCAGTTGCTTGTCGCGCGAGAAACACCGCTCGCCGCCGCGCTTGTGCCGCAGTTGCGTGCGATGAATTCGTATTACACAAACAAGATCGAAGGTCAGCACACCACACCGGCCAGGATCGAGGCTGCGCTCAAGCGGGATTACTCGGCCGATGTCGTCGAGCGCAAGAAACAACGGTTCGCGATTGCGCACATTGCGGCGGAATCTGCGCTCGAGGAAGAGTGGGGCGCGCTCCCGGTGGCGGACCTGTTCGATCCTGCACGCATCTCGATCCTTCATGATCGATTCTTTTCCTATTTGCCGATCGACGAGCGATTCACCCCTGAAGGTGCGCAAATCGTGCCGGACGAGTTTCGCAAGGCGGACGTCACGGTCGGGCGCCATTTGGCGCCGGAGCCCGAGATGATCGCGCCGCTGCTCGGTGCGTGGGCCACACGATACGCCAGAATCAGGGCCAAGGAATATCAGCTGATCGGCATCGCCTGCTCGCATCACCGGCTGACCTGGATTCACCCGTTCATGGACGGGAATGGCCGGGTCGCGCGCTTGCACTCCCATCTCGGATTGCATGCCGCCGGTTTGACTCATGGTTTGTGGTCACCGCTCCGGGGTCTGGCGCGCGAGCATGAGCAATACTACGCAAAGCTGGGCGCGGCCGATCTGACTCGCCGCAATGACCTGGATGGCCGAGGCAATCTCTCGCAGGAGGGACTGGTGCAGTTTGCCCGGTTCTACCTCGACTGCTGCCTCGACCAGGTCAGCTTCATGGTCCGCATGACCGAGTTCGACGGAATTGCCAATCGCTTGCTGGATCTGTTGCGGTACCTGGACTCCAATCCCTGGATGATCGGTTCGGAGAAATCGGTCATCAAGCCGGAGGCGTCAGCGCTGGCCATGGAATTCGTCGCATTGCGGCGATCCGTTACGCGAGCAGAGTTCACCCAGATGCTGGGCATCAGCGACGTTTTGGCGCGCCGGGTCGTACGCTCGCTGCTCGATTTCGGCTTGCTGAATTCGCAATCGCATCGAGGCGACCTTTCTTTCGGCTTGCCGCTACACAGCCTTCGATTTCTGTTCCCGCGCCTTTGGCCCGAGGTCGATCAGCAGTAAGCGCAACCGGGCGGCGACATCGGATGCTGCAACGGTGGCGTGGATGGCGTTCTCGAACGGGCCGCGGTTATCCCGATCAGCGCGCCAAAAGCCAAAGCGCCGACCGCGAGGCACCTTCCGCCCCCGCAGCCGGCGCTTCCGCCATCACGCCTTCGCCGTGCCGGCCGAATCGAACGGCAGCGTGTAATGCCGCTTGCCCGTCGCCGCGAAGATCGCGTTCGCGACGGCCGGCCCGACCGGCGCGACGCCGGGCTCGCCGACGCCGGTCGGCGCCTCGGCCGACGGCACGATATGCACCTCGACCTTCGGCATCTCGGCGATCCGCAGCACCTGGTAGGTGTCGAAGTTGCGCTGCTCGACCTCGCCGTCCTTCAGCGTGATCGCGCTGTGCAGCACCGCGCCGAGCCCGAAGCCCATGCCGCCTTCCATCTGCGCGGCGACGATGTCGGGGTTGATCGCGATCCCGCAATCGACCGCGCAGACGAGACGATCCACCTTCACCTTGCCGTCCGCGTCGACCGACACTTCTGCGACCTGCGCGACATAGCTCTTGAACGCCTCGGCGACCGCGATCCCGCGCCCGCGGCCTTTCGGCAACGGCTTCGCCGGATCCCAGCCGGCCTTCGCGGCGGCGAGTTCGAGCACGCCGCGCAGGCGCGGCTCCTTCGCGAGCAGGTCGCGGCGGAACAGGTACGGATCCTTGCCCGCCGTGTGCGCGGCCTCGTCGATGAATGCCTCGACCGCGTACGCGGTGTGCGAACTGCCGACCACGCGCCACCACAGCACCGGCACGCCCGCCTTCGTGGTGGTCAGCTCGACCGACACGTTCGGCACCGCGTACGGCAGGTTTGCGGCGCCCTCGACCGACGTCGCATCGACGCCATTCTTCACCATCACCGGTTCGAACGGCGTGCCGGCGAGGATCGACTGGCCGACGATCCGGTGCCGCCAGCCGACCAGCTTGCCGTCCGCGGTCAGGCCCGCGTCGAGCTTGTGGAAGTACATCGGGCGATAGAGGCCGCCCGTGACGTCGTCCTCGCGCGTCCACTGCAGCTTGACCGGCTTGCCGTTCGCGCCGAGCGCCTTCGCGATCGACACGGCCTCGACCACGTAGTCCGACCACACGTTTGCGCGCCGGCCGAAGCTGCCGCCTGCGTACATCGTGTGGATCTTCACCTGCTCGGGCTTGAGCCCCGCGACCTGCGCGGCGTTGCCCTGGTCGATCGTCTGGAACTGGTCGCCGGCCCAGATCTCGCAACTGTCGGGCGTCAGCCTGACGACCGCGTCGAGCGGCTCCATCGGCGCGTGCGCGAGATACGGGAATTCGTACGACGCGCTGATCTTGCGCGTGGCGCCGGCGATTGCCGCATCCGCGTCGCCGTCCTTGCGGGCCGATACGCCGGGCTTGTCGGCGAGCTGCCGGTATTCGCGCATGATCTCGGCCGAGCTGCGCTTCTCGGCGCCGGTTTCGTCCCATTCGACCTTCAGCGCATCGCGGCCCTGTTTCGCGGCCCAGAAGCCCGTCGCGACGACCGCGACGCCGCGCGGCACCTGCACGACCGACACGACGCCCGGCACCGCCTTCGCGGCCGTCGCGTCGAACGACTTGACCGTCCCGCCGAAACGCGGCGGACGCTGCATCAGCGCGACCAGCATCCCGGGGAGCGACACGTCGAGCGTGAACTGCGCGGTGCCGTTCGACTTGGCCGATGCATCGACGCGCGGGATCTTGTGGCCGATCAGCCGGAATTCGGCCGGCTGCTTCAGCGTGACCTTGTCCGGCACGGGCAGCGCCGCGGCTTCCGCGACGAGCGCGCCGTAGCTCGCCTGCTTGCCGCTCTTCGCGTGCGTGACGAAACCGTCCCGGGTCGTCAGCTCCGCGGCCGGCACGTTCCAGCGCGCGGCGGCGGCCGATACGAGCATCGCGCGGGCCTTGCCGCCGGCTTCGCGCAGTTGCTGCCACGAGTTCGCCATCGCCGAGCTGCCGCCCGTGCCCTGGATCTTGCCGAACGCGAGGTTCGCGTAGCGCGTCGCGTCGGCGGGCGCGCTTTCGACGCGCACGCTCGACCAGTCGGCGTCGAGCTCTTCGGCGACGATCGTCGCTATGCCCGTGTACGCGCCCTGGCCGAGCTCGACGTGTTTCGCGATCACCGTGACGATGCCGTCCGGCGTGACGCGCAGGAATGCGTTCGGCGCGAACTCGGCGGCGGGCGCCGTCGCGGCGAGCGCGCGGCGGCCTGCGCCGATCCATTCGAAGCCGATCGTGAGGCTGACCGCGGCGGCGCCGGCGGCCTTGAGGAACGTGCGGCGCCCGGAGCGGACCGCATTCGGGGTATCGAGTTCGGTCGTCATGGTCAGGCCTTCAGTGTGGCAGCGGCGTCATGGATCGCGGCGCGGATCCGCGCATAGGTCGCGCAGCGGCAGAGGTTGCCGTTCATCGCGGCGTCGATGTCGGCGTCGGTCGGCTTCGGGTTCTGTTCGAGGAGTGCCGTTGCGGACATGATCTGTCCGGACTGACAATAGCCGCATTGCGGCACTTGCAGCTTGACCCACGCGGCCTGCACGGCCTGGGCCGGCTTGCTCTGCAGGCCTTCGATCGTCGTGACGTGCTTGCCGGCGATGCCGGCGAGCGGCAGCACGCACGAGCGCACGGCCTGGCCTTCGAGATGGATCGTGCACGCGCCGCACTGCGCCATTCCGCAGCCGAATTTCGTGCCGGTGAGGCCCGTGTGCTCGCGGATCGCCCAAAGGACGGGCATCGACGGATCGACATCGAGCGTGACGTTCTTGCCGTTGAGGACAAACGAGGTGGGCATGGACTGTCTCCGTGGGGGAAACCCGGTGCGAAACCGGGATACGCGGGAGTGTGCGCGACCGCGGGCGATTTGCGCTTACACGATCCTGCAAATTTCTTGAATAATCCTGCAAATCCCCGGCGCACGGCCGGCGGCTTCGCTATGCTCCCGCCGCATGGGGAACTGGACGAATCGAGGCATCCTGATGGACATGATCGATCTTGCCGCGTCGCGCGAATCCGGGCGGCGCGAGCTGGCGGCGCTGATCAGCCGCTTTGCGCCGGTCGACGGCTCGCATCCGACGGCCATTCCGGCGCTGGCATTCCACAAGCATACGCGTCCGGTCGATCTCGGCTGCGGCGTGTCGCGGGCGGCGTTCGTGCTCGCCGCGCAGGGCGCGAAGCGCGTGGTGGTCGCCGGTCACGCTTACGAGTACGACGCGCAGCATTGCCTGATTACGTCGATCGACTTGCCGATCCTGTCGCGGGTCACGAAGGCGTCGCCGGACGCGCCGTACCTGTGCATGTCGTTCATGCTCGATCCGCAGCGGATCATCGAGCTCGCCGCGGAGATGCGCCTGCCGGAGCCCGGTGCGGGGCCGGAGGGCGAGGGGATTGCGCTCGCGCAACTGACGCCGCCGCTGTTCGACGTCGCGCTACGGCTCGTGCGGCTGCTCGATACGCCGGCCGACATCCCGGTGATGGCGCCGCTGCTCGAGAAGGAACTGCTCTACCGGCTGATGACGAGCGAGCAGGGCACGCGGCTGCGGCACATGGCGGTGGCGGGGAGCCAGACGCACCGGATTTCGCGGGCGATCGAGTGGATCCGCGATCACTTCGCGGAGCCGATGCGGGTGGAGGCGCTCGCGCAGGTCGTGAACATGAGCGTGTCGTCGCTGCACCATCATTTCAAGAACGTGACGACGCTGAGCCCGCTGCAGTATCAGAAGCAATTGCGGCTGCACGAGGCCAGGCGACTGTTGCTGGGGCAGGGCGGGGACGTCGGGTCGATTGCGGCGAGCGTCGGGTACGAGAGCGCTTCCCAGTTCAGCCGCGAGTACAGCCGCTTGTTCGGCGCGCCGCCGTTGCGGGATGTCGTGCAGTTGCGGCGCAAGGAATTTCTCGGGTGACCGGCGGGCGATCGGGGCCCGCTTGTCTGCCCGCGTGTCCGAGCTGATTCCGCACTGTCATTCGTCTGTCATTAAAAGTTCGCTTAAGACCGCACATGTGCTGCCGTTAATGCACCCGTTGATCCAGTTTCGTGGTGTGTCAAGGATCGATCCGCCGACTGGCAAGCGCGCGCGCCGGCGGATCGAACACGCGTTCACCCCACACAGGCATCCGGGGGTAACGTGGCAGAGTGCAGCAATTGCGGCAAGACATTCTTTTTCGGCGGTCGACCGGTCGACGGCAACCGCTATTGCGGCGCGGAGTGCGCGCAACGGCACCCGGTGCTCGTTGCCGCCGAGCGGCTGCCCGCAGTCAGGGTGCAGCATTACGTCGACGACTGCCGCTACGGGCCGTGTCCGATCTGCAAGCGCGAGGACGGCCCCGTCGACGTGCATGCCGACCATCGCGTGGTGTCGCTGATCGTCGTCACGCAATGGACGACGCGGCGTCATGTCTGCTGCAGTCGATGCGGCCGGAAGAAGCAGGCGATCGCGCTGCTCACGTCCGCGGTGTGCGGATGGTGGGGGCTGCCGTGGGGCGTCGTCGTGACGCCAATCCAGATCGTGCGCAACCTGCTCGGGCTCGCGAGACGCGAACCGGCGACGCCGACGCAGCAATTCGAGCAGACCGTGCGCCGCAAGGTGGCTGCGTATCAACTGCAGCGCATGCGGAACGTCGTCGACGCTTGACGCGGTGCAGCGCGCGCTGCCGGTCGGCACGCGAGCGGAATCGTGTGCCGATCGCCTACACTTCATCGATATATTGAGGTCCGACCCAGTCCCAGACTTCGCGAGGCACAGCATGAACGCGAGCCAGCCAGCCCGAATGGAATTGCCGGGGCAAGTCGTTCTCGTCTTTCAGGGCGGCGGCGCGTTGGGGGCCTTCCAGCTCGGCGTCTATCAGGCGATGGACGAATCCGGCATCGAGCCCGACTGGGTGATCGGCACCTCGATCGGCGCGATCAATGCGGCGCTGATCGCCGGGAATCCGCCGGAGCACCGCGCCCGGCGCCTGGACGAGTTCTGGAGCCGCGTGACCGAGCGCACCCGCCTGCACGCGCCCGCGTTCCTGCCGGGCTGGGACAAGACCTTTGCAGAACTGATGATTATCGGCGGCGGCATCGCGGGGTTCTTCCGGCCCAATCCGGCGTCGTGGCTCGGGCCGCTGGCCCGCCTGGGCGTCGATCGCGCGTCGTATTACATGATCGCCCCGCTGCGCGAGACGCTCGTGTCGCTGATCGACTTCGATCTGCTGAATGCGGGCCGGCCGCGCGTGACCGTCGGTGCGGTGAACGCCTGCACGGGCGCGATGCGCTATTTCGATTCGCGCGACCAGCGCCTCACCGTCGAGCACATCATGAGTTCGGGCGCGCTGCCGCCCGCTTTCCCCGCAGTGCGGATCGATGGCGAGCCGTACTGGGACGGCGGCGTCTATTCGAATACGCCGGTCGAGGTGGTGCTGGACGACAAGCCGCGCAGGAGTTCGGTGATCTTCTCCGCGCAGATGTGGAATCCGGTCGGCCCCGAGCCGGAAAGCATCTGGCAGGTATCGGAACGTCAGAAGGATATCCAGTACGCGAGCCGCACCGACAGTCATATCGCACGGCAACAGCAGATCCACGGCTTGCGCCATGTGATTCGCGAACTGGTCAAGCACGTGCCGGAGGCCGAGCGCGCGACGACCGAAGTCCAGGCGCTGGCCGCGTGGGGTTGCCAGACCACGATGCGCGTGATCAAGCTCGCCGCACCCCGGCTCGACGGGGACAACCAGTTGAAGGACATCGATTTCACGCCGGCCGGTATTGCCGCCCGCCGGCAAGCCGGCTACGACGCCGCGATGCGCGCAATTGCGGCACGCCCGTGGGACGCGCCGATGGATCCGATCGAAGGGCTGACCGTGTTCAGCGCGGACGACGCGGCTTCTGCTCAACCACGCGCGTGACGCGGTCGGGACATTGACGGGCCGGGCGCACGGGCAAAGCTGGTATGCTGGCCAACGTGACATCCATTCAGGAGGACGCCATGGCTGTGAAGCAAGTCTCGAAGAAAAAGTATCTGAAGATCCTGAACAAGCGCCTGCGTGCCGAGCCGGATGCCCCGCAGAGCGCATCGTTCGTCTTCTACCCGCCGGGCGCGAAGGCAAAAGAAGCGACCGGCGTCGGGTCCAGCGAGCCGGGCAGCAAGCGCGAACTGGCGGTCATGGCCGCGATCCATCGCAAGTCGGCCGAAGAGTTCGTCGTGACCGTCAAGGGAACGAAAGTCGGCAACGTCTGAGGTTTCGACGCGCGTCGGCGGTCAGCCCGGGAATCCCGGTCGGCGCGCCGCGCACGATCGGGCTCACGCGCCGGCAGATCGTCTCGCCGAGGTAAAAGCCGAGCGCGTGAGCGAGCGGATATCCGGACGTCGTCGTGTCCGGCGCGTTGGCGATACCGATTGCCGCCAGCCCGGTCGCCCGAACAGCCCGACAACCGGACCCATCAGCCATTCGACCGCCCGAGCCGTCACCGGACGGGCGACGTCACCCATCCGAACAATCGCTGCGCGTACCGCGCGCCGAGCGTCGACAGAACCGCCGCGACGCCGAAATTCCACAGCAGGATCATCACCGTTGCGTCGAGCGCGTGAAACAGCGACAGCGCGACGGTCGTCAGCGCGGACACGGCAAGGCTGCCCGTCATCACGACCGGCGTTGGCGCGAGCCGGGCCACGTGGCGCAGCATGATCAGCAGCGCGAGCGACAGCGGGATGCCCGTGAGCCCGAGCGTCGCGAAGCAGCGCGCGGTTTCCCCCGCCGAGATGCCGTCCGGACCGATGTTCACCCAGTCCGTCAGGCAGCCGTAGCCGATCGTCGACAGCCACGTCGCGAGGGCAGGCAGCGGCAATAGCAGCCAGCGCAGCGACCGTCCCGGCACGCTGGCGACGAACGATGCGATGGCGGCGAGCACGCCCGTCAGCGCGGCCGCTGCGACACCTGTCACGAACTCCGGCTGACGGAGCTTCGCGACCAGGTCGGGCCGCACGCCATGCGCGACGCCGACCAGCACGAGCACCAGGATCGCGAACAGCAGCCAGCCCGCCGCCCGCGCGGCCGGCAAGCGCAGCGGGCGCACCGGCCGCGCGTCGGCGACGAGCGATTCGATCAGGTCGGACGTGGGCCTCATTTGCCGTCTCCGTTGACGAGCAGCTTGCGCAGGCTTTTCAGTCCGCGATGCACCGCAACCTTCAATGCGGCGACGGTCATGCCGCTCGCCATCGCTGCCTCCTTCAATGACATTTCCTCGAGTTTGAGCATCCGGATCGCGTCGCGCTGTCCGCGCGGCAGGCGCTCGATTGTCTCACGCAGCACGCGCGCATCCGTTGCCTCTTCCATCAGATTCGCTGTGGCGCCGATCAAGGTTTCATGTTCGTCGTCGAGCGGGATTTCCCGCGCGTCGAGACGCCCGTCGCGGCGCAGCGCGTCGACGATGCGCCGCGACGCGATCGTCAGCAGCCACGGGCCGAACGGCCGCTCGGGGGCGTACGTGTGACGCACCGCGTGCACGGTCGCGAGAATGTCCTGCACGACGTCCTCGACGGCGTCGGGATGGATGCCGTGACGGCGCGCGAGACTGCGCAGGTACGGCGTGATGCTCTGAAGCAGGCGGCGGTACGCGTCGCGTTCGCCGAGCTGCGCGCAGGCCATCAGCACGGACCAGTCGGGCGACCCGTCGGGCCGGGTTGCGTCATCCGGGCGGGGGGCCCGCAGTTCCTCGGCCGCCGGCGCAGGCCGGACCAGGCGGATTCGCGTGCTGCGGCGGTTTCTGGAGTCGGTCATGGTCGCAATCAGTAAACGGGGCAGGCGGCGCGAAGGATTTTTAGCGTGCCGCGTAACCTTTGGTCGTGCGTGACCGAACTTTCTGACAAGGTCGCAACTTCGCGATCGCAACCCTCGGAGAAGACACCATGAGCCAATCCATTTCGACCATTTCTTCGCTGTCCGCTGCAGTCGGCATGGCGCTCGCGATGCAGGTGCTGCCGGCGCACGCGCAGGGCATGGGCAACCCGCCGCAGATCGTGAAGGACAACATGGCCAGAATGGCACAGAACCACCTCGAAAAGTGCTACGGCATCAACGCGGTCGCGAAGAACGACTGCGCCGAAGGCGCGCATTCGTGCGCCGGCCAGTCGACGCAGGCGCGCGATCCGAAGTCGTTCGTGCTGTTGCCGGCAGGCGATTGCAGCAAGATCGCGGGCGGCAAGACGAAGGCGAGCTGAGCGTCGCTGCAGCGATGAGCGCCACCGTCGACCTGACGCGCGCGGCGGCCGGCCCGATCCCTGCCCGGGCCGGCGTCGGGCTGCGCTTTCGCCATCATCGGGCTGTGCTCGACGAACGCCCGGCGGTGGCGTGGTTCGAGGTGCATACCGAGAACTACATGGGCGGCGGTGCCGCCGTGCAATACCTGGACGCGATTCGCCGCGACTATCCGGTCTCGCTGCACGGCGTGGGTCTGTCGCTCGGCAGCGCCGGCGGGCTGGATCCCGCGCACCTCGCCCGCGTGTGCGAGGTGGCGGCGCGCGTGCAGCCCGGCCTCGTTTCCGAGCATCTGGCGTGGAGCGCGGCAGGCGGCACCTACCTTGCCGACCTGCTGCCGCTGCCGATGACCGAAGAGGCGCTCGCTGTCGTGTGCCGGCACGTCGATCAGGTGCAGACGGCGCTCGGCAGGCCGATTCTCGTCGAGAACCCGTCCACCTATCTTCGCTTCGCGCATTCGACGATTCCGGAATGGGTGTTCCTCGCGCAGGTCGCGCAGCGGACGGGGTGCGGCATTCTCTGCGACGTCAACAACATCTACGTCAGCGCATGCAATCACGGCTGGAATCCGCATACGTATCTCGACGCGCTGCCTGCGGCCGCCATCGGCGAGATCCATCTTGCGGGCCACAGCGTGCGGCCGCTCGACAACGGGCGCACGTTGCGGATCGACGATCATGGCTCGCGTGTCGCACCGGAGGTCTGGGCCCTGTACGAAACGGCGTTGCAACGCTTCGGGCCGGTGCCGACGCTGATCGAATGGGACACCGACGTACCGCCGCTCGACATCCTGGTGGACGAGGCGGCAACCGCGGACACGATACTGGAGGCGATTCGCGATGACGCTGCGCACACCCTCGCTGGTTGAGTTGCAGCAGGCGATGGTCCGGAGCCTGCTGCGCGACGCGGACGACGCGGGCGACGACAGGGACGCCGATGCCGCGGCCGCGGTCGTCGCGGACGGGCTCGATCCGCGCTCACGCCTGAGCATCTACCGGAACACCGCGACGAGCGTGCTAGTCAATGCGTTGCGCCTGGCTTTTCCCGCCGTGCAGCGTCTGGTCGGCGCCGCGTTCTTCGAGGGCGCCGCGCGCGTTTTCTGCAGCGCCGCGCCGCCGCACAGTGCGTGGCTCGACGAATACGGCGCGCAGTTTCCCGCGTTCCTCGCGCAGATGCCGCAAGCCGAGTCGGTGCCGTACCTGGCCGACGTCGCGCGGCTCGAATGGCAGGTGAATGGCGTGCTGCACGCACCCGACATGGCGCCGCTCGATCCTGCACGCCTCGCGCAGCTCGACGAGGATGCACTGCGCGTGCTGCGGCTGCAGCCTCATCCGGCGGCGCGGTTGTTGCGCTGCGCGTATCCGGCTGACGTCGTCTGGCGCGCGGTGCTCGAACAGGACGACGAGGCGCTGCGCGCGATCGAACTCGCGGACGGCCCCGTGCATCTGCTCGTGCAACGCGTGGCGGAAGGCGTCGATACGCTGCGTTTGAGCGCCGGCGAATCGCGCATCGCCACGGCGCTGTTTGCGGGCGAGGCGCTCGGTGAGGCGCTGGCGCGCGCGCCCGACGCAAACGGACATGCGCTCGTCGGCATCTGCCTCGCGCGCGGATGCTTTGCCGGCGCGTTGCTGCAGCCGGGCTGCTCGATGTTCGATGGAGGATCCCCAACATGACTCGCCCGACTCACGCCGGCGACACGCGCGCGGCGGACGGCAACTGGTATCTGCGCGCGCTGCAGGCGCTCGAACGCGTGCCTTACTGGCTGCTCGCGATCCCGCTGCGCGTCGCGGTGGCAACCATATTCTGGAACTCGGCGATGACCAAGCTCGCCGACTGGAACGCGGCGCTTCAACTGTTTCGCGAGGAATACCGGCTGCCCGTGCTGCCGCCGGATGTGGCGGCTTACATCACGGTGTCGATCGAGCTGAGCATGCCGGTGCTGCTGGTGCTCGGTCTGGGCGTCAGGCCGGTTGCATTGGTGCTGCTCGGAATGACATCGGTGATCGAGATCTTCGTCTATCCGCTGGCGTGGCCGACGCATATCCAGTGGGCCGCGATGCTGCTCGTGCTGTTGTGCCGCGGCGCGGGCGCGCTGTCGCTCGACCACTTGCTGGGCCGGCGCTGGCGAGCAGACGCATGAGCGCATGCCGATCACGGCGGTGTATCGGTTGGGCCGGTAGCTGCGAAAAGCACGACGTCCGTATCGAGCGGTACGGCGCGGTAGCGCTTCCAGGCCTTGGAGTTGGGATTGCGTATCCGCGCCATGTGCGCGCATTCGGCGCACCAGTGGCCAGCGCGAATTGTTGCGAGGCATGCGTGCCAGCTATGGCCCCGTTCGCATAGCCAGTGGAGTTTGGTCGTGGTATTGCGGTACGTCGTCGACAGGCATTGCCCACCATTCTTTTGGGCGGCCTCATGCGCGGCCGCGATGCCGAGCCGTTTTTTTTCGTTGGCGCATGGCCCGCACCAACCGCCGCGCAGGATGCGCCGGCCCAAGGTCTCCCATTCATGGCCTTGCGCACAACGGAAACGATAGCGCGAACCGACACCCGTATAGGTGTCGCTCAAACACAGGCCGCCACGCCTGGCAGCCATGTGTTGCAGGCGGGCCAAGCCGTCGGAAAGGCGATAGTCCGTGACCTTTCGTAGCCGGGCGCAGGTCGGACACCACGTCCGGCGCGCCACGTCGGCGCCTTGCGCGTCCCATTCATGGCCTTGGGCGCAGCGAAACCGATACCGTCCCGCTCCACCGGTGTACACGGTGCTCAGACAGGCCCCGCCGTGCGCAACCGCCGTCTTCTGGAGTTGCACCAGGCCTTCGGCCAAGCGGCGCCGGTAGCCCGCCGCTCGGCCGCAGTGAGGGCAGCCGGCATGCCGTAACGCCTTGTTCCCGGTGCGCGACCACGTATGCCCTTGGTCGCAGGCGAAGCGGTGCGGCACGTCCCATCCCAACCAGTGCGGTTCCAGGCAGCGCACGCCCGCGTTCCGCACGAGTTCCGACAGGCGACTCATGTGCGCTTGGGCGGAACAAGCCGGACATTTCGAATGCCGGGTTCGCCCGAAGGTTTGCAGCGTTCTTTCGAACACGTGCCCTTGACGGCAGCGGAAGCGGTGCATGGCCGACAAGCCCTTCCAGACGTGGTCGAGGCAGTCGAATCCGTGCTGATCCGCTGCGGCGCGCAGGCGCGGAATGCGATCGAGGATCGGGTGTTTGGGTTGGGTTTCTTTGCAGTCCATAGCGATGGCAGTAACCTTCGAGATTGGCGAGGCATCAGTGAGGCCGGCTCACACCTTGGCGTAGTGCTCGGCGCACGACGACGTTACATGGCAGCCGCAGGCCAGTTGTGCCGGTTCGAAAATCAACGGACGTCCATCGCATAGCGCGAATTGATCGCCGCCGGATACCAGCGGGAATAGCCCGTTATGCGTGGGGCATTCTGCGTTGTCGCCCAGCAGGCATTGCGGGACACCGTCCACCGGGAAGCCCGAGGCTTCGATCATGACGCCGCCGCCGGAATGACGGTCGCCCAAGCGAATTGCTCCATAACTCATCGTTCGACGCTCCTTTTGTTTCCCGTACCTGACCCGTTCTTCGGTAATCGGGTGCTTTCATGTCATCTTTCTCGCGCCACGTTGCCGGTCCTCCGCATGGGCGGGATCGAGACGTGCCGATACCAGTTGACGCAGTGGCTCACGTGACATGGCGCGCGGTCGTGACGCATGTCGATCCTCATGCCTCAACGCGCGGCTGGTCCGCTGCATCCTCGTCCGCCAAACCACAAAGCGCATCGATCTCGTCCGGAAACCGCGCATAAGGCACGTTGTATTCGATGACCTCGGCGAGGCTGTCGGGAAAGACCATGCAGACCAGCCAGATCAGCTTGCCGAGCACGAGCCACGGTTTGCGCAGCCCGTCCTTTGCGGTGGGCAGGTCGGTGCGGAACTTGGCAGCCCAGTCGCGGTAACAGCGCAGGAAGGTATGCTTGCGTGACAGACGTGGCGGCACGGGCGGTGGCTTGGTTAGTGCATCCGCTCCTTCGTCCATGAAGATCTGCAGATAATCCCAAAGCTGTTGGGCGGACGCGCCCTGGTCGCGCCAGCCCATATTGCCGCAGGAGACGCAGATCTCATGCGGTGGGGTGCGGTGCGTGTCAATGCCGATCAGGTAGAGCGGATAGAGGTCGGAATAGCCGGCGGCACTGACGACCGGGACGTAGCCGGCGAAGGCCTGGAGGGCGTCCCAGTCCAGCTCCGTAAAATGCTGATCGTAGGGGCTGACGACATAGAGCTTTCGTGTGCCGCGATGGAGGCGCACGAAGCTGCCCCGGAAGCGACCAGAAAAACTGCGAGTAAGCAGATATATAACGCCTGCGACGAACACTGCTAGCACGGACATACCAATTGGATACGTAACAAGTCTCCAAGTCATACGCGCGTCTACCACATAGAGGCCCAATGCGGAGATCCCGAGGCACGCTATAGCTACAACTCCGATTCCACTGGCATATACGTTCCGCAAAATGTTGCCTTGGAGTTCCAACTCGACACACTGCGCGTTCACGCGCCGTACGCCAAATGCCTGACGTAGCAAGTCAGGCATGCTGAGAATGGCGTGGCGGTTCAGTACGCCGCGCCGCAAGCGGGTGGCGCCGATGAGCAGGCTGGTAGGCAGGCGCCGGAGGGTGCCGGGAGTATGTTTCATTTTGGAGGCCTGACGGGGGCCAGCTTGGCCGGATCAATGGTCGGGGAGAGCCAGCCGGACGAGGAAAAGACCAGCGGCTCGGGCGCACCGGGCTGTTCCACTCCGATCGTGGGTAGTTTTTGCGGATCGGGGCGAAAGAAGTACTTCAACTCGACCTGGGCATCCTTGTGCATGGCGATGCGCCAGCCACGCTCCACGCCCACGCCATCGGTGAGCGGCCCCATGACGTAATGGCTCGTGAAATTGATCGCGGCGCCCGGGCGAGTCAGCGCGCTGTTCGCGTCGATCTTTTGCAGCGGCTGTCCTCGCAAGACCACCCGTAGATCGGCCTGCAGGTCATCCGCCGCGTATCCGGCTGCGACGGTGCAACGCAGCCGCAGGATGCCGGCGACACCATACTCCGGATCCCACACGGCACTGATCTGAGGGCTGTATTGCAGGCTATGCCAGGCTTCCAGTTCCTGCGCCAGCGAGAAGCGCGGCGTAAGGACGCCCCAGGCGGAGTGGCGGAGCAGGATTTCCACCGGACCGTGTTGCGCCGCGTCCGCCTGCATCGTGAAATAGACGACGGCTCCTACTGCCAGAATGGCAATCAGCGCCCAGCCGAAGGGCGTAATGCCCAGGGTCCAGAGCGGGGCGGCGGTGCCGCTCAGGGCCGCCAGGCTGACGGCGCCGCCCGCGGCGGCGGCGAAGGCCGAGACGCCGCCAAACAAGGCGGATTTCAGATACATATCGGCTTGTTCCGGATTTGCCTGGTTCCAGGCGCTCACACTGCGTGCACCGTCTGTGACTGCCAACACCGCGGCGGCTGTCGAACCGAGTACCGTGGTTCCCCACTTCAAGCCGAAGGCTTTAATGACATGGGCCAGTGCATCATTGCCTCGCTTTGCGACTCGCCTGGAGAAGTGAAGCGTGGTGATCTC
Source organism: Burkholderia sp. Bp8963 (assembly GCF_003854275.1). GTDB lineage: Bacteria > Pseudomonadota > Gammaproteobacteria > Burkholderiales > Burkholderiaceae > Burkholderia. Next base: position 177,830 of record NZ_QTQP01000009.1, read on the forward strand.
AATTGAGGCTCCGACCAGCGCAAGACCGGAACCAAAGAACCCGCCCCAGTTTTCGACGACCTTCGGTTCGCTAGTTAGATCGCTAATCGCATTCCTCATCCCCCAAATCGCCAACCCACCCCCGATCCAGGTAAAGCCGACGCCCACCGGCCCCTGCAGTCGCTTGAGATTGCGCAACAACGGGTTGCCGGACGGATCCATCGGCTTGGGCTGCCCGATGACATGCGTGTTGCCCACCGTTTCAAATTCGCACACGTCGACCTGTTCGACCACCGACACGCGCGTGGTGCCGGGCTGCGGGCCCGGCGCGCTATCGACCCGGACTCTCCAACGTGTTTCGCGGTCCTGGAAGGTGGCATACCCCTGCACCTCAAGGCTCCACGCGAGGTACTGGTCGCGCGATACCGGCCGGCAACCCAGCACGCAAGCGAAGCGACGTTCGGCCAGATGACGCCAGCGCCTGACCTGGATGTCGGCCTTCTCCACAGGGGCCGTGGCGACATAGGGATAGATGAGCCGCGCGAGCATGTCGGTGACGATGGTGCCGGGCCGCGCGTCGAGCATCGTGTCCACCACTTCGAAGACGCGCTTGGCGAGGGCGAGCGGATTGGCGAAGCGCTTCATGAGCGGCTCGTCGCCGGCGCCCAGGGCCTGCCAGAGCGGGCTGACTTCCGGTGGCTGCTCGATGATCCTCGCGAGCTCGGCCCGGCCGCCCTCTGTGTGCACGGCGGCGGCGAGGCAGTTCAGCACGGCGATTTCGAAGTCGCACGCATTGTCGGCGCACGACAGGTCGAACAGGTAGAACGCTCTGCCGACGAGCCTGGAGGCGTCCATCAGCTTGACCCACGCGGTGACGTCGGCACCGGTTTTGTCGATCGGCACTTGCAACGCTTTCAGTGCGTTCTCGTAGGTTGAACGGAATGCGCGTGCGCCCTTGAGGTCGACAAGCTCGCGCTGACGGTGGAGCGCGTGTTGTATCACCGCTGCCTGGGCCTGCCGTTCGGCATAAGTGAAGTAACCATCGATCAACGCGGCGCTCTGCAGCCGGTGCTTGCTGGCCTTCTGGAAGTTGTCGCGCTTTTGCACTTCCAGCGCGCAGAGGTGCCCAAGTTCACTGGCGATACCGATCGGGTCTTGCAGTACTACTGCCAACGGTTGCGTGTCCTTGCGCGGCGCCAACGCGATGTGCATCGCGCTGAGAATGCGGGTGTGGTCGGGCTTGTCGGCGCTGAGCTTGATTTCGCTCCACGGGTAGTCCAGGGCGACGCCCGACACCGAGGCGACAATTTCCGGTGTGGCATTACCCAGAAGCACCGCATCGAACGCGTGATGTTGCTCGGGGCCGCCGCTGGGTTTCACGGTGGTCGCCAAGGTGTCGCGCAGTCCGCCCTCGTTCGTTTCGATCCACCAGAGCGTGCCGTGCGTCAGCAGCGTGTCGCTGACCATCAGATAGACGGTATCGGCTGTGTCATTGTCCGGTGCCAGCAAATAGGGGGTCGCGCGTGCTTCGTCGGGGCGCGCGATGCGACCGGGCGCAGCATCGTTGTAATCCGCCGGGGTCCACTTGATGGGCGCGAAACGGACGTCGGCGGTCACCTTGTAGTGCGTCGTCATCATGCGTCCACCCTGATAAAAGAGCAGATAGACGTAGGTGCCGGGGCGCAGCATGCGCAGACCGTAGGCCTTGCCCCCTTGCAGCGTGGGATAGGCCGTGACACTGAGCTTGGGATAGGACTTCGAATCGTACGGTTTGTCCGCAATGCCATAGCGCAGCGGATAGATCGGAATACCGCGCTCGCAGGGCATTGCAGAAATGCCGTCGCAGGTTTTGGCGTTGGGGCGATCCGGTTGCACGGCCCGCAGGGTGTGGGTTGTCATGGTGGCGGGTTCTCAAAATTTCGGTGAAACGATCTCTTGCAGGCGCGCCGTGAGGGCAAACAGTCTTGACATGCCATGGTTTTCGCGCTGGTGCAGCAGCGCACGCACGGTTTTGTCCTCGACAAAGGGCTCGCGCGGATAGCGCAGCCGCAGCTCCATGTAGTAGTGGATGTCGCGCTCCAGCCGGAAGCCAAACTGATGGGCTTCGTCGGCGAACATTGCCAACGACCGACGCAAGTCAAGCTGCGCTTCAGCTGGGGCGTAGGCGGGGAAGCGTCGCGTGAGCGTATGAGCAAACTCGCGCATGAACCAGGCGCGACTCGCAAGGTTCAACGCGGCTTCATCGCCTGGCGTCAGTGCGAGGTGACGGTCGATGGACAACGGTGGCGCCTTGCGGTCAGGCGCATCTGCACGCAGCCATGCGTTGGTTTGCGTTTCGCCGTCGTGCCAGATACAAGCTTCAATCGGACCGAACAGTTGGGCGCGCTGGTCTTCGGGCAACGCTTCGCAGCATTCTTCGAGCGCGCGCGTGACGTTCAGGCCGAATGCGACGGGCCATCCGTCCGCGGCGATAAACTGATGCAGCCCTTGCAGGTGGCCGATCAACGCGTTTTCATCATTCGGCCCAAGCAGAATCACGCCAGCTTGCTGCGGTACCCAGGCCACAGTGGCATGTGCTAGCAAGGCCGCATCGAGGGGGACAAGTAGCGGCCCCTGACGATAACCGGGAAGCGCGTACTCCAGTGGTGTATCGCGCCATACCCAGTGGTAGTCGAAGCTCTGGATGATCGCGATGACCTCTTCCTCCAACGTTTCACTATGCGCGCCGCTGAGCCAGAGCCATGGCCGCGGACCGGGCTGCAAGGCTGACCATTCCGGTTCGGCGATGGCGCGCACGACCTGGCGTGGCCAACCCGCGTCGACTGTGTGCGGTTCCATCAAGCCACTCCTTTGCCGCAGGGGCAGGGGTTGCGTGGACAGGTGCCGTCTGCGCGCATCGCGCAGGCTCGGTCCATGGGCAGGCCGGCGTTCGGTGTGCCGGCGATGCCCAGCGCATTGCCGCGTCCGCCAGTTCGCAGGCCTAACGGCCCGTCGAGCTTGATCGCGACCCCGCTGAGCGTGATGCCCGATGCGTCGATACGCAGCGTGCCACCGGGGCCCTTGATGACAATGGTCTCGGCGGCCCCCAGTTCATAGACGCGGGTTTTCCGGCGAATCGCCTGACCAGCGGCCAATTGGGCATGGCCCGCGACCTTTTCTTCCAGATGTCCGCCAATCGTGATCCAGTGGTTGGCGGTGGTCGTGTCGCGGCGGTGATTGCCGACTTCTTCGGTGCAGTCTTTGCCGATATGGATGGTGCGATTCCGCTCGATGACGAGGAAATCGTCCTGGCCGATCTGATGCCGCCGGTCCTGGCCGACGGTGACCTGCTCGTCGTTGCCGACCGTTTCCTTGCGGTCGTGGCCGATGGCGATGGTTTCGTCATGCTCGACATTTTCGCTGCGGTCATGGCCGACGAAGATGGTCTCGTCATGCTTGACGTGGATGTTCTGGTCTTTCTGCGCGTGAATGTAGACTTCTTCCTGGCCGTTCGCATCGTCGAAGCGCAGTTCGTTGAAGCCGTCGCCCTTGTGGGTCTTGCTCTTGATGGTCATCCGCGTCTTGTGGCGCGGCAGCTCGTAGGGTGGTAGCTGCGTGGCCATGTGCGTGCGCCCCACGATCAGGGGCTGGTCCGCATCCCCGTTCATGTAGTGGACGACCACCTCCTGACCGATCCGGGGGATGGCCATATGCCCCCATCGTGCCCCGGCCCAGTTCTGGGCAACGCGTATCCAGCAGGAGCTGTGTTCGTCGAACTGTCCGCGGCGGTCCCACGGAAACTGGATCTTGACGCGACCCCACTCGTCACAATAGATTTCTTCGCCTTTGGGGCCGACGACCGTCGCCGGTTGCGGGCCGTCAATGCGCGGCTTGGGCAGTGGCTCGGCGCGCCATTCCGTGTCATCGAACACCAGATCGGCGGTGTAGCTGTAATGCGTGCCCTGGTCGCCGCCAACGCTGTCTTCTTCCAGACTGGTGTGCTGCACGCCACGATGGTGCATGCGAATCACGCGCCAGCCACGATTCCAGTCTTTGCGCGGGTGATCGGCCAGATCGAAGGAGAAGCCCGGTTGGAGACGCGCGTCGTCGCCTTCGACGGTGGCCACCTTGGCGTCGCGCCGATGGCCTCGCAGGCGGTTCAGACTGAGTGGCTTGCCAACCTCGTCGAGCTTGTATCGCCCCGGGTAGTCGAAGCGCTCGTAACGGTCGCTCTGGTGCTCGAGATCAGGGGCAAGAAACGAATGCTCCTGTTCGTAACGCGGGTGGGTGAAGGTGTAGTCGCGCTGGGTTTGCCGCGCCGTGCGCACGTTCTCCGCATAGTGGAAGCGCCACAGCGCCGGTTCGGAGCGGTCACCACCGGACATCGCGTTATAAATGACGGGGCGATCACCGATGTGACCGTAAATCCAAAGCAGATTGCAGTAGATCAGCGTATGTTCTTTTTCGGTATGCCGGAAGCCATGGAAGAAGCCTTCTTCCCGCGCAATGCGCTCCAGAAAGTAAGCATGGGTGTCACCGGCTTGCACACAGTATTCACGCTCAAGATGTTTGGTGGTGTCTGCAATGTCGTGGTAGACGATGCGCTGCTCTTTGAGGACTTGAACGATAATCTGCGGGACTGTCAGTCCTTGGAAAATGCGCCAATCAGAACCCAGGTCGAGGCGTGCGAGTTCGGGCTCGATGACGGCGTAGTAGTACGTCTTCCGGAAGCCGGTTTCGCCTTGCTCGAAACTCGAAACGATGCCGTGGACATAGCGCACGGGCACCTCGTGTCGCCAGAGGGTGAATAGCGCGGGGCAGTCCAGCACTTTGCCGAAGTCCACCGTCGGATCGGCACCGACGAGTTTCAGCCGTAACCTGTACCCTTCGGAAAGCCCCTCGTCGAGGTCGAACTCGACGACATCGAGCGGGACATCACCCACCTTCAACGTAAAGCGCACATCGGATTGCGCTGCCATCGTCACGTATCCCCTATATGAAGCGACGCGCTCCGTGCACGCCCCAGGTTTCCGGCAGCGTTCCGTGGAATAACTCAATCCATCGTGCGCGATGCCGTTCGACGTAGTGCCGTGATGCGGATGCCCATGACGCGCGGGAGCACGCGATGGATATCCCGATCGAATGGTGGACCGTGAAGACGCCACGCGTCTATTGGACGAGTTCGAAAATTGAAGGTGTACGAAGCGAAAGTACTACTCGACGGCGCTCGCCTTTCAGCACGCCGGGTGTGAAGCGTCAAGACGTCATTTCTCGACGCTGGGAGTCTGGCGCATCGGCGCCACGCTGCCAACCTCGCGCTTGCCGTGGCCGTGCGCGACGCGCGCGCAATGCGGCAAGCGCTCGCGGTTATCCGGTCGGCTTCGCCGCGGGTCCGAACTCCGGCGCGAACCCCGGCGGATGCCGACCGAGCGATGGGACGATCGAATGCAGTCGTCCCGCTACTTCACGAGCGTCCTCAGGCTTTCGACGATCTCCGGATTGGCCAGCGTCGAAACGTCACCCGGATCCTGGTGGTTCGACAGCGCCGCGAGCACGCGCCGCATGATCTTGCCGGACCGGGTCTTCGGCATGTCCGGGACGATCAGCACCCGATGCGGTTTCGCGATCGATCCGATCCGTCCGACCACCGATTCCGACACCTGCTTGGCCACCGCTTTCGACGCCTCCACGCCGGGCTTCAGCGACACGTAAAGCTCGGGCACCTTGCCCTTGATCTCGTCGGCCACCGGCACGACCGCCGCCTCGACGACATCGGGCACCAGCAGTGCCGCCGACTCGATTTCCTTGGTGCCGAGCCGGTGGCCCGCGACGTTGATCACGTCGTCGATGCGGCCGAGGATCCGGTAGTAGCCGTCCGCCGCGTCGACGGCGCCATCGCCCGCCATGTACGGCCAGTCGCGCCAGTCCTTGCTCTTCGGATCCCGGCAGTAGCGGGCATAGTACGTCTGCACGTAGCGCTCAGGCGCCTTCCAGATCGTCTGGAACGCGCCGGGCCACGGGTTGCGGATGCAGATGTTGCCGGCCTTGCCGCACCCTGGCGTGAGCTCGTTGCCGTCGTCGTCGTAGATCACCGGATGGATGCCCGGAATCGCGGGGCCGGCGCTTCCCGGCTTCATCTTGTGCAGCGCCGGCACCGTGCTGCACAGGAAGCCGCCCGTTTCCGTCTGCCACCACGTGTCGACGATCACGGCCTCGCCCTTGCCGACCGTCTGGTGATACCACTTCCAGACTTCCGGCTCGATCGGTTCGCCGACGGTCGTCATGTGCTTGAACCGATAGTTGTACTTCGCGGGCTCGTCCGGCCCGGCGCGCCGCAACGCGCGGATCGCGGTCGGCGACGTGTGGAAGATGTTGACCCCGAGCGTCTCGGCGATGCGCCACGGCCGGCCGGGATCGGGGTAGACCGGCACGCCTTCGTACACGACCGTCGATGCGCCGAGCGCGAGCGGGCCGTAGACGATATACGAGTGGCCGGTGATCCAGCCGATGTCGGCCATGCACCAGTACACGTCCTCGGGATGGATGTCCTGGATGTATTTCGACGTCCACGCGACATACGACAGATACCCGCCGGTCGAGTGCTGGCAGCCCTTCGGGCGCCCGGTGGTGCCGCTCGAATACATCAGGAACAGCGGCGCGTCGGCCGGCATCTGCACAGGATCGACGCGCTTGCCGCGACAGGCGCCGAGCGCGTCGTTGACGATCACGTCGCGCCCCGAGACAAGCGGGGTCGCGCTCGAGTAACGATCCGGGTAGCGCTGCCAGATCAGCACCTTCTCGACCTTGTGCCCGTTGTTGGCCGCTTCGGCGATCGCGATGTCGGCCTTTTCCTTATGGTCGAGCAGTTTGCCGCCGCGGTAGTACGCATCCATCGTGATCAGCACGCGGCTCTCCGAATCCAGGATGCGGTCGGCACACGCCGCGCCGCTGAAGCCGCTGAACACCTGCGAGTGAATCACGCCGAGCCGTGCGCAGGCGAGCATCGTGATCGGCAGTTCGGCCACCATCGGCATGTGCAGCGTCACGCGATCGCCGGCCTTCAGGCCGAAGCCGTCACGCAGCAGCGCGGCGAATTCGTTCACACGGACATACAGCTCCTGGTACGTGACGTGCTGCACGGCCTCGGATTCGAGTTCGGGCACGAAATGAATCGCGGTCTTGTTGCGGTACTTCGCGAGATGGCGATCCACGCAGTTGTAACACGCGTTCAGCGTGCCGCCGACGAACCAGCGCCAGAATGGCGGATGGCTCGCGTCGAAGGTCTTTTCCCAATACTTGTACCAGTCGAGCAGGTCCGCGAATTCCTTGAAGCACTCGGGGAACCTGTCGAGCGAGAAGCGCGCGAACACGTCCGGATCGGTCAGGTTGGCCTGGCCGATGAACGATGCGGGCGGCAGGAAGTAATCCTCCTCCGGCCAGTGGACGGCGATCTGCGCCTCGGAAACGTCGACCGCCTGGTGCTCTGCGGACGCGTGGTGCGACGACTTGTTTTTTGACATGGCAATACCTCCTTGCGCCCAGGTGCCCGGAGCACGAAGAGTGCGCGCTACCGGCGGGCCGGCCGGCGCGACCGATGTGCGCCCGCCGGCCCGCCAGTGGGTCACGCCGCTCGCGGATGCCCTTGCGACCAGTCGTGCGTCGGGAGCACGGTATGGCCGAAGGCTTCGTTGATGATCATGGCCGCCGATGCGTAGAACGCCAGCAGCGCGGTCACGAGGCCCGTGTAGCCGCCGATCTGGGTGGCCAGGGCCGACCCGGTCCACGCGCCGATCGCCAGCATCAGGAACGTAATCCACAACGACAGGAACACCAGCTGCACGGACGTGCTCGTATGCAGCGAGCCGATCCACATGTAGAACGTGAAGACGCCCCACGCCATCAGGTACCAGCCAACGAACGATTCCGGCACCTTCGTGCCCAGGAACGCGACGAACAGCGCGAAGGACCACCAGAACGCGCCGTAACTGAGGAACGCCACCGTGCCCAGCGTGTTGCCGCGCGGGAACTCCATCACGCCCGCGATCATTTGCGCGGTGCCGCCGAACGCGAACGCGACCGCCAGCACGAGGCCCAGCGCGTCCGCGCTGTACCAGCCGGCGTTCACCATGCTGAGCATCCATGTTGTCAATGCGAACCCGGCCAGTCCGAGCGGTGCCGGGTTGGAAAGCTTACTGTTCATGAACCGCCTCCGTGGGGGTTTGGCCTAGACATGCCCGGAGACGATACGAATTCCTCGGTCGCCGCCGAACGCGACCGTGCGGAGCTCACTGCGGATGGCTGCCGGCTCAGAAAACGGGCTTGACCCTGTTGGTGGCGCAGCCACCTGCCAGCCTGCGCGGTTCAACTTAAGTGTAGGCTGCATGGCGAAACGCGTAGTGTCGGATCGCGTCGCCCGGATGATTCGTCATCCGAATGTTGTCGCTCGATCCGCGCCGACGTCGGCACGGTTCCACCATCCTCCGCCCAGCGCCTCGAACAGCGCAACGGCATCCGAATACCGTGCGACCCGCGCCTGAACTTCGGCGATGCGCGTCTGCTGGTAGGTTCGCTCCGCGTCGAGCAGCGCGAGATGGCTGATCCGGCCGATGCGGAACTGGCGTTGCGACGCGGCGAGGCTGTCCGCGGCCGCGCGTTCGGCGGCGACGGTCGCGTTGACCGCGTTCGCGTCCGATTGCAGCGCGCGCAATGCGTCGGCGACGTTCTGGAATGCGGCGATGACCGTGCTGCGATACTGCGCGGCCGCTTCGTCGTAGGCGGCGAGCGCCGCCCGCCGGCGGTGCAGCAGCGTGCCGCCTTCGAAGAGCGGCTGCGCGAGCCCCGCGCCGACGTTCCAGATCGCCGTGCCCGGCCCGAACAACGCGTGGACGGTCTCGCTGCCGTACGCAGCGCTGAGCGTCAGCTGCGGCAGCATGTTGGCAGTCGCGACGCCGATTTCGGCGCTCGCCGCATGCAGCAGTGCCTGCGCCGCGCGAATGTCGGGCCGCTGCTCGACGAGCTGCGACGGCAGGCTGACGGGCAACGTATCGGGCAACTGCAGCGATTCGAGATCGAACGTGTCCGTCGGCGCGTCGCTCGGGAAGCGGCCGAGATAGGCGGCGAGCTGGTTGCGCGTCTGCGCGAGCTGCTTGTCCAGCGGCGGCAGCGCGGCGCGTGCCTGGGCCAGCGCGGCCGCCTGCGCGAGCACGGCCGGGTTGGCCGCGGCGCCGTTCGCGAATTCGCGGTTCAGCCCGTCGAGCTGTTGCGTTTCGATGTCGACGATCTGTTGCATCGCGGCGATCTGCGCGCGCAGCGACGCGTCCTGCAACGCGGTCAGCACGACGTTCGAGGTCAGCGTCAGGTAGCTGGCCTCGAGCACGAAGCGCTGGTATTCGGTCTGCGCGGTCAGCGCTTCGATCTGCCGGCGCGTGCCGCCCCAGATGTCGAGCAGGTAGGTGACGTTCACGGACGCGGTCTTGAGCGTGAAAACCGGGGTCGTGTTGCCGGTGCCGAGCGATGCGCCCGTCGTCCGTTCGCGCGTGAGCGACGCGCCGGCGCTCACCGTCGGAAAAAGCGCGCCTTCGCCGGCCAGGCGTGCTTCGTTCGCGACGCGCAGCGCGGCCTGGGCGGCCTGCAGGCTCGGGTTGGCCGCGAGTGCGCGTTCGATCAGCGCATTGAGCGCGGGCGAGCGGAACAGCGTCCACCAATCGCCCGGGATGTCGAGCCCCTGCACGAAGCGCTGCGCTTCGCCGCCGTGGATAGCGGTCGCGGCGGTCTGCTGCGGCAGTGGTTCGCGCGCATAGCCGCTGACGTCGGGCGGTTTCGGCCGCACGAAGTCGGGCCCGACCGCGCACCCGGCGAGCAGCGCGGCCGCAAGCGCGGTTAGCGCGAGGCCGTTTCGGCAGTCGGGGCGCGTGCAACGCCGGCGATCGTGACGGGCGGTCATGGCTTACGGCTCCCGACAGACGCGGCGGACGCAGCGGGTGGGGCAGGCGCGGCAGGTGAGGCGGGCGAGGCAGGCGCGACGCGCGCTGCGGACGCGCCAATCTGCGCCGACCCTGCCGGCATCGGCCGGACCACCGCGCCCGGGCCGAGCTTCAGCAGATTGCCGACGACGACCGTTTCCCCGCGGGTCACGCCGGCACGCACCGCGACGAGCGGCGCGTAATCGGCGCCCAGTGTGACGTAGCGCTGTTCGAGCCGGTTACCGGGGCCGACGATATAGACATACTGGCCGAGCTGGTTCGAGCCGACGGCCACCTGCGGCACCAGCAGCGTGCCGGGCTGGTCGGCGACATGCAGGCGCACGTGAACGAACTGTCCCGGCAGCAGCGTATGGCGGGGGTTGTCGATCGTCGCGCGCGCGGTGATCGTGCCGGTGCCCCGCACGATGCTGTTGTCGAGCAGGGTCAGCCGGCCGTGATACTGCGGCGCACTGGCCTCGCCGACGGTGACGTCAGCCGGAATCGCGCCGTTCGACTGGCGCGTCTGGATGTCGGGCAGGTCGGCGTCTGGCGGATTGAACGTCGCATAGATCGGGTCGAGCTGCACGAGCGTGTTCAACTGCGTTCCCGCGAGGCTGATGAGCGCGCCTTCATGGACGAGGCTCAGGCCGAGACGCCCGGCGAACGGCGCACGGATCGTCGTGAAGTGCAGGTTGAGCTGCGCGGCTTCGATCTGCGCGCGGTCCACCGCAACGGCCGCGCGATCCTGACGCTCGCTGCTCGCCGATTGCTGCAGCGTATCGGTCGACACGTCGCCGGTTTCGTTCAGCACGGCATTGCGATGATGGCTGGCGCTCGCGTAGTCGAGTGCGGCCGCATCCTTGTCGGCCTGCGCCGTCGCCGCGTCGAGCGTCGCCTGATAGCTGCGCGGATCGATCTGGTACAGCAGCGCGTTGGCGGGCACGTCGGCGCCGTCGGGCACCGCCTGCTTTAGCAGATAGCCCGTCACCTGCGCCTGGAGCGTGACGGTACGGATTGCGTCGGTCGTGCCGACATACTCGAGATAGACGGGCACGGTGCGCGCGACGACCGGCGTCACCGGCACGTCGAGCACGGCGGCGGGCCGAGACGGGGGCGGGTCGCCGGCAGCGCGTTGCGCGCCGCGCGGGACGAGCAGCGGCACGCACAGCGCAATCGCAACCGCGATGGCGGCAGCAATGACGGTGGATCGGCTGATCTTCATCATGGCCTCGTGCTTGCGTCACTCCGCGGGCGGCGGCCGGACGCGATGCGCGCGTCCGGCGCGTTCGCGCATTGCTTCGCGCAGCCGTTCGATCACCGCATAGAAGATCGGCACGAACCCGAGGGACAGCAGCGTGGCCGCGAGCATGCCGCCAACCACGGTGGTGCCGATCGATTGCCGGCTCGCGGCGCCGGCGCCTGTCGCGACCATCAACGGCATCGCGCCGAAGATGAACGCGAAGGCCGTCATCAGGATCGGACGCAGCCGCAGCCGGGCCGCCTCGGTTACCGCGTCGACGATCGCGAGGCCCGCTTCGCGGCGGCGCTTCGCGAATTCGACGATCAGGATCGCGTTCTTCGCGGCCAGCCCGATCAGCAGCACGAAGCCGATCTGCGCATAGATGTCGACCTGCATCCGGCGCAGCCACAGCAGCCCCAGCGCGCCGAACAGCGCGAGCGGCACCGTCAGGATGATCGTGAACGGCAGCGACCAGCTTTCGTACTGCGCGGCGAGGAACAGGAACACGAACACGATCGCGAGCGCGAACACGATGCCGGCAACCGAGCCGGCCTTCAGCTCCTGGTACGTGATGCCGGTCCAGTCGAAGCCGAAATCCGCGGGCAGCACGCGGGCGGCGCGCTCCATCGCCGCGATCGCCTGGCCCGAACTGTAGCCGGGCGCCGCACTGCCGGTGATCTCGGCCGCGCCGTACACGTTGTAGCGTGGGACCGTCTCGGGGCCGACCATCGACCGGAGCTGCCCGAGGGTCGCGAGCGGCACCATGCCGCCCGCGGCATTGCGCACGTAGAGGCGCGACAGGTCGTTCCTGCTGCCGCGCGCGTGGCTGTCCGCCTGCACGACGACTTCGAAATTGCGGCCGAACAGCGTGACGTTGTTGACGAACAGCGAGCCGAGGTAAATCTGCATCGTCCGGAACACGTCGCCCACGTTCAGGCCGAGCAGCTTCGCCTTGTCGCGGTCGAGATGGAAATCGAACTGCGGCGTCGACGTGTTGAAGCTGGTCAGCAGCGTGCGCGCGTCGAGTTCCGGCTGGCGGCGCGCCTCCGCGAGAAACGCGCGTGTGGCGTCATCGAGCGCGACGCTGCCGCGGCCCGTCAGGTCCTCGATCTCGAAGTCGAAGCCGCCGAACGTGCCCAGCCCGGAAATCGTCGGCGGATTCAGCGCGAGCGACACGGCTTCGGGAATCCGCGCAAGCTTCGGCTGCACGGCCGCGATCAGGTTCGCGACGCGCAGCCGCTCGCCGCGCTCGTCCCACGGCTTCAGGATCACGAACTGCGCGGCGCTGTTCGACGCGGTCGCACGCGTCACGAAGTTGAGGCCGCTGATCGACAGCACGTTGGCGACGCCGGGCGTCGCGCGCAGTATCGCGCGCGTCTTGTCGATGACGGCTTCGGTGCGTTGCAGCGACGCGCCGTTCGGCAACTGGGTGATCACGTAGAAATAGCCGGGATCCTCGACGGGCAGGAACGCATGCGGAATCGTCGCATAGAGCACATAGGTGACGCCGAGGCCGCCCGCGAACAGCGCCAGCGCGAGCCAGCGCGCGCCGATCAGCTGGCGCACCGAGCCCGCGTAGCGTTGCCGCGTCCAGTCGAAGCCGCGGTTGAACGCGCGGAACAGCACGAACCGGCGCTGCTCCTGATGGCGCAGCAGGACCGCGCAAAGGGCCGGGCTGAGCGTCAGCGAGTTGAATGCCGACAGCATCACGGAGATCGCGATGGTCAGCGCGAACTGGTTGTACAGACGGCCCGTGATGCCCGGCAGGAACGCGATCGGCACGAACACGGCGCCGAGCACGGCCGACGTCGCGACGATCGGCCCCGTCACTTCGCGCATCGCCTGCTTGGCCGCCGCCATCGGCGCCAGCCCGCTTTCGAGCTGGCGCTCGACGTTTTCGACGACGACGATCGCGTCGTCGACCACGAGGCCGATCGCGAGCACCATCCCGAGCAGGCTGACCGTGTTCAGCGAGAAGCGGAGCACCAGCATGATGGCCAGCGTGCCGACGAGCGCCACCGGGATCGCGATCATCGGAATCAGCGTGGTCCGCCAGCTTTGCAGAAACAGGTACACGACGCCGAGCACGAGCAGCAGCGCGAAGCCGAGCGTCTTCATCACCTCGGTCATCGACGCGGACACGAACATCGTCGTGTCGTACGTGATGCCCCACGCCATCCCTTTCGGGAAGCGCTGCGCGAGCGACTGCATCGTCGCCTTCACGCGCCGGTCGAGGTCCAGCGCGTTCGCGGTCGGCAACTGGAACACGGCGAGCAGCACCGCCGGGTTTTCGTTCACGGACGCGCTCGACGTGTATTGCTGCGCGCCGAGATCGGTGCGCGCGACGTCGCGCAGGTGCACGACGGCGTCGTTCGTGGTGCCGGCGCGCAGCACGATGTTGCCGAATTGCCGCGCGTCGGCGAGCTGGCCCTGCGTGTTGATCTGATACTGGAACGTCGTGCCGGGCGGCGACGGCGCTTCGCCGAACTTGCCGGCCGCGACCTGCACGTTCTGGTCGAGAATCGCGTTCTGGACGTCGGTCGCGGTCATGCCGAGCGCGGCGAGCTTGTCCGGATCGAGCCAGATGCGCATCGAATAGCGGCGCTCGCCGAAGATCGTCACGTCGCTGACGCCGGGCAGGCGCTTGAGCGCGTCGACCACCTGCAGGTATGCGAAGTTGCTGAGCGTGACCGGATCGATCGAACGATCGGGCGAATACAGGTTCACGGCCAGGATGAAGTTCGGGTTCTGCTTCTGGATCGTGATGCCGGTCTGCGTGACGATGCCGGGCAGTTGCGCGGTGGCTTGCGACACGCGGTTCTGCACGTCGACGGCGCCGATGTTGATGTCGTAGCCGACATCGAACGTGACCGTGATCGTCGAGCTGCCGTCGTTCGCGCTGACCGACGAGATGTAGCTCATGCCTTCGACGCCGTTGATCTGCGCTTCCAGCGGCGTGGTCACGGTGTCCGCGACGACCTGCGCGCTGGCGCCCGTGTAGGTCGACTTGACGAGCACCTGCGGCGGCGTGATCTGCGGGAAGCGTTCGACCGGGAGACTGAACCAGGCAATGAGCCCCGCGAGCACCATGATGATGGCGATCGATGACGCGAAGACCGGACGCTCGATGAAGAAGTCGACCATTGACCGCGCCCCCGTGAGTCGGGTAGGTTGGGCGTTGCATGGGGCGGGAGTCGGGCGTGCAAGCGTCAGCTCTCGTCAACAGCGGAAACGCAACGGTATAGTTTCCACCGCACACTCCGAATGTCAATAGGATCGATCGGAATGCAAACTGTCCGGGTTCCCGAAGCGAAAGCGGGCGGCCGCCCGACGCTGCAGGAGTCGGAACTCCGTCTGCAGCGCGTGCTCGAGGTGGCGACGCGGCAATTCCTGGGCGCGGGCTATCGGGAGACGAGCCTGGACGGCATCGCGCGCGAGGCCGGCGTCGCGAAGAAAACCCTGTACAGCCGGTTCGGCAGCAAGGCGGGCCTGTTCGCGACGATCCTCGACACGCTGCGGCGCGCGTGGGTCGAGGAACTGCGCGGCCTCGTGGTCGAAGCGGGGCGCCCCGAAACCGTGCTCGAGACGGTTGCGCTGCATCTGCTGGAAGTGGGCACGCGCCCCGAGATGATCGAGTGGTACCGGTTGCTGCTGCTCGATGCGCACCGTGTTCCGGAACTAATTCGCGGCTATTACGGCAAAGGGGGCGCGCTGAGCGGGATGGAGCCGCTGTCCGGCTATCTTCGCGCGGCGGTCGATGCAGGCAGGCTGGAAATCGGCGACGTCACGCTCGCCACCGAGCAGTTCGTCTATCTGGTGCTCGGCGGCATCCGCACCCGCATGCTGCTCGGCGCCGCCCGGCGCCCCAATGCGGCGGCGCGCGCGCGCATCGCGCGGCAGGCGGTGCGCATCTTTCTCGCCGGCTGCGCGAAGTAGGCATGCCGGCCGCGCGCGAAGCGTGCCGCTTGTGCGTGCCGCTTACGCGGGCCGCCCGAACCCCGACTCGACCCACCGGTCGGCACTGGCCTTGTTCAGTTTGAACCCGGCCGATACCTTCGCTTCCCCGAGCAGGTCGCCGAACCGGTCGAACGCCTTGAGTTCCGCATAGGGCTCGAACTCGTCCGGCACGATATCGAGCGTGACCGACACTTCGTCGTCGCCGGCCCAGACCGTCACTTCCTTGTGCAGCATCGCGCGCCGCTGCTGCGCGTGCCGCATCAGCACCTCGGTCGCGGTCTTCACGAGTGTCCGGAACGCATTCGCATCGAGCGGTTTCGGGTTCTTCTTGTCGCGGCCCATCGTCCAGGGCCCGACGAGTGCCGGCTCGGACTCGCCGTCCTTGACCATCTCGACGGCCCAGCCGTCGTCGTCTTCGTTCTTGATGACGCGCGCAGTCCAGCCGTTGTCGCGCCAGAGGGTATCGTCGTGGATCGTGGTGTCGTCGGCCTGGAGGT
This sequence comes from Burkholderia sp. Bp8963, assembly GCF_003854275.1. Classification (GTDB taxonomy): domain Bacteria; phylum Pseudomonadota; class Gammaproteobacteria; order Burkholderiales; family Burkholderiaceae; genus Burkholderia. Next base: position 193,444 of record NZ_QTQP01000009.1, read on the forward strand.
CGGAATCGGTCATGGGTCAGTCGGAGAGAACAGGCGAGGGCGCACGCGGCACGTCAACGGCGCGTTGCCCGGAAATCGCATTCGAAGGCCGCAATTTTACCCGCAGCGCTGCCCGCCGCATCGCGCCGGCGATCACGTTGGCCACCCGGCCAGTCGCGCACCGCCCGGCAGGGTTTTCATCAAGACCTGATTGCGCTGGCCCGGTCCATCATCAGGAGTGCTGCGCCGATGCCCGGCGCCACATCCACATCACGGAGGCCGATCGTGCCGCCCAACCCGATCCCGTCAACTGCGTTCGTTTTCGCCGGCGGCGGCAGCCTGGGCGCGATCGAGGTCGGCATGCTCCACGAGCTGATCGCGAGCGGCGAGCGCCCGGATTGCGTGATCGGCGCGTCGGCGGGCGCGATCAACGCCGCCTATTTCGCAGGCCGTCCCGATGCGGAAGGCGTCGCCATGCTCGCCGCGCTGTGGCGCAGCATTCGGCGGCAGGACATCATGCCGCTGTCGATGCGCAGCCTCTTCGCGATGGTCCTGCGCAACCGGCCCCACCTCGTCGAAGCCGACGCGCTGCGCCTGCTGCTGGAAAAACACCTGCCGTACCGCCGGATCGAGGAAGCCGCGCTGCCGCTCCACATCGTCGCGACCGACATGCTGAACGGCACCGAAGTCGTGCTGTCGGCCGGGCCGGTCGTGGACGCCGTGCAGGCCAGCGCCGCGATCCCCGGCGTGTTTCCTCCGGTGCGCATCGGCGGCGTGGAGCTCGTCGATGGCGGCGTCGCGAACAATACGCCGATCTCGGTGGCGGTCGCACTCGGCGTCAAGCGGATCGTCGTGCTGCCGGCCGGCTTCGCGTGCGCGCTGCGGGTGCCGCCGCGCAGCGCGATTGCCCACGCGACGCATGCGCTGACCCTCGTGATCGCGCGGCAACTGGTGCACGATCTGGAGCATTACGCCGCCCGCGCGCAGATCCACGTCGTGCCGCCGCTGTGTCCGCTCGACGTGTCGTCCTACGACTACACGCAATGCGCGCAACTGATCGACCAGGCCGCGCAGCGGACGCGTGCATGGATCGACGGCGGCGGGCTGGTCGAGCGCGCGATCCCGGGCGAGTTGCGCGAACATCATCATCGTCCCGCGCTGGCCTGACGGGCTGCGCATCGCGCCGATCGGTCGTGCGGCTTCAGAAGCCGCACCGCGTCCTTCCGGGGGCGCAGGCGAAGCCGACCAGGAAGCGGATCAAATATCAAACTTGTACGACGCTTTTGGCGGCCCATTGAGTTTCCGTCCGATACCACGTTCCGCAGCGGATTCATAAAATATCTGACGAGCTAAAAATAGCTCGTGCGGGTAATTCGATCTCAACACCGGATCGCGGGATATCTGCGCGATGCGGAAACCTTCAGGAAACGTGGAAATGAGTATCGGGAAATTCAGTGTCCGTACCGTATTCGCTCATGACTGGCCGTTGACGCTCGCCGGCCTTGAGTACGTCGCGGGAAGCGCGTGCGCGATCGAACTGGTCGGCGCGTACCGGAATACCGGCGATCTGATCGCGGCGCTCGACGACATCGAATGCGACATCGTGCTTGTCGATCACTCGATGCGCCACAGCGGGCAGATGGACTGGCTGAAGCTGTTCGAGCGCCTGCGGCTCGGTCATCCGAACGTCGGCGTCGTCGCGCTGGTCACGTACGAGAATCCGGTGATCATCCGCTCGATGCTGTCGAGCGGGGTGTCGAGCGTCGTCAGCAAGCACGACGACGTTGGCCACATCGTGACCGCGATCCACACGAGTTACGGCGGCGGCCGTTACCTGTCGCCGGCCGTCAGGCAGACGCTCGATTCGACCGATGAAGACGCCCCCGCCGTGGTGAAGCTGTCGCCGCGCGAAATCGAGGTGATTAGCCTCTATCTGGCCGGCATTTCGATCAATCGGATCGCCGAACGGCTGAACAAGGGCAAGCAGACGGTCAGCGCGCAGAAGATCAGCGCAATGAAGAAGCTCGGCGTGAAAAACGATATCGAACTCGTGCAGCGAGCGGCGAGCCTCGATCTGGCTGGCGGCCCGCTCAGGCCGGCAGCGCAAACCGCGTGACGGCATCGCGTAGTGCTTCCGCCTGGTCGCGCAGCGAATGCGCGGCGGCGGCGGCTTGCTCGACCAGCGCCGCATTCTGCTGCGTCACCTGATCCATTTCGCCGACCGCGCGGTTGACCTGCTCGATTCCCGTGCTCTGCTCGCGCGACGCGTGGCTGATCTCGTCGAGGATCTCGTTCACGCGCCGCACCGACTGCACGATCTCGGCCATCGTCTGGCCCGCGTGCGTGACGAGCGTGGCGCCGTGCTCAACGGTTTCGTTCGACGATACGATCAGCGACTTGATTTCCTTCGCCGCCGTTGCCGAGCGTTGCGCGAGCGAGCGCACCTCGGCCGCGACGACCGCGAAGCCGCGGCCCTGTTCGCCCGCGCGCGCCGCTTCGACGGCCGCGTTCAGCGCGAGGATATTGGTCTGGAACGCAATGCCGTCGATCACGCCGATGATGTCGCCGATCTTGTGCGAGCTGCTGGTGATCTCGGCCATCGTGCGCACGACGTCGTCGACGACCGTGCTGCCGCGCGTCGCGACCTGCGCGGCCTGGTCGGCGAGCGTGGCCGCCTGCGCGGCGCTGTCCGCGTTCTGCTTCACGTTCGCGGTCATCTGGTCCATGCTCGACGCGGTCTGCACGAGCGCGGCCGCCTGTTCCTCGGTGCGTTGCGACAGGTCCGTGTTGCCTGCGGCGATCTCGCTCGCGCCGACGTTGATGTTCTCGGTGCCGGCGCGCACGCGCGACACCATGTCGATCAGCCCGCCCTGCATCGTATGCAGCGCGTGCAGCAGGCTGCCGCGATCGTTCTGCTTCACGTCGACGCGCGCGGTCAGGTCACCTTGCGCGATCCGCTGCGCGGCGTCGAGCGCGGTCTCGAGCTCGCCGCCGAGGTTCGCGCGCACGCTGCGCAGCACGAGCACCATCACGAGCGTCGCGATCGAGCCGAGCACGGTCGTCATCGCGAGCCAGCGGCCGACGCTCGCGAGCACGGCTGCGTGCACGTCGTCCATGTACATGCCCGTCACCAGATACCAGTCCCACGGCGCGAAGCGCTGCACGGCACTGGTCTTGTCCTGCGGCTTGTCCGCACCCGGCTTCGGCCACAGGTACGTGACGAAGCCCTTGCCGCCTTCCCCGTTGGCGGCTTTCACGATCTCGACGAACAGGTGCTTGCCGGTCGGATCGACGAAGCCGGACACGTCCTTGCCGTTGAGTTCGCTCTTGATCGGATGCATCACGATCACCGGCTTCGAATCGTTGATCGAGATGTAGCCATCGGTGCCGTGGCGCATCGCGGCGATCGCGTCGAGCGCCCGCTGCTTCGCGTCGGCTTCCGGCATCGCGTTCTGCTGCGACAACTTGTAGTAGTGGTCGGTGACGCTCGTCGCCTGCGCGACCAGCGACGCGAGCTGGTCGCGGCGATCGTCGATCATCGACGTGCGCGTCTGCCACGCGCCGAGTCCGGCGATCACCAGCAGGCCGAGCCACAGGATGACGATCATCGAAGCGAGTTTCTGGTTCAGGGTGAGATTGCGCATGGTGTGTGGTCGGTCGATCGGGGAAACGCGCCGCTTGCGGCGTGACGGGGTCACTGTTTGACGGCACGCGAGGCCGCAGGGTGTAGGGGGGGAATCCCTAGGAGACGGCGGGCGCGAGAGATTCACGCGGGACGGATGGCCGTGCGTCGGTCGCCGCATGCAAGGTCTGCGGCTGAGGTGTGCTTGAAGCGGGAGGGGGCGTGCGCGATGCAGCTGTTGGCGCGTCAGTGCGTTGCGATCTCGACGTGGCGGATCGTGCGAACGACGCGGACGAATTCTGTCACCCCGCACCAGGCTGGTGCGGGCGGCGACGCTTGCAGCGCGACGATTCGACGACGTCTAGACAGGGTCCTTGCTGGGCGGCCCTTCCGGCTGCTGCGGATTCTCGTGATGTCCGGGCGATGGCGGCACGAGCGGGTCGCCTTCCGGATCGCGGGTCGGGTCTGCCGGGGGCTCGGGCAGCGGAGTCGTGTGATCGGTCATGGAGCCCTCGCGGATCGTGATGGCGGCAGCGAGGCGCGGGCGCCTCGTCTCCGTTATAGGCAATCGGACGCGCGTTTGCACCCGGTTTTGGCCGGCGGTCGCTCAGGATTCGCCGCGCCCGCGCGCGAGGTCGGCGGGCGTGTCGACGTCGCGCAGGATGCCCGGATCGTCGACGTCGAGCAGCGTCACGGGCTCGCGCGCGAACAGCACGCGGGCACCCGTATCGCCGTCGAGCGCGGCAAGCGCGTCGTAATGGCCGGCCCCGAATCCGACCGGATGGCCACGCATCCCGCGATAGACGGGCGCGACGATCGACGCGTCGTCGGCGTCGAGCGCGCGCGTGACGGCTTCATAGGTGGCGGGCGTGATCCACGGCATGTCGCCGAGCGCGACGAGCCAGCCGCTCGCGTCGGGGCTTTCGCGCACTGCGGCGGCGAGGCTCGCGCCCATCCCGCGCTCGGCGTCGGCCGCAAAGATCACCTTGCAACCCGCTTCGTTCAGCAGCATCGCGAGTTTGTCGGCGCCGGGGCGCACGACGGCGATCACGTCCGCGGTCGCTGCCGCGAGCCGGCGGGCGGCCGCGACCGCGACCGGCGTACCGTCGGGAAGCAGGGCGAGCAGCTTGCTGTGCAGGCCGCTGGGGTCGAAGCGCTGACCGAGGCCGGCGGCAAGGAGGACGCCGGTGGCGAGCGACGCATAGGTCATCGGCGAAGCGGGAACGGGAAGCAGGTGCTGGAATTGTGCGTGAGCGGGCGGTGATGGGCAAGTGCGGATTCGCGCGCGAGCGGAGCGTGACATCAGCCGCGCGCCTTGCCCGCGTGCCCCCCGTGAAGTAGATTTTTTTTATCGAGGTGAGACGGGCGGGAGGGACTGCCATGGAACTGAGCGTAGAACGTGTCGATGTCTGGGCCGCCACCATCGAAGACAAACCGGGCGGCCTCGCGAACGTATTGGGCGCGTTGCGGGATGCGGGCGCGGACTTGCAGTTCGTCGTTGCGCGCCGCAAGTCGGACGCGCCGGGCAAGGGGATCGTGTTCGTCGCGCCACTGCAGGGCGACGCGGTGATCCGCGCGGCCTCGCAGGTAGGGTTCAACGTGACCCCGAGCCTTCACTCCGTCCGTGTAATGGGTTTGGATCAAATGGGCGTCATCGCGCAATTGACTGCGATGCTCGGCGACGGAGGGATCAATCTGCGCGGCGTATCGGCCGCCGTGCTCGGCTCGCAGTTCGTTGCTTATATTGCGGTCGACTCGCTGGGCGATGCCGACAAGGCGATCGACATCCTGCAGAGGGCCTGACCACCCGATTCATGCGAGGCCCGGTTGACGTTTCGTACCGATCGTTTCATAATCGCCGCCAACCGGTAATTCGGCTTGGTGGAGGGCGATGATGGCGCGGCCGCGGGAATTCGATGCCGCAGAGGTTTTGCACAAAGCGATGGAAGTCTTCTGGCGCAACGGCTACGAAGGCACTTCCGTTGTGGATCTGGTTGATGCGACGGGGCTCGGCAAGAGCAGCCTTTACGGTGCATTTGGCGGCAAACGCGAGCTTTTTCTCGCGGCATTCGACGCGTATCGGCGCGATCGCGCTCGTGACATGCACCAGATCCTCGACCACGGGCCCGCTCGCGACGCGATCGAGACATTTTTCCGCATGATCGTCAGGGATGCTCGTGCGCCGAAGTTCTCGAACGGATGCATGAGCATCAATCAGGCGGTTGAAATGGCGCCGCACGACCCCGAGGTTCGAGAGCGGGTGCAGGGCGACTTTCAATATATTGAGGATGCCTTGACACGTACGATCGAGCGCGGTCACGGAGACGGTTCGGTGAGCCGCGCGAGACCTGCGCGAGACGTGGCCAGGCTCCTGGTTGTCGCGTTCCCGGGGCTTCAGGTGATGGTTCGAGCCGGTTACGGTAACGAGCGACTCGATGATGCGTTGCGACTGCTTTTCCTGAATCTCGATTGAGAGTGAAGACGTTCGAGGTCGTGCATGCAGGTTGCATGCACTTTTTTTGCCCGATTCTGTAACGACCGGTGCTTAATAATCCCCCGCGTAGAAGGAGTGTCACCATGAAGGTCCAGCAAATCCGCAATGCAACCGTCATCGTCGAAATCGCCGGCACGCGCTTTCTCGTCGATCCCGTGCTCTCGCCCAAGGGCACCTATCCCGGATTCGCAGGCACCGCGAACAGCCACCTGAAATGGCCGACCGTCGAGCTGCCCCTCCCGGTCGAACAGATCGTCGATGTGGACGCCGTCATCGTGACGCACACCCATCTCGATCACTGGGACGATGCGGCCCGATCGTCGATCCCGAAAGGTTTGCCGGTGTTCGTCCAGCATGAGCAGGATGCCGCGATCGTGAAGGATGCGGGATTCACGGATGTGCGCGTGCTCACGGACAACGCGTCATTCAACGGCGTGACGCTCATCAAGACGCCCGGTCAGCACGGGTCGGACGAAGTCATTCACGCGATTGGCGATCGGATGGGGCAGGTGAGCGGCGTCGTGTTCAAGCATTCGGCGGAAAAGACGCTGTACCTCGCCGGCGATACGGTCTGGAACACGTTCGTGGAGGACAGCCTGAAAACCCATCGGCCGGATGCCGTCATCCTGAACAGCGGCGATGCGCAAGTGCCCGGCCTGGGCTCGATCATCATGGGCAAGGAGGATGTTCACAAGGTCTATCAGGCCGCGCCTCAGGCGACGCTGATTGCGTCACATATGGAGGCGGTCAATCATGCAATGCTGACCCGGAAGGAACTGCGTGAATTCTCGGCTGAGAAGGGGATGACTGATCGGTTGGTCGTGCCGGAGGATGGTGAAGTGTGCGTCTTTTGATGGCAGTAATCTGAGGCGGGATGAGCGAGCGGACCGCGTGCCGTGACGACTACCGGATCGCGGCAACCCACTGCACCAATGCTTGCGTATCCAGCGGGATCACCGCGACGCGTCCCAATCATTTTCCGCAATCGGATCTATGGGATGGCGCGTAGCGCGTGACCGAACCGCGCAATTTATCCATCAGCTGGGTTTCACGCGCGCGATACGGCCGGATTTGACAAATCGAGAAGGTGCTGCGGGACTGTCATGGGTGACGAATAGCTGAGCGCAGGGAAGCAGGGCGGCGCGACAAGAAGAATGCGAACGCTGTTACTCGGGCATCCTCGTAGTTCTGCGAGGTGATTCTGCGAGGCGACTCGTAACCGAATGTCACATTTAGTCAAGTCGACGTTCGTCTCTCGACAAACGGTCCTGCGTCGGGTATTAGTCGGAACAAAGAATCCGAGAGGGCTAAAATCAGTGAAAAGACATTATCTGAGAGTGGGTGACAAGTCGACTGCCGGGGGCGTAGTGACAGAGGGCATTGCCACTACGTCAGTCATGGGGCAGCAGTTGACGCATGTCGGCGCGTCGGTGATGTGTCCGGCATGCGGCTCGGTTGGACATGTCGTTGCAGTCGGCCCGCGGTTCCCCGATGGCTGGATGGGGCAGAAGGTCGCGCTTGAGGGCGACAAGGTTTCGTGTGGCTGCTATCCGATGCCAACTATGCTTCCGTCGCAAAGCGTGATGTTCGAGCAATATGATGGCGAGGGGTTATCAAGTATGGGATTTGCGGCGACAGATGTTGTGGCATTGACAAAGGCTGATCCCGAGCACTGGGTACGGTTCAAGCTGAACGAACAAGGCAACTGCGAAGGGCTGCGCTGTACTGCTCATTTTGCAGATGGGTCTGTTGAGGAGGGGGTTGTCGACTCAAGGAATATGGTCGCATTTGATCGGCCAAATAGTAGCCCATGCCAGAAAATTGAGCTCCATGTCGAGGGTGAACAAGCCAACTACAGCTCGGTCACCGAGCGTCTGATCGACGCGATTCTGAGGTAAGTATGGCAGAAAACCAGAATAAGGCCATCCACGAGGGCAGTTACGCGACGCAAGAAACGCATCATATTAGAAGTGACTTCCTTGAAAAGGCGATCGCCTCCTTTGAGGCGGCTGCGACACGGTTTGCCTATGACGTCATCAAGAACGAAGATACGCGCAAGCGCTATATGGCACACATCAAGGAGGTTTCCGACGAGGTTCGGAAGGAAGTTGATTCCGGTCGTATATCCGTTAAAGAGGGGGCGCTGTTTTGCAACCAGACGCGTGATCAGTTGTTTGTCGAATATCGGAAATATACGACGGCCACCGGTGTGGCTGAGGCCGAAAGGTTGAAGTTGAAGGCCAAAGGGTTCGATTACTATCTCGATAGATACGCCATGCGCGACTTCGGAAAGCCTTTTTCGGATTTGACCGAAGTGGAGCGCAATAAAGTCTACTATGAGGTGATCAAATCTGCCGGCCGGCCGAATGCTGGTGTGAATACCAGAATCATGAAGATGCGAGCATATAGCACAGTCCTGATTTTGTTGACTGCTATGCTCGCCGCTAATGAAGTATATAGGGCGGAAGATAAAATAAAGGAGCTCGCTCGGCAAGGCAGTATTATCGCGGGCGGTATGATCGGTGGTGGAGTAGCTGGATTCTATGTCTCGTTTTTGTGCGGTCCGGCAGAACCAGTATGTGCCATCGCGACGGTCACGCTCGGAAGCACCCTGGGCGGCATGATCGGTGGCACACTGGACGAGCTATATCAGATGGAGCTCGAAATTTTCACGCGCTGGAACGCCCGTTGATAGGGGCAGGTATGTCGACTACTCAGGAAATTGTCCTCTTCGTGCTGTTCGTAAGCTCGGCTGCGGTGTTGCTGCTTAACGTTGTACATACTCCATGGATGTTTGACTACTGGAATCTGGACAACGAAATCGAGGAAGAGCCAAGCAAGCTTGATTTCCTACGCAACCAACCCGCTTTCTATACCGCCGCAGTCGTGTTGGCAGCTACGGCAAGCTACTATTTCTGGCTGACTAGATAGTGTGTTCAAGATGCGATCGCACGCCGCGTCGGGCGCTTGCGTCTATAAGTTTGAGGACGCCTCGAGCGTTCTCATTGTTTTGTTCAGATGGTTTGCGGAATGCCCAGACAGGCGGCAGCGTTACTCCCCTCTGCCGGCAGAAGCGAGCACTGCTCACGCATCCGCCCACCGCCGCAACAGGTTGTGATAGATCCCGGTGAGCGCGATCACGCTCGCGTCCTTCGCGCCTTTCTCCGCGGATAGCTGCTGAACCTGCGTATCGAGCTGAAACAGCAGCGTCCGATCCGCGTCATCGCGCACCATGCTCTGGATCCAGAAGAAGGAAGCCACCCGCGCGCCGCGCGTGACGGGCGTCACGTGATGCAGGCTCGATGCCGGATACAGCACCAGATCCCCGGCCGGCAGCTTCGCGCGATGCGTGCCGTACGTGTCTTCGACGCACAATTCGCCGCCGTCGTACGCTTCGGGCGCTTCGAGAAACAGCGTCGCCGACAGGTCGCTGCGCACGCGGAAATCCGTGCCGCGCAGCAGCCGAATCGCGTTGTCGACATGCGTGCCGAACGCTTCGCCGCCTTCATAACGGTTGAACAGCGGCGGAAACACCTTGAGCGGCAGTGCCGCCGAAAAGAACAGCGCATTGCGCGCGAGCGCATCCTGGATCGCGTCGCCCACCACGCGCGCCGCAGGCGAACCCTCGGGCAGTTGTCGATTACGTTTCGCGAGCGCGGACTGCACGCCGGACGTCGCGTTGCCGTCGGTCCACTCGGCGTGGTCGAGGATGTCGCGGCATTGCGCGACCTGCTCCGTGGTCAGCCCCCCGCGTCAGAATAGATGCCGCCCGGATAGAATTGGAACCTGGGGGCAGTAAAGAGAGAATGAATTGGCGCGATACGGACAGACATTCAAGGACAGAGCAGTGGCGCGGTTGTTGCCGCCGGAG
>NZ_QTQP01000099.1 GCF_003854275.1 Burkholderia sp. Bp8963
GCGCGCAAAGGCGACGGCGAACCTGGCGTCAAAACCATCTGGCTAGGCATGCAGCGAATAGTGGACTTCGTTGCTGGCATCAGGTACATGCGCGAGATTGAGCATCAGACTTGTGTGTAATGGAATGCCTCAAGCCGGGAGCGCATCAGGTTTTCAAAGAACCCGTGACGAATCTCCGCGCTGAGATTCTTATCCAACCCATGCTTTTCGTCGATGAGGAACTTTCGTCGCACCTGCGTGATGATTTTGAATAGCGTTGTGTTCCGATCGCCAGCGACGACTTTGCGCTCTTCTTCGCTGATACTCGGTGCACGCACAAAACCTTCACCGTCTGGTTCATCCGATATTTTGTAGATTGACAGGAGCGAGTCCACCTCTTCCAGCATGCTAGCGCGAATGGCATCGGTATCGACAAAAATCTTGTTCCCGTTGATCTCGGTCGTGCTTGCCTCGGTGATGATCTGACCCAGTAAGTCGGTGAGTTCACGGTATTGATCTTCGACTTTGACCAGGCCACGCTCCTGCAGATGGTCCAGTATCAGAAGTCTCTGAACTCGTAACTCATTAGAGCTCTTGAAGCACGACAGGAAGTCCATGACGTCGGTAGTGCAAACCCTGTCAAAGAAGAGCTTGTATTGAGCCTCGCCGACATCCAAATTGTCGAACAGCTCTGACGGCATCCTGACATCTCTGGATGACAAAAAATCTTCGAATGCCTCATTGAGGACATAATCTTTTTTTGATGATATGTGCTTTGAATAGAAGTAACAGACGATCACAGCATCAACTGAAGCCAAACGCTCCGCCTCGATTTCCCGCATGAGACTTTCCATTGGGAAGCAAACGAAACTGTTCGGCTCAATCGCCAAAATGCGTGCCGCGGTCGTAACAAGCCGTTGCGCTTCATTTCTGAAGACCAGATACTCGGCGAGCAACTCAAAGTAATCCTTTTGGAGCGGTGTCGCGCGACGAAACTCGTCAAGTTTCGCAAGTATGATTTCCTCTGTGGCGCCTTCACTTGCCAATCTCGCGATCTCGCGCTTCTTAATCCGATAGTCGACTGCCGGAATAGATTCGGCCCCATCTAATAGATGGCGCGACATTGGCGAGTCGTTCTCTGCCATTCTGTATACGAGAGGGCTTACGACCGCGTCACCGCACGAAGCGAGTCTCGCCGCGAAGCGCAAATCCGTGGCATTAAACCGGAAAGGTGCCGCTTTGTAGACCATCAACTGGAAATCGATGTTCCGCGTGAGCCCTCGGCATCTAATGACGGTACCAAGAATCTCGTCGTAGACACTGGCAAGTTGGTCCGACAGCGTATAGAGGGCAGATACCTTACTGGCAAGTTCGCCAAGCGGCCCCACGGGAGCAAGGGAAGTATCTTTCTCGTAGGCCAGACACTTCGCCAGAATATTGACGAACGTTGTCGGATTGCTCATCTCATGAGCATGCGATCCGAATAAGTCGAGAACCTGACGATATTGGCCCAGATCGTATGCGGTGAGAAGCGACATCTCGACCGCATCGACACCACGTGCGTGAGTTGAGTTCGCGCTATCAACAGCACATATGGCCGGATCGTCTACTAGGACTGCCAAGTCATGCATGAAACGGACGGACAATCGCGTTTCGTCGGCAGACGCTTTGTACTCGCCTTCTTCCGTGATGATGCGTGGTACGAGGTCGACCAGTGCCGAGTACTGATCGACCAGGGATAACATTGAGAAGCATGGTAAGCAGCGGCGATAGTCTGTCCGCTGGAAGAGAGGATCTGGCGCGAACGTGAACGCTAGAAAGTCAGCGAAAGGTCCAGACGTCGCCTGTCGCAACTCTTTCACCTCAGAAACGAGCAAGCCGTTGAGATGCTTGGATGTGTGTGTTTTCTGGTTGAGCAGGTAAAGTCGCTCGATAAGGTAGTTGATAAGCTTATTATCTTGGCGCCTCTTCATCTCCTCGCAGAAGACGGTCAACTCGTCCAGATTGTCCCTGTAAACCAAAACAAGCATTCGGTGCCGTATGTACCACAGCGACTCACCCAGCTCGACACGCACCTGTTCGAGGATCGACTCGGCCAGATCATACTTCCCTTGAAGAAAGGCACTTTCGAAGGCAGACCGATGTTTCGCAAAATGATTCAGCCCCACGGCCTCGTCTTTGAAGACGGCACTGTATATTGCTAGTGTTCTCTCAACCGGCAGGTTATCAGGCAGGCGGATTTTGGCGCCAAGCGCCTCAACAGTGCGACCAAACGCGTTGAAGGTTGATCGGAAATTTGGCTCTCGTAGAAACGTGGTCAGTCTCTCGTTAAAATCTGGTCCATCATAATGAAACAGGAACTTCCGGGCATGTAGCTCGAAGTCTCTGCCAGAAAGGTAAAGCCTCGCAAGTGGATTGCTGAGTAACTCGAACGAACTCTTGGGCTTTTGCTTTGGCGGTAAGCGTTTTCTTCGCATCTCAGACTCTGCGGTGGGGCTGGTTACGAAAGTAATTGGTTGGACGTTTTTCGTCATTGCGAAAGCGACGCCGCGCATGCGGCACGCTCGTTATCGGAAAATGTGCGTTGTGCCTGCATCTCGATATCACGCAATGAAAACAAGGTGACGGTCCTCTTTAAGAAGCTTACGATTGTGGCTGGATCGGGGCTGTCATATCTCGCGGAAAGGACACAAATTCCGAACGGCTAGCGCCACACTAGCCTCTTACTGGCAATCTTTGCTAGAGACAAGACTAAATCGGTCGGCGCTTGTTGCTCCACTTTATCTAGTGGACTGCGACAGCATCGTGGAATACATCTTCTCAAGTAAAGGTTCCATCATTTGCTGTGCCGCTTCCCACTCGTTATCGCGAAGCATTGCGAATTTGTGCTCAAGGTGAAGCTCTCGATCAAAGGTGTAATCTGTTGGCGTTTCCAGCCCGACGATGAGCTGCACGTCTGCCGGTAGATCCTCGGCGATGAACTGGAGCACGGCCGGAAGATTGATATCGTCCTGCGCCTGCTGGTTCGGCGAGTCAATCACGATGGGGAGGTCGTATGTTCCCGTTTCGCCTTGGACCGTGCGCCAGATCGCAGCGTAGTATGCGAGGATGGAACGCGGACCACCGCTGCCGGAGAGCGCGGGTCTGGCGGTGAGCTTCATCTTCGACACATCCACTGACCTTAGTTGAAGGGCGATGCGGCTGGCCGCATAGAAGTCCCGAAAGTCCGTCAAGATCGATTTGGTCCGTTTTGCGGAGCGGAGCTCCTTCATTTTTTCGTCAAGGGCGTCTACCGCGAGTACTGCTGCATCGATTGCTGATTGCAGCTGCCTTCGCTCAGCATCGAACGCTGCGAAGGCGGCCTCGGCTCCTATGCTTCCAACTACGTCCTGGAATTTAAGTTCCCCCTTACGAGTGTCCAGCAAGCGGGAGATACGGAGGTAATTCTCATTAAGATTGTTGAGTTCAGAGAAAACCGTTTGACACCGGCGCCGGACTTCGGCTGCATCATCACGCAGACGCGCGGCGAGTTCGCGAAGGACACGAGCATCCTCGGCGAACAGCAGCAGGTCCAAGAAAGGCTTCTCATGCTCAGCGTGGCAGGTTGGGCAGATGAGCGGAGCGGCACCTTCCGCGCGTAGGTACTTTGCGTCTCTGTCGTACGCCACGAGTGCCTCATCTGCCATACGGATCTGATGGTCGAGGCTTGACAGCAGCTCCTGTTCCCTTACCGCAACGCTTCGCAACTTTTCCTGGCGTGTATTCAGCTCGTTCACTTCCTTGGTGAGCTGTGCAATTTCCGCGGCAAAGTTCTCAGCATTAACCTTGGGGCCGGCAAGCGGAACTGTCTTGCTGAAGCGCTCGATTGCTCGTTCCAGCAAGCGATACTCTCGACGGTGCTCTTCCAGTACCTTCGCATCTTGTGATTTCTGCGCTCGCGCGCGGTAGTACTCCGGCGGGCAGACACCGGAAAAGTATTCGAGGATGGGGCCGAAGGGCGAACTGAAGCGTTTGATGCCATCGAAAGTGTTCCATTCCGACTGCCAGCTTCCATCCTGATTCACATAAAATGGAAGGAAGAAGCACGCTGGGTCCGCGGGCACGACCTTCGACTCGCTCTTATCGGAGAAGACGAGATTGAAGTCCGTTATCTCGCAGAATCGCTTCGACCATTCCGCGAACTTCGATGTCGAGATGATGAGATTAAACTCTGCGTCGAAAAGCGCCCGTCGTCCGTCCTGGTGGAGGGCGAAATAATGCTCACCGTCGACCGAAAACTCGAGCAGGCAAGCTGCGTTGTCGTCCCAGGATTCAAGCTCACCGTGGGGTGTCGCTCCGAGCGTCTCAAACAGACTTCGAATCAACGTCGTCTTGCCTGTGTGGTTCCTGCCTCGAAGAAGGTTCTTCCTCGGATGGAATTTCACGTGGCGCGCCTTTTTCTCGCGGTGCGAGAGCAGCCAGATGTTCTCGAATCGGAAGCGATGCATAGTCTTTTGTTCTCAGGCTACGGACGAGAAGTCTTAGTTCGGGTCCACGCATTTCGCTATTGCCCTCATGACAAAGCGCGCTGTCAGCTCATCATCGCGGTGATCGCTGAAGGTGGCCTTGAGCGCGGAAAGGGCCGCCGCGAGGTACGGTCGCAGGGTGGCCCCACATGGGTTCGCATCCACCCAATTGTCGCTGAAGTCGTCGATGTCGCGAGACAAGTCGTTTCCTCCCGTAAGCCGCTCTCGCGCGACGCGAGCGGCTGCAACCCGAATCGACGTGATAGTACGGAAGTCCGAGCCTTCTGCTTGAAGCTGATTCAACCAAAGGTTCAGCAGTTCGTTTCGGTCAGGGACTGTCTGCAACGAGCCGAGCGCAGCAAGGAATGCGCTACGCGAGAAGCCGCGCTCGTGCACGAGTTCGTCGAACGTCACGCACGTGTCAGTGTGTCGGCCGAGGGCAGAAATCTTCATGACCAGCGATTCGACAAAAGCGGCAGCCTGAGCAGCGTGCTCCGGACTGCGCTGTTTCAGAAGCTCTAGCGCAGACGCGATGGCGGGCGCGCTGGGATCGTCCGGGTGGATGGCAATCTTCTTCAGTTTGATTCGCGTCAGGTCCGGCGTCGGTGTGCCCGCGGCACCCAGCGAGCTTAACGCATCAACGAGCAACTGCGCGTGGGCAAACGCCAGCTCCGAGAGAGAGCAGGGCATTGAGGTAGCTGCACTGCCACCGGATATCAGTGGGAAATCGCATCCGGCGTTCGAGATGAAGTACCCCACCACGGGCATCGAGCTGAACGCGCTGAGACTGCGGTGGAGCTTTCCGAGGGTGGAGTCAGCAACCTTGGAAAAGTCCGGGGAGCTTTTCGTCGCGGCCCTAGCGCCGTTGGACGACTTTGGGGCCTTCGGTGCGGTTGTGCCTGTCAGAACGGACCAAGACCAGGTACCGCTGTCCTTCTTCTTGACCTGATATACAGTAGCTTTGGTCGGTGACGAGCTCGAGTCCAGCTCAGTTATGTCTTGGACGGCTTCGAAGAGAAGCAGAAAGTCAGGCTCATTGGCTTGCTCTAACTCCAACATTCGGAATACAGCCCACCAGCGTTGGAAGTCAACGCCCTTAGAGCCGTGTCCGCCACCGGACTCAGCCAACTCAGATTTATTTGCGACGAGCAAAAGCTCCGTTGCACCATTGGCCGCACTCAAAATGCCCTCCCCATTTGCCTCCGTTCGCGCGGAGTAACTTCTCGCTTTTTGGCGCAGAGCGCCATGGAACAGGGCCTACGCTGTGTAAAGTCTTGATGCGATTAGCGAGCCCCATGTGGGAGAGAGATTCATGCTCTTAGTGTCCTCACTTAGAAGCGAGCAAAGGCCCTTCGGTGATTTTACCAGAACCAACAGGTACCCGAGGCCGTATATGCCACGAGAGTCAGATGCGCACACTTGTCCCATCACTTCGGTTCTGTTAAGTCTATGCTCTTCAGCGCACGTAACTCGGATCAACTTTGCTGAAAATCGCTTCCACTTTCCGCCCGCAGCAGACGTTCATGCAGACTTTGTGAACGTCTGCTGCGGGTCGACAGCACGCATTCGCTGGCGGTGACATCGAACGCTCTCGGCGGCGGCGCTCCCAATGTCTGGAAAGCCCTGTAGTCGCCTCAACATCGCCGACACTGGAACGTCCAGGTTGGCCAAGTGCAGGGCGTTCGCCATCATGCCGCGTAGACCCGCGGGATCTCAGAAGCCGCCATTGCAGCCGCGTTGCCTTGTGCGCGAGGAGGGAGGCGCGACGCGCCCGACAGATTGGGCGCCCGCTTGTCTCGTCCAGGTGTCAGGCGCTTAGCGGTTGTTTGAACGGCTGTGCGTCAGCTCGACGGCCCACCGTGAACTCCGGTCGTCGCTCGAGCAACGCTTTGCGCTTTTCTTCGGCGCTCTTGATGAACTCGGATAATTCGCGCTCTATGGCTGAATCTTTGGCACCCGGTTTCCACGTCGCTGCTCCGTGCCGGCGGCGCGTGGCCCGAGCCAGCGCTAAGGCGTCGCTCGCAGCCTTAGCACACTCGTACTCAACCTGATCACAAAGGTCTATTGGTTCACCGAATTCCCGAAATGCCTCCACGTATTCTCGGGTCGAGTGCACCGTGGCCGGGTACTCGCGCAGTTCGGAGATCACCCTGCGGCTCAGAACATGCCAGTGCAGCTTGTCTGGATAGGCAAAGGCGGGGATGGACACGCCCTTGCTGACATCGGAGCTCATCGGGCCGACCGGCACCGCTGCCGCCCAAGCGGCCTTATGCATCATTGTCCGACAGGTTCGAGCGTAACTTTCCAGCGACAATGCGAGTTCCAACGCAGCGTCGCGTCGCTGACGCTTGCGCACCCTGGCGTCCCTTGCTGAGATCCACGCGAGCGTTATTACTGAGCCGACTGCCCCTGATGCCAGCGCCAGACTCAATGGGGTGTTCCAGCTAAGTCGTTGAAGAAATTGAAGCGATTCCTGCCACATGCGATGTGCCTCGGACAAAGAGGTGCACAGAGTATAAGCAATCGTTTGCGAAGTATTCGGGGCAAAAAATGCGGTGTGTGTTTTCGCCACAGGCACTTCAGTTGGGCTGACGCACATCTTGACAGACCTGGGCGAACCGCGGCACTCGTCCGCCCAGTTCCAAGGGAGGACCCGACAAAAGTTTATGGCCGCCTCGCTTCGTAGTCGGACTGCGTGACGACATTGGTCCGGACGGTGGCGATGGGACCGCCTGCTGCCGCTTATGGGAAGGGCTGTTCTACCTCGGGACGATCGGCAAGGTTCGGCCGACCGCGCGGCTTCATGCGAATCATTGGATCTAGCGACCACCCCACGGGTGGCGGACGCTGGTCCGCATCAGGCCGAAGGGCAGCGCGTGCGTTGCCGATCTTCTCGAACGCAAGCCCGCAGTGGTTTGGCAAACGCATCAGCCGAGCGCGTCATTGCGAAGCGTCGTGAGCACGCGAACCAGAATGTCGACGTCGGTCGACGGATTCTGCGCCGGCCGCTCCAAACGCTGACGT
Source organism: Burkholderia sp. Bp8963 (assembly GCF_003854275.1). Taxonomy (GTDB): domain Bacteria; phylum Pseudomonadota; class Gammaproteobacteria; order Burkholderiales; family Burkholderiaceae; genus Burkholderia. The sequence continues at coordinate 7,509 of NZ_QTQP01000099.1, forward strand.
AGCAGTTGAGCGTTCATGTATGCAGCCTCTAGTCCACGATGTGTCGCTGCGAACAATCCGCGCTTCCCTTTCTGATAACCGTTGATGTAACCGGAGAGCAACCGAACGACATCGTCGCGGTGGATGTGTGCTTCAGAGCGCTGAAAATGGAGGAGCGGCCACAACTCGAAACAGGGGTTTGACGGGATCGCCTGAAATGCGATCGGCTGCTTTTCATCGTTCGTAATAGTGCCGTTATGCTCTGCCGCGCGCCGCAATGCCTCGTCATACTGAGCGTGGTCATCGCGGTCTATGACCGCGAATACGCGCTCCCATTGACAAGTCTTCTGGCAGAAATCGAGTGCGTAGTTGACGACTTGCAGCGGATTCGTCCCGTCGGCGGGGCATACATGGACGGCGGCCGATGGCAAGCGGTACTCCCGTCGGATTTCCTCGAAGTAGTTGACTTCCGTCTTTTCGCCTTCAGTGACAATGAGAATCCGTTCGAATGCCTCCCGTCGTGCAGCTTTTCGCTCGATCCTGCGCGCGCGGCGGTGACGCGGATGATCATCACGCGCCAAGTTCATGCTCCTCGAGCTGGAAGTCCATCGTTATTGGCAACGCTCCATAACGCCCTTGGAGATAACCGCGCTCGAGCGCTTCATTCTTTCGAGGCGAGAAGTCCGTAAGCGCCATCAGCGTGCTGGCCTGATCGCGTCCTTTCTCCATCAACCAGATCTGATCGCGCCGGAAGATCTCCGCGTCGAGCAGTGCCGTGTCGTGGGTAGTGAATATGAGCTGCGCAGGATGACGGCTTTCGGGCGGCCGATGGTGAAACAGATCGACCAAGAAGCGCACGATGTGGGTGTGCAGACTTCCGTCAAGCTCGTCGACGACAATACTGCGACCGATCTGCAGAGATTCGATGACTGGAGCGGCAAATGCGAACAGTCGTTGTGTTCCAGTCGATTCCTCTTCGATCTGCAGCGTTCCTTCCCCCTTGGGCCCCTTGTGCGTGAATACCGGAAACTGAACTTCCGATTCGGAGACAGCGTGCTCAGTTCGGTCACTGCGGAGGTCGAGAGCAACACGCCGCAATTGACGCCCCTCAAGTCCCAGATCCGAGATTCCGACGTCTGCTGACCCCAAGAATTTCAACAGTATCTGCTTGCGTTCCGTCTCAGATATCCATGCCGTCGACTGGTCAAACGCCGGCTGCATTCCAGCAGCGATAATGAACAGCTTCCGGACGATCCAGTCATACACGGGAAAAAGGCTTTCGCTGTTCAACTGGGCTGCAGTGGACAGGAAGAGAGCATTGCGCCGCGTAGCGTCCTGCCAGACCTTCTTCGGGCCACTCAGCGAAGCGCCAAACTTGTACTCGTCGGCGTTCGCCGCGGCGTTATACGCACGCTCAAACCATATCTGCGGCCGGTGAGTCTTGTAGACCAGCAGCCATTCTTCGGCGATCCCAGCTGCCGTCGCTGAAAAACCGTATTGGTAGCGGCTTCCGCCAAGTACGAAGGTAAATTCGAATTCCGTGGGTGCGGAAGCGTATTCGGGGTCGAGTTTGAAGGGCAAATGGGTGAGCGGCTGCCCCGGCATGAGGGTCGCCGACGTTGCGACCACTGACTGGGCGAGCTGCATAGCCCCGACAAGCGCCGACTTCCCGCTCGCGTTCGGCCCATAGATGGCCGCAGACCGCAGAAGATCTGGAACGCTCGCCGTACCTGAAGGAGCCGTATTCGACTCCCGTTTTTCCTTGTCCGCGCTTGCAGCCATGCTCAGATACATGTCATCCCGAATCGAGCGGAAGTTTCGGACGCGAAATTCGACTAACATGGTCGCCTCCTTGTTTAGGATGATATTTTGCACTAATTGTGCAAAAATTCAACTTAAATTTGGCTACTGGCGAATCTGGGAAGCTATCTTGCATGGCGGACATGCCAGGCCGAGAAGGGAGGCAAATGAAGTCGCCGTAAATTGACGAGCGCCGAGCGCCGAGCGCCGAGCGCCGAGCGCCGAGCGCCGGCTTGCTTGTAAGCAGCGCCACCGTGCGCCAACGGTATTCGCGAGGCCGAAAGTGACCCGTTTTGAACGGAGCACCTTATGAGCGACGCTCGCAGGACGTGGTTAATGGTGTCGGGCTGAGATTTTCCAGCGGGAACGTGTCGTCCGGTACGCAGCAGCCAAATAATGGGCGGACGGAGAAGTGACGGTGGTTTCGGCTCTGCACTAAACAGAGCGATCAGGGCCCACATCGCGAACGTATGGGCTTAAATTTGACATAAGTATATCTATCAATGTTTTGGGGTCGCATCCATTTTGAGGTGACTGCCGTGGGCGTCGTGATTAACGGGTCGGCAATGCGCGTGTAACCAAAGCCGTCACCTTTGTACGTGCAAAGTCCCGGCGGACGATCGGCCGGACGCGAGAATGGAGTGGCGCGGCTGGTAAGACGTCGTCAGTGTCTTACCGGTATCCGCCAGTCACCGTAAGGACTCCCATGAGCCGCGCATCGTACTTCGCGAGCTTGCGTCGGCGGCTCAATCGTCGAAACTGGCACGAAAATCCGCGACGTAATCCTGGCCGCCGTAGTAGACGCCGAGGATCGCGACCTGGTCGCCGCTTATCCGATACGCGATCACGGTACGACCGCGGTAATGCGTGACGCGCAGGCCAGCGAGCAGGTCGTCGCGCGGCACGCCGCGGGCCGGGAACCGCGAGAGTTGCTCGCAGAAGGTGACGATCGCGTCGACGTATTCGGCTGCGGTGCGCGGCGCGACGGCGGCCCCGATCGCGTCCTCGAGCGCGGCCAGTTGGTCGTGCGCCTCCGGGGAGAATACGACGTGGTAGTCGGGGCCGCTCAACGCGACGACGCCCGGCGTTTGGCGAGCGATGCGCGGACGTCGGCCGCTGACAGCGCGCGCGTCGGATCCGCGTCGAGCGCATCGGCCGCCGGCACGACCGTCTCGCGCAGCCACGCGTCGACTGCCCGGTCGCGTGCCGCGAGCGCGCGCAGCGCGTCACGGATCACTTCCGACTCGGTCGCATAGGCGCCGCTGGCGACCCGCTGCCGCACGCCGTCGGCCATCTCGTTCGGGAGCGTGATGCTCATTTGCTGGGTGGTGCGCATGGCGACCCTCCTCATCCAATAGGATTTAATCCTACTCCATCCTCGCCGCGGCGTCACGGACTGTGGTTTGCCGGGCGGACTGAGGTCAGTACCGCGCGATACAGCGCCGGCGTCGCTCGTGGACCCTCACGTACAGCGTGCTATCGTGTTCCATGCTGGCCTCCGTGGTGGAAATCGCTGGGTGTGGCGCCGCCCACATCGTGCGGCTCTGGCAGCAATGCTAACCCGCGTTTGATTCCTCACGGCAGGCCAGCCCCTACCTCACGGGAGTCATACTGACTAGGGTCTGTTTACATTCGATGAAATGTGTTTACATCTTGTCTTTTGCGCGAGCAGGTCAAGATGATTCGAACATTACTGAGCGATGAAGTATGGGCACGAATCGAATCCGTCTTGCCGGGCAAGG
>NZ_QTQP01000100.1 GCF_003854275.1 Burkholderia sp. Bp8963
GGGCAATGCGCTTGCGCCACAGGCAGACCGTTTGCACCGAGACACCCAGCTCCCGCGCAATCACCGTATTGGAGTGACCCTCGTGGGCCCACAACGCGATCCGCGCCCGCATCACGTCTCGCTGCGTGGCCGTCTTCCGCTCAATCAGCGATCGCAGTTCCTGTCGTTCTTTATTCGCCAGCTTCACTGGCGTTGCATGTCGGCCTCGGCTCATCCAGATATGATAACCGAGGCAGTTATTTATTCAATCTATTTACGGGATGTTGTACTAGCTTCACGCGTTACGCCGATACAGGCTGAGTGCAACGGCCAACCCTGCCAACATGCCGGCGCAGCCCCGATTCAGCCACTGCAGCGCGCGCCCGGACAGCGCTTTCATCGCATGATGGCCGCCGATCGCGTAGACGCTCATCAGCGCGATGTCGATGAGCGCCGTCACGATCGCGAGCGTGACGTATTGGTGCGTCACGTTTGTCCGGGTTTGAATGAACTGCGGCAAGAAGGCGGAAAAGAACAGCAGGCCCTTGGGGTTGGACAGCGCGACCAATAGCGAACGCCGAAATGCGGACCAGCCGTCGTACGCGGTGTTCGTCTCCGTCATGTCAGCGTGGGAGAGCATGGCGGGCGCGCGCCAAAGTGCCCATGCGAGATACAGCAGATAAGCGGCACCGATCCACTTCACCGCGGCGAACAATTGCTCCGATGCTTGCAGAATCGCACCCAATCCGCATCCCACAGCGCCGATCAGAATGAGATCGGACAATGCAGCGCCGGCAATTCCATAGGCCGCGACACGCAAGCCGCGCGTCGCGCCGTTATTCAGCGCCAGCAGCATCGTCGGCCCCGGCGTGATGGTGACGGCCGAGACCGTGACCACGTACAACAGAAGTGTCGTTGAATTCAATTCCAGACTCCGAAACAGATTGGTGGATGTCACTCTGCCGATTCGACGGACGAACATTGTCATCGAATTTTGCGTGCTCGTCGTCGCGTTCGTGTTGCCGGACACGAGGCGCGATGCGCTTCGGGGTGAGCTGCATCGGCCCGGACAGCACAATGGCGGACGGATCCCGCCGCTGCCAATGGCGCTTGCCTATGCACTCCCTACATAGGGAACGCCGGAACTTTGCATTGGACGGCTCATTTTGCGATTTCTAGAATCGGGCGAATGTTGAACCCTGTTCAAAGGGTTCGTTTCCCCCGCCGCGCTTGCCGCGCGTCAGCAATACCAGGAGTCGCTTCATGCAGATCAGTACGCCCATCGCCGCGCTGTCCGAGGACATGAAAAGCTGGCGCCGACAGATCCACAGTCGCCCGGAAATCGCGTTTCAGGAAACCGGCACTGCCGCGTTCGTCGCGGACTTGCTGCGCTCGTTCGGTGTCGACACGCACACCGGCATCGGTCGCACCGGTGTGGTGGGCGTGATCGATGGTGAAGGCGGGCCCGGTCCCACGATTGCGCTGCGCGCCGACATGGACGCGCTGCCGATCCACGAAGAGGGCCGGCCCGTTTATCGCTCGGTCCATCACGGGCTGTTTCATGGCTGCGGCCACGACGGACATACCGCGATCCTGCTCGGCGCAGCGAAGCTGCTTGCCGGTCATCGCCGGTTCAAAGGGCGTGTCGTGCTGGTATTCCAGCCGGCCGAGGAAATCGTCAAAGGCAGCCAGGCGATGCTCGACGATCAGTTGCTCGAGCGTTTCCCGTTCGACGAAATCTACGGGTTGCACAATCATCCGCAGCTTGAACCGGGGAAAATCGGCGTACGCGTCGGTTCGCAGCTTGCCGCGGTGGACTTCTTCTCGATCGAGATTCACGGCACCGGCAGTCACGGCGGGACGCCGCATTGCAGCGTCGATCCGATCGCGATCGGTGCATTGCTGGTGAGCGCGTTGCAGACGGTCGTCAGCCGCTCGATCGACCCGCTCGACAGCGCGGTCCTGAGCATCTGCCAGTTCATTGCGGGCGCGACGGCGAACGTCATTCCGGATCGCGCATCGCTGCAGGGCACCACGCGCGCGCTGTCGCCGATGGCACGCGAACGCGTGCATCGGCGCTTGCGCGAGATCTGCGAAGGCGTCGCGCTGTCGCACGGTTGCACGATCGATCTCGACATCTCGCACGGCACGCCGCCGACGATCAACGCGGAAGCCCCGGCGCGGTGCGTCGTGGAGGCGGCGGGCACGGTCGTTGGCGCAGAAAACGTGTTGACCGACGTGGAGCCGCTGATGGCGGGCGATGACGTCGCGCGCTTTCTCGAAGCGCGGCCCGGCTGTTATTTCTTCCTCGGGCAGGGCGGGCGTATGTGCCATCACCCCGAATATGACTTCAACGACGACGTGGCGCCGATCGGTGTGGCGATATTCGACGAAATCGTGCGGCTTCGTCTCGGCGCCTGATACCACGGGCACGCGACCGAATCGACGTCGCGCGATCCGAACATTCATAAGAAACTGGAGGAGAACATCATGGGACACGGAACGTTCCGCGTCCGACGGACGCTGGCCGTCCTGTCGAAAGGCGTGTGTGCCGCGCTCGTATCGGGCAACGCATGCGCGGCCGGCACGGTCGTGAAGGGCGTCGCGAGCGGGTATACGCTTGCGCCGTTTCTGTTTTTCGTCGCGTTGACGCTGGGTATCACGTACTGGGCTTCGCATCGAAACCGTTCGGTATCGCAGTTCTACACGGCAGGCGGCGGCGTCACGCCATTGCAGAACGGCTTCGCGCTGGCCGGCGACTACATGTCCGCATCGTCGTTCCTCGGCGCGGTCGGCATGATGGCTGGCTCCGGTTACGACTCGATCATTTACGGCGTCGGCACGCTCATCGGTTGGCCTATCCTGTTGTTTCTCGTCGCGGAACCGTTGCGCAATCTCGGACGCTTCACGCTCGCCGACGTCGTCGCGTTCCGTCTGGAAGAGCGTCCGGTGCGGATTCTCGCCGCGGTGAATTCGCTGGTCATTGTGCTGTTCTATCTCGTCATCCAGCTGGTCGGAGCCGGCAAGCTGATCCAGTTGCTGTTCGGTGTGCCGTACATGGTCGCGATGCTGGCGGTCGGCGCACTGGTGCTGGTCTATGTGCTGATCGGCGGCATGCTGGCCACCACCTGGGTGCAGATCGTGAAGGCGGTGCTGATGCTCGCGATCGGCACGTATCTGGCATTCAAGGTGCTGCAGGCGACCGGCTTCAGCGCGAACCAGCTGATCGGCGCGGTGGTTCAATCCCATCCGGCCGGCGCGGCGGTGCTTGCGCCGAGCCGGCTCGTCACGGATCCTGTCGACGCCATTTCGCTCGGCATGTCATTGATCTTCGGCATGGTCGGGCTGCCGCATATCCTGAGCCGCCTGTTCACCGTGCGCGACGGCGCCGCAGCCCGGCAATCGGCGTTCTATGCGACCGGGCTCATCGCGTGGTTCTATACCGCGGTCGTCGTGATCGGCGCAGGCGCGATCGTGTTCGTGCTCCGCAATCCCGCGTTCGTTGATCCGGCAACACATGCGCTGATCGGCGGCGGGAACATGACGGCGATGCATCTGAGTCATTACTTCGGCGGCGATGTGTTCCTCGGCATCATGTCTGCCGTTGCGTTCGCCACTATCCTGGCGGTTGTCGCGGGACTGACGATATCCGGCGCGTCGGCGGTCGGGCACGATCTGTACAAGCGAATCGTGTGCCGGGGGCAAGCGGATCCGGCGCGCGAACTGACGGTGTCCCGCTGCGCGACGTTCGTGCTGGTAGCGGCCGCGTTGCTGCTGTCGCACGCCGTGCAGAATCTCAACATCAGCTTCCTGGTCGGACTCGCGTTTTCGATATCGGCAAGCACCAACTTTCCGATCCTGATGTTGTCGATGTTCTGGCGGCGACTGACGACGCGTGGCGTGCTTGCGGGGGGAATCATCGGACTGGTGTCATCGGTGGGTCTGCTCGTCGCCGGGCCGACGATCTGGGTGGGTATTCTGAAACACGACGTCGCGCTCTTTCCGTACGCGAATCCGGCCTTGTTTTCGATGACGCTGGCGTTCGGCGCCGCATGGCTTGCGTCGATCACCGATGCGTCAGGTCGCGCGGCGGCGGAGCGTGCGCGCTTCGATGCGCAGATGTTCCGCAGTGTGACCGGAATTGGCAGCAGCGCTGCTCAAACTCACTGACCGCTGGAGCAACTATGTCGAATATCGATCTGACGACGTCCAATCCGGCAGGCGTCGCGGCGAACCCGAACGGCGCGCCGCACACTGCCGATGTCGCCTGTCTGGTGCAACGCCGGATTCGTTTGAGCCTCGGCATGAGCGTGCTCGTGCTGGTTGCGTACTTTGCTTTCATCCTGATCATCGCGTTTGCGCCGGGCGTGCTGACGCTGCCTTTCGCCGCAGAGTCGCGCGTGACGGTCGGTATTGTGATCGGCATCGGCTTGTACTGGTTTTGCGCGATCGCGACGGGTGCATACGTGTGGATAGCGGGCCGGTGGATCGACCCGCTCGTTCGCCGCATTGCCCAATGAGCGAACCGACGGCAAATCCGGATTCGCGGCAATGAAATGCGGCGCACGACGGTGCGCTGAATGGTTGCCATTCGGCATGCCTGCGCCTGCGTAGAGACAGTCGGACAGTCGGATACGTGTGTGCAGATCGTCGCCCTTCGCGGTAGTGCGAGGTCAGCCTGAGGGCGAGCAATATGCGCCCGAACCGTGTCTCCATGAGCGCGTATCAGTTCTACAGCTGATACTTAAATGATTCGATATGCGAATGAATTGGTCGAGCGGCGTTTCATGCTGACGATGCGTCGACGGAAATCGGGAAAGCGCCTCGGTCGCTGGTCCCGACGACACGGCGCCGAACGAAGCAGGCGTGCCGGCCGAGTGACTGAGCCACGGGTAGTCACGGAACCCAATCAAGCGATGGAACGAGATGAATCATAAGAAATCAATGAGGAGACTGGCAGCGGCTTCGCTGACGCTTGCGTGTGCGATCTGCATGGGCACGGCGCACGCGCAAAGCTCGGTGCTCATGTACGGCATTCTGGATGTCGGTGTGCAGAGCCTGACCAATGCCGGAAAGGACGGCACATCGGCGTTGGGCATGCTGGGCAGCGCATTCTTGCCGTCCCGCTTCGGATTCAAGGGCGACGAGGATCTCGGTGGTGGCTACGGTGCGATCTTTCAGCTCGAGAACGGGTTTGACCTCGGCAAGGGTACGCTCGTAACGCCAGGCACGCTGTTCAACCGGCTTTCGAGTGTCGGGATTCGATCGCCTTATGGCCGGCTGACGTTCGGGCGTCAATACAGCGTTCAGTTCGACAAGACGGTGCTCTACGACCCGACGTATTTCGCCAATGATTCGACGCTTTCGCTGAATCTGATCCCGCTCGCGACACTCCGGCTGAATAATGCGGTGAAGTTCCAGTCGGAGTCGTTTTACGGATTCAATGTCGACGCCGAGTATGGATTCGGCCAACAACTGCCCGGCAACACGCTGGCCGGCCGTTATGTCGGTGCGGCGCTCGAGTATGTCCGCGGAACGTTTGCCGCTCGCGTGCTCTACGAGCAGAGTCGGGGTACGAGTAACGGCGGCATCGATGCGTCCGGACACTCGGATGAGCGTTACAGTGCGGCGCTCCGTTATACGGTGGGCGGCGTTACGCTGTCCGCGGGAGTCACCCGCGTGCTGGGCGACCTGCAACCGACGCCGCGCGGCACGATTTACTGGGGCGGTGCAAAGGGATTCGCGACGCCGACGATTCAATGGTACGTGCTGGGCGGCCGTTACGATTTCCAGCGCGCCCCCGAACATCCGACGCTATTCGTCGGTGGTGCAGAGTATCTGCTGTCGAAGGCGACGTTTGTTTATGGTCATGTCGGCACGGTCTGGAACTCGGGCGACAGCGGGTTCGGTGTCAACAGCTATTCAAACGTGGGCCAGCGTGGCAAGAGTCAAGTCGGCGTGAGCGTCGGGATAAACCACAAGTTTTGAGCCGAGCGTCGCGCGCGGGGAGTGCGTTTGGAATGAGGTCGGTTGTCACGCGTGCGGACGAGCGGGCGCGCCGTCGCTGCGCCCGCGCCGGATGGGGGCGGCGCGACTATACTTGGCGTTTCTGGCCGTATGGGCGCTGTCCGTGAACGCGTCGCGTCCTGTCCCGGGTGTCCAATGAATCTCCGCAAACTGCAACACGTCCTCGCGCTCGCCCAGTATCAGAACTTCAGTCGCGCATGCACGGAGGTACATCTGAGTCAATCCGCGCTGTCCCGAAGCATCCAGTCGATCGAATCGGAACTCGGTTTTCCGTTGTTCGACCGCAATGCGCAACGCATCACGCTGACTCCGCACGGCAAGGTATTCGTCGATCGCGCACGGCGGATCGATTTCGAGGTTCGGGAACTGATGCGTGATCTCGCGCTGCTCGAGCGCGGGGAATTCGGCGAGATATGCATTGGCCTGGGCGCGACACCGGCCGCGTTGCTCAGGCAACCCATCCTGACGTTCGGGGCCGTCAACGCGCCCAACGTGCGAGTGATACTCAAACGCGGCAATACTGCGGATCTGCTCGGCATGTTGCTGGCGGAGCGCATCGACATGTTTGTCGGCGACATCGCATCGCTCGCGCCACAGCCGGAAATCGAGATCACGCCGCTGCCCAGATGGCCGGCCGCCTTCTTTTGCGGTCGCGCGCACCCGCTTGGCGGCATGACACGTGTATCGCCGGAAGCGTTGCTGACGTACCCGGTCGGGTGCACGCATCTGTCGAAGTACGCGCTCGACGATCTTCAGCAGCATCTCGGATCTCCAATTGCCGATCGCATCAAGCTCCAGAGCGACGATTTCGGGGAACTGGAAGCCGCAGCCGCAGTGAGCGACGTCGTCATTCTCGGTAGCCGTCCTGTTTTCGACGAGGCGGTCCGGGCGGGACGATTGCATCAGATACCGCTCGATCCGCCGCTGGCCGGTTCGGCACGTTTCGGAATCGTGGTGCTCACGGGCAGGACCCAGTCTGTCACGATGTGCAGGATCAACGCGCTGGTGCAGGATGTATTCAACAAGTTCGCGGAAGGATCGTCGACGATCTGAGGCCGCGGGAGCGCGGGTTCGCTGCGCTTCGTCACGGCACGCGTTGTCCGTTGCGTGGCCTTGCGTGGCTGTTTGTGCGGCCGCCCGTGCGTTACCGCAATTGCACGGCCGCGAGAAACAGCACCATGCTGCCGATCGCGCCGTCCAGCACGCGCCACGCAACGGCCTTGCGGAACCACGGCGCAAGCAGACGCGCGCCGTATCCGAGCCCGAGGAACCACACGATGCTGACCGTCATCGCGCCAATCGCGAACGCGAGCCGCGCACCTTCCGGCTCGCGCGCGCCGGCCGTGCCGATCAGCAGGAACGTGTCGAGATACACGTGCGGATTGAGCCACGTGAACGCGAGCGTCATCAGCACGACCGCGAGCGCGCCTTGCGGCGGCGGAGCGACCGCGTCGCCGCGCACGTCGAGCGTTTCGTGCGCTGGCTTGAACGCGCGACGCAGCGCGTTGATGCCAAACCACGCGAGATACGCGAGGCCGACGTACAGCACCGCGTGGACGAAGGTCGGATAGCGTTCGACGAGCACTGATGCGCCGCCGACGCCCGCGCCGATCAGGATCATGTCGGACAGCGCGCAGAGCAGCACGATCTTGCCGACGTGCGAGCGCATGATGCCCTGGCGCAGCACGAACGCATTCTGTGCGCCGATGGTGACGATGAGCGACGCGCAGAGTGCAGCGCCGTGGGAAAAAGCGAGCCAGTTCATGGTAATTGCGAGCAGTAGACGAATGAATCGGGTAGCGCTAGTCTGCGGTGTCGGCGAGGCTAAGAAAAGCTAAATCGTCTAATGCAGATTAAGGAAATCTAATGCTCGACTACGCATTGCTCGATGCGCTCGCGGCGGTGATCCGGCACGGCTCGTTCGAGCGCGCGGCGAAGGAGCTGAACGTCACGCCGTCGGCCGTGTCGCAGCGCGTGAAGTTGCTCGAGGAACGGGTCGGCAGCGTGCTCGTGAAGCGCGGGCAACCGTGTGTCGCCACGACGTCGGGTGCGCTGCTGTGCCGCCACACCGAGCGCGTGCAGTTGCTCGAGGCGGAGCTGTCCGGCCGGATACCCGCATTGCCGGGCGCGCTCGCGGCGGACTGGCCGACGCTGCGCGTCGCGGTGAACGACGATAGCGTCGCGACCTGGTTCGTCGACGCGGTGGCGCCGTTCTGCGCGGAGCGCGAGACGCTGCTCGACCTCGTGATCGACGACCAGGACCATACGGCGGCGCGGATTCGGGACGGCAGCGTGCAGGGTGCGGTGACCGCGCAGGCGGAGCCGATCCAGGGGTGCCGCTCGACGCGGCTCGGGCGCATCCGCTATCGCGCCGTGTGTTCACCCGGGTTTCACGCGCGCTATTTCAGCGCGGGGATCAACCGCGATGCGCTGAGCCGCGCGCCTTGCGTGATGTTCAATTCGAAGGACGGATTGCAGGCGCGCTTCATCCGGCGCGTGACGCGCACGGACCTCGATCCGCCGCAGCACTGGATACCGCATGTCGCCGGTTATCTGCGCGCATGCGAGACGGGGTTGGGATGGGGGATGTGTCCGGACCGGATGGTCGAGCGCCAGCTGGCGGCGGGCGAGCTCGTCGACATGTCGGCCGGGCGCACCGTCGACATCGAGCTGTATTGGCAAAGCTGGCGCCTGTCGATCGGCTGGCTCGACGATTTCAGCGCGGCGCTCAAGGCGCGCGCTGCGTTGTTTCTCGATTGAAGGGGCCGGCTTGCTGGCTTTGCGCGCTCGCCGGCCGTCATATCCTGCAGATCAGACCTGATGCAGCCCGTCGAAATCGACGATGTGCACGAGGCGCCCGTGCATCTCGATCAGGCCGCGCTTCTGGAACTTCGACAGCGTGCGGCTGACCGTTTCGAGCGTCATGCCGAGGTAGCTGCCGATGTCCTCGCGCGTCATCCGCAGGTTGAATTCCGTCGGCGAATAGCCGCGCTTCAGGTAGCGCGCCGACACGTCGAGCAGGAATGCGGCGACCCGCTCTTCGGCGTTCAGCGAGCCGAGCAGCATCGTCTGCGATGTTTCGCGCACGATCTGCTCGCTCATCAGCTTGTGCATCCGCAACTGCATCGAGCCGGCTTCGGAGCACAGCGCCTTGAGCGCGCTGTAGGGAATCACGCAGACGGAGCTGTCTTCGAGTGCGACCGCGGTGCGCGGATGCGAGTCGTCGCAGATGCCGTCGAGGCCGAGCGCTTCGCCTGCGAGATGCAGGCCGGTGACCTGCTCGCGACCGTCGTGGCGCGTCGCGACCGTCTTCAGCGAGCCCGAACGCACCGCATACAGGTTGTCGAAGGCGTCGCCTTCGCGGAACAGCGCTTCGCCGCGCTTCACCGTGCGCGCGGCGCAGATCACCGCTTCGAGGCGGCTCAGCGCTTCGGGCGCCAGGCCCTGCGGCATGCACAGGTGGCGCATCGCGCACGACGAGCAATGCGAAGCCTGGCGGGGGGCCCAACTTCCGACGTGGTGCGTGGCGGCAGTGCGTGTGGCGACGGGCGTCAACATGATCGTGTTCTCCGGCGTTGAATCGACGGAATCATTGTCCCACCGCAATCTGTGCTTGTCGGGTGACAAAACGTCGCGACCCGCCGCGCGGGGTTGCAGCGGCCCGTCAGCGCCTACCACCACCTGCCGCGCCCGGACTTGATGCTGCTCAGCTCGATTGCTCGTCGGCGTGCGCGGCCGCGGGAATCAGCAGCACGGGCAGCGATGCATGCCGCACGCATTGCTCGGCGATGCTGCCGAGCACGAGGCGGCGAAAGCCGCGGCGGCCATGTGTGCCGAGCACGAGCAGGTCGGCGCCGAACGCGTTCGCGCCTTCGAGGATCAGCGACGCGACGTCCGCCAGCGACGACGCTTCGCCGAGCCTGGCCTCGCCCTTCACGCCGGCGGTCTGCATCCGCTGCGTGAATTCCTTCGCGAGATCGTTGCCCTGCGCGACGAGCTGATCGCGCAGCACGGACGGATCGTAGCCGGGCACGTTGTAATAGATCGCGGCATTCTCGACCACGTAGAAAGGTTGCAGCTCCGCGCCGTGCGACTGCGCGAGCGCAAGCGCGGCATCGAACGCATGGCGGGAGGTGTCGCTGCCGTCGACGGCAACCAGGATACGTTTGTACATAGGCCTCTTTTGAATTTCGAGTGGGTGGTATCGTCTCGTTTTTCCTGTAGACAAGAAGGTAAATGATGCACAGCAAGCTGTTCGAAGCCGCCCTGGGTGTGAACGCTCCGTGGTTTGTGAGCGGTGTCG
>NZ_QTQP01000101.1 GCF_003854275.1 Burkholderia sp. Bp8963
GTTCGAATGCAGGTCAATGCCGCAATATTTCATTTCGGGCCTCCCTTCGGTTAAAGCGGTTGGGCAAACTCACTTTAACCCCGTCGCCCGTCAGGGCGGCGGGGGAGGCCCGCTAGATGATTTTCAGGGGTACGCGTGGGCCGGGTATTGAGCCGCGAAATACATGCCCCGTGGCGAGAGTCATGGGATGACCGGGGTGCCGAGGTGGTAGGAGAACGCCGAAGGCCACACCGGTGCTGCCGCATTGGCGAGGCGGCACCGGGCCCCGCGCGGTCAGAGACCCCGCGCACGCGCGGAAGCACTTTGCTCGGGAACCGGGAGATCCCGCGCTCTACTGCGCCCCGCTGGGAAGCGGTGGGCACAGTGCGCATCGTGAAGCCTGAGGGCGTACGACGATGAGTCATGAGCGCGGGAAGTCGGACTGCTGCGTAGTACCGCAGAAGCCGTCGAACAAAGTCGAGGGTGAAACTCCCACGGTGGCGGAGACGGTGGAGGGAAGGCGGCAGGCCAAGGGCAATGCAGTCGCAGCGCGCATGTCCCGCAGATTGGGGCGGGAATACGACATGGGAACGGCGCTCGACGGCATACGACAGACGGCCAAAGGCCGACCGGGTGCGAAGTTCACCACCCTGATGCATCACATCTACGCAGTCGAACGCCTGCGGGCTGCTTACTTCGCGCTGGAGCGCAAGGCGGCGGCCGGGGTAGACGGCCAGACGTGGCAGTCGTACGGGCTGGACCTTGAAGCACGACTTCAGGATCTGTCTGACCGGCTGGCCCGAGGGGCTTACCGGCCCCAGCCTGTGAGGCGCGTGTACATCGACAAGGCAGACGGCAGCAAGCGCCCGCTGGGCGTGCCGGCGCTGGAGGACAAACTCGTCCAGCTCGCCACGGTCGAGGTGCTCAACGCGATCTACGAGCAGGACTTCATCGGGTTCAGCTACGGCTTCCGTCCCGGCAAGAGCGCGCACAACGCGCTGGACGCCGTGAGCGTGGGGGTCGAGCGCAGGAAAGTGAACTGGATACTCGATGCCGACATCAGCAAGTTTTACGACACAATCGAACACGACTGGCTGATCAGGTTCCTCGAGCACCGGGTAGCGGACACACGGGTTGTGCGGCTCATCAAGAAGTGGCTGCACGCCGGTGTGCTGGAAGACGGCAGGTTGATGCTGAGTGAGGTCGGAACCGTTCAGGGCGGCAGCATCTCGCCGCTGTTGTCGAACGTCTACCTGCACTATGCGTTCGACCTGTGGGTGAGGCAGTGGCGTGCGCGGCAGGCTGAAGGCGACATGATCGTTGTGCGCTATGCCGATGATTGGGTCGCGGGGTTCCAGCATCTGAGGGACGCCGAGCGCTTCCAGCGCGAGGTGACCGAGCGGCTGGCCCGATTCGGCCTGAAGCTGCACGAGGGCAAGACGCGGTTGATCGAGTTTGGACGCTTCGCGCGTCAGAACTGTCGACGCCGCGGCGGGAGCAAACCGTCGACCTTCGACTTCCTGGGCTTCACGCACTGCTGCGGAAAGACCCGCAAAGGGAAGTTCACGGTCCTGCGGATGACCAGCGCGAAGCGCATGCGAGCCAAGCTGCTGGCGGTCAAGGAGCAACTGCGCCGGCGTATGCACCAAACCATCGCGGAACAGGGACGCTACCTGCGAGCGGTAGTGAGCGGGCATACGCGCTACTTCGGGGTGCCCCGTAACGGCACGCGCATCGGGCAGTTTCGCCAAGCGGTCGGGCGGGTGTGGTACCGCACTCTGCGCCGTCGCAGTCAGAAGCATCGCCTGACGGGGCAACGTATGAGTCGTCTCGCCGCGCACTGGTTGCCCCTCGTCCATATATGCCACCCCTATCCGAACCAACGTCTGATCGTTACGACCCAAGGCAGGAGCCGTATGCGGTAATTCCGCACGTACGGATCTGTGGAGGGGGTGATGGGCGACCGTCATTCCTACTCCGACTGCCTGCTTCGGACCTGTCGTTTCCGCCAATTCTTCGGGCGTGCACGGTCAGCGAGGCCTGTTCGAATTATTTATCACGACGTGATATAAACCACGATACCGGGCAATCCCTCGGTCGAGCCGCGCGGCGGTTGCCGCGGGATGCCGAACCGGCGATCCGGTCACCCGATGCGCGGAATGCCCGGTAATCCGGCACGCATGGCCTCGCTTGACGCGTGCGGGTAGGTCACACACACTGGCCTGAACGGGGACGGCATCGCGCGGTCTCCCGGCACGGCAATGGCACCGGCACCGGCACCGGCAACGGCGCCCACGGCGTCGTTCCCCACGGCATGCCGATACGAACGGCGCGGAGAGGGTCGATGTGGCGCGATTTGATATCAGACTGATCGCTTTCACGCTTGCGTGCGCGGCGACGTGCTGCGCGGCGGCGCACGCGGCGCCGGCCAGCGTCGGCACCGATGCGGGCGACGAAGCGCCGACCACGCTCGAAAGCGATGTCCACGTGTTCGTGATCCAGCGCGACGGCTCGCTCGCCGAAGACGACGATGCGACGCTGCGCGCGAACACCGCGAGCGGGATCGACGCGATCGCGCAACGCTACGTGTGGTACGACAAGGATCTCGAGAAGGTCGACCTCACCGCGGCCGAGACGATCGATCCCGACGGCGTCGCGCGCCCGGTCGGCCCCGATGCGATCCGCGACGTGCAGGAGCCGCGCTCCGCCGGTGCGCCAACGTTCGAGGACGGTGTGCTGCGCACCGTCGTGTTTCCGGGCGTCGAAGCCGGATCGCGCACCCGCGTCGCGTTCCACAAGGTGCGCACGCGGCCACTCAATCCCGGCTACTTCGGCTACTTCGTCGAGCCGTCGCGCGAGCCGGTCGACAGCCAGCGGCTGATTTTCGACCTGCCGGCCGACCTGCCGCTCCATGCGGACGCGCGCGGCTACGTCGCGCTGCCGCCGGTGACCGCGAACGGCCGCACGCGCTACGAGTTCGACTATCGCCACGGCACGTATCCGCGCGTCGAGAACGGCGCGGTCGGCTATCCGACCGACGGCGACCGGCTGATGGTGTCGACGCTGCCCGACTATGCGTCGTTTGCGGCGCGCTACCGGCATGCGGCGGCCGATCCGAGCGCGCAGGATCCGGCGCTCGTGCAGCTCGCGCAGGCGCTCACCGCGAGCGCGCCCGACCCGCGCGGCAAGGCGCGCATCCTGTACGACTGGGTGCATCGGAACGTGCGCTACGTCGCGCTGTTTCTCGGCGAAACGGCGGCCGCGCCGCATCGCGTGACCGACATCCTGCGCAACCGCTATGGCGACTGCAAGGATCACGTCGCGCTGTTCGGCGCGCTGCTCGCGGCGGTCGGCATCCGCAGCGAGCCCGTGCTGCTGAATCTCGGCTCCGTCTATACGCTGCCGTCGGTGCCCGGCTACGGCGGCGGCGCGATCAATCACGCGATCACGTGGCTGCCCGACCTCGGGCTGTATGCGGACACGACGACGGGCGGCATCGCGTTCGGCTACCTGCCGCCGATCGTGATGGACCGGCCGGCGCTGCGGGTGGACGACGGCGTGCTGTCGCGCACGCCGGCGACGCAGCCGCGCACGCGCACCGCGCGCCTCGTGATCGACGCGTCGCGGATGGATGCGCAGCGCTACCAGTCGTATGTCGAGGACGAAGGCTGGACGGCCGAGCTCGAACGCAGCGTGTTCCGCCGCGCGACCGTCGACCAGGTCCGGCTGCTGGCCGCCGAGCGCTTGCGGCAGAGCGGGCTGCGCGGCACCGCGCAGCTCGTCACGACCGACCGCGCGGAGACGGACGGGCCGTTCGGCGTGACGATGACGGGCACGCTCGACCACGTCGTGTGGCCGGACGGCACGACCGCGGTGCCGGCGCTGTCGAGCCTGACGGGCGGGATCGCGACCCAGGTGCAGGGCTGGCTCGCGGAGCCGGTGCGCACGCAGCCGTGGGTGTGCATCGGCGGCGAGTTCGACGAAACCGCGCAGATCGCGCTGCCGGCCGACGTCGCCGTGACCGACGTGCCGGCGGACGCGGCGGTGCGCGACCGCTTCGTTGAGTTCGCGTCGCACTATGTGTTCGACGCGAGCGCGAACGTCGTGCAGATCACGCGGCGGCTGCGTGCGCGGTTCGGCGGCCAGGTGTGCGCGCCGGACGACTACGCGGCGCTGCGCGCGTCGCTCGAGCGGATCGAGCGGGATACGCAGGCGCAGATCGTCGTGCGGGCGAAGGCGCAGCGCACGCCTGCGGAGCGGCCGGCACACGCGGGTGCGCCGGCCTGACGTCAATGGAGCGTCCGGTCCGACGGGCGCACAGGAGGTGAATCATGACCGAACGTGACTACGAAATCGGCGATCTCGCGAAGGAGATCCTGGGCCGGATCGTGCAGGGCAACCTGTCGGCCGGTGCGACGGTGGACGTCGAACAGAGCGCGGAGCTGGCGGTGCGATGCGCGACGGCGCTGATCGACAAGCTCGAGGAACGGGCCGGCTGACGTGGCGCGTGGAGGGCGGCGCGGGGCTGGCGGCGGGCGGCGGGCGGGCAGGCGGCGGGCGGCGGGCGGGCAGGCGGCGGGCGGCGGGCGGCGGGCGGCAGGCGGCTGACGTGTTGGGCGGACGGCGGCGCGGGGCTGGTTAGCGTGGGGCTAGCGGCAGGCGGCCTGTGGCTTGCCGATCAGGACGCGTTGTCGCCCGCGCCACCGTCAGCCCGCACCGCACCAGGCGGCCGGCCGACCACCCGCTTGAACGCGCGGCTGAACGCGGCGAGCGACCCGTAGCCGAGCCGGTACGCGACCGTCTCGATTGCTTCGCGGTCGCGCGCAATCCATTGCGCGGCGAGCCGCATCCGCAACTCGGTCAGGTAGCGCACGGGCGTCATCCCGGTGGCCGCGAGAAACCGCTCGGCGAACACCGAGCGCGACACGCCGGCCTCGGCCGCCAGCTCGGCGACGCTCCAGCTGCGGCCCGGGTCGCGATGCAGCGCGACGATCGCGCGGCCGAGCTTCGGCTCGCGCAACGCCTGCACCCAGCCCGCCGCATCGCCGCACCCGCACTCGACCCAGCCGCGCACGATGAACGCGGCGACGACATCCGCGAGCCGCGCGAGGATGCCCGCGAAGCCCGCGCGCGCGGTGCAGGACTCGCGCTCCATCGCATCGAGCATCGGCCGGATCTCCGGATAACGGGCGAGCAGCGTGCCGACGTGCATCACCGGCGGCATCGTCGTGACGAGCGGCTGCATGCTGCCGAGATCGAGTTCCATGCAGCCGCTGAAGATCAGCGCGTCGTCGGCGTCTGCGGCGGCGGCGCCCGCACACGTGCCCGCGTGCTTCGCCGTGTCGACCGACGCGACCGTCGCGCAGAGCTTCGCGGCCGCGAAGCCGTCGATCGCGCGGCACGACGCATCGGGATCGGACACGAGCGCATGCATGCCACCGTGCGGCAGCAGGATCGCGTCGCCGGCTTCGAGCCGCACGGTCACGCCTTCGGCATCGCGCAGCAGCACGGGCCCGCGCCCGACGAAGTGAAACTGCGCGCGGCCCGGTGCGTTGTCGAAGCGCACGCCGAACGGCCGCGCGATCTGGATGCGGCGGTATTCGACGCCGCTCAGGCGCATCCCGAGCAGCAACTCGCTGACGAGGTCGTGCACGGTGTCGGGGGCGGCGGGGGAGAGCGGATCGGCCATCGGTTCCGGACGATTGATCAAGATTTTCGGATTGTATGTCATAGACCGTCCTGACGTCGTCTCTTACGATGCGCTGTCACTGGCACTTTTTTTCCTATCGGAATGGAACAACAAATGAATCCCGGCATCGGGGCCGCCGGCACGACGGCCACCGCGCGCGAGCCCGCGTGGGGCGCGGTGTTCGCGATGACGCTCGGCGTGTTCGGGCTCGTCACCGCGGAATTCCTGCCCGCGAGCCTGCTCACGCCGATGGCCGACAGCCTCGGCGTGACGGAGGGCGTCGCGGGGCAGGCGGTCACGGCAACCGCGACGGTCGCGCTCGTGACGAGCCTGCTGATCGCCGCCGCGACGCGCACGATCGACCGGCGGCGCGTGCTGCTCGCGTTCTCGCTGCTGCTGATTGTGTCGAACCTCGCCGTCGCGTTCGCGACGGACCTGACGACGATCCTGATCGGCCGCGTGCTGCTCGGCATCGCGCTCGGTGGCTTCTGGACGATGTCGACCGCCACCGCGATGCGGCTGGTACCGACGGCGATGGTGCCGCGCGCGCTGTCGATCATCTTCAGCGGCGTGGCCGTCGCGACGATCGCCGCCGCGCCGCTCGGCAGTTACTTCGGTCACCTGATCGGCTGGCGCAACGTGTTCCTGATCGCAGCCGTGCTCGGCGTCGTCGCGTTCGCGTCGCAGGTCGCGACGCTGCCGCGCATGGCGCCGTCCGGCACGACACGGCTGCGCACGCTGGTCGACGTGCTGCGGCGGCCGACGGTCGGCCTCGGGATGTTCGCGACGACGCTCGTGTTCACCGGGCATTTCGCCTTCTTCACGTATCTGCGGCCGTTCCTCGAGCAGGTCGCGGGCGTCGGCGTGAACGGGCTGTCGGCGATCCTGCTCGGCTACGGCGTCGCGAACTTCGTCGGCACGTCGCTCGCGGGCCGCGTGCTCGAGCACCGGCTGCGGCCGATGCTGATCGCGATGCCCGCGTCGATGGTCGTGCTCGGCGTCGCGCTGGTCGCGCTCGGGCGTGCGCCGGCGATCGACGCGGTGCTGGTCGCATTGTGGGGGATGGCGTTCGGCGGCGTGCCGGTCGCGTGGTCGACGTGGGTCACCCGCACGGTGCCGGACGAGGCCGAGAGCGCGGGCGGCCTGATCGTCGCGGCGGTCCAGCTCGCGATCGCGACCGGTGCGGCGGCGGGCGGCGTGGTGTTCGACGCGAACGGCGCGGCGGGCGTGTTCATCGGCGCGGCGGTCGTGCTGGCCGTTGCGGTTGCGACGATCGTGTCGGGGGTGCCGACTCGCTCGGGCGTGGCGTCATAGCCGTGCATTCCGCGCCGGCGGATCGCGGCACGCTGCTATCGCGGCTGACGCGCGAGTGCCTCCCAGTGCTGCACGTACTCGGGGGTGCCACCCGGCGCGGCGTCGGCGACGGGCGTCCCGGGCTGCAGCGCCATCGGCAGCACGCCGGCCCACACGGGTCGCGACATGTCGGAGTCCGCATCTTCAGGGCCGGCGGCGCGCACCTTGCCGTAGCGGCCGAGCGCCGCGATGCGGCGCACGCGGGTGCGTGGGGACGGGGGTGTCGTTGCGGTGTCGGCCATGGTGGGGTGCCTCGTCGATGTTCGTGAAGACGCACACGTTACGACAGGCCTGGCTCCAGGTTTAGACCCACGGTTTATCACTTTGCTGGAGCCATGATCGCGCCGATGATCGACGCGAACGGTATCGCTACACGTCGCCGCCGGCCCTCGGCGGCGCGCTCTTCAACACCAGCGCCATCAACTGCCGCCGCGACTCGACCCCGAGCTTCGCGAACGCGCGCTTCGCATAGGTGTCGACCGTCGACGGCTTGAGTCCCATCGATTGCGCGATCGCCGGCGTCGTCATGCCCTGGATGAACGACGAGCAGACGTGCATCTCGCGCGAAGTCAGCTTGCCCTGCGCACTCGGCAGCCATTGCGCGAGCAGGTTGTTGTCCGACATGTCCTGGCCGCCGTCGTCGAGCGAGATCGAGCCGAGCAGCCGTTTGTGGGCCGCTGCAAGCGGCAGCACGACGTGCGCAAGTTGCTTCAGCAGGCTCAGCTCCTTCAGCGAGAACGGCGGCAGGCGCCGCGAGCGCGCCATCGAGATCGAATAGCGCGTGCCGTTCGTCACGCCGGCGACCACGCACTCGTCGTGGATGTCCCCGATATCGAAGAACTGCTGACGAAGCTCGCTCGCGACCTTCTGCGCGGAGACCTGGAGCAGTTGCACGTCGCGCTCGCCGCCGATGCTGTCGTACGTCGCATCCTCGCTCGCGTAGCTGCGGTAGTAGTGGCGCATCACCTGCGACACGAGTTCGGGTTCGCTGCCGAAACTGCCGATCCACCCGACGCTGCGCTGCCCGGCCGGCGCCACCCGTTCGTAATCGAGGTGCACGGCGTCGAAGTCCGCATAGCGCACGAGGCTTTCGTACACGGCCTGCATGAACTGCGGCGTGCCGACTGCCTGCGCGACGTTGCCGAGTGTCTCCGTCACGAATGCGACCTGACTGAGCTGGAGATCGGGGGAGGGGAGCGCGGCATTCATCACGTCGGTATCTGGCGGGGTTCGGGTGGCGCTACAGGTAACACGAAAAATTTCACGTGCCTACACGGGAATCCACCCAAACGGCCGCCGGGGACGACGGCGTTTGTCCTTCCTTTCCGGGACAGACGGTGCGCACCGCGATCCCTAAAGTACCTCACACGCCGTAACCACTCACGACCTTGCTTGCCGGCGGCACCCGCAGCGCGCGGAGCGCGCCGGTTCACACCACCAGGAGAATGTCCATGCGTGCCCGTTTTCGTCGCTGCGCGGTGATCCGCACCGTGCTCGCTGCATCGGCCGGCCTCGCGTTCGCGGCAAGCCAGCCGGCCAACGCCGGCGACACCAATCTGAACATCTACAACTGGTCCGAGTATGTCGCGAAGGACACGGTGCCGAACTTCGAGAAGCTGACCGGCGTCAAGGTCCGCTACGACAGCTACGACAGCGACGACACGCTGCAGACCAAGCTGCTCGCCGGCAGCTCGGGCTACGACATCGTCGTGCCGACGTCGAACTATCTCGCGCAGCAGATCCAGGCTGGCGTGTACCAGAAGCTCGACAAGTCGAGGCTCCCGAACCTCGCGAACCTCGACCCGGCGCTGATGAAGATGATCGCGAAGGTCGATCCGGGCAACCAGTACGGTGTGCCGTGGGCGTGGGGCACGACGGGCATCGGCTTGAACGTCGAAGCCATCAGGAAGCGGCTTGGCGACAGCGCGCCGGCCGACAGCTGGGCATTGCTGTTCGATCCGGCGATCGTGTCGAAGCTGAAGGGCTGCGGCGTGTCGCTGCTCGATGCGCCGGACGCCGCGTTCGCGGCCGCGCTGCAATACCTCGGCAAGGATCCGAACAGCAAGAACCCGTCCGACTACCAGGCCGCGTATGACGTGCTGAAGAAGATCCGTCCGTATGTCACGCAGTTCAGCTCGGCCGGCTACGCGGACGATCTGGCGAACAACGACGTATGCGTCGCGCTCGGCTGGTCCGGCGACGTCAGCGTCGCGCGCCGGCGCACGCTCGACGCAAAGCGCGCGTACGAGATCCGCTACGTGAACCCGAAGGAAGGCGGCCTGCTGTGGTTCGACGTGATGGCGATCCCGAAGGATGCGCCGCATCCGGAAGCGGCGCTGAAGTGGATCAACTACATCGAGGATCCGAAGGCCAACGCTGCCATCACGAACGAGATCTTCTATCCGAGCGCGAACCAGGCCGCGCGGGCGTTCGTCACGCCGGCGATCGCGCAGGACCCGAACGTCTACCTGTCCGACAGCATGCTTGCAAAGACGGCGCTGGCGATGCCGCGCAGCGCGGAGATCGCGCGGATGCAGAACCGCCAGTGGCTGCAGCTGAAGTCCGGCGGTTGAGGAGCCGGGCCATGAACCACATCCAGCTCGACACGCCGGCTGCGGCCGGTGTCCGCCACGATAGCCACGATTGCCACGACAGCCGGCGCGCGCACGACGCGTTCGTGCGCATCGAGAACGTCGTGAAGAAATTCGGCGACAGCACCGCCGTCGACAACGTGAACCTGACGATCGTAAAGAACGAGCTGTTCGCACTGCTCGGCAGCTCGGGCTGCGGCAAGTCGACGTTGCTGCGCATGCTCGCCGGCCTCGAGACGGCCACCTCCGGCAAGATCTACGTCGACGGCGAGGATCTCGCATCG
>NZ_QTQP01000102.1 GCF_003854275.1 Burkholderia sp. Bp8963
TTGTTCAGGCGCGCGTCGCCAAGGTCCAGTTGCTCGAATTCCGTTTGTGTCCAGGGCGTCGATTCCGTGACCAAGGCGTCCGCTCAAAAGCGGAGAGTAAACGCGAAACGCCGACAGTTTACAAGCGCCGCTCTATGTCATTGAAAGTAAACGGGCTTCGTCGCCGTCGCCGAACAACAAGGACGTTGTGTATAACGACATGGGTTACTGCGATGACCGCGTTCAAGCATATGCGTGCCCGTCGCAAAAAGCCTCAGGCAACCGCCGAGGACTTCGCGCAAGCCCTGGAACGCGGTGGCCTGCCGGCAACCGCTCAGCGGATACGTGAAGCAGCAGAGTTGATTTAGCTTTTTTCCCGGAAAGCGTTACCTCTCCGGTTCGCAAATCGGCCAACTACGGCCGTTCGCCTTTGCGTTTAGATGGTCATTCAACCGGCTGCTCTACTCAAATAACGGACTTGCAGCCACGGGGCAATACCGCCCGGTCCCTCACGAAGCTGCATTGCAGCGCTGCCCTTGGCGCGATCAGTGTGAAGTCTCGCGGCGATGTTTACCAGTTCGGGGAGGGAGCGCGCGTTCATCTTTCGCATGACCTGCCTGCGGTGCACCTTCACCGTGATCTCGCTGATGCCCAACTCGGCTCCCACCTGCTTGTTCAGAAGGCCGGTCACCACCAACGCCATGACCTCGCGTTCGCGTTGACTGAGTAAGGCGTAGCGATCCTGGATCGCCTTCATCTCGGCCGCCTCGCTCAATGCCGCGCGGCTGCACTCGATGGCGTGCCAGATGGCATCGAGCAGGACCTGGTCGTCAAAGGGCTTGGTGAGAAAATCAAACGCCCCGGCTTTCATGGCCCGCACCGTCGTCCGCACGTCGCCGTAGCCGTAGCCAGTGATGAAGATGATCGGCATGTCTGTACGCTCGGTTGCAATGAGATTCTGCAGGGCAAGGCCACTGAGATCGGGAAGACTGACGTCCAGCACCAGGCAGTTCGGGACCATCGGGCGCTGGCGCCTAAGAAAGTCCCGCGCACAAGCGAACGTTTCGGCAATGAGGCCGGCAGGGCGAACCATTGCTTCGAGCGACTCACGCACCGAAACGTCTTCGTCGACGATAAAGACCATCGGCGTGGCATGCACTGACGACGATTCCGATTTGCGTTCAACTGCGTGGTCGGGTGTCGTTTTACAAACTCCATTCACAGGCACCTCGATGAGTCGTTCGACCTTGCAACCCGATGCGGCCGCAGGGCATCGCAATTGGCGAACGTCGGTTTAGAAGATACCTCGGACACCCGTGCGCGCGTCGCGCCGGACCGCCTGGGGCGGAATGCCCGCCCCGCGCATGAAGGCTTCGCGCATATGGCCGCAATCGCGAAAGCCGTTCTCTCTAGCGATGAACTCAAGCGGATGCCGGCTCTGTTCGATCATCAGCCGCGCTACCTCCAGTCGTAGTCTTTCGATGGCTTTGGCCGGAGACTCTCCCGTCTCGAGCATGAACACACGACTGAACTGGCGCGGACTTAGGTGAGCGATCTTCGCCAACGCCTCCACTGTCAGCGAACGGCTCAGATTCTGGCGCGCATAGTTCAGGGCGTTCTGGATGCGATCGGATTTCGGCGCGAGGTCCAGCATTTCGGAATGTTGCGACTGGCCGCCCGAGCGGCGCTGATGCAGGACTTGAATGTGTGCCACTGAACGGGCCGTTTCCGCACCCAGATCCTTTTCCACCATCGCGAGCGCCAGATCAAGGCCAGCCGTCATGCCAGCGGACGTCCAGATCGGACCATCGACAATGTAGATCTGGTCTTCCTCGACATGGATATCTGGAAAACGTTTCTGCATTTCGCGCCCATACATCCAATGCGTCGTGGCGCGTCGCTGCGCCAGCAAGCCCGCTTCCGCGAGCACGAATCCACCGGTGCAGATCGCGCCTAAGCGCCTCGCGCGAGTACTCGCGTGGCGCAGGAACGCAACAATATTGTCAGGAGGCGGCGAACTGAGCGGATCAATGACCCCGCCGACGATCCAGGTGTCGACGTCGACATGCTCGCGCAATGACCGTGTGCCCACTGACGGGCCAAGTGACGAACGCACTTCCCCGCCTTCCGCAGAAAAGTTTTCAAGCGCGTAGAACGGTTCACCCGCCACGATGTTCGCCCACTCGAACACCGACTGAGTCGCGAGATCCATGATCTGAAAACCCTCGCTAATCAGAAAGCCAATCTGGCACATGTCAGCAGCCTTCACGTTGATCTCGGGTGCCGACGGCGATGATGCTCATCGCGATCTTCCGCAGTTCTGTCGACGTCGGATCATCTCGGCGTGGCTCAAGCAAATCCCTTGCGTACATGCTCATCATGGACCTCTGGATAAAGATGAGGCTGTGGTCAACAGGCCGGTCTTGCCGGATCGCGACAGTATGGCGAGCGGGCGTTTGTATTTCCGCTTCTACAGCCTCACCAACCCGACGCGTCCATACCATCTCCTACAAAAAGATGGTTACGACGAGAGCATTATTGGTGTGGACGTGCCCGAAAGTCGTGAGGAGACTGTGATGTTGCGGCGGAATTTTGGTGAGGACGGTATTCACCGAGACTACAATTCAGACAGTTAGTCCGCGTGGAGGAGAGACCCGATGGACGACCTCCGAGTGGGGAGCTGGGTGGTCACCCCCAACCTCAACAGCATTTCTTCCCAAGGCAAGACCGCTCGCCTCGAGCCCAAGGTCATGGAAGTCTTGGTGTGCCTGGCCCAGCACCCTGGCGACACGGTTTCCAAAGAGCAGCTTTTTCAAGCCGTCTGGCCCAGGACCGTGGTGACCGAGGATGTATTGAAGCGCTGCATCGCTGAGTTGCGCCGCGCTTTTGACGACGATGCCCGCGAACCACGCATCATCGAGACAATTTCGAAACGCGGCTATCGACTGGTCGCACCGGTAACTGCGTGCGGCGCCACGCCTGCTCCCGCCGGGAGTGTGGTAAGCGATTCCATCGTGGTACTGCCGTTCATCAACATGAGCGCAGATCCAGAGCACGAATACTTTGCCGACGGTATTACTGAGGAAATCATCAATGCGCTAGCCCAGATCCAGGAGCTTCACGTCGTGGCGCGAAGCTCCGCCTTCTCTTTCAAGGGTAAGCACATCGACCCGCGTATTGTTGGCGAGCAACTGAACGTGCGCACCGTTCTCGAGGGAAGTGTGCGCAGAGCAGATAATCGTCTGCGTATCACGGCGCAGCTCGTGTCTGCGGTGGACGGATACCATCTGTGGTCGGAGCGCTATGACCGTGAAATGAAGGATGTGTTCGCAATTCAGGAGGAGATTGCCCAAGCGATCGTGCAGCGCTTGAAAATCACGTTCCCGTGGGGTACGAAAAACCTGGTTCACTTTGGAACCCCGAATCTCGAGGCCTACGAGTCCTACCTGAAAGGTCGCGCTTTGCTCTACAAAAGGGGGCCCGCCATTGCCCGTGCCCTCGCCTGTTGCCAGCGGGCAGTGGATCTCGATCCAGGCTATGCATTGGCGTGGGCCGGTCTAGCAGATTGCTACTCGACCCTTTGCTGGTTCGGGTTCGTAGATCCTCGGGCTTTCATGCGAAAGGCCATAGAGGCCGCTCGACACGCGGTGGCACTGGACTCATCGCTCGCCGAAGCACACTGCGCCCTGGCTGTCGCCGCCCTGATCGGGGCCTGGAACAAGGCGGAGGCCGAGCGTGAGTTTCTTTGCGCACTGCAACTGAATCCGAAGTACATCCCGGCACTCTGCTGGTATGGAACGCTTTATCTCCAGAACTCGGAAGGGCGGCTGGCGGAGGGAATGGAGCAAGTGAAGTTAGCGCTGGCATCTGACCCCGCATCAGCCTACGCACACGCCGAATACGCTATGACTTGTACTGTCGCAGGCAAGACCGGGGAGGGCGTGGAGGTCAGCCGGCGCGCCGTCCAACTCGATCCCGAGAACTTCCTCGCTAACGGGGCGCTGCAGACGGCACTGCTGGTGAACGGTCAGCTCGAAGCATCCGTTGCGGCGGGAGAAGCGACATTGGCGATGTCCGGCCGGCACCCTTGGTCTATGGCCTGGCTTGTCGTGGCCCTCGCAGATTGGGGCAAAGCCGCTGACGCCGACGCGGTTTACAGCGAAATGCAGGCCCGAGCCCGTCGTGAATATATGTTGCCGACGTCACTCGCTATCGCGGCTTGCGCGTTGGCGAGGGAGGATGAGGCGATTCGCTACGCCCGCGAATCCTACGAAATCCGCGACCCCAATTACCTTTTATTTTCCAGATACTTTCCTCTGGCATCCCGCTTGTATCGTTATCCGAAGTTTTGCGAAATCATTGCACAGATGGGGCGCAGTGATTGGTTGCGCGATCAACCGCCGCTGACGGATACTTAGGAGCCGCGTGAGCAGTAGTGAAACCAGCGATGGCCACTTACTTTCAGCATCCTGGGCGTACCACAAGGCCGGACATCCTCTTGGCCGGACTCGGCCGGACGCCAGTGTCGCTCCGCAACCCAGATCCGCCATTTGACCAACCACTGCTCCACGGGCAGCTCCCAATGCCAAAACGGTCATTCGATCGTTCATATTGACCGGCTGGTGGTTGTCCTTACGCCGTCGCTATCGACGACAACCGCCACGCCCATCCACCCGCAGCACATCTCACACAAGCCGCGCTATTTCGGCGCGCTGGGATGCAATGAGCTGCGAACCAATTTAGGGCGTGCCCGGCGCAGTCGCAATGGCACTTTGCGTCAGGCATGACATGACATTCCTCATGCCGATACGAAGGTGCCATTACACCATCGTGCAATTGCGTCGCGCACTACTGACCGCCTAGATTTCCTGTCAATGAGCAACGTCTTCCAACGCTCGCGTAGCTCAAACGTAGTCAGTCGCAACAACGTCATCGGAGCTTCGTGTGCCTCCGGGATCGACTGCATCGATTCCCGGCGGCGCTCGACCTTTGCCTGACGTTCGGTCTCCCCGTCAATTGCAGCGATACGAAGGATATCCAATGACACAGTTTAAGACCAACGGAAGCAACGTTTCCAGCGCGATCCGCTCCGGACGATTGTTTCTCCTCGAATTGAGCGGCGGTCGCATTCATTCGATGAATCCCGACGGCTCCGACCGCACGACGATCGTCACGGACTGCCGCATGCCGGACGGCATCGCGGTGGATACGGATGCCGGTCATATCTATTGGACCAACATGGGTTCGGTGGGCCCCCATGACGGCTCGATCGAGCGCGCCGACCTCGACGGCAAGAACCGCGTGCTCATCGTTCCGCAAGGCATCACGCATACGCCGAAGCAGCTCCATCTCGACAAGGAGGGCGGCAAGCTTTATTGGTGCGACCGCGAGGGCATGCGCGTGATGCGCGTCAACTGCGATGGCTCTCAGGTCGAAACGCTGGTCGAGGCCGGGCACGGCGACAGCGACCGGCACGACCAGACCCGGTGGTGCGTCGGGATCACCATCGATCCGAAGCTCAAGAAGATTTACTGGACGCAAAAAGGCCCGGACGACGGCGGCCAGGGCCGCATCTTCCGCGCGAACCTGGAAATCCCGAACGGTGAAACGCCGGCGACCCGCTCCGACATCGAGGTGCTGTTCGACGATCTGCCCGAACCGATCGACCTCGAGCTTGACCTCGCGAACCGCGTCCTCTATTGGACCGACCGCGGCGATCCGCCGCGCGGCAACACCGTCAATCGCGCCCCGATCGACGAACCGGCGACGCCGGAGATCTTGAACACGCACCTGCTGGAGGGGATCGGCATCGCGCTCGACGTTACCGGCAACCGGATGTTCGTCACGGACCTGGGCGGCTCGGTTTATTCAGCGGATCTCGATGGAAAGAACGAGCGCAACGTCCTCTACGCCCAGGGCAATCTCACCGGCATCGCCTTTGCCGAAGTCTGCCCCGCAGTTTGACAAACGTATTGGAGAAATCACATGAACGACACGAAGCCCATTCGCCGCATCGCCATCATCGGAACGGGCGTGATCGGCGCGAGCTGGGCCGCGCTGTTTCTCGCCAGGGGATTGCACGTCGTGGCGACGGACATCGCACCGAATGCCGAAGCTACGTTGCGAAAATTCGTGGAATCCGCATGGCCGGCGCTCACGCGATTGGGCCTCTCGCCCGGCGCGTCGCAGACGAACCTGACGTTCACATCCGTGCTCGAAGAAGCGCTCGCGGGCGCGGACCTGGTCCAGGAAAATGGCCCCGAGCGCATTGATTTCAAGCAGAAGCTCTATGGGCAGCTCGACAAGCTGCTGGCTGACGACGTGATCATTGCATCGAGCTCGTCGGGACTCACCATGAGCGAAATCCAGAAGGGCGCCGCAGCGCACCCCGAGCGCTGCGTCATCGCCCATCCGTTCAATCCGCCACACTTGATCCCGCTCGTCGAGATCGTCGGCGGGGCAGAGACCTCAGAAGCGACAATCCAGCGCGCCGCGGAATTTTATACGTCGATTGGGCAGCGGACGGTGCGGGTCAACAAGGAGATGCCCGGCCACGTCGCAAACCGGCTGCAGGCCGCATTGGCGCGCGAGGTGTATTACCTCGTCACGGAGGGTGTGGTAAGCGCCACCGACGTCGACACCGCCCTGTGCTGGGGCCCGGGTCTGCGCTGGGGGGTGATGGGCAACATGATGCTCAACCATCTTGGCGGCGGCCCGGGCGGCATCGAGCACTTCTTCCAGCAGTTCAGCGGCCCGATGACGGCCTGGTGGAAGACTCTCGGCGAGCCGGTGCTGAGCCAGGAAGCGCAGACGAAGCTCATCGAGAGCGTTCACGCCGAGGTCGGATCGCGCTCCGTCGAGGAGCTGGAGGCGGAGCGGGACGAAGTCCTGCTCGGTCTCATCGAGTTGCGCACCAGAGGGACGAACGCGGCTACCAACCCATAGCCGCGGCTGGCTCGGCTGGATTGTAAAAGTTGATACTCCTAACGGAAACGGAGAATTGTAAATGAACGACTTGCCTACCCTGCGAATCGAAAACGAACCGGACCCGCTCACAGGGATCATTCAATCGAATCTCGCAAATCGGGAGCAGAGCCCGGTTATCGACCTGCACAGCGCACTCAATGCCGTACTGGGCAACGTAGGACTAGCGACGGGGGACAGCGGTGGCAAGGTCACCTTCTACGGCCTCGATCCGATCATTCCCAGCCCCTTCAGGTTCGGCGCCATTGCCGCGCTCGCCCTAGCCGCCAAGGCCGTCGGTGTTGCCGCATTGTGGCGGCTCCGAACGGGTGAGGGGCAAGATATCGAAGTGGATGTCCGCAAGGCGTTGCGGCGCTTCTGCGGCTTCTTCGATCTGAAATGGGAAACGATAAACGGACGTCCCGCAAGAGGGTTTGAGGACCCGTTGAACCCGTTCATCGACAGGCAACTCTTTCGCGAAACCCGCGACGGACGGCACGTCATGCCTCTGAACATCTACCCCAAACTGGCTGCCCGCGCGCTCAGCTTGCTGAAATGTGGCTCGAGCCCGGAGTCCGTGCGAGATGCCATTCTGCAGTGGCGCGCCGACGACCTGGAGGATGCGGCAGCAGACGCCGGGATCGTCCTCGCGAAGGTGCGCACGTTTGAGGAGTTCAGCAAGGAACTTCAATACACGGAAGTGCTCTCGAGCATGCCGCTGATCAAGGTCGAGAAGATTGGCGAAAGCGAGCCAATTCCCTTCAAGAAGAATGCAACCAGTCCGCTGGATGGTATTCGTGCATTCGGCATGGGCCACGTGATCGCCGGAGCGGCGATCGGCAGGGACCTTGCCCTGCACGGAGCTGATGTTCTCAATATCTGGCGAACGCATGATAGCGAGTTTGAGATGTTCGCGTGGGACGTCCAGGTTGGGATGCGTTCAACGCTCCTGGATGACTCGAAGGAGGATCGCGCGAAGTTCGATCACCTGTTGAAGGATGCCGACGTCTTTTTTGCGAACAGGCGTCCGGGTTATCTGGAGCACTATGGCCTCGACGCCTACGAGCTCTGCGCAAGGAAACCGGGATTGATCCATGTGAACGTACTTCTTCATGGCGACAGGGGCCCCTGGAAGAATCGTGTCGGATTCGATGAAATCGGCGCGGGGGTCGCGGGGCTCTTCACCACGGAAGGCTCGCTCGAGCATCCCAAATCTCCGCCAATCCTCCCGATTGTCGACAACGTGGTGGGTTGGCTCGGCACCCTTGGCGTGCTTTCGGCGCTGCGCCGGCGTGCTGAGGAGGGGGGGAGCTATCGGGTCACCGTTTCTCTGACACGGACCGTGCTGTGGCTGTTCTCGCTCGGCATCTTCGACAAGGACTATGCCCGGGCGACCGCCGGTTCTTCCGATGAGCACGCAGACATCGCGCCCGATCTGTTTACGGCGGAGACCCCGCTTGGTACCTATCAGGGGATGACAGACCAGGTGGTCTTGTCGAAGACACCTGGCTCCTTCAGGACGGTACTCGTGCCACGTGGGTCGAGCAAGCCGGAATGGGCGAGCTCGTGACAGCTTCGGGAATATCAGGGGCAGCCCGTGAATGCCTATGCGTTGTATCCGTTCTGGCGTTTCCTCGACGCAAAGATCCGCACGTTCGTCGACCTCCTTCGCGAAGGGGTGCCGTCGATGTTGGAGGCGGACGAGCGCGCACTGACGACGCTTGATGGATGTGCCGCGTAGTTTCTCCGTCGCCCGAGCGCATCCCCCTTCTTTGCGCACATTCCCCTATCGCCTTGAGCCAGTGACCAATCATGGAACTCTTCGATGCATTCCACCTAGCCCGATTGCAGTTCGCGTTCACGATCTCGTTTCATATCGTGTTTCCCGCGATCAGCATCGGGATGGCCAGCTTCCTCGCCGTGCTCGAATGGCGCTGGCTGATGACAGGCGACGCCGCCTACATGGCCATGTACCAGTTCTGGTCGAAGATCTTCGCGATCGGGTTCGGCATGGGTGTGGTTTCCGGCGTTGTGATGGCCTACGAAATCGGCACCAACTGGGCGGGGTTTTCGCGCGTCGCCGGCGACATCACGGGGCCTTTGCTAACGTATGAAGTATTGACCGCGTTCTTTCTCGAAGCGGGCTTCCTTGGTGTGATGCTGTTCGGCTGGCAACGCGTGAGTCCGCGCGCGCACTTCTTTGCGACGCTGATGGTGGCGCTCGGCACGCTGATCTCGGCGTTCTGGATTCTGGCGTCGAACAGCTTCATGCAGACGCCGCAAGGCTTTGCGATCGCGAACGGCCGTATCGTGCCGGTTGACTGGCTGAAAGTGGTGTTCAACCCATCGTTTCCCTATCGTCTCGCGCATATGACGATTGCGGCGTTCATCGTTGCGGGCTTCATCGTCGCCGCGTGCGGGGCGTGGCATCTGCTGCACGGCCGGCGCGATGAGCCCGTCAAGCGCACGTTCTCGATGGCGCTGTGGATGTTGCTGCTGCTCGCGCCGGTGCAGATCGTCGTCGGCGACGCGCACGGCCTCAACACGCGCGAATACCAGCCAGTGAAGATCGCGGCGA
>NZ_QTQP01000103.1 GCF_003854275.1 Burkholderia sp. Bp8963
TCCGTGATCACTCGTTTCGGAAACCCATGATCAGCGATCACGTTCGACGGAAATGGCTGATCACGATCGTTCGGAATCAGCGATCATGATCCGCCGAAATCCCTGATCACGATCGCCGGAATACGCAATCAAGAGTTCCTGGTCGTTCGAATACGGCACTTCCAGCAGGTAGCTGCCATCTTCCAGCCACGTGCTGGTCTGGTTTTCGTGCCACACCTCCTGCGAGACCCACTGCGCCCGTTGAGCGGAGAATTTCAGCTTTGCCATATGCAATGCCTTCCCGGCAAAGATTCCATACCCTCCCTGGAAGTGTTCTGCCATCGTCGAATCGTCGACCTCGATTGCTACCTTGTCAACGACATAGACCGACTCGATCGACTCCAGTGAGAATGACCTGAGCGCATCGCGCGTGTGACACCACGCGTCCAGTAACCAGTTTTCCCGGTAGTGCACGAGTTGGATCGGTGAGATCTCGCGCTCAGTCGCTTCATGCTTTTCCCGATTCCAGTACCGGATGCAAAGGCGCTTGCGGTCGAGAACAGCGCCAGCCAGCAGCTGAAAATTCCGGGCATCCAATTTCCGGTTCGCGAAATGGATGAGCCTGACACGCCGGTCGATTGACTTGGCCGAATACGCACCTTGACCGAGCATCTCGCGAAGACGTGCCTTGAGCGGCCCAATGTGTTCTTCCAGCAAACCGGGCTGCACGCCCTGCAGAAGGTGTAACATCGTGAGCAGCGCGTGGACTTCAGATGAACTGAACCAGAGGCCTGGAAGTTCGAACGGGCCGCCACCCGGAAGCTGGTCATCCCTGATTACATAGCCTCGTTTCCCCTTATCCCACACAAGGGGGCAGCCAAGCCGGTCCCGTAAGACATCAAAGTCCCTCTTCAGCGTCGCGCGCGACACCTCGAGGTCGATCATCAGCTCTTCAATCGTGACCGCCCCGTGCTTGCGGATGCGTTGCACAATCTTGTGAATTCGTTCGGCGTTCTCTTTTGACACCGGCCCGGCTCCGCGTAGTGGCAAGGTGTATCAGGCACACCGCATGAGTATGCGGTGCAGCCCACTCCATTGTTATGCCCCCAATATTACTCCAGGAGCCGTGCCTTCTGAATTCTCCGACCCAGCTCGCCGCCGGCCGGCACGCTCCTACGCCCTAAACACCGCCGACACCCAAACTGTGTAAGCGTCAAACCAAGCTTGTAATTACCCACTTCGGTTAATGGCGAGCTCATATCCCAGCTGGATGTCGGTGAGGCCGCATACCGCGCCACATAACCGTATTACCTGGAGGCGACTCGCCGGCTCGGGCCAGATAGCCCCCGAGCCGCGCAACCTTGATCAAATTTCGCAGGAGCGGTGGCGCCCGCGCGGTGAGCGGCAAGTCGGGGACTACGCGTTCGAGTAACGCGATTTCCGTTGATGTGAATACCGCGTCGGGTGGAGTTTGTGGCGCACACCGGCTGATCATGGTCAGCTAAAATATGCGCCAGCTTAAGATGCAAAATACGGAGATCAGATTTGCAAGCCGATCGGCCGTGCGCAGCTTCGAGTCCTCTGCCTTGCATCCGGACTTGAGAATCTTGTGGAACGTCTCGATCTTCCAGCGCATGGCGTACCAGTCGAGCTTCTCGATTGCCTCGGCGCGTGATCGGACAGGGAGATTGGTCAGCAGCTTCCATTCGATGCCTGGGCGATCGGGCGGCACATCGCGCTCATGTGCGTGAATCACCGTGAGTTGTAGCGCCGGATAGCGGTTCTGTTTGCCGATGGGCGGTAACACCGTCATTCGCTGGTAACGAAGCGCAAGGGTTACGGCCATCGGATGCCCCTTCGCGTCGCGAATCTCGACACGATCCAGTCCTTTGACCTTAACCTGTTCCATTTCGTCTGCGATGGTGTGCTGACTGTCGCCCGCGAGCCGGTCGACACAGGTTCGCACAAGAAAGTAAGTGCTCAGGTCGTGCGCTGTGCAAAACAGTTCGTAGATATCGCTTTCCCGATCACCAACGTGAATGCAACGGACCGGGTCATTGAGCAACGCCGTTGACTGGCGCATGTTCTCAAGCCAGCGATAGCTTTCCTTCTCTTCAATGGGTACTCGCGTGGGATTGATATGCCGCTTCAGCGCCGTTGTGCCCTTGAATCTGCTGCGGGTCCAGAACTTCACCGCCGCCAAACCCAGCGGCAATCCTTCGGAGGTGACAACCAAATGCATCAGAATGCACATTGCGTCAGCGGGCGAAGCAGGCCGTTCTTCCCCTTTCTGGTTACCGTCTTGCCCGTAAATCCTATAAGTTCAGGCCGCTCACGCTGATAGGAAAATGTCGTCGTATCTTGAAGCACCAGGACCGGGCCTTGGGTTGCCCTGAAGCGTTCCGCGCTCGCTCGGAAGTGCCCTCCCAAGATATCCTGCTCGCTTACTCGGTCGTTGGATAGAACGCGGTACGCGCCTTTCGCGTTTGCCCAGTCCTGGCAGGCAAAAGGAATGGTCTGTCCCATACCTTTCCACAATCGCTCCAACAAGACTCGAAAGCGCTTGCGCAGCCTCTCGCCCTGAAACTCACTTCGCGCTGTCTCTCCGTCCAGCCACGTCTGATCATCCGCGAAGTCGTTCCCTTCCATTGATTTTCATAGTTGTCCTCAGTGATCCGAGGTTAACAGACTTCGTGAGAACTTTGTGGGTAATTGCAAGGTCTGACCTAGCTACGATAGTATCGGAATACGCAATAAAACGCGACGACGTCCATATGATCCCATTGGAAAGTCCCACACCAACGCGAGTACCAGGTCTGCTATGGAATACTGCCGAGAACCGGTCCGACGCGACGCGCACATTGGCCTCGATTGTGCGCTCCGTCAGTGCGGACGAGAGTCACAACAAGCGGCATCAACGAAAGAAAAATCGACAAAGCCCACGCAGCCGCTTAGGCTGACTACCTTGGCGGCAGAGATAGGGCGACACCGGGCAGTCCATTCGGACCAGATGCCACCCTGTACACGTACGCGAAAGAGCACGTCAGCGCATTAGTGAATGATGTCCGCGCTGCGGCGACCCCAAAATTCATTGTGCCAGGGCATCCGGCCTGCGTCCTGGAGGAAGTTAAGCAGGAGCCTGAAGCCCACGGCCCCAAGGAGGTCGGCACGGCATGGTACGCACACGGTCCGTCGCCAACGCGGTAATAAGCTCACCGGAGAAATCATTTCGCGGTAAAAAGTCTGGTGATTCCGCGCTGACAGTCGAAATGCGTCATACGACTCGCGTCGTTCTCGGGCCTATGCTCCGCACAACGCAGCGAGTCATCGACAAAACGGACGCAGCATGCTTCTCCAGCCGCTATTCCCGTGGGCGCACGGACAGAAACGCTTTCACGTCGCTCCCGCCAACGACATGCAATAGGTGCTTCGCACGAGAGATCCCTACATACAGCGTCTCGTGATTCTCCCTCAGGAGGGACTCGCTGCCAATCCAGAGGATAACGATTGGAGCCTCGAGCCCTTTGAACCGATTCACTGTATCAACAAATATCGTATTTCGTATGCGCTGTTCGAGGGACCACTTGACACCGCCAGGCAGAATCCATTGATTGAGGCGCTCAAAGAGCCCCAACTTCGGAGCCTTCGCCAGCAGAACCACGATGTTCTCTGGTGAGACCTTACCTTCCTGCAGCAAGCGCTGGCACCGAGTGAATATCAGTTTCGCCTGTTCCTCATCTAACTCGGCGGTTTCGAACTCAACTTCTGGTCCGGGAAGCTCTGGCGAATCGACCGGCTCACCGTTATAGAAGGCATACGCCTTTTCGTGCACGGGGGCCGTATTCCGGCAATTTATAGTAAGGTAAAACGGCTCTTCGGCGACCGGCAGGTTCGCGTGCCGTTTGTATAGTGCTTGATTCGGGTCATAGAAGAGGTACAGAACCCCCTCCTTCGGATCTTTCAGCAACTCTTCGATCGAGAACCAGTATTCGTCGCTGAAATCTTGCGCCTCGTCAACGATTACCGCGTCGTAGACATCATCAGTCAAAATTTCGCAGGAAAGCGCAAGCGCATACGGCATTTGACACTCGAATCTAGTCGTTTGGTCGTCGCCAGGGAAGGCCTCTTCCGCCTCACGATACAGATCTCGCCCTGTAGCCTCGTATGCGAGTTGCCGTCTCCGATCACAAAACTGATGGAAACCCATGACCTCAACCTGCGGTACGTCAGTTAGCGAGAGCGCCAGGACATCCGCGAGGGGCCTGTTGTAGCAGAGCAGCAATACACGTGCGTTGTCGGCCGCGAGCTTACGTGCCTTTTCAACTGCGATCAGCGTCTTCCCGGTGCCAGCGCCACCTGATATCACGGCCCTCTTACGGACGCCGATCGTACGCAGGATTTTCGCTTGACGCTCCGTCAGCCTGATACGCACTCGTTCGCCATCATCAAGCACAGAGCGCAGCAGAGGGAGCACGTCCACGGAAGTGCAAAGAATGTCTTCAACGAGCTGAACCCCTTTCTTTCCCAAAGGCTGAGTATTGCTCTCCGTGTAAAACGCATTCACGCTCGAAAGCCAGCGTGCAAGATCTTGAAGTTCAGCGCGCCCCCCGATGATTTGCCGGGGTCGGTCCGATGACACAAGAAGTTGAACGTTGTCCAGGTCGGGAAACATCACGCAATGTCCAAGAATCACCCGCTGTCCTGTCCAGTTGCGCCACTTCGGATCGCCCGTGATCTGGTCAAGTAGCGCGTACTTTTCACCTTGTGCTTGTCGGAACGGATCCTTTATTTCGTGGGCGACCCCATGGTGGTCAATCGATGACCAGCACGCTGTAGTTGCGTCAAACGAAACTCCGCCTCCTTTCACTTCAATGGCGAACAGGCCACCGTCCGGAAGCGCTATCGTAAAGTCAGCCTCGCCCTCACGCAGCTTCCCCCTGCCATCTTTGTAGATCCATGAAGCTGAGTGAATGACGGTAACCTCATCTGGCAACTGATCACGGCAAGCTCTGTAAAATTTTGCTTCTGCTCGCGAAGACAACAGTTCAAGCTGTTCTTCTCTCAGCTCAGGTCTCATCCTTGCCATCTTCTTCCCTTGATAGTTGCATCGTTGCTGGATTGAATACCCGGACGATCTCCCGTCCATCGTCCAACTTTATCTTTATCCGCGAGAATGCTCCGCCCTTCTTCACCACTTCGGCAACCATGCCTTCGCCAACATCCTTCACGACGATTTTTAGCCCTGCAGCTGGCGTAAGAGCGGCGCTTCGCTCGGAAATAGCTACATCCTTCCAGCCCGAATCGTATCGGAACTGACCTGCACCACCGAATGGATTCTGTATGATGTACAGTCGGCGGCGATTTTCGTCCAGGGCATGTTCGACAACGCAGAGCCAATAACAGTCATTGTGTTCAGCTGCGCACAGCAGCTCGGCCGGTGTCATGGAGACACCTGCTGCCGTCCACGCCCCACTTTGTCCTTTGAGCTCGATGAAGTGCTCGCTACCATCAAACGAGATACCTCGAACGTCATAACCCTTATTAAGCGGAGGCATCTCCTCTAGGGAGGTCCAGTTCGCCGCCTGGCTGCTGAGAAAGAAATCGACCGCTGCTCTCTCCACCGCCTTAATGGTGTCTTCTTCGACAGTACTAGACGAGCTAGCCCTCGTTGAAGGCTCGACATAACTGACAAGTCTCCGTCCTTTGTCTGCCCCCCCTCGCCAGGGCCTGGCGAGGCCGAAAGTACGTATGCTCGAGGGGACAGGAGTGCCCCGGCGGACTGGCGAAAAGTTTATCCCTGAAAACTTCGATGCGATCACACCACCATTCGAAGGCGGAAGTGCTGATGCAGCGGTCGACGTCGGTGCAGAATCCACGGCTGAACCAGTCGTGCCCGATCCCGGCAAAAGACTCACAGTGGCCGAGCTCCGGGCAACATTTTCGTCTGACGGACTACCTCCGTATGCATGCAAGGTCGAAGCTGGTGCCCGGGATGGACCACCCTCGCTAGTTTTCGGCGCCGCTTCAGAGCTCGGAGCACGTGCGGTAGCGGCGAGCGGTCGCGCCGCGTTCGATGTCTTGGCGTGACCAAGAGGCTCTACGTCGGAACTAACCTCGCTATCGGCTGCGCTCGGCTCATGCGTACGTGATGAACTCTGCTCGAACAATCGACTTTGTTCCTCGGCCGGCAGCTCCCTGACTCCCTTGACTTCCAAAAATTCCTCGGCTCCCGCCATATGCTGCTCCGACAGAATACGGCTTACACCGTCGGCAAGGCCCGACGGCACGCCAAGGAAAGCACAAATTTCAGATGCGAGCCTGTCAACGACGCCTTTGCTACCGCGTCTTACAAATATTTTCCCTTGCTCCATCAGGACGTTGCCGGTCGTACGAGCTACCGCACCACCAAGCTCGACATGAACTTCCAATGCACCTACGTCAACTACCACAACCATTGAAAGTTCCGCCCACTTCCCCCCCTGATTTGCTCGGACATACGCTGCATGAGCCGACGAATAGACAAAACGCGCTATAAGCAAAAGTCGCTCCGACACACGACGTGTCAACGCAACGTTATCTGTCTCACCCTCGACCGGGAAGACAGAGAGCGAAACGCTCGCGGAAAGGGTCGGCACCTTGGCAGCAGAAAACAAGGCGCGAACCTGTGGCAACCGCGCGATGGGTATAGCAACGAACGAGATTTCCGGGGCGTCACGAAACAATGCGGAAATTTCAGGCTTGTCATCAACAAAGAGATGTCCAACGTTGCGTACCATTCTCCCTCGATGGGAAAGGAAAGACTGCCCCGAACAAAACACGGAAAGCCATGCTGGAAGGGAGCCATCGCCATTACCAGAGTCGATTTCGTGGTTCGCCCTGCTATAGATCCGCATTGCCTCACCCACCTTTGATTCTGCTCGCAGGTCCGCCTCTTCAAGCAGTGGTAGCGCGCGAATCAGACCTGCCGTCGGCACATCGAGCGGCACACCCAGCCTACTAACAAAGAACGCCTGATAGTCACGATAGTGCGCTTGAATCGACGGGTAAAGTCTGTCAAGAAACTCCCCTTGTCGTGACCACACTACTTCAGACACACGTTTCCATCGATTTGCTTCTCCTCCCGTCAAGATGATGGGGTTATCTTCGAAGGCACTCTTGACCGCCACCGACGCTGTGGCGCAGAGGTGCTCCATGAATCGATAGATAGGACGTACCTCGTCGAAGGTGCACTTGTCCCGTTCTTTCAATTGCAGTAGACGGCCAACACAGGTAGCAATATCCGGTTGATGCCGGATACCACAAGCGCCCATGAAAGCAATATCCTCTAGATCTGCGTCGACGTAACAGGGACTGTTACCGAGAGCGTCACGCAATTCTTGGGTGTCGCAAAAACTCTGGTCCAGCCTGGTCGACGTTCGACGCTTGGTCGGCGCAACTGTCGCCCGCAGTTGCTTGATCAGAGTATATTGCTGTGTAGACCACTTTCCGCTGGGCGTAAATGTTGGAGATGATGGGTAACGTTTCCAGTTTCGATCCAGGCATTCGAGCGTTGATCTTCGTACGTCGATGCTCTGGTGCTCAAGCAATAACTTCAGCTCATCGCTGGGATCGATGTCTTGGTTTGCCCTCCGCATGATACGTGGAGATGGATTAACCCCTAGTGCCAGCAGAAACGCTCTCCAGTCGGCAATCTCATGAGAGTCATTCGTAACGGTACTGTCGGCGGGCTGCAGATAGAGAGGCGAGACAAGGCGGGATTTGTCTATCCCATCACCGAGCAAATTCTCGATATCAAACTCGGGAAGATACTCCGACGAAAGATACATTTGCGCCGGCCTCCAGAAAGTCCACCTCTGGTCGCGCGCCTTCGAACCGATCCAGAGGATTTCGCACAATTTCTTCCATACCGCCTCTTCTCTCTCCCCAGTAGCTCTGGCCCCCGCGAGGAACTCACTCCTTTTTTCCTTGATGTAACGCAAATGACCAATTTTCGACCGTTGGCTTGCGCTCTTCCAGCCATCGCCCTCATGCTTCGGCAGGATATGTTTCACTATCAGCTGATACGGGTCTGCCGGCCTAACCCCAAGATCATCAAATAAACTACGGACGCTCGTGCGACCTGCCGCTATCGCATTCGCGACCGTCTCGTGGCAAATATCGAGGTCCTGCTCGAACCCGAATACCTTACCGACAGCGAGTGGGTAAAAGATCGCCGAGGTCTTCGGCGAGAGCAGTTGACCTTTCGCATCGAGAACTACGGGCGCATCCGCCAAGCCGCACTCAAGCAAGACTGTGCGATTGCCGCTGGCAACAAAGTCATAAAATTCCACCATCCATTCCAGACCCTGTTCTAACAGCCACTCCCCGTACTTGCTGAACATCATCACGATGTCTGCGCCCATCAAATCGCGGCAGCCGAGCGCCTTTAGCTGGTCTCGACTCACACCGACATCATCGGCGGGATAATCTTTTCCAAACAGACGCAGGGAATCTTCGGCTGAGACAAGTTGCGCGAACTGTGCTGGAGGCAGCAAGACATCTGCCGGCTTTCGCCATTGCCCTGTCGCGCACGGGATGCATTCCGTTTCCGACAGTGCTGCGAAGAGTTGGTCAACGACAGGAGCGAAGAATCTATGGGTAATTTCGGTGCCCTCGGGTAGGTATCTTAGATAGCCTACAATCGAATTCGGAGTATTCCGAATCTGCTCGACCGCTCGCACGAATGCTGCAGCGATGGAATCTCTGAGTGTCTGGTTCCAAGGCCGACTATCCAGCACATCCTCCCGGCTCGAACTAAGTAGGAAATCAGCCTGGATGTAGAATCGGAATCCGAAATCGCGTACCGGCAAGAAGGCAAAGAGCTCTTTGCCGGGTTCGGAAGCCGCTTTGCCCCATTCCATTACACACAAGTCTGATGCTCAATCTCGCGCATGTACCTGATGCCAGCAACGAAGTCCACTATTCGCTGCATGCCTAGCCAGATGGTTTTGACGCCAGGTTCGCCGTCGCCTTTGCGCGC
>NZ_QTQP01000104.1 GCF_003854275.1 Burkholderia sp. Bp8963
AACAGGACTGGGTCGAACCGCTTTCGTCCACTTCCACGAACGTGGCTCCGTGCGCCATCGCCTTGTAACGGAGCTTGTCCCGGAAGGACGACCAGGCTGCGTCGTAGACGCTCTTCGCCAGCCTGGTCCTGGCGAGTTTCGCGGCCGACACGTTGCCGACCGCGATGTAATCGAAGCGCCGCACCAGAT
This sequence comes from Burkholderia sp. Bp8963, assembly GCF_003854275.1. Classification (GTDB taxonomy): domain Bacteria; phylum Pseudomonadota; class Gammaproteobacteria; order Burkholderiales; family Burkholderiaceae; genus Burkholderia. The sequence goes on from NZ_QTQP01000104.1 coordinate 190, forward strand.
TGAGCGCGCGCTTGTGCTGAAAATCGGCGCGGGCATTCGCCACCTTGGCGTGCAGCTTCGCGATATGCCGCTTGTGCTTGCGCGCCCGCTGCGCCTTCGCCAACTTGTCGGCCGCGAGTCGGCCGAACCTGTCATTTGGCAACTTCTCGCCGGTCGACAGTGTGGCGAAGTCTTTCAGACCGAGATCGATACCGACGCCGGAGCGGATCGGGCGCGCCGGAACATCGGGCAGCTCGATCACGATGTTGAGGAACCAGTTGCCGCGCGCGTCCTGCGCAAAATTGGTTCCGTCCTTGATCTTGCCATCGGGAAGCGAGCGGCTGTTGAACACGCGGAAGGTGTTGCCGGCGAAGCGGAACGCGTCGCCCTCGCGTTTCAGGTCGCGGCCCTTCAGCGGCACCCAGCCGAGCGATTTCCTGCCGCGATAGCGCAGGTAAGGGCGACGGTGCTGGCTGCGCGACTTCGCGTATTGCTCGCATGTCGCGTTGACCGTGCCGGAGTGAATGCCGAGTTCCTTGCTGCTGCCGGTCGTCAGCACGTTCAGGTCGAAACCCGTCGGCCACTTCTTGCGCCACTTGAGCGCGTGCTTCTGCGTGTCATTGCAGAAGTTCCAGACGTAGTTCACCGCGCGGCTCTGCTTGTTCAGCAAGCCGTTGAGCGACTTCACCCGGTAGCGGTAGACAAGAATCATGCCGGTCATTCTAACGAAGGTATGCCGTCTGTCGACGGCGCTCCTTTCCTCCCCGCCATCAATGGCGGGGTTTCTCGGAGCATCCGATGACACCAGTCCATGCAGTTGAACGTGAAGCGGAATTGTCGTCGTCGCAAGCCACGCCGGTCGTCTTCGTCGTCGACGACGATGTGTCGGTGCGTGAGGCGATCGAAGCCATGACCCGCTTTGCCGGCCTCAAGGCGGAGACGTACGCTTGTGCGCAGGACTTTCTTGGGCGCCCGCGCGTGATGGTCCCGAACTGCCTGGTGCTGGACGTCAGCCTTCCCGATCTCAGCGGCCTCGATCTTCAGAATCTGATCGCAACCGAGCGCACCGACATGCCGATCATCTTCATCACCGGCAACAGCGACGTGCCGACGACGGTGCGGGCGATGAAGGCGGGGGCGGTTGAATTTCTCGTCAAGCCCTTCGACGATCAGGTCCTGCTCGACGCGATCCGGCACGCCATCGAGCGCAGCCGCGCGGCATTGCGCGAGGAAGCCGGAATGCAGTCGATCCGGGATCGCTACGCGTCACTCAGTCGGCGCGAGCGGGAGGTCATGGCGCTGGTGGTGACCGGCCTTCTGAACAAACGGGTGGGCGCCGAGTTGGGCATCAGCGAGATCACGGTGAAGGTGCACCGCAGGCAGGTCATGCGCAAGATGAGCGCTCGCTCGCTCGCCGAACTGATCGGCATGGCGTGGAAACTTGATTCAGACTACGCACCAAAGGCAGCGCTGCGCAACGCTGCGTGACGGGGGCGGTATTGCACTTGTGGCCTGCAGCGCAGCCCGCCGGTCAGGCAGCTCGTCGTTGGCGCTCGCCGCCCGACATCACCGTATCCTCAGCTCGACAAGCGCCTCGCGATACCCGCCGCCGAGCGCCTTCGACATCGCGATGTCCTGGCTCAGGCGCTGCCCGTCGACTTCCAGCATCGAGATGCGTTCGAGCAACACGGCCTGGCGGGCGTCCATTGCCGTCAGCCGGCTCGGCCGGAAGTGCTTTCGTGCGGCGCGCGCGTTGTCATTCATGTTCGGACCACGTCAACGGGAAAAGAATATCAGCCATGTCGCCATCGCAAGCAGCGCGCTCAGCGCCGGATAGCTGATGCCGAGCGGCGCGAGCGCCGAACTCGCACCGCGCCGGCTCAGCGCCAGATGCGCGACGATCGTTCCGGCGACGCCGGACACGATGCAGAACAACCAGTCCGGAAAGGCCGCGCCGAACAGCGGGAGAGACGGTGCAAACGTGCAGCCGCCCAGCAGCGCACCGGAAATTGGCGGCAATACCCACCTCGAGACGCTCGACAAGCTCATGGTTGGTCGTCGGCCATGCGTTTTTCCACGCCCGGATGGGTGCCGGCACGGCCTCCTGCCAACGGCGCGATGGCGAACAATGCGACGCATGCTACTTTGCCGAGGCACTCGACCGTCGAGAAGAGTGCAATAGCGACGCAGCGCGCGTACTCGAGCGGTAAGGCCGGCGCCATCGCGAATACGCTCGCGCCGCAGATGAACGTGAAGACTTGACGGGCAAAGCGGAGCTTGGCGATGGCGGCCGTGCCGACGAGGCCCATCAGGACCTTCGACGCCACCACGGCGGGCAGCCAGATCGAATCGGTCGAGCCGCCGAGTTCCAGCGGCGCCTCGATCAGCGCCCAGCCGCAGACAACGATGACGAATGCCTTGAACAGGCGTTCCGCTCCGGGCGTCAACTCGGCCGTTTTCCTGATATCCACGAGAAATCCTCCTGCGGGCGGGACGTGCGCCTTTGTTGCGTGCATCGCGATGCAGCGCTGGTAAAGCAGGACACCCATAAGGGCTGAAAACACGGTGTTCGAACATCTGCAGTGCACTGCATGGCAACGTGCAGACGCGCGTACCGGCTCGTTGCATGGCGCTTCAGGCACGACGTCGAATCCTTGCGGCGCGTCGCGCTTGCCGGCAGCACGACGCGCCGGCGTGCTGAAGCCGGAATGTCGCGCGTGCCGGGGACGCGGTTCTGCCAGCCTGGCGGATGGATTGCGCGCCGCACAGCGCAAGCCGCTCGATGCGCGGGCCGCGCGCGCCATATTCGTGGTTGCCGTCTTTCATCACACTGTCCTCCATGCGGACATTGCCGGCCGCGCTTGCGCAGGCGGATACACATTCCACGATCCGTCGTCGTGACGGAAGAAGAAGATCAGCAGCAGACCGCCAGGCCCCATCGCCTGGACGCACACGCAGCGGCGATGCATCTGCGTGCGGCGCAGGCGCACGACGCGCGCGGGCATCGCAGGCGTGGGCGCGAGCCATTTGTCGACGGCCCAGTGCAGTGTCTTTTCGGTCGAGCTCAAGATGGCCTCCTTCGCGTTTCCGTCCGCTTCAAAAGTCAGACGAGGGTTCATGCCGCTCATGCCGGGCGCGCAACGGCGCGGCCGACGTTCATCCGGATGCCGACGAACGTGCTCGCGAGGCACAGCAGCGCGAGCAAGCCCGCGCGCGGATGCGTGAGGCATGCATGAACCTGTTCGCTGCGGCTTTCGCCGCGCACGCACCATGCGCAGAAGTGCTCGCAGTTGTTCGTCATCAGGCGATAGCGGTTCTCGCCGAGGCGCGAGCGGGCGCGCCGCACGGCTTGTTCGCCGGAATACTTCGGAAACGGATGCGGACGTACGGCGACGACGTGACCGTCGGCGAACTGCTCGAGCGGGACTTCTTCGACGGGGCCGCGATGTGCGGACTTGGCAAACCCGGCGTAGTGAATGACCTTGCCGCTACCGACGTAAATGCCGTGATGTTCGTAGCCGCGGCGTTGCGTGATCAGGTGGGCGCCGAGAGCGGGTTCGTCATCGCAATCGCGGAGCGCGACGTCCGCCGATGCATGAGCGGCCGCGCGGTTCGCGTGTTGTTCGCGGCTTGATTGGTGGAGGCTGCGGATCATGGCTTCGCTCCAGGTCCGGGGGTGAACGACCGATGCACTGACCACGTCCGGGCATCGAGAAATAGCCCCGACATGGCGGGGAAGACCATGCCGGTGGCATGGATGAGACCGCGTTTGAAGCGTCGGTATGCGAACCAATTTAGGGAATGCCCGGCGCGGCTGCAATTACACTTTGGGTTCACTCGGCCCCTTCGCGCGAATACGACGGTGTCGCTTATACCATCGTGCAATAGCGCCCCGCACCGGGTTCGGAATACTCTCGCTACCAGGACGACACCTTTCAGGCGTTTTTCCATGGCGCGCGAGTGCAGGCCCCTGTCATTCCAGTTTCAGGATGCCTTGCGTCTTCTGCCCGTCAAGGTTCGACGGAGCGATTGATGGACACGTTTCAATGCATGCGCATCTTTGCGAAAGTCGCGAGCGATGGCGGTTTTTCGTCGGCGGCCAAGCGGCTCAATCTCAGTACGCCCGCCGTCTCGCGCGCGATCAGCCAACTCGAAACCCATCTGGGCAGCCGGCTGTTGAACCGGTCGACGAGGCATGTTGCCCTGACGGAGGCGGGCGATCGCTATCTGCGCCGATGCCAGGAGATCCTCTCGAACCTCGATGACGCGGAAGCCGAGGCGCGATCAGCGGCGGCACGTCCCGTCGGACGGCTGCGTGTTCACGCACTTTCGAGCTTCGGCCATCAGCTCGTGGTGCCTGCCATACTGAAGTATCAGCAGCGGTTTGCCGAACTCAGGGTCGAGGTCACGATGTCGGGTGCCATTCCCGACATGCTGGAGGACGGCTATGACGCGTCGATCGTTCTCGCGCCGGAATTGCCGAGCTCCGGGTTGGTCAGTCTGAGGCTCGGGAGGATGCGCGGCGTGGTGTGCGCGTCCCCGCGTTATCTGGCGAGCCACGGCGTGCCGGCAGCGCCTGAAGACTTGCGCGTACATCAGTGCCTGCAATTGACCACGTCCGTGTTTCCGTTCGATAAATGGGTATTCAGAGGCGCCGACGACACGTTCCCGGTGGACATCGGTTCGTCCCGCCTGACGGTCAATGCGATGGAAGCGCTGGAACTGGCGGTAGCGGGGGGCCTTGGCATCGCGATCCTGCCCGCTGGCGTTGCGCTGCCCGGCTTGCGCTCGGGTGCGCTGACATGGCTGCTTCGAGAATATGAGGCGCAGCCCGTGAACGTCTATGCGTTGTATCCGTCCCGGCGTTTCCTCGACGCAAAGATCCGGACGTTCATCGACCTCCTTCGCGAAGAGGTGCCTTCGATGCTGGAGGCGGACGAGCAAGCACTGGCAACGCTTGACGGATGCGAGCTCACGCACCATCCGGAATCCGGGTGGGGATCGTGATTCATGCGGCTCCCCGGATACTCACCCGGGGGCGTCCTTCCTGGCGAAAATTCCCTTCAGTCAGGGATTTCGGGCTCGACCAATCTTGCCAACTGAACCAGCGACTCCTGCCAGCCGAGGTAGCACATTTCCACAGGAATGACCGCAGGCATGCCCTCCTGCACGATGGTGAGCTCGGTTCCGCAGGATACCTGGCGCAATGAAACGGTAACGCGCATCTGGCCACGCAGGTTCGGGCCGTCGCGTCGATCGGCGGTGCGTCGGCCGCGTCACCGAGCGGGCTCCGTCTTGATCCGTCGTCGGGTGTATTCTGACGAGACGGCGGGGGGCGGCAAATGGCGACCCATGATGACGGCGAGATGCACGACGGCCTCCAGACCTCGTGGAAGGATGGCGAGCGCGTCTTCAGCCGGGTACGCCGGCCGGCCGATGGCGGCGACGCGACGCGGCTCGTCGTGCGGCCGGCCGTCGAGCCTCCGTCGCCTGCGAGCGTCGATCGGCTCGCTCACGAATTCGAATTGAAGGACGAACTCGATCGTGCGTGGGCGGTGCGGCCGCTGGAACTGGTGCGCGAAGGCGGGGGAACGCTGCTGGTACGAAAACCACCAGCCCATCCGTCGCGCACAGTCGAGTCCGTCGCGGGTCCAGCAGGTCGACAGCATCGGGACCATCAGGAATGTAAGTTTTCCGATGTATTTGAATAGGCACGAACCAATGTGGCTTCGTCGCGTAATTCGACGCGCAGCATGGCGACCATGATCAACAGCCCGCCGATGAGCACGACCACGAATCCGACCAATATGTCCTGAAGCAACGGGGACTCTATCCCGCGCGGCACCAGGGCGCCCACGATGCGCAACGGAAGGCGCATGACGAGCCGGCCGATGAGGTTCAGCCCGCCAAGCAGGGAGACACCCCACATCGTGACATCGATGGCGTCGAAGAGCATGCAAGAAGCATGGCGAAGCGTGTTCATGTCAATCCCCCGGACTCCGGATCCTGCGTGCGGGAGTCCTCCGATTTGGTCAGTTCCGTCGTTCCTGAATGGCTGCGGCGGGCGCTCTCGCGTGTCGCGAAATACGTCCCCGGATGAGACGAATGCGTCAGCCTGAGAACCAATTTAGGTCGCGCCCGGGGCAGTCTCAATTGCACTTTGGGTTAGGTGCGACACGACGCTCCCTCCCACCTGTACGAAGGTGTCGCTACACCATTGTGCAGTGGCGGCACGCACCGCTGACCACCTAAAGTGGGTGTCCATGAGCAACGTTTCCCAACACTGGCGTCGCTCAAACGTAGTCAGTCGCGCCACGTCATCGGAGCATCCCGTGCCTTGCGGGAACGCCGCCGCCGATACCCGGCGGCATTCGGCCTCTGCCTGACGTTCAGCGCCCCTTTCAATTGCAGCGACACGAAAGGACACGTCATGACCCAGCTTCAGTCCAGCAAAGTTTCTCAGGGCGAGATCCGCTCCGGACGATTGTTTCTCCTCGAACTGAGCGGCGGCCGCATTCACTCGATGAATCCCGACGGTTCCGACCGCCGGACGATCGTCACGGACTGCCGCCTTCCCGACGGCATCGCCTACGTCGAACTCTGACCCGCACACTGGAGAAGTCATTTGACCAACCCCAAGCCAATTCGCCGCATCGCCATCATCGGCACGGGCGTGATCGGCGCGAGCTGGGCCGCGCTGTTTCTCGCGAAGGGATTGCAGGTCGTTGCGACGGACATCGCACCGAACGCGGAAACCGCATTGAGGAAATCAAGGAGATGCCTGGCCACGTCGCGAACCGTCTGCAGTCCGCATTGATGCGCGAGGTGTATTACCTCGTCAGCGAGGGTGTGGTGAGCGCCGACGGGGTCGACGCCGCGCTGTGCTGGGGCCCGGGCCTGCGCTGGGGGGTGATGGGCGGCATGATGCTCAACCATCTTGGCGGCGGCCCGGGCGGCATCGAGCACTTCATGCAGCAGTTCAGCGGCCCGATGACGGCCTGGTGGAAGACCCTCGGTGAGCCGGTGCTGACCCCGGAAGTGCAGAAGACGCTCGTCGACAGCGTCCATGCCGAGGTCGGCTCGCGCTCCATCGAGGCGCTGGAGGCGGAGCGTGACGCGTTGCTGCTCAGTCTCATCGAATTGCGCAAAAAAGGTGCGGACGCCGCCGAGCGCACCTAGTACAACATCCCTCAAATAAGTTTAATAATTATCAGGCTGTAAATATGGCTGCAGGAGCGTGACGATCACATCGGCCATTTCGTCGAGCGAACCCATGCCCGGCAGCGGCTCCCAACGCCCACTGTGGCTGCGAAAGGCGGCGCCATATCGATTGCGGCCGAGTTCGGTTAGCCGCGCCACGACAGTTGACTCATCGTCGTCCAGACGTTTGATCAGCAAGTGGCGCCCGTAGGCTTGCGTGACGATCTGCTCATGGCCGAGCAGACTGCGCAGTTGACGCTGCAGTTCAGCGGCGCGGTGTTTGGCGGGTAAAGCTGGCATCTGTGTATCTCGATTACGAAGCATCGCCTTGCAGCGGGGGGCGGATAGCCCCGGAAACTCCATTTGAAGGGGCGGGCGACCTGATTGTGCTCGCCGACGAACTGCTCGGTGCGCTCGCGCAGGTGCGCGGTGCTGGTGTGGCTGGCATGGCGCAGCACGCGGCGGGTGTCGCGGGCAAACCAGAGTTCGATCTGATTGACCCAGCTCGCGTGCAATGGGGTGAAGTGGAAGTGAAACCGCTTGCCATGCCGCACATTGAACGCCTGCCAGACGGCTTGGGCGCGGCGCGTGTTCAGGTTGTCCCACACCACGTGCACCTGCTTGCCCGGGTACGCGGTTGCCACGCGCTCCATGAAGGCTACCAGATCGTTCTGGGTACGCCGCTCGCGGCACTCTGCCAGTACCTTGCCGGAATGCACAGCCAGCGCGGCAATCAACGCCTGGGTGCCGTGACGAATGTATTCGAATTCTCGGCGGCGCAGCCGTCCTGGGGCGGGTGCCCGTCCCGGGTGCTTGCGCTCGATGGCCTGAATGCCGGTCTTCTCGTCGATGCTCAGCACCACCGCGTTTCGCGGCGCCTTGCGGTATAGCTTGCAAATCACGTTGACCTTCTCGCGAAAGGCCG
>NZ_QTQP01000105.1 GCF_003854275.1 Burkholderia sp. Bp8963
CGAACTGGCGGAACGCTTCCTTGAAGCCCGGCGTCGCGGTCACCTCGCCGTCCTTCCAGCTGCTCGGGTTGCGATCGCCGTCGACGTTCAGCGGCGCCAGCACTTCGCCGCAGAATTTCGCGGATTCGTCGAGCACGGCCTGCGCGGTGTCGAAGCCTGCGTCCTCGAAACCCGGCAGCTGCGCGACGGCGTCGATGCCGGCCAGTTCCTTCAGCACGAACAGCATGTCCTTGACGGGGGCGGTATAGCTCATGGTCGATCTTCCAATCAGGCGGTGAATGTGAGGCGCGCCCCGCGATCCGATACGGCAAAATCGGCCAGCGGTTGGCGACGTTTGGCAAATCCTAACCCCAAGCAGGCGGATTCCCATTGTCAAATCCGGCCCACGTACTGACAAAACCGGCCACGCCGTGCGTTGCAGCAATTCGCGAAATTTCGCAAGTTGACGCGACTCGGCCACCAGTTGACCATCGGAGTCGCGCAATTCACCATCGATCCCCAGCAAACCGGACCGGACTTCCTTCGACACGAAGCGTGCGTGGATCGGCCCTGCATCGCTGCGCCTGCGCGTCGCGACACCTACGCGCGCCGCCGATAAGTCCCGGGTGTGCTGCCCGTCCAGTGCCGGAACGCGCGATGAAACGCGCTCGGGTCGTCGAAGCCGAGGTCCGCGCCGATCGCCGCGATCGTATCCTGCGTATCGGTGAGCCGCTGGATCGCGATGTCGCGTCGCAGTTCGTCCTTCAGCACCTGGAACGTCGTGCCTTCGCCCAGCAGGTGCCGGCTCAGCGTGCGCACCGAGCAGTGCAGGCTCGCGGCCGCCTGATCGATCGTCGGCAGGTCGGGCAACTGACCGGACAGATACTGCCGCACGCGATGACAGACGAGCTGCTCGCTGAACGACTCGAAGATCCAGTCGCCGGGCGCGCGGGCGAGGAACTTGCGCAGGTTGCGCTTGCTCTGCCGGATCGGCGCGTCGAGGTAGCTCGCGCTGAAGCGCATCAGCGTGCGGCTGCAGTCGAACTGCACGGGCCCCGAGAAAAAATACAGGTGATCGACCGCATGGCGCGGCCGCGGGCACGCGAGTTCGATTTGCAGCAGCGGGATCTTCTGGCCGATCAGCCAGGAACCCACGCCGTGCACGAGTTTCAGCATCAGCTCATGGCCAAGCGGACCGATCGGGCCGAAGGCCGGATTCGGCCGGATCACGACCTGCCCGAGCAGGTCGTCGCGCTTCGATTCGACGAAGAAATCGTCAAGGACGAGATGGAAGAACTGCCCGAAGCGGTGCAGCGCGGTTTCGAGGTTGCGCGCGTCGAGCAGGCTGAGGCACAGGTATTTGAGCGTGCCGCCGCGCAGCGGGCGCGAGAAGATACCGGGCATCTCGTCGTCGAGGTCGATCGCGAGCGTGCGATACAGCGTCGAGAACTGCTCCTCGGTCACGCGCGCATTCGGTTCGCCCTGCAGTTCGCTCGGGATGCCGGCCCCGCGCAGGTAGCGCTGAATCACGTCGGGTTGCAGGCCCGCGCTCGCAAGGAAACCGTTGACGAGGGAAATCGGCACCGTCGCGCTCGGCGGCGTCAACGGACGGTCAGGCTGGGAAATACTGGAATCTGGGCCGGTCATGGCGTACACGTCCAACGAACCGCTGGCATTGTACTTGACCCGGCGCGGGCGGACGGTGCGCGGCCCGGCAGGCGCCGGCGCGGTGCGCGCGCGTCCGCCCGCCTGCGGCGCGCCGTCCGGGAATGGCCCCGCACGGCGAGAGCGCGGCGGCGCGCTCACGCGGCCGCCCCGATGCCGCGCCGCCTTCCCCGCCTTCCCCGCCCTCCCCGCCGCGTCACTCGACGCTGGAGAGTTCCCGCCGCAGAATCTTGCCGACGGTCGATTTCGGGAGACGCTCGACGAAGCGGACCACCTTCGGCACCTTGTACGCGGCGAGGTTCGCACGGCAATGCGCGATCAGGTCCGCTTCGGTGATTGCGGCGTCCTCCGCCGCGACGACGAACAGCCTGACCGCCTCGCCCGTCTTCTCGTCCGGCACGCCGATGCACGCGCATTCGGCAACGCCCGGGAACGCGGTCGCGACCGCTTCCACCTCGTTCGGGTACACATTGAAGCCGGACACGATGACCATGTCCTTCTTGCGGTCGACGATCTTCAGGAAGCCCTTGTCGTCGAACACGCCAATGTCGCCGGTGCGGAAGTAGCCGTCCGCGGTGAATGCCTTCGCGTTCGCTTCCGGCTGTTGCCAGTAGCCGCGCATCACCTGCGGGCCCTTCACGCAGACTTCGCCGGGCGCGCCGATTTCCGCCTCGCGGTCGTTGTCGTCGAGCAGCTTCACGTCGGTGGACGGCAGCGGCAGGCCCGTCGTGCCCGTGAATTCGGTGATGAACTGCGGGTTGAACGTGACGACGGGCGACGTTTCCGACAGCCCGTAGCCTTCGCGGATGTAACAGCCCGTCACGGCCTTCCAGCGCGACGAGATCACGTCGATCACCGCCGTGCCGCCGCCCGCGGACAGCGTCAGGCGCGACCAGTCGACCTCCGTCAGGCGCGGGTGGTTCGCAAGCCCCGCGTACAGCGTGTTCACGCCGACGAACACCGTCGGCCGCGCGGCCTTCAGCAAGTCGATGAACGCGTCGATGTCGCGCGGGTTGGCGACGAGCCAGTTTTCCGCGCCGATCGCGAAGTAAGACAGGAAGTTCACCGTCAGCGCGAAGATGTGATACAGCGGGATCGCGGTGACGATGACTTCCTCGCCCGGCCGCTGCGCATCGGACACGAACGCGCTGAACTGCGCGATGTTCGCGATCAGGTTGCGGTGCGACAGCGCAGCACCTTTCGACAGCCCCGTGGTGCCGCCCGTGTACTGGAGCAGCAGCAGGTCGTCGCCGTCGAGCGTGACCGGTTCATAAGCGAGCCGCTCCCCTTCGGTGAGTGCGTCCGCCAGCGCGATCGCGTCGCGCGGCAACGCTTCGCGCGCGTCGGCGGGCACGTCGATGACGCCGAGATCGTTACGGCCCACGGTGAGCACGGTCCGGATGCGCGTGTTGGCGATCACGTCCGCGAAAGTGCGCGTCGAGCCGCCGCACACGACGATCGTCTCGACGCCCGCGTCGTTGAGCTGATGCTCGAGCTCGCGCGCGGTGTAGTGCGGATTGACGTTGACCTGGATCGCGCCGATTTTCGCGACGGCGATGAAAACGACCGGAAACGCGAACACGTTGGGCAGCATCACGGCCACGCGATCGCCCTTGCGGATCCCGACGACCTGCTGCAGATAGGCGGCCAGCGCGGTCGACAGACGGTCGACGTCCGCGTAGGTCAGCGTCTGGCCGGCCGTGCGGAACGCCGGCTGGCCGGCAAAGCGGCGCATCGCGTCGTCGAGCAGCGCAGGTAGGGAGGAGTGACGATCGGCTTCGATCTCGGCGGGGATCGAGCCATATGACTGGATCCAGTGTCTCTTGATCATGTAGGTATCCTTGGGCGGCCGGCGCGCCGGTTTCGCGCATCGCGGGAACTGCTCCCGGATCGATGCTGGCGCCGCTCGATCGACGCCCGTCCCGCCCGGGCGCAGGCCGTCTCACGAACGCCGACTATCGCCCACCGGCCGCGCGTTGCAAATGATCGACGCGGCCGCAAAGATGATCGAAACGGACAACACGCACATTCGCGAGCGTCGGCGTGGCACTCCGCTCCGCCGCGTGCACCGGGCGATCCGGCCGGTGTGCAGCGGCCGCACTCAGGGTGAACCCTGATGCGACGCGGCGCGTTCGGGAGCAGAATCGCGTACCCGGAATCGATATCGAATCGGACTCAGGATACAGTCATGCCGCACGATGCGCTGTTGAAACCGAAGCAGACAAGGCCACCCGGCGACCGGTTGCCGAGCGCCACACCGCCCGCCATACAGCCCGCCGCACCGCCCGCCGTGCTGCGCGAGAAACGCTTCTCGCCGTCCAAGCTCGCGGTGCTGCTCGCGGTCGCGTCGGACCTGGGGATCGATCCCGACGCGGTGCTTGAAGGGACCGGCCTCGATACGGCCGCCGTCGCCGATCCGTTCACGCTGACGTCGTCGCAGCAGTTCCTGACGGCCGCGCACAACGCGATCCGCGCATACGGCGGCCCCGATCTCGGGGTGCGGGTCGGGCACCGGCTGCATGCGTCGAGCTACGGGATGTATGGCTACGCGATGCTGTGCTCGGAGTCGATGGCCCACGCGTTCGAGTCGGCCGTCAAGTATCACCAGATCGCGAACCGCATGCTCGAGATCCGCTGGGTCGCGCAGGGCGACATGGTGTCGTGGCTGTTCCCCGACCGGGACACGACGCCGCTGCCCTGTCTCGACGAGCCGTTGTACCGCTTCCTGATCGACATGCAGTTCGCGTTGCACGTGACGATCATCAAGGACGTGATGGGCACGTGGTGCGTGCCGGCGCGTGCGCAGTTCACGCAGCCGGAGCCGCCGCATGCGGCGATGCTGTCCGACGCGCTCGAATGCCCGCTGGCGTTCGATCAGCCGCGCAACCTGCTCAGCTACCCGGCCGCGTGGATGTCGCGCGCGCCGCAGCTCGCCAACCCGATGACCGCCGCGCAAGTGTCGTCGCATTGCGCGCACCTGCTCGACGAACTGCGCACGCAGTCGGGCGTCACGCGCCGCGTCTATCAGGAGCTCACGCGCACGCCAGGACAGTTTCCGGACATCGACGCGATCGCGCAGACCCTGTGCATCACCGCGCGCACGCTGCGCCGCAAGCTCGAGGCCGAAGGCACGTCATACAGCGAACTGCTGACGAGCGTGCGCAAGGCGCTGGCGATCGACTACCTGAGCACGACCTCGCTCAGCACCGAGGACATCGCGGCGACGCTCGGGTTCAGCGATGCGGTCGGTTTCCGGCATGCGTTCAAGCGCTGGACCGGCAAGACGCCGAGCGACGTGCGACGCAATCGGGGGACGTGAGCGGCGCGGCCGACGTCTCAGCGCGCCGCCCCGGAACGGTTCGCGGCGTCGCCCGCGCCATACGCCACCGGCAAGGCAAACTCGAACACCGCCCCCCGCCCGGCCCGATCGATCAGCCGGATCGCGCTGCCATGCAACAGCAGCATCCGGTGCACGATCAGCAGCCCGAGCCCGCCGCTCAATGCCGCGCCACCCGCACCGCCCGCGCTGATCGGCCGCTGCGGCCGCTGGAACAGGCCTTCGCGCCGCTCCGGCGGAATCCCCGTGCCGGTATCCGAGACCGTCACCACCACCTTGCCGTCGCGCAACTCGAGGGCGATCTCGATCTCGCCATGTTCGGGCGTGTGCCGCAGCGCGTTGTCGAGCAGGTTGGTCAGCACGCGCTCGATCATCCCGAGATCCGCCGACACGTTCGGCACGCGCGCCGGAATCTGCGCGCGCAGCGTGACATCGCGCGCCTTCGCGGCCAGCTCGAACTTCTGGAACACGTCCTGCACAAGATCGACGAGCGAGAAATCTTCCGGCGCCGGCTGCACGCCGCCCGATTCGAGCCGCGCGAGTTCGAACAGCGCCTGCGCGAGCCGGCCGACCTTCGCGCTCTGCGCGAGCGCGATCGACAGGTAGCGCCGGCGCTCGACGTCGTCGAGCGTGCCGGCCTTCAGTGTCAGCGTCTCCAGATAGCCGTGCAGCGATGTGAGCGGCGTGCGCAGGTCGTGCGAGATGTTCGTGATCAGCTCGCGCCGCTGCTGGTCCTGCCGGCTCAGCGCGCGCCATTGCTCGCCGATCCGGTCGGCCATCTGCGCGAACGCCGATTCGAGCACCACGATGTCGTCGCCGCGCCGGCCGGACGCCGAGCGCGGCACGGGCGGCTGCGTGTCGGGTTCGCCGTTGGCGTCGAAGCGGCGCATCGCATCGGTCAGCCGGCGCAGCGGCCGCGTAATGAAGCTGAACGCGGTCAGGCCCGCCAGCAGGCCGAGCAGCGCGACGAGCGCCATCGACCACAGCGTCGTGCGCAGCACGTTACCGGCGTCGAACCGCGCGGCGAGCTTGTCGTGCGCCTCGCCGAGCAGCACCACGTAGATGTAGCCCGCCGGCGCCTGCCCCGCGCGGCGCAGCGGCGCCGCGCTGAAGATCTTGTGCGCATTCGGGCTGCGCGGGTCGTCGCCGAGGATCGGCAGCGGCTCGCCCGCCAGGAAGCGCTGCACCGGCGCGAGATCGACGCGGTCGCGCTTCACGTGCCCGGGCGGCGCATCGTCGCCCTTGATCCGCCCGGCGTTGTCGAGCAGGTACACCTCGACGCTCGGGTTCACGCCCATCAGCTGCCCGAACAGCGTGCGTACGGCGTCCGGGCGCAGCCCGTTCGCGTCCATCAGCGGCGTGATGTTCGCGATGTGCGCGGCAAGATCGCGCGACAGGCCCTGCACGACTTCCATTTCGCGCATGTCGTTCGCGCGGATCTGCAGCCACGCCGACGCGCCCGAGCACGCGAGCAGCAGCACCGAGAACACGAGCGACAGCCGCTGGGTGAGCGTGAGCTTCATGGCGCGTCCCGCTGCTCCGGCGCGGCCAGCTTGTAGCCGCGGCCCCATACGGTCAGGATTCGCGCGGGCTCGGCCGGATCGGCCTCGATCTTCGCGCGCAGCCGGTTGATGTGCGTATTGACGGTGTGCTCGTAGCCTTCGTGCTGGTAGCCCCATACGGCATTCAGCAGGTCCATCCGCGAGAACACCTTCCCCGGATGCCGCGCGAAGAAATACAGCAGGTCGAACTCGCGCGGCGTCAGGTCGATGCGCACGCCGTCGACACTCGCCTCGCGTGCGATCGGGTCGATCGACAGCCCCGCGACGTCGAGCGTGCCGGCATCGATCCGCGAATCCCGCGCGAGTGCATCGACGCGGCGCAGCAGCGCCTTGACCCGCGCGACCAGCTCGAGCACCGAGAACGGCTTTGCCAGATAGTCGTCGGCGCCCAGTTCGAGGCCGAGGATCCGGTGCACCTCGCTCGATCGCGCGCTGGTGATGATGATCGGCGTATAGCGCTGCATCCCGCGCGCGCGCCGGCAGATCTCGAGGCCGTCGACGCCCGGCAGCATCAGGTCGAGGATCAGCGCGTCCCAGTTGCCCTGCTCGAGCAGCCGCAGGCCCTCGGCGCCGTCCGCGCTGTGCACGACCTCGTAGCGCTCGTCGCGCAGGTGCAGGCTCAGCACGTCGGCAATGTCGGCGTCGTCCTCGACGATCAGGATGCGTTTCGGGTGGTCCATGGCGGGTTGGCGGCGCCGCGCGGCGCGTCAGGGTCAGGGTCAGGGTGGATAGCGGCGGGATGCCGCCCTGTCGCCATTGTGCAAAATTTTGCAGCGGGGAGTGATCACAATTAATTTATCTTTGGCTGGCGAGCGCGCGTGGATGTCGGCGGATTGCCGGGCAGATTGACTGCGCGCCTGATTGCTCAAGCGCCACGGTTGCGATTTACCTGATCAAACCGCCAGGCAGAGGTATTTGACGACGACGTAATCGTCGATCCCGTAGTGCGAACCTTCCCGTCCCATACCGGACTGCTTCACGCCGCCGAACGGCGCGACTTCGTTCGAGATCAGGCCCGTATTCACGCCCACCATCCCGTATTCGAGCGCTTCGGCGACCTTCCACACGCGGCCGATGTCGCGGCTGTAGAAATACGCGGCAAGGCCGAACTCGGTGTCGTTCGCGAACCGGATCACTTCGTCGTCGCTGCTGAACTTGAACAGCGGCGCGAGCGGGCCGAACGTCTCGTCCTTCGCCACCTTCATCGCGGGCGTGACGCCCGTCAGCACGGTCGGCTCGAAGAAGCCGTGGCCGAGCGCATGGCGCTTGCCGCCCGTGACGACGGTCGCGCCCTTCGCGAGCGCGTCCTCGATGTGCGCCTCGACCTTCAGCACGGCCGCTTCGTTGATCAGCGGGCCTTGCGTGACGCCCGGCTCGGTGCCGCGCCCGACCTTCAGCTGGCCGACGGCTGCCGCGAGCTTCTCCGCGAACGGGTCGTACACGGCCTCGTGCACGTAGAAGCGGTTCGTGCACACGCAGGTCTGGCCGCTATTGCGATACTTCGATGCGATCGCGCCCTGCACGGCCGCGTCGAGATCGGCGTCGTCGAACACGATGAACGGCGCGTTGCCGCCCAGCTCCAGCGACACCTTCTTGACCGTCGGCGCGCACTGCGCCA
>NZ_QTQP01000106.1 GCF_003854275.1 Burkholderia sp. Bp8963
TCTCGAGCACGCACACACCGATCTCGGCGCCTTTCTCGGCGGCGAGCTGCTTGAGCCGGATCGCCGCGGACAGCCCGGCAGGGCCGCCGCCGACGATCACGACGTCGTATTCCATCGATTCGCGCGGGCCATGTTGTTCGATAAGCGAAGCGTGAGACATGAGCGGATAAAAGAGCAGGGGTTAGCGTTCGACTGGCTCGATTGCGATCGAGATCAGGCGGGAGTCAAGTGCGTCGGACTGCAGATCGAGTTCTTCGCTGCGGCCGTCGAGCCAAAGGCCCTGCATCGGCAGCAGCGTCTGGGTGCTGAGCGTGGCGCTGCTGAAGCGCCATTGACCGGCCGCGCAAATCAGCAGATGCGTTGGCGCAGGTGTCACGCGACGCGAATGCGTCGCCACGGTCACGGTGGCCCGGCAGGCGACGCGGCGCGTCATCACGTTGAGCACGTGCGTGGGCCGCACGATATCGGTCGTCCACACCGGCAAATCGCCGGGAAAGTGTGCCGGCACGATCGGGTGGGCGACGAGATGTCCGTCCTGCGCGCGGAGTTCGACGCTCGTGTTGTCGACCGGGACGAGTATCCGGTCGACGCCCGGAAACTGCGAGAAGCGGGCCGCCCCGTCGAGCGTTGCAAGACTGACACGCCAGTCGACGTTGCCGTCACGGTCGATGCGGCTTGCGATCGTTCGCGTGAGTCCGGCGCCGTTTGCCCAGGCTTCGGGCGCGACCTGCGTGCAATCGATGAACCGGACGGACGAGTAGTGCGCCGCAGATGGCGCACTCCCCGCAGGGGAAAGTGGCGCAGGCACGCGCGGGACGATGTCTTCCCCGGAATCGGCGCCCGTCATGCGCTGCTCCCCGCATCGATGTGACGTTCGATCGCGGCCATCACGTCGAACAGATCACCCACGAAGCCCACATCCGCAAACGAGAAGATGGGCGCATCCGGATCCTTGTTGACGGCGACGATCCACTTCGAATCCTTCATGCCGGCCAGGTGCTGAACGGCGCCCGAGATGCCG
The DNA here is from genome assembly GCF_003854275.1 of Burkholderia sp. Bp8963. Classification (GTDB taxonomy): domain Bacteria; phylum Pseudomonadota; class Gammaproteobacteria; order Burkholderiales; family Burkholderiaceae; genus Burkholderia. The sequence continues at coordinate 1,022 of NZ_QTQP01000106.1, forward strand.
AATGCGAGATACGCGTCGGGCGCGACGGTCTTGCCGGTTTGCCCGACCTGAATCGCGTTCGGTGCATAGCCGGCGTCGACCGCGGCGCGCGATGCGCCGAGTGCCGCGCCAAAACGCGATGCGAGCGTGCCGAGCCGTGCCATGTTCTCGCTGGACGCGAGCCCGCGTCCGCCCGACACGACAATCGGCGCATTCGCGAGATCGATTCCGGTTGTCTGGGCGCCGTTGCGTTCGACGAGCGTCGTCGCGGCGAACGCGGGCAGTGTATCCACGGAATCGATCGATGCCGGTTCGGCGCGCGCGCCTGCCGCCGCAAACGACGATGCGCGCACCGTCGCGAACGTGGTCTCACGCGCACTTTGGACGGTCGCGATGATGCTCCCCGCATACAGGCCGCGAACGAAGCGCCCATCGTCCGTCACGCCGGTTACGTCCGCGATGAACGCCGCACCGGCGAGCGCGGCGGCGCGCGGCAACGCGTTCCGGCCGAGTGTGCGATGGGCGGCCACGATCAGCGCGTAGCGCGGTGCCAGTCCGGCCAGCAGCGCGGCGAGACTTTCCGGCGTGACGGTACCGGCGACGTTCGGCGTATCCGGCCGGAGCACCCGATCGATGCCGTCGATCAGCGCGGCTTCCGCCGCAGCCACGGGATCGAGCACCAGCAAGTCGACCGGATGCCGGCGCGCCATTGCAGCAGTCACGACGCGCCGGACCGCGTCCGCCAGCGCATGGTCGGCCGTGGCTTCGGCGACAACGAGCGTTCTCATGCCGAGACTCCTTGATGGGCAAAGACGTTGTGTGCAGCGAGCGCGGCAATCAGTGTGTCGATGTCGGCAACACGGTGACCTGCGCGCTGCACGGTCGGTTCGTCCAGTTGCAACACACGTGACGACGGCGCGAGATCGACTGCGAACTGCGCGGCATGAACGACGGCAAGCGGTTTCTGTTTCGCCTTGACGATGCTCGGCAGCGTTACGCGTCGCGGTTCGGCCAGGCGCAGGTCGGCGCTCACGACGGCGCGTCCGGCCAGTCGCCAGGTCGCGGTGCCGCTGTCGTCGCCGCAAGTGACGCGCCAGCCGTCGCCTTCGGGTGCGAGTGCGGTGGCGTCGAGTCCCTGCGGCCAGCCGAGCAGGCCGGCCAGCATCGGCGCGACGCCGCCGGTGTCGTCGTCGATCGCCTGCTTGCCGCAGAGCACGAGGTCGTACGGCGACGAGCCGATGTACGCGTGCAGCAGCCGTGCGACGCCCAGCGAATCGAGCGACGCGGCCGCGTCGCCGGTGTCGATCAGGATCGCGTCGTCGGCGCCCATGGCGAGGCCGGTGCGCAGCACGTCCTGGCAGGCGGACAGGCCGCACGTGACGACGCTCACCTGTGCGGCATGACCGGCTTCGCGCAGGCGCAGCGCCATTTCGAGCGCGCATTCGTCGAACGGGTTGATGGACATCTTGAGGCCGGTCGTCTCGATCGAGCCGGTCGAACCGACCCGCACGCGCACGTTCGGATCGACGACGCGCTTGACGGGCACCAGTATCTTCAGGGGCATGGGCATGTCTCGTCGAAAGGATGTGGATCAGGACACGGCGCCGAGGCCGTACTTGCCGGTAAGCAATGCGCCGGTCGCAAAGCGTTCGAGCGCGTAGGGAGCCAGCGACACGTCGGTCGGCTGTCCGAGCGCATGCTGCGCAAGCAGCTTGCCGATGCCGGGCGACAGCTTGAAGCCGTGACCCGAGAAGCCGAAGCCGACCACCAGCCCTTCGATGTCGCCGACGTTGCCGAGCACGGGGTTCCAGTCGGGGGTCACGTCGTAGACGCCGGTCCACGACGAAGCGAGCCCCGCCGTCTCGTAGGCGGGAAAACGTTCGGCGACCTGCGCGCCGACTTCGGCGACGTAATCGAGAGAGATGTCGCCCTGTTCGGTTTCAGGCGTATTCAGCGTCTCGCCGACGACGCCCTCGGAGACCAGCATCTGGCTGCCGCCATAGCTGCGGTAATACAGCATGCCGGGCGAGCCGAGGTCCTTGAACGCGGGCATCTGGAACGAATACCTTGCGTCGCACTCGAGTGCCAGCACGGTGTGCCGCTCAGGCGTGACCGGCAGCGGTACGTCGATCCAGCCGGCCAGTTCCGGCGTCCAGATATTCTGGGTGCTGATCAGCGTGCCGCACGTGAAGCGGCCGGCGCTCGTGTCGACGCCGACAATGCGGCGGCCGTCGCGCACGATACCGGTGACGGTCGTGCCCTCGAGAATTTTCACGCCCCGTCGGCGCGCCGATTTCGCGAAGCTCGTCGCGACGAGGTAAGCATCGGCAAAGCCGGCTTCCGGTTCGAAGCCGATCAGCGCCGCGTCGTCGAACTGCGCAATCGGCAGGCGTGCGTGTGCGTCGTTCCGATCGAGCAACTGGACGTCGATACCCATCGCCCGCTGCGCGTCGAGCGACGCGCGCAGTGGCTCGAGTTTCTCCCCATCCGGTGCGCAGATCATGTAGCCGCACTTGACGAGCCCGCAGGACGCTTCGTCGTCGCCGACGTATTCGGCGAAGTTGTTGAATGCCCACCACGACGCGCGCGCCAGTTCGACGTTCTGACGGACCGAATAGTGCGTGCGCAGCAGGCCGGACGATTGCGACGTGGTGCCTGCGCCGATCATGCCGCGTTCGATGACGAGGACGTTGTTGGCGCCGAGCGACGCAAGATGATGCGCGACCGACGTGCCGATCACGCCGGCACCGATCACGATGAAGTCGAAATGGCTCATGGTTTCCCTCTGGGTAGACGACGAGCCGATTCTAGGGAGCAGCGGTGTCGCCGAATTTTGTATTAGGCAAACTTATGCAACGTGCCCGGAAGTGCTCATCCAGCACCCGGGCGAACCGAACCGGCGCACCATTCGTCGCGTATTGGCGGAATGGTCGTCCTCCTCGGCATCTGGAGCCTTTATGCGACGCACCCCATCGCCAATCGACCTGCGTGCCCTGCAGGCATTCGTCGCCGTATGTGAGACCGGTTCGATGACCGGTGCGTCCAGGCGCATCGGTGTGAGCCAGAGCGCGATCAGCCAGGCTGTTTCCGCACTGGAGCGCGAGCAGGGGACGGTGCTGTTCGATCGCGAGAGCCGCCCACCGCGCCCCAATATTGCCGGCCGGGCGCTGCTCGAACTGGCCGGCCCGCTGCTCGAGCATGCGCAAATGGTCAGCACGCGCGTCGGCGACGCGTCGGACGCGGGGCGCCTGCCGGTGAGGCTCGGCTGCGTCGATTCGTTCGCCGCGACAGTCGGACCGGAACTGATCCGCGCGGTGTCGGGCGCGTCGAGGCAGATTTCGATGTGGTCCGGGATCACGCCGGGTTTGAGCAAGCAATTGCATGACCGGGAGATCGACGTCGCCGTGTGCACGCAAACCACGGTCAGCGATGCGCGCATCGTCGAGGTGCCGTTGTTCTCGGAAGCGTTTGTCGTGGTCGTCGCGCGCGCGCATCTGGCCGGTCGCCCGAAGGTCGACTGGCGGACGCTGGCTGCCGAACTCCCGTTGATCCGTTACACGGCGCGGTCCGTGATCGGTCAGCAGGTGGAGCGGTTCGCGCGTCATCTCGGCATCGACAGCCCGAGGCGCTTCGAATTCGACGCGACGGATCCGCTGCTGAGTCTGGTTGCCGCGCGACTCGGCTTCGCGATCTCGACGCCGCTGTGCCTCTGGCAGGCGCGACATTATCTCGACGACGTTGCCGTCCTGCCGTTGCCGTCCGGCCGGCTCGGCCGGCGCGATTTCTTTCTCCTGCATCGGCAGGGCGAGTGGGAGGACTTCGTCACGGAGATCGTCGAACTGACGCGGTCCGTGCTCGACCATTCGATCCGGCCCGCGCTCGCGCGCGCCGTGCCGCAGTTGCCCGAAGATGCATTGCTTTGATTCGTACGGAGCCCTCGATGAGTAACCTATACACGCTGCAACGCGGCGATGCGCCGCTGCTGATTTCGATTCCGCACCTCGGAACGGCGATACCCGCGCCGTTGCGCGATGCGTACACCGACCGCGCGCTGACGCTCGCCGACACGGACTGGCACCTCGATCGCCTGTATGCGTTCGCAACGACGCTCGGCGCGACGGTGCTCGGCGCGACGCTCTCGCGTTACGTGATCGATCTCAACCGTCCCCCGGACGACGAGAGCCTGTACCCTGGCCAGACGACGACGGGCCTGTGTCCGACCGAAACGTTTCGAGGCGAGCCGGTCTATCGAGAAGGATGCGAACCGGACGCGGCGGAGAAGGGCCGCCGGGTCGGCGCGTACTGGCAGCCGTACCACACGGCACTGGCAGCCGAGCTGGCGCGGCTGCGCGAGCGCCACGGGAACGTGCTCCTCTGGGAAGCGCACTCGATCGCAAGCGCGCTGCCGAGGCTGTTCGACGGCAAGCTGCCCGACCTGAACATCGGCACGCAAGACGGCCGGACTGTCGCGCCGTCCGTACAGGCTGCGGTCGAAAGCGAGGCCGCGGCAAGCCCCTTCACGTCGGTCGCCAATGGCCGCTTCAAGGGCGGCTTCATTACCCGCTCGTTCGGCAGGCCATCGCACGGCGTGCACGCGATCCAGCTGGAGATGTGCCAGTCGACGTACATGAACGAAGCCTTCCCGTTTGCATACGACCCCGCGCGTGCGGCGCTCGTGCAGCCCACGGTGCGCCGGATGATCGGCGCGGCGCTGGATGCGCTGGCAGCGCTGCGGCCAGTCGCAGCATAAGGATCACTGATACATCTTCGTAACCGTGGTTCCCGTATCAGTGCGACGTTGCACCGAAAGTGGCGTGGAACCGCACCCGTAGCACGCAAGGGCCCGGTTCGCACCGGATGACGCACGGGTTCCATGTCGCCCGGAGTGTTTATCCATGGGAATCTTTGATTCCTGTTGATAAACCTGGTACGAGGCTTGCGTTATCTCTCGCGACGGGATGTTCATTCGTCGGCAGGTTGTCCGTAGACGAAGATCGACAGGAACTGGATCGGGGTCTTGATCAGGCGTTCCGGGCCGTGCGGTACGTCGGCGCGGAACGTCAGGGTGTCGCCCGGATGCAGGATGTAGGTCTGCTGACCGTGCCGGTATTCGATCACGCCCTTGAGCATGTGGATGAACTCGGTGCCGGGATGCTCGAACACGGGAAAGCGTTCCGCCTGGTCCTCCATCGTGATCAGGAACGGCTCGAAAGTTTTGCGAGGGCCTTGGTCGTAGGCGAGCAGATGGTAGGTGTGGCCGCTTTTCGTCCCTTTGCGGACGACTTCCATCCCGGCGCCTTTCTTCACGAGCTGGGCGCCGCCTTGCGGGACGTCGAAGTTGCGGAACAGGACGGCCATGGAGACGCCGAGCGCCTGGGCAATCCGATGGAGTACGTCGAGACCGGTCGAGGTTTGTGCGTTTTCGATCTTCGACAGCATGCCGCGGCTGATGCCGGCCTGTTCGGCGACCTGGGCGATGGTCAGGCCGTGGCGCTGGCGAAGCTCGCGAATGGTCGACCCGAGATAGCGTTCCAGCGGCGTCTTGCTGTCGTCAGCGGTGTGCATCGTCGACCTCGGCAAAAGGGGCAAGGGTAGCAGATTGCAGTGCGCACACCGGCATGGCGGGACGCGCCGGTGCGCGGGCAACGAGTTTCATGACAGGAATTATTGTTGCACGTTAATAAATTCCGCCATGTACTGCGGACACGGTCGCAGCTCACCCCGGGCTGTGCGTGCCGATGAATCGCAGCCGGGTCCCTCGCGCGTCGAGCGGATTTCTCAAACCAGCAAACGATGCAGTTGCAAGGAGAGACGATGAACCTGAACGATACGAGCCAGTTGCCGGTCAACGCGCTCGGAAGCGTACCCCGCTTCGATTCGGTGGACGAAGCGCAGACATACCTCGGGCAACACGGCGTCAAGTATGTGCTCGCGCAATTCGTCGACATTCACGGCGTGGCCAAGGCGAAGTCGGTGCCGGTCGCGCATCTGAATAGCGTGCTGACCGCGGGGGCGGGCTTTGCGGGCTTCGCGATCTGGGGTGTCGGTATCGAGCCGAACGGGCCGGACTACATGGCGGTCGGCGATCTTGCGACGCTGACGCCGGTGCCGTGGCAGTCTGGACTCGCGCGGATCGCTTGCGACGGTCATGTGGACGGCGCACCGTGGGTGTTCGATTCGCGCGTGACGCTAAAGCGGCAGGTTGCCCGTCTGACCGAGCGCGGATGGACGCTTTTTACCGGCCTCGAGCCCGAATTTTCGCTGTTGAAGCGTTCGGCTTCGGGCGTGCTCGAGCCTTGCGACCCGAGCGATACGCTGGCGAAGCCCTGCTACGACTACAAGGGGCTGTCCCGCACGCGTGTGTTCCTGGAAAAGCTCACCGAATCGCTGCGCGCGGTCGGCATCGACGTCTACCAGATCGATCACGAGGACGCGAATGGCCAGTTCGAGATCAACTACACGTACACCGATTGCCTGACGTCGTGCGATCACTACGTGTTCTTCAAGATGGCCGCGTCGGAAATCGCGAACGAACTCGGGATGATCTGCTCGTTCATGCCGAAGCCGTTCGCGAACCGCCCGGGCAACGGCATGCACATGCACATGTCGATCGGCGACGGCAAGCGCAACCTGTTCGCCGACGACGCCG
>NZ_QTQP01000107.1 GCF_003854275.1 Burkholderia sp. Bp8963
GTGGTGTTCGCAGAGGTCAACGAAGCGTTTTCAACCCAGTCGTGCTCGTGCTGCGGGACTATCCCGCCCAGCAGTCCGAAAGGTAGGGCCGCACTTGGAATAAGGCAGTGGACTTGCAGCAATTGCGACACGGAACACAACCGCGACACGAACGCCGCAAGGAACATTGCCCGCACGGGACTTCGTGCGCTAGAAGTAGGAATCTCCGGTCTTTAGGCCGGAGAGGAAGTCAATGTTCACGCACCTGCGGGCTGACACACGCTGTGCCACGCTGGATACACAGCGCAGAAAACCTGCCATCTTTGCAACCAATGCCTGCTGCCTACCCCCTGCCTGATGAGGCCGCATCAAGGTCAATTGGACGAAACGCACTTGCAGCTTTTCCGGGGAGCGCAGCTGCAGCCCCGGCTATCCATATCGTCGATATATATGGTTGACATGAAAGCCAGAGCATGGAATGATGCCGCACGTCGACATCAACCATATGCACGATATGAACAAACACATCAATACATCGACTCCGGGTGACACCGCCAGTACGTCCCTCAACGCACCTCCGTTCATGCTGGAAGCTTTTCGCGGAGACATCGCCAACGTCGTGATGCACTATCTGCGCGCACTGGGCTGCATCACCGGTGAGGCGGCGCTTTCGCCCCCCGTCACGCAAGCCGCCTTCAAGGTCACAAATTTCACCGGCCTGTTCGACCCCGAGTGCGTCGCGGCCGATATCGGCCTGACTTACGAAGGCATCCGGGACACGAGTTTCGCGCGCCTGATGGAAGTGCTCTACGACTTCGCCTTTCATGGCAGGCTCGATGCGAGTGCGGAAGCCATGGCGTACGAAAGCACGTACATGTGGATCGCCGATCTGCTGATGGACGCCTGTGAAGGCCACTACGCCGAGCAGTGGGATTCCTACGGAGCAGCTATCAGCACGAGCGCGGAGAACTGCCTGCTCGTCGCCGAACTCGCCAACGCTCGCCACATTCTTGAAGGCGGCGAAGGTTTCTCGTACTTTTCGCGCGGTCGCGGCAAAAGCGACGACTCAACGCTCGACGGCCTGACCATCCGTCAGATGGCCCTGTTGGCCGGCATGGAAGAAATGAGTGTGCGCGCGGCCGCCAATCCGAAACGTGCCAGTCCGCTGAAGACCGATAACGACAACGGCCGGACCTACATCGCGCGCGATATCGCGAAAGCGTGGCTGCAGAGCAAGGGCCGGTATGTTCCGGTCATGCGTTACTGGAGCGCTGAAGAGGTCAATCTGAAGCAGCGGCGCTTCGCTAATCCTCACGAACTGGCTGAAGCGCTGGAAGCGCGACGCAACGCGCTCATGGCGCACCAGGGCAGCACACTGCACGGCGCATTGGTCGCCGCCGGAGTCCCGTTCATGAAGGCGCCCGCCGGGTTCTGCATCGACCCGGACATCGTGGAACGCTTCGACGATGGGAACTTCATGACGCGCATTGCAGAACTGCTCGAACTCCCCACGGACTGGCTGGCGCTGCGCGCGCAGGAAGCGTTCGCGACCAGGCGTCTCGCAGAAATCGAGCGGCAGCTAAGGGCACTGGGCCAGTCATCGGACTAAGTCACTCACGCTCGCGCGTGCCAGGCGCGGCAAAGCCATGCCCCAATGTTTTTCCGAGCTACGCCGTGGTCAGCGCCGAAGGCAAGGTCGTGACGGCCGCGCATCGCACAACCCGTTTCAGACACTAAATATCCTGTTCCGCCACCCTGCACGAGAGACCATGAACAACAACAACCGCTTCTCCGAATTCGCTCCCGCGATCCGCACGCTCGACATCGACCACATCGAGCATCCGGCCGACATTCCCGCAACGTTCCTGCTGGGCCAGGATGCCGCATTGAGCAGCCACTACATTCCGTTCGATTGCGTGAACCCGTCGGCCCGGCTCGTTTTGGTCGGCATCACGCCCGGATTCACACAGTGGAAGAACGCCATGCGGGAAGCCAAACGCCAGTTGCTGGCTGGCGCCACGCTCGATGCCGCACACCAGGCCGCGAAACAGACGGGCGCCTTCAGTGGCGCGATGCGACCGAACCTGATTGCATTGCTCGACCATATCGGTTTGAACCGTTGGCTCGGTCTGTCGAGTTGCGATGCGCTGTTCGGTCCGGCGAGCCATCTGGTGCAAACGACCTCCGTGCTGCGTCATCCCGTTTTCGTCGACGGCAAGAACTACAACGGCACACCGAACATGACCCGGACGCCGTTCCTGCGGCAGCAAATCGAAACACATTTCGCTTTGGAAGCGCGTGCGCTCGATGGCGCCGTTTTCGTGCCACTAGGTCCGAGAGTGACCGAAGCGCTCGACTGGCTGGCGCAACGCGGCGCGATTCGCGCGGACCGGATTCTTCGTGGCTTGCCGCATCCGTCCGGCGCGAACGCCGAGCGCATTGCCTACTTCCTGGGCCGGAAGGCGCGCGGCGCGCTGTCCGCCAAGACCGACGCGGACCGGCTTGACGCGCTCAACCGCGATCTCCAGGCGCGCGTGCTCGCACTTCGATGAATTCGGCGTCCATCGCAACGGCCGCTAGCCAGGGGGCGTGCACCGCGTTGCAGTGTCCCCTTTGCGTTCCTGACAATGGAATCACGTTACGCATGCCGCGCGCCACCTGCACGCTCGACCCGTACAACGCCCGCCGAAATACGCATCATGTTGGGCGAATGAAGACACCTGCCAAGGAAATGGTTTGGGAAGACCAGACATCGTCGCGCTTCAATCTTGCTCGGCGGGCCATGCACAATGGCGGCAACCAGATTGAATTTCGTTTCTTTTCATGAGGTTAGATGAGTCTCCGGGGTACATGAATCGGCACTGGCACGTCCCGTGCATATGTAGCTGCGAGCGCAACGAAACGTGCTCTTTTCCAGACTGCAGCTAACCCAAGGAGATTTACCATGTCCGCACTGATGATCAACGATCTGTCCCGCGCCCAGGAACTCAGCCGCAAGGAAATGGCTTCCGTCAGCGGTGGTAGCGTGTTCGGCAACTTCGGCGTCAACAATATCGCGACCGGCAGCGGCTACTCGTTCGCCAGCCCCAACACCATCACGGCCCCGGTGACTCAGGTCGATGCATCGACCCACCTGGATCTCACCACCGTGACCAATTCGATCAACAACCTCGGCGGCCAGGTCATCGCGAAGCTCGGCCTGTAAGCTTCACGATGCCGCCTCACAGTGGCAGCCGTGTTCGATCGCGTTGCACCGAAGTTCTCCAGACCGCCGCGGGTTTCACCCTCGCGGCGGTTAAAGCCCGCCAAGCGTGTTCCGTTGGCGGGCTTTCTTGCCTGCAAAATCCTGCCGCAGGCGAGCGCCCCGCGTTACCGTTCAGCAACATGCCCGACGTAACGATGCCGTTCCTCGTGAATGCCGGTGAAACCCTCTCTGGCGTCATGCAACGCGCAATGGCACCGGCATCTCCATGGGCTCCATGGACTCCACCGGCTCCACGGGCGTTCGATCGACGCCAAGCGCCAACGCACCGTTGATCTGCTGAACATCCTCCCCCTCCCACAGCGCGCCGACGATACGTTCGCAGGCATGCCCATCTCCGTACGGGTTTGTAGCCTGCGCCATCCGCTGATACGCGTCGGCATCGCCAAGCAGCTCCGATGCGGCATTCAGGATGGTCAGGATATCGGTACCGACCAGCCGAGCCGTTCCCGCTTCGATGGCTTCCGGGCGTTCGGTGGTATCGCGCGTAACGAGCACCGGCTTGCCAAGCGCGGGCGCTTCTTCCTGAATGCCGCCGGAATCGGTAATCACGAAATGCGCCCGGGACATGAGGAATACGAAGGGAAGGTACTCCTGCGGACCAAGGAGGAAGATATTCTCGTGGCCCGACAGGATGATCTCCGCCGGCTCCCTCACCGACGGATTCAAATGGACCGGGTACACGATCTGGAGATCCGGATAGTCGGACGCAAGCATACGCAGCGCGGCGCAAAACTGCCTGAATGGCTCGCCGAAGTTCTCCCGCCGATGCCCTGTCACGAGAACAAGCCGGCGCGCCGGATCAAGGAACGGATATCGCGAGGCGACCTCCGCAGTGAGCTGTGGCTCCTCGTCAAGTCGTCGCTTGATCGCAAGCAGCGCGTCGATCACGGTGTTGCCCGTGAGAACGATGTGTTCCGGCGCCGTACCCTCGGAAATGAGATTTTGCCGCGCCTGCATGGTCGGCGCGAAATGCCACGACGATATGGTGTCCGTGAAGCGACGATTCATCTCCTCCGGCCACGGGGACCTCAGGTTGCCGGTGCGCAACCCCGCTTCGACATGCCCCACGGGAATATGCCGGTAAAACGCGGCGAGACTCGCAGCCAGCGTCGTCGTCGTGTCGCCGTGAACCAGGACGATGTCGGGTTTCGCCTGCTCGTAGACGTTTCCGATACTGCCCAGAATGCTGGACGTGATATCGGTCAGGGTCTGCCTGCTGCGCATCAGATCGAGATCGAACTCCGGTTGGATGTCGAAGAGCTCGAGCACCTGATCCAGCATTTCGCGGTGCTGGGCCGTCACGCATACACTGACACTGAAGTCCGCACATTTCCTCAGCGCATGCACCAGCGGCGCCATCTTGATAGCCTCGGGCCGCGTACCGAATACCACCATTACCTTTTTCACTTTTCTCTCCCCGTGGAACTGCTAAAACCACAATGTCGCGCGCACGACAAGACCCCGCGCGCGCGCCGCTGACGTCAGTGGCAACCGGTATTGCACCGTTACATCCACGTAACTTGCCGGCGCGCTGTATCGGCTTTCGCGAAACCAGTAACGGAACTGCACGCCGGGGCCCACACCAATTGCCGTCTTGTTCGTCTCGCGGTTGTCGTGATCGCCGGCAATCGCCGCGTGCGGGTATACCGTCAGGTGGTCGCTGATCATCGGCAAACGCCAGGTGTGCCCGTAACGCAACTCCGAATAAACGATGTACCGGCCCGCGCTGATGAAGTACGCGCCTTCGACATAGGCCTGCCAGCTACGCCAGCTCGGTTCGGTGACCCTCAGGTCGGTACCCGCTTCCGACGAATAGCCCACGCGCATCAGCCAGTCGGTCATCGACAGGCTGCCGACGCGGAAAAGCCGCTCGGCGGTCATCACGACGTTCTGCTCGGAAAGCGGCTTGTAGCGCACCCCCACCGAACCCTGCACGGTCGGCATGCCGGTCACGTTGCCCGACCCGTCGTATGCCGTGCCGTAGCCGCGCACGAAGAACTGGAGGACACGCCCGTTCTGATATCCGATCTTCGGCGGCTGCCAGTACGCTTCGATACCAGGCTGCAACACGCTGATCGTGCCTTGCGGACCGAACGCGGCCGTCTGGTATGGCGCGCTCAGCACGAAACCCCAGGTGCGCTGCAACTGCTCGATTTCTCGCCGATAGCCGAACTTGCGCTGCTCGTCGAATGTCTGCTCGCTTTCGTTGGCGTCGAGACTATGTTCGAAGAGCTCAACGGACTGCTCGTTCAATCCGACACGTTTGGCGGCATAGCCCGCGTCCGCGTAGTTCATCGCATTGCCCGCACCACCGTTGAAACCCTGCTGAAATGCGCCGAGCGCCTCGCGATCCTTGTGCTCACGCAGGAGGTCATAGGCCATCTGCAACTTCTGTGTCGCGGAATCGTCCGCCGGCGCCAGCGGTGCTTGCTCGGGCTGCCGTGCCTGCGCGACGATCGTCGCGGCCATCTTCCGGTCGGCGTCCGTCGACGCGTCGTTGGCGGCCAGTTCCGCCACGCGGATGGCGCCGTCGCGGTCACCGGCCATCAAGCTCAACTGCGCGATGCGCAGTTGAATCGCGGCTGATCTTTGATCGGCCAACGGCGCCAGTGCAACACCCGCTTCGTGCAAACGACCCGCCGCGAGCGCGCTGTCCGCCCACGCGAGACGCAGGTTGCGCTGCTGATCCCTGCTCCATCTCCCTGTCCCGACGGCGGCCGAGAAATCGCTCACCGCCACGTCGTAACGCATCTGCCGCTGCGCCATGAAGCCGTGCTGCGCCAGCACTGCCACGCTGTTCGGGAAGCGGACCCGCAACGCCTCCACTTGGGCGTCTGCCTGTTCGATTTTCCTTTCTCTCATGAGTACATCCACGAGCAGCAATCCAAGCTGCTCGCTTCCAGGCTGCACCTTCAGCGCACGCAGCGCGTAATCCTCCGCACGAGGAAGGTTGCCGGCGGTGATCGCCTTGTATGCGCCATCAGCCAGTCGGAACGCCTTTGGCGCGAGCGGCTGCGTCGCGTTAGCCTCGGTCTGCCAGACCAACGACAAGGCCGCCGCCAACGCGCTCGCGCGGACGCAGCACTTCAGGCAAACCGCCAGCGGGAGTCTCGAGCTTTTCATGCCTGGTCTCCCGCCGTCTTTTCCGCCGGCAACACCCGCAGCGTCGCCGCATCGCCATCGCGTACTCGCGCGAGTTCGGCAAAGCGCGTGTGCCGGGCAAGTTCGGCGGTAATCTCCGCATCACTGGCAATGAAGTAGGCAACGTTCGCCTTGGCGCCGCGCCTCACGACATCCTGTTCGTCCTGTGTGAGGGGGCGTCCGACCGCAACGTTCAACGTCCCGTCGTCCGAGGTTGAAAACGGGACAGCGCGATATGCGTACTGCAGCTCGAACGCCAGCGAGGCCGCAAAGTGGCCTACCGCCACATTGTCGAGGCTCACTCGGGGCAGTTCCGCCTGCTCTGCGATCGCATCCGCCAGCGAGACGGCCGAGATCGCACTGCTTTCCATCAGCAGCTCGCCCAGTCGCTTGCCGCATGTCAGTTGTGTCTCCAGGCTCGCCTGCAATTTCTCGGGTGTCAGCACGCCCCATGCGACCAGGATTTCGCCGATCTTGCTGCGCGCCTTCCCGAGCGCCTCATTCGACAAGTACGTGTGACTGGTCTTGTCCCATGCGATAGGCTTGCCGCTCACCAGGTGCCCGACATAGATGCGCCACGCCCGACACACCGCGTAAAAGTTGATCAGGTTGTTGACGAACATCCTCGGTATCGAGAGCAGCCCCTGGACCGGGCCGTTCAGCCTGCTGACAAAATGGATGCGCTGTCCGGCGCGGACAAACAGCATCACGGTGTTCACCCACAGCAACGGATTGATCCAGCCGCCCAGCGTAGCGAGGGGCGCGTTGACAGGAACGGCATATCCGCTTCTCTGAAGCACGGCAAGAAAAACGAAGTTGATCAGCACGACATAGGCGAGGCTCTTTTGAAATCTGAATGGGTTATGCGGTATGCGGGTTGATCGAAGTGAAGTCGAGCTTGCCAGCGATCAGGAACAGCACGGTGCGCATAGTTTCGAAGTTCGTGTAGCCGCGAGCACGTCGTTTGGCGGCCTGAAACAGGCCGTTGATGGCTTCCAGGAACCCGTTGGTCTGACGTGTCTGGGACCAGG
>NZ_QTQP01000108.1 GCF_003854275.1 Burkholderia sp. Bp8963
TCTTCAATCGCATCAAACATTTTCGTCGCGTCTCCACTCGTTACGACAAGCTCGCCGGCAACTATTTCGCCTTCGCGGTGCTTGCCTGCGCCTTTGGGCCGCTGGTGAGAATGTGAACAGGACCTAGAAGAACTAGCAACTGCGGCGCCAGGGTTCGATTTGGAGATTCTTCGGGTGCGTGCTTCGACGCGGCTTCGGCATTTCCCAACGAGGAGCGATGTGCATCTCTCCGCTCAAGCGCTCCCGATGATCTGGTCTGAGCCGGTGGACTAATTTTTTGAGCTGGTGCTCTATGGGGGCAATTGTGATTCGAGATTGGGGCAATGCCTAGAGATTGCTGACGTTGGCGTATGCGCGCATCTAATGGGAGCGCTCCGGTGTTGGTTCCGAACACAGTATTCAAACGATGGCACGCGGCGATACCGTACTCACCCGGCCAGAGCAAACTTCATATGTGTCTCATTGCTTGCCACCTGCTTTGCTCAGTCCGCTTTCCAGCCAAGAGCGGCCTCGATTTGGTGGCGATACGGCGTTGCTATCTGGCGTGGAGCCTTTCTGACATACTCTTCGGCGAGGTGGCGCTGTTCGCCTGATAGACCCTTCAGGTACTCGACGACTTCGTCCGCTGCGGGCTTACGCACGGCTTTGCCAAACTTTGCCGGCAGCGCTGTCCAGACCACGCCTTCAATCTCTTTGAGTCTGGCCCAATCGGGCAGATCGAGCACGCATTCTGGCGACTGCAACTCTCCGACTTGCCAGGAACCGATTAATCCATCGTGGTTCTTCTCCAGTATTCCTTCCCTTATGCCGAGGGCGTGTCGAGCTGCCGCTAAATTCTCTACGTCCAATATTCCCCACAGTGCGCGAACTGGTGGAGTCTCACGATCTAGGACAAACGTAATTCGGCCATTGTTGGACTGGCGAGCTAGCTCTACTTGAACGAGTGGCCCGTCCTCGTACCAGCGCGCACGAAGCGGCAAATTACCTGGGTTCCAAATTAGCGATCCCCAGCCTAAACATGCGAAAGTTGTCACTATTGCCTCCCATTCAAGTCAATTGATCGCGGCATGCGGCCGGTCGTTGACGTGTCCGATTTCGTCGCTGACTGACGACAGAGTTTAGCAACGCTCCCATCTTCCAGTTCTTGCATTGAACCGTAGGCAAAAAAAACACGGCCGCTGCCGGAGGCCCAGATAGAGACCTCGCTATGCAGCGGCCGACTCATACCATTTACGCTTTCAACCACCAGCGATGACTATCACTCCTCGGCCGATGCTGCCACTGGGGCGTTGGTTTGGTCGACGGCTACCGCAGAAGCAGCCGCCACCGTTTCAGCCTTCCGACCCGGTGCCTTCTTGCCGGTGACCCTCTTCGCAGTAACCGCTTTTGCCGCTGCCGTCTTTGGCGTCGCTTTCTTGGCTGCGGCGGTGCGGGTGCGGACGGCTTTCTTTGCCGCAGGTGCAGACTTTGTAGTTGCCTTCTTCGCCACTGCTTTCCGGGTTGTAACCTTCTTCGCTGGGACTGTACCCGAAGAGGCCGAAGAGGCCGAAGAGGCAGCCGAATCACCAGCTCCCGCAATCAGAAATTTTTTGCGGTCCTTTACATCTGCAATCCACGCAGGTGCGCGTCCACGCCCACTCCAAGTCGCACCGGTCTTCGGGTCACGGTACAGGGCGGGTTGCGGGCCACGCACATAGTGTCCAGCCTTGGCAACCGCCTTCGTCTTCGGGGCTGCTGAGCTGGAACCGGCGGCGACTTCAAATTTGGTTCGGTCCTTTACGCTAGCGATCCAGGCAGGTGCGCGACCGCGTCCTGACCACGTTGCGCCGGTCTTCGGGTCACGGTATTTGGCCGCTACGACGATATGCGTGTCCGTCGACTGGGCGCTCGGCTTGCGGCCACGTTTTTTCCCGAAGTGTGCCTCGAGGTCAGCAATCACAAGACCGTGTTTTTCCATCAGGTCACGAATCTTCTCGAGAGCACCCGAGCTTTGCCTTGCAGCTACCGATGCCGCCTGGGCTTCTAGTTTTGCGATTCGTGCTCGAATGGTTTCGAGGGTTGCCATAGTTATCTCTTTAAGGGTTGGTTGCCGCACTATGCCACAGTCATCGAGGATCGTGGCGGTTCCTTGCTCAATTCCGTGCCGACAAATCGAAAATCTGTTGTTCTTATTATTACAGATTCTTCATTCTGTCCTATGCAGCCATGTTGTCCTAATGGAAGGCTACCTCATTGCCATTTCTTGTTCTCATTTAAGAAGCTGCTTACTCGCGTCGATCGGTTCGATGAACCCGAAGGCGAATTGTGGTGATTCGGCGCGCGGCACAGCGCCTCGCTAGCGAAGTGCACCCTCCGCACTAGCTATTCACCAGGTCCTTGAATGACTTGCCGGCAGTGAACTTCACTGTCTTCGCTGCCGCAATCTTTATTTCCGCGCCAGTAGCGGGATTCCGTCCCGTGCGTGCCGCCCGTGCACCTGTGCCAAACGAACCGAAACCGATTAACTGCAGGTTGTTTCCATCAGCAACGGCCTTCGTCACGGCAGTAATGAACGCGTCAATTGTTTCGCCCGCCTGGGCTTTACTGCTGCCTGTAGCGGAGGCGACAGCGTCAATGAGTTCCTGTTTGTTCATCGTGAGTACCTCGTGTTGAGTGAGAGTGACTATCCAAAACATCTTCGTACATCACCGCGCGCTCCCCGTCAACGGCGACCTGTAGCGGCCAGGTTCAGCAAGTCAGCGGAGTGAGGCCAGAATCGTGGCCCCGCCTATTGCAGGTTTCGCGACGTCGCAGATTCGTCGAACCCCGCATCGTCACCTTGGATGCCAAGGGCCGTTCCTGCTGGTAGTGGCGATTGTTGGTCGCTCTGAATGAAGCGAGAGAGGCGATCCTGCGCATCAATGATGTTCCACATCGCAGCAGACGCCAGTTGCTGGTCGTGAATCGAAAGGATCTCCTCAAGAATCGGCGCCATTTCTGCGCCGATTCCCCACACCCCGTCGCGAATGGCCCGCCTACCTGCCTGCTCCAAAGCAGCCTCCCCGTGCCTATACAAATCAAGCGGCGCGTCACTGAAGCCGGAGACCTGCAAATAGTAGGTTAGATACAGCGCCTTGACCAATTCATTGAGCAGATGAGCATTTCCCTGGTCCTTGCGACAAACAGCAAGCGCCAGATGGTAGACCAAGGACATATCTTCCGCAGCCTTTCTGGGCATCGGAAGCAGCATCGTCTTGCTCAGATGACGACCGGATGAAACGCGACTCGAGGGTCGGCGTGCATTGCGCGACATTGTGGTGATGGTATGGATTGAAATCGTCAATTCGACAAATGTGACTGGATGTTGCCGTTGCATCCCAACGTCGATGCTCGAATTCTATAACCAAACAGCGCTGACAATTCCCACAAGACGTAACAAATCGCTCTTGCAGAGTTCGGTAAGCGAGCACGTTGAAGGACCCGCTAGCTTCCTCTACCGATGATATCTGCGCGTACTGGTATACGGCCAGACAACGAAATCGGCCAGACGAATGGCCGTTTTGCTCAGCGCCCGTCGACCCCGTCCCGCTCGCACACCGTCTCACGTTCGAGCTCTGGTATACAGGCATCCAGAGGGCCAGCGCTGCATCAAACTTAGGAATCGGGGCCGAAAGACTGAACTGGCCGAAACACGGCGATCAATTCCCCAACGTTGCCACGCCCTTCACCCGACGCACTGATTGAGCGACGGGCGCTGAACGTGTGAATCTCTGCCCCTTCGTACAACTCACGCGCTGCCTGACAATCGTGGTTTGAAACGACAACTGGGATTCCTCGCCCAGCGAGTTCTCTGGCAATTTCGGCAAGTTCCTCGTGACGTAACCAGTCGAATCCATGAGGCCCGTAGCTTTTGAAGCTCCGAGCGTCGTCGCGGTCGAGGCAAGGTGGGTCGCAATACACGACATCCCCCGTGCCCGCCGCCGCCATTAGCTCCTTAAAGTCGCAGTCGATGAATGTGGCCCGTGCCGCCTTCTCCGCAAACGCAAGAATCTCAGACGTCGGTAGACGAGGAACGCGCGCCGGATGTCCGTACGGAACATTGAAGATACCTGACCTGTTATAGCGGCACAGACCGTTGAACCCGAACCTGTTCAGATACAGAAACTGGGCAGCGCGAGCCACCGCGTCCTCTTCGAGGTTAAATGCTGCGCGTACCTTAAGGTAGCTGTCGGCAGTCCGATACCGCTCGTGAAATAACGTCTCCGCTGCGAGAACGAATTCCGTTGGCCGACGCGACACTTCTTGATAGACCTCTATCAGGTCGCGATTGGAGTCCCCGAGCAGGTACTCGTCAAAGTCGGTTCCGAGGAAAACCGCCCCACCTCCTACGAAGGGTTCGATGAGCCGTCGCCCGTGCGGAAGTAGCGGCACAACGTGACGGAGAATCCGGGACTTACTTCCGACCCATTTGAGAAACGGTTTGTGCGGACGAGCCGCTTGAGACACTGGATGTTTGTGCATCCAGAATGAAGCGATGTCCGTTTATCCCAACGGCGAATCAAGCTCGAGATCAGCTCGCGCCAGCGGTCAGTGCGAACGGCACTGGTGCCGTCGCAGTCGCAATAGGATGCGTGCTGCGCAATCCCCCGTTAGGCGCGGCCGGCTCCCACTGCCGCGCCCAGTTGCGCCCTCTTCCTGTTTTTTTGTCAGAACAAACCGGGCAACGCCTTCCCGCTCAGATGGTTCTAAAATTTAAATATTTATACACCAAACCCCACATCCATCAACTCATTGAATAAATTTACCATTCCACAAATCGACCCTGTTCGTAATCGTAAACTCGAATCTTCCATGTATAAATAATTGGATATTTTTTCAAATGTATTGATTTGAGGCATCAACCCGCTTAGTCTTCAATCCAGTCGCGATGCGCGCGCATATATTCATCCTCCCGTTTCCACCGCGCATCAGCAAAATATTCAAGGACCGGATTTATGACTATCGAATTCACTGACGAACACGCAGCAGCCTCACTTGAACTTACAGACCTGAATGTGGAACGGCTCTGGGAAATCCGCGAGATGGCAGTCGAACACGGAGGCCCTGCAGCATACCTGGTACCGGTAGCTGAGCTGCTGACGGACGACAGCTGCCTCAAGAATGAGACTTGCGTGGTTGCGTGGTTGCCGAGAACGCAGGATGCGGCGGATTTAGCAAATCCCGAGGTGTATTCCTCGATTGAAACTCAACTTGATGGTGGCCGCGTCGCCTGCCTGATGCTGGCAAAGGGTGCAGTCGCACTCGCCGATGAAGCTGTCTGGAGCTCAGGCGCTGGGCAAGAAAATCAGCTGTTGGTGTTCTGGTTGTTTAATAACTCCACCGTCTCCGTCTGCCAGTACCGCCTGAGCGAAGACTTGGTCGACGCGCTGGACATTGACGGCAAATGCGCGGAGAGCCACGTGCATCTTACCAAGGAAGAGACTATCGCCTGGCAGAAGGTCGCACGACAAGCCAAGCATGTCGGCCTGTTCGACGTTTTCGACCTCACCGAAGAGGAAGTCCTGGAAACGTAAGCGCAGGCACGGGCTACACCTGCGTGACTCTAGGGGGAACGATTTCTCTATCGTATTTTCCCTCGACTGTGCTCAATGCTTGGCCCCGCGAACGCGGACGGCGCAGCAACAGGAACAACTTCGCTATACGAATTCTGAGGCCGGCTCGCATCGATGCAGGCTGGCATCCATACTAAGGACAATATATGAATCGCTTCTCGGAAACAGACATTAACACGGCGCTTCTCGCGGAAATTCAGGCTCACTTTTCGGCTGCTGATGTTCGCGCAGCTTATGTAGTGCGACTTTCTGAGCTGTACGAGCAACCGAAGGACACGAATGAATGCGGCATCGTAATCCCGATGCCATGCAAGACAGCAGCCGAGATTGATTGCGAAGACCGTAAGGTGTCGACGCAAGTTCGCCGGCGTAAGAATGGGGACCGCGTCGAATGCCTGCTGGTCGCCGGCGGGCGCGTCGCGGTATGGGGCGCCGCAGTCGATCGAGCCAGGTCACACGACTTCGGCCGGGTATCGATATTGTGGGTCTTCGACGACGCGCAAAAGCTCGTCGAGTATTCAATCGACGAACAACTATATGAGGACCTCTGGGTCGCGCAACAGGCTGCTCAAAGTCATATGCACTCGCTTGAAGGGGACGATAACGCCCCCGATATCGACGAGGTCTTCGAGTATCTCGAGTGCATTGAGCTTGCCTAGCTGCTTCGGTAGTCATTCGACTGACAGAGTAAGTCGAATCATTCTTGATGCATATTTCAATTTTTTAGACCACAAACATGCCCGAATCGCAATTTTCATCGCAATTCATCGCCGACTTGACAGGCTTCATGCGTGACTGCCGTTTTCGTTACGATGAGTCCCGTTCGTTTTCGAACATCATGGTCGCCATCGCATATGCCTACCGGCCGCATGTCGAGTTCTGGGAACGACTGGACCTTGCTCTTGTCGTGACCGCGCTTGAGTCGTACCTGCCGAACCGTGCAAGCGACAACGCCGACGATACGGAATTTCTTCACGAAAGAATCGCTGACCACATCTATATGCGGCAGCACGATGAGCACAACGCCGCAATGCTAGCGGCATTGCCCCCCGAAAGTCGCCCTGTCGGAGCAGCCGAAACGGCAGACTGGATTTGTGCCGAACTTGAACGCAAGGGTGATATAGAGAGCTTCGAATATGCTGAACGGGACGGTAGGAAATGCGGCGAGGCGGCACTGATTCACCTGGCCGTGATGGAAGCGCTAGCAAAAGGACAGACCGTACTGGACCCGGATGCCGAGTTTGCGCACGAACTTCGCGCAAAGGCATTGGCCGGGGCAGCCAAGCATACAGCGCGCATCCCGGTCAGAACAGCCACATTTGATTTTGAGTAAAGCCGGCACCTGCCGGTGAGCGGGAGACAAGCAGCGGACGTTCCGCTGCTTTTTTTCGCCAACCGACGGAGCATTTGCGCGCCGTGGATAAAACAGGTCGATATAGAAACTAGACGTCTCCCCCGCAGGAGCCTAGTACAACATCCCTCAAATAAGTTTAATAATTATCGGGCTGTAAATATGGCTGCAGGAGCGTGACGATCACATCGGCCATTTCGTCGAGTGAACCCATGCCCGGCAGCGGCTCCCAACGCCCACT
>NZ_QTQP01000010.1 GCF_003854275.1 Burkholderia sp. Bp8963
AAGACGACGCTGACGGCAGCGATCACGACGGTGCTGACGAAGAAGTTCGGCGGCGAAGCGAAGGCATACGACCAGATCGACGCGGCACCGGAAGAAAAGGCGCGCGGCATCACGATCAACACCGCACACGTCGAGTACGAAACGGCTAACCGCCACTACGCACACGTCGACTGCCCGGGCCACGCTGACTATGTGAAGAACATGATCACGGGCGCAGCGCAGATGGACGGCGCGATCCTGGTTTGCTCGGCAGCAGACGGCCCGATGCCGCAAACGCGTGAGCACATCCTGCTGGCGCGTCAGGTTGGTGTTCCGTACATCATCGTGTTCCTGAACAAGTGCGACATGGTGGACGACGCTGAACTGCTCGAGCTGGTCGAGATGGAAGTTCGCGAACTCCTGTCGAAGTACGACTTCCCGGGCGACGACACGCCGATCGTGAAGGGTTCGGCCAAGCTGGCGCTGGAAGGCGACACGGGCGAGCTGGGCGAAGTGGCGATCATGAACCTGGCAGACGCGCTGGACACGTACATCCCGACGCCGGAGCGCGCGGTTGACGGTGCGTTCCTGATGCCGGTGGAAGACGTGTTCTCGATCTCGGGTCGCGGCACGGTGGTGACGGGTCGCGTCGAGCGCGGCATCGTGAAGGTCGGTGAGGAAATCGAAATCGTCGGTATCAAGCCGACGGTAAAGACGACCTGCACGGGCGTGGAAATGTTCCGCAAGCTGCTGGACCAGGGTCAGGCAGGCGACAACGTCGGTATCCTGCTGCGCGGCACGAAGCGTGAAGACGTGGAGCGCGGCCAGGTTCTGGCAAAGCCGGGTTCGATCACGCCGCACACGCACTTCACGGCTGAAGTGTACGTGCTGAGCAAGGACGAAGGCGGCCGTCACACGCCGTTCTTCAACAACTACCGTCCGCAGTTCTACTTCCGTACGACGGACGTGACGGGCTCGATCGAGCTGCCGAAGGACAAGGAAATGGTGATGCCGGGCGACAACGTGTCGATCACGGTGAAGCTGATTGCGCCGATCGCGATGGAAGAAGGTCTGCGCTTTGCAATCCGCGAAGGCGGCCGCACCGTCGGTGCTGGCGTCGTCGCCAAGATCATCGAGTAAGCCAGTTATTCGTTGATCGACAGTTTTGGGGCTGGCGCCAGCCGGCCCCAACAATGGTCTAGGGGTATAGCTCAACTGGCAGAGCGTCGGTCTCCAAAACCGAAGGTTGGGGGTTCGATTCCCTCTGCCCCTGCCAAAAAATAGCCACGTGTCCAGCGTGGCGTTTGTTTTAAGGTGTTATGGCGAATCCATCCGTCGAAACTGTAAATACCTCCGGCGATAAGCTGATGCTGGCCCTGGGCGTATTGTTGGTGTTGGCCGGATTCGTGGGCTTCTTCTGGCTCGGTGGCCAGCAATGGTATGTCCGCGGTGCCGCATTGGCGGTAGGTTTGATCGCCGGCGTGGCCGTCGGGCTGATGTCCGCGCCTGGCAAGAGCCTGATCGCTTTTGCCAAGGATTCGTACAAGGAAGTCCGGAAGGTCGTTTGGCCCACCCGCAAGGAAGCAACGCAAACCACACTCGTCGTGTTCGGTTTCGTGCTCGTGATGGCAATTTTCCTCTGGTTGAGCGACAAATCCATCGAGTGGGTGATTTTCTCGGCGATTCTGGGTTGGAAATGATATGAGCGATATTCCGGCATCCCCGAGCGGAAAGCGTTGGTACGTAGTGCACGCCTACTCCGGCATGGAGAAGAGCGTGCAACGTGCGCTTCAGGAGCGCATCGAACGTGCTGGCATGCAGGACAAATTCGGTCAGATCCTGGTTCCGACCGAAGAAGTGGTCGAAGTCAAAGGCGGCCACAAGGCTGTGACAGAGCGTCGTTTCTTCCCCGGCTACGTGCTGGTGGAAATGGAAATGACGGACGAAACGTGGCACCTCGTGAAGAATACCGCGAAGGTCACCGGTTTCGTCGGCGGTGCGCGTAACCGCCCGACGCCGATTTCCCCCAAGGAAGTCGAGAAGATCATGTCGCAGATGCAGGAAGGCGTCGAGAAACCGCGCCCCAAGACCTTGTTCGAGGTCGGCGAGATGGTGCGGGTCAAGGAAGGCCCGTTCACGGACTTCAATGGCACCGTCGAAGAAGTGAACTACGAAAAATCGCGTGTGCGTGTGTCGGTCACGATCTTCGGTCGCGCTACGCCGGTCGAACTCGAATTCGGCCAGGTCGAAAAAGTTTGATCCCGATTCGGTGGGCAGCCTCGGCTGCCCACCTTCGCGCTTACGGCCCGCGTCATGGCTGTTGAGGAGCGTCAGTAGCCAGCGGCGAACGCGCGTTATCACTCACCGAACGCCGCTTGGCGTTCCAACGAGGTTTTCAAATGGCAAAGAAGATTGTCGGCTTTATCAAGCTGCAGATTCCTGCAGGTAAAGCCAACCCGTCGCCGCCGGTCGGTCCGGCACTGGGCCAGCGCGGCCTGAACATCATGGAGTTCTGCAAGGCGTTCAACGCGCAGACTCAAGGCATGGAGCCGGGTCTGCCGGTGCCGGTGGTCATCACGGCATTCGCTGACAAGAGCTTCACGTTCGTGATGAAGACGCCGCCGGCGACCGTCCTGATCAAGAAGGCGGCGAAGGTGGACAAGGGCTCGAGCAAGCCGCACACCGACAAGGTCGGTTCGATCACGCGCGCTCAAGCTGAAGAAATCGCGAAGACCAAGATGCCGGACCTCACGGCAGCTGACCTGGACGCAGCCGTTCGCACCATCGCTGGTAGCGCACGCTCGATGGGCATCACCGTGGAGGGTGTGTAAATGGCTAAGATCTCCAAGCGCCGTCAGGCATTTGCCGCCAAGGTCGACCGTCAGAAGCTGTACGCGATCGAAGACGCTCTGTCGCTCGTGAAGGAATGCGCAAGCGCGAAGTTCGACGAGTCGATCGACGTTGCGGTCCAGCTCGGCATCGATGCAAAGAAGTCGGACCAGGTCGTTCGTGGTTCGGTCGTTCTGCCGGCCGGTACGGGCAAGTCGGTTCGCGTTGCCGTGTTCGCGCAAGGCGAGAAGGCTGAGCAAGCACGTGCAGCTGGCGCGGAAATCGTCGGTATGGAAGACCTGGCAGAGCAGATCAAGGCTGGCCAGATGGACTTCGATATCGTGATCGCTTCGCCGGACACGATGCGTATCGTCGGTACGCTGGGTCAGATCCTCGGCCCGCGCGGCCTGATGCCGAACCCGAAGGTCGGCACCGTGACGCCGGACGTCGCGACCGCCGTCAAGAACGCGAAGGCTGGTCAGGTCCAGTTCCGCGTCGACAAGGCCGGTATCATCCACGCGACGATCGGCCGTGCATCGTTCGAGCCGACCGCGCTGCGTTCGAACCTGTCGGCGCTGATCGAAGCGCTGCAGAAGGCGAAGCCGGCAACGAGCAAGGGCGTGTACCTGCGCAAGATCGCACTGTCGAGCACGATGGGCGTCGGCGTGCGTGTCGACCAAGCTACGCTGGCCGCGCAGTAAGCAAGAATTCGGGCCGCTTCGCATCGCGCAGCGGCCCTAAAGGGCTTTGGGCGGTTGTTCGTGCAGTTGGGCGGGCAACCGGTTATCAAAGACCGTTGGTGGGAGAGCAGCAGTCAGGCGATCCCTTAATTCAAGCCAACGCAGATGGCGAACCCGAAAAAGTTTTGCAGTGGTGAAGCCGCAGGCCGCGAAGCGATTCGCGGCGTGAGGTGGAAATACTCCTAACGAGGTCGGACGCCGTTGTTGAACGAGGTACGTGAGGTTTCGGCCATGCCGGCCGCGCCGAACGTATCGTTTCTGGAGGCTAACCGTGCCGCTTAATAGAGAAGACAAGCAAGCCGTCGTCGCTGAGGTTGCCGCGCAAGTCGCGAAGGCCCAGACCGTTGTGCTGGCTGAGTATCGTGGAATTGCGGTTGGCGATCTGACCAAGCTGCGCGCGAAAGCGCGTGAGCAACAGGTTTACCTGCGCGTTCTGAAGAACACGCTGGCGCGTCGCGCCGTTGAAGGTACGCCGTTTGCTCCGCTGGCAGAGCAGATGACTGGCCCCCTGATCTACGGCATCTCGGAAGATGCAATTGCTGCTGCGAAGGTCGTCAACGACTTCAGCAAGAGCAATGACAAGTTGGTCATCAAGGCTGGTTCGTTCGATGGCAAGGTGATGGACAAGGCTGGCGTGCAAGCGCTGGCAAGCATCCCGAGCCGTGAAGAACTGCTCTCGAAGCTGCTGTTCGTTATGCAATCGCCTGTTTCCGGCTTTGCGCGCGCTCTGGCCGCGCTGGCTGAGAAGAAGCAAGCCGAAGCTGCGTAATCGAACGTGCATCAGCGTCACTGATCGCTGGCTGTATCCGTATTCAATTTAGGAGTATTTCAAATGGCAATCGCAAAAGAAGACATCCTGGCAGCAGTCGAAGGGATGACCGTTCTGGAACTGAACGAACTGGTCAAGGCGTTCGAAGAGAAGTTTGGCGTGTCGGCAGCTGCTGTTGCAGTCGCTGGCCCGGCAGGCGGCGGCGCTGCTGCTGCTGCTGAAGAGCAGACCGAATTCACGGTCATGCTGCTCGAAGCAGGCGGCAACAAGGTTGCAGTCATCAAGGCAGTTCGCGAACTGACGGGCCTGGGCCTGAAGGAAGCGAAGGACCTGGTTGACGGCGCACCGAAGCCCGTCAAGGAAGCAGTGCCGAAGGCTGCTGCTGACGAAGCCAAGAAGAAGCTGGAAGACGCAGGCGCGAAGGCCGAAATCAAGTAAGTTTCGACGCGCTGTGCGAAGGCTGGCGGTATTTCCACCGCCGGCCTTTTTGTGCTTTGTGGGGACGTTATTCTGGCACTCTTTCGGGAGCCCGAATAATCACCCCCAGAGGCCAAAGATAACCGCCTAATCGTTGTCATTGCATGGCGATTGGCGCTTCTCTTTGTCTTCTGAAGCGACTGCAGAAGGCAAGTTTGGTCGGGTAGCGGGCAACACAGGCATCCGCTGCCGTCAGCCAGCGGTTGGTAGCGGCCAACCACCAAGCTTCTCGGCTCGTTCAAGCCGTCGGACGGCCATCGGGTCTCAGTCGGTGAACACTCGGGTTTGACACGTCCAGGTATTCCGCCTCGATAGCACCCGCCGTGATTCGGAGATCGTATGCAATATTCCTTCACCGAGAAGAAGCGCATTCGCAAGAGTTTCGCGAAGCGCCCCATCGTTCACCAAGTTCCTTTCTTGCTGGCTACCCAGCTTGAATCATTCAGCACGTTTCTGCAAGCCGATGTTCCGATGGCGCAACGCAAGCCTGAAGGTTTGCAAGCCGCTTTCACATCGGTATTTCCCATTGTTTCGCACAATGGTTTTGCGCGTCTCGAGTTCGTGAGCTACGCGCTGTCCTCGCCGGCGTTCAACATCAAGGAATGCCAGCAGCGAGGCTTGACGTACTGCTCCGCGCTGCGCGCGAAGGTGCGCCTCGTCATCCTCGACAAGGAATCGCCGAACAAGCCGGTCGTCAAGGAAGTGAAGGAGCAGGAAGTGTACATGGGCGAAATTCCGCTCATGACGCCGACGGGCTCGTTCGTCATCAACGGCACCGAGCGTGTGATCGTCTCGCAGCTGCACCGTTCGCCGGGCGTGTTCTTCGAGCACGACAAGGGCAAGACGCACAGCTCGGGCAAGCTGCTGTTCTCGGCACGGATCATTCCGTACCGCGGCTCGTGGCTCGACTTCGAATTCGATCCGAAGGACATCCTGTACTTCCGCGTCGACCGCCGCCGCAAGATGCCGGTCACGATCCTGCTGAAGGCGATCGGCCTCACGCCGGAACAGATCCTCGCGAACTTCTTCGTGTTCGACAACTTCACGCTGATGGACGAAGGCGCGCAACTCGAGTTCGTGCCGGAGCGCCTGCGCGGTGAAGTCGCGCGTTTCGACATCACGGACCGTGACGGCAAGGTCATCGTCCAGAAGGACAAGCGGATCAACGCGAAGCACATTCGCGATCTCGAAGCTGCGAAGACCAAGTACATTTCGGTGCCGGAAGACTACCTTCTCGGCCGCGTGCTGGCGAAGAACGTCGTCGACGGCGATACGGGCGAAGTGATCGCGAACGCGAACGAAGAGATCACGGAAAGCGTGCTCGACAAGCTGCGCGACGCGGGCATCAAGGACATCCAGACGCTCTACACGAACGACCTGGACCAGGGCCCGTATATCTCGTCGACGCTGCGTGTCGACGAAACGGCCGACAAGACGGCCGCGCGCATCGCGATCTACCGCATGATGCGTCCGGGCGAGCCGCCGACCGAAGAAGCGGTCGAGGCACTGTTCAACCGCCTGTTCTACAGCGAAGAAGCGTACGACCTGTCGAAGGTCGGCCGTATGAAGTTCAACCGCCGCGTCGGCCGTGACGAGATCACCGGCCCGATGACGCTGCAGGACGACGACATCCTCGCGACGATCAAGATCCTCGTCGAACTGCGCAACGGCAAGGGCGAAGTGGACGATATCGACCACCTCGGCAACCGTCGTGTGCGTTGCGTCGGCGAACTGGCGGAAAACCAGTTCCGTGCCGGC
This sequence comes from Burkholderia sp. Bp8963, assembly GCF_003854275.1. GTDB lineage: Bacteria > Pseudomonadota > Gammaproteobacteria > Burkholderiales > Burkholderiaceae > Burkholderia. The sequence continues at coordinate 6,553 of NZ_QTQP01000010.1, forward strand.
CTCGTGCGTGTCGAACGCGCGGTCAAGGAACGCCTCGGCCAGGCCGAAAGCGAAAACCTGATGCCGCACGACCTGATCAACTCGAAGCCGATTTCGTCGGCGATCCGCGAGTTCTTCGGTTCGTCGCAGCTGTCGCAGTTCATGGACCAGACCAACCCGCTGTCGGAAATCACGCACAAGCGCCGTGTTTCCGCACTGGGCCCGGGCGGTCTGACGCGCGAGCGCGCGGGCTTCGAAGTCCGTGACGTGCACCCGACCCACTACGGCCGCGTGTGCCCGATCGAAACGCCGGAAGGTCCGAACATCGGTCTGATCAACTCGCTCGCGCTGTACGCGCACCTGAACGAGTACGGCTTCCTCGAGACGCCGTACCGCAAGGTCGTGGACAGCAAGGTGACCGACCAGATCGATTACCTGTCGGCGATCGAAGAAGGCCGCTACATGATCGCGCAGGCGAACGCCGCGATCGACGAAACCGGTACGCTGATCGACGAACTCGTGTCGTCGCGTGAAGCCGGCGAAACGATGATGGTCACGCCGGACCGTATCCAGTACATGGACGTCGCGCCGTCGCAGATCGTGTCGGTTGCAGCCTCGCTGATTCCGTTCCTCGAGCACGACGACGCGAACCGCGCACTGATGGGCTCGAACATGCAGCGTCAGGCCGTGCCGTGTCTGCGTCCGGAGAAGCCGGTCGTCGGTACGGGCATCGAGCGCACCTGCGCGGTCGACTCGGGCACGACGGTTCAGGCGTACCGTGGTGGCGTCGTCGACTACGTCGACGCAGGCCGTATCGTGATTCGCGTGAACGACGACGAAGCAGTCGCGGGTGAAGTCGGTGTCGACATCTACAACCTGATCAAGTACACGCGTTCGAACCAGAACACGAACATCAACCAGCGTCCGATCGTGAAGATGGGCGACAAGGTCTCGCGCGGCGACGTGCTGGCCGACGGCGCCTCGACAGACCTGGGCGAGCTCGCGCTCGGCCAGAACATGCTGATCGCGTTCATGCCGTGGAACGGCTACAACTTCGAAGATTCGATCCTGATCTCGGAGAAGGTGGTTGCGGACGATCGCTACACGTCGATCCACATCGAAGAGCTGAACGTCGTTGCACGCGACACGAAGCTCGGGCCGGAAGAAATCACGCGCGACATCTCGAACCTGGCAGAAGTCCAGCTCGGCCGTCTCGACGAATCGGGCATCGTGTACATCGGTGCGGAAGTCGAAGCGGGCGACGTGCTGGTCGGCAAGGTCACGCCGAAGGGCGAAACCCAGCTGACGCCGGAAGAGAAGCTGCTGCGCGCGATCTTCGGCGAGAAGGCATCGGACGTGAAGGACACGTCGCTGCGCGTGCCGTCGGGCATGAGCGGTACCGTGATCGACGTCCAGGTCTTCACGCGTGAAGGCATCCAGCGCGACAAGCGTGCGCAACAGATCATCGACGACGAACTGAAGCGCTACCGTCTCGACCTGAACGACCAGCTGCGCATCGTGGAAGGCGACGCGTTCCAGCGTCTCGCACGCATGCTCGTCGGCAAGGTCGCGAACGGCGGTCCGAAGAAGCTCGCGAAGGGCACGAAGATCGACCAGGCTTACCTGGAAGACCTCGACCACTACCACTGGTTCGACATCCGCCTGGCGGACGACGAGGCAGCGGTTCAGCTCGAAGCGATCAAGAACTCGATCGAAGAGAAGCGTCACCAGTTCGACCTCGCGTTCGAAGAGAAGCGCAAGAAGCTCACGCAAGGCGACGAACTGCCGCCGGGCGTGCTGAAGATGGTCAAGGTGTACCTCGCGGTGAAGCGCCGCCTGCAGCCTGGCGACAAGATGGCAGGCCGTCACGGTAACAAGGGTGTCGTGTCGAAGATCGTTCCGATCGAAGACATGCCGTACATGGCCGATGGCCGTCCGGCAGACGTCGTGCTGAACCCGCTCGGCGTGCCGTCGCGGATGAACGTGGGTCAGGTTCTGGAAGTGCACCTCGGCTGGGCCGCGAAGGGTCTCGGCTGGCGTATCGGCGAAATGCTGCAGCGTCAGGCGAAGATCGAGGAACTGCGCATCTTCCTGACGAAGATCTACAACGAGTCGGGCCGCGCGGAAGATCTGGAAAGCTTCAGCGACGACGAGATCCTCGAACTGGCGAAGAACCTGCGCGAAGGCGTGCCGTTCGCCACGCCGGTGTTCGACGGTGCGACCGAAGAAGAAATGGCGAAGATGCTCGACCTGGCATTCCCGGACGAGATCGCCGAACAGCTCGGCATGAACCCGTCGAAGAACCAGGTTCGTCTGTACGACGGCCGCACGGGTGAAATGTTCGAACGTCGCGTGACGCTCGGCTACATGCACTACCTGAAGCTGCACCACTTGGTCGACGACAAGATGCACGCGCGTTCGACGGGCCCGTACTCGCTCGTCACGCAGCAGCCGCTGGGTGGTAAGGCGCAGTTCGGTGGCCAGCGTTTCGGTGAAATGGAAGTGTGGGCACTCGAAGCGTACGGCGCGTCCTACGTGCTGCAGGAAATGCTGACGGTGAAGTCGGACGACGTGAACGGCCGTACCAAGGTTTATGAAAACCTGGTCAAGGGCGATCACGTGATCGACGCCGGCATGCCGGAATCCTTCAACGTGCTGGTGAAGGAAATCCGCTCGCTCGGTATCGACATCGATCTCGACCGCAATTAATCGGACTACGGAGAGAAAGCAATGAAAGCTCTGCTCGATCTATTCAAGCAAGTCCAACAGGAAGAAGTTTTCGACGCGATCAAGATCGGTCTGGCCTCGCCGGACAAGATCCGTTCGTGGTCGTTCGGCGAAGTGAAGAAGCCGGAGACCATCAACTACCGTACGTTCAAGCCGGAACGCGATGGTCTCTTCTGCGCGAAGATCTTCGGGCCGATCAAGGACTACGAGTGCCTGTGCGGCAAGTACAAGCGCCTGAAGCACCGTGGCGTGATCTGCGAGAAGTGCGGCGTCGAAGTGACGCTGGCGAAGGTGCGCCGCGAGCGCATGGGCCACATCGAGCTGGCCTCGCCGGTCGCGCACATCTGGTTCCTGAAGTCGCTGCCGTCGCGTCTGGGCATGGTGCTCGACATGACGCTGCGCGACATCGAGCGCGTGCTGTACTTCGAAGCGTACGTGGTGATCGAACCGGGCATGACGCCGCTGAAGGCGCGGCAGATCATGACCGAAGAGGATTACTACAACAAGGTCGAGGAATACGGCGACGAATTCCGTGCCGAGATGGGCGCGGAAGGCGTGCGTGAACTGCTGCGCGCGATCAACATCGACGAGCAGGTCGAGACGCTGCGCACCGAGCTGAAGAACACCGGCTCGGAAGCGAAGATCAAGAAGTACGCGAAGCGCCTGAAGGTCCTCGAGGCATTCCAGCGCTCGGGCATCAAGCCCGAGTGGATGATCCTCGAAGTGCTGCCGGTGCTGCCGCCGGAACTGCGTCCGCTCGTGCCGCTGGACGGCGGCCGTTTCGCGACGTCGGACCTGAACGACCTGTACCGCCGCGTGATCAACCGTAACAACCGGTTGAAGCGTCTGCTCGAGCTGAAGGCGCCGGAAATCATCGTCCGCAACGAAAAGCGGATGCTGCAGGAAGCCGTCGACTCGCTGCTCGACAACGGCCGCCGCGGCAAGGCGATGACGGGCGCGAACAAGCGTCCGCTGAAGTCGCTCGCCGACATGATCAAGGGCAAGGGCGGTCGTTTCCGTCAGAACCTGCTCGGTAAGCGTGTCGACTACTCGGGCCGTTCGGTGATCGTGGTCGGCCCGACGCTGAAGCTGCACCAGTGCGGCCTGCCGAAGCTGATGGCGCTCGAGCTGTTCAAGCCGTTCATCTTCAACAAGCTGGAAGTGATGGGCGTTGCGACGACCATCAAGGCTGCGAAGAAGGAAGTCGAGAACCAGACGCCGGTCGTGTGGGACATCCTCGAAGAGGTGATCCGCGAACATCCGGTGATGCTGAACCGTGCGCCGACGCTGCACCGACTCGGTATCCAGGCGTTCGAGCCGGTGCTGATCGAAGGCAAGGCAATCCAGCTGCACCCGCTCGTTTGCGCGGCGTTCAACGCCGACTTCGACGGTGACCAGATGGCCGTTCACGTGCCGCTGTCGCTCGAAGCGCAGATGGAAGCGCGCACGCTGATGCTCGCGTCGAACAACGTGCTGTTCCCGGCCAACGGCGATCCGTCGATCGTGCCGTCGCAGGATATCGTGCTGGGTCTGTACTACGCGACCCGCGAAGCGATCAACGCGAAGGGCGAAGGCCTGTCGTTCACGGGCGTGTCGGAAGTGCTGCGCGCATACGAGAACAAGGAAGTCGAGCTCGCATCGCGCGTCAACGTGCGGATCACCGAAATGGTGCGCAACGAGGACACGTCGGAAGGCGCGCCGGAGTTCGTGCCGAAGATCTCGCTGTACGCGACGACCGTCGGCCGCGCGATCCTGTCGGAGATCCTGCCGCACGGCCTGCCGTTCTCGGTGCTGAACAAGCCGCTGAAGAAGAAGGAAATCTCGCGCCTGATCAACACGGCGTTCCGCAAGTGCGGTCTGCGCGCGACGGTGGTGTTCGCCGACCAGCTGATGCAGTCGGGCTTCCGTCTCGCGACGCGCGCCGGCATCTCGATCTGCGTCGACGACATGCTCGTGCCGCCGCAGAAGGAAACGATCGTCGGCGACGCCGCGAAGAAGGTGAAGGAGTACGACCGCCAGTACATGTCGGGTCTCGTCACCGCGCAGGAACGCTACAACAACGTGGTCGACATCTGGTCGGCGACGTCGGAAGCGGTCGGCAAGGCGATGATGGAGCAGCTGTCGACGGAGCCGGTGACGGACCGCGACGGCAACGAGACGCGCCAGGAATCGTTCAACTCGATCTACATGATGGCCGACTCGGGCGCCCGGGGTTCGGCGGTGCAGATTCGTCAGCTGGCCGGTATGCGCGGCCTGATGGCGAAGCCGGACGGCTCGATTATCGAGACGCCGATTACCGCGAACTTCCGCGAAGGCCTGAACGTGTTGCAGTACTTTATCTCGACCCACGGTGCACGTAAGGGTCTGGCTGATACGGCACTGAAGACTGCTAACTCGGGTTACCTGACGCGTCGTCTCGTCGACGTCACGCAGGATCTGGTCGTGGTCGAGGACGATTGCGGCACGTCGAACGGCGTCGCGATGAAGGCGCTGGTCGAAGGCGGTGAAGTCGTCGAAGCGCTGCGCGACCGTATCCTCGGCCGCGTCGCGGTGGCGGACGTCGTGAATCCGGAAACGCAGGAAACACTGTACGAATCGGGCACGCTGCTCGACGAAACGGCGGTCGAGGACATCGAACGTCTCGGCATCGACGAAGTGCGCGTGCGCACGCCGCTGACCTGCGAAACGCGTTACGGCCTGTGCGCAGCCTGCTACGGCCGCGACCTCGGCCGCGGCTCGCTCGTGAACGTCGGCGAAGCAGTCGGCGTGATCGCCGCGCAGTCGATCGGTGAACCGGGCACGCAGCTGACGATGCGTACGTTCCACATCGGTGGTGCGGCATCGCGTGCGGCAGTGGCTTCGTCGGTCGAAGCGAAGAGCAACGGTATCGTGCGTTTCACGGCGACGATGCGTTACGTCACCAACGCGAAGGGCGAGCAGATCGTCATCTCGCGTTCGGGCGAAGCGCTGATCACCGACGATTTCGGCCGCGAGCGCGAGCGTCACAAAGTGCCGTACGGCGCGACGCTGCTGCAGCTCGATGGCGCGACCATCAAGGCCGGCACGCAGCTCGCGACGTGGGACCCGATGACGCGTCCGATCATCACCGAGTACGGTGGTACGGTGAAGTTCGAGAACGTCGAGGAAGGCGTGACCGTCGCGAAGCAGATCGACGACGTGACCGGTCTGTCGACCCTCGTCGTGATCGACGTGAAGCGTCGCGGTTCGCAGGCGTCGAAGAGCGTGCGTCCGCAGGTGAAGCTGCTCGACGCGAACGGCGAGGAAGTGAAGATCCCGGGCACGGAACACGCGGTGCAGATCGGCTTCCAGGTCGGCGCACTGATCACCGTGAAGGACGGTCAGCAAGTGCAGGTGGGTGAAGTGCTGGCACGTATCCCGACCGAAGCGCAGAAGACGCGTGACATTACCGGCGGTCTGCCGCGGGTGGCGGAACTGTTCGAAGCGCGTTCGCCGAAGGATGCGGGCATTCTCGCGGAAGTCACCGGCACGACGTCGTTCGGCAAGGACACGAAGGGCAAGCAGCGTCTCGTCATCACGGATCTCGAGGGCAACCAGCACGAGTTCCTGATCGCGAAGGAAAAGCAGGTGCTGGTCCACGATGCTCAGGTCGTCAACAAGGGCGAAATGATCGTGGACGGCCCGGCCGATCCGCACGACATCCTGCGTCTGCAGGGTATCGAGGCGCTGTCGCGCTACATCGTCGACGAAGTGCAGGACGTGTACCGACTGCAGGGCGTGAAGATCAACGACAAGCACATCGAGGTGATCGTTCGCCAGATGCTGCGTCGTGTGCAGATCACCGACAACGGCGATACGCGCTTCATCCCGGGTGAACAGGTCGAGCGTTCGGACATGCTGGACGAGAACGATCGCATGATCGCCGAGGACAAGCGTCCGGCGTCGTACGACAACGTGCTCCTCGGTATCACGAAGGCGTCGCTGTCGACCGACTCGTTCATCTCCGCGGCATCGTTCCAGGAAACGACCCGCGTGCTGACCGAAGCGGCGATCATGGGCAAGCGCGACGATCTGCGTGGCCTGAAGGAAAACGTGATCGTCGGCCGTCTGATTCCGGCCGGTACGGGTCTCGCGTTCCACAAGGCACGCAAGGCGAAGGAATCGTCGGATCGCGAGCGTTTCGACCAGATCGCAGCGGAAGAAGCGTTCGACTTCGGTACGCCGAGCACGCCGAGCACGCCTGCGGAAGAGCCGCAACAGCATCCGGCAGCCGAGTAAGGCCTGGCGGCGCGAGCCGCCTCGCTACGCTGTCGCTGAAACCGCCCAGTTTCGACTGGGCGGTTTTTTTTGTCCGTCGTTCATGCGCATGACGGGCTTGCAACGGCGCCTGCCGCAGGCCCGTCATGCGTATGAACGGAACCCGTCCGGATGGCCAACGTTGCGCGATTCGCCGCGCGACTCGCGAGCGGGTTGTTAAAATCCGGGTCATCGTTTTGCCGCCCTCGTTCTCATTCATGTCCCGCGCCCTCGAAATCCTCGACGAAGTCTTTGGTTATTCCGCGTTTCGCGGCCAGCAGGGCGAGATCGTCGAGCACGTCGCCGGTGGCGGCGATTGCCTCGTGCTGATGCCGACGGGCGGCGGCAAGTCGCTGTGCTACCAGATTCCCGCGCTGCTGCGCCGCGAGGCCGGGCAGGGCGCCGGCATCGTCGTGTCGCCACTGATCGCGCTGATGCAGGACCAGGTCGCCGCGCTCTCGGAAGTCGGCGTGCGCGCCGCCTACCTGAACTCGACGCTGTCCGGCGCCGAGGCCGCAGCCACCGAGCGCGCGTTGCGCGAAGGCGAGATCGACCTGCTGTACGTCGCACCCGAGCGGCTGATGACCGCGCGCTTCCTCGACCTGCTCGAGCGCGCGAAGATCGGCCTGTTCGCAATCGACGAGGCGCATTGCGTGTCGCAATGGGGGCACGACTTCCGCCCGGAATACATCCAGCTGTCGGTGTTGCACGAGCGCTTCCCCGCGGTGCCGCGCATTGCGCTGACCGCGACCGCCGATGCGATCACGCGCGACGAGATCGTCCACCGCCTTGCGCTCGACGACGCGCGCGTGTTCGTGTCGAGCTTCGACCGGCCGAACATCCGCTACCGGATCGTCGAGAAGGACAACGCGCGCGCGCAGCTGCTCGATTTCATCCGCGCCGAGCACACGAACGCGGACGGCACGACCGACGCTGGCGTCGTGTACTGCCTGTCGCGCCGCAAGGTCGAGGAAACTGCCGAGTGGCTGAAGGCGCAGGGCGTGCGTGCGCTGCCTTACCACGCGGGCATGGAGTTCGAGGTGCGCCAGAAGCACCAGGAAATGTTCCAGCGCGAAGAGGGCATCGTGATGTGCGCGACGATCGCGTTCGGGATGGGGATCGACAAGCCGGACGTGCGCTTCGTCGCGCACCTCGACCTGCCGAAGAGCGTCGAGGGCTATTACCAGGAAACCGGCCGCGCAGGCCGCGATGGCCTGCCCGCGAATGCGTGGATGGCGTACGGCCTCGGCGACGTCGTCCAGCAGCGCAAGATGATCGACGAGTCCGAAGCGGACGACGCGCACAAGCGCGTGCAGACGTCGAAGCTCGACGCGTTGCTCGGTTTGTGCGAGACGATCTCGTGCCGCCGCGTGCGCCTGCTGAACTATTTCGGCGAGGCGAGCCAGCCATGCGGTAACTGCGACACCTGCCTCGAGCCGCCCGATTCGTGGGATGCAACCCGCGAGGCCCAGATGGCGCTGTCGTGCGCGTTCCGCGCGCAGCGCGCGAGCGGCTTCAACTTTGGCGCGAGCCACCTGATCGAAATTCTGCGCGGCAGCCGTAACGAGAAGATCCTGCAGCGCGGTCACGACACGCTCAGCACGTTCGGCATCGGCGCGTCATTGTCGGAGCCGGAATGGCGGGCGATCTTCCGTCAGCTCGTCGCGTACGGCTTTCTGGCCGTCGACCACGGCGGCTTCGGCGCGCTTGTGCTGACCGAGGCCGCGAAACCTGTGTTGAAGGGGGCGGAGAAGGTTACCCTGCGGCGCTACGTGAAGCCGCAGCGCACGCGGCAGTCGTCGAGCCGCAGCGGCACGCGGGTCGATCCGACGGCCGGCATGGGCACGCGCGAACGCGCGCGCTGGGACGCCCTGCGCGCATGGCGCGCGGAGACGGCCAAGGCCGACGGCGTGCCGGCCTACGTGATCTTTCACGATGCGACCCTCGCCGAGATCGCGCGCAACGCGCCAGAATCGATCGACGATCTGCGCCACATTCCAGGGATGGGCATCCGCAAGCTCGAGCGCTTCGGCGACGAGATCATCGACGTCGTCGAATCTGCCTGACGACGGCTTTCCGGTCTGCCTGCAGTACCAGCCGCCTCGCTGTGGAAAATCACGCAACCCGTTGACTTGTTTGGTATTTCCGGAATATGATGCTGGGTTCCGGTTCTCGGTAGGACAGGTTGCGAGCGAAAGTTCGTGCCCGTGTTCCGGATCCGGAGGTCAATCGCACCTCGATTCTCGCTTTGCCCGAAATCGATGTGCGGATTTTGTTCAATTTCAGGAATAAACAATGCCAACCATCAACCAACTGGTTCGCAAAGGCCGTCAGTCGGAAACGACGAAGAGCAAGAGCCCGGCCCTGCAGGACTGCCCCCAGCGTCGCGGCGTGTGCACCCGTGTGTACACGACGACGCCGAAGAAGCCGAACTCGGCACTCCGTAAGGTCGCCAAGGTTCGTCTGACGAACGGCTTCGAAGTGATTTCGTACATCGGCGGTGAAGGCCACAACCTGCAGGAACACTCGGTTGTGCTGATCCGCGGCGGCCGTGTGAAGGACTTGCCGGGTGTGCGTTACCACATGGTTCGCGGCTCGCTGGATACCCAGGGCGTCAAGGACCGTAAGCAAGCGCGCTCGAAGTACGGCGCGAAGCGTGCAAAGGCTGCCAAGTAAGCAGTTTTTGATCAGGGATCGCCGCAGGGCGGTCAAGGCGGGAGTGCCGGATTGCCGGTGCTGTCGAGTAAGTGGTCACCCGGCCAAGCTGGTTAGTCGTGAAGATGTGATCGGGTTTGTTGGTGGCCGCGGAGCTGGATGCAGCTCCAACTGAACAAGTAAAGGAAGAATCATGCCGCGTCGTCGCGAAGTCCCCAAGCGGGAAGTGTTGCCGGATCCGAAGTTCGGTAACGTTGATGTTGCCAAGTTCATGAACATGCTGATGCTGTCCGGCAAGAAGTCGGTCGCAGAACGCATCGTTTATGGCGCATTCGAACAGATCCAGACCAAGGGTGGCAAGGACCCGCTGGAAGTGTTCACGGTTGCGCTCAACAACGTGAAGCCGGTGGTGGAAGTGAAGAGCCGTCGCGTTGGTGGTGCCAACTATCAAGTTCCGGTCGAAGTGCGCCCGTCGCGTCGTATGGCATTGGCGATGCGCTGGCTGCGTGAGGCTGCGAAGAAGCGCAGCGAGAAGTCGATGGCTCTGCGTCTGGCAGGTGAGCTCTCCGAAGCGGCCGAAGGCCGTGGCGGCGCGATGAAGAAGCGCGATGAGGTTCACCGCATGGCGGAAGCCAACCGCGCGTTCTCGCATTTCCGTTTCTAAGCGCCAGGCTGGGCTTTTAGCGGAAAAAAATTCCGGGCGGGTGCGCTTTTCGAGCGCCTCGCCCGTTTGTGTTGAGGCGAGATGCGACAGGGTCGCATCGCGTCAATCCAGTAGAGGATCAAAGTGGCTCGCAAGACTCCTATCGAGCGCTACCGCAATATCGGTATCAGCGCTCACATCGACGCCGGCAAGACGACGACGACCGAGCGCATTCTGTTTTACACCGGTGTGAACCACAAGATCGGTGAAGTTCACGACGGCGCTGCCACGATGGACTGGATGGAGCAGGAACAGGAGCGTGGCATCACGATCACGTCCGCTGCTACCACGGCTTTCTGGAAGGGCATGGGCGGCAACTATCCGGAACACCGCATCAACATCATCGACACCCCGGGCCACGTCGACTTCACGATCGAAGTGGAGCGTTCGATGCGCGTGCTCGACGGCGCGTGCATGGTGTACTGCGCGGTGGGCGGCGTGCAGCCGCAGTCCGAAACGGTTTGGCGCCAGGCGAACAAGTACAAGGTGCCGCGTCTCGCGTTCGTCAACAAGATGGACCGTACCGGCGCGAACTTCTTCAAGGTCTACGACCAGCTCCGTCTGCGCCTGAAGGCGAACCCGGTTCCGGTCGTGGTGCCGATCGGCTCGGAAGAGAACTTCAAGGGTGTGGTCGATCTGCTGAAGATGAAGGCGATCATTTGGGACGAAGCGTCGCAAGGCACGAAGTTCGACTACGTCGACATCCCGGCCGAGCTCGCCGACACCTGCACCGAATGGCGCGAAAAGATGGTCGAAGCGGCTGCTGAAGCCAGCGAAGACCTGATGAACAAGTACCTGGAAGAAGGCGATCTGCCGGAAGCCGACATCGTCAAGGCGCTGCGCGACCGTACGATCGCGTGCGAAATCCAGCCGATGCTGTGCGGTACCGCGTTCAAGAACAAGGGCGTGCAGCGCATGCTCGACGCCGTGATCGACTTCCTGCCGTCGCCGGTCGACATCCCGCCGGTCAAGGGCGAGCTCGAGAACGGTGAAGAAGCAGAGCGCAAGGCGTCGGACGAAGAAAAGTTCTCGTCGCTCGCGTTCAAGATCATGACCGACCCGTTCGTCGGCCAGCTGATCTTCTTCCGTGTGTACTCGGGCGTCGTCAACTCGGGCGACACGCTGCTGAACTCGACCAAGGGCAAGAAGGAACGCCTCGGCCGTATTCTGCAGATGCACGCGAACCAGCGTGAAGAAATCAAGGAAGTCCGTGCAGGCGACATCGCCGCTGCGGTCGGTCTGAAGGAAGCGACCACGGGCGACACGCTGTGCGATCCGGCACACCCGATCGTGCTCGAGCGCATGGTGTTCCCGGAGCCGGTGATCTCGCAGGCTGTCGAGCCGAAGACCAAGGCTGACCAGGAAAAGATGGGCCTCGCGCTGAACCGCCTGGCACAGGAAGACCCGTCGTTCCGCGTTCAAACGGACGAAGAGTCGGGCCAGACCATCATTTCGGGCATGGGCGAGCTCCACCTCGAAATTCTGGTCGACCGGATGAAGCGTGAATTCGGCGTGGAAGCGACCGTCGGCAAGCCGCAGGTTGCGTACCGCGAAACGATCCGTTCGACGGCGAAGGACGTGGACGGCAAGTTCGTCAAGCAGTCGGGTGGTCGCGGCCAGTACGGTCACGCGGTCATCACGCTCGAGCCGAACGAGCAGGGCAAGGGCTACGAGTTCTTCGACGAGATCAAGGGTGGTGTGATTCCGCGCGAATACATCCCGGCGGTCGACAAGGGTATCCAGGACACGCTGAAGTCGGGCGTGCTGGCTGGCTTCCCGGTCGTCGACGTGAAGGTGCACCTGACGTTCGGTTCGTACCACGACGTTGACTCGAACGAAAACGCGTTCCGCATGGCCGGTTCGATGGCGTTCAAGGAAGCGATGCGCAAGGCGAACCCGGTCGTCCTCGAGCCGATGATGGCGGTTGAAGTCGAAACGCCGGAAGACTACATGGGCAACGTGATGGGCGACCTGTCGGGCCGTCGCGGCATCGTCCAGGGCATGGAAGACATGGTTGGTGGCGGCAAGATCGTCCGCGCCGAAGTGCCGCTGTCGGAAATGTTCGGCTACTCGACGTCGCTGCGCTCGCTGACGCAAGGTCGTGCAACGTACACGATGGAGTTCAAGCACTATGCTGAAGCTCCGCGCAACGTTGCTGACGCGATCATCAGCGCGAAGTCGAAGTAAATCTGCATCTACCAACCGATTATTTTTTTGAAAGAAGAGAGTCATGGCAAAAGGTAAATTCGAGCGGACCAAGCCGCACGTGAACGTTGGTACGATTGGTCACGTCGACCACGGCAAGACGACGCTGACGGCAGCGATCACGACGGTGCTGACGAAGAAGTTCGGCGGCGAAGCGAAGGCATACGACCAGATCGACGCGGCACCGGAAGAAAAGGCGCGCGGCATCACGATCAACACCGCACACGTCGAGTACGAAACGGCTAACCGCCACTACGCACACGTCGACTGCCCGGGCCACGCTGACTATGTGAAGAACATGATCACGGGCGCAGCGCAGATGGACGGCGCGATCCTGGTTTGCTCGGCAGCAGACGGCCCGATGCCGCAAACGCGTGAGCACATCCTGCTGGCGCGTCAGGTTGGTGTTCCGTACATCATCGTGTTCCTGAACAAGTGCGACATGGTGGACGACGCTGAACTGCTCGAGCTGGTCGAGATGGAAGTTCGCGAACTCCTGTCGAAGTACGACTTCCCGGGCGACGACACGCCGATCGTGAAGGGTTCGGCCAAGCTGGCGCTGGAAGGCGACACGGGCGAGCTGGGCGAAGTGGCGATCATGAACCTGGCAGACGCGCTGGACACGTACATCCCGACGCCGGAGCGCGCGGTTGACGGTGCGTTCCTGATGCCGGTGGAAGACGTGTTCTCGATCTCGGGTCGCGGCACGGTGGTGACGGGTCGCGTCGAGCGCGGCATCGTGAAGGTCGGTGAGGAAATCGAAATCGTCGGTATCAAGCCGACGGTAAAGACGACCTGCACGGGCGTGGAAATGTTCCGCAAGCTGCTGGACCAGGGTCAGGCAGGCGACAACGTCGGTATCCTGCTGCGCGGCACGAAGCGTGAAGACGTGGAGCGCGGCCAGGTTCTGGCAAAGCCGGGTTCGATCACGCCGCACACGCACTTCACGGCTGAAGTGTACGTGCTGAGCAAGGACGAAGGCGGCCGTCACACGCCGTTCTTCAACAACTACCGTCCGCAGTTCTACTTCCGTACGACGGACGTGACGGGCTCGATCGAGCTGCCGAAGGACAAGGAAATGGTGATGCCGGGCGACAACGTGTCGATCACGGTGAAGCTGATTGCGCCGATCGCGATGGAAGAAGGTCTGCGCTTTGCAATCCGCGAAGGCGGCCGCACCGTCGGTGCTGGCGTCGTCGCCAAGATCATCGAGTAATATCGACGATCCGCCGAGTGGTGTATCATTCGGCGTTTGGTAGTGCCCGGGACCGGGCGCCCACCCTCAGTGGGAGCCCGGTCTTACGTTCTTTTATTGATCTGGCGATGCAATATCGCCTCGCTCTTTTCAAGGAATTGTCATGCAGCAACAGAAAATCCGCATTCGTCTGAAGGCTTTCGACTATCGTCTGATCGATCAATCGGCTGCCGAAATCGTCGACACGGCGAAGCGGACTGGCGCAATCGTCCGTGGCCCGGTGCCGCTGCCGACGCGCATCCAGCGTTTTGACATCCTGCGTTCGCCGCACGTCAACAAGACGTCGCGCGATCAGCTCGAAATCCGTACCCACCAGCGCCTGATGGACATCGTCGATCCGACCGACAAGACGGTCGACGCGCTGATGAAGCTCGACCTGCCGGCTGGCGTCGACGTGGAAATCAAGCTGCAGTAAGGCTTCCAGCGCTGCTCGGCCCGCCGGACGGCGCTAAGTCATTGATTGCTTGCGAAAAACGAAGGGCCCGGCTATAATGCTTGGCTTTTCGCGTATTCGCGTAAAAAAGTCGGGCCTTGCGTGCCCGGCATTTTGTAAATCAGCCCCGACCAATCGCAGTCGGGAATGGAGAAAACGATGAGCCTTGGACTCGTAGGTCGCAAGGTTGGTATGACCCGTATCTTCACGGCTGAAGGGGATTCGATTCCCGTCACCGTGCTGGACGTGTCGGACAACCGCGTGACGCAGATCAAGACTGTTGAAACCGACGGCTACACGGCCGTGCAGGTTGCATTCGGCTCCCGTCGTGCATCGCGCGTGACGAAGCCGCTGGCAGGTCATCTTGCCAAAGCCGGTGTCGAAGCCGGTGAAATCCTCAAGGAATTCCGCATCGATGCGGCCAAGGCAGCTGAGCTGTCGAATGGCGCCATCGTTGGTCCGGACCTGTTCGAAGTGGGCCAGAAGGTCGACGTGCAAGGCGTGTCGATCGGTAAGGGCTACGCAGGTACGATCAAGCGTTACAACTTCTCGTCGGGCCGTGCCACGCACGGTAACTCGCGCTCGCACAACGTGCCGGGCTCGATCGGTATGGCGCAGGATCCGGGTCGTGTTTTCCCGGGTAAGCGCATGACGGGTCACATGGGTGACGAGACGGTGACGGTTCAGAACCTCGAAATCGCTCGTATCGATGCAGAGCGCAAGCTGCTGCTCGTCAAGGGCGCGATTCCGGGCGCGAAGGGCGGCAAGGTTTTCGTGACGCCGGCCGTGAAGACCAAGGGGGCGAAATAATGGAACTCAAGCTCCTGAACGCAAATGGTCAGGAAGGTGCAGTGGTTAACGCGTCGGACGTCGTGTTCGGCCGTGACTACAACGAAGCGCTGATCCACCAGGTCGTCGTTGCTTACCAGGCGAACGCTCGCCAGGGTAACCGCGCGCAGAAGGATCGTGAGCAAGTCAAGCACACGACCAAGAAGCCGTGGCGCCAGAAGGGTACGGGCCGTGCTCGTGCCGGTATGTCGTCGAGCCCGCTGTGGCGTGGCGGCGGTCGTATCTTCCCGAACTCGCCGGAAGAAAACTTCTCGCACAAGGTCAACAAGAAGATGCATCGCGCAGGTCTCTGCTCGATCTTCTCGCAGCTGGCCCGCGAAGGCCGTCTGTCGGTCGTCGAGGACATCGTTCTCGAAGCGCCGAAGACCAAGCTGCTGGCTGAAAAATTCAAGGCCATGGGTCTCGAATCCGTGTTGATCATCACCGACACGGTCGACGAAAACCTGTACCTGGCTTCGCGCAACCTGCCGCACGTGGCAGTTGTCGAGCCGCGCTACGCTGACCCGCTGTCGCTGATCTACTTCAAGAAAGTGCTGGTCACGAAGGCTGCGGTCGCCCAGATCGAGGAGTTGCTGTCATGAGCGAGATTCGCAAGAACGATCATCGTTTGATGCAGGTCCTGCTCGCACCGGTGATCTCGGAAAAGGCGACGCTGGTTGCCGACAAGAACGAGCAAGTCGTGTTCGAAGTCGCACCGGATGCCACGAAGCAGGAAGTGAAGGCGGCTGTCGAGCTGCTGTTCAAGGTTGAAGTTGATTCCGTCAACGTGCTGGTTCAGAAGGGCAAGCAGAAGCGCTTTGGCCGTTCGATGGGCCGCCGCAAGGACGTGAAGAAGGCGTACGTTTGCCTGAAGCCCGGCCAGGAAATCAACTTTGAAGCGGAGGCCAAGTAATCATGGCAATCGTGAAAGTTAAGCCGACATCGCCGGGTCGCCGCGCGATGGTCAAGGTGGTCAACAAGAATCTGCACAAGGGCAAGCCGTTCGCAGCGCTGCTCGACACGCAGAGCTCGACCGCCGGCCGTAACAACAACGGCCACATCACCACCCGTCACAAGGGCGGTGGTCACAAGCAGCACTACCGTATGGTCGATTTCCGTCGCACGAAGGACGGCATCCCGGCAAAGGTCGAGCGTCTCGAGTACGACCCGAACCGTAGCGCGAACATCGCGCTGGTGCTGTACGCAGACGGCGAGCGCCGCTACATCATCGCGCCGAAGGGCGTGACGGTTGGCCAGCAGCTGATGTCGGGCTCGGAAGCGCCGATCCGTGCAGGTAACACGCTGCCGATCCGCAACATTCCGGTCGGTACGACGATCCACTGCATCGAGATGCTGCCGGGCAAGGGCGCGCAAATGGCGCGTTCGGCCGGTACGTCGGCCATGCTGCTGGCGCGCGAAGGCGTCTACGCGCAGGTTCGTCTGCGTTCGGGCGAAATCCGCCGCGTGCACATCGAGTGCCGTGCAACGATCGGTGAAGTGGGCAACGAAGAGCACAGCCTCCGCCAGATCGGCAAGGCAGGCGCGAACCGCTGGCGCGGTATCCGCCCGACGGTGCGTGGCGTTGCAATGAACCCGGTTGATCACCCGCACGGTGGTGGTGAGGGCAAGACGGCTGCAGGTCGTGACCCGGTGAGCCCGTGGGGCACGCCGACGAAGGGTTACCGCACCCGCAGCAACAAGCGCACGACGACGATGATCGTCCAGCGCCGTCACAAGCGTTAAGGAGTAGGCAATGGCACGTTCTGTTAAAAAAGGTCCGTTCTGCGACGCCCATTTGCTGAAGAAAGTTGAGGCGGCTGCAGCTTCGCGTGACAAGAAGCCGATCAAGACCTGGTCGCGTCGTTCGACGATTCTGCCGGATTTCATCGGTCTGACGATCGCTGTTCACAACGGCCGTCAACACGTTCCGGTGTACATCTCGGAAAACATGGTCGGCCACAAGCTTGGCGAGTTCGCACTGACCCGTACGTTCAAGGGTCACGCGGCCGACAAGAAGGCCAAGAAATAAGGGGCAATCAAGATGGAAGTGAAAGCAATTCATCGCGGTGCCCGCATCTCGGCGCAGAAGACGCGCCTTGTGGCTGACCAGATCCGCGGTTTGCCGGTCGACAAGGCGCTGAACGTTCTGACGTTCTCGCCGAAGAAGGCGGCTGGCATCGTGAAGAAGGTTGTGCTGTCGGCAATCGCGAATGCGGAGCACAACGAAGGCGCCGATATCGACGAGCTCAAGATCAAGAGCATCTACGTCGACAAGGCTGCATCGCTCAAGCGGTTCACCGCGCGCGCCAAGGGCCGCGGCAACCGCATCGAGAAGCAATCCTGTCACATCACTGTGACGGTCGGGAATTAAGGAGCCATACGATGGGACAGAAAATTCATCCGACTGGCTTCCGCCTGGCTGTCAGCCGCAATTGGGCTTCGCGTTGGTACGCGAACAACAACAATTTCGCGGCGATGTTGCAGGAAGACATCGGTGTTCGTGAATACCTGAAGAAGAAGCTGAAGAACGCTTCGGTCGGCCGCGTCGTCATCGAGCGTCCGGCAAAGAACGCGCGCATCACGATTTTCAGCTCGCGTCCGGGTGTCGTCATCGGCAAGAAGGGCGAGGATATCGAACTGCTGAAGACGGAACTGCAACGCCGCATGGGCGTTCCGGTTCACGTCAACATCGAAGAGATCCGCAAGCCGGAAACCGATGCTCAGCTGATCGCTGACTCGATCACGCAACAGCTCGAGCGCCGGATCATGTTCCGCCGCGCGATGAAGCGTGCGATGCAGAACGCGATGCGTCTGGGTGCCCAGGGCATCAAGATCATGAGCGCCGGCCGTCTGAACGGTATCGAAATCGCTCGTACGGAGTGGTATCGCGAAGGTCGCGTGCCGCTTCACACGCTGCGTGCCGATATCGACTACGCGACCTCGGAAGCGAAGACGACCTACGGGATCATCGGCGTCAAGGTGTGGGTTTACAAGGGCGATACCCTTGGCCGCAACGACGCACCGGTGGTGGAAGAAGTAGCCGAAGACAAGCGTCCGCGTCGCAATGCGCGCCCGGGCGACCGTCGTCCGCGCCGTGACGGCGAAGGCGGCGCTCCGGGTGCTCGCCGTGGCGCACCGCGCCGTGGCGCCGGCAAGCCGGAAGACGGCAAGACTGGAGAATAACGATGCTGCAACCGAAACGCAGGAAGTATCGCAAAGAGCAGAAGGGTCGTAACACCGGCAAGGCGACGCGCGGCAACGCAGTGTCGTTCGGTGACTTCGGCCTGAAGGCGATCGGTCGCGGCCGTTTGACCGCGCGTCAAATTGAAGCGGCGCGTCGTGCCATGACGCGTCACATCAAGCGTGGCGGCCGCATCTGGATCCGTATCTTCCCGGACAAGCCGATCTCGCAAAAGCCGGCGGAAGTGCGTATGGGTAACGGTAAGGGTAACCCGGAGTACTACGTCGCAGAGATCCAGCCGGGCAAGATGCTGTATGAAATGGACGGCGTTACCGAAGAACTGGCACGCGAAGCGTTCCGTCTGGCTGCAGCGAAGCTGCCGCTGAAGACGGCGTTCATCGTGCGTCAGCTCGGCGCCTAAGGAGAAAACATGAAGGCTTCCGAACTTCTCCAGAAAGACCAGGCCGCGCTCAACAAGGAGCTGGCGGACCTGCTGAAGGCGCAATTCGGCCTGCGCATGCAACTCGCGACCCAGCAGCTCACGAACACGAGCCAGCTGAAGAAGGTTCGTCGCGACATCGCACGTGTGCGGACCGTCATGACTCAGAAGGCGAACCAGAAATGAACGATAGCGTGAAAACCTCGCTGAAGCGGACGCTGGTCGGTCGGGTCGTCAGCAACAAGATGGACAAGACCGTCACCGTGCTGATCGAGCACCGCGTCAAGCACCCGATCTACGGCAAGTATGTCGTGCGCTCGAAGAAGTACCACGCGCACGATGAAGCGAACACCTGCAACGAAGGCGATCTCGTCGAAATCCAGGAAACCCGTCCTGTTTCGAAGACGAAGGCCTGGACGGTGTCGCGTCTCGTCGAGGCAGCCCGCGTGATCTGAGCGGGCAGGCAGTAACAGGCACTTCGGCAACGAAGTGCTTGAAATCGCAAAGTTTTTGCTTGCGCGACCGGGATTATTTGTTATAATCTCGGTCTTCCCTCTTTATGGGAGCCCCGTCGCGGGCGAAATTGGTGGGGGAAGCGGACGGGCGCCAGCCTGCTCCGAAAGATTCACCGAATTGCGATGGCGGGTTTCGTTTGCCGTCGCTGCTGTTCCAACCCAAGCAGCCGATTGGCTGACGGGACCAAGACTGACCGTATGCATCATGGTGGTGCATCCGGATTAAGTTGGGAAAGACAAACCATGATCCAGACCGAATCTCGGCTTGAAGTAGCCGACAACACGGGTGCGCGTGAAGTCATGTGCATCAAGGTGCTCGGCGGCTCGAAGCGTCGTTATGCCAGCATTGGCGACATCATCAAGGTGAGCGTCAAAGAGGCAACGCCGCGCGGGCGTGTGAAGAAAGGCGAAATCTACAACGCCGTGGTGGTCCGCACCGCCAAGGGCGTTCGCCGTCAAGACGGCTCGCTGATCAAGTTCGACGGCAACGCCGCTGTGCTTTTGAATAACAAGCTCGAGCCGATCGGCACCCGTATTTTCGGGCCGGTCACGCGTGAGCTGCGTAGCGAACGATTCATGAAGATCGTTTCGCTGGCGCCGGAAGTGCTGTAAGGAGTCGCGATGAACAAGATTCGCAAAGGTGACGAAGTCATCGTCGTCGCAGGCAAGGACAAGGGCAAGCGCGGTGTCGTGCTGGCCGTCGGTGCCGAGCATGTGACGGTTGAAGGTATCAATCTCGTCAAGAAGCATGTGAAGCCCAACCCGATGAAGGGTACGACGGGTGGCGTGGAAGCGAAGACGATGCCCCTGCACATCTCGAACGTCGCACTGGTCGACGCGAATGGCAAGGCGTCGCGTGTTGGCATCAAGGTCGAGGAAGGCAAGAAGGTTCGCTTCCTGAAGACGACCGGTGCCGTACTGAGCGCCTGACGCAGCGGAGTAAAAAATGGCTCGTTTTCAAGAGTTTTACAAAGAAAAGGTTGTGCCCGGCCTGATCGAGAAGTTCGGTTACAAGTCGGTCATGGAAGTGCCGCGCATCACCAAGATCACGCTGAACATGGGTCTTGGTGAGGCTGTCGCTGACAAGAAGATCATCGAGAACGCCGTTGGCGACCTCACGAAGATCGCTGGTCAGAAGCCGGTCGTGACGAAGGCACGCAAGGCAATCGCAGGTTTCAAGATCCGCCAGGGCTACCCGATCGGCGCGATGGTGACGCTGCGTGGCCGCGCGATGTATGAATTCCTCGACCGCTTCGTGACCGTTGCCCTGCCCCGCGTGCGTGACTTCCGCGGTGTGTCGGGCCGTGCTTTCGATGGCCGCGGCAACTACAACATCGGTGTGAAAGAGCAGATCATTTTCCCCGAAATCGATTACGACAAGATCGACGCGCTGCGTGGGCTGAACATCAGCATCACGACGACCGCGAAGACCGACGACGAAGCGAAGGCACTGCTCGCCAGCTTCAAGTTCCCGTTCAGAAACTGAGGTTACCGTGGCTAAACTGGCACTGATCGAACGTGAAAAGAAGCGCGCCCGCCTGGTCGCGAAGTTCGCAGCAAAGCGCGAAGCGCTGAAGGCGATCATCGAAGACCAAAGCAAGTCGGAAGAAGAGCGCTACGAAGCACGCCTGGAGCTGCAGCAACTGCCCCGCAACGCAAACCCGACCCGCCAGCGCAACCGCTGCGCGATCACGGGCCGTCCGCGTGGCACGTTCCGCAAATTCGGCCTCGCGCGCAACAAGATTCGTGAAATCGCATTCCGTGGCGAGATTCCTGGCCTGACCAAGGCGAGCTGGTAATAGGAGAAACATAAATGAGCATGAGTGATCCTATCGCCGATATGCTGACTCGCATCCGCAACGGGCAGATGGTCGAGAAGGTATCGGTGTCGATGCCCTCGTCGAAAGTCAAGGTTGCAATCGCGCAAGTCCTGAAGGACGAAGGCTATATCGACGATTTCGCCGTGAAGGCGGAAGGTGCGAAGTCCGAACTGAACATCGCGCTGAAGTACTACGCTGGCCGTCCGGTCATCGAGCGCATCGAACGCGTGTCGAAGCCTGGCCTGCGCGTGTACCGTGGCCGTAACGACATTCCGCAGGTCATGAACGGCCTCGGCGTGGCAATCGTGTCGACGCCGAAGGGCGTGATGACCGACCGCAAGGCGCGCGCTACGGGCGTCGGCGGCGAAGTCATCTGCTACGTCGCTTAAAGCCGAGGAGAGAGAAACATGTCTCGAGTAGGTAAGAGCCCGATCGCGCTGCAAGGCGCGGAAGTCAAGCTGGCCGACGGTGCAATCACCGTCAAGGGCCCGCTGGGCACCATCACGCAAGCGGTCAACCCGCTCGTGAACGTGGCGAACAACGACGGCGTGCTGAATCTGTCGCCGGCGGACGAAAGCCGCGAAGCAAATGCACTGTCGGGCACGATGCGCGCGCTGATCGCGAACATGGTGCACGGCGTGACCAAGGGTTTCGAGCGCAAGCTGACGCTGGTTGGCGTTGGTTATCGTGCGCAAGCGCAAGGCGACAAGCTGAACCTGTCGCTGGGTTTCTCGCACCCGGTGGTGCACCAGATGCCGGAAGGCGTCAAGGCTGAAACCCCGACGCAAACCGAAATCGTGATCAAGGGGATCAACAAGCAACAAGTCGGTCAAGTGGCAGCGGAAGTCCGCGGCTACCGTCCGCCGGAGCCGTACAAGGGCAAGGGCGTGCGCTATTCCGACGAGGTTGTGATCCTCAAAGAAACGAAGAAGAAGTAAGGGTGCGCAATCATGGATAAGACTCAATCTCGCCTGCGCCGCGCTCGCCAGACGCGTATCAAGATCGCTGAGCTGCAGGTCGCGCGTCTCGCCGTGCATCGCACGAACACGCACATCTACGCTCAAGTGTTCTCGCCCTGCGGCACCAAGGTGCTGGCCAGCGCGTCGACGCTCGAAGCGGAAGTGCGCGCCGAGCTCGCCGACAAGTCGGGCAAGGGTGGCAACGTTGCTGCTGCGACGCTGATCGGCAAGCGTATTGCCGAGAAGGCAAAGGCCGCCGGCATCGAATCCGTCGCCTTCGACCGCTCGGGCTTCCGCTACCATGGCCGCGTCAAGGCGCTGGCTGAGGCAGCTCGCGAAGCTGGGCTCAAGTTCTAAGGAAGGAATTCGTCATGGCAAAGATGCAAGCGAAAGTTCAGGCTGACGAGCGCGACGACGGCCTTCGTGAAAAGATGATTTCGGTCAACCGCGTGACCAAGGTCGTGAAGGGTGGCCGTATTCTCGGCTTCGCCGCACTGACCGTGGTTGGCGACGGCGATGGCCGCATCGGTATGGGCAAGGGCAAGGCGAAGGAAGTGCCGGTTGCTGTCCAGAAGGCAATGGAACAAGCTCGCCGCAACATGTTCAAGGTGCCGCTCAAGAACGGCACGCTGCAACACGAAGTGCACGGCAAGCACGGCGCATCGGCTGTCCTCCTCGCCCCGGCGAAGGACGGTACCGGTGTGATCGCCGGCGGCCCGATGCGCGCAGTGTTCGACGTGATGGGCGTTCAGAACGTCGTGGCCAAGAGCCACGGTTCGACGAACCCGTACAACCTCGTCCGTGCGACGCTGGACGGCCTGCGCAAGCAGTCCACCCCGGCAGACATCGCGGCGAAGCGCGGCAAGTCCGTCGAAGATATTTTGGGCTAAGCCCGGGTGGTCACCATGTCTGAAAAAACTGTCAAGGTTCAGCTCGTCAAGAGCCTGATCGGGACCCGCGAATCGCACCGCGCGACCGTGCGTGGCCTGGGCCTGCGCCGACTCAATTCGGTCAGCGAGCTGCAGGACACGCCGGCGGTCCGCGGCATGATCAACAAGGTCTCGTACCTCGTTAAGGTCATCGCGTAAGCGGCCCTACGGATCAAGGAGTTGATATGGAATTGAATAACCTGAAGCCGGCCGCTGGCGCCAAGCACGCCAAGCGTCGCGTCGGCCGCGGCATCGGTTCGGGCCTCGGCAAGACGGCTGGCCGTGGTCACAAGGGTCAGAAATCGCGTTCGGGCGGCTTCCACAAGGTCGGCTTCGAAGGCGGTCAGATGCCGCTGCAACGTCGTCTGCCGAAGCGCGGCTTCACGTCGCTGACGAAGGAATTCGTCGGTGAAGTGCGTCTGGGCGACCTCGAGAAGCTGCCGGTCGATGAAGTCGATCTGCTCGCACTGAAGCAAGCCGGCCTGGTCGGCGAGCTGACGAAGAGCGCGAAGATCATCGCCACGGGCGAACTGAAGCGCAAGATCGTCGTGAAGGGTCTCGGCGCCACCAAGGGTGCGCGCGCTGCGATCGAAGCGGCTGGCGGTTCGTTTGCCGAGTGACACGCCTAGCGCGTCGTCTCTAGCATTTGCATCGGAGAAAGTACTTGGCTAACAGCCCGAGTCTTGCAAAACCCGGTCGAAGCACGGCGAAGTTCGGCGATCTGCGCCGGCGTGCAATGTTCTTGCTGCTGGCGCTGATCGTCTATCGCATCGGCGCGCACATTCCCGTGCCTGGCATCGATCCGGATCAACTGGCGAAGCTGTTCCAGAGCCAGGCGGGCGGCATCCTTGGCATGTTCAACATGTTCTCGGGTGGCGCGCTTTCCCGCTTCACGATCTTCGCGCTGGGGATCATGCCGTACATCTCGGCGTCGATCATCATGCAGTTGCTGGCGATTGTCTCGCCGCAGCTCGAAGCGCTGAAGAAGGAAGGGCAGGCAGGGCAACGGAAGATCACGCAGTACACGCGGTATTTCACCGTGGTGCTCGCGACCTTCCAGGCGTTCGGTATCGCGGCTGCGCTGGAAAACCAGCCGGGCCTCGTCATCGATCCCGGCATGCTGTTCCGGCTGACGACGGTCGTGACGCTGGTGACCGGCACGATGTTCCTGATGTGGCTGGGTGAGCAGATCACCGAGCGAGGTCTGGGCAACGGTATCTCGATCATCATCTTCGGCGGGATCGCAGCAGGGTTCCCGAATGCCGTCGGTGGGTTGTTCGAGCTGGTGCGTACGGGTTCGATGAGCATCATTTCGGCGATCATCATCGTCGTCCTGATTGCTGCGGTGACTTACCTGGTCGTGTTCATCGAACGCGGTCAGCGCAAGATCCTCGTGAACTACGCGAAGCGCCAGGTCGGCAACAAGATCTATGGCGGGCAGTCGTCCCACCTGCCGCTGAAGCTGAACATGTCGGGCGTGATTCCGCCGATCTTCGCGTCGTCGATCATCCTGTTCCCGGCAACGATTCTCGGCTGGTTCAGTACGGGTCAGCCGTCGGGAAGCTGGTTCTCCAATACGCTGCATGGCGTGGCGGAGGCGCTGAAGCCGGGCCAGCCGGTCTATGTGCTGCTGTACACGCTGGCAATCGTGTTTTTCTGCTTCTTCTACACCGCACTGGTGTTCAACAGCAGGGAAACCGCGGACAACCTGAAGAAGAGCGGCGCGTTCGTTCCGGGCATCCGTCCGGGTGAGCAGACCGCACGATATATCGACCGCATCCTCACGCGTCTGACGCTGGCCGGTGCGATCTACATCGTCTTCGTGTGTCTGCTGCCGGAATTCCTGGTGCTGCGCTGGAACGTGCCGTTTTATTTTGGTGGAACGTCGCTGCTGATCATTGTCGTCGTCACGATGGACTTCATGGCGCAGGTGCAGTCGTACGTTATGTCGCAACAGTATGAGTCACTGCTCAAGAAGGCCAACTTCAAGGGCGGCAACATCCCAACGCGGTAAAAAGGACCTATGGCCAAGGACGATGTAATCCAGATGCAGGGTGAGGTGATCGAAAACCTCCCGAATGCTACCTTCCGCGTGAAGCTGGAGAACGGCCATGTCGTGTTGGGGCATATCTCCGGAAAAATGCGGATGCACTACATCCGCATTCTCCCGGGCGACAAGGTGACGGTTGAATTGACGCCTTACGATCTGTCGCGTGCGCGGATCGTGTTCCGGGCGAAGTGATTTGAAAAAAGGGTAATATCATGAAAGTGATGGCATCGGTTAAGCGCATTTGCCGCAATTGCAAGATCATCAAGCGCAAAGGCGTCGTTCGCGTGATCTGCAGCTCGGATCCGCGCCACAAGCAGCGCCAAGGCTGACCGCGCGTTTGTTTGCGCTTTTTGTTTGAGGAAAAACAATGGCTCGTATCGCAGGGGTTAACATCCCGAATCACCAGCATACCGAAATTGGCCTGACGGCTATCTTCGGTATCGGCCGCACCCGTTCGCGCAGCATCTGCGTGGCAGCTGGCGTCGATTTTTCGAAGAAGGTCAAGGATCTGACCGACGCAGACCTTGAAAAGCTGCGTGAAGAAGTGGGCAAGTTTGTCGTCGAAGGCGATCTGCGCCGTGAAGTGACGATGAACATCAAGCGCCTGATGGATCTCGGCTGCTACCGTGGCGTTCGCCATCGCAAGGGCCTGCCGATGCGCGGTCAGCGTACGCGTACGAACGCACGTACTCGCAAGGGTCCGCGTCGTGCAGCGCAAGCGCTGAAGAAGTAAGCGGAACTGACAGTTACAGGAAAACGTAATGGCTAAGGCTTCGAACACCGCGGCGCAACGCGTTCGCAAGAAGGTTAAGAAGAACGTCGCTGAAGGCGTGGTTCACGTTCACGCGTCGTTCAACAACACGATCATCACGATCACCGATCGCCAGGGCAATGCACTGGCATGGGCGACGTCGGGCGGCCAGGGCTTCAAAGGCTCGCGCAAGTCGACGCCGTTCGCTGCTCAGGTTGCTGCTGAGTCGGCCGGTCGCGTGGCGATGGAATACGGCGTGAAGAATCTGGAAGTGCGGATCAAGGGCCCGGGCCCGGGTCGTGAGTCGGCAGTGCGCGCACTGCACGGCCTCGGCATCAAGATCACCGCGATTTCGGACGTCACTCCGATTCCGCACAACGGCTGCCGTCCGCCGAAGCGTCGCCGCATCTAACGATGTGCTGGCGCAATGCCTGTCGCCGCTTAGCGTCGACGGGCTGTGCTTTTTTGATTGACTAAGCCCACCGTTCGCCCCAAAGGGCGCGAACTAGCGCGGATCCTGTCCGCGTGAATGATTGATAAAGGAATGCAAAGTGGCACGTTATATCGGCCCCAAGGCCAAGCTGTCCCGCCGTGAAGGCACCGACCTGTTCCTGAAGAGCGCACGCCGCTCGCTCGCCGACAAGTGCAAGCTCGACAGCAAGCCGGGCCAGCACGGCCGTATCTCGGGCGCACGTACGTCCGACTACGGCACGCAGCTGCGTGAAAAGCAGAAGGTCAAGCGCATCTACGGCGTGCTGGAGCGTCAGTTCCGCCGCTACTTCGCCGAAGCCGACCGCCGCAAGGGCAACACGGGTGAAAACCTGCTGCAACTGCTCGAGTCGCGCCTCGACAACGTCGTGTATCGCATGGGCTTCGGCTCGACCCGCGCTGAAGCGCGTCAGCTGGTGAGCCACAAGTCGATCACCGTGAACGGCGTCGTCGCGAACGTCCCGTCGCAGCAAGTGAAGGCTGGCGACGTGGTCGCAATCCGCGAAAAGGCGAAGAAGCAGGCGCGTATCGTCGAAGCGCTGTCGCTGGCCGAGCAAGGCGGCATGCCGAGCTGGGTTGCAGTCGATGCGAAGAAGTTCGAAGGTACGTTCAAGCAAATGCCGGAACGCGCCGACATCGCCGGCGACATCAACGAAAGCCTGATCGTCGAATTGTACTCGCGTTAATCCGATTGACGGCCGAGGTACCCCGATTGCGTGCAGCAAGGGGTAGCCTCGGCTGTTTATTTTCAGGGTGTTACCGGTCAGCCTTATCGGTGTAACGAGCCGAGGGTATTGAAAAGGAAAACCTATGCAAACCAGTTTGTTGAAACCCAAGATCATCGCCGTGGAATCGCTGGGCGAGAACCATGCGAAGGTGGTCATGGAGCCGTTCGAGCGTGGCTACGGCCACACCTTGGGCAATGCGCTCCGCCGCGTGCTGCTGTCGTCGATGGTGGGCTACGCGCCGACCGAAGTGACGATCGCGGGCGTGGTGCACGAGTATTCGACGCTTGATGGTGTGCAAGAGGACGTCGTCAACCTGCTGCTGAACCTGAAGGGCGTGGTGTTCAAGCTGCACAACCGCGACGAAGTGACGGTAACCCTGCGCAAGGAAGGTGAAGGCGTCGTCACGGCCGGCGATATCGAGCTGGCGCACGATTGCGAAGTCATCAACCCGAATCACGTGATCGCGCATCTGTCGAAGGGCGGCAAGCTCGACGTGCAGATCAAGATCGAGAAGGGTCGCGGCTACGTGCCGGGCAACGTCCGTCGCTATGGCGAAGACACGGCCAAGATCATCGGCCGCATCGTCCTCGACGCGTCGTTCTCGCCGGTTCGCCGCGTGAGCTACGCAGTCGAAAGCGCACGTGTCGAACAGCGCACCGACCTCGACAAGCTCGTGATGAACATCGAAACGAGCGGCGTGATCACCCCGGAAGAAGCGATCCGCCAATCGGCGCGTATCCTGGTCGACCAGCTGTCCGTGTTCGCGGCACTGGAAGGCACGGAAACGGCAGCCGAAGCACCGTCGCGTGCGCCGCAGATCGATCCGATCCTGCTGCGTCCGGTGGACGATCTCGAGCTGACGGTTCGTTCGGCGAACTGCCTGAAGGCCGAGAACATCTACTACATCGGCGATCTGATCCAGCGCACGGAAAACGAGCTGCTGAAGACGCCGAACCTCGGTCGCAAGTCGCTCAACGAGATCAAGGAAGTGCTCGCTTCGCGCGGTCTCACGCTGGGCATGAAGCTCGAGAACTGGCCGCCGGCTGGTCTCGACAAGTAAGCCCGGTTGCTGTTGTAACTGGTCAAGATGCGGATTTTCTTTTAGAATCCGCATCTTGCTTTTTTCTGTTACCGGCCCGTGCACCCGTTGGGGTGCGATAGAAGAGCTGGATCAAAACTTTGAATCAAGGAAACTGAAATGCGCCATCGTCATGGTCTGCGGAAACTGAACCGCACGAGCAGCCACCGTCTGGCTATGCTCCGTAACATGTCCAACTCGCTGATCGAGCACGAAGTCATCAAGACGACGCTGCCGAAGGCGAAGGAACTCCGTAAAGTCGTCGAGCCGCTGATCACGCTCGGCAAGAAGCCGTCGCTCGCGAACCGCCGCCTGGCATTCAACCGCCTGCGCGATCGTGACTCGGTCGCGAAGCTGTTCGACGTGCTCGGTCCGCGTTTCGCGAACCGTCCGGGCGGCTACCTGCGCATCCTGAAGTTCGGCTTCCGCGTCGGCGACAACGCACCGATGGCTCTGGTCGAACTGATGGATCGTCCGGAAGTCGACGAAACGGAAAACGTGCAAGAAGCTGAATAAGCTTCCGGGCACGTCGCAGTAACAAAAAAGGGTCAAGCAATCGCTTGGCCCTTTTTGCTTGATGGCGCGGAATGCGGTCGACGGGGGTGTGGTCGATTGCCGCAGTCGGGCCGCCGGCACCATCGTGCCGGGTGCGCTACGATACGTGGCAAACAGCTGGTGAATGCGCCGGCGGACGAAACTGGAGGTGCGCGAATGGTCGTGGTGCTGATGCTGACGACGGTACCGGATGCGGCAACCGCCGACGCGCTCGCCGACGGCGCGCTGGCCGCGCGGCTTGCGGCCTGCGTGTCGCAGCTCGGTACGATCCGGTCGCGCTATCACTGGGAAGGCAAGGTCGAGACGGCCGAAGAGATCCAACTGCTGTTCAAGACGAGCCCGGTGCGCTCGTTGGAGCTGGAACGCTTCATCCAGTCGCACCATCCTTACGACACCCCTGAAATCGTCTCCTGGCAGGCTGCCGCGTCGCCGGCATACGGCCAATGGGTGACCAGCGAAACTCAACGTCTATTTCATGTTTAACGGTATGGCTGTTCGCGCGCGTGTCGACGCGCTGCGATTCTTCGCGTTCCTGCTGTCGTTCGCGCTCGCGATCGTGATGGGCGGGATGTCGCTCGCCCGCGCCGCCGACGATTTCCTCGATCCGTCGGTCGCGTTCAAGTTCAGTTCGAGCGAATCGCCCGGACAGGTTGACGTGCGCTTCAGGATCGCCGACGGCTATTACCTGTATCGGGAGCGGTTCGCATTCGCGGTCAAGAGCGGGCAGGCGACGCTCGGCGAACCGCAACTGCCGGCCGGTCACGTGAAGTTCGATCAGACGTTCCAGAAGGACGTCGAGACCTATCGCGGCGATCTCGTGATCCATGTGCCGGTCAAGCAGGCGGCCGGGCCGTTCGAGCTCACCGTGACGTCGCAGGGCTGTGCGGACGAGGGCATCTGCTATCCGCCCGCCGAGCATGTCGTGAAAGTCGGCGGCGACGCGCTGGGCGCGGCAACGGCCGCGCCGCGTTCGGGCCAGGATGCCGCGGCCGGCAACTGGTTCGACAAGGTCACGAGCGCCGAATACACGCAGTCGCTGCTCGAGGGGCACGGGTTCCTGACGATCGTCGCACTGTATTTCGTCGCGGGCGTCGTGCTGAGCCTGCTGCCCTGCTCGTACCCGATGATCCCGATCGTGTCGGCGATCATCATTGGCCAGGGCACGCGCGCGACCCATGCGCGCGGCTTTGCGCTGTCGCTGACGTACGTGGTCGGCATGGCGCTCGTCTACACGGCGCTCGGCGTCGCCGCCGCGCTGGTCGGGCAGAGCCTCGGCGCGTGGCTGCAGAATCCGTGGGTGCTGGGCAGCTTCGGCGTGCTGCTGACGGCGTTTGCGGTGTCGCTGATTTCGGGCGTGGATATCGCGTTGCCGCAGCGCTGGCAAAACGGCGCCGCGGACGCGTCGAGCGGCCGCAAGGGCGGGCACTTCGTCGCGGTCGCGGCAATGGGTGCGCTGTCGGCCCTCGTCGTCGGCGCCTGCATGACGGCGCCGCTGTTCGCGGTGCTCGCGTTCATCGCTCATACCGGCAACGCACTGCTCGGCGGCGCGGCGCTGTTCGCGATGGGGCTCGGGCTCGGCGTGCCGCTGCTGGTCGTCGGCGTCGGCGCGGGCGCATTGCTGCCGCGGGCGGGCGGGTGGATGGACAGCGTGAAGGTGTTCTTCGGCATCGTGCTGCTCGCGGCCGCACTGTGGATCGTCTGGCCGGTGCTCGGCGGCGCGTTCAAGATGGTGCTGGCCGCGCTGTGGCTGCTGATTGCAGCCGCGGCGCTGGGGCTGTTCACGCCGCATGCGGGCACGTCGTCCATCTGGCGGCGGCTCGGGCGCGGGCTCGGCGCAGCGCTGACGATCTGGGCGGCGGCCTTGCTCGTCGGGCTGGCCGCAGGGTCGACCGACCCGGTGAAGCCGCTGGCGGTGCTCGCCGCGCGTACGACCGCGTCCGTCTCGGGTGCGCCCGCAGGCGGAGCGTCCGCCGCGCAGGACGGGCCGGCCTTTGCATCGGTGGGGTCGAATGCCGATCTGGATGCGTTGCTGAAGGCTTCAGGCCGTCCGGTGATGCTCGACTTCTACGCCGACTGGTGCGTGAGCTGCAAGGAAATGGAGCATCTGACGTTCACCGATCCGCGCGTGCAGGCGCGGCTCGCGCAACTGCACCTGGTGCGCGCGGACGTCACCGCGAACAACCCGGACGATCAGGCGCTGCTCAAGCGCTTCAACCTGTTCGGGCCGCCGGGAATCATCTTCTTCGACCGTAATGGCAACGAAATCGGCCGGGTGGTCGGCTATCAGGCCGCGGATACGTTCCTGCGCAGTCTCGATCGCGCGGCCGTGCCGTCGGTGTGACCGGCACGCGCGCCGGGCCTCGAGGCGGTGAGGCTGTGAGGCGGCCCCCGCGATGCGCGGTGAACACCCACCGCCGCGGCGACCGAAACGGGCGGACGCCTGCTCCGCATGCGAAGCGACAGGCAAGAAAAAACGGCGACGCACCGAAGTGCGCCGCCGTTTCGCTTTGTGCGCGAAGGCGCTGCGGATCAGCGCTGGGCCTTCAGCAGTCGCGCGGCGTCGAGCGCGAAATAGGTCAGCACGCCATCGGCGCCGGCACGCTTGAATGCGAGCAGCGATTCGAGCACGACCTTGTCGTGATCGAGCCAGCCGTTCATCGCAGCGGCCTTCAGCATCGCGTATTCGCCGCTCACCTGGTACACGTAGGTCGGGAAGCGGAACTCGTCCTTCACGCGGCGCACGATGTCGAGGTACGGCATGCCGGGCTTGACCATCACCATGTCCGCGCCTTCCTCGATATCGAGGCGCACTTCGCGCAGCGCTTCGTCGCTGTTCGCCGGATCCATCTGGTAGGTCATCTTGTTGCCCTTGCCCAGATTCGAGGCCGAGCCGACCGCGTCGCGGAACGGGCCGTAGAACGCCGACGCGTACTTGGCCGAATAAGCCATGATGCGCGTGTGGATATGGCCTTCGCTTTCGAGCATTTCGCGGACCGCGCCGATGCGGCCGTCCATCATGTCCGACGGTGCGACGATGTCGACGCCGGCCTCGGCCTGCGCACGCGCCTGCTCGATCAGGATCTCGATGGTGTCGTCGTTGATCACGTAGCCGTTTTCGTCGAGAACGCCGTCCTGGCCGTGGCTCGTGTACGGATCGAGCGCGACGTCGGTCAGCACGCCGAGCTCGGGGAAGCGCTTCTTCAGCTCGCGCACCGCGCGTGGGATCAGGCCCTCGGGGTTGGCCGCCTCGCGGCCGTCGGGCGTCTTCAGCGACGGCTCGATGGCCGGGAACAGTGACAGCACCGGCACGCCCAGCTCGACGCATTGCTCGGCGACGTGCATCAGCAAGTCGACGGACACGCGCTCGACGCCCGGCATCGACGGCACCGGCTGGCGCTCGTTCGTACCGTCGACGACGAACACCGGATAGATCAGGTCGTCGGTGGTCAGGCGGTTTTCGCGCATCAGGCGGCGGGAGAAATCGTCGCGGCGCATCCGGCGCGGACGATGAAGCGGATGGAAGCTCATGGCAGTTGGGCAGAAATCAGGACAATAAGGGCCTTACGGAACCCTTAGGTTATTTTCTGGAGCGTTGGTATATGATAGCGATCGAGCGGCACGCCTTGCGTGACGCTCCCCGCTTCTCCTCCCTGAGCGGGTGCCTGTCGTTATTCGATTAGGCTGTTTGACCCGCCGTTAAACGGCGGGTTTTTTTATGCGCCGGTCGAATCGCAGGCACTGTCAGGTGCGCGCCGCCGTTTCCCGGCCGCGCGTTGCCCAGTCATTTTGCTACAGGCTCGGCATTTTCGTCGGCGACGGACGGCCGCAGCCAGCTCTCGATCAGCGCGTGCGCGTCGTCGAGCCCCGTGCGCTTGAGTGCGGAGAACAGCTGGACCGTCAGCTTGCCTTCGACGCCTGAGTCGCGATACGCATCGAGCCCCTTCTGCGTCGTCCGTAGCGCGTTGATGCTTTCCTGGCGCGTCAATTTGTCGCACTTCGTCAGCAGCGTGTGGATCGGCTTGCCGGTCGGCGCGAACCACTCGATCATCCGGCGATCGAGGTCGGTCAGCGGACGGCGGGAATCCATCATCAGGATCAGGCCGCACAGCTGCGAGCGGGTCGCGAGGTAGGTCGACAGCAGCATTTCCCAGTGCGCCTTCGCGGCGCCGGGCACTTCCGCGTAGCCGTAGCCGGGCAGGTCGACCAGATTCGCGACGGGTTCGGCCGCCGGGCCGACCGAGAAGTAGTTGATGTGCTGCGTGCGGCCGGGCGTTTTCGACGCGAACGCGAGCCGTTTCTGGTTGCACAGCACGTTGATCGCCGTCGATTTGCCGGCGTTCGAGCGGCCCGCGAACGCGATTTCCGGCTGCACCGTCGGCGGCAGGTCGCGCAGGTGGTTGACGGTCGTGTAGAAGCGGGCTTGATGGAGCAGAAAGGCCATGGGAACCGGGGACGGACGGGCGGCGCGAGCCGCTTGGTGGAGGCGGGGTAGCCCCGATAGGCGCGGGGGCTTTCAGCACGATATTGTACAATACGACGGTTTTACCGAAGGCCCCGGGCGCCCGTCTCGCGCGCTTCTGCGGCTTCTGCGGTAGACTGATCGCCGTCGTTTATTGCAGAACCTCAAATTCCCACAAGACGAAACAGGGTGTGCGAATGAATCGACTGTGCAAGTCTCTGATGGTGCTTCAGTTTGCAGCAGGGCTCGTAGGTTTCGTAGCAGAGGCAACAGCGGCAGATGCGGCAAAGCCGGATCTGGACCGCGGCAAGGCGATCGCGGGACAGGTTTGCGCAGCGTGTCATGGCGCCGACGGCAACAGCGCGTCGGGCAGTTTTCCGAAGCTTGCGGGCCAGCATCCCGAGTATCTGGTCAAGCAGCTGAACGACTTCAAGGCCCAGTCGGGCGCGAAGGGGCCGGCGCGCACCAATGCCGTGATGGTGGGTTTCGCGAGCGCGCTGAGCCCCGACGACATGCGCAACGTCGCCGCGTATTACGGTTCGCAGACGACGAAGCTCGGCACCGCGCATGACGCGGCGACCGTGCCGCTCGGGCAGAAGATCTACCGCGGCGGCATCGCGGACAAGGGGGTGCCCGCGTGTGCGAGTTGCCACGGGCCGACGGGGCAGGGGATGCCCGTCCAGTATCCGCGTCTGTCGGGCCAATGGGCGGATTACACGGTTGCCCAGTTGACGGCGTTCCAGCAGGGGGCTGGCGCCCGTAACAACAACGAGGCGATGCATCAGATCGCATCGCGACTGTCGGACAGCGAGATCAAGGCCGTGGCGGACTACATCGCCGGCCTGCGCTGAGCGTCAGTCGCGGACGGAGTGGCCGGGCGCCCGAAGGGCGGTCGGCGTCAGAACAAGAAAAGGGTGGGGCGCCGCATCGTTGCGGCCGCCTTGCCCTTTTTTGTTGTCAGTCGGAGTTTGAATGAGCGTTACCACGTCGGGGTTGCAGTCGAAGTCGGGCCAGGGCGCCACGAAGCGCGCAGTCGAGCTGTTGAGCTCGATGCGTTTCGCGATCGCATTGCTGGTGGTGCTGTCGATCGCGAGTATCGTCGGCACCGTCCTGACCCAGGACGACCCGTATCCGAACTACGTGAACCAGTTCGGGCCGTTCTGGGCGGACATCTTCCGTTCGCTCGGCCTGTACAACGTGTACAGCGCGTGGTGGTTCATGCTGATCCTGATCTTCCTCGTCGTGTCGATCTCGCTGTGCGTGATCCGCAATGCGCCGAAGATGCTCAAGGATGCGAAGAGCTGGAAGGACAAGGTGCGCGAAGGCAGCCTGCGCGCATTCCACCACAAGGCCGAATATGCGGCGAGCGGCACGCGCGCGGCGGCAACCGCGACGCTCGCCGCGTTCGTCGCGAAGGCCGGCTACAAGCACGTCGTGCGCGAAACCGACGGCGCGACGCTGATCTCCGCGAAGCGCGGCGCGCTGACGAAATGGGGCTACATCTCCGCGCATCTCGCGATCGTCGTGATCTGCATCGGCGGCCTGCTCGACAGCAACCTGCCGATCAAATTCCAGATGTGGATGTTCGGCAAGAGCCCCGTCAACACGAGCGCGACGATCAGCGAGATCTCGCCCGACCATCGGCTGTCGGCGTCGAACCCGACGTTCCGCGGCTATGCGTGGGTGCCTGAAGGCCAGTTCGTGTCGACCGCGATCCTGAACCAGCCGAACGGCTCGCTGATCCAGGACCTGCCGTTCTCGATCCAGCTCAACAAGTTCATCGTCGACTACTACACGACCGGGATGCCGAAGCTGTTCGCGAGCGACATCGTCGTGATCGATCGCGAGACCGGCAAGAAGATTCCGGCGCGCGTCGAGGTCAACAAGCCGTTCACGTACAAGGGCGTGTCGATCTACCAGTCGAGCTTCCAGGACGGCGGCTCACAGATGCAGATGACCGCGTTCCCGATGATGGGCGACACCGCGAAGACGTTCCCGCTGCAGGGCACGATCGGCAGCTCGGTGCCGCTGCCGGGCGCCAGCGGCGAGACGATCGAATTCTCCGACTTCCGTGCGATCAACGTCGAGAACATGGCCGACGCGAACGGCAAGCCGGACGTGCGCGGCGTCGCGAAGACCGAATCGCTGAAAGAAGCCTTCGACGAGCGGCTCGGCTCGGGCGCGAAGACGTCGAAGCCGATGCAACTGCACAACATCGGCCCGTCGGTGCAATACAAGGTGCGCGGCAAGGACGGCCAGGCGCGCGAGTTCAACAATTACATGCTGCCGGTCGACATGGGCGGCGAGCGGGTGTTCCTCGCCGGCGTGCGTGCGAGCCCGAACGATCCGTTCCGCTACATGCGGATTCCGGCGGACAGCCAGGATTCGATCGGCGAATGGATGCGCGTGCGCGCGGCGCTCGAGGATCCTGCGGTGCGTACGGAGGCGGCGGCCCGCTTCGCGCAGCATTCGCTGCCGGGCAGCGAAGCGGCGCTGCGCGGCCGTCTGCAGGAGAGCGCCGTGAAGGTGCTGACCCTGTTTGCGGCGAGCGACGACAGTGCCGGGCGCGGCGTCGACGGCCAGCCGATGGGCGGCTTCCAGGCGGTCGCGACGTTCATCGACCGCTCGGTGCCGAAGGCCGAGCAGGAGAAGGCGGCCAGCCTGATGCTGCGGATGCTCGAGGGCGCGATGTGGGAGGTCTGGCAGATCGCGCGCGAGCGCGTCGGCGAGCCGCCGGCCCAGCAGGGCGCGGATTCGGTGCGGTTCGTGCAGAGCGCGATCAACGCGCTGTCCGACAGCTTCCTGTATGGTGCGCCGGTCTATCTGCAGCTCGACTCATTCAAGCAGGTGCAAGCTTCGGTATTTCAGTTGACGCGCGCGCCGGGCAAGAATCTGGTGTATCTTGGCAGCCTGTTGCTCGTCGCCGGCATCTTCTCGATGTTCTACGTGCGCGAGCGGCGCCTCTGGTTCTGGCTCAAGGACGCCGGCTCCGGCGTCGATGTGGTGATGGCGATGTCCTCGGCCCGCAAGACCTTCGATTTCGAGAAAGAATTCGTGCAGACGCGCGACGCGGCCGGCGCCGCATTGCACGCCGCCCCTCGCGATGCCGCGCCGGCTGGTGCGGCATCGGCTTCCCGCCCGCCCGCTGGCGGCGGTTCCGAGAATTCCACCCGGTAACATCATGGATCTCACTCAAGTCTCTCCCGCCCGTGACGCGTCGTCCCAGGCCCCGGCTTTGGCGCCGCTGTTCGACGACCGACCGTTCCTCGCGCGCCTGTCGCCGCTCGACTGGCTGTTCGCACTGGCGCTGGTGCTCGGCGCGGGCTATGCGTTCGTGCACTACAACGCACACATGGATTACTACGACAAGGCGGTGCTGATCGGCACCGTCCCGGCGCTCGTCACGCTCGGCTGGCGCTGGAAGCCCGCGCGGCTGCTGATGGCGTCGATCGCGGTGCTCGCGCTGCTGTCGATCCAGATCTACCAGGGCGACCTCGCGCGCGCGGATTCGGCGTTCTTCCTCAAGTATTTCCTGTCGAGCCAGTCCGCAATCCTGTGGATGAGCGCACTGTTCGTGCTCGCGACGATCTTCTACTGGATCGGCACGCTGGCGCGCGCGGAGTCGGGCGGCGCGATCGGCCAGAAGCTCACGTGGGTCGCGGTGCTGATGGGCTTCACCGGCTTGATGGTGCGCTGGTACGAGTCGTACCTGATCGGCACCGACGTCGGCCACATTCCGGTGTCGAACCTTTACGAAGTGTTCGTGCTGTTCAGCCTGATCACCGCGCTGCTCTATCTGTACTACGAAGGCCACTACGGCACGCGTGCGCTCGGCGCATTCGTGCTGCTGATCATCAGCGCCGCGGTGGGGTTCCTGATGTGGTATTCGATCGCGCGCGACGCACAGCAGATCCAGCCGCTCGTGCCGGCGCTGCAGAGCTGGTGGATGAAGATCCATGTGCCGGCGAACTTCATCGGCTACGGCAGCTTCGCGCTGTCGGCGATGGTGTCGGTCGCGTACCTGATGAAGGAGCGCGGCGTGCTCGCCGATCGCCTGCCTGCGCTCGACGTGCTCGACGACGTGATGTACAAGTCGATCGCGGTCGGCTTCGCGTTCTTCACGATCGCGACGATCCTCGGCGCGCTGTGGGCGGCCGAGGCATGGGGCGGCTACTGGAGCTGGGACCCGAAGGAAACCTGGGCGCTGATCGTCTGGCTGAACTACGCGGCATGGCTGCACATGCGCCTGATGAAAGGCCTGCGCGGCACGGCCGCCGCATGGTGGGCGCTGACCGGGCTCGTCGTCACGACGTTCGCGTTCCTCGGCGTCAACATGTTCCTGTCGGGGCTGCACAGCTACGGCAAGCTGTAAGATTCGCGACGCTCGTCCGACCAAAGACCGCCGGTGCACAGTGTGCCCGGCGGTTTTCTTTTGTAACGGGCGGGGGATCCGGGCGTCGAACGGCGCATGATCGAGCGGGTCGAACGCGCATGGAGCGTGCACGGAGCGTGCATTGAGCGTGCAAGAGGCGCACGCAGGAGGAGCAGCACGATGTGGATCAAACGGCCATTCCGGAGCGCGTTGAGCGGTGACGACATTCCGCGCAACGAGATTACGCCGCGTGCGATATTCGAGAACCGCCGGCGCGTGCTGCAGGCGGCCGGCATCGCGGTGGCCGGCGGGGTGCTTGGCCGCAGCGGCGCGGCGTTCGCCGCGTACGCGTCGCCCGATGCGCGGGCAGCGAAACTGGCCGCGAAAGCCAATCCGAAGTTTGTCGTCGCCGACAAGGTGACGGCGTTCAAGGACATCACGTCCTACAACAACTTCTACGAGTTCGGCACCGACAAGGGCGACCCGGCGCAAAACGCCGGCACGCTGCACCCGCGTCCGTGGCGCGTGAGCGTCGAAGGTGAAGTGCAGCATCCGAAGGTGTTCGACCTCGACGAGCTGCTCAGGCTCGCGCCGCTCGAGGAGCGCGTGTATCGGCTGCGCTGTGTCGAAGGCTGGTCGATGGTGGTTCCGTGGATCGGCGTGCCGCTTGCCGAGCTGATCAAGCGCGTGCAGCCGACCGGCAACGCGAAATACGTGCAGTTCATCACGCTCGCGGATCCGTCGCAGATGCCGGGCCTGTCGACGCCGATCCTCGACTGGCCGTATTCGGAAGGACTGCGGATGGACGAGGCGATGCATCCGCTGACGCTGCTGACGATGGGTGTCTACGGGCAGGTGCTGCCGAACCAGAACGGCGCGCCGGTGCGGATCGTCGTGCCGTGGAAGTATGGCTTCAAGAGCGCGAAGTCGCTCGTGAAGATCCGCTTCGTCGACAAGCAGCCGCCGACCAGCTGGAACACCTATGCGCGCAACGAGTACGGGTTCTATTCGAACGTGAATCCGAACGTCGACCACCCGCGCTGGAGCCAGGCGACCGAGCGGCGCATCGGCGAGGACGGCTTCTTCACGCCGAAGCGCAAGACACTGATGTTCAACGGCTACGGCGACCTCGTCGCGTCGATGTATCAGGGCATGGACCTGAAGAGGTTCTTCTGACGCGACCGGTGAGTAACGACATGTCTCCATCGACACTCACGCCCGCGCGCGCCGCGGCGCCGCGGCCGGGCGGCGCCCGGACGGCGGCCGCGCCGCGCTGGGTCGCGCCTGCCAAGGTGCTGGTGTTCGCGGCCGGCCTGTATCCGCTCGCACGGGTCGTGCTGTTCGGCGTGACCGACCGGCTCGGCGCCAATCCGATCGAATTCGTCACGCGCTCGACCGGCCTGTGGACGCTCGTGATGTTGTGCATCACGCTCGGTGTCACGCCGCTGCGCCGCATGACCGGCGTCGCTGCGCTGCTGCGGTTTCGCAGGATGCTCGGCCTGTTCGCGTTCTTCTATGCGACGCTGCACTTCATGACCTACATCTGGTTCGACAAGTGGTTCGATCCAATGGCAATCCTGAAGGACGTCGGCAAGCGGCCGTTCATCACCGTCGGCTTCGCCGCGTTCGTATTGCTGATCCCGTTGGCCGCGACGTCGCCGCTCGCGATGGTGCGCAGGCTCGGCCGCCACTGGGCGGCGCTGCATCGCGCAATCTATGCGGTTGCGCTATTCGGCGTGTTGCATTTCTGGTGGATGAAGGCCGGCAAGCACGATCTCGCGCAGCCGAAGCTGTACGCGGCGATCGTCGCGGCGCTGCTCGGCTGGCGGCTGGTTGTGTGGGGATGGCGGCGCGCGCGCGGATGATGTGCTGCTGATGAGCGGCTGATGTGCGGGCTGACTACTGCGCGCTGGTCGGGCCGGATGCCGGCGCAGGGGCCGGCACGCCCGATGCGCCGCTCGACAGTTCCGGCGACAGCGTCAACGGCGTGCCGGACGTGTCGGGCACGCTGTCGGTAGCGGTTTCGTCGGTCGGCTTGACGTTCGCCGGCGGTGTATCCTGCTGCTGCTCGACCGGTTTCTGCGGCAGCGGCGGCACGGTGGGCAGATAGAGCGGACCACGTTGACCGCAGCCTGCAAGAATTGCCAAAGCCGCTACAATCGCGCTCATCCGGAAAACGACTCGCATGATCGTCCCTGAACAATTGAACCGATAGAGTTTAGCATGTCCGATACCGAATACCTGACCCGTGCCGAGGCCGTGCTGGCGGCCGTCGAGCGTACCGTGGACGCCGCCAACGACGGCGATCACGACATCGATCTGGAACGCAACGGCAGCGTCCTCACGCTGACGTTCGAGAACGGTTCGAAGATCATCGTCAACCTGCAGCCGCCGATGAAGGAAGTGTGGATTGCCGCGAAGGCAGGCGGTTTTCATTACCGCTACGTCGATGGCGCATGGCGCGATACGCGCAGCGGCACCGAATTCTTCTCGGCGCTGAGCGACTACGCGACGCAGCAGGCGGGGATCCCGATCACGTTCGGCGAGTGAGCGTCGGCGCCCGCGCGCGCCAATCGACGCAGCAAAGAAAAAGCGGCCCTCATTCAAGATGGGCCGCTTTTTTCATGTCCGGCGCGCCGCTCAGTGGCCGCGGAACAGGTTCATGATGTCCTGCTTCTCCTGCTCGTCGACGTGCGGCGCTTCCACGTCGGTCGTGTCCTGCACCGCCGGCGCCTGCGGCACGCCGACCGTCGACACGAAGCCGTGCCCCGGCGTGAACTCGTCGAAATACAGCTCGCTGCCGAGCGTGTCGACGCCGTCGGGCATCGTCGGCTTGAATTCGGGCACGCCCTTCAGCGCCGCGCCCATGTAGTCGATCCACACGGGCAGCGCGAGGCCGCCGCCGGTTTCGCGGTCGCCGAGGCTGCGCGGGTTGTCGTAGCCGATCCACGCAATCGCGGCGAGCGTGTGCTGGTAGCCGGCGAACCATGCGTCGTGCGAGTCGTTCGTCGTGCCGGTCTTGCCCGCGAGATCGCCGCGCTTGAGGGCGTTGGTTTTCGCGCCGGTGCCGCGCTGCGCGACGCTCTGCAGCAGGCTGTGCATCACGTATGCGTTGCGCGCGTCGATCGCGCGCGGCGCGTTCTGCTCGGCGATGAGCGGCTGCGCACGAGCGACGATCGCGCCGTTCGGATCGGTCACTTCGGCGATCAGGTACGGATTGACCCGGTAGCCGCCGTTCGCGAACACCGAATAGGCGCCCGCCATCTGCAGCGGCGTGACGAGACCCGCGCCGAGCGCCATCGGAAGGTAGGCCGGGTGGCGGTCGGCGTCGAAGCCGAAGCGCGTGATGTATTGCTGCGCGTACTTCGTGCCGATGTGATTCAGGATCCGGATCGACACGAGGTTGCGCGAGCGCTGCAGCGCGGTGCGCATCGACATCGGGCCTTCGAAGCCGCCGCCGTAGTTCTTCGGTTCCCACGGCTGGCCGCCGGTTTCGGCCGCGCTGAAATACAGCGGGCCGTCGTTGATCACCGTCGCCGGCCCGAGGCCCTTGTCGAGCGAGGCCGAATAGATGAACGGCTTGAACGACGAACCCGGCTGCCGCCACGCCTGCGTGACGTGGTTGAACTTGTTCTTGTTGTAATCGAAGCCGCCGACGAGCGAGCGGATCGCGCCGTCCTGCGGAACGATCGAGATGAACGCGCCCTCGATCTGCGGAAGTTGCGTGATCGTCCAGTTGCCCGTGTCGTTCTTCATCACACGAACGATGGCGCCCGGACGAATGCGGCGGTTCGGCTGCGCGTTGGCCGACAACGCACTCGCGGCAAAGCGCAGTCCGTCGCCGTCAAGCGTTGCCTGGCTGCCATCGATGAACGCGACCGTGATCTGGCGCGCGCTCGCGGCGGTCACGACCGCTGCGATCAGCTCGCCGTTGTCCGGGTGCTCGAGCAACGCATCGTCGATCTCCTGCTCGCGGTCGTCCGCGTTGGCCGGCAGCTCGATGAAGCCTTCCGGGCCGCGATAGCCGTGGCGCCGCTCGTAGTCCATGATCCCCTTGCGCAGCGCGCTGTAGGCGACCTGCTGGTCGGCGGAATCGATCGTCGTGATGACGTTGAAGCCGCGCGTGTACGTTTCGTCCTTGTACTGCGCATACATCATCTGGCGCACCATTTCCGCGACGTACTCGGCGTGCACGCTGTACTCGCGGGTCGGGCCCTTGACGACGAGCGGCTGCGCGATAGCCTCGTCGTACTGCTCGCGCGAGATGAAGTTCAGCTCGAGCATCCGCTGCAGGATGTACTGCTGGCGCACCTTTGCGCGCTTCGGATTGACGACGGGGTTGTACGCGGACGGTGCCTTCGGCAGGCCCGCCAGCATTGCGGCTTCCGCCAGCGTGATGTCCTTCAGGTCCTTGTTGAAGTAGATCTTCGCGGCGCTCGCGAAACCGTACGCGCGCTGGCCGAGATAGATCTGGTTCATGTAGACCTCGAGAATCTGGTCCTTCGTCAGCGCGCGCTCGATCCGGTACGCGAGCAGCATCTCGTAGATCTTGCGCGTGTAGGTCTTCTCGCTCGACAGGAAGAAGTTGCGCGCGACCTGCATCGTGATCGTGCTCGCGCCCTGCGACGCGTGGCCGTTCGTCAACGCGACGATGCCGGCGCGGAAGATCCCGGTGAGGTCGACGCCGCCGTGCTCGTAGAAGCGCGCGTCCTCGATTGCGAGGATCGCCTTCTTCAGCGAGTCGGGCACGTCCTTGAAGTGGACGATGTCGCGGCGCTCCTCACCGAATTCGCCGATCAGCACGTGATCGGACGTATAGATGCGCAGCGGAACCTTCGGACGATAGTCGGTGAGCGCGGCGAGCGACGGCATGTTGGGCGACGCGACCACGAGCGCGTAGCCGAGCACCAGGCCGCCGCACAGGACGAGCGCCACGCACACCGCGGCGAGGCCGAGCAGGACTTTCAGCCACCACGGGCGTTTCTTCGGCTCCGGGGCGGAGGGCGGGGACGTAGGGGACGTGGATTGCATAGGCATACCGGAATACAGTCCTGCGATTATAGCTGCCCGGTATGACCGGTCCTGACGCTGGGGCGCTGCTCCCCGGGGCATGGCCGCGGGGCGCCGTCCTTCCAGCATAGCTCGCCCGCGCGCGCGGTTAGCGCCGTTGGCCGTTCGGCCGACTGCCGGCGGCGCGTGCCGCTCTTCAGAATGAGAGCCTCGGTGTGCGGCATGGGCCGCAACGATTGCAGGAGGCTCGGATGACCGGACGATGGGTGGCGCGATTCGCGATGGGCAGGCGCACGGCGACGGGGATCGACGTCGGCGCGGACGAGGTGAGGGTGGCCGTGCTGAGCCGCGGCCGGCGCGGCGCGAACGTACGGGTCGAAGGGCTCGAGGCCGAGCCGCTCGGGCCAACTGAAGGGCTCGAGGACGCGCGCTGGGCGGCGGTCGGCCGGGCGCTGTCGGCGGCCGTGTCGCGGCTGGCGGCGCGTGGCGTGCGGTGCGACACGTGCGGCGTGATGGCGCTGCGGGACGACGAGATGCGCACCGCGACGCTCGATCTCGCGGGGCGCGACGATATCGCCGACGCGGCGCGGCAGGCTGCGGAGCGCATTTCCGGGCTGGCGCCGGACAGTCTCGCGTTCGACTGGCGCCCTGGGGACGGCGCGCGGCCCGCCGAGATCGCGATCGCGGCCGCGCCGCAGATCCTGCTGCAGCGGCGGGTCGACGCGGCTGCGCTCGCAGGCGTCGACCTGACGGCGGTCGACGGCGAGTCGATGGCGGCGCTCCGTG
Organism: Burkholderia sp. Bp8963; assembly: GCF_003854275.1. GTDB lineage: Bacteria > Pseudomonadota > Gammaproteobacteria > Burkholderiales > Burkholderiaceae > Burkholderia. The sequence goes on from NZ_QTQP01000010.1 coordinate 49,734, forward strand.
CGCTGCGCCATGCCGCAACGCGCGAACTGGATGCACACGAGCCGTATTGCGCGCTCTGGTTCGGCGAAGCGGGCGTGCGCGGCTGGTGGCTCGAGCGCGGGGCCGCCGTGCTGCAGTTCGCGTTTCCGGACCGCGCGCACGCAGCACTGCCCGATGCGCTGCGCAGCTTTGCGCGGCAGCCGGCCCATTGTGTGGTCGTCGGTGGCGACGACCGCTGCGTCGCGCGCTTCGGAACCTCGGTTGCCGAAGTCGGCGATCTGCTTGGCGCGATCGCGTTGCCGTTCGAATGCGCGCAGTGGGCGGCCGACGTCGCCGACGCGCAGTCCGGTGTGCCGCGCGGGCCGGCGTTTGCGGTGGCCTTTGGGCTGGCGCTGCGCGGGGTGTGGGAATGACCGCGCCAGACATCGTGACGGGCGCGCCCGCGGGATACGTGGCCGGACCGGCTTCGCTCGGCGGATTCAACCTGTTGCCGTATCGCGACCGCGTCGCGCGGGCGATGCGTCGCCGCCGGGCTGCCCAATGCGGCGCAGCGATCCTGCTCGGCGTGTCGGGCGTCGGCGTGTGGACGGGCGGCGCGGCGTGGCTGCGCATGCGTATCGATGCCGAGCGCGCGCGCGTCGACGCGCGCTTGCTGCGGCAGCAGCCGCAGGTCGATGTGGCCGTACGCGCCGCGCGAAGCGCCGACGCTGCCGCGCAACGCAGCGGGCAGGCCGCGACGCTCGCGGCGCCGTATCGGCAGGCGGTCGAGCTGCTCGCGCTGCTGGCGCGGGTTCGCGACGACGAAGTCCGTCTGGAGGCCTTGCGGGCGACGGCGTCCGGCGCGGAACTGGACGCGCGTGCCGCCAGCTACCGCGCGGCGGCACGGTGGTTTGCCCGCCTCGCGCACGATTCGCAACGGTGGCGTGTCGACGTCGACGCGTTGAAGCCGGCCCCGGTCGACCCGGCGGGCGCGGCGCGGATGCCGTTCCGGTTCTCCGTGCAACTGCGCTGGCAAGACGTGGCGCCGCGCCCGAAGCCGGCGGCGGTGCGCCGATGATCGCGATCGCACATCGATTCGGGTTCGACGGTGCGCGGCGCAACGGTGCATTGTGGCCTGGGCGTCCGGCCGCCTTGCACGCCGCACGCTGCGCCCTTGCGTTCGGTGCGGTGCTGACGGGCGGTATTCATCTGGCGGATGTGGCAGACTGGAGCGGCCTGGCCGGCAGCCGCGCGGCGCTCGCCGCGGCCAATGCGCGCGCTGCCGCGGCTGATCGCGTGCTTGCGGCCGCAACGCAGACGCGCGACCCGCAGGCGACGCCGGACGGCGGCGACCGCGAACCGGCATCGCCCGGCTGGGCTGCGCTGCTGCTCGAGCTCGCCGAACTGGCCACGTCGAGCGGGCTGCGGATCGTGTCGTTCGAGCCGGGGCCGCCGCCCGAGCAGCGCGGGAGGACGGACGAGCGGCGCACGGTGCGCATCGTCGCGGATGGCGGCTTTCCGGCGCTTCGGTGGCTGGTCGACCGCCTGGCGGCGTTGCCGGTGCTCGCCGTGCCGTCGGCGATGCGTGTCGAACGCGACACACGGGCGGCGCGCGTGGAGCTGGCGATCGACCTGTTTCCCGGGTTGCCTGGCGCTGTGGCGTCTGATGGCGACGCGTGGCTCGGTCCGGGTTCGACGGAGGCGGACCCGTTCGCTTCCGAAGATCATCTGGAACCGGGCGAGGCCGCGCCGTCGCGTCTGGCCGGCGTGATGCGGGACGCACGCGCCGGTCTCGCGCTGTTCGACGACGGTACGGGTGCGATTACTGCGGCGGCTGCCGGCGAGGTGGTCGGCGCGATGCGCGTGACGCGGATCGACGCGGAGTCGGTCATGCTCGCGACGGCGCATGGCCCGCACCGGATGGAGCTGAATGGCGGAGGCGGGCAATGGTGAGGAACGGATTGCGTGCCACGGTCGTCGTCTGGATCGGCGTGAGTGGCGCCGCTGCGTGGGGTGCGTTGCCGCCGCTGCCGGTCGCATGGCCAGCGATGGAATCGCATGCCGATGTGCTGCCGGACGTGCCTCTGCCGCAGGGCACGGTCACCAGTGTGGAAATCGCGTCGCCGGAGTCGTCGCCATCGCCGCCGCCATCGACGGAGCAGGGGCCGCCGCAGCCAGAGCCGCCGCCGCGTGTTGCCCCCGCGCTCGAAGGCCCGCCAGTTCCGTTGCCACCCCCCGCGCGCATGAGCGACGCAGCCGCGCGGCGTCCAGGAGATGCGGACGACGCACGCCGAATCTCGCTGAATCTCCAGGGTGTCGGCCTCGCCGCCGCATTCGACGCGTTTGCGCGTTTCACCGGGCTCAACATCATCGTCAGCGAACAGGTGCGTGGCACCGTGTCGTTACGTCTGAACAATGTCCGCTGGCGGGATGCGTTCGACATGCTGCTCGACACGCACGGGCTCGCGATGTCCCGGCGCGACAACGTGATCTGGGTCACGCCGGCGGCGGAGCTGGCCGCGCGGGAGCGCGAGCGCCACGACGCGCATGCGCGCGCTGCCGATCTCGAGCCGCTCGACAGCCGCACCTTCGTGCTGCACTACCCGCGCGCGCAGGACGTGCAGCGGCTCCTGACCGGCGCGGCGGGGCAGCGGCTGCTTTCCAGGCGCGGCGCGGCGGCGGCCGACGCACGCACGAACCTGCTGTTCGTCACCGATCTCGCGCCGCGCATTGCACAGATCGCCGCGTTGATCGACGCGATCGACCGGCCGTCGCGGCAGGTCCGGATCGAGGCGCGCATCGTCGAGGGCGAGCAGGGCTTCTCGCGCAACCTGGGCGCGCGCGTCGCGTTGCGCGCGCAGGGGCGGCCCGCGACGACGGGCGAAGGCGCGGCCGCGGGCGAGCGCAACGCGCTCGACCTGGCCGCCCGGCCGCTCGCCGGCTTCGACGCCGCCACGGCGGGTTTCACGCTGTTCGCCGCGCCGCTGAGCCGTGTGCTCGACGTCGAACTGAGCGCCCTCGAGGCGCAGGGGCGGGGACAGATCGTGTCGAGCCCGCGCGTCGTCACGGCGGATCGCGCGAAAGCGATCGTCGAGCAGGGGGCCGAGCTGCCATACCAGGCCAAGGTCGGTAATGGCGTGAGCGGCGTGCAGTTTCGCCGGGCGACGCTCAAGCTCGAGGTCGAGCCGCAGATCACGCCGGACGGGCGCGTCGTGCTCGACCTCGACGTGACGAAGGACAGCGTCGGCGAGCCGACGGCGGCCGGCCCCGCGATCCATACGAAACACGTGCAGACCCGCGTCGAAGTGGAGGACGGCGGGACGGTCGCGATCGGCGGGATTTACGAGCGCCTGGACCGGGACGATGTGACGCGCGTGCCGCTCTTGGGCAAAATACCGGTTCTGGGCGCGCTGTTTCGGCACCGGGCGCGGCGCGAACAGCGCAACGAGCTGGTCGTCTTCATCACCCCGACCGTGGTCGGCAGGCGGTGCGGCACGGCCGGCGCCGGCGTGCCGGACCCCGGCGATCCAGGCCCGGACGCCGCCGGCCCAGGCTCGACAAGGCAGGCGCTTTGCCAGTAAGCTGCGCCACACACCAGCAAGATTGAAGCAGAGGAAGCCGTTGCAAGCGCGGGACCCACACGCAAACGTATTTTTCGTCGGCCTTATGGGAGCGGGTAAGACCACCGTAGGCCGCGCGGTCGCGCGCCGGCTCGACCGGACGTTCTTCGACTCCGACCACGAGATCGAGGCACGCACGGGCGCGCGCATCCCGGTGATCTTCGAAATGGAAGGCGAGGCCGGGTTTCGCGACCGCGAAACGCAGGTGATCGCCGAGCTCACGCAGCGCGAGAACATCGTGCTCGCGACGGGCGGTGGCGCGGTGTTGCGACCCGAAAATCGCGATTGCCTGAAGGCACACGGCATCGTCGTCTATCTGCGCGCGAATCCGCACGATCTGTGGCTGCGCACGCGCAAGGACAAGAACCGGCCGCTCCTGCAGACCGAAGATCCGAAAGCGCGTCTCGAAGCGCTCTACGAGGTGCGGGATCCGCTGTACCGCGAATGCGCGGATTTCGTCATCGAGACGGGCCGCCCGTCGGTCAACGGGCTCGTCAACATGGTGCTGATGCAACTCGAACTGGCGGGCGTCGTCGCCAAGCCTATACAAGCATGATTACTGTCAACGTCGATCTGGGCGAACGCGCCTATCCGATTCATATTGGCGCCGGCCTGGTCGGCCGCACCGAACTGTTCGCTCCCCACATCAAGGGATCGTCCGTCACGATCGTCACGAACACGACGGTCGATCCGCTCTACGGCGACGCGCTGCGCGCGGCGCTCGCGCCGCTCGGCAAGCGCGTGTCGACGGTCGTGCTGCCGGACGGCGAGGCGTACAAGAACTGGGAAACGCTGAACCTGATCTTCGACGGCCTGCTGGCCGAACGCGCGGACCGCAAGACGACGCTCGTCGCACTCGGCGGCGGCGTGATCGGCGACATGACGGGGTTCGCGGCCGCATGCTACATGCGTGGCGTGCCGTTCATCCAGGTGCCGACCACGCTGCTGTCGCAGGTCGATTCGTCGGTCGGCGGCAAGACGGGCATCAACCACCCGCTCGGCAAGAACATGATCGGCGCGTTCTACCAGCCGCAGGCGGTGATCGCGGACATCGGCACGCTGACGACGCTGCCCGACCGCGAACTGGCGGCGGGCATCGCCGAGGTCATCAAGACGGGCGCGATCGCCGACGCCGCATTCTTCGACTGGATCGAGGCGAACATCGGCGCGCTGAATGGCCGTGAGCCCGGCGCGCTCGCCGAAGCGGTCAAGCGCTCATGCGAGATCAAGGCGAGCGTGGTCGCGGCGGACGAGCGCGAAGGCGGCCTGCGCGCGATCCTCAATTTCGGCCACACGTTCGGCCACGCGATCGAGGCCGGGCTCGGCTACGGCGAGTGGCTGCACGGCGAGGCGGTCGGCTGCGGAATGGTGATGGCGGGCGACCTGTCGGTGCGGCTCGGCCTGCTCGACGACGCGTCGCGGCAGCGCCTGAACGCGGTGATCGCCGCCGCGCATCTGCCGACCCGCGCGCCCGCACTCGGCGACGCGCGCTACATGGACCTGATGCGCGTCGACAAGAAGGCCGAGGCCGGCGCGATCAAGTTCATCCTGCTGAAGCGCTTCGGCGATACGCTGATCACGCCGGCGCCCGACGAAGCTGTGTTCGCTACACTGGCGGCGACGGCGGCGGCGGCGACGCAATAACCCGGCCCGGCTGCCCGGCGCCCTTGACGTGGAGGAGACGGTGAGCGAAACATCCAGCAGCATGTTGCCACGCCAGCCCCGGAGCGCAACCGCCGCGCCGGTGGCCGAGCCGCCGACGCTGGCGGCGCTGGAAGCGCATCTCGCCCCGTATGCCGCGCACGCGTCGCAGTCGCGTGGCCGGCGCCATCCGGAGCCGCCGCCCGCGGCCCGCACTGAATTCCAGCGCGATCGCGACCGCATCGTCCACTCGACCGCGTTCCGCCGTCTCGAATACAAGACCCAGGTCTTCGTCAATCACGAAGGCGACCTGTTCCGCACCCGCCTCACTCACAGCCTCGAAGTCGCGCAGATCGCGCGTTCGGTCGCACGCAACCTGCGGCTGAACGAGGATCTCGTCGAGGCGATCTCCCTCGCGCACGATCTCGGGCACACGCCGTTCGGCCACGCGGGGCAGGACGCGCTCAACGCGTGCATGCGCGAGCACGGCGGCTTCGAGCACAACCTGCAGAGCCTCGCTGTAGTCGACGAGCTCGAGGAACACTACGGCGCATTCAACGGCCTGAATCTCTGCTTCGAGACGCGCGAAGGGATCCTCAAGCACTGTTCGCGCGACAATGCGCGCAAGCTCGGTGCGCTCGGCGAACGCTTCCTGCAGGGGCGCCAGCCGTCGCTCGAGGCGCAACTTGCGAACATCGCCGACGAGATCGCGTACAACAACCACGACGTCGACGACGGCCTGCGCTCCGGGCTGATCACGATCGACCAGCTCGCGCAGGTCGCGCTGTGGCAGCGCCATTACGAGCAGGCGCTCGCCGAATTCCCGAGTCTCGATGGCCGCCGTCTCGTGCACGAGACGGTGCGCCGCATCATCAACACGCTGATCGTCGACCTGATCGACGAGACGACGCGCAATCTCGCGCGCGTCGCGCCGGCGTCGCTCGACGACGTGCGCGCGGCGCCGCCGCTCGTGTCGCACAGCGAAGCCGTCGCCGAACAGGCGGCGGCCCTCAAGCGCTTCCTGTTCAAGAACCTGTACCGCCATTACAAGGTGATGCGGATGGCGAGCAAGGCGCAGCGTGTCGTCGCGGGGCTGTTCGACGCGTTCCTCGACGATCCGCGCCTGCTGCCGCCGCCATACCAGTCCGACGACGCAGACAAGCAGCCGCGCCTCGTCGCGCATTACATCGCCGGCATGACCGATCGATTCGCCCTGAAGGAATACCAACGTTTGTTCGTCATCAGCGACAACTGATTGTCACAAACGATCACTAGACTGCGCCGGTTCAATGGCGATGGGGATGGTGTACCTGCTGTTGGTATCGTTTTCATAGGAGAAGTCGATGAAGAAGAAGCCCGTAGGGACGCTGGTTCGCTCGCTCGCGCTCGGGGGCGCATTGTTGTTCGGTGCGCAGCATGCGGCATTCGCGGTGACGGAGATCCAGTTCTGGCATGCGATGGAGGCCGCACTCGGCGAGCGGGTCAACGACATCGCGGCACAGTTCAACGCATCGCAAAGCGATTACAGGATCGTGCCGGTCTTCAAGGGCACCTACGACCAGGCGCTCGCGGCGGGCATTGCCGCGTATCGCAGCGGCAACGCGCCGGCGATCCTTCAGGTGTACGAAGTCGGCACCGCGACGATGATGCAGGCGAAGAAGGCAGTGGTGCCCGTCTACGACGTGTTCAGGCAGGCCGGCGTGCCGCTCGACGAAAAGGCGTTCGTGCCGACCATCGCGAGCTACTACAGCGACGCGAAGACGGGCCATCTGGTGTCGATGCCGTTCAACAGCTCGACGCCCGTGCTGTACTACAACAAGGATGCGTTCAGGAAGGCCGGGCTCGACCCGAACCAGCCGCCGAAGACGTGGGACGAGGTCAAGGCCGATGCCGAGAAGCTGCGCAAGTCGGGCATGGCGTGCGGCTTCACGACCGGCTGGCAAGGCTGGGTCCAGCTCGAGAACTACAGTGCGTGGAATGCGCTGCCGTTCGCGAGCCGCAACAACGGCTTCGACGGCACGGACGCAGTGCTCGAGTTCAACAAGCCGCAGCAGGTCGCGCACATCCAGTTCCTGCAGCAGATGGCGAAGGACGGCACATTCACGTATGCGGGCCGCAAGGACGAGGCGTCGGCGAAGTTCAACAGCGGCGATTGCGGGATCGTCACGACGTCGTCGGGCGCGCTCGCCAACATGCACAAGTATGCGAAGTTCGATTTCGCCACCGGCATGATGCCGTACGACGCGAACGTGAAGGGCGCGCCGCAGAACGCGATCATCGGCGGCGCGAGCCTGTGGGTGCTGGCCGGCAAGGATCCGGCGACCTACAAGGGCGTTGCGAAATTCCTCGCGTACCTGAGCTCGCCTGCAGTCGCCGCGAAGTGGCACCAGGACACGGGCTACCTGCCGGTCACGACGGCCGCATACGACCTGACGCGCCAGCAGGGCTTCTACGCGAAGAACCCGAGCGCGGAAACGGCGATCAAGCAGATGATGAACAAGCCGCCGCTGCCGTACACGAAGGGGCTGCGGCTCGGCAACATGCCGCAGATCCGCACGGTCGTCGACGAGGAACTCGAGCAGGTCTGGGCGCAGAAGAAGTCGCCGAAGGAAGGGCTCGATGCCTCGGTCACGCGCGGCGACGAGCTGCTGCGGCGCTTCGAGAAGTCGGGCAGCTGAGCACGCGCCGCATCGTGCCGCCGGCCGGTTGTGCGCTCGCGTGCGCTTGCGCGCGACGGCCGGTGGCCGGTCTTCATTCCCGTTTCGCCTGCCCGGATTCCCGCCATGCAATCCCGTTCCCGTTTCGGCGCGAGCCTGCTGCCGTACCTGCTGATCGCGCCGCAGCTCGCGATCACCGGTGTGTTCTTCCTTTGGCCGGCCGGCGTCGCGCTGTGGCAATCGACGCAGATGCAGGATGCGTTCGGCACGTCGAGCGAGTTCGTCGGCATTGCGAACTTCACGCGCCTGTTCGCCGATCCGCTGTATCTCGACTCGTTTCGCACGACGCTCGTGTTCAGCACGCTCGTGACAGTGAGCGGGCTCGTCGTGTCGCTGCTGCTCGCCGCATGCGCGGATCGCGTGGTGCGCGGCGCGCGCGCGTACCGAACGCTGCTGATCTGGCCGTACGCGGTTGCGCCGACGATCGCCGCGGTGCTGTGGGCGTTCCTGTTCAATCCGAGCATCGGCCTCGTCACCTACGCGCTCGCTAAGTCGGGAATCGTCTGGAATCACGCGCTGAACGGCGGGCAGGCGATGTTCCTGGTCGTGCTCGCGTCGGTGTGGAAGCAGGTGAGCTACAACTTCCTGTTCTTCTACGCAGGGCTGCAGGCGATCCCGCGCTCGCTGGTCGAGGCCGCCGCGATCGACGGTGCGGGCCCCGTGCGGCGCTTCTTCCACCTCGTGCTGCCGCTGCTGTCGCCGACGAGCTTCTTCCTGCTGGTCGTGAACCTCGTCTACGCATTCTTCGACACGTTCCCGGTGATCGACGCCGCGACCGCCGGCGGCCCCGCGCAGAGCACCAAGACGCTGATCTACAAGATTTTCGCGGAAGGCTTCCAGGGGCTCGACATCGGCAGCTCGGGCGCGCAGTCGGTCGTGCTGATGGCGATCGTCGTCGGGCTGACGGTGATCCAGTTCCGCTTCGTCGAGCGCAGGGTGCAATACGCATGATCGAGAATCGCAAGGGCTTCGACCTGTTCTGCCACGCGGTGCTGATCGCGGGCGTCGTGCTCATCGTGTTCCCCGTCTACGTCGCGTTCTGCGCGGCGACGATGAGCGCGCAAGAAGTGTTCACGGTGCCGCTGTCGCTCGTGCCGAGCACGCACCTGTTCGAGAACGTCGCGTACATCTGGCGGCACGGCAGCGGCGCCACGACGGCGCCGTTCGGCCGGCTGCTCGTCAACAGCTTCGCAATGGCGTTCGGCATCGCGGTCGGCAAGATCGCGGTGTCGATTCTGTCCGCATACGCGATCGTCTATTTCCGCTTCCCGTTCCGCAATACGGCGTTCTGGCTGATCTTCGTCACGCTGATGCTGCCGGTCGAGGTGCGGATCTTCCCGACCGTGCAGGTCGTGTCGACGCTGCAGATGACGAACACCTACGCGGGGCTCACGCTGCCGCTGATCGCGTCGGCAACCGCGACGTTCCTGTTCCGCCAGTTCTTCATGACGCTGCCCGACGAGCTGATGGACGCGGCGCGCATCGACGGCGCGGGGCCGTTGCGGTTCTTCTGGGACGTGGTCCTGCCGCTGTCGAAGACGAGCATCGCCGCGCTGTTCGTGATCACGTTCATCTACGGCTGGAACCAGTATCTGTGGCCGATCCTGATCACGACGGAGGCGTCGCTGTCGACGGCCGTGGTCGGCATCAAGACGATGATCGCGAGCGGCGATACCGCGACTGAATGGCATTACGTGATGGCGGCGACGCTGCTGGCGATGATTCCGCCGCTCGTCGTCGTGCTGGCGATGCAGCGCTGGTTCGTGCGCGGCCTCGTCGATTCTGAAAAATAACCACGGACACGCTACGAGGAGAAGGGCGACGTATGGCTGCGCTGAGCTTGAGGGGTGTCAGGAAATCCTATGACGGCAAACAGAACGTGTTGCACGGGATCGACGTCGAGATTGCCGACGGCGAATTCATCGTGCTGGTCGGGCCGTCCGGCTGCGGCAAGTCGACGCTGCTGCGGATGATCGCGGGGCTCGAGAGCGTGACGGACGGCGAGATCGCGATCGGCGAGCGGGTCGTCAACGCGCTCGAGCCGAAGGATCGCGACATCGCGATGGTGTTTCAGAACTATGCGCTGTATCCGCACATGACGGTCGCGCAGAACATGGGCTACGGGCTGAAGATCCGCGGCATCGAGCGCGCGACGATCGATACGCGGGTTGCCGCAGCCGCGAAGATCCTCGAGCTCGAGCCGCTGCTCGCGCGGCGTCCGCGCGAGCTGTCGGGCGGACAGCGGCAGCGGGTTGCGATGGGGCGTGCGATCGTGCGCGAGCCGTCGGTGTTCCTGTTCGACGAGCCGCTGTCGAACCTCGACGCGAAGCTGCGCGTGCAGATGCGGCTCGAGATCCAGCGGCTGCATGCGCGGCTCGCGACGACGAGCGTCTACGTGACGCACGACCAGATCGAGGCGATGACGCTCGCGCAGCGCGTGATCGTGATGAACCGCGGCTACGCGGAGCAGATCGGCGCGCCGGTCGACGTCTACGAGAAGCCGGCGACCGTGTTCGTCGCGGGCTTCATCGGCTCGCCGGCAATGAACCTGCTGCACGGGCGGCTGTCGGAAGACGGTGCGACGTTTACGGTCGCGGGCGGCGGCCCGGCACTGCCGGTCGCCGGCGTGCCCGGAATCGGCGTGGAGATCGCACCGGGCCGCGATTGGGTGCTCGGCGTGCGACCCGAGCACATGACGCCGCAGCCGGGCGTGCCGCACGTGACGCTGACGGTCGATTCGTGCGAGCTGCTCGGCGCGGACAACCTCGCGCACGGCCGCTGGGGCGCGCACGATGTCGCAGTGCGTCTGCCGCACGCGGACCGCCCCGCGCGCGGCACGGCGCTCGCGGTGGCGCTGCCCACGCACCGGCTGCATTTCTTCGATCCCGAGACCGGCAAGCGCGCCGGCTGAACCCAATCGACAGGTGTCCCGATGAGTTCCCATGCTGTCTGGCCGTACCCGCGTGTCGTCGCTCATCGCGGCGGCGGCACGCTGGCACCGGAGAATACCCTTGCGGCGCTCGACGAAGGCGCGCGGCGCGGGCACCGGATGGTCGAATTCGACGCAAAGCTGTCGGCGGACGACGTCACGTTCCTGCTGCACGACGACACGGTCGACCGGACCTCGAACGGCCACGGGGCGGCGGCGCGGATGCGCTATGCGGAACTCGCGGCGCTCGACGCGGGCAGCTGGTTCGACGCGCGGTTCGCGGGCGAGCGGATGCCGACGCTCGACGCTGCTGCGGCGCGCTGCCTCGCGCTCGGGCTCGCGGCGAATGTCGAGATCAAGCCGTGCGCCGGGCGCGAACGCGAGACCGGGCGGCGCGTGGCCGCCGACGCTGCGGCGTACTGGCGCGGCGCGGCGATGCCGCCGCTGTTGTCGTCCTTTTCGTTCGATGCACTGCAGCAGGCGCGTGACGCTGCGCCCGACCTGCCGCGCGGAATGCTGTACGAGACCGTGCCGGACGACTGGCGCGCGCAGGCGGTCGACGCGCTCGGCTGCGTGTCGCTGCATGCGGACCATCAATCGCTCGACGAGCCGCTGGTGCGCGCGATCAGGGCGGCCGGCCTGCGGATCCTCGCCTATACCGTCAACGACCTCGCGCGCGCGCAGCAGCTCGTGCGGTGGGGCGTCGACGCAATCTGCACGGACCGTATCGACCTGATCGGCCCGCAAGCGCTGGATGCAACGTCCAGCCCGGCTTCCAGTGATTGATCAATTCAACCGTGGCGCGGCCAGCGCACATGCGTGAGCGGCGCCAGGCCCCGGAGCGGGCCTGACGCGTAATAATCGACGCCCCGTCGGCATTTCGCTCGGGGCGTTTTACGTCACGGCGCGTTACGCAAGGAAAAATCCGCTACAAATTGCAGCGGGATTAACCATTCCCCAAATATTCGACTACGCTTAGAAGCGGTAGCCGACGTTCAGGTAGGTGACGATCGGGTTCAGGTTGATCTTGGCCTTCGACGTTTCGGTCAGCGTCCCGACCGGGGTCTGACGGGCCGTCGTGAAGGTCGCGGTGACGCTCAACGGCACATACGAGATCGACAGGCCTGCGAACCAGTGGTCGGTGAAGTTGTACGTGAAGCCGGCGTTGAACACGGGCGCCCACTGGTTGCTGGTCGTCGCGCTGGTCGGGCCACCGAGCACGCCGTTCTCGAACGTACCGTTCGTGAGCTTCGCGCCGGTGAACCAGACGTAAGTCGCGCCGATGCCGACATACGGCCGGAATTTGGCGTTGGCTTCGTTGAAGTTGTAGCGGAGCAACAATGCGGGGCTCCACTGGTATGCGGAGCCGAGCTTGCCGAAACTTTCGAACCGACCCTTGCCGGTGATGTCGAACTTCGGCGGTATCCCCATGTCGAGCTGGGTGGAGATGTGGTCGGTGATGAAGTAGCCGAATGCCAGCCCGAGCGTGTCGGCATCGCTGATGCCGGCGCCCGTGTTGGGAATGGACTGATTGATGGGCGTGCCACCGACTCCGTAGAGGAACAGCGGGTCGCTGCTGTCCTGCGGAGCAAGGTGGAACCACCCGGTGGTGACGTAAAAGCTACCTGCCGATTGCGCGTGCGCCGCACTGCTCGCCAACGTGAACGCGAGCGCAGCGGCCCCCGTAATGGCCAGTTTTCGTTTCATTTTGTCTCCTCCGATCAAAGGCGTGCTCATTATGACTACGGCGTTTAAAACCAAACAAGCTCGTAAGTTAGAGTTTTCTCCCTAGGATTCGCACGACCGTACGTTTCGGCGCACCGTGGGCAAAGGGTTCTACGGAAGTGCGCACCATCGGACCTTCGGGTATCTCCTAACGCGATCAAACGGACATTCAGCATGGCACGGCTAGCACGACTCTACGTTCCCGACCAGCCGCAGCACGTGATATTGCGCGGCCTGGATCAGCAACCCGCGTTCGTCGACGACCAGGACTACGAGCTCTTCATCGATTGTCTGAAGGCCGCGGCGCGCGATCACCACCTCGCGGTGCACGCATACGTGCTGCTGCCGCGCCAGGTGCAGCTTCTCGTGACGCCGAGCGACGAGGCCAGCCTGCCGAAGGCGATGCAGGCAGTCGGACGTCGCTACGTCGCCCATTTCAACCGACGCTATTCGCGGCGCGGCACCCTGTGGGAAGGCCGCTATCGCGCGACCGTGATCGAAGGCGAGCGCTATTTCCTGCTCGCGAGCCGCGTGGTCGAGTTGAGCCCCGTGCGCGCGCAGCTTGCCGCGACGCCGGATGCCTATCGGTGGTCGAGCTACCGGCATCACATCGGGCTCACCGTCGACAGCCTGATCACCGACCATCCGCTCTACTGGGCGCTCGGCAACACGCCGTTCGAACGCCAGCGCGCGTACAAGGAGCTGTGCGAGCAGCCGCTCGACGAGCGGCAGGCCGACCAGCTCCAGCAGGCGACGCTGAAGGGCTGGGTGCTCGGCGGCGAGAACTACCGCGAATGGGCGGCGCGTACCGCGAACCGGCGCGTGTCGCCGCTGCCGCGCGGGCGTCCTCGCAAGGTGCGTGAGAACACGCCGCCGATCCAGCAGTAAGGGCTGGCAGGCGGAACGGGAGGCGGCGCTGCGGGCGCCGCTTCTTTTTGCACCAAAATGATACGACCCCAATAAAACGGCACCAGATCGATGCATCGGTTTAATTGGGGCCGTATCACACGGTTTTTGTTGCTATTCCTTTGATTCGTCGCGTATATTCCGAATTCCGGTGGCCCGGGCGAAGCATGCCCCACCCACTGTCGGCCGCGCCGCCTCCCGCCGGGAAGCGGGAAACGGCGGCAACAAGAAAATGGTTCAACGGCCCTCGAGGCCCCTTTACGACGGTGTCCCCATGAACGACCACCAGCAGCCGCTCACCGCGGTGCCCGCCGCGCAAGGTCTGTATGACCCGCAAAACGAACACGACGCCTGCGGCGTCGGCTTCGTCGCACACATCAAGGGCAAGAAGAGCCACGAGATCATCGAACAGGGTCTGAAGATCCTCGAGAATCTCGACCACCGCGGCGCGGTCGGCGCCGATCCGCTGATGGGCGACGGCGCGGGCATCCTGATCCAGATTCCGGACGCGTTCTACCGCGAGGAAATGGCGAAGCAGGACGTCACGCTGCCGCCGGCCGGCGAGTACGGCGTGGGGATGATCTTCCTGCCGAAGGAAAACGCGTCGCGGATCGCGTGCGAGCAGGAGCTCGAGCGCACCGTGAAGGCAGAGGGCCAGGTCGTGCTGGGCTGGCGCGACGTGCCGGTCGACCACGCGATGCCGATCTCGCCGGCCGTGAAGGCGAGCGAGCCGCTGATCCGCCAGATCTTCATCGGCCGCGGCAAGGACATCATGGTGACGGACGCGCTCGAGCGTAAGCTCTACGTGATCCGCAAGACGGCCAGCCACCGCATCCAGGCGCTGAAGCTGAAGCACGGCAAGGAATACTTCGTGCCGTCGATGTCGGCGCGCACGATCGTCTACAAGGGCCTGCTGCTCGCGGGCCAGGTCGGCGTCTACTACCGCGACCTGCAGGACGCGCGCACCGTGTCGGCGCTCGCGCTCGTGCACCAGCGCTTCTCGACCAACACGTTCCCGGCATGGGAACTGGCTCACCCGTACCGGATGATCGCGCACAACGGCGAGATCAACACCGTGAAGGGCAACGTCAACTGGCTGAACGCGCGTACCGGCGCGATCGCGTCGCACGTGCTCGGCGACGACCTGCCGAAGCTCTGGCCGCTGATCTACCCGGGCCAGTCGGATACCGCATCGTTCGACAACTGTCTCGAGCTGCTCGTGATGGCGGGCTACCCGCTCGTGCACGCGGTGATGATGATGATCCCGGAAGCGTGGGAACAGCACACGCTGATGGACGAGAACCGCCGCGCGTTCTACGAATACCACGCCGCGATGATGGAGCCGTGGGACGGCCCCGCCGCGATCGCGTTCACCGACGGCCGCCAGATCGGCGCGACGCTCGACCGCAACGGCCTGCGCCCGGCGCGCTACATCGTGACCGACGACGATCTCGTGATCATGGCGTCGGAAGCCGGCACGCTGCCGATCCCCGAGTCGAAGATCGTCAAGAAGTGGCGCCTGCAGCCGGGCAAGATGTTCCTGATCGACATGGAACACGGCCGCATCATCGACGACAAGGAGCTCAAGGACAACCTCGCGAACGCGAAGCCGTACAAGAGCTGGATCGACGCCGTGCGCATCAAGCTCGACGAGATCGAGCCGAAGGCCGAGGAAGTTGCCGCAGGCCGCGTCGAGGGCGCCGCGCTGCTCGACCGCCAGCAGGCGTTCGGCTATACGCAGGAAGACCTGAAGTTCCTGATGGCGCCGATGGCGCAGCAGGGCGAGGAGGCGGTCGGCTCGATGGGCAACGACTCGCCGCTCGCGGTGATGTCGAACAAGAACA
This sequence comes from Burkholderia sp. Bp8963, assembly GCF_003854275.1. GTDB lineage: Bacteria > Pseudomonadota > Gammaproteobacteria > Burkholderiales > Burkholderiaceae > Burkholderia. The sequence goes on from NZ_QTQP01000010.1 coordinate 65,074, forward strand.
AGACGCTCTATCACTACTTCAAGCAGCTGTTCGCGCAGGTCACGAACCCGCCGATCGACCCGATCCGCGAGAACATGGTGATGTCGCTCGTGTCGTTCATCGGCCCGAAGCCGAACCTGCTCGACACGAACAACATCAACCCGCCGATGCGGCTCGAAGTGTCGCAGCCGGTGCTCGACTTCAAGGACATCGCGAAGATCCGCGCGATCGACCAGTACACGGGCGGCAAGTTCAGCTCGTACGAACTGAGCATCTGCTACCCGGTCGCGTGGGGCAAGGAAGGCATCGAGGCGCGCCTTGCGTCGCTGTGCGCGGAAGCCGTCGACGCGGTGAAGTCCGGCTACAACATCCTGATCGTGTCGGACCGCAAGACCGATGCCGAGCACGTCGCGATCCCCGCGCTGCTCGCGACCTCGGCGATCCACACGCACCTCGTCCAGCAGGGGCTGCGCACGAGCACGGGCCTCGTCGTCGAGACGGGCTCCGCGCGTGAGACGCACCACTTCGCGCTGCTCGCGGGCTACGGCGCGGAAGCCGTGCACCCGTACCTCGCGATGGAAACGCTCGCGAAGATGGCCGACGGCCTGACGGGCGACCTGTCGCCGGAGAAGGCCGTCTACAATTTCACGAAGGCGGTCGGCAAGGGCCTGCAGAAGGTGATGTCGAAGATGGGCATCTCGACGTACATGTCGTACACGGGCGCGCAGATCTTCGAAGCGCTTGGCCTCGCGACCGACCTCGTCGAGAAGTACTTCAAGGGCACGGCATCGAAGGTCGGCGGCATCGGCCTGTTCGAAGTCGCGGAAGAGGCGATCCGCCTGCACCGCGACGCGTTCGGCGACAACCCGGTGCTGCGCGACATGCTCGACGCGGGCGGCGAGTACGCGTACCGCGTGCGCGGCGAGGACCACATGTGGACGCCGGATTCGATCGCGAAGCTGCAGCACGCGACGCGCAGCAACTCGTACCAGACGTACAAGGAATACGCACACCTGATCAACGATCAGACGAAGCGCCACATGACGTTCCGCGGGCTGTTCGAATTCAAGGTGTCGCCGGCGAAGGCGATTCCGATCGACGAAGTCGAATCGGCGAAGGAGATCGTCAAGCGCTTCGCGACGGGCGCAATGTCGCTCGGCTCGATCAGCACCGAGGCGCACGCGACGCTCGCGATCGCGATGAACCGGATCGGCGGCAAGTCGAACACCGGCGAAGGCGGCGAGGACGACAAGCGCTATCGCAACGAGCTGCGCGGCATTCCGATCAAGTCGGGCGAGTCGCTGAAGTCGGTGATCGGCGACGAGATCGTCAGCGACATCCCGCTGAAGGATGGCGATTCGCTGCGCTCGAAGATCAAGCAGGTCGCGTCGGGCCGCTTCGGCGTGACGGCCGAGTATCTCGCGTCGGCCGACCAGATCCAGATCAAGATGGCGCAGGGCGCGAAGCCGGGCGAAGGCGGCCAGCTGCCGGGCCACAAGGTGTCCGATTACATCGGCAAGCTGCGCTACTCGGTGCCGGGCGTCGGCCTGATCTCGCCGCCGCCGCACCACGACATCTACTCGATCGAGGATCTCGCGCAACTGATCCACGACCTGAAGAACGTGAACCCGAGCTCGAGCATCTCGGTGAAGCTCGTGTCGGAAGTGGGCGTCGGCACGGTCGCGGCAGGCGTCGCGAAGGCGAAGGCCGATCACGTCGTGATCGCCGGCCATGACGGCGGCACCGGCGCGTCGCCGCTGTCGTCGGTCAAGCACGCAGGCACGCCGTGGGAACTCGGCCTTGCCGAAACGCAGCAGACGCTGGTGCTGAACCGCCTGCGCGGCCGCATCCGCGTGCAGGCCGACGGCCAGATGAAGACGGGCCGCGACGTCGTGATCGGCGCGCTGCTCGGCGCGGACGAATTCGGCTTCGCGACGGCGCCGCTCGTCGTCGAAGGCTGCATCATGATGCGCAAGTGCCACCTGAACACGTGCCCGGTCGGCGTCGCGACGCAGGACCCCGTGCTGCGCGCGAAGTTCTCGGGCCAGCCGGAACACGTCGTCAACTACTTCTTCTTCGTTGCCGAGGAAGTGCGCGAGATCATGGCGCAGCTCGGCATCGCGAAGTTCGACGACCTGGTCGGCCGCGCCGACCTGCTCGACACGCGCAAGGGCGTCGAGCACTGGAAGGCGAAGGGTCTCGACTTCTCGCGCGTGTTCTACCAGCCGGAAGACTGCGAGGAAGTCGCACCGCGTCACGTCGACGTGCAGGATCACGGCCTCGAGCGCGCGCTCGACCATGTGCTGATCGAGAAGGCGAAGGCCGCGATCGAGAACGGCGAACATGTGTCGTTCATCCAGCCGGTGCGCAACGTGAACCGCACGGTCGGCGCGATGCTGTCGGGCGTGATCGCGAAGAAGCATGGCCACGACGGTCTCGACGACGATGCGGTGCACATCCAGCTGAAGGGCACGGCCGGCCAGAGCTTCGGCGCGTTCCTCGCGAAGGGCGTGACGCTCGACCTCGTCGGCGACGGCAACGACTACGTCGGCAAGGGCCTGTCGGGCGGCCGGATCATCATCCGTCCGACCAACGACTTCCGCGGCAAGTCCGAGGAAAACATCATCTGCGGCAACACGGTGATGTACGGCGCGATCGAGGGCGAGGCCTTCTTCCGTGGCGTCGCGGGCGAACGCTTCTGCGTGCGCAACTCGGGCGCGACGGCGGTCGTCGAAGGCACCGGCGACCACGGCTGCGAATACATGACGGGCGGCACGGTCGTCGTGCTCGGCGAGACGGGCCGCAACTTCGCGGCCGGCATGTCGGGCGGCGTCGCGTACATGTACGACCCGGAAGGCACGTTCGCGGCGAAGTGCAACAAGTCGATGGTCGCGCTCGAGCCGGTGCTGCAGCAGGCCGAACAGGAGCGCACGGTCGACCGCGCGCTCTGGCACGCAGGCACGACGGACGAAGCGCTGCTCAAGGGGCTCGTCGAGCGTCACTTCCAGTTCACCGGTTCGCCGCGCGCGAAATCGCTGCTGGAAAACTGGGACGCGGCGCGGCGCCAGTTCGTGAAGGTGTTCCCGCACGAATACAAGCGCGCGCTGGGCGAGATCGGTGCGAAGAAGGCGGCGAAGGAAGAACTGGCCGCCTGAGCGACGAACGACATAGCAGAGGCCGCGCGCGCGTGACTGTCGCGCGCGCGGCTCCCCCACCCGATACACGGAATCAGAAGAGCACCTTATGGGCAAGGCAACCGGTTTTCTGGAGTTCGAACGCCGCCACGAGGCGTACGAAGCACCGCTCACGCGCGTGAAGCACTACAAGGAATTCGTCGCGGCGCTGTCCGACGCGGATGCGAAGGTGCAGGGCGCGCGCTGCATGGACTGCGGCATCCCGTTCTGCAACAACGGCTGTCCGGTCAACAACATCATCCCGGACTTCAACGACCTGGTGTATCGCCAGGACTGGCGTCAGGCGATCGAGGTCCTGCACTCGACCAACAACTTCCCGGAATTCACGGGCCGCATCTGCCCGGCGCCGTGCGAAGCCGCGTGCACGCTCGGGATCAACGACGATCCGGTCGGCATCAAGTCGATCGAGCACGCGATCATCGACAAGGCGTGGGCGGAAGGCTGGGTGGCACCGCAGCCGGCTGCGCACAAGACGGGCAAGAAGGTCGCAGTGGTCGGCTCGGGGCCTGCGGGCCTCGCCGCCGCGCAGCAGCTCGCGCGCGCGGGCCACGACGTGACAGTGTTCGAGAAGAGCGATCGGGTCGGCGGCCTGCTGCGTTACGGGATCCCCGACTTCAAGCTCGAGAAGTGGCTGATCGACCGCCGCATGCGCCAGATGGAAGCGGAAGGCGTGACGTTCCGCACCAGCGTGTTCATCGGCAAGGATGCGCTGCCCGACTCGATCGGCAACATGGCGAAGGAGACCATCTCGCCGGCGACGCTGAAGGAAGAGTTCGACGCGGTCGTGATCGCGGGCGGCTCGGAAACGCCGCGCGACCTGCCGGTGCCGGGCCGCGAGCTGGCCGGTATCCATTACGCGATGGACTTCCTGCCGCAGCAGAACCGCGTGAACGCCGGCGACAAGCTGGCCGACCAGCTGCTCGCGAAGGGCAAGCACGTCGTCGTGATCGGCGGCGGCGATACGGGTTCGGACTGCGTCGGCACGTCGAACCGTCACGGCGCGAAGGGCGTCACGCAGTTCGAGCTGCTGCCGCAGCCGCCGGAAGAGGAAAACAAGCCGCTCGTGTGGCCGTACTGGCCGATCAAGCTGCGCACGTCGTCGTCGCACGAGGAAGGTTGCGAGCGCGACTGGGCGGTCGCGACGAAGCGTTTCGAAGGCAAGAACGGCAAGGTCGAGAAGCTGATCGCGGCGCGCGTCGAGTGGAAGGACGGCAAGATGCAGGAAGTGCCGGGCTCGGAGTTCGAGATGAAGGCCGATCTGGTGCTGCTCGCAATGGGCTTCACGCAGCCGGCTTCTCCGGTGCTCGAGGCATTCGGCGTCGACAAGGACGCGCGCGGCAACGCGCGTGCGGCGACCGAAGGCGATCGCGCGTACTACACGTCGGTCGACAAGGTGTTCGCGGCGGGCGACATGCGCCGCGGCCAGTCGCTCGTCGTGTGGGCGATCCGCGAAGGCCGGCAGTGCGCGCGCTCGGTCGATGCGTACCTGATGGGGCATTCGGAACTGCCGCGGTAAGCGCAGTCCGTTAGCCGTCGAACCAGGCCGGGCGTCCGAGAGGGCGCCCGGTTTTTTTATGGCTGCCGCCGGGACGACGGCCAAACGTCAGGCGTCGGCATATGCCGACGCCTGATTACTTCTCCTGCCGACGGGCGGAATCATTTGGACGGCTCGGCTGAGTCAGGGGAAGCTGTTGGATTTTTCCGAAGCCGGTGATGCGACCCTTGCAATCGATCGTTGCGCCATATGTTCCTTCGCGCGCGCTCAGATTGAATCCCCACCAGCCAAGTGCGTCTGCGTGATATCGAGGATTGTTCTCAAACCGGACGTTCGTCAAGCGATATCCCCTCTCTTTGGCGAACACGAGAATCCTCGCCTCGAGTTCTGCGGCGGGTGCGTCGGGGCAACTGCCTTCGTCTTTCTCGTACCTTGCCCCCACGACGATGACAAGCAGCAGCAAAACAAGCACGATGGGCGTCGCGATAAGCCAGAGTGTCAACCGAATCATGCGCCGCATGAAAGTCGAAGTCATGATTGAGCAAGCTCCATGTCTGCTGACCATGTCGAAACGGATATCCGGGCCTGGTGGCGAAGTCCTGCGCTATTCGCGGCCCGGCCGCATTGCTCCGCCTTGTCCCGAAACCGGTGATACGACCGTCGCAATCGATCGTTGCGACGTAGCTTGCTTCGCGCGACCTCAGGTCGAATTCCCACCTGTCGAGCGTGTCGGCATGGTAGCGGCTCGTGCCGACGAATTCGACCTCGTCGGTGAGGATGCCGTGCTCCTTCGCAAACGCGAGAATCTTTGCTTCGAATGCCGCGACCGATGCGTTGGGGCAAATGCCTTCGTCCCTCTTCTGCGAGATCGCGGTTCCTGCTGAATTCACCAATGTACGATCGAGTGGCGCCCACCACGCTTTCGCGCGCCGGGCAATGAGCGCCGGCACTCCGCATTTTCGCGAAGCGTCGTCTAATCTGATCTCATCCGTCGCCGATTTTCCGTCATCCCGTTTTCTTTCGTTTTGTAATAATCATTTCGAATTGTCATATCATGTCGCCCCTCGGGCCGCGGAGTGCGGCCGACATGACTGACCCCATTTAAAAGGACACTGGATGGAAGCACTCGTGCAAGGGTTGATCGACGCCGTCAACGGCGTGTTGTGGAACTACGTGCTGATCGCGCTGCTGCTCGGCGTGGGCGCATGGTTCACGCTGCGGTTCCGGATGATCCAGCTGAAGGCGCTGTTCCTCAGCATGCGCCTCGTCGGCAGCAAGGGCGAGCCGGGCAGCATCTCGTCGTTCCAGGCGTTCGCGACCGGCCTTGCGAGCCGCGTCGGCACCGGCAACATCGCCGGCGTCGCGGTCGCGCTGACGGTCGGCGGGCCGGGCGCGATCTTCTGGATGTGGATCACGGCCCTGGTCGGGATGTCGTCCGCGTTCGTCGAGGCGACGCTCGCGCAGATCTTCAAGGTCTCGCATCCGGACGGCTCGTTTCGCGGCGGCCCTGCGTACTACATCCAGACCGGCCTGCGCTCGCGCGGCTTCGGCGTGCTGTTTTCGCTGTCGCTGATCCTTGCGTTCGGTTTCGTGTTCAACGCGGTGCAGTCGAACGCGATCGCCGATGCGTTTCACGTGTCGTTCGGCTGGAGCCGCGCCGCAGTCGGTTTCGGCCTCGTGCTGCTGACTGCGCCGATCATTTTCGGCGGGATCCGCCGGATCGCGACCGTTGCGCAGGTGATCGTGCCGCTGATGGCGATCGGCTACCTCGCGCTCGCGGTCTACGCGGTCGCGACGCACATCGCGATGGTGCCCGGCGTGATCGCGCTGATCGTGAAGAGCGCGTTCGGCCTCGAGCAGGCGGCGGGCGGCCTGACCGGCTATGCGGTCAGCCAGGCGATCGCGATCGGCGTGAAGCGCGGGCTGTTCTCGAACGAAGCGGGGATGGGCAGCGCGCCGAACGCGGCGGCGACGGCCAGCACCCGGCATCCGGTCACGCAGGGGCTGATCCAGATGCTCGGCGTGTTCGTCGACACGATCGTGATCTGCAGCGCGACCGCGTTCGTGATCCTGCTGTCGGGCCAGTACGAGATCGGCACCGGGATGGAAGGCGCGGCGCTCACGCAGCGTGCGATCTCGAGCCACGTCGGCGACTGGGGCGGCATCTACATGGCGGTCGCGATCTTCTTCCTCGCGTTCTCGTCGGTGATCGGCAATTACGCGTACGCGGAAGGCAACGTCGAGTTCATCACGAAGCGGCGGGGCGTGCTGCCGCTGTTCCGCATCGCGGTGCTCGGGATGGTGATGTTCGGCAGCGTCGGCCAGCTTCCGCTCGTGTGGGCGATGGCCGACACGAGCATGGGCCTGATGGCGATCATCAACCTGATCGCGATCGTCGCGCTCGGCAAGTACGCGCACGCCGCATGGCGCGATTACCGCCGCCAGCGCGCGGCAGGCGCCACCGACCCGGTGTTCACGCGCAACACGATTCCGGAACTCGCACGCGTGCTGCCGGCCGACGTCTGGGGCGAGCACGGCCCGCTGCCGCAACGTCCGGCGGCGGCGCCCGAAGCCGGGGCCGCACCCGGCGTCGCGGTGCGCTGACCATGGACGGCGACCGGCTCCGTGCATTCGTCGCGCTGATGCCCGACGCGGCATCGCGCGATGCGTTGCACGCGTTGCCGGTCGCGCGCGGCGCGCGGCGCACGCAGCCCGAACAGCTTCACGTGACGCTCGCGTTTCTCGGCGCGATCGAGCGCGATCGGTGCGACATGCTCGCCGCGCGGCTGCCGACGCTGGCGGCCGCGAACGCGCTGCCGCGGCAGCAGGTCGAGCGGCTCGCGTGGTGGCCGAGCCTGCCGAAGGCGCGCCTGATCGTCGCGGAGCTCGGCGCCGAACCGGCGCTGGTCGCGCTGAACGATGCGCTCGTCGCGGCGTTGCGGGATCTCGGCCTGCCGACCGAGCGCCGGCCGTTCCGGCCGCACGTGACGCTCGCGCGGCTGCCGCACTATGCGGTCGGGCAGCCCGCGCACGGCGGCGTGTTGCGCGAGCCGGTCGCGTTGCGTTTCGATGCGCTCACGCTGTTCGAGAGCCACTTGTCGCGCGACGGCGCGTCACACCGGCCGATCGTGTCGGCGGAAATCGTGCTGGCGGATAAGGGGGAGGGCGGAGAACCTGCTTGTACCAATTAGAGCAGGCTCGTGCCGGTCACGCGTGGCGCGTCGACGGGAATGGCCGACCGGGGCGGGCCGATGCTGGCGGCCGGCTGGCGGCGGCCGAAATGCCGGAATGCCCGGGGGTTGCCGCCAGCCAACAACGATTACGCGGCGACCCTGTCGCTGTCGCTCACGCGTTCGACGTTGATCGTGCCGCCGTGGTACGCCGCGAGCGATTCGCGGTGCGCGATGCTGACGATCGCGGCCTGCGGCAGCCGCTCGTTGAACAGGTGATAGAGGCGCGCTTCGTTGTCTGCGTCGAGCGCGCTCGTCGCTTCGTCGAGGAACAGGAAGTCGGGCTTGTGCAGCAGCACGCGCGCGCCCGCGAGACGCTGCTGTTCGCCCGGCGACAGCACGCGCGTCCAGTGCGCGGTTTCGCCGAGCCGGTCGACATACTCCTCGAGCCGGCACGCGCGCAGCGCGTCGCGGCATGCTTCGTCGCTGAACACGTCGGCGGTGGCCGGGTAGGTGAGCGCGGCCTTCAGCGTGCCGATCGGCAGATAGCTCGTTTGCGGCACGAACATCATCCGCGCGCCGACCGGTGCGTCGATCGCGCCGTCGCCGAACGGCCACAGGCCCGCGAGCGCGCGCATGAACGTGCTCTTGCCCGAACCCGACTTGCCGATTACGAGCCAGCGCGAGCCGGGCTCGATCGTGACGGTGCCGATGTCCGCGAGCGCGTTGCCGTTCGGCAGCGCGAGCTTCAGCGACGACGTCGACAACTGCTCGCTGTCGACGTAGTGGAGGTTGATGCCGCCGTGCTCGGTCGCGGGCGACACGCTTTCCTTCAGGTGCGACGCGCCCATCACGCGCTTGAATTCGCGCAGACGGTTGACCGTCGCGCGCCATTCGACGAGGGTGCTGTAGCTGTTGATGAACCAGGAGAACGAGTCGCTGACGGTGTTGAACGCGGACGAGATCTGCATCAGCACGCCGAACGAGAACGCGCCCGCGAAGTAGCGCGGCGCGGCGACGACGAGCGGGAAGATGATCGCGATCTGGCCGTAGAAGCTCAGCACGAACGTGAGCCGCTTCGTGTACTTCATCACGCGCCACCAGTTGTCGCGGATCCGCATGAACAGGTTGTGCGCGTTGCCGTTCTCGGTGTTCTCGCCGTCGTAGAACGCGATCTGCTCGGCGTTCTCGCGCACGCGGATCAGCCCGAAGCGGAAATCCGCCTCGACGCGCTGCTGCTGGTAGTTGATCGACACGAGCGGATGGCCGACCTTCTGGATGATCAGCGAGCCGACCACCGCGTACAGCGCGGCTGCCCACACCATGTAGCCGGGGATCGCGATCGGCGTGCCGCCGAGCATGAACGTCAGCGCGCCCGCGAGCGACCACAGGATCGTGATGAACGACACGAGCGTGACGACCGTCGACAGCAGGTCGAGCGACAGCGACAGCGTGGTCGTCGCGAACGACTGCAGGTCGTCGGTGATCCGCTGGTCGGGGTTGTCGGCGAGGCGGTCGCGTTCGATCCGGTAGAACGCGCGGTCGCCGAGCCACTGGCCGAGGAAGCGCTCGGTGAGCCACTGGCGCCAGCGGAAGCCGAGCATCTGCCGCAGGTAGCGGCCATACACGGCGAGGATGATGAAGCCGAACGCGAGCGCCGAGAACTGCATCAGCAGGTTCGGGAAGTCGTGGACGTCCTTCGATTGCAGTGCGTTGTAGAACTCCGCGTTCCATTTGTTGAGCCGCACGTTGATCCAGACGACGCAGAGGTTGATCACGATGATCGTGGCGAGCAGCCCCCACGCGATTTTCCATTCGGACGAGACCCAGTAGGGCTTGATGAGGCTCCACGCGGATACCGGGCGCTCGTCCTGCGGTGCGTCGTGGGCGGTGTGGGTCGATTGGGTCATGTGCTTCCTGATGAGTAGCCGGCGCGCGCCAGGTGAAGCCGCGCGCGCCGCGGAACGGCATGCCGGGAAAAGGCGCCCATCGCGCGGGCGTTCCGGATGGTGACCCGCGCGTCTTAAACGGCCCTTAACGGCCGGCGGTGACACGGCGGCCGGCACGTGAAACGCGTGCCGGCCTGCGGGCATTGTGCCAGACCGGCGTGCGGCATCGGTGAAATTGCCGACCGGGGACAGTTTGCGGCCGTTTCCGCTTTTATGGTCTAATGGCCGTCGACGAAACAGGGGTGCTTCGTGCGCAGCCGGCAGATGGTCCGGGCGGCGCGGCGAGGCTGAGAGAGACCCTTTGCACCCGATCCGGGTAATACCGGCGCGGGAAGTTTCCGATCCCGCCGGGCCGTGCTGGCTGCCTCCCCATTGCCAGCGCCCTGTCCCGCCCGGCCGGCCTTTGCTGCCGGTTTCGTCCTTTTGGGTACGCGCACTGCGCGTTACGGAAGGATGCGATGACCGTTCAATCTTCAGTCTTTTGTACCACCGTCCCGCGTGCATTCGCACGGGGCCGCGCACGTGCGTCCGCACGGCACGCATGCGTGTTCCGCGAGGAGGGCGCGCGATGACCGTCACGAATTCCCGGCCGGATTTCGCAGTACTGGGCGGCGGCCTCGTCGGCCGCCTGATTGCATGGCGGCTGGCCGGCGACGGCCACCGGGTCGCGCTCTACGAGCGCGGCGGCCCCGACGGCGAGCAGTCGGCCGCCTGGATTGCGGCCGCGATGCTCGCGCCGCTCGCCGAGGCGGCCAGCGCGGAGCTGCTGATCACCGAGCTGGGCGCCGCGTCGCTCGCCCGGTGGCCGCAATGGCTCGCCGAGCTGCCGGAACCGGTGTTCTTCCAGCATCACGGCACGCTCGTCGTCTGGCATCACGCGGATCGCGCCGAAGCGCCGCTGTTCGAGCGGCGTGTGCGTGCGAACGCGCCGGCCGAGTTGCTCGACGGCGGCTTCGTCACGCTCGCCGGCGCGCAGGTCGACGCCGCGGAGCCCGCGCTCGCGGGCCGCTTCGCGCGCGGGCTGCTGCTGCCGCGCGAAGGCCAGCTCGACAACCGCCAGGTGCTGCGCGCGCTCGCGGCGGGCCTCGCGCAGCGCGGCGTCGACACGCACTGGCACGTCGCGATCGACGCGCACAACCGGCCCGGCGCGCACTTCACGATCGACTGCCGAGGGCTCGGCGCCAAGCCCGTGCTGCCCATGCTGCGCGGGATCCGCGGCGAGGTCGCGCGCGTGCATGCGCCGGGCATCGGGCTGACGCGGCCCGTGCGGCTTCTGCATCCGCGCTATCCGCTGTACATCGCGCCGAAACAGGATGACCTGTACGTGATCGGCGCGACCGAAGTGGAGGGCGAGGACATGTCGCCCGTCAGCGTGCGTTCCGCGCTCGAGCTGTTGAGCGCCGCGTTCTCCGTGCACCCGGCATTCGGCGAGGCGCGCATCCTCGAGCTGAATGCGCAGTGCCGGCCGACGCTGCCCGATCATCGCCCGGCGCTGATCTGGGACGGCGCGGCGACGCTCGCGGTCAACGGCCTGTACCGGCACGGCTTCATGATCGCGCCGGAAGTCGCGCATGCCGCGGTCGCGCTCGCCGAGGCGGCGCTGACGGGCGCGCTCGGCGGCACGGGCGCGTTCGCCGCGTGGCGCGGCGCCGCGCGCTGGCCGGATCTTCTTCATCACCGCGACGACGCGCGCCAGCCGGCCTGACGCGCGCCGCCTTCCCGAATTCGACGAAGCACGCCATGGATATCCAGATCAATCAACAGACCCTGATGCTGCCCGACGGCGCGACGGTTGCCGATGCGCTCGCCGCATTCGGCGCGCGGCCGCCGTACGCGGTGGCGCTGAACGGCACGTTCGTCGCGCGCACCCAGCACGCGGCGCGCGCGCTCGCGGCGGGCGACAAGCTCGACGTCGTGCACCCCGTCGCGGGCGGCTGAGCGCCCGCCGGTTCGTCCCCCCGACCTTTCCAGGAACACGAGATGACGTCCCTCACCTCCGCCGACGCGCTGACGCTGTACGGCGAAACCTTCGCAAGCCGCGTGCTGATCGGCACGTCGCGCTATCCATCGCTGCAGTCGCTGTCCGATTCGATTGCCGCCGCGCGGCCCGGGATGGTGACGGTCGCGCTGCGCCGCCAGATGTCGGGCGGCACCGCCGAAGCCGGTTTCTTCGACCTGCTCAAGCGTCACGCGGTGCCGCTGTTGCCGAACACGGCCGGCTGCCAGACCGTTGCCGAGGCGTTGACCACCGCGCACATGGCGCGCGAGGTGTTCGAGACCGACTGGATCAAGCTCGAGCTGATCGGCGACGACTACACGCTTCAGCCCGATCCGGTCGGTTTGATCGAGGCCGCCGCGCAGCTGGTCAAGGACGGCTTCAAGGTGCTGCCGTACTGCACCGAGGATCTCGTGATCGGCCGGCGCCTGCTCGACGTCGGCTGTGAGGCGCTGATGCCGTGGGGCGCGCCGATCGGCACCGGCAAGGGCGTCGTGAACCCGTACGGGCTGCGCGTGCTGCGCGAGCGGCTGCCGGACGTGCCGCTGATCGTCGACGCGGGGCTCGGCGTGCCGTCGCACGCGTGCGAGGTGATGGAGTGGGGCTTCGACGGCGTGCTGCTGAACACGGCCGTGTCGCAGGCGACCCATCCGGAGATCATGGCGCGCGCGTTCGCGCAGGGCGTCGAGGCCGGCCGCGCCGCGTATCTCGCGGGGCCGATGGACGCGCGCGAAACCGCGCACGCGAGCACGCCGGTGGTCGGCATGCCGTTCTGGCACCAGGACGGAGGCGGTGCATGAGCGCGGGATTCGCCGCGGCATTCTGGCCGCCTGCCGACGAACTCGCGGAAGCGGCCGAACGGATCCGCGCGCGGCTCGGCGACTGGCCGCGCGCGACGGCGCCGTGGCGCCTGTGCGTCGCGCCGCCCGACGCGCTCGCGGACGGCGACGTGCTGATCGCATCGGAGGGCGACCACGCGACGCGAATGCATGCGCTGGTCGCGTCGCCCGGCGTCGCCGTGATCGAGTTCGGCGAACGCCACGCGGTGCTGCACTGCGCGGGCGAGCGCCATGCGCTCGATGCCGCGCACCCGCTCGCGGACGACTGGATCGCCGCGCTGGCCGCCTTCGTCGATTGCGGCTTTGCGCCGCTTGACGCGCTGGTGCTCGCGCTCGCGTGGCGCGACGGCGACGAGATGCGCACGGCCGACGCGTGGCCCGTCGACGCCGCGCGGTTTCCGCGTATCGCCGGGCTGCCGGCCGCGCCCGAGCCGGCGTTCCCGCCGTGCCCGGCGCGGCTCGGGCTGTATCCGGTCGTGCCGAGCGCCGAATGGGTCGAGCGGGTGCTCGACTGCGGCGTGTTGACCGTACAGCTGCGCGTGAAAGGCGCCGCACCCGACGTGCTGCGCGCCGAGATCGCGCGCGCGGTCGCGGCGGGGCGTCGTCATCCGGATGCGCGCGTGTTCATCAACGATCACTGGCAGATCGCCGCAGATGCCGGCGCGTACGGCGTACATCTGGGCCAGGAAGACCTCGAGACCGCCGATCTCGCCGCGATCGCGCGCGCGGGCCTGCGGCTCGGGCTGTCGAGTCACGGATATTACGAAATGTTGCGTGCGCTGTACGTGCGCCCGAGCTATCTCGCGCTCGGGCCCGTGTTTGCGACCCGGACCAAGGCTGTTGCCGCACCGCCGCAGGGGCTCGCCCGGATCGCGCGCTACGCGGCCTTCGCGGGCCCGCAGGTGCCGCTCGTCGCGATCGGCGGCGTCGCGCAGGACACCTTGCCGGCCGTACTGGCGACGGGCGTCGGCAGCGTCGCGGTGGTCAGCGCGGTGACGGGCGCCGCCGACTATCGCGCGGCGCTTGTTGCGTTGCGGCAAATGTTCACAGGATAATTTGACAATCGTTGACCGGACGGCCGAGGGCAGCGTCACGACATGATTCCAATGCAGGCCCTATAATTCGGCGTTCTGCGTAAAAGGACTGTCAGCTCCGTGAGCCCCTCTCCCTCCGAGACACTGCTGGAACTCCGCGACGTCGATTTCGGTTACGGCGATCGCCTCGTGCTGTCGAACCTGAACCTGCGCTTCGCGCGCGGGCAGGTGGTCGCGGTCATGGGCGGCTCGGGCTGCGGCAAGACCACCGTGCTGCGCCTGATCGGCGGGCTCGTGCGCGCGCGCCGCGGCCAGGTGCTGTTCGACGGCGCGGACGTCGGCGCCCAGACGCGCGACGGCCTGTATGCGCTGCGCCGCCAGATGGGGATGCTGTTCCAGTTCGGCGCGCTGTTCACCGACATGTCGGTGTTCGAGAACGTCGCGTTCGCGCTGCGCGAGCACACCGACCTGCCCGAGGAACTGATCCGCGATCTCGTGCTGATGAAGCTCAACGCGGTCGGCCTGCGCGGCGCGCGCGACCTGATGCCGTCCGAGGTGTCGGGCGGCATGGCGCGGCGTATTGCGCTGGCGCGCGCGATCGCGCTCGATCCGCAGCTGATCATGTACGACGAGCCGTTCGCGGGCCTCGACCCGATCTCGCTCGGCATCACCGCGAACCTGATCCGCACGCTGAACCACGCGCTCGGCGCGACGTCGATCCTCGTCACGCACGACGTGCCGGAATCGTTCGCGATCGCCGACTACGTCTACTTCCTGGCCAATGGCGGCGTGCTCGCGCAGGGCACCCCCGACGAGCTGCGCGCATCGACCGACCCGAGCGTGCGCCAGTTCATCGACGGCGCGCCGGACGGCCCGTTCAAATTTCATTACACGAGCCCGCCCCTTGGCGCGGACTTCGGGCTCGGCGGAGGGCGCGCATGATCAGCGCGATCGGACGTTACGTCATCGGCGGCCTCGAGCGCGCGGGCTACGGCACGCGCCTGTTCGTGCGCCTCGTGCTGGAATTCTTCCCGCTGCTGCGTCGGCCGCGGCTCGTCACGAAGCAGATCCACTTCCTCGGCAACTACTCGTTCGTGATCATCGCGGTGTCGGGCCTGTTCGTCGGCTTCGTGCTCGGCCTGCAGGGCTACTACACGCTGAACCGCTACGGGTCCGAGCAGGCGCTCGGCCTCCTCGTCGCGCTGTCGCTCGTGCGCGAGCTCGGCCCGGTCGTCACGGCGCTGCTGTTCGCGGGCCGCGCGGGCACGTCGCTGACCGCCGAGATCGGCCTGATGAAGGCGGGAGAGCAGCTGACCGCGCTCGAGATGATGGCCGTCGACCCGATCAAGACGGTGATCGCGCCGCGCATGTGGGGGGGCATCATCACGATGCCGCTGCTGGCCGCGATCTTCAACGCGGTGGGCGTGCTCGGCGGCTACTTCGTCGGGGTCGTGCTGATCGGCGTCGATCCGGGCGCGTTCTGGTCGCAGATGCAGGGCGGCGTCGAAGTCTGGGCCGACGTCGGCAACGGCGTGCTGAAGAGCATCGTGTTCGGGTTCGCCGTGACCTTCATTGCACTGTTTCAAGGGTACGAGGCGAAGCCCACGCCTGAAGGCGTGTCGCGCGCGACCACCAAGACGGTCGTGTTCGCGTCGCTCGCGGTACTCGGCCTCGATTTTCTGCTGACCGCGCTGATGTTCAGCTAAGCCTCAGCCAAGCCAAATTTTGGGATGACGATGAAAAAGACTGCTCTCGACTTCTGGGTCGGCCTGTTCGTGGTGGTAGGTTTCCTCGCGGTGCTGTTCCTCGCGCTGAAGGTCGGCAACATGAGCTCGCTGTCGTTTCAGCCGACTTACGCCGTGAAGATGAAATTCGACAACATCGGCGGTCTGAAGCAGCGCGCGGCGGTGAAGAGCGCGGGCGTCGTGGTCGGCCGCGTACAGTCGATCGGCTTCGACACGAACACCTACCAGGCGCTTGTGACGATCGGTCTCGACAAGCAATACCAGTTCCCGAAGGATTCGTCCGCGAAGATCCTGACGTCGGGCCTGCTCGGCGAGCAGTACATCGGCCTCGAGCCGGGCGGCGATTCCGAGATGCTGAAGGCGGGCGACACGGTCACGATGACGCAGTCGGCGATCGTGCTCGAGAACCTGATCGGCCAGTTCCTGTACAGCAAGGCAGCGGACGCGGGCGGCGCGAAGCCGGCCTCCGGCGCTTCCGCCGCGCCTGCACCGGCGCCGGCCGCCGCGTCGGGTGCTGCTGCGCAATAACCACACGAACCACACGAGAGAATTCAAGAGGGTAACGATCATGCAGACGATTCGCATCAGCCACGCCGCGCTCGCGGTGGCAGCGGTGACTGCGCTGAGCGGCTGCGCCACCGTGCAGACGCCGACCAAGGGCGATCCGCTCGAAGGCTTCAACCGGACGATGTACAAGTTCAACGATACCGTCGACACGTACGCGCTGAAGCCGGTCGCGCAGGGCTACCAGAAGGTCGTGCCGCAGCCGGTGCGCGACAGCGTGACGAACGTCTTCTCGAACGTTGGCGACCTCTACATCGCGGCGAACAACATCGTGCAGCTGCGGATTGCCGACGGTGTCGGCGACCTGATGCGCGTCGTGATCAACACGGTGTTCGGCGTCGGCGGCCTGTTCGACGTCGCGACGATCGCGAAGCTGCCGAAGCACACGGCCGATTTCGGCGTCACGATGGGCCGCTACGGCGTGCCTGCGGGCCCGTACCTCGTGCTGCCGCTGCTCGGGCCGAGCACGGTGCGCGACGCGGCGGGCCTCGGCGTCGACTACGTCGGCAATCCGCTCACCTACGTGAAGCCGGACGGCCTGAGCTGGGGCGTCTATGGCGTGAACCTGGTCAACACGCGCGCGAACCTGCTCGGCGCGGGCGACGTGCTCGAGGCGGCGGCGATCGACAAGTATTCGTTCGTGCGCAACGCGTACCTGCAGCGCCGCCAGATGCTGATCAGCAACGCGCGCGGTGAAGCGGGCGCGTCGTCGGGCAGCGAAGCGCTGCCGAAGTACGACCTGCCGGACGAGGGTTCGGCAGCGCCGGCAGCGACGGGCGCTGCGGGGGCCGCAGGAGCGGCAATCAGCGGCGGTGCGGCACCGGCGAGCGCCGCGGCGCCTGCCGCTGCGTCCGCGCCCGCGGGGGCATCCGGCACCGCAGCACCGGCGCCGGGGTCGGAAGCGGCCGGCTCGCCGAATCCGGCCAGCGAAACGAGCGTGCCGCCGATGCAGGTGGCGCCGCCCGCGCCCGGCGGGCTGCGCTTCCCGAGCATCCGGCTGCATTGATCGGACTTACATTCGTTACAGGCGGAAACGATTCAGTCGGTAGCAGTCGCGAACTTGCGCGTAAGCTACGGGCTCCAACCTTCGCATCGACTCACTCATGCAGGTCAAACTTATGAAGAAACTGTTCCTGATCCCCGTTTTCGCGGCGCTGTTCTCGTTCGGCGGCGCGGCCCATGCGCAAGTCGACCAGTCGAACCCGCAGGCGCTGATCAAGAGCGCGACGCAGCAGGTGCTCGATGAAGTGAAGCAGCAGACGATCAAGCAGGGCGACACGAACCGCATTATCTCGATCGTCAACAGGGACATCCTGCCGTACACGGATTTCCGCCGCACCACGCAGCTCGCGATGGGCCGCCACTGGCGCGAAGCGTCGCCGGCGCAGCAGCAGCAGGTGCAGGAGCAGTTCAAGCTGCTGCTGATCCGCACGTACTCCGGCGCGATCGCGCAGCTGAAGCCGGACCAGCAGATCCAGTACCCGCCGTTCCGCGCGAGCGCGGATGATACCGATGTCGTGGTCCGTACGGTCGCGATGAACAACGGCCAGCCGGTCCAGATCGACTACCGTCTGTACAAGACGCAGCAGGGCTGGAGGGTGTATGACCTGAACGTGCTCGGCGCGTGGCTGATCCAGACGTACCAGCAGCAGTTCAACGAGAAGATCCAGCAAAGCGGCGTGGATGGCCTGATCCAGTTCCTGTCGCAGCGCAACCAGGAGCTTGCCGCGAGCAAGCAGGCATCGTGAGCGGCTTCGAAGCCGGCTCCTCGCTGACCCACGCAAGCGCGAAGGCCGCGCTCGCGGCGGGTCTCGCGCAGATCGGCGCGGGCGCAACCGCCGTCGACTGCGCGGCACTGACGCAGTTCGACTCGTCCGCGCTCGCCGTGCTGCTCGCATGGCAGCGTGCCGCGCGCTCGCGCGGCGCCACCCTCGACATCCGCAACCTCCCTCCGAAGCTCGCCAGCCTCGCACAGGCGTACGGCGTCGATACGCTCGTCAACGGGCGACATTGACGCTCGCTCGCTGATCCGCGCCGCGCCCGCCGTCGGGCGCCGGCTCTGGATGGCCGTCCCCGATGGCCGTCTCCTCCCGTCGGTTTGCCCTATAATCAAGCGTTTTGCGGGGCTGCCAATCGGCCCCCTTTTTCTTTCGCAGCAAGCACAGAATAGGCGTCGCGGCCGTTGCGCCGCGCACAGTCATGTCAGCCATAGAAATCCGTCACGTCAAGAAGCGCTACAAGTCGCTTCAGGCGCTCAAGGGCGTCAGCCTGTCGGTCGAAGAAGGCGAGTTTTTCGGTCTGCTTGGCCCGAACGGCGCAGGCAAGACCACGCTCATCAGCATCCTCGCCGGGCTTGCCCGGGCCGATGAAGGCAGCATCTCGGTGCGTGGCCACGACGTCGTCAAGGACTTCCGGGGCGCGCGCCGCGCGCTTGGTGTCGTGCCGCAGGAGCTCGTGTTCGACCCGTTCTTCACGGTGCGCGAGACGCTGCGGATCCAGTCCGGCTACTTCGGGCTGCGCCACAACGACGACTGGATCGACGAAGTGATGGCCAATCTCGACCTGACCGAGAAGGCTGACGCGAACATGCGCGCGCTGTCGGGCGGGATGAAGCGCCGCGTGCTCGTCGCGCAGGCGCTCGTGCACCGGCCGCCCGTGATCGTGCTCGACGAGCCGACCGCCGGCGTCGACGTCGAGCTGCGCCAGACGCTGTGGAAATTCATCTCGCGCCTGAACCGTGAAGGCCACACGATCGTGCTGACCACCCACTACCTCGAGGAAGCCGAGTCGCTGTGCGACCGCATCGCGATGCTGCGCCGGGGTGAAGTGGTCGCGCTCGACCGCACCGATGCGCTGCTGCAGCGCTTCGCGGGCCTGCAGCTTTACCTGCGCGTCGCGGGCGGCTCGCTGCCCGGCGAGCTGCGCGCGCTGGAAACCGATCCGGCCGCCCGTGCGCCCGGCGAGCACCTGCTGCGGCTCGCGAGCTACGACGAGGTCGAGCGGATCCTTGCGTCGTGCCGCGCCGCGGGCTGCACGTTCGACGAGATCGAGGTCAGGAAGGCCGACCTCGAGGATGTGTTCGTCCAGGTGATGAACGGGGCCGAGGCGATCGAGGGTCTGGCATGAAACAACAACCCCCACGCTCACTTCGTTCGCCCGGGGGGGCGCAGCCCCCCCGTTCCCGCCAAACGCCTGAGCCCGGTACTATTGGGCGAGCGCTGGGCAGCGGTTTTCAAACGCTGTTCTACAAGGAAATCCTGCGGTTCTGGAAGGTGTCGTTTCAGACGGTGCTCGCGCCCGTCGTCACGGCGCTGCTGTACCTGACGATCTTCGGCCACGCGCTGACGGGCCGCGTCCAGGTGTATCCGGGCGTCGAGTACGTGAGCTTCCTCGTGCCGGGCCTCGTGATGATGAGCGTGCTGCAGAACGCGTTCGCGAACAGCTCGTCGTCGCTGATCCAGTCGAAGATCACCGGCAACCTCGTGTTCATGCTGCTGCCGCCGCTGTCGTACCGGGACATCTACGGCGCGTACGTGCTCGCGTCCGTCGTGCGCGGGCTCTCGGTCGGTGCGGGCGTGTTCGTCGTGACGGTCTGGTTCATCCCGATGCAGTTCGCGGCGCCCGCGTTGATCCTCGCGTTCGCGCTGCTCGGCGCGGCGATCCTCGGCACGCTCGGCCTGATCGCCGGGATCTGGGCCGAGAAGTTCGACCAGCTCGCCGCGTTCCAGAACTTCCTGATCATGCCGCTGACGTTCCTGTCCGGCGTGTTCTATTCGACGCATTCGCTGCCGCCCGTGTGGCGCGAAATCTCGCGTCTCAACCCGTTTTTCTACATGATCGACGGCTTTCGCTACGGGTTCTTCGGCGCGTCCGACGTCAACCCGCTCGCGAGCCTCGCGATCGTCTCCGGTTTCTTCGTGCTGCTCGCGCTGTTCGCGATGCGGCTGCTCGCGACCGGCTACAAACTGCGTCATTGATATGAAACCGCCGCCGTGCGCCGCTCTTGCGAGCGCGCGCGGCGCCGCGCGCGCCTCGGCGCGCACCGACAGGAGCATCACCATGTTGCCGACTCCCGAACAGGTCAAGCAATACATCGCGGGCGGGCTCGCCTGCACGCATCTGGAAGTCGAAGGCGACGGCCAGCACTTCTTCGCGACGATCGTGTCGCCGGCGTTCGAGGGCAAGCGGCCGATCCAGCGCCACCAGCTCGTCTATGCGGCGCTCGGCGATCGCATGAAGCAGGAAATCCACGCGCTCAGCATGAAGACGCTGACGCCCGCCGAATGGCAGAACGCATAACCGGAACCACTGAGTGCAAGTCACCGTCAACGAGCGCGACGCCGTCGAGAGCGTCGCCACGGCACACCCGGCCGGCAATCGGGATTCGCAGGGACATGGGATGGACAAGCTCGTGGTCGAGGGTGGCCGCCGGCTGTCCGGCGAGATCGTCGTGTCGGGTGCGAAGAACGCGGCACTGCCGATTCTGTGCGCGAGCCTGCTCACGGCCGATCCGGTCCACCTCGACAACGTGCCGAACCTGCAGGACGTCCGCACCACGCTGAAGGTCCTGAACCAGATGGGCGTGAAGAGCGAGATGACGGGCAGCCACGTGCAGCTCGACGCGTCGCGCGTCGACAACCTCATCGCGCCGTACGAGCTCGTGAAGACGATGCGCGCATCGATCCTCGTGCTCGGGCCGCTCGTCGCGCGCTTCGGCGAGGCGAAGGTGTCGCTGCCGGGCGGCTGCGCGATCGGCGCGCGGCCGGTCGACCAGCACATCAAGGGCCTGCAGGCGATGGGCGCCGAGATCAACATCGAGCATGGCTTCATCGAGGCGCGCGCGAAGCGGCTGAAGGGCGCGCGCATCGTCACCGACATGATCACGGTGACGGGCACCGAGAACCTGCTGATGGCCGCGACGCTCGCCGACGGCGAGACGGTGATCGAGAACGCCGCGCGCGAGCCGGAGGTGAGCGATCTCGCGCACCTGCTCGTCGAGATGGGCGCGAAGATCGACGGGATCGGCACCGACCGGCTCGTGATCCAGGGCGTCGAGCGGCTGCACGGCGCGCGCCACGCGGTGATTCCGGACCGCATCGAGGCCGGCACGTTCCTGTGCGCGGTCGCGGCCGCGGGCGGCGACGTGACGCTGACGGGCGTGCGCCCGCACATCCTCGACGCGGTGGTCGACAAGCTGCGCGAGGCCGGCGTGTCGATCGAGGAAGGCGGGCACTGGCTGCGCGTGAAGATGGACCGCCGGCCGTCCGCGGTGACGATCCGCACGTCCGAATACCCGGCGTTCCCGACCGACATGCAGGCGCAGTTCATGGCGCTGAACTCGGTCGCGACGGGCACCGCGCAGGTCGTCGAGACGATCTTCGAGAACCGCTTCATGCACGTGCAGGAGCTGAACCGGCTCGGCGCGAACATCACCATCGACGGCAACACGGCGCTCGTGACGGGCGTCGACAAGCTGTCGGGCGCGAAGGTGATGGCGACCGACCTGCGCGCGTCCGCGAGCCTCGTGATCGCCGGCCTGCGCGCCGACGGCGAGACGCTCGTCGACCGCATCTACCACCTCGACCGGGGTTACGACCGGATGGAAGCCAAACTGACTGCGGTCGGCGCGAACGTGCGCCGCATTGCCGGGAGCCTTGCATGAACGCGCCGTTGACCCCGCCGTTGACTCTTGCACTGTCGAAGGGACGGATTTTCGAGGAAACCCTGCCGCTGCTCGCCGCCGCCGGCGTGCACGTGGCCGAGGATCCGGAAACGTCGCGCAAGCTGATCCTGCCGACGACCGACCCGAACCTGCGCGTGATCATCGTGCGCGCGAGCGACGTGCCGACCTACGTCGAATACGGCGCGGCCGATTTCGGCGTGGCCGGCAAGGACGTGCTGCTCGAGCACGGCGGCTCGGGCCTGTACCAGCCGATCGACCTGAACATCGCGCGCTGCCGGATCTCGGTCGCGGTGCCCGCGGGCTTCGACTACGCAAAAGCGGTGCGCCAGGGCGCGCGCCTGCGCGTCGCGACGAAGTACGTCGAGACGGCGCGCGAACACTTTGCCGCAAAGGGCGTGCACGTCGACCTGATCAAGCTGTACGGCTCGATGGAGCTCGCGCCGCTCGTCGGCCTCGCCGATGCGATCGTCGACCTCGTCAGCTCGGGCGGCACGCTGCGCGCGAACAATCTGGTCGAGGTCGAGGAGATCATGCCGATCTCGTCGCGCCTCGTCGTGAACCAGGCTGCGCTGAAGCTTAAGCGCACGGCGCTCAAGCCGTTCCTCGACGCGTTCGAACGCGCGTCGTTGGGCGGCGCATAAGCGCATCACCGAAACGGAACCCTCCATGTCCATCACCATCCGCAAACTCGATTCGACGAGCGAAGGCTTCGGCGCCGCGCTGCGTGCGGTGCTCGCGTTCGAAGCGAGCGAAGACGAAGCGATCGAGCGCTCGGTCGCGCAGATCCTCGCCGACGTGAAGTCGCGCGGCGACGCCGCGGTGCTCGACTACACGAACCGCTTCGACCGGCTGAGCGCCGGCAGCGTCGCCGCGCTGGAGTTGCCGCAGGACGCGCTGCAGGCGGCGCTCGACGGCCTCGAGCCGAAGGCCCGTGCGGCGCTCGAGGCGGCCGCGGCACGCGTGCGCGCGTACCACGAGAAGCAGAAGATCGAGTGCGGCAGCCATAGCTGGCAGTACACGGAGGCGGACGGCACGGTGCTCGGCCAGAAGGTCATGCCGCTCGACCGCGTCGGCCTGTACGTGCCGGGCGGTAAGGCCGCGTATCCGTCGTCGGTGCTGATGAACGCGATTCCCGCGCGCGTCGCGGGCGTCGGCGAGATCGTGATGGTCGTGCCGACCCCGGACGGCGTGAAGAACGACCTCGTGCTCGCCGCGGCGCTGCTCGGCGGCGTCGACCGCGTGTTCACGATCGGCGGCGCGCAGGCCGTGGCCGCGCTCGCGTACGGCACCGAGACCGTGCCGGCCGTCGACAAGATCTGCGGGCCCGGCAATGCTTACGTCGCGTCGGCGAAGCGCCGCGTGTTCGGCACGGTCGGCATCGACATGATCGCCGGGCCGTCGGAGATCCTCGTGCTGTGCGACGGCACGACCGATCCGAACTGGGTCGCGATGGACCTGTTCTCGCAGGCCGAGCACGACGAGCTCGCGCAGTCGATCCTGCTGTGCCCGGACGCATCGTTCATCGAGCGCGTCGAGAAGGCGATCGACGAACTGCTGCCGACGATGCCGCGCGAGGCCGTGATTCGCGCGTCGCTCGAAGGCCGCGGCGCGCTGGTCAAGGTGCGCGACATGGCGGAAGCGTGCAGGATCGCGAACGACATCGCGCCCGAGCACCTCGAGATTTCGGCGCTGGAGCCGCAGCAGTGGGGCCAGCTGATTCGCCACGCGGGTGCGATCTTCCTCGGCCGCTACACGAGCGAGAGCCTCGGCGACTACTGCGCGGGCCCGAACCACGTGCTGCCGACGTCGCGCACGGCGCGCTTCTCGTCGCCGCTCGGCGTGTACGACTTCATCAAGCGCTCGAGCCTGATCGAAGTCAGCGCGGAAGGCGCGCAGACGCTCGGCGAGATCGCGTCCGAACTCGCGTACGGCGAAGGGCTGCAGGCGCACGCGAAGAGCGCAGAGTACCGGATGAAGGGGACGAGCGACCGCCAGAACTGAGCGTTCGGCTCGACGCAGGAGACGCAGGGCAGGGCGGCAGCCGCCGCCTTGCCGGCCAATTGACGCCGGCGCGATGCACGCCGGCTTGCATACCATGACAACGCCACAAGACATCATCCGCCGGGACGTGCTCGCAATGACGAGCTACCCGGTGCCGGACGCGAGCGGGTTCGTGAAGCTCGACGCGATGGAGAATCCGTACCCGCTGCCGGCGCCGCTCGCGGCGGCCCTCGGCGAACGCCTCGCGCAGGTCGCGCTGAACCGCTATCCGGCACCGCGCCCCGCCGCGCTGCTCGACAAGCTGCGCCACGCGATGGGCGTGCCCGCCGCGTGCGACGTGCTGCTCGGCAACGGCTCCGACGAGATCATCAGCATGTTGTCGGTCGCGTGCGCGAAGCCGGGCGCGAAGGTGCTCGCGCCGGTGCCGGGCTTCGTGATGTACGAGATGTCGGCGAAGTTCGCACAGCTCGAGTTCGTCGGCGTGCCGCTCGCGGCCGACCTGACGCTCGACGTCGACGCGATGCTCGCGGCGATCGCCGAGCATCGGCCTGCGCTCGTCTACCTCGCGTATCCGAACAACCCGACCGGCACGCTGTACGACGACGCGGGCATCGAGCGGATCATCGCGGCCGCGCAGCACAGCCTGATCGTGATCGACGAGGCGTACCAGCCGTTCGCCGAGCGCAGCTGGATGCCGCGCGCGGCGGAGTTCGACAACGTCGTCGTGATGCGCACGGTGTCGAAGCTCGGCCTCGCGGGCATCCGCCTCGGCTATCTGGTCGGGCTGCCCGCGTGGCTCGCGGAGTTCGACAAGGTGCGCCCGCCGTACAACATCAACGTGCTGACGCAGGCGACCGCCGATTTCCTGCTCGACCACCTCGACGTGCTCGATGCGCAGGCGGCCGAGCTGCGCGCCGAACGCACGCGCCTCGCGCAGGCGGTGGCCACGCTGCCGGGCGCGACGGTGTTCCCGAGCGCCGGCAATTTCCTGCTGGTGCGCGTGCCGGATGCGGCCGCCGTGTTCGACGCGCTGCTCACCGAGCGGGTGCTCGTCAAAAACGTGAGTAAAATGCACCCATTGCTGGCCGAATGCGTGCGGCTGACCGTCGGTTCTCCCGACGAAAACGCGCGCCTCATGGCAGCATTGAAACTCGCGCTGCCCGGTCACGCCTGACGGCACCGCGGCGCGAAAGCGATCAATCCCCATTTACATCGACTCAGTCAAGGAATTGCCATGCGTGTGGCGGAAGTCGTTCGCAATACCAGCGAAACGCAGATCCGTGTGAAGCTCAACCTCGACGGCACCGGCCAGCAGAAGCTCGCGACCGGCGTGCCGTTCCTCGACCATATGCTCGACCAGATCGCACGACACGGTCTGTTCGACCTCGACGTCGAGGCGCACGGCGACACGCATATCGACGACCACCATACGGTCGAGGACGTCGGCATCACGCTCGGCCAGGCCGTCGCGAAGGCGATCGGCGACAAGAAGGGCATCCGCCGCTACGGCCATTCGTACGTGCCGCTCGACGAGGCGCTGTCGCGTGTCGTGATCGACTTCTCGGGCCGGCCGGGTCTCGAATTCCACGTGCCGTTCACGCGCGCGCGGATCGGCACGTTCGACGTCGACCTGTCGATCGAATTCTTCCGCGGTTTCGTGAACCATGCGGGCGTCACGCTGCACGTCGACAACCTGCGCGGGATCAACGCGCACCACCAGCTCGAGACGGTGTTCAAGGCCTTCGGCCGCGCGCTGCGGATGGCGGTGGAGCTTGACGAACGCGCGGCGGGGCAGATCCCGTCGACCAAAGGCAGCCTGTGAACTTCACCTTCTGACCGGACGGACGCCCAGGACAACCTCACGGCTTCGGCGCGCTGCGCCGGCTTGCGATGGATCTGCTCAAATCGTTCATTTCGCTGCTCGCGCTGATCAACCCGGTCGGCGCGGTGCCGTTTTTCCTGAGCCTCACGGCGCAGCAGACGGACGACGAGCGGCGTCGCACGATCCGGATCGCGTCGGTGTCGGTGTTCTGCGTGATCACGGTGACGACGTTGCTCGGGCAGCAGATCATCGACTTCTTCGGCATCTCGGTCGGGTCGCTGGAGGTGGGTGGCGGGATCATCATGCTGCTGATGGCGATCAGCATGCTGAACGCGCAGGCCGGCAACACGCGCTCGACGCCGGAGGAGCGCCACGAAGCCGAGCAGAAGGACAACATCGCGGTGGTGCCGCTCGCGATCCCGCTGCTGACGGGCCCCGGCTCGATCAGCACGGTGATCATCTACGCGGCGAACTCGCGTCACTGGTATGAACGGGCGGGGCTCGTCGCGATCGGCGCGATCCTGGCCTGCCTGTGTTTCGTCGCGATGCGGCTCGCCGAGCCGATCGCGAACTGGATCGGCCGCACCGGCATCAACATCGCCACGCGGCTGATGGGTCTGATGCTGTCGGCGCTGGCGGTGGAATTCATCGTCAACGGACTGAGGGCGCTACTGCCTGCACTGAGATGAAAACTTCGATTGCGATTGTGGATTATGGGATGGGCAACCTGCGCTCGGTCGCGCAGGCGCTCAAGCAGGCCGAACCGGCCGCCGACGTGGCGATCGTCGACACGCCGGCCGCGATCCGCGCGGCCGACCGCGTCGTGCTGCCCGGTCAGGGCGCGATGCCGGACTGCATGCGCTGCCTCGGCGAATCGGGCCTGCAGGACGCGGTGATCGAGGCGTCGCGCACGAAGCCGCTGCTCGGCGTGTGCGTCGGCGAGCAGATGCTGTTCGACTGGAGCGCCGAAGGCGACACGAACGGCCTCGGCCTGCTGCCCGGCAAGGTCGTGCGCTTCGAGCTCGACGGCCAACTGCAGGACGACGGCTCGCGCTTCAAGGTCCCGCAGATGGGCTGGAACCGCGTGCGCCAGTCGCAGCCGCACCCGCTGTGGGACGGCGTGCCGGACGATGCGTACTTCTACTTCGTGCACAGCTACTACGTGAGCCCGGACAACCCGGCGCACACGGTCGGCGAGACGGTCTACGGTGCGCCGTTTACGTCCGCGGTCGCGCGGGACAACCTCTTCGCGACCCAATTCCATCCGGAGAAAAGTGCGGAAGTCGGGTTGCGTCTGTATCGCAACTTCGTACACTGGAAACCGTGAACGTGGTGCGCGAGCACGGTCGGCCGGCGCGAAACGCCATGCCGCATGGGGCTCCGAGCGCCGAAAGAGTTGTACTAAACTAGCGAGACCGCGCGGCACTGGAAGGGCCAGTGTGCGCCCGGCTCTTTTTCTTTTCCCAGACGACAACCGATTGCTATGTTGCTGATTCCGGCCATCGATCTTAAAGACGGTCAGTGTGTGCGCCTCAAACAGGGCGATATGGACCAGGCCACGATTTTCTCCGAGAACCCCGCGGCGATGGCCCGCAAGTGGGTCGATCTCGGCGCCCGGCGGCTTCATCTCGTCGACCTGAACGGCGCGTTCGCCGGCAAGCCGAAGAATCTCGAGGCGATCGAGGCCATCCTCGACGAAGTGGGCGACGAGATCCCCGTGCAGCTCGGCGGCGGCATCCGCAGCCTCGAGACGATCGAGAAGTATCTCGATGCCGGCCTGTCGTACGTGATCATCGGCACGGCGGCCGTGAAGGATCCGGGCTTCCTGCAGGATGCGTGTACCGCGTTCGCGGGCAGCATCATCGTCGGCCTCGACGCGAAGGACGGCAAGGTCGCGACCGACGGCTGGAGCAAGCTGACGGGCCACGAGGTGATCGACCTCGCGCAGAAGTTCGAGGACTACGGCGTCGAATCGATCGTCTATACGGACATCGGCCGCGACGGCATGCTGCAGGGCGTCAACATCGAGGCGACCGTGAAGCTCGCGCAGGCGGTCGGCATTCCGGTGATCGCAAGCGGCGGCCTGTCGAACCTCAACGACATCGAGAAGCTCTGCGAAGTGGAAGGCGAGGGCGTCGAAGGCGTGATCTGCGGCCGCGCGATCTACTCCGGCGATCTCGACTTCGCGGCCGCGCAGAAACGCGCGGACGAACTGAACGGCGAACTCGACAACGCCTGATTCCGGCTGTCATTCCTTCGCCCGGGGCGTTCCCTGGCCGGGCGCCCCCAGCCAGGCGCTCCTGACAGGGCGCCGTCAGGCGGGCGCCCCCAACCGCGGCACTTAGTGCAACATCATGGCTCTAGCTAAACGCATCATCCCCTGTCTGGACGTGACCGCCGGGCGTGTCGTCAAGGGCGTCAACTTCGTCGAACTGCGCGATGCCGGCGATCCGGTCGAGATCGCCCGCCGCTACGACGAGCAGGGCGCCGACGAACTCACGTTCCTCGACATCACCGCGACGTCCGACCAGCGCGACCTGATCCTGCCGATCATCGAGGCGGTCGCGTCGCAGGTCTTCATCCCGCTGACGGTCGGCGGCGGCGTGCGCGCCGTCGAGGACGTCCGCCGCCTGCTGAACGCGGGCGCGGACAAGGTCAGCATGAACTCGTCGGCAGTGGCGAATCCGCAGCTCGTGCGCGACGCGGCCGACAAGTACGGCTCGCAGTGCATCGTCGTCGCGATCGACGCGAAGCGCGTGTCCGCCGACGGCGATGCGCCGCGCTGGGAAGTGTTCACGCACGGCGGCCGCAAGGGCACCGGCCTCGACGCGATCGAATGGGCGCGCAAGATGGCCGAGCTCGGCGCGGGCGAGATCCTGCTGACGAGCATGGACCGCGACGGCACGAAGTCGGGCTTCGACCTCGCGCTCACGCGCGGCGTGTCGGACGCGGTGCCGGTGCCGGTGATCGCGTCGGGCGGCGTCGGCTCGCTGCAGCACCTGGCGGACGGCATCAAGGAAGGCCGCGCGGATGCGGTGCTCGCGGCGAGCATCTTCCACTACGGCGAACACACGGTCGGCGAGGCGAAGCGCTTCATGGCCGATCAAGGCATTCCGGTGAGGTTGTGATGAGCACGGATAACGCAATGCCGGCGTGGCTCGACAAGGTCCGCTGGGACGACAACGGCCTCGTGCCGGTGATCGCGCAGGAAGCGTCGACGAACGACGTGCTGATGTTCGCGTGGATGAACCGCGAGGCGTTGGCGAAAACGATCGAGACGCAGCGCGCCGTCTACTATTCGCGTTCGCGCAAGCGCCTGTGGTTCAAGGGCGAGGAGTCGGGCCACGTGCAGCACGTGCACGAGGTGCGCCTCGATTGCGACGAGGACGTCGTGCTGCTGAAGGTCGAGCAGGTGTCGGGCATCGCGTGCCACACCGGCCGGCATTCGTGCTTCTTCCAGAAATTTGAAGGCACCGTCGAAGGCGGCGACTGGGTCGCGGTCGAACCGGTGCTGAAAGACCCCGAACACATCTACAAATGACGCAAACGACCGAAGACACGCTGCTGCGTCTCGCAGCCGTGATCGACAGCCGCAAGGGCGGCGATCCCGATCAATCGTATGTATCGCGCCTCTTTCACAAGGGCGACGACGCGGTGCTGAAGAAGATCGGCGAGGAAGCGACCGAAGTCGTGCTCGCCGCGAAGGACGTGCGCCAGGGCGGCGCGCCGACCGCGCTCGTCGGCGAGGTGGCGGACCTGTGGTTTCATTGCCTCGTGATGCTGTCCCATTACGACTTGAGCCCGGCCGACGTGATCGCCGAGCTTGAGCGCCGTGAAGGGATGTCGGGCATCGAGGAAAAGGCGCTGCGCAAGCGTCGCGAGCGCGAGGAAAACGGCGGCTGACGCATCGTTGCGCGCGGCGGGGCGCTACACTGTAAGAATTGTCATCTGACGGGAGTAGCATCATGACCGATACGCCAAGCCAGTTTCCGCCGCCGTCAGTGTCGGGGGCGGCGGAAAGCGAGCGTCTGAACGGCCTGCGTACGCTGACCCACGTGCTGTACGGCCTCTATGCGTTGCACTGGCTGACGGGCGGCATCACCGGCATCATCGCGATCATCATCAACTACGTGAAGCGCGACGACGTGGCTGGCACGCCGTATGCCGATCATTTCGAGTGGCAGATCCGCACGTTCTGGCGCGCGTTGATCGCCTACGTGATCGGGTTCGCGCTCGCATTCGTCGTCATCGGTTTCGCGGTGATGTTTGCGACGTGGATCTGGACGCTGTACCGTATCATCAAGGGTTGGCTGTACCTGAACGACAACAAGGCGCTCGACTCGCGCGCGTGGTTCTGACGCGCGGCCGCGGCGAGCCCTTCAGGAGCAACATGAGTCACGATCCGAACTGCCTGTTCTGCAAGATTGCGGCAGGCGAAATCCCGAGCACGAAAGTGCACGAGGACGATGAATTCGTCGCATTCCGCGACATCCGCCCGGCGGCCGAGACTCACGTGCTCGTGATTCCGCGCAAGCATCTGCCGACGCTGTCGGCGGCGGACGAAGCCGATGCGCCGCTGCTCGGCCGGATGATGGTGCTGGTCGCGCGGCTCGCCGAGCAGCTCGGCGTCGCGTATACGGGCGGCGAAACCGGGTTCCGCACGGTGATCAATACGGGCCCGGGCGGCGGGCAGGAGGTGTATCACCTGCACGCGCATATCCTGGCCGGTCCGCGCCCCTGGCACCGGATGGGTTGACGGCACGGGGCGTTTCCCGCGTCGATAGTCGAAGCCGGCGCATTGCCGGCGATTTGCGCCGCGTGCGGCGAGGTTGAGGAGAGTTTCATCATGGGTGGATTGAGCATTTGGCACTGGCTGATCGTGCTGCTGATCGTCGCGCTGGTTTTCGGCACGAAGAAGCTGCGCAACATCGGCAACGACCTCGGCAGCGCCGTGAAGGGGTTCAAGGACGGCATGAAGGACGGCGAGACGCCATCCGATCCGCAGCAGCTGCCGCGTTCGGGCACGGTGGACGTCAACGCGAAGGAAACGACGCGTTCCGATTCGAACAAGGCATAACGTCGGTTCGCCGGCACGCTGACGGGCATTCTCCATGCTGGATCTCGGTCTTTCGAAGATGGCGCTGATCGGCGTCGTCGCGCTCGTGGTGCTCGGCCCCGAGCGCCTGCCGCGTGTCGCACGCACGGCGGGCGCGCTGTTCGGCCGCGCGCAACGCTACATCAACGACGTGAAGGCCGAGGTCTCCCGCGAGATCGAGCTCGACGCGCTGCGCACGATGAAGAGCGATTTCGAGACGGCCGCACGCAACGTCGAGACCACGATTCACGACAACCTGCGCGAACACGAGCAGGACCTGAATGCCGCGTGGAATTCGGCGGTCGGCGGCGCGACCGATTCGACCGGCGGCAGCGACGCGCCCGCTGCGCCGACCTGGCGCGGCAGCGCGGTCGCCCTGACGCCGAAACGCCGTAACTGGCGGGTCAAGCAGACGGCGACGCCCGTCTGGTACAAGCGCGCCACCACGCGCCGCACGCACGTGCAGTCCGGCGCCGCGCGCGTCGCGCGCCACCAGCCGGCGAGCCTGCGCCGGCCGGCACGCTTCTTCTGAGCCGAGCACATGCTCGCTCGTCAATCCAACCGAGGGCCGGTGTGAGCGACCCCCAGCAGAATCCGGACGAAGGCCCGGAAGAAACCTTCATCTCCCATCTCGTCGAGCTCCGCGACCGTATCATCCGCGCGGGGCTGTCCGTGATCGTCGTGTTCCTCGGGCTCGTCTACTGGGCGCCGGACATCTTCCGGCTGCTCGCGCGGCCGCTGATGGAGAACCTGCCGAAGGGCGGCAAAATGATCGTCACGGACGTCACCGGCTCGTTCTTCGTGCCGATGAAGGTGACGATGCTCGTCGCGCTCGTGATCGCGCTGCCGGTCGTGCTGTACCAGATCTGGGCGTTCGTTGCGCCCGGGCTGTACCAGCACGAGAAGAAGCTCGTCGCGCCGCTCGTCGGCAGCAGCTACTTCCTGTTCCTGTGCGGGATGGCGTTCGCGTACTTCCTCGTGTTTCCGACGATCTTTCGCGTGATGGCGCACTACAACGCGCCGCTTGGCGCGGAGATGTCGACCGATATCGACAATTACCTGAGCTTCGTGCTCGGGATGTTCATCGCGTTCGGGGTGACGTTCGAGGTGCCGATCGTCGTCGTGCTGCTCGTCCGGATGGGCCTCCTGACCATCAAGAAGCTGAAGGAGATCCGTCCTTACGTGATCGTCGGCGCGTTCGTCGTCGCCGCGGTCGTCACGCCGCCGGACGTGTTTTCGCAGCTGATGCTCGCGTTGCCGCTGGTGCTGCTATACGAGATCGGGATTGTCGCCGCACGATTCTTCGTGCCGAAGCCGACGGAAGCCGAGGCCGAGAACGGCGAAGCCGCGAGCTGACGGCGCGGATCGCGCTCCGCTCAAACAGAAAGGGCAGCCAAGCGGCTGCCCTTTTGCTTGCCACCGACGCGGCGGTGCGCCGCTTGCGGCGTCACTCCGTGTCGCTGTCCTGCTCGTCGAGCGCCTGCTTCGGCGGCGGCGGGCGCTTGCCGATCACGACCTTCAGGTCGAACTCCTTGCCCTTGCGCACGACGTGCACCTTGGCCGTCGCGCCCGGTTTGATCTGCGCGACGACGTTGAGCAGCTTCGTCGTATCGGTGATTTCCTCGCCGTTGACCGACACGAGGATGTCGCCCGGCCGGATGCCGGACTTGTCGGCCGGCCCGCCCTGCAGCACGCCCGCGACGATCGCGCCCGACTTCTGCTGCAGCCCGAACGACTCGGCGATCTCCGGCGTGACGTCCTGCGGCTCGACGCCGATCCAGCCGCGCGTGACCGAGCCCGTCGTGATGATGCTCTCGAGCACCGTGCGCGCGGTCGAGACCGGAATCGCGAAGCCGATCCCGAGCGAGCCGCCCGAGCGCGAGTAGATCGCCGTGTTGATGCCGAGCAGGTTGCCGTTCACGTCGACGAGCGCACCGCCGGAGTTGCCGGGGTTGATCGGCGCGTCCGTCTGGATGAAGTTCTCGAACGTGTTGATGCCGAGGTGATTGCGGCCGAGCGCGCTGATGATTCCCATCGTCACCGTCTGGCCGACGCCGAACGGGTTGCCGATCGCGAGCACGACATCGCCGACGCGGGACTGGTCGGAGCGGCCGAGCGTGATCGTCGGCAGGTTCGTCATGTTGATCTTCAGCACGGCGAGATCGGTTTCCGGATCGCTGCCGATCACCTTCGCGGTGGCCGTGCGGCCGTCGGCGAGTGCGACTTCGATCTGGTCGGCGCCGTCTACGACGTGCTGGTTCGTTAGAATGTAACCTTCCGGGCTCACGATAACGCCGGAGCCGAGGTTGGCCGCGGGCTCGTCCTGCTGCTTGCGGGCGTTGCGGTCACCGAAGAAATAGCGGAACAGCGGATCCTTCGCGCGCGGATCGGGCGGCAAAGAGCCGTCCTTGCTGGAGAAGACGTTGACGACGGCCGGCATCGCCTTCTGCGCGGCGTCGGCATACGACGTGGTCGCGGGGGCGCCGCCGATGCCCGGGGCGACTTCCCGCAGTGCAACGATCGGCGTGGCGAGCTGCTTGCCGAGCTGTCCTTGCCGTTGCAGCCATTGCGGCTTGAGCGTCACGACGATGAACATCAGCGCGAGCAGCACCGTGACTGCCTGCGCGAAGAACAGCCAGAAGCGTCTAAGCATCTGAATGGACTAGAGGTTTATATGGATCGGATCGAACTCGAATTGTACTTGAACAATACCCTTGAAACCGCGCGGTTCAAGGACTATTGCCCGAATGGCCTGCAAGTCGAAGGCCGCCGCAAGATCGAAAAGATCGCGACCGGCGTGACCGCGTCGATCGCGTTTCTCGAAGCGGCGGTCGAATGGGGGGCGGATGCCGTGCTCGTCCATCACGGCTATTTCTGGCGCAACGAGGCGCCGCAGATCACCGGCCGCAAGTATCAGCGCCTGAAGCTGCTGCTCGCGAACGACCTGAACCTGTTCGCGTTCCACCTGCCGCTCGACGCGCATCCGGATTTCGGCAACAACGCGCAGCTCGGCGAGAAGCTCGGGCTGATCGGCGAAGCGCACTTCGGTGAAGGCGACCTCGGCTGGATGGCGACGCTGCCGATGCCGGTGACGCTCGAGCACTTCGTCGCGAAGGTCGAGCGACTGCTCGGCCGTACGCCGCTCGTGCTCGGCGACCCGGACATGCAGCTGCGCCGCATCGCCTGGTGCACGGGGGCCGCGCAGAGCTATTTCGACGCGGCGATCGAGGCCGGCGCCGACGTGTTCCTGACCGGCGAAGTGTCGGAGCCCGTCACGCACGCGGCCGCGGAGAGCGGCGTCGCGTTCGTTGCGGCGGGGCACCATGCGACCGAGCGCTACGGAATTCAGGCGCTCGGCACCCATTTATCCGAGCGTTTCGATCTCGAACATCTTTTCATCGATATCCATAACCCGGTCTGAGCGGCCGGTTTGCGGCGGCGCATCGCAAACACGCAATGAAGCGAGTGCTTAAAAGTAGTTTGATTTAATCACTCCGATAGTGGGGGAAAACCCTTGACTATCAAATACTTCGAAGGGATTTTCATCTCCGGGCCTTGTAAATGGCGACTCCATTCGAGCAAACTAGCGGCGGAATGGAAAGTCGAGACGGAAAATCCAACTCAGAAGTGGGGCGTGTGATGCGAGACAAGGAAGACAAGCGCGTCGACAGCGGCCGCCGTACCTGGCTGATTGCGACATCCGTAGCAGGTGGCGTTGGAGGCGTCGCCACCGTCGTACCGTTCGCGGCGTCGCTGGCGCCGTCGGCGAAAGCAAAGGCGGCCGGTGCGCCGGTCGAGGTCGACATCAGCGCGCTGAAGCCTGGCGAGATGATCACCGTGCCGTGGCGCGGCAAGCCCGTCTGGGTGCTGAATCGCACCGACGCGATGCTCGCCGACGTGGTCAAGGCCGACAAGGAAGTCGCCGACCCGACATCCCAATCCCCCTATTCGATGCCGTTGCCCGCGTACTGCGCGAACGAATATCGCGCGCGGGCCGATCGCAAGAACATCCTCGTCGTGATGGCCGTGTGCACGCACCTCGGCTGCACGCCTTCCCAACGTTTCTCGCCGGGTCCGCAGCCGAACCTGCCGGATGACTGGCCGGGCGGCTTCCTGTGCCCGTGCCACGGTTCGACCTACGACCTCGCCGGCCGCGTCTTCAAGAACAAGCCGGCGCCGCAGAACCTCGACATCCCGCCCTACATGTTCACGTCGGCGACGACGCTCGTGATCGGCAAGGACGAGAAAGGAGAAGCGTAAATGGCGACGGAACACAACGAAGTCACGACGACAGGTCTCACCGGCTGGATCGACTCGCGCTTTCCGTGGACGGTCATGATCAAGAAGCACATGACCGAGTACTACGCGCCGAAGAACTTCAACTTCTGGTACTTCTTCGGCTCGCTCGCGCTGCTCGTGCTCGTCAACCAGATCGTCACCGGCATCTTCCTGACGATGAACTACAAGCCCGACTCGACGCTCGCGTTCGCGTCGGTCGAGTACATCATGCGCGAAGTGCCGTGGGGCTGGCTGATCCGCTACATGCACTCGACGGGCGCGTCGATGTTCTTCGTCGTCGTCTACCTGCACATGTTCCGCGGGCTGATGTACGGGTCGTACCGCAAGCCGCGCGAACTCGTGTGGATCTTCGGCTGCGCGATCTTCCTGTGCCTGATGGCCGAGGCGTTTTTCGGCTACCTGCTGCCGTGGGGCCAGATGTCGTTCTGGGGCGCGCAGGTGATCGTGAACCTGTTCTCGGCGATCCCGTTCGTCGGCCCGGACCTGTCGCTGTGGATCCGTGGCGACTACGTCGTGTCCGACGTCACGCTGAACCGCTTTTTCGCGTTCCACGTGATCGCGATTCCGCTCGTGCTGGTCGGCCTCGTGGTCGCGCACCTCGTCGCGCTGCACGAAGTGGGGTCGAACAACCCGGACGGCATCGAGATCAAGGCGAAGAAGGACGCGAACGGCATCCCGCTCGACGGCATCCCGTTCCACCCGTACTACTCGGTGCACGATTTCCTCGGCGTGTGCGGGTTCCTGATCGTGTTCGCGCTGATCGTGTTCTTCTCGCCGGAAATGGGCGGCTACTTCCTCGAGTCGAACAACTTCATCCCGGCGAACCCGCTGCAGACGCCGCCGGAAATCGCGCCGGTCTGGTACTTCACCGCGTTTTACGCGATGCTGCGCGCGACCACCGACCCGTTCAAGATCGTGCTGATGATCGTGATCGCGGCGCTCGGCGTGCTCGCGCTGATCCGCGCGCGCGGCAAGTGGAAGATCGGGCTGCCGGTGCTGTCGGCGGCGATCGTCGTGTTCATGTACCTGACGGAATCGAAGTTCTGGGGCGTCGTGGTGATGGGCTCGGCGGTGGTGTCGCTGTTCTTCCTGCCGTGGCTCGACCGCAGCCCGGTGAAGTCGATCCGCTACCGCCCGCTGTTCCACAAGGTGTTCCTCGGGATCTTCGTCGTCGCGTTCCTGACCCTCGCGTTCCTCGGCACGCGGCCGCCATCGCCGGTCTCGACGATGATCGCGCAGCTGTGCGCGCTGATCTACTTCGCGTTCTTCCTCGGCATGCCGGTCTGGACGCCGCTTGGCACGTTCAAGCAGCCGCCGGAGCGGGTGCGCTTCAAGCCCCATTAACGTGAGCGAGGAGAGAACGACATGAAGAAACTGCTTTCGACACTCGCGCTGATCGGGGCGACCGCCTGTGCGTTGTTCGCGGCGCCGGTGCCGGCCGCGGAAGGTAATTTTCCGCTCGACCGGGCGCCCGATAACACGGAAAATCTCGTTTCGCTTCAGCATGGCGCGCAATTGTTTGTAAACTATTGCCTGAACTGCCACAGCGCGAACCTGATGCGCTACAACCGTCTGACGGATCTGGGCATTCCCCAGAAGGAGATCGAGCAGAATCTCCTGTTCACGACCGACAAGGTCGGCAACACGATGTCCGTCGCGATGCGGCCCGAAGACGCGAAGAACTGGCTCGGCGTGACGCCGCCCGACCTGTCGGTCGAGGCGCGCGCGCGCAGCCGCGACTGGCTGTATACGTATCTGCGGAGCTTCTACCGCGACGATGCACGGCCGACCGGCTGGAACAACGCGGTGTTCGAGAACGTCGGCATGCCCCATGTGCTCTGGCAGCTGCAGGGGCAGCGCATCGCGAAATTCGAAGAAAAGACGGACGAGGAGACGGGCGAGAAGGTGCGCGCGCTCGTCGGCTTCCAGCAGGTGACCCCGGGGACGCTGTCGCCGGTGGATTATGATGCTGCTGTAGCCGACCTGGTGGCGTACATGACGTGGATGTCCGAGCCGGCCCAGCAGACCCGCAAACGCCTCGGCGTCTGGGTGCTGGTGTTTCTCGGTGTCCTGACTTTCCTGGCCTGGCGGCTCAATGCCGCGTACTGGAAAGATATCAAGTAATCACGCCTGACCGGCGTGGGGCCGGCGCAACGGGGAACCCGCAGGCGGGTTTCGCCGCGCGCCGGCCCTCGGCTTTTTTGAGGAAATGCAAATATGATGGTTCTGTATTCCGGCACGACTTGCCCGTTTTCCCAGCGTTGCCGGCTGGTGCTGTTCGAGAAGGGCATGGACTTCGAGATCCGCGACGTCGACCTGTTCAACAAGCCGGAAGACATCTCGGTGATGAACCCGTATGGCCAGGTGCCGATCCTCGTCGAGCGCGACCTGATCCTGTACGAATCGAACATCATCAACGAGTACATCGACGAGCGCTTCCCGCACCCGCAGCTGATGCCGGCGGATCCGGTGCAGCGCGCGCGTGCGCGCCTGTTCCTGCTCAACTTCGAGAAGGAGCTGTTCGTCCACGTCAGCACGCTCGAGAACGAGAAGGGCAAGGCGGCCGAGAAAAACCACGAGAAGGCACGTCTCGCGATCCGCGATCGCCTGACGCAGCTCGCGCCGATCTTCGTGAAGAACAAGTACATGCTCGGCGAAGAGTTTTCGATGCTCGACGTCGCGATCGCGCCGCTGCTGTGGCGTCTGGATCACTACGGGATCGAGCTGTCGAAGAATGCGGCGCCGCTGATGAAGTATGCGGAACGGATCTTCAGCCGTCCGGCCTATATCGAAGCACTGACGCCGTCCGAAAAGGTCATGCGTCGTTGATGATGCAATGAAGGCATGACGGAGCGGGGCGCGCGCAGCGTCGCGCGACCTGCTCCGGTTCGAGGATTGTGATGCAAGAGATTTCAACGAAGCCTTATCTGCTGCGCGCGTTGTACGAGTGGTGCACCGATAACGGTTACACGCCGCACATCGCGGTGAGGGTCGACAGTTCGACGCGTGTGCCGCGTCAGTTCGTGCGTGACGGCGAGATCGTGCTCAACATCAGCTTCGAGGCGACGAGCCAGTTGCAGATGGGCAACGAGTGGATCGAGTTCACCGCGCGGTTCTCCGGCAAGGCGCACAAGCTCGAGATTCCGGTCGCCAACGTGCTCGCGATCTACGCGCGCGAGAACGGCCAGGGCATGGCGTTCCAGGTCGATGCGGTTGCGGGCGAGGGCGAGGATTCGGGCGCGTTCGATGAGGACGCCCGCGCGGACGAGCCGCAAGGCGACGATCACGGCGCAGCGGCGGGGCTCACGGCCGTGACCGACAGCGGCGCGAACGAGGAACCGTCGGAAGGCGCGGACGAACCGCCGAAATCGGACGGCGATGGAGCGAAGGGCAGCAGACCTCGCCTCAAGATCGTGAAATGAGGTAGAATCTCGGGCTTACGCCGGCTTAGCTCATCTGGTAGAGCAGTTGATTTGTAATCATCAGGTGGCGGGTTCGAGTCCTGCAGCCGGCACCATATCAAGCAAGGGGTTACGAGAGTATTCTTGTAACCCCTTGTTCATTTCTAACGCCGTGTAGGCGTCATGTAGGCATTTCATGCCATCTTGGCCGCGCTACGCGGCTGCCGTCAGAGCGGGCGCCGACCGGGACTTTTCTCAATTGAGATGGTCAAGCTGCTTCACTTGGCCAGCCGATAGCCGCCCTCTGATGTCTGTGTCCCGATAGGCGTCGGACGATTACGCCGCTCCTCACCCCGCCGATAGTACCTACGTTAGTTCGGTTCCCATCGCGTCCCCTTGCCGGTCTGGTAGTCCTTATGGCGTTTGAGCTGCGCTTTGACCAATGCACACAGCAGCTCAAGTCTGGTCACGGCGGTCACACGCCATCACGCGGTTTTCTCCCGGTGGTGGGACACAAATACCCCACCACCCGACTTTTGCGCCCCACTGGCACCCCACCTGATTCTGTCGGTGCTGACAGCGACGCCACGTAAGGCGAAATGCTCAGACGCACAAAGGCAATTTCAGCAAACTATTAACGCCCCCTGCGCCGCAATTGTTGCTCCAAGCCCGTGGAGCCTTGGTCTAAGCCGGTGACGGGGCAAGCCCCGCCACCGGCTTAGACCGGGATAAATCGCGCCCGGGCCGGCCTACGTCCGCCCCGACCGCTCAACCCGGCCCTTGTGAGGGCCACCGGCTGACCAGTTCAATGACCACCAGCGCCGAAAAAGTCTACAGAAAGGAGCGCGCAAAGGGCGGACGCCCTTGCGACTCGAAATCCGGCCCGTGGCGGCGATTCCGGCGATACGGCAAGGCACATCCCTACCTCCGCGCCTTCAGCGGCTCAGAGAGCCAACTTCTCGAGTAATCACTGCAACGCTCGACTGAGGGTTTTTTATCTCATTTAGGCAGGTCGCGTAGCGACGCATCAGGCCCGTAGGGCTCGATCGCGGGGAGCCGGTGGACGGGTGCGGAATCCCGGCCAGCAGGGCCGGGACTGTCCACGCCCTTGCGGTGTGGACAGCGCAGCCGTCCACGGGCGGGAGCGGGTGGACCTCGTACCAAAGGAGCGCCAGCGATCTAGCTGACGGCTGATGCTAGTCGCGGCTACAACCCGGCCGCCGGGAATTTAGGCGTCTTGTGCAGTTCGACCCAATATTCGTTGATACGGTCCGGTTCGACATCAAGCCGACGAAGCCAAGCCTCGGTCGCAACCTGCGTGTTCAACAGGGGAGCGGTGCTAGTCGCCGTCCCGGTCTGTAACGTGCCGAGCGCATCAGCAATGATCGGGCGTAGAGCATTGTTCAGCAGCACGTACGCGGGCGGAGGCTCAGGAGGATGGCCTGGCTCGCCGGCAATGCCCGTCTGCGGCGCAACGCCAGCCTGAATGATCAAGCCGCCGTCGTCGTAGGTCTGCTTGCGGAACCAGTCCGGCGGCAGGCCCAGTTTGTCTCGCCCCCCCAATTCCCGCACGAGGTCAGCATTGATTGCCGTCAACCAGTCCACCGTCTTGATGCGATCGGTGAGCCGGCGGAGGTTCCGACGCATCGGGTCGCCGACGTCCAGACCGGGGCCGAATTTTCGCGCCCAAAAATATTCCGACGCCTCATTCGGGCCACGCTGCAACAGCGACAGGTTCGTGGCATACCCCGCGTGCCCGTGCACCGCGTCGAGCTCATCGACCGCTTGCGCGAAGTGCGCTTGGAACACGTCCGGACAGAGCGTCAGAAAGGCTTGCGGGACAGAGAACGTCGCAACGTCGATGCCTCGGTTCATCGAGGCCTGCCAGTCCTCAAGACAGAAGGTCGAAAATTCCATCGTGCCGGCCTCTTGTTTGTCCTCTGCGTTAGAGAGGGCCAGTACGAACGGAGCATCGGCCGGGATGCTCGTCGCCAAGGAGGCGAGCGAAGGCCCCTTTTCAAACTCGACCGGCTGCTTGCCGTCCTGGTACAGCCAGCGGAGCGGAGAGCCTTTGGACGGGTCGCGGCCGGCGGCCTTTTCAGCCGCGCGCTGATACGTTTGCAGCGCATCGTTGTATCGCTGGAAGCAGGCAATCAGCGCCTTGCGTTTGGCCGGCGTGTGGCCGCCCTTGAAGTAGATAACAGCACGCACGGCAAGGGCCGCGCCTACGATCGCTCGCTGGTGCTTCGGCTCAAATGCGCCGAACGGAAGCGTTCCCGCTCGGTTCGGGTCGTTGGCCCACGCGATCAGTTCGTCCTTCGTCATTGGCATGATGCTTACAAGGGAAACGGAGTCGGCGGCAGCGCCGGGGGAATGAACGGTGGAAACGGACTGCCCGAGCGCGCATTGGAGCCTCCGCCGAGGATGCTCTCAAGGTCCGTTTGAGTCTGCTTTGCGGTCGATCGCTGAGATTGCTCATCGGCGTCACCGCAACCACAATCATCTGGCGTGATGCCGGCGTATTTCGATTCGTCGCCGGCGATGTCCATGTACGCGGCTTCCTGTGTCTTCGAAAACTCGTCGGGCGGGAACTTCATCTCCACCACCGTCCTGATGTTCGACTGTACAGGAGGTTTGGACGGATCGTTCACGATCACGACGTCGGGCCGGCGGAACCAGGTTTTGTCCTCTTGCTTGTACGCATCCATACCGCCCGGCCAGTATTTCTGAATCCACGCCGGAAGCCACGGATGCGGGGTCGACGGGTCCGACGCGCGCATGATCGGCGTCGGGGGCTCGTTCCGCATGTCGTACGAGACTTCCGGCAGGTACGGTGTCGTTTCGCCGGTCAGTACCTTCGAGGCGACGTTCTTAGCGCGCAGTCGCTGCGCGACGCACGATTGGCGGAGGATCTTCGCGTCACGACTGTAGACGCCTATGGATTTGCAGCGACACAGAGCGTCGCAGAGCACCGCGCGGTCTTCCGGGGATAGGTTGCTCTTGGTCATCCCGACCTGCGTGGTTTTCCCCTGGCCAGCCCCCATGTTGCCAGATGCCGAATTCGTCATTGGTCGCTCGCCGGGACATGTTCGAAGGTCAGCGACGACGCTTGGTGGCTGCTCAGCCAGTCGGTATAGCCGCTCTCGTCCGTTGTGCCTCGGATCGTTTGGCCGTCGGCAGACGTAACGGTGTATGGGTGATTCGCGAGGGGTTCACGCGACTGGTCGTCGACAAGTTGGAAGCGCCCGCGATATGCGCCGTCGTCTTGCGCGATCGTCTGCGAGACAACGCTTTTCCCCGCGCCGACCGGCCCGCCTGCGCCAGACGTCGACTGAACCGTCGCCATACCTTGTGACGCGATCAGCGTCGCGCCACAGGCTGTCTTGTCGCCTTCTGTCGCTACGGCTCGGCCACCGAATGTCATGCTGCGCACTCGGACGCCGACAATAGGATAGACGCCGCCACACTTCGGACACGACACCATGTCGCCCTCGAGCGCGAGCGGCTTACCGAAAACGATATTGGTCGACGTGCAGGCGAGCACTCGACCACCATGGCTGGTCGTGTCGCCTTCGCGAATGAATGCAGAACTCATGCAGAATCCTCACAGGAAATCTGTGGCGAATGTAGCACATCCGCTTTTTCTTGTTCCTACCCATGCTTCTATTGGCGACGTTTCATTTCTAGCGTATTGCTTCGCGCGGAATCTCTTATAATTAGCCTTGATTCTGGAATGCCAAAAATTCCCGAAAAGTCTTATCCAGCAAGGCTTTGACTTGCTGCTGAATCAATTGCCGGAGAGGACATGAGCATGGTCGTAATCAAAGACCGTGCGGCGCTCATGCAGCGCCTCATGGATGCGGTCATTCAGGGCTATCACAGCTATACATTCGGCACCGTCAAAACAGAGCGTGTACACGCTCTCTGCGAAAAATTCTCCGAACGCTATCTGGTTGCGCTCAATCGCAACCAGCTTGCCTATCGGCGCGCTAAAGGCCTTGGGAATGCCCGGCTAATACTCGCTGATCTAGCAGTTTGCTGAAGTACCTCGCGCCTCGTCATCGCGCGGGACAGCTGACGCGTTGATACGAGAGCCAATCCTGTAGCCCTGGAGGTCATGCGCGGCGCCGACACATTCACCGAAAGCCTGTTCACGGTTCGCAAGCTGGACGATTTCGTTTCGGCTACGCATCCGCTGCGTGCGATCCGCCAGATGGCGAACGAGGCGCTAGCGAAGCTGGATCGGTTGTTCGCGCAGATGTACGAGGTTGACGCGAAGGGTGGGCGGCCGAGTATCGCGCCGGAGAAGTTGCTCCGGGCCATGCTGATCCAAGTGCTCTATAGCGTTCGCTCGGAGCGCCAACTCATGGAGCAGGTGCAATACAACCTGCTGTTTCATTGGTTCATTGGTCTGTCGATGGACGATGCGGTATTCGTATCTGAAACATATACCTTGGTCATCCAGCCTCCAGCGCTACGGGGGCTTTAGTCTCCAGGGCTGATACCGGCTGCTGCAGGAACCCGGCGGCGCGCGAGTGACTGAATAATCCTTCCGCCAAACCCCAATAAACGAGCGACGCAAAGCGTAGTGGCTTCTCGGGCTCCATTGGTTCGGGCTCGGCAGTTTTCCATCCCAGCTTCCCAATCTGGATGTTCAACGACTTGTACAGCGAGTCGCTAACCAGTTCCAGATCCTTGAGGC
The DNA here is from genome assembly GCF_003854275.1 of Burkholderia sp. Bp8963. GTDB lineage: Bacteria > Pseudomonadota > Gammaproteobacteria > Burkholderiales > Burkholderiaceae > Burkholderia. Next base: position 108,042 of record NZ_QTQP01000010.1, read on the forward strand.
GTCGCAGGGCTACCTGCATGGAGACGCCATACCCGCGTTTCGCGAGCAACAGTTCCTGAAGGAGCACGCGATGACGCGGGTTGCGCCCGAAGTCAGCCTTGACCCTCTCCTTGGGGTACAGCAATGCACCCGAGAAGCGGTGACAGCACGCTTCCTTCTCCTTCTCAGGCATGTGCTCCGGAAGTGCCATGACCCAATGACCGAGTTCATGAGCAGCCGTAAATCGTTGGCGCTCGCCTGGGCGCTGCCGGTTCAATGCAATCAAGACGTGCTTCTTGTCTCGAGTCGCAACGCAAGCACCGTCGAACTTATCTATACCTTCCAGCAGCGCAACCTTGATGCCATGCTCTTCCAGCAACTCAGTAAAGTTGGCGATGGCATCACTGCCCAAACGCCATTCCTCGCGAATTCGCTCTGCGGCCAACTCCGCTTCCTCGCGGTTGGCAACCGGCAGGGATTCGGTAGGCAAAGGCTCTATGGAAACGTTCGCCGCGTCGAAGCATCGTTCGAGCGCGAGATACCGTTCCAGATGATCGCGAGCCTGCTCGATGACGGCCTTTTGGTCGCGCACCGGCATGTCTGAAAGCTTGCGGAACTCAACAGGAGCCAAGTCGATCGCATCGGCTCGGAAGAAATATTCCGGCTTCACGTCTAGCGCGCGGGCGAGTTGAAGTACCCGGGTTGAGTTCGGCACAACCTCGCCCTTCTCGAACTTGTTCAAGGCCTGCTTGGTGATGTCGCCCATGCGTTGCGCGAGCGCCTCGAGGCTGAGGCCACGGAGTAACCTGGCGCGTTGGATGCGGTCACTGATCATGATGATTCTCCTTGGTTGACAAGTTATGTTTTGTATTGGAGTTTGTCAGCCAAGACATAATGGGGGCGGAGCCGATTCCTCTGGTCGATGTTGGCAATGGATGGCGCTACTCGAACAGATATGAACGGACAGTCGCCAAGGCGTCGGACAGCATGGCAATCAGTGCGGCTAGATCAAAGAATTAGACGCCGATTCAACCATCGGGATGCGCTCATATTAGTTCGTTTTACTTATTGAGATGCCTGATTGGCCGAACGGCATATCTGCCGCGCTGGAAAACGGTCAATGCATCCGTGCGTTCAGCCTGTCAGTCATCAAAGATCGTGGACGAATGATGCTTCCGAGATGTGCGCTCGGGTTAGATGTGTGCAACTGAACTGCGCGTCACGTGTCTCCCGGCATTCGCGCGATTGACCACTATGGCCGTCCAAATCGAAAAGAAGGGGCGCCGCGATCCCTCGCGGCGCCCCTCCTCAGACATCTTCAGATCGAGCCACGACCCCGACGCATTCGGGGTTCACAACCCGGCCCCGAGCTCAGTTGTTGTACTGCCACGTGTTGATGTAGTAATCGCCACCTGCCTGCCAGCCAAGCTGGACCTGCACGGCCGATTCCGCGTTGACGTTGTTTCCGGTCGACGTCAGCTGATCGACAAAACCGCTGATGGTGCTCGAGTATGTTGCCCCGTTGACCTTCGGCGTGGCCCAGGTCATCACGTCATAGGGCTGCGCCTGATACATCTCGACGCCGTTCGTGTACTGCGCGGCGCTCTGCGAATTGATCGCGACCCACGGATTCGGATACACGAGACCCGCTGCCGGCACCGTCCAGTCGAAGTTGGCCGTCGGCATCGTCATGGACGACGCGGTCGACGTACCCGAGCCGCCAGCCGTCAGCAGGTTCGCGATCACGTCGCTGCCCAGCGTCTGCCACGGAACGGTCGTCCCGGTCGCGGCGTTCATGTTCGACGCGATGTTGAGCACCTTCTGCGGCGTACCGATCTGCTGGCCGGCGGCATCGAACAGCGTGATCGTGTACACACCATGCTGCCGGATCGTCGATACGTTGATGGGTGCCGGCGAGTAGTCCGGCGTGGTCGGCTTGAACGAGCTGGCGGCGCCCGACAGCGACGCCCACGACCACTTGTACTGCGTGCTCATGCCGACGTCCGGCCACGACGGCATGCTGGTCGGAGCCTGGGCAGGCGGCGCGGTGACGGCTTTGAGCGGGAACGTCAGATAAGGTCCGATGCCGGCGTTCGGACTGAGCATGTAGATTCCGCTTGCCGGCAGGCCGGGGCCGGTCACCAGCGCCGATCCGACGTACTGGTTCGCACCGTTGACCGTCACGTTCACCGGAATCTGGATGTTCAGGCCGGATTCGAAACGGCCATTGCCGGCGTCCGCCGCATTCGTGAACTGCACGCGACCGACGAACGACGCCATGTAGAGATCGTATTGCGCCTGATTGCCGATGATGTCCCAGCTTCCGTTCGGCAGTTGCTGCACGATGTCGCTTGCAAAGTTCGGCGTGCCGTCCGCCTCCGTGATGAGGAAGTACACGAGTGCGGCCGGATTCTTGATCGCAGGCAGCGTGCCCGCCGGCAGGAAAGCGACGGTCTTCACGCCCTGGAGCGTCGTCCCCTTCCTGAACAGCGAATGGCGCGTGCCGAAGCTTGCGTAGCCGTCGTTCAGGTAGCTCGCATCGATGGCCGACGCACACGCCTGACTGGTCGCGCCGGGCGAAGCCTGCATCGCGCTCATGCACTGACCGAGCTGCGAGACGAGTGTTGCCAGATAGTTCGCGGGCTGCGACGGGGCGCGCAGCGGCGCTGCGATAGTCGTGCCCTGATTCAGCGCAATCGCCGTGTCCGGATCGGCCAGGCTCGTGATCTGCAGGCCGGTGCCTTTGGTTGCCGGCCCGACGGCGACCGAGTCGATTACGGCGTCGGCGCCGCTCTGGTTCGGCGTGAAGATGCCCCCGACCGGATCGAACGACGCGGCGGACAGTCCGTTCGCGGCGAGGATCGGTGCGAGCGCCGAGTCGAGCGTGGCCACCGCCGTCGACACGGATGACGACGTGACGGCAGCCAGACCGCCCGATTGCGTCAGCATGAGCGGGTTGCCGCCCGACGTGAGAAGCGCCGCGACTGCGGTGGTCAACGGCGTGACGTTGGCCGTTACCGGCGCACCATTGCTGGTTGCCGTGCTGGCAACGATCGAATACAGGGTTCCGGACGCGCCCGACGGATCGGTCGCGGTAATCACGAACGGTGCGGTGAGGCCGCTGATCGACACACTATACGTGCCGTTGCTGCCGGAAGTCGCCGTGGCCGTTTTGCCCGTGGCGTCCATGATCGTGATCGGTGCGCCCACGAGCGCGTTGCCGATCGCGACCGTGCCGCTCATCGAGCTTGCGGCCGTGGTGCCCGAGTTGCCGGACGAGCTGGACGAGCCGGAGCTTGAGCCGTCACTGCCTCCGCCGCCGCAGGCTGCGAGCACAGCGGTAGCGGCAATGCACAGCGTAAGCCGTGCGATCCCCGAGGAGTCTTTCTTCTTCATGTTGTTGTTCCAGTTGAAGTGGCGGGTTTCGACGGAAACCCGAATGAGCATCTGTCACGCCGCTTCTGGCATCTGGTTCTCAGTGACTTGTGGTGCTTGATCGACAGATACGTGCGCACTACGGCTGGCGTGCCATATACCCACTCGCCGCAATATCGACTCCGCAATGTATTGCCGAATATTAAATAACTCAATAAATAATTTCTTACTGATTCGAAATTAAATCGTCGGAATTTTGCAAGGTGACGCGTTATGCAATGTGCAAGATGAAAGGCTGCGAAGCGTTTCGTTTTCCGCCAGTGATGTATGGTGGTTGTCGAGGGGGTAATAAATCGCCGTCAATTTTCTGCGTCACGATGAGCCGCTCGCACGCACGCAACACGGGCCCGTCGGTGACCTGTCGGGATGCCGGCGACCAGGCGGGATAGTCGAATTCCTCGAAGTAGTTGACGGTCCGTGACGCGAAAGCGCACGCACGCCATCGAGTGATGTAGCGTCACTCAAGACCCCGGTTATTTAGATTCAGGCCTCTAAAATAAGCCGTTGCATCAACTCTGGTTCTGATCCCCAAATCTGGCTGGAAACGAAAATTGAAATGCGTGTGTAATTGTTTGATGTGTGGTGTGTGTTTTCGAGTGGCCTTATACGCGATGGCCGGATGCGCACCAAACAGCAATTCGATGGGCCGCCAGGAGAATTTCAAATCGAGATGACGAAATGGCGATTGGCCGCTGCGCTTCGATCTTTGGCCGGTCTCGTTGCCGGAGCCTTTCGCGTGCATGCCGCAAGATGTGCGATCCTCGCCCACGCCCACCTCACATCTGCCTGAACAACCCCGCATAAGCGCGGCTGACCGGCAGCACGCTCCCCAGCCCGCGCACGTGAATGCGAAGCCTGCCGAGCAGATCGCGTTCGACGCGATCGATCGCCGTGTACGCGACGATCACGCCGCGATGCACCTGCGCAAAGCACGCAGGATCGAGCCGCTGCAGCAGTTCTTTCAACGGCGTGCGAATCACGTGCCGTTCGCTTGCCGTCACGACTTCCGTGTACTTGTCGAGCGCCTGGAAATACAGCACATCGTCGATCGGCACGAGCCGTGTCGCATCTTTCACGCCCACCGTCAGCCAGCGAATCGGCGCAGATTCCGCAGACGGGCGATGCGCGGGCACATCGCCCCGCGCCGCCGCCGGCCCGCCGCGCTGCAGCTTCGCGATGCAGCGCAGCAGCCGTTCATCCGTCACGGGCTTCAGCAGGTAGTCGACGGCCGCGCGATCGAACGCATCGACCGCATACTCGTCGTACGCCGTGACGAACACGACATGCACGCCGGGTACCAGCGAAGCGAGCTTCAACCCGTCGATGCCCGGCATCCGGATGTCGAGGAACGCGATGTCCGGACGCGATGCGTTGAGCGCGGCCAGCGCGTCGACGCCATTGCGCGGCATCGCGACGATCTCCAGTTCGGGCCACAGCTGGCCCAGCCGTTCGGCGAGTTGCGCGGACAGGTTCGGTTCGTCGTCGGCGATGAGGGCGGTCGGCATCTCAGTCGATTGGAATCAGCAAGGTGGCGGCGACGCCATGCGCGGCTTCGGCGTTCGTTGCGACGGTCACGCTGCCGCGCTCGCCGTGGAGGGTCCTGATGCGTGCGGCGACGTTCGCGAGCCCGACGCCGCCACGCAGGCCGGCGTCATCGTCGCCGAGACCGACGCCCGTGTCGAGCACGCTCAATTCGAGCATGTCGTTGCGGCGCCGGCCGCGAATGTGGATCGTGCCGCCGTCGATCGACGGCTCGATCCCGTGCAGCAGCGCATTTTCGACGAGCGGCTGCAGCAGTAGCGGCGAGAACGGCAGCGCCTGCAATTGCGAAGGCACGTCGATCGAATACGCGAGCCGCTCGCCGAGCCGGATCGATGCGATCTTCAGTAGCGCGTCGACGAGTTCGAGCTCTTCGCCGAGCGTCGACGTCGCTTTCCGCGTGCGGCCGAGGCTCGCGCGCAGATAGCGGTTCAGGCTGTCGAGCATCGTCGACGCGCGGGCCGGATCGCGTTCGATCAGGCTCTGCACGTTCGCCAGCGTGTTGAACAGGAAATGCGGTTCGATCTGTGCCTGCAGCAGCGCGAGCCGTGCCGCGGTTTCCGCCTGGCGGGCCTCGGCGGCCTCGCGGCGCTCGGTTTCGAGCGTCGCGCGCATCCGCGCGGCCTGCGTGTACAGCGACACGCACGCGAACGTGATGCCCGCGACGAGGAACGACAGCCCGTAGCTCTGCCATGCACCGGCGCTGGCCGGCGCGAACACGTGCGGAATGTTGCCGCCAAGCGTCGATGCGGCGATTTCGAAACCGATGACCACGCTCAGCGGCGCGAGCACGAATACCTTCAGGGCAAGTCCGTATTTGCGCCGCGTCAGGTGGTCGAGGCCGACACCGAGCAGCAGCGCGCAGAAGCCGATCGCATTCGCGACGAACAGGTACGGAAGCAAGGCGTCGCGGCTGTGGCCGATCCAGAAACCGACCCCGACGATGCTGTTGAAGCATGCGAGCCCGAGCAGCGCGCGGATGTCGTGCAGCCGCGGCGGCGTGCCGCGACCGGATTCCCGCATGCGGAAAGAGAACAAAGACCTGTGTTGCATGGTGTCGAATGAGCGTGGACGCGCACGGCGCGCATGTCTCAACCCTAGCTTCGGACGGTGCGGACCGGTGCTCGATGCGACGGACGGCACCGTAGGCCGACGAGTGGCGCGATCGGCCGATGGCCGGCCGCGTTCGCTAACGAGTGTAGTGGAACGCCGGGACGCTGCCTACGCGGCGCATGGAGCGCGGCACAATCGTGCGCCAGCGCATCCGTCGGCCCGTGCCGCAATTCGTCCGCGAAAACCGTCACCCCGTCGCAAGCGACGCCGCGCACGATTCTCCGGCGGTACCGTGGCGCCGTCTTCAACCCGGCCAATGCGCTTCCGACCATGAACCCGATCCTTCACCTCAAGAGCTACGTCTACGTACTGTTTTGCGCGCTGCTTTACATCGGCATCAAGCGCTGCTTTCCGCGCGAAGTACCGGCCGCGCGCCAGTTGCTGACGCCGGTCGCGCTGGTCGCATTCGCGCTGCTGGGCCTGTCCAGCCTGAACCGGCTGTTTCCGCACGCCGGCAGCGACGCCAACGCGATCGCGCTGGCGTCGCTCGTGGTCGGCGCGACGCTGGGCTGGCTTCATGCGCGCCGCTGGCGGCTGCACTTTCGCGACGGAGTGTCGGGGCTGCGCGTGCGACTGCCCGGTGACGCGAGCCTGCTGGTCACGCTGATGCTGACGTTCGCCGCCGAAAGCTGCATGCACTACGCGGTCGACTCGGGGCAGCCGTGGGCGCAGGCGAGCGGTTTCGTCGCGCTGTCGTTTGCGGTTTGGGGCGTGCTGGTCGGCATGCCGCTCGGGCGCGCGCTCAACGTGGTCGTGCGTTGCCTGCGGCATGCGAACGGATCGCTGCACGACAGCGCGCGTTACACGGCCGATCCGCGCTGACGCTTTCAGACGACGGGAGCGGGGCATACGAACGCGTGCTGCCGCGGTCCATCCGTTCCGGCCGCAGACACATGGTCGACTCGCGTCGAGACCGGATGCGTGGATGGCCCCGCAGGGCGACGTGCATCGCCGCCGCAAAGGCGTATGCTGACACGGTGTCGTGCAACGGTGGCCGAGTTCCTGCTCCGGCCGCCGCGTGAGCGCGGCCGGCCGCTCGTGCACATCGCCCGCAACCGTTCGGGCCTGCGACGTCCGGCATGCCGCGCGCGTCTTTAATGGGGGCGTCATCATGCAAGTCACGCACCATTCCGCAGGCTCCTTTGCGACCGCCAGCGAGATACGCGCGATCGTCGGTCCGATCGAAGACGAAATCATCGCGCAGATTCTCGACGTCGGCCCGACCAGCACCGAAGTGCTCGATGCGTACACATGGCTGCGGGCAGACGACTACCTGGAAGGCAGGCTCGAGCGCGAATTGCACGGCAAGGCCGCGCGCGTGCTCGAGATTCTCGAACAGGACGAAGCCGACGGCGACGACCGAACACGCTGAGCGTCGAGCCCGTCGTTGTGTGTGCCGCGTGCCACATGCCCCGCGCGGCGGGTGTTCTTGCGCCCCATTTTGGCTGTCACGCGAGCGTCACGCTCACCCAATATGGTTTGCGTTCTCGTCGCAGCGGCGCGTCTGACGTGCACGCGAGCGGGCTGTCCCGGACCGTGCCGGCCGGGAACGTTTCCGCGCGACGGCGTGCGATCCGACATGCGGCGGTGCCGCATCCATGCCGAACGGGTCGCCGCAAACTTGCGCGCTACAAGTGCGCCGACAGCGCATGCGCGACATTTCATTCAAAAAAGGATCGATGACGGCTCGTGTCGAACCGTCGGAGACCAGGGAGACAGGACCATGCTGAGTCCGCATGAATTCTCGATGCTGTTGCGCATTGCGCGTGCGCCGGACAGCGTCGATCTATCCAATCCGGCTTATACCGTGCTCGTTGAGAAGCGTCTCGTCGACGACGCGCAGCTTTGTGCGAATCCGGTCGCCGCGCGCCCGGCGCTGACGCCGGTCGGACAGGCGCTGCTCGCCCGTTTCGACGAGGCTGCGTAAGCGGGAACAAAGGGGACGCGTGGGGAAAAGACACGGAGCAGGCGGTGGTGGACGGTGCCGGCACCGGGCGCGCGCTGGCGGAAGGGCACCGTCCGCGCCCGTTGCGTTGACGGTCGGCCCTGAGCAGGCGGCCTGCGCGTGACCGAACTGCGGACATCGACCGCCGCCCGATAAATGCCCGATCGATGTCCGGAGGTGATGCGCGCCACGCACGACCGGCCGGCGTGACGCGCGTGGCGATGTAATCGATTACCGCGCGATTACTGTGCGATTACTGCGCAAGCGGCACCGTCACATCGCTGCCGAACCAGTGCATCGAGATCTTCTTCAGCGTGCCGTCTTGCTTGAGCGATGCCAGCGCGTCGTTGATCGCCTTCTCGAACTTTGGATTGCCCTTGCGGAACGGGATCGCCATTTCCTGCTTGCCGCCGTTCAGCACGGCGCCCGGGCGCAGCGGCAGGTTCGACGTCTTGATCATGTATGGCAGCATCAGGCGATCGTCGAGCGTTGCCTCGATGCGGCCGGCCGCGAGGTCGCGCAGCTTCTCCGGCGCGCCCGGATAGGTCTGCACCTCGATGCCGGGCACGCCGCGCGCCATCTGGTCATAGTTGGTGCCGAGCGTCACGCCGAGCTTCTTTCCCTTGAAATCCTCGAGCGACTTGAAGTCGCGCGTGTCGTCCTTGCGCTGGATCAGCTGCGCGGCCGAGTACGTGTACGGCTGGCTGAAGTCGAGCGCTTCCTTGCGCTGCGGCGTGATGGTGACCTGATTGACGATCACGTCGAACTTGCCGGCCTGCAGGCCCGCGATGATGCCGCTCCATTCGGTCGGAATGAACTCCGGCTTGACGCCGAGCTTGCCCGCGACGGCCTTCGCGACATCGACGTCGAAGCCGACGAGCTGCCCCGAGCTGTCGCGGGAGTCGAACGGCGGATACGTGCCTTCCAGACCGACCCTCAGCACGCCGGCCTTCTTCACCGAATCCAGCAGGTCCTCCGCGTGGGCGGCAACGGCGGTGAAGCCCAGGACCGAAGCGAGCAGCAAGCCCGAGAGCAGGAACTTCTTAGCTTTCATCACACATCTCCTGTTTTGTCTGTGAGCGTCTGGCAGCGACGATGTCCCGGTGCGGCAGGTGGCCCGGACGCCGGCGGCCGATCAGGCCGACGACGGGCGCGGCGCGAATGCCGCGGCCTGCGCGCTTCCGGCACCCGGGATACGGGGCAGATAGACACTACTCGCAACCGGGCGCGACCGGAAGCGGAATTGGCCCTGATTGCAAGCGGATACGAGCCGTCGCATGTCGAGCCGCGCGGTTCATTGGCATAATCTCGGCCTTTGACGATGCGGTGCCGCGCCACGCGCGCCGGTTCCGTGTTCCGTCTCCCGCCGGGCAGGGGGCGCGCCGCGAAGCGCGCGCAAGCATGCGTCGACGACACCCGCACCGGGCGTCCCGCCGCAGCGCGATCCTCCTCGGCGGACGCCTTTACCCAATGATATGCAAACGATGTCCACCACGACTGATCCGGCGACCGTAGTCAGCCTGAAACACATCCTCGAAACCCCCGGCGATTTTTCCGGATGGCTGTACTTGCCGCCGATGCCGTGGACGCTCGAAACCGAAGGGGCGTTCTCGCCTGACACGAAGGACCCGGACGAACACATCGTCCCGGACGTCGCGATGCAGCCCGGCTGGCGCATCACGCTCGACAGCGCGACGATCGAGGACATCGTCATCAACGCGCACGATCAGGTCGACGATCCGAGTCTCGCGCAGTTGCTCGACGCATTCGTCTTCTACGTCGAGCACGACGCGTTCATTCTGCTTTGACGCCCGCGGCGAAACCGTCCGCGTTCGCCGCGTGAAGCGTGCAGGGTGCCGCTTGCCGCGCATCCGGCGCGAAGCGATGACGGCGGCATCTGCCCCGTTTCCGGCTTGCCGCCCGACCGGCAGGCCGCAACAAAAAAGGACCGCCCGTGCGGTCCTTTTCCGTGTGTAGCGACGTTCGCTCGACGCCGAGCACTTACGGCAGCGAAATCGTCAAATTCGCCGATTCCGGCCCGACCTTGATGATCTGCGAATACGGCGCGAGCGTCTGCAGCGTCTTGTTCTTCAGGTACGTGTTGAGCCCGAGATACGCGAGCAGCGCGACGAGCCCGAACACCGCGCCGATCGCCCACACGGGCACTTCGCGCTTCAGCCGGTGCGCGATCTGGTCCGGCAGCGGCCAGTTCGGCGCGAACGGCGCGCGCTTGCCCTTCATGTGCGCGATCTCGTCGCCGAGGCGCGCCGTCAGGTAAGCGAGCTTCTCTGGCCCTTCGAGCAGGTACTTGCCCTGGAACCCGAGCAGCAGGCACATGTGGAACACCTCGAGCGACTGCAGCCGCGCCGCGCCCTGCGCGCGGCACTCCTCGAGATACTGGTAGAACTTCTCGCCCGCGAGCTGCTCGCCGAACAGCACGAGCTGCAGCGGCCGGCGCTCCCAGTCCGCGCGGATCCTGAACTGCGACGACAGCACCATCTCGTCGACGGCCGCGCAGTACGCGAACTTCGCGCTGTATACGTCCTCGGCGGCGATGTTCAGCTTCTTCGCGCCGCGCTCGAAGTCGGTGAGGAATTCCTGGATGCGCGTGCTGAATTCGCTCGCGCTCTCCGGCTCTCGGCCGTTCTTCAGCAGGAACAGCATGAAGAAGCCGTCGTACAGCAGGTCGAGCAGCGAGCGGGCCTGGAACGCGGCATCCGTCGACGCCGGGGAGTGCACGGGAGTCGGCGCGTTGTCGCCGAACAGGGAAGGCGCGTAGCTCATGATGTGACCGCGATCAGTTCGAATTTCAGGTCATTGATGCCAGTCGGCGCGTAGATCATCGCGGACTGGGCCTGCAGCATGCGCTCGTATAGCGCGCCGCGCGAATCGAGCGCGAAGTAGCACGCGCCCGGGCGGACCGGAATCGCGGGCGGCACCTGCGGCGTGTACGCGAGCCGCACGCCGGGCATCGCCGACAGCACGAGCTTGTCGACGTCGTCGGGCGCGCCGACCTTGAAGCGCGCGGGCACCGCATCGACGAGTTCGACGCTCGGCATGTCCGCTGACACCGCGAGGTAGAACGCGGTCTTCTCGTCGATCTTGCCGGAATCGAGGCGGCCGAGGTGGAACGACGGGCGCACCTCGTCGAGCGTGATCGCGAAGTAGCGCGTCGAGATCACGGTGTCGAGCAGCTCGCGCAGCATCAGGTCGAGACGCGCGAACGCGGGGCCCGGATCGTCGTGACGGTACACGGGCAGGTCCGCGAGCGTATAGCCCTTCGAGAACGTCATCAGCTGGCCGGCGAGGCGCAGCAGTTCCTGGAACAGCCGCTCCGGATGCAGCGCCGCATGCTGGTGCAGGTGCGCGAGCGTCGCGAACGCGGCGTTCGCGGTGTGCAGCAGCCAGAACGACGCGATATCGCCCGAGCGGAATTCGATGATGTTTTTCGACGGCTCGCGGTGAAAGCCGTACAGCGCGTTCACCTTCGCCTGCAGCGCGTCGATCAGCTGGCGCAGCCGCTGGTGCAGGATCGGCGATGCGTCGATCGCGAGGCACGGCGGCACGAAGCTGTCGTCGATCTCGAAGCCGGACGTCGCAGTGCGGCGCACGCGCACGAGCGGCACCGACAGCAGCTGGTCGCGCGGTTCGCTGTGCGCGATCAGCTTGACCTGCGTCTTCAGGAACGTGACGTCGGCCTCGGCCGCGTCGGTGAAGTTGTCGGCAACGCTCGACTGCTCGCTGACGAAGCGCGTGATGAAGCCGGCGGCCACATCGTCGCTGTAGTTCGTGCCGTTCTCGCGCAGCGGGTGCAGCGCGAGATAGAACACGAACTCGTTGATGCCTTCGGGCAGCGTGTCGAGCGCGACGGGCGGCGGCAGGTCGTCCGCCTGCGGCGCCGCGTACAGCGCGCCGTCGGGGAACACGAGCGCCAGATCCGCCAGGCGCAGCACGTTGCTGCCGAGCGCGTCGCGGTCGAAGCGCACCGAGCGCACGCCCCAGTTGTACGGCTGGATCGCCTGGATGGATTCGAACAGGCGCGCCTCATGGTACGCATCCTGTCGCTGGAAGTGTTGAGGCCGGAGGAACAGCCCTTCCCCCCACAGCACCTTGGCCGAATAACTCATGTCAAACCCGGTTAATGTCGTGATGCGATGTATTCGATTTGGTCGCGCCCGAATTAAATCGCCAAATGTTAACTCTTGTTAATTGACATTCATGCGTCATGTTTAACCGCAGCTGACAGACGAAAGCAAATTGAGCGGTTGCGAGGGCGCACCTTGTTGCGGCGCGATGACGGTGCCGTTGGTGACCGTCATCGCGCAATTATGCAGGCCGATGATTATGCCGGATTTCTCCGACTTCGCCGGATCGAATGTCAGTTTCCAGCGCTGAAGCGCCGGGTCGCGGAACAGCGCGACGATACCGAATGCCTGCGCTTCGTGCGACACCTTCTCGGTTGCCGTATAGCGCTGGCCGGGAATCAGCGTGATTTCTCGCACATTCAGCAGGTCGGCGCCCAATGCGGCCTTTTCCTTGTCCGGATCGGTAAAACTGTCGAACGGCGCCTGCTGGAACGACGTCGGGTCCTTCAGCGCATAGAGTCGCACGACGAGCGCGAGCGGCTTGTTGTCGTTCGCGGCATTCAGGTTCGGCGCCGCAGCGAGCGTGATGCCGATACTGCGCGGCGGCTTCTGCGCGTCGGGCACGTCGGGCTTGCCGACCCCGGCGGCCTGCATCACGGCGCTGGCGGCCGAGCCGAGCAGCGGGGCGGCCGCGCAGCCGGCCAGGAGTGCGCAGGCAGCGAGCGGCAGCGCATGGCGAATCATGGATGCTTTCATCGTGTTTCCGGCTTGCCGCCTTTTACTCCCTGTCAAAACTACCGGCTATTTCCGCGATCGGCGGCAATGGCGGGCTTTATACGTTTCAGCAATTAAGCACGTGCGCGTTGCGGCAGTGTCCGGCAAATTTTTCCGCCAGGCGGTCGATGCCCCGTGAAATGAGTAAAACTTGCGCATTCCGGGCGAAATCGGCCGCGCCGCGCAGCTGCCCCGAGAGGCCACTCGAAGGGGTAGCGCGCGGATTTAAAAGGAATTACTCTGCACGTGACGATTGAATTATGAAAAATTGATCGGTACTATACCCGCGCGCTTCTCTCAAAGCAAAAGAAGCAGATTCTCAACGATTTAAATCTCACGCGCCGGTGATATAACGATGAAAGACCGTCTGTTCGCAAAACTTTCCGGGGTAGTAGTAGCTTGCGGCGTGATCGCCGGTTGTGCGAGTCAGCCCACACCGCCGACCGCGGACGTATTCAACAAGTCGCTTGCCGACGCCGATGCCGTTGCGAAGTCGGGCGACCAGGAGCGCGCGCTCGGTCTGTACCAGGCACTGGCGAAGTCGGATCCGACGCGTGAGGAACCGTGGTCGCGCATCGCGCAGATCCAGTTCGCGCAGAACCATTACGGCCAGGCGATTGTCGCCGCGCAGGAAGCGCTGCAGCGCGACCAGACCGACCGCCAGGCAAAGAGCGTGCTGGCTGTTGCTGGCCTGCGGATCGCGACGCAGTCGCTCGGCGAACTGCGTCAGGATGCGTCGCTCGCGGGCGACGCGAAGTCGGATGCGCAGACGCTCGCGAAGCAGTTGCGCGACACGCTCGGCGAAAACGCGCTGTTCCCGCCGGAGCAGCAGACGCGGACGCCGGCGAAGAAGAAGTACCGCACCCCCGTGCACGCGAAGAAGAGCGTCGTGGCGCCGGCCACGGAAAGCGCCAATGCCGCGACGACGCCCGCGAACGCGTCGGCCGGCACGCCGCAGAAGGGCGGGGCCGATCCGTTCAGCGCGCTGCGCTGACCGGAGCGGATAACCACATCTAACCGGGAGCCGTCGAATGGCCAAGAACGAAAGCATCCAGAAGCGCTTGCAGAAAATACGGCCGCCGCGCGTCCAGCTGACCTACGAGGTCGAGAAAGGCGACGCGATCGAGGTGAAGGAACTGCCGTTCGTCGTCGGGGTCGTCGGCGATCTGGCGGGCCAGTCGGAAGTCGAGCAGCCGAAGCTGCGCGACCGCAAGTTCGTCAATATCGACCGCGACAACTTCGACGACGTGATGAAGGCGATCGAGCCGCGCGCCGCGTTCCAGGTGGAAAACCGCCTGAGCGAAGACGGCGGCAAGTTCGCGGTCGACCTGAAGTTCCGCTCGCTCGCGGATTTCAGTCCGGACGACGTGGTCCAGCAGGTCGAGCCGCTGCGCCGGCTGCTCGAGGCGCGCTCGAAGCTCGCCGACCTGCGCAACAAGCTTGCCGGCAACGACAAGCTCGAGGATCTGCTGTCCGACGTGCTGAAGAACACGCAGCAGCTGCAGGCGCTCGCGAAGGGCACGGGCGACGGCAAAGACGGCGAATGACGACGGGGTGTTGAGATGAATCAGCAAACGGCTGCGGCCGAGACAAACGGCGCGGAATATGCCGCCGGGACCACGCTGCTCGACGAGATCGTCGAGAAGAGCAAGGTTGCGAAATCCGATTCCGAGCATGCGCGCGCGAAGGACCTGATCGGCGAACTCGTGCACCAGGTGCTCGACGGCACGGTGATCGTGTCGGACAACCTGTCGGCGACGATCGACGCGCGCGTCGCGGAACTCGACCGCCTGATCTCCGCGCAGCTTTCCGCCGTGATGCACGCGCCGGAATTCCAGCGCCTGGAAAGCACGTGGCGCGGCCTCGACTATCTGGTCAAGGAAAGCAACACGGGCCAGACGATCAAGATCAAGGCGCTGCACGCGCCGAAGCGCGACCTCGTGCGCGACTTCAAGAGCGCGACCGAGTTCGACCAGAGCGCGCTGTTCAAGAAGGTCTACGAAGAAGAATTCGGCACGTTCGGCGGCGCGCCATTCGGCACGCTGATCGGCGACTACGAGATCTCCCGCCAGCCGGAAGACATGTACTTCATCGAGCAGATGTCGCACGTCGCGGCGGCCGCGCACGCGCCGTTCATCGCGTCGGGCTCGCCGGAGCTGCTCGGCCTCGAATCGTTCGCCGACCTCGGCAAGCCGCGCGACCTCGGCAAGGTGTTCGATACGGTCGAATACACGAAGTGGAAGTCGTTCCGCGATTCCGAGGATTCGCGCTACGTCGGCCTCACGCTGCCGCGCTTCCTCGGCCGCCTGCCGTTCAATCCGAAGGACGGCCAGATTGCCGAGAGCTTCAACTTCGTCGAGGACGTCGACGGCACCGACCACGACAAGTACCTGTGGTGCAACGCCGCGTGGGCGTTCGCCGCGCGCCTGACGGCCGCGTTCGACGACTTCGGCTGGTGTGCGGCGATCCGTGGCGTCGAAGGCGGCGGCCTCGTCGAGGACCTGCCGACCCACACGTTCAAGACCGACGACGGCGAGATCGCGCTGAAGTGCCCGACCGAAATCGCGATCACCGACCGCCGCGAGAAGGAGCTGAGCGACCTCGGCTTCATCCCGCTCGTGCATTGCAAGAATTCCGACTACGCCGCGTTCTTCGCCGCGCAATCGGTGCAGAAACCGAAGAAATACAGCACCGACAGCGCGAATGCGAACGCCGTCCTGTCTGCCCAGCTTCAGTACATCTTCTCGGTATCGCGCGTCGCGCACTACCTGAAGGCGATGATGCGGGACAAGATCGGCAGCTTCGCATCGGCCCAGAACGTCGAGACGTTCCTCAACCGGTGGATTTCGCAATACGTCCTGCTCGACGACAACGCGACGCAGGAACAGAAGGCGCAATTCCCGCTGCGCGAGGCCTCCGTACAAGTGTCAGAGATTCCGGGCAAGCCGGGCTCGTATCGTTCGGTCGCGTTCCTGCGGCCGCACTTTCAGCTCGACGAACTTTCGATTTCTCTGCGACTTGTCGCTGATCTGCCCAAACCGGCAAATTCATAAGCGAGCAAATCTCGCCCGGGCGGGCCGCCTGGGTAGGACGTTAAAACCACCTCTTTGGGGAGTCGAAGGGCCATGTTAGACATGTATCTGAAGTTCGGTAATCCGGCGATCAAAGGCGAGTCCGCAGACAAGGACCACGCCAGCTGGATTGAACTGAAATCCTGGGACCATTCCATCATCCAGCCGCGTTCGGCGACCGCGTCGACGGCCGGCGGCCATACGTCGGAGCGCTGCGAGCACGGCGACATGGTGTTCACGAAGGAGATCGACTCGTCGAGCCCGCTGCTGTACCAGCACGCGTCGGGCGGCACGACGTTCGATGAAGTCACCATTGACTTCATGCGTTCGGACGGCGAAGGCCAGCGCGTCAAGTACCTCGAGGTCAAGCTGAAGTACGTGATCATCTCGAGCGTAACGCCGAGTGTTCAGAAGGAAGGCCTGCCGCACGAGACCTTCTCGCTGAAGTACGCGGCCGTGCAGTGGAAACAGACGCAGCAGAAGATCGGCGGCAACCAGGGCGGCAACACGCAGGGCGCCTGGAGCCTGACGAAGAACGACAAGACCTACGCGGTCTAAGGTCGGTGGCGGCAACGGGGCGCGCGCCGTCCCGTTGCTGCTTTCGCTTCACGCTTCGCCCCGATGAAACGATTCGAACCGAGCTTTCTCGACAAGCTGTTCGACGACGAACCGCATCTGCCTGCTTCAGCGGCAATGCGGCAATTGTCGCTGGACGAGCTGAAGAACACGGTCGCCCGCGACGTCGAGGCGATCCTCAACACCCGTATCGCGCACACCGAGCACGAGCTGGCGGCGCTGCCGGAATGCCAGAAATCGGTGCTGACCTACGGGCTGAACGATTTCGCGGGCTTGAGCCTCGCGAGCCATTACGATCGCACCTTCATCTGCAAGTCGATCCAGCAGGCGATCGCGCGCCATGAGCCGCGGCTGCAGCAGGTACAGGTGACGTTCGAGCTCAACGAGCAGTCGACCAACGCGCTCTATTTCGCGATCCAGGCGCTGCTCGTCGTGCATCCGGCCGAGGAGCCGGTCAATTTCGACGCGATGCTGCAGCCGTCGACGCTGCAGTATTCGGTCACGCGCGCGCGCGGCGCAAAACCGCTGTAACTCGCGCAGTAAGTCACGCTGTCAGTCAGTCATGCCGCCGCGCGGGCTGTCCCGCCGCCCGGCGGGACGTCATCCGGCAACGGAAGGAAGAGGTTCGGGGTCATCGATGGAAGAATTGCTGCCGTATTACGAGCGCGAATTATCGTTTCTGCGGCGCTATTCGCGGGATTTCGCCGAACGCTATCCGAAGATCGCGGCGCGGCTCGCGCTGTCCGGCGAGCACTGCGAGGATCCGCACGTCGAGCGGATGATCGAGTCGTTCGCGCTGCTCGGCGCGCGCATCAACAAGAAGCTCGACGACGACTACCCCGAATTCACCGAAGCGCTGCTGGAAGTGCTGTATCCGCACTACCTGCGGCCGTTCCCGTCGTGCTCGATTGCGCAGTTCGCGCCGGGCCAGCCGGGCCAGCAGACCGAGCCCGTCGTCGTCGCGCGCGGCACCGAGCTGAAGAGCCGGCCGATCCGCGGCGTGCAGTGCCGGTTCCGCACCGCCTATGACGTGACGCTCGCGCCGATCCGCATCTCTGAGGCGCGCTACGTGCCGGTCGCGCTCGCGCCGAGCGCGACGGTGCTGCCGCCGAACGCGACGGGCGTGATCTCGATCACGTTCGAATCGCTCGCCGCGCAGCTCGATCTCGGCGCGCTGAAGCTGTCGACGCTGCGCGCGCACCTGCACGGCGAGCAGTCGTTCGTCGCCGCGCTGACCGACTGCCTGTTCGTCAACGTGCTCGGTGCGTACGTCGAGCCCGAGCGCAATGGGCGCTGGACGCCGCTGCGCAAGCTGCCGATCGCGCAGGCCGGCTTCGACGAGGCCGACGCGCTGATCGACTATCCGGCGAAGTCGCACCCCGCGTACCGCCTGCTGACCGAATATTTCGCGTTCCCCGACAAGTTCGATTTCGTCGACTTCGACCTCGCCGCGATCGCGCGCGCGTCGGGACGCTGCCAGCGCGCGACGCTGCACCTCGTGCTGCAGGACGTGCGCGGCGATTCGCACGTCGCGCGGCTGCTCGAGCTGCTGTCCGCGAACCACTTCCGGCTGTTCTGCACGCCGATCGTCAACCTGTTCCGCCAGCACGGCGAGCCGATCCGCATCACGCACCGCGCGGTGTCGTACCCGGTGATCGCCGAGGCACGGCGCGCGTTCGCGTACGAGGTGTACTCGATCGATTCGGTGAAGCTCGTCAGGCAGCAGGCGCACGAGGAATCGGTGATCGAGTTCCGGCCGTTCTATTCGCTGCACCATGGCGAATCCGCACGCGTCGGCCACTACTGGTTCGCACGCCGCAACGACTGGGTCGCGCAGAAGAGCCCCGGCTACGAGACCGAGATCTCGATCGTTGACATCGATTTCGAGCCGACGTCGCCGCAGACCGACACGCTGAGCCTCGACCTGACCTGCACGAACCGCGACCTGCCGGCGATGCTCGCGTTCGGGCTCGAGGGCGGCGACCTGTTCCAGGAGGGCGGCGCGCAGACGAGCGGCGTCGCGATGCTGCGCCGCCCGACGCCGAGCGTGCGCTTCGAGCGCGGCCGCGCCGCGCACTGGCGGCTCGTGTCGCATCTGGCGCTCAATCACGTGTCGCTCGTCGACCACGGGCTCGCACCGCTGAAGGAAATGCTGACGCTGTACGACCTGCGGCGCACCGCGGTGTCGACGCGGCAGATCGACGGGCTCGCGGGCATCGAGCAGCGCGGCGCCGTCCAGTGGTTGCCCGGCAAGCCGTTCGCCACCTTCGTGCGCGGCATCGAGATCCGGCTGACGATCGACGAGGAGCATTTCGTCGGCTCGAGCCTCGCGTCGTTCGTGCGCGTGCTCGACAGCTTCTTCGGGCTGTACGTCCACCTCAACAGTTTCGTTCAACTAGTCGTCGTGTCGAAGCGCACCGGCGAGGAGATCATCCGATGCAAGCCCCGGACCGGCGAATCGATCCTGGCGTAGTCGACGCGCTGCTCGACGAGCCGCACCGCTTCGAGTTCTTCCAGGCGGTGCGCGTGCTCGAAGGGCTGTTCGCGCGGCAGGCGTCGGACGCGCCCGGCGCGTGGCGGCACGGCGACATCGTCGCGCAGCGCATCGCGTTCCGGAACTCGCTGTCGCTCAGCTTTCCGGCCAGCGAGATCGAACGCCTGCGCTCGTTCGACGAGAGCGGCGCACTGCTCGACGACGACGACGGCGCGCGCGACGCCGCGCTCGCGGCCGGCGAACTCGGCCGCGTCGAGCTGACGCCCGCGTTCTTCGGCCTGCTCGGCGGGCAGGGCGCGCTGCCGCTGCACTACACCGAGCAGATCGTCGCGCGCGAGTACCTGAAGCGCGACCATGCGGCGCGCGCGTTCTTCGACGTGTTCTCGAACCGCGCGACCGCGCTGTTCTACTCGGCGTGGAAGAAGTACCGGCTGCCGTTCCATTACGAGCTTGACCGCGACGAGCGCTACCTGCCGCTGCTGCTCGCGATCGCGGGCGTGACGAGCGACGAGGTGCGCGACAGCCTGCAGGCGGGCGCGGGTGGCGTGCTCGACGAGGCGGTGGCCGGCTACGCGCTCGCCGCGCGGCACCGGCCGATGTCGGCCGCGTACCTGCAGCGCACGCTGTCCGACTACTTCCGCGTGCCGGTGAAGATCGACCAGTTCGTCGGCAAGTGGTACGACGTGCCGCCCGACCAGCTGAGCGTGCTCGGCGAAGTCAACGCGGTGCTCGGCGCGACCGCGCTGGTCGGCGAGCGCGTGTGGCAGCGCGACATGCGTGCGCGGCTCGTCGTCGGCCCGCTGTCGAAGCGCGACTACGAGGCGTTCCTGCCCGGCGGCGCGCAGGCGGTCGCGCTCGAACGGATGCTGACGCTGCTCGCCGGGCTCACGCTCGAATACGAGGTGTCGCTCGTGCTGAAGCGCAGCGAAGTCGGTGCGAGCGTGCTCGGCGCAGGCGCGCGGCTCGGCTGGGACGCGTTCCTGTGCACCCGCGACGCGGCGCACGACCGCGCGGACGCGCGCTACGAGCTGCACGTGATTCATTGATTCATTCCGAACACCGAACAACAACACGCGACGCAATCGAACCTGAGACCGACTTCATGAGCACGCCCCTCAAGACCCTGATCCTGAAACTGAACCCGCTGTGCCGGCAGGCGGCCGAACGCGCGGCGAGCGCGTGTCTTGCCCGCGGCCACTACGAGGTCGATCTGGAGCACCTGTTCGTCGCGCTGCTCGACGAGCCGGCCGGCGACCTGCCGCTCGCGCTGCGCGCGAGCCGCATCGATCCGCACGCGCTGCGCGCGGACCTCGAGCGCGAGCTGACGCGGCTCAAGACGGGCAATACGCGCACGCCGGTGTTCTCGGTGCACCTGATCGCGCTGTTCGAGCAGGCGTGGCTGATCGCGTCGCTCGATTCGCAGCTCGGCCGGATTCGCTCGGGGCATCTGTTGCTCGCGCTGCTGACCGCGCCGGACCTTGCGCAATTCGCGCAGCGGATGTCCGCGCAGTTCGCCGAGATGCGCGTGACGGACCTGAAGCACAAGTTCGACGAGATCACGGCCGGGTCGAGCGAGGCGGAGCCGCGGCAGGCGGATGCGGAAGACGGCGGCGACGCGCCGGAGTATGGGACGACAGGCGGGGCGCCTGCGGGCGGCCCGTCGAAGACGCCCGCGCTCGACACCTACACGACCAACCTTACGCAGCGCGCGCGCGACGGCAAGATCGATCCGGTAATCGGCCGCGAGGCGGAGATCCGCCAGGCGATCGACATCCTGATGCGGCGCCGCCAGAACAACCCGATCATGACGGGCGAGGCG
This sequence comes from Burkholderia sp. Bp8963, assembly GCF_003854275.1. Taxonomy (GTDB): domain Bacteria; phylum Pseudomonadota; class Gammaproteobacteria; order Burkholderiales; family Burkholderiaceae; genus Burkholderia. The sequence goes on from NZ_QTQP01000010.1 coordinate 128,872, forward strand.
GGCGTCGGCAAAACCGCGGTGGTCGAAGGGCTCGCGCTGCGCATCGCGGCCGACGACGTGCCGCCGCCGTTGCGCGGCGTCGCGCTGCACGTGCTCGACATGGGGCTGCTGCAGGCCGGCGCGAGCGTGAAGGGCGAGTTCGAGAACCGGCTGAAGAGCGTGATCGACGAGGTGAAGAAGAGCGCGCATCCGATCATCCTGTTCATCGACGAGGCGCACACGATCATCGGCGCGGGCGGCCAGGCCGGCCAGAACGATGCCGCGAACCTGCTGAAGCCCGCGCTCGCGCGCGGCGAGCTGCGCACGATCGCCGCGACGACGTGGAGCGAATACAAGAAGTACTTCGAGAAGGATGCGGCACTCGCGCGGCGCTTCCAGGTCGTGAAGGTCGAGGAGCCGAGCGAGCCGCTCGCGGCCGCGATGCTGCGCGGGATGGCGGGCCTGATGGAGACGCACTTCAACGTGCGGATCCTCGACGATGCGATTACCGAGGCCGTGCGCCTGTCGCACCGCTACATCAGTGGCCGCCAGCTACCGGACAAGGCGATCAGCGTGCTCGACACCGCGTGCGCGAAGGTCGCACTCGCGCAGAGCGCGACGCCGGCCGCGATCGACGACACGAAGAAGCGCATCGAGCGGATCGACGCGGAAATCGCGTCGCTCGAGCGCGAGGCGGCGAGCGGCACCGCGCACGACGAGCGGCTCGGCGAACTGCGCGGCACGCGCGACGCGGCGCTTGAACAGCTCGCGACCGACGAAGCCCGTTACGAAGGCGAGCGCGCGATCGTCGCCGAGATCACCGAGCTGCGCGCGGCGCTCGACCGCGCGCGCGGCCCGTCGGAGGACGGCGAGCCCGTCGACGTGTCGGCCACGCGCGACAAGCTCGCCGAGCGCGTCGCGGCGCTGCGCGCGCTGCAGGGCGGCGAGCCGATGGTGCCGCTGCAGGTCGACGGCCATGTGGTTGCCGAGATTGTCGCGTCGTGGACGGGCATCCCGCTCGGCCGGATGGTGAAGGACGAGATCGGCACGGTGCTGAACCTGCAGCCGCTGCTCGCCGCGCGCGTGATCGGCCAGGACCATGCGCTGGAAGCGATCGCGCAGCGCGTGCGCACCGCGTCGGCGAGCCTCGAGGATCCGAACAAGCCGCGCGGCGTGTTCATGTTCGTCGGGCCGTCGGGCGTCGGCAAGACCGAGACCGCGCTTGCGCTCGCGGACATCCTGTACGGCGGCGAGCGCAAGATGATCACGATCAACATGAGCGAGTACCAGGAGGCGCACAGCGTGTCGGGCCTGAAGGGCTCGCCGCCGGGTTACGTCGGCTACGGCGAGGGCGGTGTGCTGACCGAGGCCGTGCGTCGCAACCCGTATTCGGTCGTGCTGCTCGACGAGGTCGAGAAGGCGCACCCCGACGTGCTCGAGATGTTCTTCCAGGTGTTCGACAAGGGGATGATGGACGACGCGGAAGGGCGCGAGATCGACTTCCGCAATACGCTGATCATCCTGACGTCGAACGTCGGCTCGCCGGCCGTGATGCAGGCGTGCCTGAACAAGCCGGCCGACGAGCTGCCCGATCCGGACGCGCTCGCCGAAGCGCTGCGCCCGCAGCTCTACAAGGCGTTCAAGCCCGCGTTCCTCGGCCGGATGAAGGTCGTGCCGTATTACCCGATCTCCGACGACGTGCTCGCCGAGATCATCGAACTGAAGCTCGACCGCATCCGCCGCCGGATCGACGCGAACCACAAGGCCGTGTTCGAATGGGACGAGTCGCTCGTCGACGCGGTGCTCGCGCGCTGCACCGAGGTCGATTCGGGCGCCCGCAACGTCGATCACATCCTGAACGGCACGCTGCTGCCGGAGATCGCGGGCCATGTGCTCGGCCGGATCGCCGACGGCGCGGCGATCGCGCGCATCGCGGTGCGCGCGGACGATGCCGGCGAGTTCGAATACACGGTCGAATGAGCGGCCGAACGAGCGATCGAACGAGCGCCGCGCGCAACCCCATGCCTCAACGGATTCACTGAACCATGCCGATCAATCTTCCCGAGTTGCTGACGCCGATCAGCGACGCGTCGCCGTGCGGCGACGACCTGCTGTTCTCGCACGATTTCGACGCGATCCAGGAGGCGCGGCGCTACGACGATCCGTCGCTCGACCAGGGTGAATGGGTGACCGAGATCAAGGAAGCCGACTGGAGCTTCGTCGTCGACCGTGCAACCGAGCTGCTGCGCACGCAGACGAAGGACCTGCGGCTCGCCGTGTGGCTGACCGAGGCGCTCGCGCTCGAGGACGGCATCACGGGCCTCACCGACGGCTACGCGCTGCTCGACGGGCTGTGCGGCCAGTACTGGGATGGCGTGCATCCGCTGCCCGAAGGCGACGACACCGAATACCGGCTCGGCAACGTCGCGTGGCTCGCCGGCCGCACGGCCGAGCTGCTGCGCGCGGTGCCGCTGACGGACGGCGCGTCGAGCGCGTACAGCACGCTCGACTGGGAGGTCGCGCAGCACGTCGCGCAGGCGGTGAAGCGCGATCCGGATCACGCGCACGACATCGCGCGCGGCAAGCCGTCGGTCGAGCAGATCGACGCGTCGCGGCGCGTGACGCCGCTCGCGTTCTACTCGGCGCTGCTCGGGAACCTGAAGGCGTTCGAATTTGCGCTCGACGCGTTCGAGGCGACGCTCGAAGCGCGCGCGGGCGACGCGGCGCCTAGCTTCCGGCAAACACGCGACGCGTTCGAGACCGTGTACCGGCTCGCCGAGCGTTTTGCGCGCGAGCAGGGCTATACGGGCGCGCAGCAGCACGCGCAGTCGCAGGCGCAGTCGCAACCCGCGCAGCCGGACCGCATCGAGCCGAGTTTCGGTGCGCCGGCTTACATGGAGGAGACCCACGTGCAGCAGCAGCCCGTTTCGCGTCCGGTGGCGCCGATGATTGCCGGGATCCAGAACCGTGCGCAGGCGGTCGACCAGCTCCGCTCGGTCGCGCGCTATTTCCGGCAGACCGAGCCGCACAGCCCGGTCGCGTATCTGGCGGACAAGGCCGCCGAATGGGCCGACATGCCGCTGCACAAGTGGCTCGAGAGCGTTGTGAAGGATGATGGGTCGCTGTCGCATATTCGCGAGCTGCTCGGCGTGAAGCCGGACGAGCAGTCGTAAACGCAAAGCGGGCGGCGCATCGCTGCTGCCGCCCGCCTTAGGGCGCCCGCGGCCGGTCGCCCGCCTCAGGCCACCCGCCTCCGGCTACCCGCCGTCGGCCGCGCCGGCTCGCAACGGAGCCGGCAGCAGCGCGACTACTGCCCGACCCGGAACTCGATCCGTCGATTCCGCGCGCGCCCTTCGGCCGTATCGTTCGGCGCGATCGGCTGGTCGGGGCCCACGCCCGTCGTCGTCATCTGCTGTGACGCGATCCCCTTGGTGATGAGATACCCCTTCACCGCATCGGCGCGTGCCTGGCTCAGCGCAATGTTCGACGTGCGGTTGCCCGAGTTGTCGGTATGGCCGATCAGGTCGACCGTGCGGTTCGGCATCTTCGAGAGCGCCGAGGCCATCTGGTCGAGCACCACCTTGCCTTGCGGCGTGAGTGTCGCGCTGCCGGTTTCGAACTCGATCGTGCGGTTCGCGAGCGTCTGGTCGAGCAGCCCCTGCTCGGACGCAGACACGCGCAGCCCGTTGCGGATCGTGTAGGTCGGGTTCAGCGTGTTCGCCATGTCGCTCGCGATTTGCTGGCGCTGCGCCTCGTTGTGCACCTCGCCCTTCATCTCGATCTGCGTGCCGTCGATCTTCAGCTGGCCCTTGCTGATCTGTTTCAACTGCGGGCCGATCAGCTTCTGCACGTTCGCGCTCCAGTTCGGCGGCGTCGCGACGTCGCCAACCTCGATCTGGTCGACCACGTTGGTCGCGCCATACGTGTCGCGCAGCTTCTGCAGCACGGCGGCCTTGGTCGCCTCGTCGGGCACCTTGCCGCCGGCGACGACCTGGCCGGGCGCGGCGTTCGCGGGCGGCGGCGACGCAATGGCGGCCGGATGTGCAGCCGGATATGCGGCCGGATGCGCGGCGGTGCCGGACGTCAGCGACGCGGGCGCGGCGGCGGCCGGCAGCGCGGTCGCCTGCACGTTGCCGTTGCCGACCGGCATGACGGTTGCGCCGGTCGCGCCGCTCGTCTGCGCGAAGCTGGCGTGGCCGGCGAGCAGGCCGGCAAGCAGGCCGGCAAGCAGGCCGGCGGAGAGGAGGGCGGCGCCGAGCGCGCGGCGGGCGTGAATCGTGTTGCCCATCCCGTCAGCCTCCGATGAACGCTTCGCGGAACGCGTCGATCGCGACGCGCAGCGACAGTTGCGGTTGGTCGAGGTAGCTGACGAGCTTGCTGATCCCATGATCGTTTTGCGCATGTGCGTCGATCCACTCCGGATCGTCGATATCGATGTTGTGGGCGGCGTAGGTCTGCGGATCGACGACGCTCAGGAGCGTCTTCGCCGACGCGCCGTTGAAGCCGATGACGAGCCGCTCGCGTTCGGCGATCGTGCCGATGAAGATCGCGAGCTCGAAATCGGCCTGCGCGACGAACGGCGCGATCAGCTCGAGCCAGAACGCCGCGACGAGGCTGCGATAGAACGGGTCGACGGGCAGCGGCAGCGTGAGGCCGCGCTCGATGTGCGACGAGCCGCTCTGCATCACCGGGCGCAGCAGCGAGCCGAGCGCGAGCATCGCGCCGCGCAGCCGCACCGGGTGGCCGCTCGCGAGCAGCATCTGCTCGAGGCCGTACAGCGACTGGTGCTCGACGAAATCGTTGAAGGTGCCGTCGTGCGGATTGCCGGGGCCGCCGCCGATGTCGATCGGCACCTGCGTGTCGCCGAGCGCCTGCAGCGCGCCGGGCGGCTCCTGCTTGCCGAGCAGCGCCGGCATCTGCTGCGCGACGCGCGACCACAGCCGCGCGAACGCGAGCGGGCTGCGCGCGAGGAACGCGACCGGCCGCTCGACCTCGAGCGCGGTCGCGCCGAGGAACGGGAAGCGGCGCATCGACACGTCGTGGCTCGCGACCATGTGCCCGGCGATCACGACCCTGCTGCGCGAGCCGAGGAACGCGAAATGCATCGGCTTCGCGTCCTCGTAGACGATCTTCCAGCGCGGATCCTCGGCGAGCAGTTCGAGCGCCTGCGCGATCCAGCGGTCGAGCGTCTGCAGCAGCTGCGGATTGTGCGCGCTCTTTACGAAGTCGCCGCGCGACGGAATCTTGCCGAAGTACGCGATTTGCGCCTGAACGGTTTGCGTCATTGCGCCCCCTGTGCGTTCGATGCGGCGGCGGCCGCGACAGCCGCCGCGGCGCCCGATGCGCCTGCGCCCGGCTGGGCCGCGGCGTTCTGCGCCGCGCCCGCGCTCGCGTCGGCGACCGACGACGGCAGCGCGAGGCCGCGCAGGCTCTGTTGCTGCGGCTGGTCGCCGCCGCCGCCCGTCGGTTGCGACGTGCTGATGATGCGCATCGTCACCGACACGTTCACGTTGCCCTGCGTCCACGTGAGGTCGAAGGTGCCGTCCGGGCGGCGCTTGCGCTGCGCCGAGTTGATCAGCTTCTCGAGACCGTAGCGGCCCGGCTCGTTGACGAGCTGGATCGTGCGGCCGTCGAAGGTGGTCGCCGACAGCGTCGCGCCCGGCGAGCCCTGCGGGTTCGGCCACACGAAGTTGGTCCACTGCGGCGGCGTGTTGCGGTAGCGCAGCTGCTGGCCGTCGATCGCGACCGTGTACTCGGTCGTGCCGCTGCTCGGCTGCGGCAGGATCTGGAACACGGTCTGCGGCTCGGACGACGCGGCGGCGCCGCCGCCTGCCGCGCCGCCCGCGAGCGGCGCGACCCAGCGCGCGAAGCCGTTCGTGAAGTCCGGCGCGAGCGCGAGGCCCATGTCGCCCCAGGTGCGGGCCGCGAGCGTGTCGCCGCGGCGCACCGCGAGCGGCCCGAGCGTCGTGCCGACGAACTTCGCGATCGAGCCGTCCGGGCCGAACACCTGCGCGATCTCGCCGGCGCCGGCCTCGACCTTCGCGCTCGCCGCGAACGGGTACTTGTTCGCGAGCGAGCTCTGGAACGGCTGGTAGACCTGCGCGTTCCACACCTTGTTGACCTCGACGCTCGCCGGCTGGATCACGACCGAGAACGCCTGCATCAGCGGCCGCACGAGCAGCGGGCGCAGCGACTTGCGTTGCGAGTCGGTCAGGCCCGTCAGCATCTGCTCGTCGACGAACTTCAGCGAATCGGCGAGTTCCGAGCCGTTGCCGTCGAGCGTCTGCTGCATCAGCTGGCGCGCGCCGGGGCCCGGGTCGCCCTGGTTCTTGATCACGTTGAAGCGCGTGCGGACCTTCGACAGCGAGTCCATATAGCCCTTCAGCAGCGACGAGCCGTCATGCGTCGCGACGATCCGCGCGAGGCCGATGAACTCCTGGCCGACCGGGCCCATCGGGACATCCGCCGGGTTGCCGTTGATGTCGATGTTCGCGGCCGCGATCTGGCCCGCCTGCGAAGAACGCGAGAACAGCTGCTTGAACCAGTTCACGACGCCCGTCTGCGCCTTCTTGATCGTGACGTTCGCGAGCGACGGGTTGTCCCACGACGTCTGGTCGTACGCAGTTTCGAGGACCTTGCGGATCGGCGAATCCTGCGGGTCGCCGAGACGGTTCATCCCGTCGACCGCCTGCCCGAAGCTCGAGAAGCCCTGCACCGCGATGCCCTGCATGAACTTCTGCCAGTGCTGCGCGTACTCGGTCTTGTACATGCCGACGAGCGCCTTCTGGATCTGCTCGGGGCTGCCCTCGAGCGTCAGGTCGTCCTGCGACGACGTGTTCAGCACCCAGTCCTTCGCCTGCAGCTCCTTCGTCGCCGCGTCGCGGATCGCCGGCTGCACGTACTGGAACCACGCGTCGCGCGTGAACGTGCCGGGAATCGCATAGCTGCCTGCGATCAGGGCCTGGTTGCCGTCGCCGACGATGCGCGCGATGGTCATCGGCGCGAAGCGGGTCGACGCGCGCGCCTTGATTTCCTCATAGACGCGCTGGCGGGCCGGCATCCCGCGCACGACGTGGCGCAGGTTCTCGCGGGTCTGGTCGACGAGCGCGAGGTTCGCGTCGATCATCGGCCAATCGTTGTCGTTCATGCGCGACAGGTAGAACGAGATCATGCGCTCGGCGCTCTTGATCATCTCGTCGCGCGGCATGTTGCCGCGATTCGTCTCGAGCCAGCCGCGCCAGAAGCGCGCGAGCTGGTCGGTCAGGTGCGCCTGCTCGACGTGACGCTTGTCGGACAGCATCAGGTAGGTCTTCAGCGCGTTGTACGCGTCCTCGACATTGGTCGGCGACGCGTCGCTGTATAGGCCGCCCTGCGGCGCAGCGAGGGCCTGGGCCTGGGCTTGGGCTTGGGCTTGGGGGGCCTGGGTGGCGGCTCCGGCCGGGTTCGTCGACACCGGCACGGCGCCGGCATCCGCCGCGCGGTTCAGCGGCGCGAGCTGGTCCGGATGCGCGTTCACGTCCTTCAGGAACGACGCGAGATTCTGCGACACGGGGTTCAGCAGGATCTGGCGCACGCCGTTGTAGTACTCGGTCAGCAGGTGCTGTTCGAGGCGGTCGCCCTGGTAGAGGCCGAGCGACACGGACAGCGGCTTGTCGCGGCGGAACTGCTCGAGCTGCTCGATCCGGTCTTCCAGGATGTCCATCGCCTGCAGGCGCGACTGCAGGTCGTTGCGGCCCTGCTCGAGGCGCGTGACGTTGTCGAGGTCGGCCTGCACGTTCGCGACGAGCTGCTGGTTGCCGATCGTCGACCAGGTCCAGCCGCCGAGTGCGAGCGCGAGCGCCGCGACGAAGCCGAAGAAGGTCGCGTAGCGCAGCCGCGTCTTGGTCGGGCTCGCGAACTGGCGCACCGTCTGGCGGTCCGCGAAGATCACCTTCGAGAACAGGTCGCGCAGGAAGAAGCCGTTCTTCGAGAATGCGCTGTGCGGCTTCGGCAGCGCGTTCGCGTCGAGGCCGAAGCGGTGCGCGATGCGCTGCGCGGCCGTGCTGTTGGTCTCGCCTTCCTGCAACGCGCTCGTGAAGTAGAAGCCGCGGAAGATCGGCTTGTACTGGAACGGGTTGTTCTCGAACAGCGTCGCGAGGAATGCACGCAACGCCGGCTTGATCGTCGAGAACTCGAGCGGGAAGCTGAGCTGGCCCGGCGACAGCTGGTTGCCGCGCGACAGCGACAGCTGCGCGACGCTGATCTCCTTCAGGCCTTCGTACAGCTCCTCGAAGCGCTCGTCGAACAGCGCGACGACGTCGCGCTTCTCGTCGGGTTCGTAGGGCAGGGTGGCGCCCCACACGCGGTCGTATTCGTGCTTGTCGCTGCTGCTGAAGAATTCGGTGAAGCCGGTGATCAGGTCCGCCTTCGTGAACATCACGTAGACGGGCGCGAACACTTCGAGCTTCTCGGTCAGTTCCTGCACGCGCTGGCGCAGGTTCTTCGCGAGGTTGATCGCGAATTCGGGGCGGTTGCCGGTGAGCTCCGCGATGCTCGCGGTGACGATGATCCCGTTGATCGGCGCCTTCGGGCGGTAGCGCTTCAGCAGCCCGAGGAAGCCGAGCCACTCGGAGCGGTCTTCCTCGTGGACCGAATAGCGGCCCGCGGTGTCGAGCAGGATGCCTTCGGTCGTGAAGAACCAGTCGCAGTTGCGGGTGCCGCCGATGCCGTGGATCACCGCGCTGTTCTTGTCCGCGAACGGGAATTGCAGGCCGGAGTTGACCACCGCGCTGCTCTTGCCCGCAGCGGGGTTGCCGATCACGATGTACCACGGCAGTTCATACAGCGCGGAGCCGCCCGACACCTGGCCGATCTTCGACGTCTTGATCGTCTTCACCGCGTCGGCGAGGCGCGTGCGCAGCACGTCGAGGTCGGCCGACTTCTCGGCGGGCGCGGCCGCGGCGGCCGGCGCGGAGATCTTGCCGGTCTCCGCCTGCTCCTCGAGGATCGCGCCGAGCGCGCGGTTCGCGCGCTTCACGCGCCAGCGCCGGAACAGCGCGACGCCGAGCCACAGCACGAGAATCGCCGCGAAGGCGATCGCCGGCCACAGCAGCGGCAGCTGCAGCGTATCGGCGACGATGAAGAGGATCGCCGCGAGCGCGGCGATCCCGACGATCGAGAGCGTACGCGGGTGAGTCAGCACGTTGAGGATGCGTTGCATAGGACGTTCAGATTCCGGTGCGATTCGATGAGGCGACGCAGGCGCGCCGAGCGGCAAGGGTGGCGCCGCGATGTGTCGCCATGCTGTCAAACGGGATGAAAGGAGTCGGCATCAATGCGCCCGCGGCATCGGAGTCGGCGCACGCATTAACGAAAGGATGCTGTGAGATTTAAAACGGAGCCGGCGCCCCGAGAAAATCGCGCACCGGAATGCGCGGTCGATTGCGCCGCCCATATCGTTTCCTGCCGGGATATTAAAAAGCCCCATGCCGCCCTCATTATTTCCTGTCCGGCCGCCGTGCTAGCTGCCGCGTCCCAGTTTAAAACCGGGTTTATGGTATTCAACGTGCCCGAGATCCATCATTTTCCATCTGCCACCCCAGGTCAGGCCGACCTGTTCGGCGACCTGTCCGTATAACTGGTAGCCGCGCATCGCCCATGGATCTTTCTCGGAAATGACCAGCTTGCCGTCGCGCAGGAACGCGTTGTCGGCCGCCAGCCCGAATTGGTGATAGCTCTGGAATGCTGCCGCATTGGTCACGTTGCTGCCCATTTGCGCCAGCCGGTTTTGCCGTTCCGGGCTCCGGTAACCTTCCAGCAACGCCATTTCGTAGCCGTATTGCTCGTGCATGATCTTGTAGACCAGCAGCAAGCGCGTGCGGAAATCCGGATCCAGCAGATTCCAGTCGCGGCTCGCGTCCTTCAGCGCCGGCCGCACCTGCTCGACTTCCTTGGTGGCAAAGACTTCCGGCGGCAACGGCGGGGGCGGCACGAGTTGCTCGCCCTGCAGCAGGGCGGCGATCTTCTCGTCGGGCACGCGCGCCGTGTCGTCGTACTGAAATAATTGCCGGCCGCGTAACGCAATGGCGACCAATGGCGGCGTCGCAAGAATACCTGTCGAGACCATAATCAGCAAGCGTCGCCGAATCAGTAAATTTTGCACGCCGTTTAAAGCATCCCGCGTAACGCTTGCCGATTTAACAATCTGACTGCGGGTGCGTACCGCGCGATCGTTCGCGCGGCGTGTCAGACGGCCGTGAAACTGCGCGACGGATTCAAAAACGGTCGCGCGGACACCCGGTAAAAGCAACAGCGCCGCGATGGCGACGGCGAGGGCGAAATAGGCGACGAGTGCGACGGCAATCAATGAAATCCCCGGAAATTGGAATTGATTGTGTTTTGCAATGCTTGCTCTTAGAATCAGGCCTGCTCCGAGAGGCCGGGCTATATTATCGCGGCGAATTAAACCAGGATTCAATGAGACGCTGAATGAGTGCGCCGGACAATTCAAATTCCAAAACACCGCCCAGCTTGCTGTCCGATCAGAAACCGGCTGGCGGGCCCCAGAGTTCGCGCATTCTCGCGAATCTGGAGGGCCGTGTCACGCCGCCGGCCGAGCCGCCGCGCCGTTCGCTGAAGGCGCCGATCGCGGCAGTCGTCGCGCTGGTGGTCGCGGTAGGCGGCTGGGGCGCATGGCGTTTGCAGCAGTCGGGCGACAGCGCGGCGGCCGTCGCTGCGGCGCCCGCGCAACCGGCGGCGAAGGCCGCCCCGCCAAGCGGCGCTGCAGCGCAGGTCGCGCAGAACAATGCGGCGAGCGCGCCGCAGCCGGCCACGATCGTCAACGAAGACCCGGCATCCAAAACCGTTGCGTCCGCATCGTCGTCGCCCGCGGCCGATAACAGCCGCCTGTCGCGCGCGCTCGCGAACGGCGCTGACAACGCGTCGGGCGCGGCGCCGGCGGCTGCGGCCGCGGCTGCAACTGCCAAGGCTGCGAAGGCCGACACCGCGAAGAACGCGAAGTCCGCCGCGCGCAGCAAGGCCGATACCAAGGCAGACGCGAAGGCCGAAGCGCGCAAGCATCGCAAGGAGCAGCAGGCTGACCTCGCGCAGGCGAAGAAGCGCCATGATGCGTCGGCGCGCACCGCGAGCGCGAAATCGTCCGGGAAGGACGATCCGGACGCGGACCTGCTCGCGGCGCTCGTCGCGCGCACGAAGCCGGCCGACAAGAAGGCCGCGTCATCGGGCGCGCAGGCGGTGCCGACCAAGACGTCGGCGAAGGCCGGCACGACACTTGCCGCGCGCGTGAAGGAATGCGGCGAACGCGGCTTCTTCGAGGATCAGCTGTGCCGGTGGCGCGTGTGCGAAGGCCAATGGGGCAAGGATCCCTCGTGCCCGACGGCCGCGCAGTCGCAGAGCCGCCAGTAAGGCAAGCTGCCGTCCCCTCTTCCATCAGCGCCGCCCGCCGGGCGGCGCGCGTTTTTCTGGCGCCGTGAAGCCGCTTTGTGACACAGTCACGAAAGTGTCGCTTTCATCGGGCATACGTCATCCTTTCTTATCTTGCGCGGCGCCTTGCGCGCGGACGGCGACCGTCCGCGACGCGCGACAGGCGCCGCGCGCCGCACGACTTCGACATGATCGTTCAGACTTACGGCGCGGATACGTCCGGCATCGTGTGCGGGTTCCGCTTCACGCCGGGGGAGCCGGGCGCGACGCTCGACGCGGACGGCGCCGCCGAGTGGCTGCGCACGCAACGCGCGGCCGGCGCCGACGATGCGTTCGTCTGGCTGCACTTCAACCTCGCGCACGGCGCGAGCGAGCGCTGGATGCGCACCCATCTCGGGCTGCCCGACAGCTTCTTCGAATTCCTGCACGAGGGATCGCGCTCGACGCGCATCGGGCAGGAGGACGGCGCGCTGCGCGCGATCGTCAACGACGTGATGTTCAACCTCGAGCTGACGCCATCGGAGATCGCGACGATGTTCGTCCATGTCGAGCGGCGGATCATGGTCACCGCGCGGCTCAAGCCGCTGCGTTCGGTCGACACGCTGCGCGCGAGCGTGCGCGACGGCGAACGGTTCCGTTCGCCCGCGGAGCTGCTCGTGCATCTGCTGCGCGACCAGGCCGACCTGATGATCCACATCGTGCGGCGCACGAGTGTCGACGTCGACCGCATCGAGGATCGTTTCCTGTCGCAGCGCCTGACCGCGAGCCGCGTCGAACTGGGCGTGATGCGCCGCACGCTGACGCGCCTGCAGCGCATGCTCGCGCCGGAGCCGGGCGCGATCTTCCGGCTGCTCGCAAAGCCGCCCGCGTGGCTGCACGCGGAGGACGTGCAGGAGCTGCGCGAGTCGACCGAGGAGTTTTCGCTGGTGCTCGCCGATCTCGCCGGGCTCGTCGAGCGGATCAAGCTGTTGCAGGAAGAGATCGGCTCGCGCCTCGACGAGCAGAACAACCGCACGCTGTTCACGCTGACGCTCGTGACGGTCGTCGCGCTGCCGATCAACATCGTCGCGGGCTTCTTCGGGATGAACGTCGGCGGGATTCCGCTTTCGGAGAACAAGCACGGCTTCTGGCTGATGGTGCTGTTCGTCGCGGGCTTCACCGCGCTCGCCGCGTGGTGGGCGTTCCGGCGTCGCGGCGGCGAACGCTAGGGTCGCCGCCGCCGCCACCGCCGCCGCCGCCGCCGCCGCCGGACGCGCAGTCTTCCGCGCGAACGGCAGGCGGCAGACTCACGCTGCGATTACCGCGTGAGCGCCTTGCGCGGCTTGAACGTGCCCTGGTAGCGCAGCGACGGACGCTCCTTCGTCGCCGAAATACCGTCGAAGCTCGGCGTCTGGCGCAGCAGCATCGCGGCCGGCGACGCAACCGAACCGATCGATGTCGAGCGCGACGCCGGCGCGAGGTTGTTCGCGACGAGCAGCGCGGCTTCGCTCTTCAGGTTCGCGAGCAGCACCGGATCGGTCGAGCGGTTGACCTGCGTGAGCAGCCCGCTCCATGCGGCGTCGCTGTAGTTCACGACGTAGTAGTCGAGGCCGCTCGGATCCGCGACCACCGCCGAGCAGCCGTCGATCCGGACCTGCGTCTGCGTGTCCTTCAGCGCGACCGTCGTGCGGTTCGCGAGCCCTTGCCCGTATGCGAGCGTGACCGGCACCGTCCACTGCGTGCCCGGATACGCGTTCTTGTTCGGGAACGGCTGCTGCTTCAGCGTGATCACGTTCTGGTTCTTCGTCAGGTCGCACTGCGCGTCGAGCGAGATCAGCGGCACGCCCGTCTGGCGCACGTAGCTGTCGCCGATCGGGCCGACCGGCTGGCCGCTCGCCTTCGACAGCGCGTCCCACAGGCGCTTCGGCGTGCCGTTGCCGAACGAGTAGTCGGTCAGGTACTGCTGAAGACCCTTGCGCAGCGTCTCTTCGCCGAGGTAATTCTCGAGCGTCTTCAGCACGTGGCCGCCCTTGTCGTACGTGAACGCGCTCGCGCTCAGAACGAAGTCGTTCGACGCCCAGCCGTTGAAGTTCGGCGCGACCGGGAACGCGTTCGGGCCGATGTCACGGTTGATCACGCGATACTTGTTCTTCACTTGGTCGAGCCACGTGAACTGGTCGGGGAAGAACCGGATCGTCGTCTTCGTCTCGAAGAACGTCGCGAACGATTCGTTGAGCCACACGTTGTCCCACCAGTCGGCGGTCACGAGATCGCCGAACCACTGGTGCGCGACTTCGTGCGTGAGCACCTCGTTGCCATAGCGCGACATCGGCTGGCCCGGCTGCGGCAGGATGTCGTCGGCGAATTCGAGAATCGAGCCCCAGTTCTCCATCCCGCCGAAGTTCAGGTCCTTCTGCTCCTTGAACGCGTCGTTCGCGGCCACCGTGTCGAACTTCGTCAACGGCAGCGGAATGCCCGTGTAGTTGTAGTAGAAGTCGAGCGCCTGCTTGGTGCGGTCCATCGCCGGCTTCGCCCAATCGCGCATGCCCGGCGGCGTGAACACGCGCAGGTGCAGCCCGCCCTTGCCGCCCGGCAGCGGGCTCGTGAAGTCGTCCTCGTAGGTGTCGAACAGGCCGCCGCCGAAGAACAGCAGGTACGACGGCATCGGCGGGGTCTTCTCGAACTGCACGAGCTTGTAGCCGCCGCCGACGTTCGTCGACGGCTTCTCGGCCGCGTTCGACACGACGCGCCAGCTCTGCGGCACTTCGGCGGTCACTTCATAGGTCGGGCGGAACGCCGGCTCGTCCCAGCCGGGGAACCACTGGCGCGACAGGTTGGTTTCGCCTTGCGTGAGGATCGCGCCGCTCGTCGTGCCGTCGGTGCTCTTCAGGTCGACGCGGAAGACCCCTTCGGCCGCCGAGCAGCCCGGATACGGATCGTCGCCGCAGCTGCCGCCGGTCTGCTTGACCGGATCGTCGTACGACTTGAAGTTGATGATGCCCGTCCACTCCATGTGCAGCGAGTAGTTGCCGGCGGCGATCGTACCGCTCACGGGGCGCAGCTGGTAGAAGTCGCCCTTGTCCTGCGGGGTCGCGATCAACTGCACGTTGCCCGGTTGCAGCGTGATGCGGCCGTTCGTGAACTTGATCCGGTGACCGGCGATCACGATCGACGTGACGGGCTTGAGCACCTTGATCTCGACGTCGGCGCGGCCGTCGAACGCATTCAGCGCGTCGTTCGGGCGGAACCACAGCCGGTAGTTGACCGGCACGACGGTGTCGGGCAGCTCGACCGGCGGCACGCTCTTGTCGACATTCGACGCGGTGGGCGGCGTGGTGGCGGCGGGCGACGAGCCCGCGTTCGGCGCACCGGCGGAGCTGAGCGCGGAAGCCGAACCGACGCCGCTGTCGTCGCCGCCGCACCCGGCGAGCGCGAGGGCCGCGACGAGCGGCAGATAACGCATCTTGCGAATGTTCATCGACATACTGAAACCTCGATTATTGAAAGAGTCGTTCAGTGCTGCGAAAACTGCGAAAGCTGCCGGCAAAAGAATTCCCCCGCCGTTAATCAACAGCGATGCGAAATGCCAATGACGGGTTATTCGAAAAGACGGCGGACGGACTACGTGACGGTAATCATGGTTTGCTGCCCCCTCGGTATTCTCGATTGTCGGTGGACTTGCCGGTTCAGGATTACCGGGCGCGGATTGGTCTGAATGGATTTCGCGCGCGGCATACGGCGGCACGCCCGGGCGGGCGCGCAACCGCATCGAACTGACGACCTATGGAGCAGGCCGGGCCTGGCCGCCGGGCGGCGCGGATGGCACGTGCAGCCATCCGTAAAATCGCCGTCATGCGGTTTGAAGGTTTGTCGGTCTGTTCGAAGGATGGGTCAATATACTTGATGGCTTTGAGTAAAGGAAATGAAAAAATTAAGAGCGCGTGTCTATTGAAATTTTCGCGACTCATTGAATGGTCGTGGGCGTTGTCGAATATTTCTGTTTAGTTTTAGGTTTCGTAGTTTTAATGTATTAACGATTGTCCAGTCGCGCGTGGACTACGAAATTCGGTGCGCTCGCGCATGCCCGGTACAATGCCGCAACGACCGTTTGCCGCGAGGAGGCTGTTCATGCCACGAGCCCTGTTCCGGGTGGCGCCGCTGCGCGCCGTGCTGCTGCTGATCGCTGTCGTGCTCGGGTTCGTGCTCGCGCTCGGCGGCTGCGCGAGCCTGACGCGTGAGTCGGTGCGCGTGACCGTCGCGGGCCTCGAGCCGCTGGTCGGGCAGGGGCTCGAGATGCGCTTCAACCTGAAGCTGCGCGTGCAGAACCCGAACGACGCGCCGATCGACTACGACGGCATCGCGGTGACGCTCGAGCTGAACGGCCAGCCGTTCGCGAGCGGCGTCAGCGATCGCACGGGCGTCGTGCCGCGCTACGGCGAGGCCGTGCTCGACGTGCCGGTGTCGGTATCCGCGTTCGCGGCGGCACGGCAGGCGTTCAATCTCGCCGGCGCCGCATCGGCGGGCGAGCTGCCGTATGCGCTGCGCGGCCGGCTTGCGGGCGGCGTGTTCGGCGCCGCCCACTTCACCGATGCGGGCACGCTGCGCCTGCCGGCGATGCCGGGCTGGGGCCAGTGAGTGCGGCGCGCTTTGCCGGGCGCGGCAAAGCAGGGTATAAGGGGGCGTCCGCGCGGCGTGCTGCCGCCGCGCCCTGAAGCCAACCGTTACACCACCGAGTTCGCGTGACCGATTTCCCCGTATTCCACTGGACCGACGCCGACGGCGCCGATCATGCCGTGCGCTGGCGCTCCGAAGCCGGCGTGGCGCCGCCGAAGCGCGCGGTGCCCGCCGACGACCGCCTCAACGCCGACGTCGCCTATCGCCTCGCGTGCGAGGGCACCGCGCTCGTCTGGCAGGGCGACTTCCAGAACGCGCGCCAGCTCGTGCAGGCGCTGGCGCGCCGCGTCGATCGCAAGCCGAAGAAGGCGAAGGCCGCCGCCGGCGTCGACGCGTTCAACCTGCATCGTCTCGCGCAATCGCAGCGCGCGCGCACGCTCGGGATGCTGCTGATCCCGCTCGACGCCGACTACACGATTGCGCTGCGCCGCGCGCCGGACGTGCGGGCCGCGTGCGAGGAGGCGTACGGCCCCGGTGGCGCGCCGTCGGTCGTGTCGCTGCGCGAACTGCTCGGGCTCGTCGGCGCCCACGAATGGCGCAAGAAGGGCGTGCCGATTCCGGCGCTCGGCGGCGCGGCGATTCATCCGCACTACGGCGTGTTCTCGCCGGTGCGCGGCGAGTATGTCGAGCTCGTCGCGCGTGCGCCGCTGCCGGCCGACACGCTCGCGTTCGACGTCGGCACCGGCACCGGTGTGCTGGCCGCGGTGCTCGCGGCGCGCGGCGTCAAGCGCGTGGTTGCGACCGACCAGGATCCGCGGGCGCTCGCGTGCGCGCGCGAAAACGTCGAGCGGCTCGGCTACGCGGCGCAGGTCGACGTCACCGAGGCCGACCTGTTCCCGGCCGGCCGCGCGCCGCTCGTCGTCTGCAATCCGCCGTGGGTGCCGGCGCGGCCGAGTGCGCCGATCGAATACGCGGTCTACGATCCGGACAGCCGCATGCTGCGCGGCTTCCTCGCCGGGCTCGCCGCGCACCTCGAGCCGGATGGCGAAGGCTGGCTGATCCTGTCCGATTTTGCCGAGCATCTCGGCCTGCGACCGCGCGACACGCTGCTGCAGTGGATCGACGAAGCGGGCCTGGTTGTGCTCGGCCGCGACGATATCCGTCCGAAGCATCCGAAGGCGGCCGACGCCGACGATCCGCTGTACGCGGCACGCCGCGCCGAAGTGACGTCGCTCTGGCGGCTCGGCGCGCGGGCGTGATCGGGCGTGATCGGGTGTTTTCGGCGGGTGTGATCGCGCGTTTTCGCGAGGTTTCGCGCGTTTATCGGTAAACTGACGCCATTCCTCACGATTTTCCGCCGCCGGGCCGCGCGTAACGACCGCGGCCCGGCGGCGTTCCACGATGTCGAACAAAACCCACGAAGTCCGTCCGGAGCAGTCCGTCGAGCTGCTGAAGGAACTGCACATCCTGACCCGCGACGGCAAGCTGAACCAGGACAGCCGCCGCAAGCTGAAGCAGGTGTACCACCTGTACCAGTTCATCGAGCCGCTGCTCGCGAGCGTGCAGGCCGACAAAGGCGGCGTGACGCTCGCCGATCACGGCGCCGGCAAGTCGTATCTCGGCTTCATCCTGTACGACCTGTTCTTCAAGCAGCAGCCGGGCCACGGCACGCCGGCGTTCGCGTCGCACATCTACGGGATCGAGACGCGCGAGGAGCTCGTCGCGCGTTCGGCCGACCTCGCCGCGCGGCTCGGGTTCGGCGGGATGTCGTTCCTGAACCTGTCGGTCGCCGATTCGATCACGTCGCCGCGGCTGCCCGAGACGATCGACGTCGTCACCGCGCTGCATGCGTGCGATACGGCGACCGACGATGCGATCCGCTTCGCGCTCGCGAAGCACGCGCGCCACATCGTGCTCGTGCCGTGCTGCCAGGCGGAAATCGCGGGCGTGCTGCGCCGGAACAAGGGCAAGTCGCTCGCGAGCGCGCTGACCGAGGTATGGCGGCATCCGCTGCACACGCGCGAATTCGGCAGCCAGATCACCAACGTGCTGCGCTGCCTGCAGCTCGAAGCGCACGGCTACCAGGTCAGCGTGACCGAGCTGGTCGGCTGGGAGCATTCGATGAAGAACGAGCTGATCATCGCGCAATACAAGAACCTGCCGCGCCGGCGGCCCAGCGAGCGGCTGAACGAGATCCTCGAGATGTTCGGCCTCGCCGAACTGCGCGAGCGGTTCTTCGTGCCCCAGCGCACGGAGGCCGCCGGCGAGGAAACGGCACCGGCCGCCGACTGATTCGCCGGACCCGGCAGCCGGTCACTCAGACGTCGTCGCCGGGACGGCTCATCCAGTCGCGCCAGCCGTCGTGGCCGAGGCGGCGCAGCGTCTCCTGGTTCTTCTCGTAGATCGCGGATGCGTCCGGGAACGCGTCGGCCGCGCGCGCGATGCTGTCCTCGCGCAGCAGGTGCAGGATCGGGTATGGCGCGCGGTTCGTGTAGTTCTCGATGTCGTCCGGCGCGCTGCCTTCGAACTGGTAGTCCGGATGGAAGCTCGCGATCTGCAGCACGCCGTCGAGCTTCAGCTGGCTCACGAGCCGCTCGGCGAAGAACAGCGCGTCGTTGTAGTCGACAAAATCCGCGAACGCATGCGGATAGATCACGAGCGTCGTGTCGACCTGCTGCGGGTCGGCGGCTTCGAGCAGGCGGAGTTCGGCTTCGAGATCGGCGAGCGCGTCCTCGAGCGTCGTCGCTTCGCTGATCGCGTAGCGCACCTGATCCTTCACGTACACGCTCTTCGCGAACGGGCACAGATTGAGCCCGATCACCGCGCGCGCGAGCCAGTGCCGGGTGGCGGCGAGGATGTCGTCGTTCGCGCTGTCGGGCGAAGCGGGGCGGGTGTCGGTCATGGCGGTGCGGAACGGGCGGGGAAGGGCCGCATTGTAGCGGGGGCGGCCCGCGAAGCGTGTCGGCGGCAGGCGGCGCGCACCGGCGGGCGCTGCACCGCTCAAGCGCAAGCGGTCTCGATCAGTTGCGTGACGAGCGCGGGTGCGGTGCCGATCGGCGTCTCGCCGTGCCGATACGTCTGGCTCGCCGCATAGATACCCTCGATCACCAGCGCGAGCGAATCGGCGAGCCACTTCGGCTGCCGCGCGCCGGCGCTTTCGCACAGCTCGACGAGCCGCGCCATCAGCCGTTCCTTGTTCTGCGCGACGCGTTCGCGCGCCGGATGCGATGCGTCCGGAAACTCCGCCGCGACGTTCACGAACGGGCAGCCGCGGTAATCCTTCTGCGTCGCGCGCTCCGCGAGGTCGACGAAATACTGGATCAGCTGCGCCTTCGGCTGGCCGGGATGCTTTGCGACGCTTGTATCGAAGCGCTCGAAGAAGCACGCGTCCATTCGCTCGAGATAGGCCAGGATCAGCTCGTCCTTCGACGAGAACTGGCGATACAGGCTCATCTTGTTGACGCCCGCGAGTTCCACGACGGCCTCGACGCCGACCGCGCGCACCCCTTCCTTGTAAAACAGCTCCTCGGCGGCGCGCAGCAGATGCTCCTGTGCGGTGGCGCCCGCGATCGGCCGCCGCGCGCGCCGCGACGCGGGTTTGGAGGCTTCGATATCGGACATGTTGGTCTCGGTTGCGAAATTGAATGCTTGACATGTTACCGACTGGTCACTACGATCGCAACACAGTTGTGACCGATCGGTAACATTGCGGTCGGATCGAAGGCGATTGCCATGCGTCGGCCCGGGCCGGCCGACGCGGCGTGCGGCGGACGCGGCCTGTTTGCAGCGGACCGGATCAGGTTGAAGGGTCAGGTCTGGGCGACAGCGCTGCATGGGACCTGAGTAAGCGCCGAAGCGCTCACTCCGACACGGGAGAACGTGGACATGAATTGGGCAGCAAGACGAATCGGCGGGCGGTTCCACTACGGATGGCTCGCGGCGGCAGTGGTATTCCTGATCCTGCTGGCGGCGGCCGGCACGCGCGCGACGCCGAGCGTACTGATGATCCCGCTCGAACGGGAGCTCGGCTGGAGCCGCGCGGCGATCTCGCTGGCGATTTCGGTGAACATCGCGCTGTACGGGCTTACCGGCCCGTTCGCGGCCGCGGCGATGCAGCGCTTCGGGCTGCGGCCGACGATCCTGGCCGCGCTGGCGACGCTGAGCGCGGGCGTCGCGCTGTCGTCGATGATGACGCAGAGCTGGCAGATGGTGCTGATCTGGGGCGTGATGGTCGGCAGCTCGACGGGCGTCGTCGCGCTGACGCTGTCGGCGACCTTCGTCACGCGCTGGTTCCACGCCCGCCGCGGCCTCGTGATGGGGGTGCTGACCGCGAGCACGGCGACCGGCCAGCTCGTGTTCCTGCCGATGCTCGCGGCGATCGCGCAGCATCACGGCTGGCGGCCGGTCGTGCTGGTCGTCGCGGTGGCGGCGGCGATCGTGATTCCGCTCGTCGCGCTGCTGCTGCCGGAGCGCCCGGCCGACGTGCAGTTGCGCCCGTACGGCGAGCCGGCCGATGCGCCGCCGGCCGCCGAAGCGACGAAGGAGAACCCGCTCGCCGTCGCGTTCCGCACGCTGCTCACCGCGAGCCGCTCGCGCGACTTCTGGCTGCTGTTCTTCAGCTTCTTCATCTGCGGAGCGAGCACCAACGGCTACGTCGGCACGCACCTGATCGCGATGTGCAGCGATTACGGGATGACCGAAGTGCAGGGCGCGTCGCTGCTCGCTGCGATGGGCGTGTTCGACCTGTTCGGCACGACGCTGTCGGGCTGGCTGTCGGACCGCTACGACAACCGCGTGCTGCTGTTCTGGTACTACGGGCTGCGCGGGCTGTCGCTGATCTACCTGCCGCATGCGTTCGGCATCGACTTCTTCGGGCTGCCGCTGTTCGCGATGTTTTACGGGCTCGACTGGATCGCGACCGTGCCGCCGACCGTGCGGCTTGCCACCGACGTATTCGGCAAGGCCGCCGCGCCGGTCGTGTTCGGCTGGATCGTCGCGGGCCACCAGCTCGGCGCGGCGTTTGCGGCGCTCGGCGCGGGCATGCTGCGCGCAAGCCTCGGCACCTATACGATCGCGTCGATGATATCCGGCGGGCTGTGCATCGTCGGCGCGCTGATCGTGCTGCGCATCAACCGCGGCGCAGCGCGCACCGCTGCGCAGGCAGTCTGACGGGCGTCGCGCATCGGATAACGGGGCCGCGGGGGCGCGGGGGCGCGGGGGCGCGGGGGCCGCGCGGCCCGGTCGTTTCCGGATCGGCGATCGGTATTGCTCGGCGCAGCCGGGCACGCAGGCGCGCAAGCGGTTATGCTTGCGATTCGCCCGGCGTTCGCGCCCCTTCATCGATGTCAGCGAGGATCCGCATGTCTGTCAAACCTGCTCCCACCACTGTTTCGATCCACGAACTGATCGCGGGCCGCTGGAGCCCGCGCGCCTATTCGAACGCGCCGGTCAGCGCCGACGACCTGCATGCGGTGCTGGAGGCGGCGCGCTGGGCGCCGTCCGCTTACAACGCGCAGCCATGGCGCTTCGTCGTGTTCGACCGTACGCGGGATGAAGCGGCGTTCAAGCGGGCGTTCGCGACGCTGGTGCCGTTCAACCAGGGCTGGAACGCGCCCGGCCAGGTGCTGATCGCGGTCACCGCGCATACGCTCACGTCGAAGGGCGAGCCGGCGCCGACCGCGCTGTACGACGCGGGCGCCGCGGCGATGGCGCTGGTGCTGCAGGCGCATGCGCTCGGGCTGGCTGCGCACCAGATGAGCGGCTTCGACGCGAATGCGTTCCGCGCGGCTTTCGCGATCCCCGCGGACGTCGCCATTCCGGCGATGATCGCGCTCGGCCATTACGGCGACGTCGACAAGCTCGATCCGGTGCTGCGCGATCGCGAGAAAGCGCCGCGCACGCGGCATCCGCTGGGCGAGGTCGTGTACGCAGGGGCGTGGAAGAAGAGTTTCGCGTCGGCGGCCTGACGGCGGCGGCCGGTTTGCCGCAGGCCCGGCCGGACGATATGGCATCGGGCGGGATCCACCGGTCGGGGGCCGCCCGCCGGTTGTGATCCCGCGGGCTTCATGTTAAAAAGCCCCTCCTTTCCGTTTTCGCGCCGGCCATGCGGCGGCACCTTCCCATGACTTACTGCGCGATCGACTTCGGCACGTCCAATTCCGCTGTGGCGCTGCCCGACGGCGACGGCATGCGCCTCGCGCCCGTCGAGGGCGATCACCTGACGCTGCCGACCGCCATCTTCTTCAACAACGACGAGGAAACGGTCGAATACGGCCGCACGGCGCTCGCGTCGTATATCGACGGTTTCGATGGCCGCCTGATGCGCTCGATGAAGAGCATCCTCGGTTCGCCGCTCGCGGAGACGACCACCGATCTCGGCGACGGCTCCGCGATCGCTTACACGGACATCATCGCGCGCTTCCTCACGCACCTGAAGCGCAAGGCCGAAGCATGCGCGGGCGCGCCGATCGGCCGCGCGGTGCTCGGCCGGCCGGTGTTCTTCGTCGACGACGATCCGCGCGCGGACCGCCTCGCGCAGGACCAGCTCGACGCCGCCGCGCATGCGGTCGGCTTCGCCGACGTGCAGTTCCAGTACGAACCGATCGCCGCCGCGTTCGACTACGAGTCGCGCCAGAGCGCGGAGCGGCTCGTGCTCGTCGCCGACATCGGCGGCGGCACGTCCGACTTCTCGCTGGTGCGGGTCGGCCCGGACCGGATGGCGCGCCTCGAGCGCAAGGACGACGTGCTCGCGCACCACGGCGTGCACGTTGCCGGCACGGATTACGACCGGCGCGTCGAGCTGTCGGCGATCCTGCCCGCGTTCGGCTACCGCTCGCTCGACCCGGAAGGGCGCGAGCTGCCGAACCGGACCTACTTCGATCTCGCGACCTGGCACCTGATCAACACCGTCTACACGCCGAAGCGGCTCGGCGAGCTGAAGCTGATGAAGCACCTGTATCGCGACGTGCGGCAATTCGACCGGCTCGTGCGGGTGGTCGAGTTGCGGCTCGGCCATGCGCTGATGGCGCGCGCGGAAGAGGCGAAGATCGGCGTCGCGGCGGGCGGGGACACGATGATCGACCTGAACGATGTCGAGGAAGACTTGCAGATCGCGTTCGACGCGGACCGCCTGGTCGACGCGAGCCGCGACGACACTGCGCGGATCGTCGATGCCGCGCGCGAAACGGTGCGGCTCGCCGGCGTCGCGCCGCGCGATGTCGGCGCACTGTACTTCACCGGTGGCTCGACCGGGCTCGCGTTCCTGTCGGGCGCGCTCGCGGCGGCGTTCGCGGATGCGCAGCCGGTGTTCGGCGACCGTCTCGCGAGCGTTGCGACCGGTCTCGGGATCCACGCGCAGCGGCTGTTCGGCTGATCGTCGCCGGTGACGAAACAAAAAAAGCCCCGCCGAAGCGGGGCTTTTTCATTCAGACGAATTCTCGCGCTGAACTTACAGCGGGCGAATGTTCGCAGCTTGCAGACCCTTCGGGCCCGTCTTCACTTCGAATTCGACCTTCTGGTTTTCTTGCAGCGTCTTGAAGCCTTCGACGCGGATTTCCGAGAAGTGCGCGAACAGATCGTCGCCGCCGCCTTCCGGGGTGATGAAGCCGAAGCCCTTAGCGTCATTGAACCACTTGACGGTACCGGTTGCCATGTTACTTGTTCCTAAAAAGATAAAACGGGGCCGAAGCCCATGGGGCGCGGAAAATCAAGGAAGGGGTAATGGGACCAACCGGAGTACCGTTGATGGGCGAACTACGAAAGAACCAATTCACTCGCCGCTTGAAATCCTGCGTGGATCTTTATACGGCGAATTCGCCGCGCGGTCAACCGTATTTCCATGCTCTCAGGGTTATTACGAATTTAGAGCTTACAAACATTGCAGTTTTCGCGAATTTTTTGTAGGGGGCGATCGATTTTGGCGCAAATGTGCAGGTGCAACCGTTAAACTACGCGCCGCGTGGACCGGGTTGCTCCGACCGAGTGATCCGTCCCTCCAAGAATGCGTGCGCGGTGCAGTTCGAGCCGATCCCGGGCTGCGGGCCGACCATGCTTTTTGAGACACAGGAGAGGATGTGAAGAGTTCTATTCAACGGAACATCGGCCCGTTTGCACTGATGCTGACGGGGCTGGGTTCGATTATCGGCTCGGGCTGGCTGTTTGGCGCCTGGAAGGCCGCAAAGATCGCCGGTCCGGCCGCGATCTGTGCATGGATCATCGGCGCGGTCGTGATTCTCGCGATCGCGCTGACGTACGCCGAACTGGGCGCGATGTTCCCCGAGTCGGGCGGCATGGTTCGCTATGCGCGCTACTCGCACGGTTCGCTGGTGGGCTTCATCAGCGCGTGGGCGAACTGGATCGCGATCGTATCGGTGATCCCGATCGAGGCTGAGGCGTCGATCCAGTACATGAGTACGTGGCCGTATCCGTGGGCGCACGCACTGTTCGTCAACGGCGAGTTACAGACGATGGGCCTGCTGCTGTCGGCCGTCCTCGTGGTCATTTACTTCCTGCTGAACTACTGGGGCGTGAAGGCGTTCGCGCGCGCGAACACGGCGATCACGATTTTCAAGTTCCTGATCCCCGGCCTGACGATCGCCGGCCTGATGCTGTCGAGCTTCCACTCGGAGAACCTCGGCACGGCGTCGAGCGCGAGCTTCGCGCCGTACGGCTGGTCGGCGGTGCTGACCGCGGTCGCGACGAGCGGCATCGTGTTCGCGTTCAACGGCTTCCAGAGCCCGGTCAACCTCGCGGGTGAAGCGCGCAATCCGTCGCGCAGCGTGCCGTTCGCGGTGATCACGTCGATCCTGCTCGCGCTCGTGATCTACGTGCTGCTGCAGATGGCGTACATCGGTTCGGTGAATCCGGCCGACGTCGCGAAGGGCTGGGCGCACTTCAACTTCTCGTCGCCGTTCGCCGAACTGGCGATCGCGCTGAACCTGAACTGGCTCGCGATCCTGCTGTACGTCGACGCGTTCATCAGCCCGAGCGGCACCGGCACGACCTACATGGCGACGACCACGCGGATGATCTACGCGATGGAGCGCAACAACACAATGCCGAAGATGTTCGGCAACGTGCACCCGCTCTACGGCGTGCCGCGCCAGGCGATGTGGTTCAACCTGCTGGTCTCGTTCATCTTCCTGTTCTTCTTCCGCGGCTGGAGCTCGCTCGCGGCGGTGATCTCGGTCGCGACGGTGATCTCGTACCTGACCGGCCCGATCAGCCTGATGGCGCTGCGCCGCGCGGCGACCGACATCGAGCGTCCGCTGTCGATCCCGCTGATGAAGCTGATCGCGCCGTTCGCGTTCGTCTGCGCGTCGCTGATCCTGTACTGGGCGAAGTGGCCGCTGACCGGCGAAATCATCCTGCTGATGATCGTCGCGCTGCCGGTGTACTTCTACTTCCAGGCGAAGTCCGGCTGGGGTGGCTGGGGTGACGACCTGAAGGCTGCGTGGTGGCTCGTCGCGTACCTGCCGACGATGGCGATCCTGTCGCTGATCGGCAGCAAGGAATTCGGCGGTCATGGCATCCTGCCGTACGGCTGGGACATGCTCATCGTCGCGGCGATCTCGCTCGTGTTCTACTTCTGGGGCGTGAATACCGGCTACCGGACCAAGTATCTCGACGAGCGCGAGTCGCACGACGAGATCCTCGAAGGCGTCGGTGCCTGACGCAGGCTGACCTGCCGCCGGAATCGGCGGCGGCAGGTCCAGCAGCAAGAAAAGCCCGTTCGAGCGGTTCGCTCGGACGGGCTTTTTGTATTTTGTTCGTGCCGGCGGCGCAGGCAGCGCCACCGACGGCTGACGCTTACGCGGTCGCGCCGGCGAACACGTAGTTCGTCATCGCGAGCACGCGCTGATAGGTGCCGAGCGACTGGATGCCGAGCTGGTAATCGTCGTCTGCGGCGCCCAGTGCCGCGAACACCGGCAGCAGGTGCTCGTCGGTCGGATGCATCAGCACCGCATGCGGCGCCTGGCGGCGATAGTCGAGCAGCGCGTCGATGTCGCGCGCGGCGAGCTTCGCGTCGAACCAGTCGGTGAATTCGGCGACGCGCGGATCGGCATCCTCGGGTGCCGCGCCAAAGTCGGCGGCGCGCAGGTTGTGCGTGATCTGGCCCGAACCGATCACCATCACGCCTTCGTCGCGCAGCGGCCGCAGCGCGCGGCCGAGCGCGAAGTGATGGGCCGCGTCCGCGCGCGGCTGGATCGACAACTGCGCGACCGGCACGTCCGCTTCCGGAAACATCAGCAGCATTGGCACCCACGCGCCGTGATCGAGGCCGTGCTCGGTCGTGCCCGTCGCGATGCCGGCCGCGTTCAGCAGGCTCGCCGCGCGTTCGGCGACGTCCGGCGCGCCCGGCGCCGGGTACTGGATCTCGTACAGCGCGCGCGGGAATCCGTAGAAGTCGTGGATCGTTTCCGGACGCTGCGCGACGCTCGCGACCGGCTGCTGGGTGCCCCAGTGCGCGGACAGCATCAGCACCGCGCGCGGGCGCGGCAGCTCGGCGCCGAGGTGGGTGAACGCCCCGGACGGCAACGTCGGATCGATCGGCAGCGTCGGGGCGCCGTGGGACAGGTAGAGCGACGGCAAGCGGTTCATGATGGTGGTCTGCAGTGATGTTGCCTGTGACTATAGGCGTGCACCGGATATTGATAAATGGGCCGCCGGGAATTTGATTGACTCTCGATGGTTGTCAATTGGCCGGGATTGCCGCTCGCAGATCGGGTGCGCGCGCGAAGGCGTGGCGTTCGGCGGAAATGCCTGGTGAAGCGGTCGAAATCGCGGAAATTCCACGAAGAAGGGGCGAAGAAGGAGGCGGGAAGGGATGCTTGAGGTTACTGAGCGTGCCGGATGCCTTCCCACGGCGTGGTCAGCGGTGCGCTCAGCGCGAACAGGTCGAGCACGCGCGCGACCGTCTGGTCGACGAGTTCCTCGATCGTCTTCGGCATCGCGTAGAAGGCCGGCAGCGGCGGAAACACGATGCCGCCCATTTCGGTGACGGCGGTCATGTTGCGCAGGTGCGCGAG
Source organism: Burkholderia sp. Bp8963 (assembly GCF_003854275.1). GTDB lineage: Bacteria > Pseudomonadota > Gammaproteobacteria > Burkholderiales > Burkholderiaceae > Burkholderia. The sequence goes on from NZ_QTQP01000010.1 coordinate 155,892, forward strand.
GTTGAACGGCGTTTCGCGCACCATCAGCACGAGGCGGCGGCGCTCCTTCAGCGTGACGTCGGCGGCGCGGGTGATCAGGTTGTCCGACAGGCCGTGCGCGACGCTCGCGAGCGTCTTCATCGAGCACGGCGCGATCACCATGCCGTCGGTCGCGAACGAACCTGATGCGATCGTCGCACCGACGTCGCGCACCGAGTGGACGACGTCCGCGCGGCGTTCGACATCGGTCTTCGTCAGGTTCAGTTCGTGCTGGATGTTGAGCCAGCCGGCGCTCGAAATCAGCAGGTGCGTTTCGACGCCGCCGGCGGCGCGCAGCATGTCGAGCAGCCGCACGCCGTAGATCGCGCCGGTGGCGCCGGTGATCGCGACGATCAGGCGGCGCGGCGGCGCGCTGCGCGGTTCCATCGACGGAGGGGGATTACGCGGCAGCGAACAGTTGCTGCAGTTCGCCCGACTGGTACATCTCCATCATGATGTCCGAGCCGCCGACGAATTCGCCCTTCACGTACAGCTGCGGGATGGTCGGCCAGTTCGAGAATTCCTTGATGCCCTGACGGATTTCTTCGTCTTCGAGCACGTTGACCGTCTTGAACTGGTCGACGCCGCAGGCCTTCAGCACCTGCACGGCGCGGCCCGAGAAGCCGCACATCGGGAATTGCGCGTTGCCCTTCATGAAGAGCACGACCTGGTTTTCGTCGACGATTTGCTTGATACGTTGTTGGGTGTCCATGACTGACCTTGCGTTGGCGGGGCGTTAGAAGGAAATGATAGCGGATTTCAACCGCGCGGGCCGGGCGTGGGCATGCATCAGCCGGGCAGCCTGCCGCCCGTCGTGCGCTCGATCGCGGCAAGATCGGCGAGCGATTCGACCGCGACGAAACCGTGCGCGGCAAGCAGCGCGCGCACCGCTTCGGCCTGGTCGTAGCCGTGCTCGATCCACAGCGTGCCGCCCGGCTTCAGGTGTGCTCTGGCGCCTGCGACGATCGCGCGGATCGCGCTCAGGCCGTCGGCGTCGTCGGTAAGCGCGCCGCGCGGCTCGAAGCGCAGGTCGCCCTGCGACAGGTGCGGATCGTGCTGCGCGATGTATGGCGGGTTGCTGACGATCGTGTCGAACGCGAGCGCCGGATCGAGCGCGGCATACCAGTCGCTTTGCAGCAATTGCAGCGGCCCGCCCGGCCGGCGCGCGTCGAGCAGCTTGCCGGCGTTGCGTGCGGCGACGTCGAGCGCGGCCGGCGAGCGGTCGAGCGCCCATACGCGCGCGTCGGGCCGTTCGGCCGCGATCGATACCGCGATCGCGCCGCTGCCGGTGCCGAGATCGAGCACGGCCGGATGCGGGATCCCGTCGATCGCGTCGAGCGCCGCTTCGACGAGCAATTCGGTTTCCGGGCGCGGGATCAGCACGTCGGGCGTCACGTCGAACGGCCGCCCGAAGAATTCGCGCATGCCGACCAGCTGCGCGACCGGCTCGCCGGCCGCGCGGCGCGCCTCGAGCGCGCGATAGCGTTCCACCGCGGCCGCGTCGAGCGGCTCGTCGCCGCGCGTGATCAGCTGCGTGCGCGTCCAGCCGAGCGCGCAGGCGAGCAGCACGCGCGCGTCGACCGCGTCGAGCGGCGACGCGCGCAGCAGGTCGAGGGCGGTCGGGGTGCTCATTGCGGGCTCAGTCGGCATCGCCGAGCGATGCGAGCAGCTCGGCCTGGTGCTCGCTGACGAGGGCGGCGATCAGCTCGTCGAGATCGCCGTCCATGATCGCTTCGAGCCGGTACAGCGTCAGGTTGATCCGGTGATCGGTCATCCGGCCCTGCGGGAAGTTGTACGTGCGGATCCGTTCCGAGCGGTCGCCCGAGCCGATCAGGCTCTTGCGGGTCGCGGCTTCCTTCGCGTGCTGCTCGTGATACTGCTTGTCCTTGATCCGCGCGGCGAGCACCTTCAGCGCGCGATCCTTGTTCTTGTGCTGCGAACGGTCGTCCTGGCATTCGACGACGATGCCGGTCGGCAGGTGCGTGACGCGCACCGCCGAATCCGTCTTGTTGATGTGCTGGCCGCCCGCGCCGGACGCGCGGAACGTGTCGATCCGCAGGTCGGCCGGATTGATCTCGATCTCGCCGATCTCGTCGGCTTCCGGCATCACCGCGACCGTGCACGCGGACGTGTGGATGCGCCCCTGCGTCTCGGTCGCCGGCACGCGCTGCACGCGATGGCCGCCCGATTCGAACTTCAGCCGCGAGTACGCGCCCTGGCCCGCGATCCGTACGATCACTTCCTTGTAGCCGCCGAGATCCGACGCGCTCTCCGACATCATCTCGACCTCCCAGCGCTGGCGTTCCGCGAAGCGCAGGTACATGCGCAGCAGGTCGCCCGCGAACAGCGCCGATTCGTCGCCGCCCGTGCCCGCGCGGATTTCGACGAAGATGTTGCGGTCGTCGTTCGGGTCCTTCGGCAGCAGCATCTTCTGCAGCTCGGTCTCGAGACGGGCCATGCTCTCCCGCGCGCTCTTGATCTCGTCCTCGGCGAAATCGCGCATCGACGCATCGGCGAGCAGTTCCTGCGCCGCCGCTTCATCGCTGAGCGACTGGCGCCACAGCGCGTATTGTCCGACGACCGGGTCGAGTTCCGCGTGCTCGCGGGTCAGCTTGCGGTACTGGTCGAGATCGGCCGTGACGTTCTCGCGGCTCAGCAGGTCGTTCAGTTCGGCCAGCCGTGTGGAAAGCTGGTCGAGCTTGCGTTGCATGCTCGTCTTCATGGGTGTGGAGCGGCGCTCCCGGGCAAGGTATACGGAAAGAATAGGCCGGCTGGCGAGCCGGCGGCGCGGCGATCGGTCGGCGCTAGTGGCCCGACTGGTCGTTCGAGCGCGGTGCGTGCTGGTAGAAGCTGCGCATCAGGTCGATCAGCGAATCGCGGTCGGTGCCGTTCGCGCGGTTGAGCGCGCTCGTCGGGCCGTGGATCAGCTTGTTGGTCAGCGCCTGCGACAGCGCTTCGAGCACGGCGGCCGGATCGTCGCCGCGCGCGAGCATCTTCTGCGCCTTGTCGACTTCAGCGCGGCGCAGTGCATCGGCCTGCGTGTGCATGTGACGGATCACCGGCACGACGCTGCGCGTATCGAGCCACTGCATGAAGTTCTGCACGCGTGTTTCGATGATCGCTTCGGCCTGCGCGACCGCGGCCTGGCGCGATGCGTTGCCTTCGCGCACGATCGCGCCGAGATCGTCGACGGTGTAAAGGAACACGTCCTTCAGCTTGCCGACTTCGGGCTCGATGTCGCGCGGCACCGCGAGGTCGACCATGAAGATCGGCCGGTGGCGGCGCGCCTTCACCGCGCGCTCGACCGCGCCGAGGCCGATGATCGGCAGCGTCGACGCGGTGCACGACACGATGATGTCGAACTCCTGCATGCGGGCCGGCAGCTCCGACAGCGGCATCGAGCGGCCGTTGAAGCGCTCGGCGAGCTTCTGGCCGCGCTCCGCGGTGCGGTTCGCGACGACGAGCTCACGCGGGCCTTGCGCGGCGAAGTGGGTCGCGCACAGCTCGATCATTTCGCCTGCGCCGATGAACAGCACGCGCTGATCGGACACTTTCTCGAAGATGCGCTGCGCGAGGCGGACCGCCGCAGCGGCCATCGACACCGACTGCGCGCCGATCTCGGTCGTGCCGCGCACTTCCTTCGCGACTGCGAACGTGCGCTGGAACAGCTGGTTCAGGTAGGTGCCGAGCGCGCCGGCCTCCGACGCGGTGCGCACCGCGTCCTTCAACTGGCCGAGGATCTGGGTTTCGCCGAGCACCATCGAATCGAGGCCCGACGCGACGCGGAACGCATGCCGGACCGCTTCCGACTGCGGCAGCGCGTACAGGTGCGGCGCGAGCTCGTCGACGGGAATCCGGTGATACTCCGACAGCCAGCGCACCGCGCCTTCGCGTGCCGCACGGTCGTCGGTCGCGCAGTAGAGCTCGGTACGGTTGCAGGTCGAGAGGATCGCTGCTTCGGGCGTGTTGGGCGCCTGGGGGCCGAGGAAGACGTTCTGGAACGTCACGAGAGCCGGCTTGATCTGTTCGAGCGGAAACGCCACGCGTTCGCGCAGGGCGACAGGCGCAGTGTGGTGGTTGATTCCGATCGTGAGGAGTTGCATATCAAGGGCTATCGTTTAGCCTCGTATTATAGCGTCTCGGCGATTCCGTCACTCGAAGTGTAGCGGGCGTCCGCGAGACCCGGGCGGCAATTCGGGGGCTCGACCGGCACCTGGTCGAGCTGGTAGCCATAGCCGTAGAGCGGCAGCAGCTGGTAGCCGCGCTCGGGCAGCAGCTTCAGCTTGCTGCGCAGCCGTGATGCGTGGGTGTCGAGGGTGCGCGACTTCATGTCGCGCCGGCGCGCCCAGACCGTTTCCAGGATATGCGCGCGCGACACGGGCCGGGACAGGTTTGCGAACATCAGCAGCGCGAAGCGGAACTCCTTCGGCGTGAGCGCGACGACTTCGTCGCCGAAGCGCACGAGGCCGTGCGTGGCATCGAACGCGTATTCTCCATACGTATCGCGCGAACGGTTCGGCGGGCGCCGGACGCCCGCGCGGCGCATCAGCGCATTGACGCGCGCGAGCAGTTCCGGGCCGCTGACCGGCTTGACGATGCAGTCGTCGGCGCCCGCGTGCAGGCACGACACGATCTCGCTTTCGCGCGGCATCCGCATCACGGCGATCGCCGGCAGGCCGGGCAGGATCGCGCGCGCACGCGGGATCACTTCCTCGGCGGGCTGGTCGCCGGCCCAGTCGCCGGTAATCAGCATGTCGCAGGTATCGGTCGCGAGCCACTCGAAGAAGCGGGCGCTGGACGCGAACGGGTGGCAGACGTGGCCGCCCGCGAAGAGAAGGCGATTCAAGAGCGCTGAGTGACGCGCATCCGGATCGATCAGGGCGATTCGCATGGGAATTTCTTCATTACGGCAGCCGGTGCGCGCTTGCCATAACCTCCGGTCGGCCCCTACACTGGAACGTTCCGCGGCAAGTACCTGCTGATCTCAGGTTCGATGGATGGGTCGATGCTAGCCGCATGAATCGTTCACGCCTATGGGACGAATCCGAAATTGCAGGGTCTGTTTACATTTGGAACGGGCATTCCCGTGAAATGAACTTTCAATTCGGGCCTGCATGCGCGTTCCCTATGTAAACAGACCCTAAGGGCGTCGAATGAACTGGTTTGGAATCATCGTTCTGGGAACGGCCGTCGGGCTGCTCGGCCAGTGGCTGCATCCGTTGCGGCGCGACGGCTGGCCGGGCTGGCGGGCGGCTGTCCTCGTCGGCATCGTCGGCGCGGTTGCGGCGAAGATGGCCGGGAATCTCTCAGGACTCTTTTACGACGGCGAGACGCTCGAATGGCCGGTCTGCACCGGCGTCGCGTTCCTTGCCGTGGCCGCGACGGTCGCGCTGGCGGCGCGTCGCTGATTGCTCAGGTGAAATCATGAATGCCCGTCTTCCCGAAGCCACGTCGGTGCCGGCTCGTCTCGCGCTGCTACGCGGCGTGATGGTCCGCGAGAACCTGGCCGCCTATCTCGTGCCGTCCGCCGATCCCCACTTGTCCGAATACCTGCCCGAACGCTGGCAGGCGCGCCGCTGGCTGTCCGGCTTCACGGGCTCGGTCGGCACGCTCGTCGTCACTGCCGATTTCGCGGGGCTGTGGGTCGACAGCCGCTACTGGGTGCAGGCCGACGCGGAACTGGCCGGCAGCGGCGTCACGCTGATGAAGATGACGGGCGGGCAGCAGAGTGCGCCGCACGTCGACTGGCTCGCGCAGAACGTGGCGGCAGGCGCGACGGTGGGCGTCGACGGCGCGGTGCTCGGCGTCGCGGCCGCGCGTGCGCTCACCGCTGCGCTGACCGCGCGCGGCATCGCGCTGCGCACCGATCTCGACCTGCTCGATGCGATCTGGCCCGAGCGGCCGGGGCTGCCCGGCGACGCGGTGTTCGAGCACGCCGCGCCGCAGGCCGACGCGACGCGTGCGAGCAAGCTCGCCGAGGTGCGACGCGCGATGCATGCGCAGGGTGCGCAATGGCATTTCGTGTCGACACTCGACGATCTCGCGTGGCTGTTCAACCTGCGCGGCGCGGACGTCAATTTCAACCCGGTATTCGTTGCGCACGCAATGATCGGCGCCGATCGCGCGACGCTGTTCGTGGCCGACGGCAAGGTGCCGCCCGCGCTCGCCGCGTCGCTCGCGCAGGACGGCGTCGACGTGCGGCCGTACGACGCCGCGCGCGCGGCGCTCGCCGCGCTGCCCGACGGCGCGACGCTGCTGATCGATCCGCGCCGCGTGACCTACGGCACGCTCGAGGCTGTGCCGTCCGGCGTGAAGCTGATCGAGGCCGTCAATCCGTCGACGTTCGCGAAATCGCGCAAGACGCCCGCCGAGATCGAGCATGTGCGCGTGACGATGGAGCACGATGGCGCTGCGCTCGCCGAATTCTTCGCGTGGTTCGAGCAGGCGGTGAACCGCGAGCCGATCACCGAACTGACGATCGACGAAAAGCTCACTGCCGCCCGCGCCCGGCGTCCCGGCTACGTGTCGCCGAGCTTCGCGACGATCGCCGGCTTCAACGCAAACGGCGCGATGCCGCATTACCGCGCGACGGCCGAATCGCATGCGGCGATCGCCGGCGACGGCCTGCTGCTGGTCGATTCCGGCGGCCAGTACGTGAGCGGCACGACCGACATTACGCGCGTCGTGCCGGTCGGCACGGTCAGCGACCTGCAGCGGCGCGACTTCACGATCGTGCTGAAGTCGATGATGGCGCTGTCGCGCACGCGCTTTCCGCGCGGCATCCGCTCGCCGATGCTCGACGCGATCGCGCGCGCGCCGATGTGGTCGGCCGGGCTCGACTACGGCCACGGCACCGGCCACGGCGTCGGCTATTTCCTGAACGTGCACGAAGGCCCGCAGGTGATTTCGCACTACGCACCGGCCGAGCCGTACACCGCGATGGAAGAGGGGATGATCACGTCGATCGAGCCGGGCGTGTACCGGCCCGGGAAGTGGGGCATCCGGATCGAGAACCTGGTCGTCAACCGGGCGGCCGGCCAGACCGAGTTCGGCGACTTCCTCGCGTTCGAGACGCTCACGCTTTGCCCGATCGATACGCGTTGCGTGCTGGTCGAGATGCTGCACGAGGAAGAGCGCGCGTGGCTCAATGCGTACCATGCGACGGTGCGCGAGCGCGTCGGCCGGCACGTGAGCGGCGAAGCGAAGGCATGGCTGGAGGCGCGCACGCAGCCGATCTGATGCGGGGCGTTACTCGGCTACCGGACGATGGTCGTGTCCGACCTGCATACGACGAACGAGCGCGCACCGGTTCGCCGCGCAGATCGTCGCGCCTCACCATTTCACTTGGGCAAGCAGCACGTTGTCGGGCAACGCGGTGACGCCGCGTCCGCTCGCCGACGTGCTTGCGACGGAGTTTGCATGACGATCAAGGCAGTCGTGTTCGATTTCGGCGGGGTGCTGATCGACTGGAGCCCCGACTATCTGTACAGCAAGCTGATTCCCGACGACGACGAGCGCCGTTGGTTCCTGACGCACGTGTGCGGGATGGACTGGGTGATCAAGCAGGACGGCGGGCAGACGATCGAGGAAGGCACGGCAGAACGCGTCGCGAAGTATCCGGAACACGACGCGCTGATCCGCGCGTTCTACACGCGCTGGCACGAGATGATCGGTGGCGTGCTCGCGGACGGCGAGGCGCTCGTCGACCGGCTCGACGCGCAGCGGATGCCGATCTTCGGGCTCACGAACTGGTCGGCGCAGACGTTCCCGTATGCGTGGGAGCACTTCCCGGTGTTGCGGCGCTTCAAGGAGATCGTCGTGTCGGGCCGCGTGAAGCTCGTGAAGCCCGACCCGGCGATCTACCACGAGATGCACGCGCGGATCGAACCGCATCTGCCGGGCATCGCGCCGCACGAAATCGTGTTCATCGACGACAACGCAAAGAACGCCGCCGCCGCGACGGCGCTCGGCTGGCACGGCATTCACCACACGAGCGGCGCGGCCACCGAGGCGCGGCTGCGCGAACTGGGCGCGCTCGCGTAGGCGCGGGGCGGCCCTCAGATAAAAAAACGGGCCACTGGCCCGCTTTTTCGTTCAGCGGCTGATCGGCTTGTAGCGCAGGCGATGCGGCTTCGCGGCTTCCTCGCCGAGGCGTGCGCGCTTGTCGGCTTCGTACTCCTGGTAGTTGCCATCGAAGAACGTGACCTGCGAATCGCCTTCGAACGACAGGATGTGCGTCGCGATCCGGTCGAGGAACCAGCGATCGTGCGAGATCACCATCACCGAGCCGGCGAACTCGAGCAGCGCATCTTCGAGCGCGCGCAGCGTTTCGACGTCGAGGTCGTTCGACGGTTCGTCGAGCAGCAGCAGGTTGCCGCCGGCGATCAGCGTCTTCGCGAGGTGCAGACGGCCGCGTTCGCCGCCCGACAGGTTGCCGACGATCTTCTGCTGGTCGCCGCCCTTGAAGTTGAAGCGGCCGATGTACGCGCGCGACGGCGTCTCGTACTTGCCGACCGTCAGTATGTCGGCGCCGCCCGAGATTTCCTCGAACACCGTCTTCGAGCCGTCGAGCGCGTCGCGGCTCTGGTCGACGTACGCGAGCTTCACCGTCGGGCCCTTCACGATCTCGCCCGAATCCGGCTGCTCCTTGCCCGTCAGCATGCGGAACAGCGTCGACTTGCCGGCGCCGTTCGGGCCGATGATGCCGACGATCGCGCCAGCCGGAATCTTGAAGTTCAGGTTGTCGATCAGCAGGCGATCACCGTATGCTTTGCTGACGTTCTTGAACTCGATCACTTCGTTGCCGAGGCGGTCGCCGACCGGAATGAAGATTTCCTGCGTCTCGTTGCGCTTCTGGTATTCCTGGCTGTTCAGCTCCTCGAAGCGCGCGATACGTGCCTTCGACTTCGCCTGGCGGCCCTTCGGGTTCTGGCGCACCCACTCCAGTTCCTTCTTGATCGCCTTCTGGCGTGCCGATTCCGACGCTTCTTCCTGCTTCAGGCGCTCTTCCTTCTGGTCGAGCCAGCTGCTGTAGTTGCCCTTCCACGGAATGCCGTGGCCGCGGTCGAGCTCGAGAATCCACTCGGCCGCGTTGTCGAGGAAGTAGCGATCGTGCGTGACCGCGACGACGGTGCCCGGGAAGCGCACCAGGAACTGCTCGAGCCAGTCGACCGATTCGGCGTCGAGGTGGTTGGTCGGTTCGTCGAGCAGCAGCATGTCGGGCTTTTCGAGCAGCAGCTTGCACAGCGCGACGCGGCGCTTTTCACCGCCCGACAGGTGCTCGATCTTCGCGTCCCACGGCGGCAGGCGCAGCGCGTCGGCGGCCACTTCGAGCTGCTGCTCGGGGCTGCCGCCGTCGCTCGACGCGAGGATCGCTTCGTACTTCGCCTGCTCGGCCGCGAGCGCGTCGAAGTCGGCGTCCGGCTCGGCATACGCCGCGTAGATCTCGTCGAGCTTCTTGTTGGCCTGGAACAGGTCGCCGAGGCCTTCCTCGACCGCTTCGCGCACGGTCTTCGTCGGGTCGAGCTGCGGCTCCTGCGGCAGGTAGCCGATGTTCAGGTTCGGCATCGGCGTCGCTTCGCCTTCGATGTCCTTGTCGACGCCCGCCATGATGCGGATCAGCGTCGACTTGCCCGAGCCGTTCAGGCCGAGCACGCCGATCTTCGCGCCGGGGAAGAACGACAGGGAGATGTCCTTCAGGATCTGGCGCTTGGGCGGCACGATCTTGCCGACCCGGTTCATCGTGAAAACGTATTGGGCCATGTGCTTGAGAAAGTCAAAAGTTGAAGCCGCCGCGGTGCGGGCACGCGTCGCGGCGTCGGGTGATTCGGTCCGGAGAGTGCCGCAGGTCTTGCGGCAGGAGCGCCGCGTGTCGGCGGCGCGAGCGGCTATTGTACTGCGGCGCTGGCCGCCACTGGCGCGGCGCGTGGCCGCTCGGGCCGCTCGGGTCGCTTGGCGCCGCCGCGCCCGGGCTCACAGCCACTCGACGCCGCCGCCGTGCCCCGAGCACGTGCCGCGCCGATGGCGGCTGAAGCTGTATGTGCCGCCGCGTCAGGTCGCGCCGGCCATCGCCGCCGCGCCGTCGACCTGCGCGGCGGCGAGAATCCAGCGGCGGAACGCGGTGACCTTCGGCCGTTCCGCATGATGCGCCGGATAGACGAGGTAGTACGCGAAATCGTCGAGCCATGCGACGTCGGCGAGCTGCACGAGCCGGCCGCTCGTGAGTTGGTCGCGCACCATCGCGGCCGGCAGCAGCCCGGCGCCCTGGCCGGCGAGGATCGCCTGCAGCAGCAGGCCCGAATCGTCGAACGCGGGTCCGCGCGGCGGGCCGAAATCGTCGATCCGCTGCGCGTCGAACCAGATGTGCCAGCCCTTGCGCTCGGCGTCGTGCAGGTGCGGCCAGCCGACGAGATCGGCCGGCGTCGCCGGCATGCCGAGCTGCGCGACGAGTTCGGGCGACGCGAGCGCGACGATCTCGACCGTCAGCAGCCGTTCGCTGCACAGCCCGACGTAGCGCCCGAGGCCGTGGCGGATCGCGACGTCGACGCCGTCGCGTGCGAAGTCCGCGAGCGCGTGGCTCGCAACGATCTGCAAGTCGACGTCCGGACATGCGTGCCGGAACTGCGTGAGGCGTGGCACGAGCCACGCGGACGCGAAGAACGGCGTGACGCTCACCGTCAGCACGCCGCTGTCGGCGGCGCCCGATACGCGCTGCGATGCGTCGGCGATCTGGCGGAACGCGTTGCGCACGGGCGGGAGATAGTCGCGGCCGGCGGCGGTGAGCAGAATCCCGCGGTTCACCCGCTCGAACAGCAGCACGCCGAGATGCGACTCGAGCGTGCGGATCATCTGGCTCACCGCGCCGGGCGTGACCGACAGCTCTTCGGCCGCGGACTTCACCGACAGGTGGCGGGCGGCCGCCTCGAACGCGCGCAACGCGTTGAGCGGCGGCAGGCGGGAACGGTTCATTCAGTTTTTCTAAAGCGAAAGGCCGACGAAATATCGTTTGAGACGAGCGGGGCGCCCGAGTAACGTAGTTGCCACGAATCGTATCGCTGCCGGCGGCTGATGGCGGCCGGTACGATCAACATAGTTCAACTATATCCACGAGGCAATCCGGATGCCGCCTGTTGCTGCGCCGGAATGGACCTGAGAGGAGCATCGTCATGAACCGCCCGGGCGCGTCGCGCCATTTCTATGGCTGGTACGTGGTCGCCGCCGCATTCGCCGTGACGTTCGTCGGTTTCGGCAGCGCGTACACGTTCAGCGCCTTCGTCGAATCGCTGCAACGGGATTTCGCCGCGTCCCGGGGCCAGATCTCGCTCGTGTTTTCGTTTGCGGGCTTCCTGTATTTCGGCTTCGGAATCGTCAGCGGGCCGCTCGCCGACCGTTTCGGCTCGCGGCGGCTCGCGGTCACCGGGATGCTGCTGACGGCCGCCGGGCTCGCGGCCGCCGGGGCCGCGCATTCGCTGCTGCAGGTCTATGCCGCATACGGGCTCGGTGTCGGGTTCGGCGTCGGCTGCGCGTACGTGCCGGCCGTCGGCGCGGTGCAGCGCTGGTTCGTGCGGCGGCGCGGCTTCGCGTCGGGGCTCGCGGTCGCGGGCATCGGCGTCGGCACGCTCGTGATGCCGCCGCTCGCGTCCGCGCTGATCGCGCACGTCGGCTGGCGCGGCGCGTACTGGACGCTGGCGGGGCTGGCGGTCGTGCTCGGCGCGGGGATGTCGCTGCTGATCGAAAACGATCCGCGCGGACGCGGGCTGCTGCCGGATGGGGACCTGGGGGCCGGCCATCCGGGGGCCGGCCATCCGGGGGCCGGCCATCCGGCGGCAGGCGAGCATGCCGCACGAGCACCCGCCGGCGCGACCGTCCGCGAGGCCGTGATGTCGCGGCCGTTCGCGAGCCTCTATGCGGCATGCCTCGTATGCTCGTTCGGCGTGTTCGTGCCGTTCGTGCATCTCGTGCCGTACGCGCTCGATCACGGCGTGAAGCCCGCGGCGGCCGTGCTGCTGCTCGGCGCGATCGGCGTCGGCAGCACGGCGGGCCGGTTCTTGCTCGGCGGGCTTGCCGATCGCTTCGGCCGCCGCGCGTCGCTGCTTGCGATGTTCGCCGGCATGGCGGCGGCGCTCGTCGCGTGGGCAGGCGCGGGCGATTTCACGACACTCGCCGCGTTCGCACTCGTATTCGGCGTGTTCTACGGCGGCTGGGTCGCCGTGCTGCCGGCCGTCGTGATGGACTATTTCGGCGGCCGCAACGTAAGCGGGATCATCGGCGTGCTCTACACGAGCATCGCGTTCGGCACGCTGATCGGGCCGGCTGCCGCGGGCTTCATCTACGATGCCGGCGGCGGGTATCTGGTGCCGATTCTCGCCAGCGCCGCCGCGAACGCGATCGCGTTCGCGATCGTCGCAGTCAGCGGGCGCGCGCCGGTGGCCGTATGTGCGACGGGCGGATAGGCGTTTCGCCCGATATCCCGAGGCCGTGAAAAACTGCTTCTGCGAGAATGGCGGGCGATCGTGCCCGCCAGGTGGCGCGACGAGATGGCGCGCGGCAACGCGTGACGCGCTGCCGGACGGCGCGATTGTTGTATCGATTCGCGTCGATGCAACAAGTGGTTCCATCGAAATTCATCAATTGGTTCTTAGTGAAGAACCGTTTGATGCTTACACTCCTTCGCTCGAAGGTGGTTCCCCAATACGCTGACGGAAAGGGCGCCGCGATGCGCCTGCACACGTGCAACGCATCGCTCCCGCAGATTCGCAGATCTGCATGGCGCGCCTGCCCGAGCGGCCGCGGACCCGGCACCAGAGCGACGTGCGACGCACGTCCTGCCGCGTCCGGTTCGAGAACGACAATCCCCGGCGCCACCTTCACGCGACACCCGGTCGAACCGGAACCGTTTTTTGGAGAGAGACACATGAATGGTAGTAAGACAGGCCTCGGCACCGGCCTGAAGCAGCGCCACGTGACAATGATGTCGATTGCGGGCGTGATCGGCGCGGGGCTGTTCGTCGGCTCCGGCCATGCGATCGCGGAAGCCGGCCCGGCATCGATACTCGCGTATGCGATCGCGGGCGTGCTGGTCGTGCTGGTGATGCGCATGCTCGGCGAGATGGCCGTCGCCCATCCTGACAGCGGTTCGTTCTCCACCTATGCCGATCGCGCGATCGGCCACTGGGCCGGCTTCTCGATCGGCTGGCTGTACTGGTGGTTCTGGGTGCTCGTGATCCCGATCGAGGCGACCGCCGCCGCGACCATCCTCAATGCGTGGTTCCCCGGCGTCGCGACCTGGATCTTCGCGCTCGGCATTACGCTGCTGCTGACGATAACCAACCTCTTCTCCGTCAAGAACTACGGTGAATTCGAATTCTGGTTCGCGCTGATCAAGGTCGTCGCGATCGTCGTGTTCCTGTGCATCGGCGGCGCGGCCATCGTCGGCATCGTGCCCGCGCCGGCCGTATCGGGCGTGTCGAACCTGTTTGCGCACCACGGCTTCATGCCGAACGGCCCCGGCGCGGTGCTCGCGGCGATGCTGACGACGATGTTCTCGTTCCTCGGCACCGAGATCGTGACGATCGCGGCCGCCGAATCGGACAACCCGCAACGTCAGATCGTGCGCGCGACCAACTCGGTGATCTGGCGCATCACGCTGTTCTATCTCGGCTCGATCCTCATCGTCGCGGCCATCGTGCCGTGGGACGACCCGCTGCTGCCGAAGCACGGCTCGTATCAGCGCGCGATGGAACTGATCGGCGTTCCGAATGCAAAGGCGATCATCGACGTGATCGTGCTCGTGTCGGTGGCGAGCTGCCTGAACTCGGCGCTGTACACGGCGTCGCGGATGCTGTTCTCGCTGTCGAAGCGCAAGGACGCGCCGGCCTTCCTGCATCGCACGGATTCGACCGGCACGCCGCGCGCGGCCGTGCTCGCGTCGACCGCGTTCGGTTTCGTGACGGTAATCGCGAACTACCTGATGCCCGAGCAGGTGTTCGGCTTCCTGCTCGCGACGTCGGGTGCGATCGCGCTGCTCGTGTACCTCGTGATCGCGATCTCGCAGTTGCGGATGCGCCGCACGCTCGAGGTGACCGGTGCGGATCTGACGCTGCGGATGTGGATGTTCCCGTGGCTCACGTGGGCGGTGATCCTGTTCATCTGCGGCACGCTGACCGTGATGCTCGTGAGCGAGGATCACCGGATGGAAGTCGGCGCTACGGCCGTGCTCGCGCTGATCGTGCTGTTCGCGTCGTGGCTGAACAAGCGTAGCCGCGATGCGCAGGCGAGCGCGGGGCGGCGCGTGTCGGCGACGTGATGAAGTGACGCGATGGCGGTGGGCGTGAGCGCTTGCCGCCTGCTGACGTGAGAAATCTCGCCATGAAAAATGGCCTGACTGGCAATGCTGGTCAGGCCATTTTTTAATGGTAGCAGTGCACTGCTAGTGATCCCCGATACAGGTCCGCAAGCACTATTTCTATCGTCTGACAAAAGCCACGAGATGAGTCATTGCAGCAGACTCCGGATGTAGCCCCCGCAGAATCGTGGAGCGTGCCGAATTATCTGGCAGATAAACAACGAGTTCGTCGTCGAATACACAATAGCGCGCAGCAAATCGAGTTCCGTTATGTTCGACGGAAATTTCTTCTACCGTCTCTACTCCATCGCATCTTGAAAGTAAAAAAGCCCTTGATGAACGGCATCAAGGGCTTGAGACGGATGTATGTCGGAACAGTTCAGTGAAGTCTTATCCGATACGCAATGATGTCTCTGTATATATAGCGAATAACGACGCGGATCAGACGTTGAACAGGAAGTTCATCACGTCGCCATCGTGCACGACATATTCCTTCCCTTCCGCGCGCATCTTGCCGGCTTCCTTCGCACCCTGTTCACCCTTGTACGTGATGAAGTCGTCGAACGCGATCGTCTGCGCGCGGATGAAGCCGCGCTCGAAGTCGGTGTGGATCACGCCGGCCGCCTGCGGCGCCGTGTCGCCGATATGAATCGTCCACGCGCGCACTTCCTTCACGCCCGCGGTGAAGTACGTCTGCAGGCCGAGCAGCTTGAAGCCAGCGCGGATCACACGGTCGAGACCCGGCTCGGCCATGCCCATGTCGGCGAGGAACGCTTCCTTGTCCGCGTCGTCGAGATCGGCGATTTCCGCTTCGATCGCCGCGCACACCGCGACCACCGGCGAGTTCTCGCTTTCCGCGTACTTGCGCACCGCGTCGAGGTGCGGGTTGTTCTCGAAACCGTCGTCCTTCACGTTCGCGACATACATCGCCGGCTTCGCGGTGATCAGGCAGAACGGCTTGAGCAGCGCCTGCTCGTCGTCCGACAGCGCGAGGCCGCGCACGGCCTTGCCCTGGTCGAGATGCGCACGCACCTTCTCGAGCACCGCGGCGAGCATCACCGCTTCCTTGTCGTTGCCCGACTTCGCGGCCTTCGAGTAGCGCGTGAGCGCCTTCTCGACGGTACCGAGGTCGGCGAGCGCGAGTTCGGTGTTGATCACTTCGATGTCGTCGATCGGGCTCACCTTGCCGGCGACGTGGATCACGTTGTCGTCCTCGAAGCAGCGCACGACGTGCGTGATCGCGTCGGTTTCGCGAATGTTCGCGAGGAACTGGTTGCCGAGGCCTTCGCCCTTGCTCGCGCCCGCGACGAGGCCCGCGATGTCGACGAACTCGACGACGGCCGGCACGATGCGCTCGGGGTTGATGATCTCGGCGAGCGCCTTCAGGCGCGTATCCGGCACTTCGACGATGCCGACGTTCGGCTCGATCGTGCAGAACGGGTAGTTCTCGGCGGCGATGCCGGCCTTGGTCAGCGCATTGAACAGGGTGGACTTGCCGACGTTGGGCAAGCCGACGATGCCGCATTTGAGGCTCATGGAATCCTTCGAACGGGTGAAGCGGCGCGGCCGGACAGGGCGCGGCGGCGCGGGACAAGAGGGCAGCCGTCGCGTTGCGACGGACCGGCGTTCAAAGGCGCTATTGTACCGTGCTGACGCGCCGGTTTCCGGTGATCGGCCGAACGGCCGGCTTCGCGGGGCGGCCGCGGCCACGCCGTCGCGCGGTTCCCCTGATTTCCCGCAAAGTCCGGCCGCATAAGGGTTTGGCCCCGCGGCTATAATGCCCGCCATGACTGCCCATCATACTTTCGACGTCGCCGTGGTCGGCGGCGGGCTCGTCGGCAAGACGGCCGCGCTCGCGCTGACCCAGTCCGGCTACAAGACCGCTTTGCTCGCCCAGCCGGCGACGCCGCGTCCCGCCGACCTCGCCTTCGACACCCGCGTGTACGCGCTGTCGTCCAGTTCGCAGGCGCTGCTCGAACGGCTGCGCGTCTGGCAGGCGCTCGATCACAGCCGCCTGTCGCCCGTCTACGACATGCGCGTCTACGGCGATGCGCACGCCGAGCTCCATTTCTCCGCGTACCAGGCCTCGGTGCCGCAGCTCGCGTGGATCGTCGAATCGTCGCTGATCGAGGCCTCGCTCGACGCCGCGCTGCGGTTCCAGCCGAACCTGACGTGGTTTGACGCGCGCGCGCAGGGCTTCGACGTGCGCGACGACGCGGCCGTGCTCACCCTGTCGTCGGGGCAGGTGCTCGAGGCTGACCTGCTCGTCGGTGCGGACGGCGCGCATTCGTGGGTGCGCTCGCAAATGGGGGCCAGGGTGGAGCGGCGCGATTACCGGCAGACCGGCGTCGTCGCGAACTTCAAGGCGTCGCTGCCGCACCGCGAAACGGCCTACCAATGGTTCCGCGACGGCGAGATCGTTGCGCTGCTGCCTTTGCCGGACGGCCATGTGTCGCTCGTCTGGTCGGCGCACACCGCGCACGCGGACGAGTTGCTGACGCTCGATCCCGCGCAGCTCGCGGCCGAGGTCGAGCGTGTGTCGCACGGGCAGGTCGGCACGCTCGACTGTGTGACGCCGGCGGCCGGCTTCCCGCTTGCACTGCAGACCGTCGACAAGCTGATCGCGCCCCGTGTCGCGCTCGTCGGCGACGCGGCGCACCTGATCCATCCGCTTGCGGGCCAGGGGATGAACCTCGGGCTGCGCGACGTCGCCGCGCTCGCCGATGCGATCGCGAACAAGGAGAGCTTCCGCAACCTTGGCGATACCGTGCTGTTGCGCCGCTACGAGCGGTCGCGCCGCGAGGACATCCGCGCGCTGATGATCGCGACCGACGGCCTGCAGCGGCTGTTTGCGGTGCCCGGTTCGTTCGCGAAGGCGGTGCGCAATGCAGGCATGGCGTTCGTCGGCGCGCAACCGCTCGTCAAGCGCTGGCTCGTGTCGAGCGCGCTCGGCTGATCGAACCTTCGTATACTTCCCCGGTCGGAGACGATTCCGTAACGGCGTACACTGTGCCGTGCATTCCGATTGAGCTGAAGGAAGAATTCGATGAAAAAAACGATCCGCATCGCGTCGCTGGTGCTTGCTGTCGCAGCGGCGACGCTGGGCTGCACTGCGCAGGCTGACCAGACCACCGACAAACTGAAGGCGACGCTGCAATCGCGTCTCGGCGGCGACGCGCCGATCAAGAGCGTGTCGAAATCGCCGGTCGCCGGCCTGTACGAAGTGAACGTCGGCTCGCAGATCATCTACAGCGACGCATCGGGCGACTACGTGCTGCTCGGCGATCTGGTCGACGCGAAGACGCGCAAGAACCTGACCGAAGCGCGCCTCGCCGAAATCAACAAGGTCGATTTCGCGAGCCTGCCGGTTTCGAACGCGATCAAGGTCGTCAAGGGCAACGGCGCACGCAAGATCGCCGTGTTCTCGGATCCGAACTGCCCGTATTGCAAGCGGCTCGAAACGACGCTGCAGTCGGTCGACAACATCACCGTCTACACGTTCCTGTATCCGGTGCTGTCGCCGGATTCGACCGCGAAGTCGAAGGCGATCTGGTGCGCGACCGACCGCGTGAAGACGTGGGAGAGCTGGATGCTCGACCATCGCGTGCCGACGAACGCCGCGAGCTGCGACACGAGCGCGCTCGACAAGAACCTCGCGCTCGGCCGCGGGATGAATGTCACCGGCACGCCGACGATCTTCCTGCCGGACGGCCGCCGCCTGCCGGGCGCGGTGACCGCCGAGCAGCTGAACGAGGCGCTCGCTTCGAGCAAGTAACCGACTGACGCACCGGGCCGCGA
The DNA here is from genome assembly GCF_003854275.1 of Burkholderia sp. Bp8963. Taxonomy (GTDB): domain Bacteria; phylum Pseudomonadota; class Gammaproteobacteria; order Burkholderiales; family Burkholderiaceae; genus Burkholderia. The sequence continues at coordinate 174,052 of NZ_QTQP01000010.1, forward strand.
GGCCCGGCCGGCGAGGGGCGCACAGGGCTTCGGTCCGGCGCCTCTCGTCGTTTCCGCTGCCGCAATCCCGACCCGACCTCCACGATGAAAACGCCCATCCGCTATTCGATTGCTCCGAAAGATCTTGCCGCGCACCTGTTCGAAGTGTCCGTGACGGTCGCCGATCCCGATCCCGAAGGCCAGCGGTTCGTGCTGCCCGCGTGGATTCCGGGCAGCTACCTCGTGCGCGAGTTCGCGCGCAACATCGTCACGCTGCAGGCATTCAACGACGCGGGCCGCAAGGTGCGGATCGCGAAGAACGACAAGCACACCTGGCAGGCCGCGCCGGTGAAGGGTGCGCTGACGCTGCGCTACGACGTGTATGCATGGGACCTGTCGGTGCGCTCCGCGTACCTCGACGACAACGGCGGCTTCTTCAACGGCACCGCGGTGTTCCTGAGCGTCGCCGGCCGCGAGGATGCGCCGTGCGAAGTCGAGATCGCGAAGCCCGCGGGTGCCGCGTTCCGTGGGTGGCGCGTCGCGACCGCGTTGCCGGAGGCGCGCGGCACGAAGCGCTATGCGTTCGGCGCGTACCGAGCATCGAACTACGACGAACTGGCCGACCATCCGGTGACGATCGGCGAATTCGCGCTCGCGACATTCGACGCGCATGGCGTGCCGCACGATATCGTGATTGCGGGTCGCGTGACGCAGCTCGACATGGAACGGCTCCGCGCGGACCTGAAGCGCGTATGCGAGGCGCAGATCGCGCTGTTCGAGCCGAAGTCGAAGAAGGCGCCGATGGATCGCTACGTGTTCATGACGCTCGCCGTCAGCGATGGCTACGGCGGCCTCGAGCATCGCGCGTCGACCGCGCTGATCTGCAACCGCACCGATCTGCCGGCGAAGGGGCGCCCGGAAACGTCGGAAGGCTATCGCACGTATCTCGGCCTCTGCAGCCATGAGTACTTCCATACGTGGAACGTGAAGCGCATCAAGCCGGCGGCGTTCGTGCCGTACGACCTGACGCAGGAAAACTACACGTCGCTGCTGTGGCTGTTCGAGGGCTTCACGTCGTATTACGACGACCTGATGCTCGTGCGCAGCGGGCTGATGTCGCAGGACGAATACTTCGCGGCGCTCGGCCGCACGATCGGCGGCGTGCAGCGCGGCACCGGCCGCCTGAAGCAGAGCGTCGCCGAAAGCTCGTTCGACGCGTGGATCAAGTACTACCGGCAGGACGAGAACGCGACCAACGCGATCGTCAGCTACTACACGAAGGGCTCGCTCGTCGCGCTCGCGTTCGATCTCGCGATCCGCGCGCAGACCCGCCACCGCAAGTCGCTCGACGACGTGATGCGGCTGCTCTGGCAGCGCTACGGCCGCGATTTCTATCACGGCACGCAGGCGGGCGTCGGCGAGGACGAAGTCGAGGCGCTGATCGAAGAAGCGACCGGCGTCGCGCTCGGCCGCCTGTTCGCCGATGCGGTGCACGGCACCCGCGACCTGCCGTTTGCCGAACTGCTCGCGCCGTTCGGCGTGACGCTCGCACCGGATTTCGGCGCGAACGGCGCGCTGGCAAAGCCGACGATCGGCGCGCGCCTGCGCGGTGGCGCGGACTGCACGCTGGCGGCGGTCTACGAAGGCGCCGCCGCGCATCAGGCGGGGCTGTCGGCCGGCGACACGCTGATCGCGGTCGACGGGCTGCGCGTGACCGGCGCGAATCTCGACGCGCTGCTCGCGCGCTACCGGCCGGGCGACAAGGTCGAGATCCACGCGTTCCGCCGCGACGAGCTGCGCACCGCAAAGCTGAAGCTCGACGGCCCCGAGGTCGCGCGCTACAAGTTCACCGCCGCAGCGAAGCCGGCGGCGCAGCGGAGCGCACGCGAAGCCTGGCTCAACGGCTGAGCGAACGGGCTCCGGTAATCAGGGCGCGACCAAGCATTGTTCTGCTGTTGCAACAATCCGTCGCCCTGAACCCGCTTTTTCGGGATGGGGTGGCCACGCACAATGGCGTCACTCGCGCTGCTGAAGCGCAACCCAACCGGAGCCTGACATGACGACCATTCTGCAAATCAATTCCGCAGCGCGCTCGCAAGGCGCGCAGTCCACGCTGCTGGCCAACGAACTGACGGCAAAGCTGCAACAATCGAACCCCGGCGCGAAGGTCGTGGTTCGCAACCTGCTGACCGACGCGCTGCCGCATCTCGACGAATCGGTGCTCGGTGCGTTCTTCACGCCGGCCGACCAGCGCAACGCGGAACAGAATGCGATCGTCGCGAAGAGCGATGCGTTGATCGCCGAACTGCAAGCGGCTGATATCGTCGTGATCGGCGCCCCGATGTACAACTTCGGCGTGTCGTCGCAACTGAAGACGTACTTCGACTGGATCGCCCGCGCCGGCGTCACGTTCCGTTACACCGAGAACGGTCCGGAAGGCCTGATCAAGGGCAAGAAGGTGCACGTGGTGACTGCACGCGGCGGCAAGTACGCCGGCACGCCGAACGACAGCCAGACGCCGTTCCTGCGTACGTTCCTCGGTTTCGTCGGCATGACCGACGTGAACTTCATCTACGCGGAAGGCCTGAACCTCGGGCCGGATTCGCAAAGCGCGTCTCTCGCCAGCGCACGCGAGGCGATCGCCGCCGCTTGATATCGCTAGATATCGCTTGATGCCGGCTGCAACGGGCGCGGTGCGCCCGTCTGCGCGACCATAAAAGAACGCCGCGTACCGGAAGGTGCGCGGCGTTTTTGCATGCGTCGTGGCCGAAGCGGCTCGGCGGCCGACGCGGGTTACGCGAGCGTCTCGGCTTCGTCCGGCAGGCGCCAGTCGATCGCGTCGCGGCCGTGCGCGACGAGGTAGTCGTTCGCGAGCGTGAAATGGCGGCAGCCGAGGAAGCCGCGGTGCGCCGACAGCGGCGACGGATGCGGCGCCTCGAGCACGCAATGCGCGTTCGCGTCGAACAGCGCGCGCTTGGCCTGCGCGTGCGCGCCCCACAGCATGAATACGAGCCCGCGATGGCGGTTCGCCAGTTCGTGGATCAGCGTGTCCGTGCATTGCTCCCAGCCGCGTTTCGCGTGGCTCGCGGCTGCGCCGCGCTCGACCGTCAGCACGGTGTTGAGCAGCAGCACGCCCTGGCGCGCCCACGTGTCGAGACAGCCGTGACGCGGCGTGTCGTGCCCGAAGTTCGCGGCGATTTCCTTGAAGATGTTGCGCAGCGACGGCGGCGGCTTCACCGCGGGCGGCACCGAGAATGCGAGGCCGTGTGCCTGAGGCGTGCCGCGGTCGTCGCCGTGATACGGGTCCTGGCCCAGGATCACGACCTTCACGTCGTCCGGGCTCGTGAGCCGCAGCGCACGGAACACGTCGGTTGGATAGACGGTCTTGCCGGCCGTGCGCTCGTCGTCGACGAAGCGGCACAGCGGCGCGTAGGCGTCGCTATCGGTGAACGGCTTGAGGACGTCGCGCCATGCACGCGGCAGCGCATCGAATTGCGCGGCGAGATGCAGGACGCTGTCCGGCGCGCGCGATGTGGTCGCGGGGGGCGCGGGGGCTGCGGGGGTCGCGCGTGCCGGGGCGGTGCTGGCGGCGGCGGCGGGTGAGGCCGATGCAGCCGATGCGTCAGATGGAGCCGATCCGGCCGGGGTATCGGGCACGGGATCGTCGAACAGCGACGCCTGCTGTTGCGGCGCGCGGGAGGTCTTGCGGGTTGCCATGCGTGATTATTGCGCGCGCAGCCGGTAGCCGCGCTGCGCCTTGCTGATGTTTTCGGGAGTGAGGCCGGGCAGCGCCTGCTGCAGTTCGGCGGCGAGCGTCGCGAGCGCCGCTTCCGGTCCGTCGAGCAGTTCGAGTTCGATTTCGCTGATCGGTTCACGGCGCGTCGCATCGTTGGTCTCGACGATGATCTCGCCGAGATCCACCGCGGCTTCGATGGTCGCACCGCCGAGCGCGATGCGCCACAGCGTGCGCGAGAAATCGGTGCGGAACAGCGCGTGCAGCGCGGGCGCCGCGTCGCGCAGCGCGGCGCTTGCGTCAGGCACGTCGCATGCGGCGACGAGCGCGTCGATCTCGAGCGCGTCGCCGGCCACCGGCAGTTCCCATTCATGGCGCTGATGCAGTCCGCCCACCGCGGTGCCGACCGTCTTGAACGTCTGCAGCCAGCCCTGCGGCGCGCGGCGCACCCGCACCGCGCTCTTCGAGCGGGCGAGCGCGAGATCCGGCGTGTCGTAGTAGACGTTCGCGAGCGCGATCTCGCGGCCAGCTTCGCCCGTCAGCGTCACGAAAAATTGCCGCGCGGCGTCGGCCTGGCCGGCCGGCAGCGCGAGCTTGATTTCCTTCTCGATCGCCATCAGAAGAACATCCGTGCGAGTTCGGCGCCCGGCTGCTCGGCGCGCATGAACGCCTCGCCGACGAGGAACGTGTTCACGTTCGCCGCGCGCATCGTGTCGACGTCGGTGCGCGACAGGATGCCCGACTCGGTCACGACGATGCGGTCCGACGGAACCATGTCGAGCATGTCGAGCGTCGTCTGGATCGACGTCTCGAACGTGCGCAGGTTGCGGTTGTTGATGCCGACGAGCGGCGTCTTCAGCGTGAGCGCCTGCTCCATCTCGTTGCGGTCGTGCACTTCGACCAGCACCGCGAGCCCGAGCGAATGCGCATACGCCTCGAGGTCCTGCATCAGCGGCGTGTCGAGCGCGGCGGCGATCAGCAGGATTGCGTCGGCGCCCATCGCGCGCGCTTCGAGGATCTGGTACGCATCGACGATGAAGTCCTTGCGCAGCACCGGCAGCGTGCAGGCCGCGCGCGCTTCCTCCAGATAGCGGATACCTCCCTGGAAGAACTGTTCGTCGGTCAGCACCGACAGGCACGCGGCGCCGTGCGACGCATACGAGCGGGCGATATCGGCCGGCACGAAGTGCTCGCGCAGCACGCCCTTCGACGGGCTGGCCTTCTTGATTTCGGCGATCACGGCCGCGTGGCCGGCCGTGTGCTTCGCGCGCAGTGCGCCGACGAAGTCGCGCAGGTCGCGCGCGGATGCGTCCAGCTTCAGCGCTTCGAGCGGTGTGCTGCGCATGGCCGCCGCGACTTCTTCGCGCTTGACGGCAATGATTCGTTCGAGAATGTCGCTCATGGGAGTCTCGTGCGTAATTCGGGTTCGAAAGGCGTCGGGTTCGATGGGCTGTCGGGTTCGAAAGGGCGGATCAGCGCTTGAACTGCTGCGTGAAGCGCACCAGTTCGTCGACCTTCGCGCGCGCGGTGCCGCTCGCGATCGCTTCGCGGGCGAGCTGGATGCCGTCGGCGATCGACGCGGCGACGTTCGCCGCATACAGCGCGGTGCCCGCGTTCAGCGTGACGATCTCGCGCGCGACGCCCGGCTGGTTGTCGAGCGCGCCGAGCAGCATCGCGCGCGATTCTTCGGCATTCTCCACCTTCAGCGTGCGGTTCGACACCATCTGCAGGCCGAAATCTTCCGGATGGATCTCGTATTCGTGCACCTGGCCGTCGCGCAGCTCGCCGACGAGCGTCGCGGCGCCGAGCGACACCTCGTCCATTCCGTCCTTGCCGTACACGACGAGCACGTGCTGCGCGCCGAGACGCTGCATCACGCGCACCTGGATGCCGACGAGGTCCGGATGGAACACGCCCATCAGCTGGTTCGGCGCACCGGCCGGGTTGGTCAGCGGGCCGAGGATGTTGAAGATCGTCCGCACGCCGAGCTCGCGGCGCACCGCCGCGATGTTCTTCATCGCCGGATGGTGGTTCGGCGCGAACATGAAGCCCATCCCGGTCTCCGCGATCGACGCGGCCACCTGGTCCGGCTGCAGGTCGATGTTCACACCGAGCGCCTCGAGCACGTCGGCGCTGCCGGACTTGCTCGACACGCCGCGGTTGCCATGCTTCGCGACCTTCGCGCCGGCCGCGGCCGTGACGAACATCGTCGCGGTCGAGATGTTGAACGTATGCGAGCCGTCGCCGCCGGTGCCGACGATGTCGACGAAGTTTGAATTGTCCGGCACCTCGACGTGGTTCGCGAATTCGCGCATCACGGTCGCGGCGGCGGTGATTTCACCGATCGTTTCCTTCTTCACGCGCAGGCCGGTGATGATCGCGGCGGCCATCACCGGCGACATGTCGCCGCGCATGATGAGCCGCATCAGGTGCAGCATCTCGTCGTGGAAGATCTCGCGGTGCTCGATCGTGCGCTGCAGCGCTTCCTGGGGGGTGATCGTCATCGTGCGGCTCCGGTCAGGCGGTGTGCGCGGCCGCGGCGCGGGCCTCTTTGAGGAAGTTCTCGAGCAGTGCATGGCCATGCTCGGACAGGATCGATTCCGGATGGAACTGCACGCCTTCGATCGGCAGCGTCTTGTGGCGCACGCCCATGATCTCGCCGTCGTCGGTCCATGCCGAGATCTCGAGGCAGTCCGGCAGCGATTCGCGCTCGATCGCGAGCGAGTGGTAGCGCGTGACGTCGAAATGCTTCGGCAGGTCCGCGAACACGCCGCGGCAGTCGGTTTCGATCCGGCTCACCTTGCCGTGCATGATGGTCTTCGCGCGCACGACGCGGCCGCCGAACGCTTCGCCGATCGCCTGGTGGCCGAGGCACACGCCGAGGATCGGCTTCTTGCCCGCGAATTCGCGCAGCACGTCGAGGGTGATCCCCGCGTGCTGCGGATTGCTCGGGCCGGGCGACAGGCAGATCGTGTCGGGATTCAGGCGCGCGATCTCGTCGAGCGTGATTTCGTCGTTGCGACAGGTGTGCACGTCCTCGCCCAGTTCGCCGAAGTACTGGACCAGGTTGTAGGTGAACGAATCGTAGTTGTCGATCATGAGCAGCATGGTCAGTCTCCGGTCAGAAGTCGCTGTCGAGGCCGTCTTGGACCTGTTCGGCCGCACGCAGCACCGCGCGCGCCTTGTTCTCGGTCTCTTGCCATTCGGATTCGGGCACCGAATCCGCGACGACGCCGGCCGCCGCTTGCACATACAGGTTGCCGTTATGAATCAGGCCCGTGCGGATCGCGATCGCGAGATCCATCTCGCCCGAGAACGACAGGTAGCCGACGGCGCCGCCGTACAGCCCGCGCTTGATCGGCTCGAGCTCGTCGATCAGTTCCATCGCGCGCACCTTCGGCGCGCCCGACAGCGTGCCGGCCGGGAACGTCGCGCGCAGCACGTCGTAGTTCGTCATGCCGGGCTTCAGCTTGCCCTCGACCGAGCTGACGATGTGCTGCACGTGCGAGTACTTCTCGATCACCATCTTGTCGGTCACCTGGACCGAACCGATTTCCGCGATGCGGCCCACGTCGTTGCGCGCGAGGTCGATCAGCATCACGTGCTCGGCGATCTCCTTTGGATCGTTGAGCAGCTCGGTCGCGAGCTCCGCGTCGCGCTCGGGCGTATTGCCGCGCGGACGCGTGCCGGCGAGCGGGCGGATCGTGACGATCTGGTCGTCGCCGCGCTTCTCCTGGCGCACGAGGATTTCCGGCGATGCACCGACCACGTGGAAATCGCCGAAGTTGTAGTAATACATGTACGGCGACGGATTCAGCGAGCGCAGCGCGCGGTACAGCGACAGCGGATTGTCGCGATACGGCTTCGTGAGACGCTGGCCGACCTGGATCTGCATCAGCTCGCCGGCCGCGATGTATTCCTTCGCCTGGCGCACGGCCGCCAGATAGTCTTCCTTCTTGAACTCGCGGAACGTCTCGGTGCGCACGCTTGCCGATGTGACGGGCGGCTGCACGGTTGCACGCAGCCGCTGCTTCAGCTCGCGCAGGCGCTGCTTCGCCTTCGTGTATGCCTCGGGCTGGCCCGGATCGGCGTAGGTGATCAGGTACAGCTTGCCAGCGAGGTTGTCGATCACCGCGACGTCCTCGGTCAGCAGCAACTGGATGTCGGGCAGGCCGAGATCGTCGCGCGGTGCGGTGTGCGCGAGCTTCTTCTCGATGTAGCGCACCGCGTCGTAGCCGAAGTAGCCGGCGAGGCCGCCGCAGAAACGCGGCAGGCCAGGGCGCTGCGCGACCTTGAAGCGCGCCTGGAATGCGGCGATGAACTCGAACGGATCGCCGTCGTGCGTCTCGACGACCTGGCCGTCGCGCACCACTTCGGAGACGCCATTGCGGGTGCGCACGAGCGTGCGCGCCGGCAGGCCGATGAACGAATAGCGGCCGAAGCGTTCGCCGCCGACCACCGATTCGAGCAGGAACGAGTTGGCGCCGCTGCGTTCCGGCTGCGCCAGTTTCAGGTAGAGGGACAGCGGCGTTTCGAGATCGGCGAGGGCTTCCGCGATCAGCGGAATGCGGTTGTAGCCTTCGTTCGCGAGCGATTGGAATTCGAGTTCGGTCATGTTCCGGTCCTGTTCGGGACGAGCGGCGGGATGCGCCGGGGATCACGGGGTGCTGCGCGGGCGCTGTCGGCGGAATGGCGGTCGATCGTGGTGTGCCTGGTGCCGGCGGGCGTGTTCCGGAGCGCGAGCGTCGCCAGCCTGCGACCGTCCCTGAACGCAAGCGTTCGGGTGCGGTAGGACTCGAGGTGGTGCGGCGATCGGCGCGCGGATGCGCAGCGAGACAAAAAACGGCGCTGAAGACGTGCTTCAGCGTACCTCATCGAAGAGGTTAGCGCGACCAGCGACGCCAGGGCCAGGCTCCCCGGTCGATGCTGCTCAGACTCCGTTTTTTGTTCAGAAACATGCGGATGGAAGAATTAGATCAGACGGTTGGCTGGCCGGCGTTGTGCGCAGTGATCGCGCGCGCTGCGACCAGCAGCGAGCCGACTATACCATCCGAATTTATCGTTTGTATAGCCTTGCCGTGGTTGTAGCCGTACGGCACCGTCAGCGTCGCCATGCCCGCTGCGCGGCCCGCGAGCGCGTCGTTCTCCGAATCGCCGATCGCGACTGCCACGTCCGGCGCGACGCCGAGCGCGTCGCACGCGGACAGCATCGGCAGGGGATCGGGCTTCTTGCGCGCCACGCTGTCGCCACCGAGCACGACGGCGAAGTGTGCGGCGAGCCCGTACTGCTGCAGCAGCTCGACCGCGAAGCGGTGCGGCTTGTTGGTCACGCATGCGAGCTTCACGCCTGCGTTGCGCAGCGCGTCGAGGCCTGCCGCGACGTCCGGGTAGAGGCGCGTGTGGCGGCCGTTGATCTTCGCGTATTCGGCCTGGTAGATCGCGAGCGCGTCGTCGAAGCGCGCTCGCGCTTCGTCCGCGGTGAAGCGCGGCTTCAGCACGCTTTGGATCAGATGCTCGGAGCCTTTGCCGACATACCCGATCACCTCGTCACGCGACGTCGCCGGCGCGTCGAGCTGCGCCAGCATGCCGTTCAGGCCGGCGGTGAAATCGTCGGCGGTATCGACCATCGTGCCGTCGAGATCGATCAGCGCCGCGTCGATGCGCGGCGCGGCGAAGCGGATCGGTGCGACCGGCGTAGGCGCGGCCGGCGTAGGTGCGACTGGCTCAGGTGCAGCCCCAGCCGCGGTCGCTCTCCCTTCGGGCAGGTTCGATTCGCTCACGGCGTCAGCTCCGCTTGACCGTCGCGAGCTGGCTGCGCATCTCGTCGATCACCTTGCGGTAATCGGGCTTGCCGAAGATCGCCGAACCCGCGACGAACGTATCCGCGCCGGCTGCCGCGATTTCCGCGATGTTGTCGGCCTTCACGCCGCCATCCACTTCGAGCAGGATCTCGCGGCCGGTGCGCTCGGTGTACGCATCGATGCGCGCGCGCGTCTCGCGCAGCTTGTTCAGTGTTTCCGGAATGAACGACTGGCCGCCGAAGCCCGGGTTGACCGACATCAGCAGCACGAAGTCGACGCGATCCATCACGTAGTCGAGGTAGTTCAGCGGTGTCGCCGGATTGAACACGAGGCCGGCCTTGCAGCCGTGATCGCGGATCAGCGACAGCGTGCGGTCGATGTGATCGGAGCCTTCCGGGTGGAAGCTGATCAGGTTCGCGCCCGCTTTCGCGAAATCGGGCACGATCCGGTCGACCGGGCGCACCATCAGGTGCACGTCGATCGGCACCTGCACGTGCGGACGGATCGCTTCGCACACGAGCGGGCCGATCGTCAGGTTCGGGACGTAATGGTTGTCCATTACGTCGAAATGGATCCAGTCGGCGCCGGCGGCGACCACGTTGCGGACTTCTTCGCCGAGCCGGGCGAAGTCGGCCGACAGGATGCTGGGAGCGATGCGGAATTGAGTCATGACGGAGGAGCGGGGACGCTGCGGCGCAAAACCGCCATTCTACCGCCGGGCGGCAGCGTGCGCGGTTGCGCGCGGTTGCGAGTAGGTGCCGCATGAAGCAGAATGCCGAACCAAAGCGGCGCGTCTGCGGCCCTGCGTCGCGCGAACTCGGCGCGGGCCGGTCACCACCCCAGCGGAATCACCATGAGTCAGTATCAGTTCACCGTTTCGGTGAAAACCAGTTACTTGCCGGAACAATCCGACCCTGAGCACCGTCAATACGCATTCGCGTACACGCTGACGATTCAAAACACGGGGCAGGTCGCGGCACAGCTGATCGCCCGCCACTGGATCATCACGGACAGCGAGAGCCACGTGCAGGAAGTGAAGGGGCTCGGCGTCGTCGGCCATCAGCCGCTGCTGCAGCCGGGCGAACAGTTCGAATACACGAGCTGGGCGGTGATCGCCACGCCCGTCGGCACGATGCGCGGCGCGTATTTCTGCGTGGCGGAAGACGGCGAGCGCTTCGACGCGCCGATCGACGAATTTGCGCTGCACATGCCGCGTACGCTTCATTGAGCGTGCGGATGCGGCGGGATCAGCGTGGCTGACGGTCGTTGCGGGCGTGCTTCTTTCTGCCCGAGGCTGTCCACGCGACGATGAAGATCAGCAGGGCGAGCGCCAGGAAAGCTTCCAGCGCGAAGATGAGCATCGGATATTGGTCGAGAAGATCTGACATGGCGGTTTCCATCAAGAACGGACATTGTATGTGGTTTGGGCCCCGGGTGGCCGGCTGGGCGGCGGCAGTCGCGATAGCGGCGCTGCTCGCAGCATGCGGCGGCACGCCGACGCGGACGTCTTCCACGAACCCGCCGACCGGCGCCGCGATCGTGCCGGGCCAGGTCGCCGCCACGCGGCTGACGCCGGTTGCCTGGCAGCAGGTGCCGGGCTGGCAGGACGATTCGCTGCTCGGCGCGACGGCCGCGCTGCGGCAGAACTGCACGCGGCTCGCGCGCCAGCCCGCGTGGCGGCGTGCGTGCGCGGCGGCGGAACGGCTCGACGAACTCGACGTCAGCAGTGCGCGCGTGTTCTTCGAAACGTATTTCACGCCGTTCCAGTTCGCGAACAGCGACGGCACGCTCGACGGGCTCGTCACCGGCTACTACGAGCCGCTGCTGCACGGCTCGCGCGTACGGCGCGGGCCGTATCAGACTGCGCTTTACCGCTGGCCGGCCGGCTATCGCGCGGGCGCCGCGCTGCCGGCGCGAGCGCAGCTCGAGCGCGCGGGCATCCTGAACGGCAACGAGCTCGTGTGGGTCGACGATCCGATCGAGGCGTTCTTCCTGCAGGTGCAGGGCTCCGGACGGGTGTTGCTCGACGACGGCTCGGTGATGCGCGTCGGCTACGGCGGCACCAACAACCAGCCGTACCGCTCGATCGGCAAGTGGCTGCTCGATCGCGGCGAGCTGACGCCCGCGCAGGCAACGATGCAGGGCATCAAGGCATGGGCGAAGGCGAATCCGGCCCGCGTCGATGCGCTGCTCGACACGAACCCGCGTTTTGTGTTCTTCCGCGAGATGCCGTCGAAGGAAGACGTGCCGCACGGCGGCGCGGACGGCCCGCTCGGCGCGCTCGGCGTGCCACTTACGCCCGAACGTTCGATCGCGGTCGATCCGTCGTCGATTCCGCTCGGCACGCCGGTATTCCTGCAGACGACGCGTCCGTTGACCAACACGCCGATGAACCGCCTCGTGTTCGCGCAGGATACGGGTACCGCGATCAAGGGCGGCGTGCGCGCCGATTATTTCTGGGGGCTTGGGGACGACGCCGGCGATCAGGCCGGGCGGATGAAGCAGATCGGCCGGATGTGGCTGCTGTTTCCGAATTCGTGACGCGAAGGCGTGTGGTGGCTGCGTGTGTCTGTGTGTGTCTGCGTGCAGTTGACGTGACGCACTGTACTTGGCTTCGGTCGATGTGACGGGGTTTGCCAGCGGGGCGGGCCTTCGTCTCTACGATGCACCGCGATCCCGTCGGTTCGAACCGGGCAACGGGATTGCAGCGGCAGCACAAACGATGCAGCCCGATCAGCGCTTGTGGCTGATCGGGCTGTTTTCTTTTGCGATGCGTATCGCTTGTCTGCTTGTCTGCTTGTCTGCTTGTCCGCGGGCGCGCGGGCGCTCGGCTGCCGGATGGGTCGCGCTCAGCCCTTGCGCTTGTCGACGACCCGTCGCGCCTTGCCGACCGAACGTTCGATGCCGTTGACCGGAAGCACGTTGATCACGGCGGTCACGCCGATCAGCGCCTTGATGTCGTGCGCGAGCGCGCGCTTTGCTGCGTCGATCGTCGCCGTATCCGGCGCGGTCTCCGGGCAGGGTTCGACGTTCAGCGTCAGCACGTCGAGCGGGCCTTCCTTCGTCAGCACGATCTGGTAGTGCGGTGCGAGCGCGCGCTGCTTGAGCAGTTGTTCCTCGATCTGTGTCGGGAACACGTTCACGCCGCGCACGATCATCATGTCGTCCGAGCGGCCGGTGATCTTCTCCATCCGGCGCATCGTGCGGGCGGTGCCGGGCAGCAGGCGCGTCAGGTCGCGCGTCCGGTAGCGGATGATCGGCAGCGCTTCTTTCGTCAGCGACGTGAACACGAGTTCGCCGAGCTCGCCGTCGGGCAGCACCTCGCCGGTTTCCGGATCGATGATCTCCGGGTAGAAATGGTCTTCCCAGATCGTCGGGCCGTCCTTCGTCTCCACGCATTCGGACGCAACGCCCGGGCCCATCACTTCGGACAGCCCATAGATGTCGACGGCATCGATGCCCATGCGGCGCTCGATCGCCACCCGCATGTCGTTGGTCCACGGCTCGGCGCCGAAGATGCCGATGCGCAACGAGCTTTGCGCGGGATCGAGGCCCTGCCGCTCGAATTCATCGGCGATCGACAGCATGTAGCTGGGCGTCACCATGATGATGTCCGGACGGAAGTCCTGGATCAGTTGCACCTGCTTTTCGGTCTGCCCGCCGCCGAACGGGATCACGGTGAGCCCTGCGCGTTCCGCGCCGTAGTGTGCGCCGAGCCCGCCGGTGAACAGCCCGTAGCCGTAGCTGACGTGAACCTTGTCGCCCTGACGCGCGCCGGCGGCGCGGATCGAGCGGGCGACGAGATTGGCCCACGTGTCGATATCGCGCGTGGTGTAGCCGACGACCGTCGGCTTGCCGGTCGTGCCCGATGACGCATGGATGCGGGAAATCTGGTCCTGCGGCACGGCGAACATGCCGAACGGATAGCTGTCGCGCAGATCGCTCTTGGTCGTAAACGGGAAGCGTGACAGATCGGCGAGCGACTTCAGGTCGTCCGGATGCACGCCCGCTTCGTCGAACTTGCGGCGATAGACCGGGGAATGCAGGTACGCATGCCGGATCGACCATTTGAGACGTTCGAGCTGCAGCGCAGTCAGCTCGTCTTGCGTCGCGGTCTCGATCGGCTCGAGCGGAAGCGGGGTTGTCATCTGTGTCTCCAGTATTTGTTATGTGCGAGCCGTGGCGTCAGCGGTTTTCCGGGATCACCGTGCCCTTTATCTGGGCGGATTTTCCGCGGAACATCGCAACTATTTCGCCGGCCTGATTCGTGACGCGGATGTCGTAGATTCCGTACCGGCCATTGCGCGTCTGCTCGATTGCCTCGGCGGTCAGAACGTCGCCGCCTTGCACCGGACGCAGGTATTCGATCGAGCAGCCGGCCGCGACGGTGCTGAGGTTGTACGAATTGCACGCGAATGCGAACGTCGAGTCGGCGAGCGTGAAGATGAGCCCGCCGTGACAGATCTGATGGCCGTTCAGGAAATCCGGACGCACTGGCATGCGCAGGCGCGCGTAGCCGGGCCGCACCTCCTCGAGTTCCATGCCGAGCGCGCGGCTGCATGCGTCCGCGTCATACATGGCCTGCGCTGTCGCCTGTGCGAGTGCTTCGGGGTTGCGTGCTTCGATGGGCTGGTTCATGTCAGCGGCCCTCGAAGCGCGGCGCGCGTTTCTCGATGAACGCCTGAACGCCTTCCGAATAATCGTGCGACTGGCCGAGCTTGCGCTGCAGGTCGCGTTCCAGATCCAGCTGCTGATCGAGCGTCTGCGTGATGCTGTCGCGCATCGCCTGCTTGATTGCGGCGATGGCCAGGGTCGGCTGCTGCGCGAGCTGGGCCGCGAGTTGCCGGGCGTTCGCGGCGAGCGCGTCGTCGTCGACCGCGCGCCAGATCAGGCCCCATTGTTCGGCCTGCTCGGCGCTCAGCTTGTCGCCGGTCAGCGCGAGGCCGAGCGCGCGAGCCATGCCGACGCGCTGCGGCAGGAACCAGGTGCCGCCGGAATCCGGTACGAGCCCGATCTTCACGAAGGCCTGGATGAAGCTGCTCGAGCGCGCGGCAAGCACGAGGTCGCATGCGAGCGCGAGGTTGGCGCCGGCGCCGGCGGCCGTGCCGTTGACGGCGGCGATCACCGGCATCGGCAAGCGCTGCAGGCGCCGGATCAGCGGATTGAAGTGCGCGTCGATCAGCGTACCGAGATCGGTCGACGCGCCGGGCGTGAAGTCGAGATCGGCGAGGTCCTGCCCCGCGCAGAAACCGCGCCCTGCGCCCGTCAGGACCAGCGCGCGCACGCCGCTGCCTTCGATTTCATCAAGCGCCGATTGCAGCTCGCGGTGCATCGACCGCGTAAAGCTGTTCAGCTTGTCCGGCCGATTGAGGGTGATCGTGGCCACGCGGGCGGCTTGATCGATATCCAGCTGAATTGCCTGATATGACATGCAGTGTCTCCTTCATGACTTCGTTATAGACGGGGCGCGCGTCTGCGTCGGTTACACCCTTACACCCGTTCGATCGCGAGGGCGATGCCTTGGCCCACGCCGATGCACATCGTACAGACCGCGAAGCGCCCACCGGTGCGTTCGAGCTGATAAAGCGCCGTGGTGACGAGACGTGCGCCGGACGCACCCAGCGGATGACCGAGCGCAATGGCGCCGCCGTTCGGGTTCACGCGTGGATCGTCGTCGGCGACGCCGAGCGTGCGCAGTACCGCGAGCCCTTGCGATGCGAATGCCTCGTTCAGCTCGATCACGTCGAACTGATCGATCGTCATGCCGAGTTGTCGCAGCAGTTTCTGTGCGGCAGGGGCCGGACCGATACCCATCACGCGAGGCTCGACGCCAGCGGTCGCCATGCCGATGACACGCGCGCGGCGGCGCAGTCCGTGTTGGTCGGCCGCTTCGGCATTGGCGAGCAGGAGCGCGCATGCGCCGTCGTTGACACCAGACGCATTGCCGGCCGTCACCGTGCCGTCGGGCCGTACGACGCCCTTGAGCTTCGCGAGCGCTTCGAGCGACGTTTCGCGCGGATGCTCGTCGCGTGCGACGACGAGCGCATCGCCTTTCTTCTGCGGAATCGTCACGGGCACGATTTCCTGCGCGAGCGTGCCGTCCTGCTGCGCACGCGCGGCTTTCTGCTGGCTGCGCAGCGCGAACAGGTCCTGGTCGGCTCGGCTGATGTTGTAGTCGGTCGCAACGTTCTCGGCCGTTTCCGGCATTGAATCGACGCCGTGGTGCTGCTTCATCAGCGGATTGATGAAACGCCAGCCGATCGTCGTGTCGAAGATGTCGGCTTGTCGTGCGAATGCGCTCGCCGACTTCCCCATCACGAACGGCGCGCGCGTCATGCTCTCGACGCCACCCGCGATCATCAGTCGCGCCTCGCCGGACTTGATGGCGCGCGCGGCGGAACCGACCGCGTCCATTCCCGAGCCGCACAGGCGGTTGAGCGTCGTGCCCGGCACGCTGGTCGGCAGGCCGGCCAGCAGCGCGGACATGCGCGCGACGTTGCGGTTGTCTTCTCCAGCCTGGTTCGCGCAGCCGTAGATCACGTCGTCGACCGCGGACCAGTCGACCTCGCGGTTGCGCTCGACCAGCGCCTTGATCGGCACCGCGCCGAGATCGTCGGCTCGAACGTCTTTCAACACGCCGCCGTAGCGGCCGATGGGGGTGCGAATCGCATCGCAGATGTAGGCGTCAGTCATGGGCGTATCGGTGAAAAACGAACCCGCCGGGTGGCGGATTCGTTCATGGTAGAGGACGGTTGCGCGTTTGCACGTCGGCCGTACGGGTTATGCCGTTTGGCCAGCTTCCGCAGGTGCAGCCTTCGGGGCAACATGGACGCGGCTTTGCACGACGCGGAACCGGTTGGCGACGAAAGCCGGGTCGGCCAGTGCCGCATTGGCTGCCGGATTGGCGCCCGTGCCGTGGAAGTCCGAGAACGCGGCGGACTGGTTGACGAACACACCGCCCGTGAGGTTGATGGACAGCGCGACGCCGCCGCGCACCGCAGCGTCGTGCGCCGCGTCAATCACCGCATCGTCCGTGCTGTAGACGGAAAGCGTGAGTGCGCCGTGTTCGGCGGCGATTTCGCCGGCGAGATCGAGCGACTGGGCGGTCGAATCGGTCGCGACGACGAACGAAATCGGACCGAACCACTCCCGCGTGTATTTTTCGCGGTCGGCGACGTCCAACTGGAGCACGAGCGGGGTGCGCACGCGAGCGTCGGCGAAGGCGGGGTGTTGCAGCGACTGGCTGTCGGCGAGCACGCGGCCGAGCTTGCGGGCCTCGTCGATTCGTGCGGTCACGCCGTCGTTCTGGATCGCGCCGATCAGTTCGACGGAGCGCGCCGGGTCGCCGGTCAGCTTCTGCACCGCAACCGCGATCGCCTGTGCGACGTCGTCGAAGCCGACTTGGCCTTCGGCCGTCGGGATACCGTTGCGCGGCACGTAGATGTTCTGCGGCGCCGTGCACATCTGGCCGGAATACAGGGCCAACGAAAACGCGATGTTCCTGGCGACGGCCTTCAGATCGTCTGCGGAATCGATCACGATCTGGTTGACGCCCGCCTTTTCGGTATAGACCTGAGCCTGGTGGGCGTTCCGTTCGAGCCACGTGCCGTTCTGTGTGCTGCCCGTGAAGTCGATCAGCTTGATTTCCGGGCGGAGCGCGAGGTCCTGCACGAGGGCGCCGTCATTCGGCTCGGTCGCGAGGAGCGTGACGACGTTCGGATCGAATCCGGCTTCGCGCAGCACGTCGCGTGCAATGCGGACGGTGATCGCGAGCGGCAGGATCGCGCCGGGGTGCGGCTTGACGATGACCGTGTTGCCCGTCGCCAGATCGGCGAAGAGGCCAGGGTAGCCGTTCCAGGTCGGGAACGTGCAGCATCCGAGCACGAGGCCGGTACCGCGCGGGACGATCGTGTAGCGCTTGTGCATCGCGAGCGGCGGGTTCTTGCCCTGCGGCTTTTCCCAATGCGCATCGGCGGGAATGCGGCGAAGTTCGTCCCACGCGTACGCGACCGCTTCGAGCGCGCGGTCCTGTGCGTGCGGGCCGCCGGCCTGGAACGCCATCATGAATGCCTGACCGGTCGTGTGCATGACGCTGTAGGCAATCTCGAAGCTGGCGCGGTTCAGGCGCGCGAGGATTTCCATGCTGACGCCGATCCACGCGGTCGGGCCGGCTTCGCGCCACGTCCGCTGGGCTACCGCTGCGGCGGCGATCAGCTCGTCGGGCGTCGACTTCGGGTACCGCACGCCAAGCCCGATACCGTACGGCGACCGCTCGGCGCCAACCGTCTCGCCGGATGCGGGCTGGTCGAGCACGAAGGTCTTGTCGAGGTGCGATTTGAACGCGGCTTCGCCGTCGGCATTCGCACTTTCCCCGTACACTTTGGGGCTCGGCATTTCGACGAACGGGCTCCAGTAGCCGCGGCTCTCGATGGCGGCGAGTGCCTGCTTCAGCGTGTCTTCGTGCTTCGTGAACAGTGGGTGGGTCATGGCGGCAGCCTGATGGACGTTGAGGGGATCGAATCGATTAATTAACCGACCGGTTGGTCGGAGAATGGTAGCATCAAACTATTCGCATGTGCGAGGCGTTTCTCATTTCATTGAGCGAGGAGAAATAGATGGCTTACGAGAACATCCTGGTGGAGACCCGCGGTCGTGTCGGCCTCATTACGCTGAACCGGCCGAAGGCGCTGAACGCGTTGAACGATGCGCTGATGGACGAACTGGGCGCGGCTCTCAAGGTGTTCGATGCGGATGACGGCATCGGCGCGATCGTCGTGACGGGCAGCGAGAAGGCGTTCGCGGCCGGCGCGGACATCGGCATGATGGCGACGTATTCATATATGGATGTCTACAAGGGCGAATACATCACGCGAAACTGGGAGACCATTCGCCAGATTCGCAAGCCGATCATTGCGGCAGTGGCGGGGTTCGCGCTGGGCGGCGGCTGCGAGCTGGCGATGATGTGCGACATCCTCTTCGCGGCGGATACGGCGAAGTTCGGTCAGCCCGAAATCAAGCTGGGCATCATGCCGGGTGCGGGTGGCACGCAGCGCCTGCCGCGTGCGGTATCGAAGGCCAAGGCGATGGACATGTGCCTGACGGCGCGATTCATGGACGCGGCCGAGGCGGAGCGTGTGGGGCTCGTGTCGCGCGTGCTGCCGGCGGACAAACTGCTCGACGAAGCAATTGCGGCTGCGGCGACGATTGCCGAGTTCTCGCTGCCGGCGGTCATGATGATCAAGGAGTCGGTGAACCGAGCATACGAGTCGACGCTGGCCGAGGGCGTGCATTTCGAGCGTCGGCTGTTCCATTCGCTGTTCTCGACCGAAGACCAGAAGGAAGGGATGGCGGCGTTTGTCGAGAAGCGGAAGCCGGTGTTCAAGCATCGCTGATACGGCGAGCGACACAAGGCCTGGGCGCTCCTATCTCTATCTATATGAAGAGTCGCCGAGCGCCTGTAGGGCGGGGCCTGGCTTCAGGCCCGCCGGCTTTTTAAATTTCTTTCACAAACCCCTTGCACACGTCGGGGCAGATGCCTACAATCACGCCTCTTTCGCGCTGACGGCAACGCGGCGCGGGAGAGGGGAAGCGAAGTTAGCCGGATGTCTTGTTAGACGTTTGGCTGGCGAAGGAAGATGAACCCCGCAGTCGCAACGACGTAGTAAAGAAAGTTGTTGACGAGCTGCGAAACAGTGTTCATAATCTTATTTCTCTGCTGCTGAAAACGCAGCGCTGCTGAGAAGGCGGTCCTTCTCGCAGAAATGCTCTTTAAAAATTAACAGCCGATAAGTGTGGGCGCTTGATGACAGCGAGCCCGGTCCTCGGATCGGGATAGCAAAAGTATCAAGAGTCTCACACTAAAGTAAGTCAGGTTTATGAAGCAATTCATATTCCTGTCAGCTTTGAGTGAGCGACCGGTTTCTAACGAAACCGAAAACAGTAACAGGTTTGAACTGAAGAGTTTGATCCTGGCTCAGATTGAACGCTGGCGGCATGCCTTACACATGCAAGTCGAACGG
>NZ_QTQP01000109.1 GCF_003854275.1 Burkholderia sp. Bp8963
CCTTGAATTCCATTGCCGCCCAACTCTCCGTTGCTCGTGCCATTCGCGCGTCATGCAAAAAGCAAGAGTAAACGGCAAGCCGCGAAAGTTTACAAGCCGCTCACGCCGACTTGTGTGTAATGGAATGGCTTTGCCCTGCTCGTCGACAGGAAGGGCGATGACGAGACTTGTGGTACTGGTGCCAGGTCGCTTCTCATCCGGCGAATCGACCATCGACACGGGATGATGAATGCGCACGTATGACTCTACGGAACTCGACTCAAGTTTGCCAGCGATGTCGAGCTTTTTGGTCGATATCGTAATGACGTCCCCAGCGTCCTGTCGTTCATAGATCACCTGACCGCACTCATGTCCGAGATTCAGCCTCCGAACTTTATTCAAAAAGAGCAAGAGTCTCGGGTGAAGCCCCTCAAGCAGATGTGAACCGAATGACAGACCTGCCTTAGCTGGCAGCAATACGGTCGTCCCGACGGCATCAATCCGCCCATTCGGTTCCCTCCAGTGGGGTATCACATATCCGAGAAGGTCGTCGGCTCCGGAGATATTGAAGCGAAAATGAAACCCGTTTGAGTGCACTTCAGGTGCATCGGACACCTGGAAAACCGACTTGAAGCCGATCCCCTTCTCCCCGATATATCCACTATGTTTCTGTCCGGCCTTTGTGCTTTGGCCAACGCTACATAGTGCCCTGACGTTTTTCTCTGCGAAGCCCGTCTCGTTGTTGACGAACGCGAGCGAATCACGCTCCAAGCGCACCGAGACAGTGGGAACGACCTCCGGCGAATAGCTGTTGTCATCCGCGTTCTGGACGAGCTCCAGGAGGAAATGGGTGTCACTGGAATACAGATCTGCGGCGAGAAGCTTGAGCGCGCTTCCGAGCTTCTCTCGGAGACGGTCTGCCGCCGCCTGAACCTCCGGCGACATGTCCAAGCCGATCATGTACTCGTTGCGCCGAATGTCCTCAATGAGTTTTCGACCTTCCTCGTATTCTCCAAACCCGTCGTCCATCTCTTCCCCGTTCTGTAGCGATGCTTCAACCCGTTATGTTATGGACCTGACGCTCAATATGACCAAGGATTCATAGCATAACAGAGGCTCGAGTTCATAAAGTCACTGGAGCGGCCCCACGTATCTGTCACCATCTCGCATTCACGCCTCGAAGTTCATCCGCTGGCCTTACAATGGAGGATGGCATCTGACTAAATTCCCGGTCCTTGACCACGCAGTCCCGCCATGAAAATGTTGTCCAACACGTTGTCGTCGCGATGATGACACGCACCACACTCTGGACACTTTCATTACACGCAAGCTCGCATAGAATTGGATGTCCCGCTTCAATCAGGCAATCGGATCATCTTCCCCATGATTTTTGCACGACGAGCCATTCAGAATCAGCTTGACGAACTCCGCCCGGTCCTCGGCGAGGCAGCGACCTCGGCGCTAGCTGCCCGACTCAATCGTCCCGGAAAGGATCGCTTGGCCGCTACGTGGGAGGTCGGCGTGCTCGGCGCATTGTCGAAGCTGGGCGAGCTGGGAAACGAGATTCCACTGGAGTCAGGCAGGCGTCCGGATGTCACCTTCAACGGGCATGGCTTGGCATTCGTGGCCGACGTGACAACCGTCTCTGATGCTGGCGTAGACGAAAAAAACCCGTTTCAAGAACTGAGCGTCCTTATCGAGGAGACGAAAACGCGCTTGGGACTCAAGGCTGGTGGTCTAGAACTGCGCATCGGGTCCAGAACGGAGCAAACCGCGCGTGGGAGCAAGATCGCCCTGCGGCTTCCTGATCGCAATCGCCTTCGTGACTTTGTGCGCAAAGAGATCGAGCCTAAGCTTCGCGGCCAGATTAAAGCAGGCAGCGCAATTCTCTCCTTAGTAATCGACGATGAGACGACTGGCATCCATGTCATCATCGATCCGAGCAAGTCTCCTTACAGCAGCGTATCGTACGCAGCGTACGATATCCCAACGATCAAAGATCGCAACCCGCTCTACAACGCACTGCACGCAAAGGCGAAGCAATTGCGTGGCGCGACGGGTCTTGTTGGCGTAATTGTGGGTGACGGTGACAGCCGCACGCTCGAAGAGCGTCAGCAGAGTTGGTATGACGTTAGTGCAAGGGAAATTGCCGAAGAGTTTCTGAGACAAAATTCCTCGATAAATTTTGTCTTGCTGGTCTCGGCTCGAGAGGACCGCTCGGGATGGCGGCAACCTCTCCAGCCGCCCAACCGGGTGCTCAACGCACAGCTTGTGGTCAGCAAGACCATGGCTGTTCCCCAGGCACTTGAGGACGTGTTCCGTCAAATGTTGGCTGCGATGCCAATGCCCGTCGCGACGCCCGTGAACGCCGCCAACCGATCACGTGAAGAAGGCTATGGCTTGGGATTCCACGGAGGACATGAGTTGTCGAATAGACGCGTCAAGATAAGTGCTCGCGAAATGCTGGAGCTACTGGCCGGGAGGCGCACGGTGCAGGAAATGAACGCTTCGCACCGCTGGTCTTCGCCTACCAGCGAGCCCAGTCCGAACAATGCTCAGCACCCGGTCGAAAGATATTTGCAAGAAAGCACTACTCTGAATCCGTTCGAAAGACACCTGCAAGAAGGCAGGTTGCCCACTTCGATTGCAATCGTCAAAACAGACGAGAATGATCCCGACCACTGGGTCGAGATCGAGTTCGGCGACCCAGACCCAGCGATTAGCCCATTCTTCTGAGATATTGGCGCAGCGTTCGTGCGACGTATGGACGTGTGGTATAGGAGCGCTGGCTCGCCACACCGTCTGGCTCCCAGCGCCGCAGTGCGAACGGCATGCCAACTGTTCGTTCAGTGGTTACGGGAGCACTGTCAACGCAGGCTGCACCGCGTCCAGCGGGTTCGTCAACGCGCACGGGAAGGCGCTGTACGACAATGTCCGCGTGAGTGGCGTTTGCCCCAACTCTGATGCTGCTGCTCGCAGCTTTCTATAAATATCAGTCGTCTCGCGGTAGGCAACGATATAAATTCGCTTCCGACGTTGCGCGTGACCATATTCTGCCGAATTTAGGACGCGCCATTCCGCAGCGTCGTCTTGGCTTCGCCGGCGCGCAGATCTGCGATGCGGCGCATGGCCAGTCCCGGCAGATAGGCGACGAGTATGCCTTCATCACTGGCGACGACCACTGGAAGTGCACCGATGGTAAAC
The DNA here is from genome assembly GCF_003854275.1 of Burkholderia sp. Bp8963. Taxonomy (GTDB): domain Bacteria; phylum Pseudomonadota; class Gammaproteobacteria; order Burkholderiales; family Burkholderiaceae; genus Burkholderia. The sequence continues at coordinate 3,184 of NZ_QTQP01000109.1, forward strand.
GGTTGGTCGACGACGAACAGGATTCGGCCGTGAGTCTTGAGTTCAGCGATGAGCGCCCGGATCATTGAAGCGACTGGGGGCGGGAATCATGCCGGGCCTGGCTGGCCAGATCCCCAATCGTCGGGGAGCAAAGATAGTAACGGAGGAAGGGAGGCGATGGCGAGCGAAGCGTCGATGAGCACTGTCGCTGACCTGCCGCTTGAGCCATTTTGGCGCGTATCCAAGTGCGTCCGGCCAAGCTGGATTCGAGCTTTTCTTTCTTGTGGAACAGAAGAGCCTGTCGCGCGAGCTCGAAAACAGCCAAAACGGGCGGCATGCCTCGAAATAGCTTTGGCCGCTTCGAAAGCGCCACAATTTTTGCGCCGTATCGGGCAGAAATTTGTAATCCAGCTACTTCGCGCCGCCGGCGCCTGTCTCGGCATCATCTGCATCGGTGCCAGTTTGATTGAAAGCCTCGCGAACCACCTGTTCGATACGGTCGAGAATGTGCTTCGGTACGTGGTTATATTGCTTGCGCCTGTTCTCCGACAGGACCCCGTTGTTCGACTGAATCATCCGGATGAGCGCCGACAAATCCTTGTTAGGGAGGTCGAGCTCGGCATCCAGTTGCTGGTACGCCTTGTCGTAGCCGCTCAGCCACGCGAGCTCGCGCGGTATCTCATCTTCGACCGCCTGTCGAATCATCCGGTGAAGAAACGCGACCTCCGCCGTCGCGTCGATGAACCGATACGGCCGGCCACCGGGCGAGTGGATTACGACGGGTGCCATATCTCCTCGCTGGTACCGCCAAAGCTGCGTGACCGGTCGGGAGAAGCCACTCAATACGCCGAGATACTCGGGAGCGCTTTTCAAGATGGCGGCCGAGACGGGCACCAACGCGCCGCCGGTTAAGGCCGACGAGGGTGCTAGCAAGTGCTGGATGAGGAAGCGGTGCAACCGACCATTCCCGTCGTGAAACGGATGCAGGTAGACGAAGCCAAACGAGGCGCAGGCGGTTTTTACGAGCGTATCGTCGCAACGAGTGGCGTCGTTCACGAACGCTTCCCACCCACTCATTGCACGACATAAGTCGTTGGGAGGCGGAGGGAAAAAGGTGACACGGCCGACGCCGTCCTCCAGCCAGTTTTGCGTGGTTCTGTAGGAAGCCTCCTGACTATCGAAATCGCGCACGAATGCGTTTTGCAGACTTACAAGCCATTCTTCGCTGACGGCTGCCGTCTCGCCGACCCGGCGAAGCAACTGTATGAACCGGTCCTGTTTGTCGGAGCTCAGCGTCTCGCGTTCGATAGCGTAACTACTTCGGGTTTCCAGCAGATACAGACAATCGACCGCTCGCTCGTAGAGGACCGGGTCCGTCAGAGTCTCGAGTGTGCGCTTCGCCTGTTCCATCAGTTCCGCGAGACTCGGAGACTCGGGCAAGTCGACGCGCCGAATGACGGGACAGAAGTCCGGGTTGCCTAATGCGTTATTGCGAACACGAAACTTCTGGTTGTTTGTAGGCTTCGTCGCTGTGACGTAGATATCCGGTGGAAACAGGTCGACGTAGCCCGTGTTCAGCGTCGTGGTAAATGAAAGTGTTTGTCCGGTGAGCCATTCCCAGAGGAAGCAAGCTCGGCGGATCGTGGCCCGGTTGGGCGTGCATTCCAGAGCCCTGACGAGCTCATCGGCCGGGATGTGCTCGAACACCGCGTCGATAACTTCGAGGTTCACTCCTTCGTGCCTCAGGGCGAACTCCAGATGCCCCACCGGGGAATCCTCGATGGCCACATTTTTCGGAAACAGTACCTGATTGGACGCATCGACGCGCCGATTCACGCGCGGGCTCGTGGAGGCGGGTGCCTGAAGAGGCCGAACGTCCAGGGAAAAGCGCCTAATGAGGTGCTCGTATCCAATCGCCGACATTGTGCTGCCTCGAAATCCGTTAACCCGACTCGAAATACAGCAATAAATTACGTATATAGACGAGAGTCATCGAAATTCATCAACACCCGATTTGCCCTTTGTCGTTGCTGCCGCGATGCCGAGAGTCCGCCAGACATTGTCGCGCTCGCGGTCGGTCGCCGCGATGGCGGCATCTACCAGGCTGCGGCGGCCGCGTGGGAGCTTGCGTTGTCCACCTGAGCAGACGCACTTTTTTCGAAATAGAGCGCGCGTCGGATGCACCGTCACCCTGCGGTCACCATATAGGCACACAAAATGCACCGACGCTAGTCAGCCGTTGGGGAGACGTCGGGACCTGAGATGGGATTGCGCGGGCGAGGCCGACCCCGAGGAAAGCTGAGGTGACTTGTGTGCGGCACCCAATTGGCAGCGACTGTTTAGGAGTATAGGATCGAAGAACGCAGGTGATCAGGATGATCGAGCATGTCTGCCACGAATTGGAACGCCCCCTCAAGCTCGACCGAATTACCTAGCCCACCAAAACCGATGTGTACTGCGTTTGGCGGGCTCCCATCGTTGCTGAACGGTGAACCAGACATAACTCCGATTTGCTTCGTACGAGGATGAGATGCTAGTTCCGACGCACTCCAACCGGTCTCGTCAGGCACGTTAAGCCAGAGGTGGAAACAGTCCTTTGAGGCCTCAAATTTGCGCTTCGCAATGACTGGCGCAGCGACGAGCTGGTGCAGACACATTTGCTACGAATGGCGTCGACGACCTACTGCGCGATCGTAGGAAAATTTGCCTGATGCACACTCGCGCCTTTTACGGGCAAGCGGAAACTGAAAGCAATTGTTCAGCAATGCGCATGCCGCTGTTTTGAGCGACGCATGTGCGGCTTTGGGAGCCAAATGATGACTTTGCCTGATGAGCGTACTCGATCGTTGCTGCGGACCAGGCAGCTGCTAGGGTCTGTTTACATTCGATGAAATGTGTTTACATCTTGTCTTTTGCGCGAGCAGGTCAAGATGATTCGAACATTACTGAGCGATGAAGTATGGGCACGAATCGAATCCGTCTTGCCGGGCAAGG
>NZ_QTQP01000110.1 GCF_003854275.1 Burkholderia sp. Bp8963
GCGGCGTCGCGCGACGCCCTTTGCAAAAGGGTGAAAAACTCGGGCCGCGGATCCATGAACAGCTTGAAAAAATTGGGCAAGACCCGAAGCTCGTCCGCGCGTTCTTCAGACATCCATCTGTCCGCTATATTTCTGACCTATGAGTAATGCAGTCACGCCCAGGTGGCCTAAAAGTTCGCCACCCGCATCACGAACGCAATGCCTGTACCAAAAATGCTCTCCCCCTTATGTGACGGTCTTTGAAAGGACGAAGCAATGAACACTTGTGCGAATCGTCGAAAATCGTTTCGTTCTCGACACGCGCATGCGGGACTTCACGTATTTACCCGGTGCTTCCTTAGCGCTAAATCGACGCGGGCGGGTAGCGCTAATTACTTGATTTGATTGGTTAATGAGTGCAACATCGCGCCTGTCGAACCGACCGGCTGCCACAGCTGAAGCCGCGAAATTTGATTCATTCGTGATAGGCAGGGGACATTTCCGCGAGCGCGAACGAGGAGGGGGCGTGAGCATCTCTGGTCAGTGTTTTGCCAGCCAGTGACTCCGTTATGAGCTCGGCACCTTTCCCAGCGGAAAGTTTGCCGGTGCGGCTGAGGGTGATGCGATCGCGATCACATAGAGTGGCACTGACTGAGTGCACTTGGGTCGGCAACCTTGCGCGGTGCGCCAAGCTTCAGAGAACTTTCCCGGAGCAGGCCGGCTCGGCGTGCGAAGGTCCCTTGTGCAGCACGAAGCCGACGTTCGAGTGACCGCTCGCCGGCACCCGCCAAAGTCCGTTCCTGGCCGAATTCGGAAGTCCGGCGCTGGGTGCCGGTCGTGCACTGCAACATGAGCCGACAACTTCCGTAGCCGACCCACTTCTGCCCCTTCGACCCGGCGCGGCGCTAACGACAGCTTCCAAGGTGAAACGGTCGTTCCTGCAGTCGAGTCGGCCGACGTGGCAAATCGAACCACGGGACTCCAGTGAAAGACACCACGTAACGTGAACTTTATAGCCTACGCTTTCGGGACTTCGATTGTCCCTTCAAGGTATTGAACGGCCTGACCGGAGATATACACCCGGTCGGCTTGCATGCGGCAATGAAGCAGCCCGCTGCGCCGTGACACTTGCATGGCTACGAGTTCAGACTTGCCCAAACGCTCGGACCAGAATGGCGCAAGCGCGGCGTGAATGGATCCGGTCACTGGATCTTCATTTCCGCCATTGGCAGGCCAGAAGTAGCGGGACACAAAATCGTGGTCATCGCCGCGCGCTGTCACGACGACATCGAGCGGAGCAAGTGTGGACAGCAGATTGAGTTCGGGTACGACGGATCGTACCTCTTGTTCTGTTTCGTAAATGGCAACGTAGGCTTGCTGGTTTATCAGCACTTCTTGAGGCCGTATCGAAAGTCCCTGAATCAGGTTTTCTGGTATCTCGTTCAGGCTTTCAGGCCGGCGCTGCGGGAAGCTCATTTCGATCAGACCGTCATGCATACGGCAAACTGTAAGCCGACCGACCGCTTTCGCAACAAATTCGATGACGTCCAGATCATCATTTCGCTTGAAGATCACATATGCACTTGCCAGCGTGGCATGTCCACAAAAGGCGATTTCGGTGAGCGGCGAAAACCAGCGGATGTCGAACGCGCCGTCATCATTTTGCACAAAGAATGCTGTTTCAGACAGATTATTCTCGGTAGCGATCTCCTGCATCAAACTATCGGGTAACCAGCGTTCGAGCGGTACCACCGCAGCGTAGTTGCCCTTAAAGACCTTGTCCGTAAATGCGTCAATCTGATAGAGCGGCAGTTTCATGATATGCGCCTGTTCAAAGCGAGAAGTTAGTCGACAGCCGATAGTCCAATTCGTTGAATACGATATCAAAGCGCTAACCTGGCGAACATGTACAGTTTGCGATGCCCGGCACAGAATGTGACCGTGGCCAGCGAGCGTGTACTTGGGCCGACGACGCGGCGGGCGCAACCTGTGCGCGAAGGCCCGTTGTCTGGGCGGAGCCGACGTTCAAACGTCCGTGCGAAAACGCTGGCCAGCGTCCGGAACTGGCGGCGGATTCAACCGGTCGATGCAACAGCTTGATGGAATCGTTCAGCCGGTGTATCGAAGTTTAGTGTCTTGCGTGGACGTTCGTTGAGCCGTCGGGCACCGGCGAATTGTGTGGCAGCGAGCGCTTTACTGACGTTCGCCCGTCAGCGGCCGCCCATATCAGCTGTCAGGCAAGCGGATTCGAATTGCAGTCCGACAAAGGCTTGCCGGCCGAAGAGGTCGCCGCCGTTGCTGAGCCTTCCATTCACAGGAAGAGAATCCATTACGTCCGGAAGAGGTGGCGCGGTTTTCATCTGTCCGCCCGATGTTGATAGGCCTTGCCCCTCAAGCGAACCTAATCATCGCCTCGCGAGCGACTTTCACACGAGATTGGGATAACCCGTGCGCACGGCTTCAGCTTCCATATCGAGAATAGGTTGATACTCACTTACCGGGATTAAAGCCAATCCCCTCAGGCGCAGGCGGCCGGCAAGTAGCGAGTGCGAAGCAATCACATCATTCAGCGCCGGTGCAATCAGGCGAAGCGTATCGGGACCAAGGCTTCGGGATGCGATAAACGGCAGCCCCGGCGCTGAACGTGTAAAACCAAGCGTGCGCAGCGGCTCGGTGAGCCCCGGCACGTGATCACGCACAAATGCAAGCGTCACGCAGTCGATTGCCGCGATATCGGCGCGGTGCTCGCACACCGCGCGCAATGAATTCAGATGTGAGCCGGTTCGAAGCGCCCCGCTGAAAAAACGACCGCCGATCGCCAGCGATGCGATGGTGTGACGCAACGCATTCATTCCACTATGAGAATCGTCGTCGTTGTACGCCGCGATTTTTCCTCGGTAATCCTCGAGCGACGACGTGCGGTCGGCCCGGCGAACCACAATCGCGCTGGAATAAAAGTGCCTTTCGCAGCCTGGTGCATCAAATATCGGCACCCCAAGCACATGCACATGCTCGGCCAAGCCATGCGTCAGCGGATAACCGCAAGTTTGCGACAGGAGCAAATCGCTCCGGCGCCAGATCGCGTCCAGGCTCCCCTCGTCAGTCGAGAGGATTTCGAGTCTCCCGCTCTTACTGTGCAGGGCCAGGCGCTTATTCAATTCCTGCGCCAACTCACGCCAGACGTGCGCAAGCTGCGGCGCGACGTTGTACATCGGTAATGCGGCGACAAGATCCGTGGGCATGGCAGGCTCACAAGCAGGACGACATGTTTTTGCCCATTTCGGCTAAGCTCAGCTTTGCGTCGGCGGTCCGCATTTTCGCTGACACGCACGCCGCACAAGTTGTCTCAGCCGTGACGGCTTCACCAAAGCCACGAGACGGACCTTCTGGAGGGGCAATAAAGCTGGCGGGTGTAAATGCAAAGCGTCGCCACCATTCAAGATAGCCACTCACCACATAACCCTCGTTGCGCTGATCATACGCGCTCGCGTGACGGCGGTAGACGGTCGGAAGAGCAAACCATGGCACCGATGGTAAGTCGTGGTGCACAGCATGCAGATTGTTATTCAAAAAAAGCAGTCGCCAGGCCCACGACGGATGATTGATGACGCTGCGACGTTTCGGATCGGCGTGATTTCGGTGCTCCTGAAAAGACCGAACCGAAGTGATGGAGAGTGCCGGATATCCGACACCCATAACGAACAGCCATGCGGGAATGCCGCATTTTCGATCGAGCCAGACGCATAGCGCCGCCAGCGCCACTCCGTGCGCCACGCACGCCGGCACATCGCGCCAATCGCCGCTTGCAATGCGTCTGCTGGCGTCGCGAGCCGTCGACGCGAGTGTCAAGGCCGGGCCGATCATCACGCGTCCCGCGAATGTCGCGCGCGCGCGCCACAGCGTACGAACGATTCCTGGTGCCTGAAGCCAGTCGCAGGAGCTGACAAAAAAACTTTCAGGGTCAGCAATCGGATCCGTCAGTGCCGTGGTGGCATGATGCTTCAAGTGCGAGCGGCGATAAACCGCGTAAGGAAACCACACCGCCAGCGGCGCGAAACCGAGAGCGGCATTGATGATGGGTGAGCGAGTCGGATGGCCGTGTATCAACTCGTGCTGCAGCGACATGAACCAGGCGCTCACTATGGCCAGCAGCGGAATCGCGGTCGGCAGCCCGATACGGCTTGCTTGCATGGCGATGCCAAACCATGACCCATAGATCGTACAAATCAGTAGCCACGTCGGCCAATCCGTGCGCCAGGTCCACGATGCCCGTTCGGCAGCCACCTGCTCGCGCTGCGGTTCATTCAAATAGGTTGCACTTAGCGCATGTCTGGACGCGGCTGCGTTCACGTCGGCCGGAAAAAATCCTTCCACAATGGTTCACCTTCAGGTACAACGGCCACTCACGATAAAGGCGGCCCTCCCCCTTGGTGAACCAATGAATTCTGCTTTGCATTCGTTGTAATGCGCATTTGTCGGCAAGGCCTCAAGTGGCCGCCTTCAATGCTGAAAGTAGATCAATCGCCCCTCTGACGTCTGCATCGACGTCACGTCGGACGCCTAGTCGTTAATTGTTCGTATGAATTTTGCAATTCCAAGACTGTGGTATTCGCCTACCTAATCGCCAGGGAGGACCGGGCGGTATTGCGTGACCTGCAGGTCCGTTATCTGAGTAGATCCGGTCAGAACAACTTTGCAATCCGAAACAGCACGCCGAAATTTTCTTTGAACTGTCCGCGTGCATACAGATCGTGACTGACGGAAACGGTACCTTCCAGCGTCCGTGTGAAAAATTGCGAGTAACTCACTCGTATCTGTTGCTCGTCAGTCTTCAATCCGGTCGAGACTCCATTAAGCTTTTGCGTCCCGCCGAATGTCCCGGCATAGCCCACTGAAATTGTGGCTTGTCCCGCGTTCGGTGCAAGCTTGTGGAGCGATTCAACCCCGTGCCGGGCCCAGCGTTCGCGGAGAAACTGGGACGAGGATGCGGTATAAGGGGAACGGCAGCGCCGCGATGACCGGCCGACTCATTGGTGCGCGCTGGCAGCCTGCAT
>NZ_QTQP01000111.1 GCF_003854275.1 Burkholderia sp. Bp8963
GAAAGGTAGGGCCGCACTTGGAATAAGGCAGTGGACTTGCAGCAATTGCGGCACGGAACACAACCGCGACACGAACGCCGCAAGGAACATTGCCCGCACGGGACTTCGTGCGCTAGAAGTAGGAATCCCCGGTCGTTAGGCCGGAGAGGAAGTCAACGTTCCCGGTTTGCGTGTTGTCGTATCGATCATGGATCTTCTCGTTTTCAAGCTCGTTGCCACGCCGCTGTTGCTGTTGGCGGCCACGATGGCCGCTCGCCGCTGGGGCGAAGCGATTGGCGGTTTTCTGGTGGGGTTGCCGCTCACGTCGGGACCGGTCTCGGTGTTCCTCGCACTGGAGCACGGACCCGCTTTCGCGGCGCACGCGACGGCCGGGTCGTTGGTCGCGACGGCAGCGCAAGCGGCGTTTTGCGTCGCCTATTGCCGGCTGGCGACGCTGGGATGGCCGGCGGCCCTGGCGGGCGCCAGTGCGACGTTTGCCGTCGTCGCGGGCTTTCTGCAATGGAGCGCGTTGCCGGAAAAGGGCCTGTTCATCGTCGCGATTCTGGCCGTCGCGCTCGCGCTGAACCGCCTTCCCAATCATGTCGCCAGAGTCGGCCGGCTCGATCCGCCCGGGTGGGATCTGCCGTTGCGGATGGCGTTGATCGCCGGGCTCGTGATCAGCGTGACGTTGATCGCGCCTTACGTCGGACCGGAAGCAAGCGGCGTGCTCGCGTCGTTCCCGTTCATGGCGATCATTCTCGCGGTGTTCTCGCACCGCATGGCCGGCCACGCAGCCGCGCAGCAATTGATGCGCGGGATGGCGGCGGCGCTTCCGGGCTTTGCGTCGTTCTTCTTCGTGCTGAGCCTGACGCTGACGCGAATGAACCTGTTTGCGGCGTATGGTTGCGCGATTCTCTGCACGCTCGCGATACAGGCGGTTTCGTTGTACCGGATGCGCGTTCCAGTTGCGTTGCCTGCGAAGTAGATTCACGGCGACGGGCGCGCCCGAGGCGAGCCGCCTCGCCGCTACACGCCCATCGCATGAAACCCTGGAAGCGCCGGAATGCGCTCTGCCATGAATTGCAGGAATACGCGCGTTCTCAACGGCTGGTACCGGCGTGATGGCATGACGAGATGCACCGAGTGCGGCTGCATCTCCCACTTTGGCAGCAAGCGAACCAGCCGTCCCGCATCGATCAGATCCTGAACGAGCCATGCCGGCGCCGAGCCTGGGCCGAATGCTGCAAGAAAGCATTCGCGCAACGCCATCGAGTTGTTGACGCGATACTGGCTGCGCGTCGGCACCACGATGCGCTCGTCATCACGGGTGAATTCCAGCTCGGCGCCGATGCTGACCCGCGCGTAGCCGACGCAGCGATGCGCGAGCAGATGCTCGGGCCGGCGTATTTTCGGCATCCGCGCGACATACTCCGGCGCCGCGACCAGCACGCGTGGCGACCACGCGACTGCACGGGCCACCGCATCGGGCGGGAGCTGGTTGCCGATCCGGATCGCGACGTCGACACCTTCCTCGACCAGATCGATCACGCGATCGGTCAGGTCCAGCTCGACGTCGATCTCGGGATACGCGCGCAGGAATTCGAGCATCAGCGCATTGAGCCGCAGCTCGCCGAGCCCCAGCGGGGCGCTGACGCTCAACGCGCCGACCGGTCGCTGCGTTTGCCCCCGCACGTCGGCGACCGCGTCGGCAACCTCTTCGAGCACCCGCTTGCAGCGTTCGTAGAACCGGCGGCCCTCGTCGGTCGGCGTCAGGCTCGTCGTCGTCCGATCGAGCAGGCGCACGCCCAGCTCCTTCTCCAGCGCCGCGATCACCTTGCTCATCGTCGGCTGCGTGATGTGTTCCTCGCGCGCGACGGCCGAGAAGCTGCCGAGTTCGACGGCGCGCGCATACAGGCGCATCGATTGAAACGTGTCCAAGTCATTCCTCCACGGCATGAGCCTTAGTCGATTCTCGCACGTTCCATTGCGATCCGGCATGGCATAACGTTCGTCCACCTTCACACCTTTTGACGGGGAATCGCATGGAAATCACAACGCAATCCAGCCTGCGTGGCGCGCATGTCGTCGTGTTCGGCGGGAGTTCGGGGATCGGCCTTGCGGCGGCGGCCGCGGCGAAAGCGCGCGGTGCGGCGATCACGCTGGTCGGGCGAACGCGCGCGAAGCTCGAAGCGGCGGCCAGCGAGATCGGCGGCGCCAGTACGGCCGTTGCCGACATTACGGACGGGGCGTCCGTCGAGGCCGTGTTCCGCGCGATGACGCGTGTCGATCATCTCGTCGTGACGGCCGGCAGCTTCGTTGCCGGCACGCTCGCGGACAGCGAGCCGGAACGGCTGCTTGCGGCCGTGCACGAGCGGATCGCGGGCGCGATCCATGCGATTCGTTCCGCGTTGCCGCTGATGCCGCCGACGGCATCGATCGTCGTGACGAGCGGGCAGCTCGCCGACCGTCCGTCGGCACATGGCACGTCAGTGCTGGCCGCGGCGGTGCGTGGCGTCGAAGCGCTGGCGCAGTCGCTCGCACTCGAACTGAAGCCGATTCGCGTCAACGTCGTATCGCCGGGGCTCGTCGAGACGCCGCTGTTCGACGGGTTCGATCCGGACGTTCGCGCGGCGCTGTTTGCGCAAGCCGCTGCGACACTGCCCGGCGGCCGGGCCGGGCGTGCGGACGAGATCGGCGATGCAATCGCATTCCTGTTGGGCAACGATTACGTGAACGCGGAGGTGCTGCACGTCGATGGTGGTGGCCGGTTCGTTTGAATTCGCAGTGTGGGGCGGCATCTAACGTCTGGTTGCCCGGTGGACACTCCAGCGAAGGACTGGAAAAGTGGCTACTTGTCGCCGATTGCGATCACGGCCCCTGTCCAGCCATTCGCTCCCTTCGTCCCCGTGACCAGCATGTCGCCGGGACCGGGTGCGGCAATCACCAATTCGCCATCTTCCGACCAGATCGCACTACGGCCTGCTGTCTCCCAGCCACCGGTGGCGCCGCCGTGGTTGGCCATCAGCACGGCGAATTCGTGTTCGGCAGCGTAGCCCGCCAAAAGCCCGGTATCGTGTGGGTACCCGTTTTCCGTAATGAGGGCACTCGCTGCATAAACATGCGCTTCCGAATCTGCTGCGCTCGACGCGTGGGAGGAATGGGAAAAATCCGCGCAGATCGCCAACGCAATTGAATTGCCGTCGATGACCAGGTTCGGGCCGCCACTTCCAGCAGAGAACATGAGGTCTTCACCGGGATGCAAATGCTGCTTCGTGTGCACCGATATTTCCCCATTGGCTCCAAGTACGAACGCACCGATAAATACGTCAGATCGACCTTCCTGCATCACAGGCGCACCGACAACGGCAGTGATGCCCAGGCGCTGCGCCTCGGCAACGAGAGGAAGAAGTCGCGGGTCATCCTGCGTCATCGCGAGCTGTCGGCCAAGCTGACGCTCGTATCCCGTCAAAGAAAGCTCCGGAAATATCAGGATTTTGACGTCGTGCTCCGCGGCAGTCTGAAGGAAGGTGAGATGACGCGCGACATTTGCTTCGATGTCTGCCGCTTTGGAGGTGGCCTGCGCTGCGGCGATCGTGAAAGTGCTCATGACGAATTGGGTCTTGGCCTGACTGGCGAAAAGTGGCGTGGAGTACAAATCGAATAATGGCCTGCCTGTTGCGCTGGGTGCCGGGTCCGTTGAATTATCGGGACCTCAGGCCAACCTGACTACGACCCATACTATCAGACCACTTCATTTCACTAAACGCGGAAGACGCTGCCGTTGTCTTCATTTCTCGTGGGCTGGTGGTCAAGCGATTTTCATTGGACATCCCGTTCGAGGCGTCTTCCGCTATGGCGACGTCGTGCAGGAAATTCGCGCGGGTGACTGCATTTCGTGCCCGGCTGGAACAGGTGTCGCACATCAACTGGCAAACTGGCGAGGCGCCCGCCGCATCGATGACCGTCTGGCGCGGGATGGCACCGGATGCGAGGTCAATACAGATGCAGCTATCGCGGATCATGCCCACGAATCGCGGACCTCGTCACTGAAGCCCTCACGGCTGTTGCGCAGCCAACGATCACCATGTTCGGCAGTCAGGTCTGTGGGAAGGCCATCGAGCGCCTCTACGGCCGTCATGATCGGCTCAGGCGGCACAAGGCGCGCGACCGGAATTTGATTGCGCTCGACAATCACGGGTTCGCCGCCGCGCACGATTTGATCGAGGATCTCGCGGGTGTGACGCGCGAGTTCGGTAGCGCTGATAGTGGGCATGGTAGTGGCTTTCAACTTGGATGCTGACCAATACGTAATATACGCATCCTGCGAACATCGGACGAAATCCGGCTGATATGCGCTGCGACCCCAATTAATGAGAAGAGTGCGGTAAGGTCGAGAAAATCAACTCGATCGGACTCTCGGATAAATAGCCGAGTGGCGCCGTCAGATTCCGATCGAACCGGTGTCTGGGGGACACCAATTTTTTGTGAATAGGTGTTGCTCGAATTTTTGCGCGCTCACCAACGAAACGCTGAGCCTGGTGAGGCGGCGATCGAATCACGGCGTGCCGAAGGGGTGTTGAACAAACTCACCCCGAGAGATTGGCAAAAACGCCTCTTTTGAATTTCGAGTGGGTGGTATCGTCTCGTTTTTCCTGTAGACAAGAAGGTAAATGATGCACAGCAAGCTGTTCGAAGCCGCCCTGGGTGTGAACGCTCCGTGGTTTGTGAGCGGTGTCG
>NZ_QTQP01000112.1 GCF_003854275.1 Burkholderia sp. Bp8963
GACGCTCGCTGGCCGGCTGCGGCGCATAGCGCTGTTCGATACGTTGCTCGATGGCCTTGACCTGGGCGGTGCTCAGGCTCTTGCTGGTCACGGGCGAGGCGTGGCAGGCGCTGATGGCGAGCAGGGCGGTCAGTGATATGGACAGACGATACATTTGCAAGAGTTCCTTGGTGTTTAGGCGGTCATGGTCGGGCCGCCCGAGCCAGGCCAGTTTTTGCGGGCAGCCATCAATACTTCATATTTGTCATTAGGCAGAGCAAAGTTCCAAGGGATCATCGCCAACTGCGTATTAACCGGTGTTTGACTAGTCGAGGCAGCCAGCGTATCGATAAACTTGGAAAATTCCATCGTTTGATTTGGTGATAGGAATTGTCGGAGGTAATTCAGGCCTTCCATCGCAGAATTTCGTTGACCTGTTTGTGTAATGCGTTCAAGGGTTAAGAAGAAATGTCGCCATGTGCGCACGCAGCGCAATAGCTTGATAATGGCTTTTTCTCGATCTCCACTGAAACTAAACTTAAAATCCTCGCCTAATATGTACAACGCTGGACCAATCACTTCGGGTGGAAGTTCATTGATTGCTATTTTATTGCCATGTAACTCCAGAGGTCGCCCTTCAAGTATTCGTTTGGCGAGGCCCTGCGCCATGGCGAGACGTGCTTTTCGGGTGTTCCACCAATCTTGAATGGACTCCAACCCCTCTGCCAATATCGTTTCGACAGTAGCTCCGGGAGAGCTCATGGTCTTTGTGACAATTTTGGAAAATAGATCAAAAGCTCCTTCGTTAATACTCAAGAGATACCGGTAATCGATACTGCTCAGGTTGCGATAGACCACCATGATTAACCCCGCAGCCTTTTCAAGATCAACCATGGTTCCGAAGCCGCCAGCCGCTCCTGGCCCCAACACCACTTGCGCCTTTAGATGGAAGTACAGGCGTCCGCCGCTCAACATGATCTGGAAATCAAGTTCGCCGCCTGCGCCCAATGCCACGTTCCCTTCACCCTTGACCGTAAGCAGATCTGACCAATTTGCATCCGGGCGGTGCTGATCCTCGGGAGCTATCCATTGGAACGCCCCCAATAGCGCACCACCTGCCTGAGCCCCGGCGAAAGCACTTCCCTGCAGCTTGACTGCGCCACCGCGACTGGAAAGCTCCGGAGACGTCAGCATCGCGCTGGCGCCGGAAGGACTGCTTTTCCACTTAGCCCCAGCAGTGGCAGCAGCAGTGCCGACCGCACCCACAAAGCAACTGAGTTCGAGTGCGCCCTTCATGCGAAAGGCGCCAAACCGATGGTAGATAACCTTGCCCTCGGCATTGCGGTAGGAGAAGAAGCAGTCGTACCCGTCCTGATCAGGTATGTAACGCTCCAGGCTGACCTTTCCTTCGGCCAACGCGAAGCTCGCCTGCGCCTTCACGCCAACAGATATTTCACCCTCCTTGGGATTAAACCCAGAGAATCCAGCACTGGCCTGCGCGGCAAAGCGCAACAGATGGGCCTCAGCATTGGCGGCATAGGGGGCATCGTCGCTTCTGTCTGAACTCCAGTTAATGACCTCCCGATGCAAGGCATTGACTGCGCAGTTTTCTTTCGCCGGCCAAGTGACAAGCTTCGCCTCCAAATTACCAAGCGGCTTGGCACTGTCTTCATTGAGTCCTCTTGCGACCTTCTCGCGGATTTTTGTGAGCAATTGCTTGCCGCGGGCACGCAAATCGCCGTCGCTCAGCGGGCGGGGGGCGTCGAGCACGCCAGCCACCTCAACACGGTAGCTGTTGTGCACAGTCGAGACATAGCGTTGAGAGATGTAATAGTGCCTATCGGGTCGACTGATCACGATGATTTCCGCAACGCCGTTGCGATTTGCGGCCAGGGTGGTGCTCCTATGCCGATGCACGCGCCCGCCTTCGCTGACCGATGGGGTCGTGCCGGATGCGGTGGTATCCGTATCTTTTTCTACAGGGGGCAGCGGCCGCTTGAGCACCTCGATCTCAGCATCAATGGTGGTGGGCATGCGCTTGCCGATCTTGCAGTTGATGCTGCTATCGAGGTTCCACGCTTTGCACAATTCAGCGAATTCCTGTCGCTGTTCTTTAAGCTGAGAAATTCGCCCTTGGATGTCCTCGCTCGTTTCAATACGCGCCAGCTCAGATGCCGGGGTAACGTCTTTTAGCGCGAGGAGGCCGGCCGCTTCGGCTTCTTTTGCCCAACGGAGCTTGCGGCATGCCACGCAAGGGCAGGTGTTTTCGCTGCCTTTCCCGGATATGACTTCGCAGGACTTGGGTTTCGCTTCCTTTGCGGCATCGGCGATGATTTTGCGAAATTTCTTCATGAGCGCATCGACCTTGTCGATGTGCTTCATGAGTTCCGCTCGCTGCTTCTCCGTCAGCACGTAGTAGGTGTCGCGATCCCCGGTGATGTGGACGATGTCGGCCATGGGTTCGACACAGCGCGGCGTACAGGCGGCTTTGTTGTCCACCACACTGTCGGCATGCTTGGGCGGCGGCAGAGTCACTTCGCTGTTCATGCGGTGGTTCCTTTCTGATAGAGGGTTTCCAGCATCGCCAGCCTGTCGCTGTGCAGGTAGTTGGCGTCGGTCAGCAGCGCTTCGGCTTCCGGCGATCGTCGGTAGAAGTCGTCGCCATGGAGAATGGCGAGTCGTAGCCAGCGCTCCTGCAATGCCTGCTGGGTGAATCCGTAGTGGTGGGCCGAGGTCAGGGTGTCATACACATAGCGCTCGGGGCCGTCGGGACCGTCCTGCGTCAAGGTCAACATTTCGTGGTAGTCCAGGGCCAGTTGCACGGCGGTGTCCCGCAGACGCTCGGCGTCAAGGCGCGCCAGCAGCGCGTCGTCGAATACCGGTGCCGATGGCAACTTGGTGTCGCCCGGCATGGTGTCGGGCGACCAACTGCTCCAGCCCGCCACGCCATGCCAAGCCAGTGTTTGCCAAGGGCCGGCCAGGGCTTGTCGTTGAACCGAGGTGAGGGCGGTGAGCAAAGCGCGTATCCACCGTGGATTGAACCAGCGCAATTGCAGGGGCGTGGCGTTGGCACCGGGGACGCTGAGCCAGTTGCGACAGTGGTCGCACAAAGCTTCCCAAGAGAGCTCCGGAACGGGAAACAGGGCGATGCCCAACGGTTCGCGCTCCATGCGGTTCAACAGCTCGCCGATCACCCGACTGCCCCACCAGACGCGTACCAGTTGCGGGCCCACGCTAGCCAATGGCCGTAACGGCGTGCCGAGGTAGAGAGATTCGACCGCCCAGCCGTCGGCATCGCGCTCGGCATAGAGTGCTTCCAGCAGGGTGTCGTCCAGAGCCGCATCCAACAACAGACAGTGACCCGGGTGCCCCAGATCTACCGGCATGTCAGGGTGCTGGCTCAGGCCGGGCAGACGTTCAGTGGCCAAGGTGAATTTGGCAGCGTCCATCATCATCGAACTCGCAGGTTGGAGAAATCAGCAAGGCGCCTTCCTTGGCAGCACGTACGTACTCATCCGGGGCCAGGGCCAACGCCACAGGCGCCAGCGGTATTGGGGGTTGCGGCGTCGCACCCAGGCGGATGGGAACGCTGCTGTAGATGCCGCTCGGGTCAATCCGAATCGCATGGCCGCCCGCTTGCAGGCTGAGGCTGATACCGCCGTCGACGATGAGTTGGTCGCCGGCCTGCAGTTGGACGCGCCGGCCACCACGCATGAGGAAGTTGCCGCTGACATCGGTGGAGCGGTTGCCGTTGACTTGCAGGGCGTCGTCAGCTTGCGCTTCGATGGTGCGCTTCCCGACCATCAACAACGATGAGGCGTCCTCGACCTGAATCGCGTTGTCGCCCTTTACGCTCAGGTGGCGATTGCGGCCAATATGGATCTGCTCATCGTTCTCGACACGCTCGCTGCGGTCATTGCCGACAAAGGTGGTCTCGTCATGGTTGACGTGGATGTTCTGATCCCTCTGGGCGTGGACGTAGACTTCCTCCTGCCCGGCCTCGTCCTCGAAGCGCAGTTCGTTGAAGCCT
>NZ_QTQP01000113.1 GCF_003854275.1 Burkholderia sp. Bp8963
GGCAGCGCGCGTACGAGTGTCGTATAGAGCCGGCCCAGCCATTCCAGCGGCGCGTATTCCGATAGCTTCGCGAGCGCGCCCGTGAGGCCGAGCAGCGTACCGATGGCGAACGATGACGCCGCAACGCTGACCGTCAGCCTCGGAAAGCAGATACCGACACCCATCGTGGTCCTGCAATTGCCACCCTACGACATCGGCGGCCCCGCCTCGAGCAGCGAGAAATCGCTGGAAACGATACGACCCCGTCAAATATAACCGTGATAATGCAGAGGATTTTTAGCGAAGAGACGCCTGATCGGCACGCCGGAGACGTTCGATTGCCGCAGACGTCGGGCCTACGCCGCCGGTCCGAATTTCCGGAGGAGGTTCTACCCGGCACCGGACTATCAAAAACAAGGCGCGATAGCCAAACGCACTCGAAATGGTGCGCTGAACCATACTTTTCCCCTAGGCTGCATACTTTGATGTTTCTGAAACCGCTCTTCCTGGTTACTGCAGACTTTGTTGTGCGCCGATAGCGCGCCGGGCGAACGGCGTGCGCCCGGTGTAAACGTTTATGCGCATAAACTTAAATTTCTTATATTTCTAGTAAGCGATACGGAACCGCCGGGCACCGCCGACGCATTTTTTTCGACATTTTTATACGGGCGCCCGATCTCTTTAGATCATCCCGGCCGGCCACGCGCTACGCTGAAAGCACCTTGTTACTGGGACATCCTTCATGCTCAAGCTGCTTGTGCCGGTTGGCCACTCTCCCCGCTCGCTGCAGGCGGTTCGCCATGCGACGTTCCTCTATCGCGAACGCTGCGCGTCGGAAATCGTGCTGATCAATGTCCAGCCGCCGCTGGAATCGACCCGGCTCGAGGCCTACCATCCGCTGTCGCGGCTTCGCGAGATCGAGCAGCATTTCTCCGAGGGCGAACTGGCGAAGGCCGAGCGGATTCTGAAGGACGCCGGCGTCAGTTACAGCGTCGTGATGAAGGTCGGCCCGGTTGCCGACACGATCGCCGCCGCGGCCACCGAGAACGGCTGCGACGAAATCGTCGTCGTCGCGCCGCGTCACGACCCGGTCCATTCAATCCTGTCGCTGTTCCGCCGCAGCGTGCTCGCTCGCCTCGTGCGAATTTCCAGCATTCCGGTTACGGCCGTTCAATAGGCGGCGGTTTCGTCGGAACTGTCGGGTGCGGGGTGACTCGCGGTCACGCTGCGGGCATAGGGTCGGATATCGGAAGCGATCGGCGCGGCCGCATCGATGGCGCGACAGACAGGTGTCGCCACTCATCACCCGAACCCCCGAACCCTCCATCATCTGCCCGCACCGCGCTGTCGCTCGCAACTCCGAACGAGCACGTCACCGGGCCTCGCCCCTGCACTGAGGGCCGCTGCATGGAATTCGGCGTTGCCGCATCGCCATTCGGCAAGAAACCGTGCGCCGAGACGGCAACGCCGGCACAAGCCAGCGCACCGAGCAATGCAAACTGGATCACGTTCATGTCACGTCCTCCGCCCGCTACGGTCGCGTGCGCTGCCCGCCGCACTCACCCGCCTTCGACGAGCCGCATCACGATATCCCTGGCCGAGTCGAGATGCGCGACGGTCATCGAGCGGGCCGCTCGCGCATTGCGTTCCCGACACGCTTGCAGGATTTCCTCGTGCTCGTGCTGGAACGACGGCGTATCTGCAAGCAGCGTGTTCTGCAAACGCTCGTATCGTTCGACCTGGCCGCGCAATTCCCGGATCGCGTTGAGCTGACGCTCGTTCCCGCAGCGCGAATACAGGAGTTCGTGAAATTCCCGGTTGAGCTCTCCCTGCCGCGCCGGCGTCTGCGCGTCGCCAAGCAGGCGATGGACGAGTTCGGCCCGCGCCAGTGTTTCGGTATCGAGCTGCTTCGCGCTCCGAAAGATTGCGTCGCCTTCGAGGAGCGCCCGCAAATCGTAGATCTCCTTCACGTCCGACGCAGTCAGCATCCGCACGACCGCGCCGCGATTCCTGAAGATATCCACCAGGCCTTCGCGAGCCAGTCGTTGAATGGCCTCGCGCAGCGGTATCCGGCTGATTCCGAAGCGGTCGGCCAGGTCTCGTTCGACGAGACGCTCCCCGCCGCCCAGCTCGCCGCCGACGATCATTTCGCGCAGCGAAGCGGCCACCGTATCCGCCGTGGAATCGAACTTTGTTTCCATGCTCAAGCCATCGTTGATTTGGAATAATGGTATACCAAATCGATTTCCGGTGCCACAATGTCGCCGGCGGGTTCGACGAGTGCGTTCCGGCATCGCCGGTCCACGGTCCACATTCAATGTTTCGATATCGAAGGAGAGCACGATGGCATACGGTGAACACAAGTACCGCGTTTCCGTGCAATGGACGGGCAACAAAGGGTCCGGTACATCCGGATATCGCGCGTACGGCCGCGATCACGTCATTCGCGCGGGCGCCAAGCCGGACATCGCAGGCTCGTCCGACGCCGCGTTCCTCGGCGATGCGGCGCGCTGGAATCCCGAAGATCTGCTCGTGGCTTCGGCGTCGGCCTGCCATAAGCTCTGGTACCTGCATCTGTGCGCGGATGCCGGCATCTGCGTGGTTTCCTACGACGACGATGCGGAAGGCACGATGCTCGACAGCCCCGAACAGGGTCGATTCACGGAAATCGTGCTGCACCCGCGGGTCGTCATTCGCGTCGGCGACGATCGAGAACTGGCCGCACGATTGCACCACACGGCTCACGAGAAATGCTACGTGGCGAACTCCGTCAATTTCCCCATCCGCTGCGAACCGACGATCGAGTTTGCCAGTGCCTGACGCAATACGAAAAATATAAATCGGCCGCTGCAAGGTTCTTTACGACATTTTTTCTTGTGGTGCGTGAATGCCGATCCTAGACTCCGGATCACCGACGAAACCCGCACGGAGAGAACCGATCGAAGTGGCGCGACCCACTGGACACCGCGTGCAGTAAGGCAGCGATGCGTGCGCGCGGCTGACGCAAGGTCGCGCTCGTGACGATCGCACTCAACCAGCTATTCACCCTCATATTTGCGACGCTCACCTACCTGCCGGCGCTTGCGCTCGGCCCGATCAGGGAGCAATTGAGCGCGGCGGTCTGCCATTAGCCTGGATTCCACAGGTTGCGACTGCGACCTCGCGAATGCCGAATCAGCATGGCGCCATAATCAGCCAGGACGAAAAGTGCATCCTTCGATGCATTCCGCGAAGAACAATTGGGATAGGGGCAGGCCTCGCGGCCCGACCCCTCCCGCACCACCGTGCGTACGGGTCCGTACACGGCGGTTCGGATCAGTTGATCGGCGATGGACCCAGCGACGGAAGGCCCAACGAGCGGAAG
>NZ_QTQP01000114.1 GCF_003854275.1 Burkholderia sp. Bp8963
GCGCGCAAAGGCGACGGCGAACCTGGCGTCAAAACCATCTGGCTAGGCATGCAGCGAATAGTGGACTTCGTTGCTGGCATCAGGTACATGCGCGAGATTGAGCATCAGACTTGTGTGTAATGGAATGCGCTTGATGTCCGTGATTCGTGCGCTGGTGTCGATGAAATTCATCACAAGCGGGATATGCGCTCGATCGACATTCGCTGTGGCGTTCGAACGATGTGCCCAATACGGGATAAATAAATATTCGTCATCGTCGCGCTCCGGTCGAAATAATTGTGTCATCGGCTAAAGCGGATCATGCTGGCTGAGCAGAACAGTCGCGATGAGCTTGTCAACGCGCAATGAGCTGCGTAAGTTCATGGTTGTCATCCTTTCTGCACGCCCGTGCATGCTGCGTCTGCAGGGGCTCGCCTGCTCCCGGATTTCCAGTACGCAATCATTGCACGAGAGGCGGTATGAATTACCCGTTATTCGTATCGCGCTAAAGAAAATCATTCCCGGCTAGTCATTTATTGACGATGCGTTATCGGTAATACAGGCTGCATCGGATGATCAAGAGGAATATTTTACGGGTCGTCGATTCAGGAAGAATCCGGCTGGCAACTCGTTCATGCGAATAATCGCCATATTCAGGAGAGCATCCGTGATGGTCGAAAAAAAACGAATTCGAGCTGCACTCCTTGCGGCAGCAATTGCTGCGATTGCGCCGGCCTGTCACGCGTATAACACCACCGACTGGCTGGCGAATACCTATGGCACTCTCGCCGCTCACGTGGGTAACACCGCGCGTTCGATGTGGGTCGCGCCCGAGGGTGTCATCTATACGGCCTCCATGTGGGATGAATACGAGGGCGGTGTCGCGATCTACCAGAACGGCAAGAGCCTCGGCTCGATCGGCACGCATGCGGAGTTTCAGGGCGGCGCGATCACCGGCAACGCGACGTCGATCTTTGTCGCACTTCAGCCCGGCAAGTCGTATGGAAGCGGTGCGGTGGGGCGATACAACCGCGTCACGAAGGCTCGCGATCTGCTCATTCAGATCAGTGCGTCGACCAACCAGCCTCGGATTGACGTCGTCACCGGACTCGCTACGGCGGGCTCGCTCCTTTACGCGAGCGACTTCTATGGCAATCGCGTGCGAAGCTTCACCACCGACGGAGTCTGGCAGCGGGACATCAACGTCCCGGGCCCGGGCGCGCTCGCCGTGGATGGCGCAGGCAACGTCTGGGTTGCGCAGAAGAGTGCGGGCACGATCGTCGAGTTCAGTCCGGCCGGCGCCCTGATGAACACCATCCAGATGCCGAGCGGATCGCAGCCGTCGGCGCTTTATTTCGATGCGGCATCGAAGCAGCTCATGGTCGGGGACGAGGGCCCCGACATGAACATCAAGCGCTACAACGTCTCGGGCCGACCAGTGCTGGCCGCTACTTTCGGCATTCGGGGCGGTTATCTCGACACGACGACGGGCATCAAAGGCCAGGTCGGCGCGAAGCGCTTTACCCGCGTCGCCGGCATCGGCAAGGACATCGCCGGCAACCTCTATGTGCTCAACAACCCGTGGGGCGGCAGTTGGGACCTTGGCCGCAACGGTGGCACCGATATTCATGCATATAACGGTGCCGGCAACCTGCAGTGGACGCTCCAGTCCCTCAACTTCGAGGGCATCGCGGCACCGGACCCGGCCACGGATGGCGCGTTGTTCTATGGAGCCACCAATATATATACCGGTAGCGCCGGAGGCACTTTCGTCGCGAATACCGTCGATCCATTTGCCTACCCGTCGGACCCACGCATCAACATGAACGATGTCCAGCGCGACGAGCATTTCGGCCAACTCGTTTCCGTTGGCGCGCACCGGATTCTCGTGGCGGCTGGCCAGAACCCGTCGACCTTCTACTTTTTCCATTTCAACGCGGCGAACGGCTATATCGCGATTCCGGATGCATCGATTCCGGGCCCCGCGTTCCAGACGACCCGGCGGGTCGCGAACGGATTCTGTATCGACAGCAAGGGCGGCGTGTGGGCCGGTCTGGACAAGACCGGTTACATCTACCACTACCCGTTGACTGGCTTCGATGCCAGCGGCAAGCCGACGTGGGGGGCCGGTGTCCCAGTCCGCATTCCCGACAGCATCCAGCCGCTGACGCGCATCATCTACCTCGCCGACAGTGACACGATGATTCTCGGACAGGGCATCGTCGGCAGTACGGACTGGACGTCGATAGGCACGCGGATCGAGGTCTATCACGGCTGGAGCGCGGGCAACACCACCGCACCCAATCCGGTGATCAACCTCACCAATGCCGGCGCCAAGGCGATCGACGCGGCTGGCAATCATCTCTTCGTCGGCTACTGGTTCAGCAGCAGCGGGCAAGCCAGGCCGAACGTCGACGCGTTCAACCTTGCGACGGGCAACCTCGACACCACGCTGGTCAACACCAGCAGCAGGACCGTAGACACGAGCAGCGCGATCGATTCGATGTACGGCATCAGGGCATACCGTCGATCGACCGGCGAGTACGTGGTCACGAAGAACAACGTCAAGGGCAACAGCATCACCGTTTATCGCTGGACGCCCTGATCTTGCGTTTCGTCCATGAGAGTGGCGGTCGAGCGCGGCGACAAGGCGCGGCACTTGGTCGCCCATCAGGCGGCAGTTGGAGCGAAGTGAGGCGCGAGCAGCCGCACGTTCTTCTTATATATATGTAGATGGATGCGAGCTGGCTACGCGGGCAGCGATGCCACGTTCGTCTGCCTGAAAGCCCCCGTGCGCGGCAGCGCACGGGGGCTTTCAAAATATTTTCATAAAGGGCTTGCGCAGGCGGGGGCAGATGCCTACAATCACGCCTCTTTCGCGCTGACGGCAACGCGGCGCGGAAGAGGGGAAGCGAAGTTCGCCGGATTTCTTGTTAGACGTTTGGCTGGCGAAGGAAGATGAACCCCGCAGTCGCAACGAGGTAGTAAAGAAAGTTGTTGACGAACTGCGAAACGGTGTTCATAATCTCGTTTCTCTGCTGCTGAAAACGCAGCGCTGCTGAGAAAGCGGTCCTTCTCGCAGAAATGCTCTTTAAAAATTAACAGCCGATAAGTGTGGGCGCTTGATGACAGCGAGCCCGATCCTCGGATCGGGATAGCAAAAGTATCAAGAGTCTCACACTAAAGTAAGTCAGGTTTATGAAGCAATTCATATGACCTGTCAGCTTTGAGTGAGCGACCGGTTTCTAACGAAACCGAAAACAGTAACAGGTTTGAACTGAAGAGTTTGATCCTGGCTCAGATTGAACGCTGGCGGCATGCCTTACACATGCAAGTCGAACGG
>NZ_QTQP01000115.1 GCF_003854275.1 Burkholderia sp. Bp8963
TCAGCTCATCGGGGAACAGCTTCGGCGCCTTCGGGTTCTTGCTCTTCTTGGTCACGGTTGCATCGGTCATAGACGTTATTTCCGTTATCGTCTCATGACCTCGGCACACGAAAAAACTGACAGGCTCATGTAAGCGTCACACCGTCAGATCACCTTGACCTCGAAGCAAATTCTCGACACTGAGATCCTCATCCAGTTCATCCCAATGCAGCCCCTGTCCGAAACGCGAGATACGTACACGGGCGCGCTGATCGGCAGATGCCGACTCAAGCACCGGAAACCAGGATAACGGGACACGTAGTTCTCGGCCATCCGCCAGCGTGACGACGAAGCTCCTGTCATCATACGCAACTGCCGTCGCGGAAGAAGTCATTACGGGTCTGCCCAATGAGCCTTTATGCTCGGTCACCATTTCACGTCGTGCCTCGTGTGCCTGCTGCCTGACTGACGACTTCGCGAAACATCAGACTATTTCCCATAAGTTCGACGTTCCGTTGGCCTAAACCCATCGCTTTATGATACGTGCCACGCCTACGACGTGCGACTGGCTTGCCGTATTGGCCGTGTAAATCGCGAAATCGCAAATTACACGGCCAATCGTTAAAAATCAATGGGTTAGGGTGATTTTCTGCGATCGGACGGGATGTGGTCTGCACCGCATTTGAGCCGTTGACGGGCCTGCATGTCATCGAATGAGCATTCGATGGGGTGAACGATGGGTGATGGCCAGCACCTCGCGAACTTACTGGAAACAGAACCAAGCGTTCCCGAGCATGGCTTTGTGATGTCGTCGGCCTAACGAGCACGAGGCGCGTATTCGCGATGGTCAACCGACTGGTTGAGGCCGGCTTCCTAGAGCGTGTGGAGGGCCGGATTGCCCCCACGCGTCGCTTCTTCGCCCGCCCCGTCATCGGGTCAGTACGGACCGGGTTGCTGCAGCCTGAAGGTCGGGAGTAGCCGGAGCTCCTGACCATTGGCGACTATTTGGTCGACGACCCGAACCGCACAGTCATTTGTCGCGTACGAGGAGAATCGATGCGGGAGGCAGGTCTGCTCGACGGCGACCTCGTAGTGGTCTAAAAGAACCGCCCGACAAAGCCTGGTGACATTGTTGTCGCGGTGGTGGACGACGAAATGGCCGTCAAGACCTTGCGAATCGGCAGGAGCGGTGTCATCTGGTCTCGAGCCTGCCAATCCGGACTTCCAGCCCGTCCCTCCCAAGGGCTCGCTGGGCAGGCCTAGCCCGGCTTTCCCCGTTCTTCGAGAAAGCGCGCCTGCAAGGCGCGGTGGCCCAGTTCGTACCAACGAAAAAGGGAGTCACTGCCAGGAAGTCGTAGCCCGTAAACCCACGACATAGAACTAGTTTGTCTGCACTTGTTCGCTTGACCCGAGACGGCTCCGAATCCGCCGTTCTTCGGGGCTTAGCGCGGCGTCTGGATTTTTTTTCAGGTATGCCTCTCTGAGACCGCACCTGTCTATGTGCGTCGTACGGTCGAGCAGACTCGTGAGCAGCGATGGTTTTATCCGAGTACCATTCGGTAGCTCGATGGGAAGGCGGGAGGCAAAGACGTCCTGCTTCCATTCACCATCATCGATGGTAATCGACAGTCTGTGCTTATGCGGGGTTTGCGCAACCTGATGAAGGGCCGTGAAATGGTCGAAACGGTGTGAAACGAAGATATTTTTTTTGTCGAACACGTATAGCACAGGGACGGAGCGTCGGAATCCAAACATGATTGGCCACAGGTGGTGGTAGTCGCACCAGAATGCACGGCTTACTGCGAGCTCGAGTCGAACGTGTCCGGTGCCCGCATGCGTCGAAAAGAAGCACTCGAGCGCTGTCTCGCTCGCGAGAGCGTTTTCAACTTGCAGCCAAGGCTCGGGAAGGCGAACGACGAGGGTCCGCCGCTCATCGGTCAGCCCACGCAAGTTCGAGGGAAGTTCGTCGGAATCTATCACGTAGCAGGTACTAAAACTATTTGAGTCTCTGCGAATAGAATCGATGACTGCATTCGACTCGTTAGAAAGGTGAGGCTCATTGAAGTTTGGCCCCTCGTACAGGCCCCGACGTTTGACCATGTTCCAGATGCGCGTCGTCCACGCGGATACCTCTGATTCATCCATTCCGTGAGCCCGTACGACCTGCGCGATGAGGCGGTCGGCTGCATCTTCATCGCGTGCGCGGAGCAGAAGTGTTCGAAGCGGATAGCTCAGGCCGTTCCACACGCGTTCCACCCGTCGCATTTGGCACACATACGCCCAAAGGCTCCCAAAATACTCGGACACCAGTTCGGTCTCCAGAATCTCGCGAGCGACTTCGGGCATATCAGTTTGCAGCCAGTCGCCCAAAACAGAGGTGTAAATCCTGGACCAGAATTGAGAATCGCTGCCGCTATCGCATAGCGTCAGTTCGTGTCGAGCATGGTTCAGCGCTTCAGAAAGGACGGGGGATAGTTGGGGGTCAAGCGCGTCTGAGGCGTGCAGGTCCGGAGCGGTCAGTGCATTCCGTTGACGAGCTTCAGAAAGCCAGTTTCGGACGATGGAATGAGTTTGAGATGACGAGTCGGTGTCCCCGCTTCGCTGCATCACGCGGACGAGAGCACGCTCGATACTGTCGCGCGCGGCGAGGTCGTCGCACGCCCAATCTCCGCTCCGGAGAGCGTAAAGCATGTCCTCTGGGGTTAGATAACCGGAATCCTCGCCGAGAATGCCACATTCTTCGCACGCGGCGAAGAATGTACGGAGCCTTATCGACTCGGCGACGGGTCGTAGAGAACCGTATAGGCGCAAAAGGTTGATAAGGTCGTCCAGTTCGCCATTGTCGCGAAGCGGAACGATGAGGCCGGGCTTTAGTCGTTCGACCGCCCAAACGACGACCTCTGGAACATAAATGAGACCATCCGGGGCGGAGGATTCTTCCATTTTGGCAACGAGGCGAATGGCATAGTAAAAGGCCCGGTCGACTTGATTCAGTGTTGCATCAGCTTGATGTGCTTTCATCTAGGAAAAGTAGGTGTGTCTAGAACTCAATCTATAGATACGGGTTTTATTTGCAGTCGGGCATCAATTTTGGCCGGCAGGGGAAGCGTGCATTGAGAGGACGAAATCTCCTTAAGGTGAATCCCCGCACCTAGTACAACATCCCGTAAATAGATTGAATAAATAACTGCCTCGGTTATCATGTCTGGATGAGCCGAGGCCGACATGCAACGCCAGTGAAGCTGGCGAATAAAGAACGACAGGAACTGCGATCGCTG
>NZ_QTQP01000116.1 GCF_003854275.1 Burkholderia sp. Bp8963
TTGTAGACGTCCCACAGGCCGTCGACGATCATCGTGTCGACCAGCTTCGCGTCGCCCATCCGGAACCCGTCGCGCGAGCCCGGCAGCACGTGCGGCGCCGCGCTCATGTTCTCCTGGCCGCCCGCGACCACGATGTCCGCGTCGCCCGCCACGATCGCGTTGGCGGCCAGCATCACCGCCTTCAGGCCCGAGCCGCACACCTTGTTGATCGTCATCCCCGGCACCGCGCTCGGCAGCCCGGCCTTGATCAGCGACTGACGCGCGGGGTTCTGGCCCGAGCCCGCCGCGAGCACCTGGCCCATGATCACTTCGCTGATCTGCTCCGGCTTCACGCCGCCACGCTCCAGCACCGCGCGGATCACCGTTGCGCCCAGCTCCGGCGCCGCGATCTTCGCAAGCGTGCCGCCGAATTTGCCGACCGCGGTCCGCGCGGCCGATACGATCACTACGTCAGTCATGTTCAGTTCCTGAATCCGATTCACATTGCCTGGTCGCCGCCGGCATGCGCCGGTCCGGCGTGGGTTGCCGCGCAAGCCGCGCGCGGCGCCATCCTGTATCCAGCACGCGACGCCATCCCGCTGCCAGCGCCCGGCGCCGTCCCGCTTCCGCAGGATCGGGCACAAGCCGCTATGCGGCATCGCTGCAGGCCCGCTGCTGCGCGCCGTCATGCCCATGCCTGCCGCATGTCGCCGCGCGTGGAGCGTCTCTGCACTTGCGGCCGCCGCGACACACGGCAGCCGAAGAAAAATGGCCGCCGGTCACCGCGTGGCACACGCGGCATCCGGCGGTGGGGCGCCGATCGCGCTGTGTTGTCGCGCACTGGCGCGCGACAACGCGATTACGCCACCGAATTACGCTGCCGATTCGCGTGCAGCCGTGTCCTTGCGCCCGCCGCTTGCCGGCTTGGTCGCGCGAGCCGACGCACCGACCGCGTCGAAGCCGCTCTGCGCTGCCTCGATGACCTGGCCCGTCGCAGCACGCATGGTTTCCGCCGCGGCGCTCGCCGCCGACAGCGCCGAATTCAGCGCCGCGACCACCGGTGCCGTGCCGGCCGGCGCGTGCTTCGAGAATTCGCCGAGCGCGTCCTTCAGGCGCTGGTCGGCCTGCTCGTAGTGCGCCTGCGCAGCCTTCGCGAATTCGGCCTGCGTGGTCGTCGCGATGTCGAACAGGTGACGGCTGTACGACGCCGCTTTGCCAGCCGCCTGCTGCGTCGCGCCAAGCTGGCGCGTGAAGAATTCCGCCGGGTTGCCGCCGCTGAATGCACCCTTCAGGTGATCTTCGTACTCCTCGAGCGCAGCCTTGGTCGCCTGCAGGTTCAGCTCGACCACGGCCTCGAAGCCGCGGAACGCCGGTTGAGCGGCAGCAAACAACGCGGTCACGCCGGACTGGTAATCAGCAATGAATTTTTCGGGGGCGAAAACGGACATCGGGCACGCTCCTGTTAGCAATACGAGAGATTGCGTAAGAATTATGGAAGTCGATCAATTCGTTCGACTCCCTATTTATCGCACACAGTTCATTGAGTGCAAAAAGTTTAGAGCACTCATTCTAGATCGATTAATTGTCAATTAAATGGCATTAATGATCGGGAAAAACCCTAACCCCGAGCGCTCGCACCCTACATTGGCAGGTTACCGTGACTTCCTTATTTCAGGGACACACTGCAACGATCTGTTTTTTCTGGATTTTTACTTTCTTTCGAAGTAAACCACTGCATCGTCATGCAAGATTTACGTACAAATTATTCCCACCATCGGAAAATAGGTCGCATTTACTGGTGAACACACCTCATGAAATCGTTTTTGCATTTGCTCAGAAAACGATTTCAGAAATGCTTGTCAAGTAACGGAATAAAGCCGGATGGTATCGACCCGAAATGAATGGCGCTCCGAACAGGCGGATCGCTCAGGCCCGGATGTCGCGCACGGCAACGGCCGACGGCCGCGGGCCGCCGCGTGGCGTCAGCCGGCCAGTTCCTGGTGCAGTGCGCGGAATTCCTGTGCGAGCTTGTGGCCCGGCTCGAGATGGATGACGGGGGTCGCCTGCTGGTGCGACTCGCGGATCTTCACCGACGACGACAGCCGTGACGCGAGCACCGGCAGCCCTTCGCCGACGAGTTCGTCGACGAGCCGCTGCGGCAGGCTCGCGCGCGGCTGGAACTGGTTGATCACGATCCCTTCGACTTCGAGCGCCGCGTTGTGATCCTGCTGGATTTCCTTCACGTTCTCGAGCAGCGTGTACAGCGCGCGGCGCGAGAAGTCGTCGCAGTCGAACGGAATCAGGCAGCGCTCGACCGCGATCAGCGCCGAGCGCGTGTAGAAGTTCAGCGCGGGCGGCGTGTCGATGTAGACGGCGTCGTAGGTGTCGAGCTCATTCAGCGCATCGCGCAGCTTGTAGATCTTGTAGCGCGATTCAAGCTTGCCGTGCAGCGTATCGAGATCCGGATGCGCGGGCATCACGTCGAGGTTCTCGAACGGGGTCGGATGGATGAACGACGCGATGTCGACCGGTCGGAAGTTGAACGTCAGCGCGGTTTCGAAGAAATCGGCGACGGTCGGGGCGGCTTCCGCGGCGCGCTCGCCGAGCAGGTACTGGGTCGAGTTCGTCTGTGCGTCGAGGTCGATCACGAGCGTGCGCAGCCCTTCGCTCGCGCTGATCGCCGCGAGATTGCAGACGATCGTCGACTTGCCTACGCCGCCCTTCTGGTTGAACACGACACGCCGCATGGTCCCCTCTTGCCCGAAGCGCCAGAAAAGAGCCAGCATAGCCGAACCAATATTACTGTTGCGTGACGTAACGCAACAATCGCGGCACGAGCCCGCAACAATGGCGCGCGAACCGCCGGCCACCGGGCGCGGCGCGATGCGACCCCGCAACGCGCGCCGGCAGCCTGCCGTCCGCGCCAGCCTCACGCGACGATCGGCTTGCGACGCACTTCCGACAGGTAGATGAGGATCAGCGACACCCACACGATCCCGTACAGGAACATGAAGCAGGTGGTGCGCACGCGCAGCAGGGCGAGCAGCACGCCGAACAGGATCGGCAGCAGGAGCCCGCCTTTAAGGCATCTCGTTATACGCAAGTCTCGTCGCCGCCGTCGTCGCGCAATAAGCGTATGGTTTCCGCGGCGATATGAACTTTCGTGAGTCCCTTCCAGATGGTCTCTGCGCCGGGTTCGCCATCGCCCTTGCG
>NZ_QTQP01000117.1 GCF_003854275.1 Burkholderia sp. Bp8963
CGGTGGTCTCGCTCGACCCGCAATTGGGAATTGAAGGACGAAGTCTGGCTCAATCCGGAGCGCACGCCCCGGGCCGAATTAAAGCAGTGCGCGTGAAGTGGCGCGACAACTACGTTGACAAACACCGACCGCAAGGCCCGTGAGGTTGCGCCACGTCCAGCGAAACGGCGTGCATGGAAACGCAAGCAGTCGTCATCGACACATATTGTCAAAATAGTGCACGTCGTATACAGTTGCACAAAGTGCATTACGTAAGGTTTCATGCAGAGCGGACCGACACCCGCGCCAGTCGAGCCGCCATGCGAAACCTTCGATGTTCAACCCCCGGCATTGGAGTGACGTTGGTGCATCACACGCTATCGACCTTACTCAGCGCGATCTACGACCTTGGCTTCGCGTTGTTCCATTTGACCTTTTGGCGCTGGTTCAAGTGGCCGCAGTCTCTCGAGAAAAGCGGGAGACTCAATCAGGGCATCACCCAGACACTTAACGTGATGTTGAGTTACGTGTTCGTTGTCTACGCGGCATCGCTTGTCCTGGCTGCAACGCAAACCCGGGGGCCGCTTGCGCTGGCAGGAAGCGGATTCTGGTTGTTGAGGGCGATTGCACAACCCGTGCTGTTTGCCAGAACGCGCTTGAGCTGGATCCTGGTGGCAGTGTTCGCGCTTGGTGCGGGCCTGCATGCCATCACTTACGTTGACGCTACAAAGATGGGCGACGAGGCGTTGTCATCGGCCAAACCGCTTTCGTGAAAGCGGTGTCAGCGCACTTCCGGTTGCCGGATTTTCCCGGTGTTAGAGAAGTTTCCCGAACCGCTGTCCAACATCACCATGAATGCCGACCAGCTCTTCCAGCAAGCACGTGAAATCGTCAGCAACTGCGCGCTCTGTTTTATGTCTTCGAACGACGCGTCCGGTCAGATCAACTCCAGAGTCGTCGAAATCCTGGAAATCGGAAACGACCTCACGATTCGTTTCATGACCGATTCGAGAACGCGTAAAGCGTTGGAGATCAGCCAGGGGAGTGCGATCAGTCTGTCCTTCCTCAGTATGGCTGACCGCGGATACGTGACGATCGGAACCGTTCCGGTCGTCTCCGCGGACACTGCGTTGAAGCGGCGCATCTGGAAAGAGTCGTTGTCCACATGGTTTCCAGATGGGCCGGACGATCCTTACGTGATCGCCGTAACCTGCAAGCCGGTTTGGGTCGAACTGTGGTCGCGCATGCGGGGGATCGCGCCTGATCCGCTGGGCCTCAACTCGGTCCGGCTGATTCGGGAGGATGGCGACTGGCACGCTCAGCATACGTTTCCAGCCATTCGCGAATCATTGCGAGAGGGATCTGTATGACGCGCAATGACGAGCAGTCTGCCGTCGTCATCGGTGCCGGCCTGGCCGGCCTGTCTGCTGCGCTGCTGCTGGCGCGCAATGACAGACCGGTCGTCGTCGTGGAAGCATCGGACGAAGCCGGCGGCTGCTGTTCCACCACGACGAGCGACGGGTTCACGTTCAACAACGGCGCGGTGTATGTCGCGGTGCCGTCGCTGATTCGCGCGTCTTTCCGGCGCCTCGGTCTCGACTTCGATCGCGAGGTTCCGATGGTGGCCATCGAGCGCCCTCACGTCACGCATCTGGAGAATGGAACGGCCGTTCATCTGTCCAGCGCCGATGCGTCCTGCGTGGAAGGCGATCGGGCGGATTCGCGGACACGGCAACTGCGTGACGGTCTCGGCAGGCTCCAGCAGCAATGGGGGCCCGTCTATCGCACGCTGGTTGATGAAGTGCTGCCGCAGGAGCCTTCGCTTCTGCGGACGTTGAGCAAGCTGTGGCGCTACCTGCCGCGCATGAGCGGGCAGGCCAGCCGTCTGCTCGAAGCGCACTTTGCCGATGCCGACCTGCAGGCGGCGGTTGCATCGACGCTGCTCTACACCGGGCGATCCCCCGATCGTCTTCCGGCAACGCAGATCATCGGCCTGGTTGCCATGCTGGAAGAGGGATTCCATTTGCCGCGCGCAGGGATGGGCGCCATCAGTTCCGCGATGACGCGCGAGTTGTCCAGGCGATCGGTGCCGATCCGGTTCGGTGCCCATGTCCGCGAAATCGTCGTGGAGAACGGGGCCGCACGCGGCATCGTGCTTGCCGATGGCGAGCGCATCGCGACGGATTGCGTCGTCGCGACGTGTTCGGGTTTCGAAGTGGTGCGCCACTTGTTGTCCGATCATGCGGTGCCACGACAGCTGGCGCTGAAGGCTCGCGCAGCGCCGCTGTCGCATCGCGCGATTTCGATTCAGGTTGGCGGCCCGGGTGCCGTGCTGCCGCGCGCCTTCATCACCAATCATGTTCCGTCGATGCGGCAGCAGGGGGCCTTGCATGCGTCGACGCCTGGCGTGCCTCGCTGGCTCGCCTATACCTGTCCGTCGCTGGTGTTGCCGGAGCTGGCGCCGAACGGCAAGGCCGTGCTGGAGTTGTATGCGCCAGCGACGGGAATCCACTCCGCATCGGAATGGACAAGCGCGATGACAGAGGCTGCGGTCGGCGACTATCTCGGCGCGATACAGGCGCATCTTCCCGGCCTTTGCATCGAAAGTGTCCGCGTATCGGATCCGCGGGATTTCGCGGGCGGGCGGCATTTGTACGAAGGGGCGCTCTACGGCATTGCGCCGGGCACGACGCCTGACAAGTTGTTTCCGCATCGGGCTGGGCTGCGCGGCCTTTATCTCGGCGGACAAACGACGTTTCCGGGGTATGGCGTACCCACGGCCATGCTGTCCGGGATTCAGGCTGCCGAAGCGGCCGTGCGGGACATGCGCGGGAATGCGTGACCTGGGGGCGCGTGCCCGAAACCCGCATCAATTCGGCAATCTGTGCTGCCCACCGGCGCCCATTTAATGACCAAACCGCAAGACCTAGGGAAACACTGCACAACTCGCCTGCGTATGTGTTTGCAATGAATCGCCGAGCGGGAGAGCATGTAGCACATGAAACAAGCTGACCTTGGACTGCACCTGTCGACGAAGCGCACACGCAAGCGCGAATTTCTGGACGAGATGAACCGGGTGGTGCCGTGGACCGACCTGGTGATGCTGATCGCGCCGTATGCGCCGGAAGGCAAGCGCGGACGGCCTCCGTT
>NZ_QTQP01000118.1 GCF_003854275.1 Burkholderia sp. Bp8963
GCGCGCAAAGGCGACGGCGAACCTGGCGTCAAAACCATCTGGCTAGGCATGCAGCGAATAGTGGACTTCGTTGCTGGCATCAGGTACATGCGCGAGATTGAGCATCAGACTTGTGTGTAATGGAATGCTCTATAGCAGCCACTCGCTGCGCCGTGGTTTCGCCACCTGGGCCAATGCGAACGGCTGGGAGCTCAAGATGCTGATGGAATACGTCGGCTGGGTGCGACCTGCAAGTCGCATGAGTCTCCGTTTCACGGAGGAAATGATGTCCCGATGAAACCGGCTGTTCCATCAACCGTCCCTTACCTGTACATGCAGGGCTGGCAACGGCCCGGTATGAAGCTCAAGGGACAACGCGTCCGCCGGTATATCCGGTATGCCTAGCCGCGAGGCGAAGCGGAATCTGCCAGCATGAATGCGGAGAGGAGCTTGAGATGGATGGGTACGACCAATCGATGTGAATGCCCAAAAGCATCGTTACGTATTTGCATGCATCTCGACGCGCTAAGGTCGTCTACTTTCTCACAATTCGCCTGGGAAACACCTAAGATTTAATCTCATCCTCTCCACCCCGAGGGTTTGTTATGAAAATAACCATTCCACTCGCGTTTGGGATTCTGCTCAGTGCAAACAGCATTGCGTCCGCATTCGCACAAGCCTCCACGTCACCGTACGATCCGTCGCCCCCCAAAGCCCGCTCCGAAGTTATGGCAGATGCTCAGCGTTGGTTCGCCGCCGGTTTCGATCCTCTGGACCTCTTCAACTATCCCAGTACCGCAATGAAAGCGTCTCGTATCCTCTCCAAACAACGCGGGCAAGCGGCGGCTTTCACTCAATAGCTCGCTTGAATTCATCTGCAGATGATGCATCGCGCAAAACCAGCCCCGATTCGTGGGTTGCGCTCACAAGGTACGTCATAGCGTCAGTACCGTTCCATCAACGGGACAACGCTTCTCGCCATAGCCGCGCGCCTGGCATCGAGGGGCAGCGACATACCCTGGAGGCTGGGCGCGCCGCGACGCCGAGGCGGGTTTGCACTTTTGCACATGGCCAGGACGCGAACGCAAGCGCGGCGAATGCGAATTGGCTTTCCGTTGGCTTGTCGTAACGAGTGAAGACGCGACGGGCACCCCAAATCTTACTGCGTCATACAGTAGGTTTTGAATTGGCTTGCCCCACAGCATGTGGCAACGCGCGAGTGTTGCGATCAGCGTCCAGGCAATGTGATACCGCAGTGTAGTGATCAAGTCAGGAACGTGGCGCTGGGCGCGCTGGGCTTCCTCGGGGAACGTAATTTTCGGGTAATGCAAAGATTTCGCGTGCGCCGGCGTTTTTTTAGCGCCAAGCGCGTTCGCCGCCGCATGGCGTTCCGCGACGAGAAACCCGTAAGCCGCGATACTCAGCACCGCATGATGATGGAATCCGCGCCAGCCGCGGCCTCACTGCGACAGCCGCACCACGCGGAAGTCTGCGCCTTTTCGGGCTGGGGCAAAGTTCGAACACCTATCCGTTCCATTGCAGAGCGGTTCACCACGCAACCTGAATGAACTTGCATCTCCTTGCCGGGAATACTACCAACGGCGCGCAATAAAGGGGCAGATTATCGATGGGAAACTTTGCCTCATGATCGATGCGCAAGCTCACAGCGCGTCGGCGAGCTCCAAAACCGTTGCGGGCAATGGCACGGTTGGCACGATTTCGCTACCTGACCGACTGGACTGCGTGGGGTTCGTTCGAGTCCACTTCAATCCGATGTGCAGTCTGACGCAAGCCGTCGACACCCGACAACCGTCGAGGTGTTTTACCTGGTCGCACCATGATGGGCGGGGTGTGTCCCCATGCTAAAATCGCAAAGCGTGAACCGATGGCACCGGTAGACAAGGCCGTAAGTGGACAGCGCCGCCGCTCTGGAGTAGCACATCAACTCGGGCGGCTGCCGATGGATCGAACTGCTTCTGAACCAGGCACCGGGCGGCACACTTCTATCGTCGCTGCGAATCAGCGCTCATCGTCGGGCTCAGTTCCACGCCGAGTTAGAAGCACGGGCGGAGCCGATCCGGTTGTTCTTCAAGCAGCTTCAATTTGCATATGCTACAAGCACGACGTTGCTTTCGAGAAAGCTGGTAGTAACAGAAAAGGTCAATCAATGGTAACGGGAAGAAAATCAAGGACGCGAGTCACCACCACCGCACACGATGAAAGGCGGCTGGAGATCATCCTGCACAGTGCCGATTTATTCGATAAAGTCGGCTACCATAAAATGACGATGCAAATGCTGGCGGACGCGGCCGGACTCGGGAAGCCAACCCTTTATCACTATTTTCCGAGCAAGGCTGAAATCCTCTTCGAGATGCATCAGATCCATATGGACGCTCTGCTGGGCGACCTGGACGCCGATGCCGAAACCTGTGCTGATTCTGCTGAACTGCTGGTTAAGGCTTGCGCCTCTGCCCTTCGCCAAATTGCGGAGCATCCTGGATATGTGCGCGCTTTCATGGACCACTACAGCGATCTGGACGACAAGCACCGTAAACAGATTCGCAAGCGGCGGGACGAATATTTCAATCGGATTCGAAATATCATCACGGACGGCATTTCCTCAGGCAGACTCATAAAAATTGATCCGGACGTCACGGTTTTCGCCTTCCTCGGAATATGCAATTGGGCCTACAAGTGGTATCCCAGCATGGCGGCTGCGTCGCCGCCCGACGTCATGGCGAAAAAGCTGTGTCAGGTGATTCTGGACGGCATCAAACGTCAGAAATAATGATGGGCACCGCACAACCCATGTCGTTATACAGAAGTGTCGGCGTCACCGTCATCGCGTAATAAGCGCATGGTTTCCGCGGCGATATGAACTTTCGTAAGTCCCTTCCAGATGGTCTCCGCGCCGGGTTCGCCGTCGCTCTTGCG
>NZ_QTQP01000011.1 GCF_003854275.1 Burkholderia sp. Bp8963
CAGCGTGTGTCGCTCACCATCAGTGAGAACACGTCGCTCGCGAGCACCTGGGACACCATCACGATCGTCAACCCCGACGGCTCCCTGCTGGTGAACGGCGCGCGCTTCAATGGCAGTTACTACAGCGACGTGCTCACGCTGCCAGCCACCGGCACCTACACCATCAAGCTAGTCCCGGACGGTTCCGCCACCGGCAGCGCCACCTTTACGCTCTACAACGTGCCGCCGGATCCGACGGGGACGATCACCTCGGGCGGATCGGCGGTCACCCTCACCACCACCACGCCCGGCCAGGACATGAGCCTGACCTTTAGCGGCACGGCCGGACAGCGTGTGTCGCTCACCATCAGTGAGAACACGTCGCTCGCGAGCACCTGGGACACCGTCAAGATCGTCAACCCCGACGGCTCCTTGCTGGTGAACGGCGCGCGCTTCAATGGCAGTTACTATAGCGACGTGCTCACGCTGCCGGCTACCGGCACCTACACGATCAAGCTGGACCCGGACGGCACCGCCACCGGCAGCGCCACCTTTACGCTCTACAACGTGCCGCCGGATCCGACCGGGACGATCACCCCGGGCGGCTCACCGGTAACGCTCACGTCCACCACGCCGGGCCAGGACATGAGCCTGACCTTTAGCGGCACGGCCGGACAGCGTGTGTCGCTCACCATCAGTGAGAACACGTCGCTCGCGAGCACCTGGGACACCATCACGATCGTCAACCCCGACGGCTCCCTGCTGGTGAACGGCGCGCGCTTCAATGGCAGTTACTACAGCGACGTGCTCACGCTGCCAGCCACCGGCACCTACACCATCAAGCTGGACCCGGACGGCACCGTCACCGGCAGCGCCGCCTTTACGCTCTACAACGTCTCGTCCGATCCGACGGGGACGATCACCCCGGGCGGATCGGCGGTCACCCTCACCACCACCACGCCGGGCCAGGACATGAGCCTGACCTTTAGCGGCACGGCCGGACAACGTGTGTCGCTCACCATCAGTGAGAACACGTCGCTCGCGAGCACCTGGGACACCGTCAAGATCGTCAACCCCGACGGCTCCTTGCTGGTGAACGGCGCGCGCTTCAATGGCAGTTACTATAGCGACGTGCTCACGCTGCCGGCCACCGGCACCTACACCATCAAGCTGGACCCGGACGGCACCGTCACCGGCAGCGCCACCTTTACGCTCTACAACGTGCCGCCGGACCCGACGGGGACGATCACCCCGAGCGGATCGGCGGTCACCCTCACCACCACCACGCCGGGCCAGGACATGAGCCTGACCTTTAGCGGCACGGCCGGACAGCGTGTGTCGCTCACCATCAGTGAGACTACGTCGCTCACGAGCACCTGGGACACCATCACGATCGTCAACCCTGACGGCTCCTTGCTGGTGAACGGCGCGCGCTTCAATGGCAGTTACTCAAGCGGAACGCTCACGCTGCCAGCCACCGGCACCTACACGATCAAGCTGGATCCGGACGGCACTGTCACGGGCAGCGCCACCTTCACGCTGAGCAGCCAATGAAGGAGCCACGATGCTTGCCAGAAAATTCATTGGGTTACACGGCAAGGAGCGCGCCATGAACGTTTGGCCTCTTTTCCTTCGATGGCTGATCAGCGTGGTACTGATGCTGAGCTTGACCATTGGTCACTCAGTCGCGGTGACGCTGCCCGTGGTACCGGGACAAAGCGCGACGCTTCTGCCGGATGGGCGTTGGGTGCTGGTGGGTGGCGAGGGCGCCGCTGCGGCGACGGCGTCGATCTTCAACCCGACAACTCAGCAGATCATAAAGTTGCCGACCGGTTTGGCTGCGCCGCGCGCGTACCACAGCGCGACGCTTCTACCGGATGGGCGCGTGCTTGTCTTGGGTGGTGTCGGAACCGACGGAACGATCCTGAATAGTGCAGAGCAGTTTGATCCGGCCGGCCAGTCATTCACCTCCCTGGGCGATGTGGGCCTGCTCGCACGCGCCCACCATACCGCCACCGTCCTCATGGATGGTACGGTGCTCGTGGCCGGTGGCGTCTCCGGGGCGGGGACGCCGCTGCCGCAGGCCGAGCTCTGGGATCCCGCCACCCGCCAGGCCCGGCCATTCAGTGCGCAGCTAGTTGTCCCGCGCGCGGACCATACCGCACTGGTGTTGCCGACCGAGCCCGTGTTGCTTTCGGGAGGACGCGATGGCGCGGGCAAGCCCGTGTCCACCCCTGAAATCTACTCCCCGCAACAGCAGAACTTTACTGCGGTCGATGCTGCCGGCAACAATGTACTGGCGGCACCCTCAGCTGCGGACGCACCTGCCGTAATGGGTTCCTTGCCGACGCCGGGCACGGCTGGCGTTGCTGTCAATGCATCCATCGCCATACGCTTTTCCACGCCGCTATCCGTCGTTAGCCTCAATCCACGCACCGTGACGCTCCTGGGGCCGACCGACGCTGTCGCCGTGCACGTGGTGCCGGCCGAGGGCGGGCGGATGCTGTTCGTAACGCCGGCAACGGATCTTCGGCCCGGGGCAAATTACACGCTCTTCATCAGTGGCGCCGTCGATGCGACGGGCAGGCCGCTCCCGTTTACCTCAATCGGCTTTACTACACGTACGCTAAGCGGGGCGTCCTCATCCGCGAGCACGTCGTCCGGCAGCACGGTTGCGGTAGCCACGAGCCCAGTCAGTGCCGCCGCACCAAACGCGGTGTCAACTCCGAAGGCGCCCGCGCAGTCTACGTCACCCGCAGCTTTGGCCGGTATGGCGGAGCCCACTATCTGGATTCCAAATGGTCCGCATTTGGCCGGGGACTGGCGGCTCAAATTCCCCGCGGCACCCTTGCAGCAATTGCCGGCCTTGATGGCAACACCGGGGGTGACTGCGCTGTCCGGGCAGGTATTGTTCATGAACGGCACCGCGGCGGCCAACGTGACCATGAAGCTCGGAAGTCAGAGTACGCTAACGGATGCGACTGGACGCTTTCTGCTGCCCGGGGTGAGCGCTGGGACCCAAACACTGGTGATAGATGGACGAAGTGCGAATCGGCCCGGAAAGACATTGGGCTACTTCGAGGCATTAGTTACCGTCGACGCAGGGAAGACCACGGTCTTGCCGTACACGAGTTGGATGCCGCTGATCGACACTCAGCATACAGTGAAATTTGACTCGCCGACCACCAGTGAGGTGGTCATTACCACGCCGTACATCCCCGGCCTGGAAGTCCACCTCCCGAAGGGCTCTGTGCTGCGTGATCGCGCGGGACATGTGATCAATGAACTATCGATCACTCCGGTACCGGCGGACCGACCACCATTCCCGCTTCCGACGCGCTACGTCCCGGTCTACTTCACCCTGCAGCCCGGCGGGGCGCATGTCGAAGGAGTCGATGCCGCGAGCGCGCAGGGCGCCCGCGTGATCTACCCGAATTACCATCACGGCGCGCCCGGCAGCAGTCTGGACTTCTGGAACTACGACCCGACCGTCAAGGGCTGGTACGTGTACGGTCAGGGCAAGATTAGCGCCAATGGCCAGCAAATCGTCCCAGACCCGGGTGTCGCCATCTACGAGCTCACCGGGGCGATGGTCTCGTTATCTACCAACGCACCGGCAAATGGCCCGCCACCGGGCGGTTGCCCGATGGCGGGCGGCTCTCCTGGATCGGGTGGCGTGCCGGGAACTGCAGCACCGCAAGGGCCGCCCCCTGGTCCAGGCGAAGACTGCTCGCAAAATGTCCCACCACCGCAGCCCGGCCACCCTGCCGGTCCCTCGGGTTCCAGTAAATCGGGAGGAAAGGCAGGATGCGTGTCGCAGGGGGGAGACCCCGTGGACTGCGCGACGGGTCTCTTCGTGCTCTCGCGCACCGATTTGACAATCACAGGCACGATACCGTTAGCATTGACACGTGTTTATCGTCAGAGTGACAACACGTCCCGCGCGTTCGGCATTGGCACCACCGACCGGTACGATATTTTCACGATTGGCGACATAAACCCGTACACCTACCAGGACCTGATCCTGCCGGACGGTGGCCGAATTCACTTCGTACGGACCTCTTCCGGAACGAGTTGGGCCGATGCGGTCTACACGCACACTGCGACACCGAGCGCGTACTACGGCGCGACCATCAGCTGGTTGAACAACGGTTGGGTGCTGAAGATGCGCGACGGACGAACGATGTACTTTGCCGAATGCGCGTGGTGTTCGAACAGCAGGATGGCCGCACTCCGCGAGTTCGATGACCGGCTGGGGAACAAGCTGACGCTGACGCGTGACTCCTACGGGAACTTGACACAAATTGGTAATCCTGACGGACGATTCATCAACCTGACCTATGACAGTACCAACCGTGTAACGCAGGCGCAGGACAATATCGGTCGAACCGTCACCTATCAGTACGATGCGAGCGGACGTCTTGCGCAGGTAACAGACCCCGACGGCGGTGCGGAGCACTACGCTTACGACGCTTCCAACAACATGCTCACGGTCACGAGGCCTGGCGGCCAGGTGATGGTGACGAACCAGTACGACTCCAACAACCGGGTCACGAAGCAGACGCTCGCGGATGGCGGGGTGTACCAGTTTGCCTACACACTCGATAGCAACGGCAACGTGACGCAAACCGCCATTACCGATCCGAAAGGCAACGTGCGTCAGATCGCCTTCAACGCGAGCGGTTATCCGACCAGCACGACCTGGGCAGTGGGCAAGCCGGAAGCGCAGACCTTCACCTACAGCCGAGGCACCGGCACTAACCTGTTGCTTTCCTCGACCGACGCGCTCTCACGCACCACCAGCTATACGTACGACTCCGTGGGAAACCTCGCGAGCGTGACGGCGCTGTCGGGGACTGCGCAGGCGGTCGCCGTCACCTATACCTACGAGCCCGTGTATAGCCGCCTGAACACATATACGGACGGTCTTGGGCATTCCTCGACATACCATTACGACAGTTCGGGCAACTGCATCGAAATGGATGACCCGCTGGGCGATGCCACCCATTTCGCCTACAACAGTCTTGGCCAGATGACCGGGATCACAGACCCACTGGGCAATATCACATTGCTCAGCTATCAGGGTGGGGATCTCGCCGCGATCACCGATCCAACTGGCCGGACCGTGACCCGCTACACGGATGGGATCGGGCGGCTCCTGTCCATGTCGGACCCGTTGGGCAATCTCACCACTTTCGACTATAACGGGCGCGATTTACCGACTCGCATCACGGACGCGCGCGGCGGCGTCACGAGCCTGACGTACGACGTTAACGGCAATTTGACGAGCCTCACCGACGCGCGAGGCGGGATCACGAGCTTCGCGTACGATGCCAAGGATCGGCGCGTCAGGCGCACCGATCCGCTGCAGGCGGTCGAGAGCTATGCCTACGACGGCAACGACAATCTCACGCAGCACACCGATCGCAAGGGTAAAGTCGCGACGTTCAGCTACGACGGGCTCAACCGCGGGGTATCGGCCGCATATGGCCAGACGCTCACCGGTGGTAGTCTCTCGTCGCCCGATGCAACCACGAGTATCGCTTTTGACGCAGGGGACCGGCCGACCCAAATCGTCGATTCCCAAGGCGGTACCGTCAATAGGACCTACGACGGCCTTGATCGCCTCACCGCCGAGACCACACCGCAGGGTAGCGTCGCGTACACGTACGATGCCGCGAGCCGGCGCACCACCCTCCAAGTGGCAGGTCAGACCGCAGTCGCCTATGCCTATGACAACGCGGATCGCCTCACCGGCATCACGCAGGGCAGCGCGCAGGTAGGGGTCACCTACGATGCTGACAGCCGCCGGTCAACCCTCACGCTGCCCAACGGAATCGTCGCCACCTACACCTACGACACAGCGAGCCAGTTGACCGGGATCACCTATGCGAACGGGAGCACCAGCGTCGGCAACCTGACTTATGCGTACGACAACGCGGGACGGCGCACACAGATCGGTGGCACGCTCGCCAGCATGAACCTGCCGGCGGCGCTGACGAGTGCGACGTACGACGCAGATAACCGGCTGACCAATTGGTCCGGTACCACGCTGACTTATGACGCGAACGGTAATCTAACCGGTGACGGCAGCTTCACGTATGGGTGGGACTCGCGCGGCCGGCTCGTCTCGCTGGTTGGGGCAGCGACCGCGAGCTTTGCCTACGACTCACAGGGGCGGCGAACCGGCAAGACGGTGAACGGGACCGCGACGAACTTTCTCTACGACGGGCCGAGTGTGGTGCAGGAACTGGCGAGCGGCACGCCCACCGCGAATCGGCTGACGGGGCTCGGGATCGACGAGATCTATAGCCGCACCGACAATCTCGGGGCCAGAAGCTTCGTCACGGATTCACTTGGCAGCACGGTCGCGCTCACCGACGCCAGTGGAGCAGTCAAAACGAGCTACGGGTATGAGCCATATGGCGCCACCACGACCAGCGGTGAGGCGAATGCCAACGCCGCGCAATACACGGGACGGGAGAACGATGGTACCGGCCTATACTACTATCGGGCAAGGTACTATCACCCCGGGTTCAGCCGGTTTGTGGCCGAGGATCCGATCACGTTGGCGGCGGGAGCTAATCTGTACGCCTATGTCGGTGGTAACCCAGTTAGCAAAGTTGACCCACTAGGCTTGTCGGCATCAGATTTTGTCGTACCTTCTGGTCCGAAGGCGGGCCTTCAACAATGCGTCTCGAGAGAGGACCATGAAGATCAGTGTCATGCTCAGTATGAATCGAACTTGGATGAGTGTCAGGCCTATTCCAAAGCTTATGGGACGGATTGGCTCCGAGCCTGTAAAGCAAGGGCCTTCCAGATATATCAAGAGTGCAGGGGGTATTAGAGATGAGTAGGCGATGCGTAGTTATTACGTATGATCCAGAAAACGAGCGGCTGGTCTCTTACTCTTGCGAGGAGGATAAAATTAAGCCGGCTATTGCTGGAAAGTTCGAGCTTCCTCTAAACCTGGAAGATTTTGGGCGGAATATAGATGATGAGTTTGCAAGGAAATTCGGGGTAGCCTCTTTATCAGTGCTTGCGTTGTACAATCCGGAACTAAAGGATTTTCTGAACTTTACAATAGACAAGAGCGCTGGAGGGTAAGCAGGACTCAAGAGGCATTCAATCTGCTAACTCAGCTCTCGAATTATGCAAAGCCCATCAAATAGGTGGGCTTTGCTGTTTCTGCACCTCGATGGCCGCCTGACTGCATTCCAGTTGCACTGGTTGCCTCCCGTTTGCACTCCAGTTGCATCCCATTTACCACCCGATTGCTCACTACGACGGGCCGAATGTGGTGCAGGAACTGCCGAGCGGCACGCCCACCGCGAATCCGCTGACGGGGCTCGGCGTCCACGAGGTATATAGCAGTACTGGTGTCCCGCCGCACGATTGCGGCCGCGTCGGGCACTTGACAACAATGATTGAAAGGAGCGTGTCAGCGCTCGAGTGCAGATGGACCGATAAGCGTTATTGAACTAACCCGCTGACGTGGGAGATGGTGGTTGGCTGGCGGTATCGGCTCCGGGATCGATGGTGGGGAGTCCGGTCGAGTGCGACGATGGCAGTGCAGTTTGCTGTCCACGTCCCCTCTGAGCGGAGTCCACCATGACACCCCTACGTCGACGC
Organism: Burkholderia sp. Bp8963; assembly: GCF_003854275.1. GTDB lineage: Bacteria > Pseudomonadota > Gammaproteobacteria > Burkholderiales > Burkholderiaceae > Burkholderia. Next base: position 7,612 of record NZ_QTQP01000011.1, read on the forward strand.
ATGATCGAGGATATGCGCGTGCGCAACCTCGCGGCCAATACCCAACGCGCCTATCTCGGGCAGCTCACGCTTTGCCGAACGCTTCGGGCGTTCTCCCGAGGTGCTGGGTCCAGGGGCATGAACAAGGTAAGCGCTTATGCGCTGCAGCGCATAAGCGCTTACCTTGTTCGCCCCCCCGCCACAGGCACTACAGTTGGGCTGACGCGCATCTTGACAGACCGGGGCGAACCGCGGCGCTCGTCCGCTCAGCTCCAAGGGAGGATGCGACAAAAGTTTGAGGCCGCCTCGCTTCGTAGTCGGACTGCGTGACGACATTGGTCCGGACGGCGGGCAATGGGACCGCGTGTTGCCGCTTATGCGAAGCGCCGTTCGATCTCGGGACGGGCACTGAACGGCTTCCGGCGTGCCGCACGCGCGACTCACGATTTCCGCCGAGGGGCTTGGGAATAAAGTTCTGCAGAATGCGGACACAGACACGGTGTCAACCCGTACAAACTATCGGTCGAACTTGACATAAGTGTTTCTCTCGATTTTTTAGAACGGTCGTTCGTTTATTGGTTTCAGCCGCCAACTCCGTCTGCAACGCTGGCGCCTTGACGGCCCATAGCTCAGCGCGTCCGGGTGTCGGTCCGCACGACGCCAGGCTCGGTCGCAAGTTCGACCGACCGCGAGCTTTTCCGGGTTGCATTTTCGTCACGCAGGCACAAAGGGTTTGTACGTAGAAATTTCAGGTACCTACAGCCGACAAGCAGCAAGAATCAAACGCCGCTCGTTTCTGGCATCTGGTCTGATACGGGCTATCAGGGTTGAAGTGGTGTCCAAAAAACTGTCTAAAAGGGTGTGGCTGGTCTAGAATGCAGTCAAACTCTCGGGAAACACAACCATGCAGCCTCTTGGCACTTGGAAGAACGCACCGCTCGCGTATGTCGTGGCGGAAGTCCGATTCGGAAGTCTCCTGTCCCTCGATTCGATAGCCGGCCGCCTTCAAGAAAGCCTCGTTTCGCAGTTCCCCCGCCTGATCAAGGGGCAGGCGGTGGCTTTGAACTTCGGCGCGCAGGTGATGACGCCGCAGGTCGTGCCCCGGTTTCACTTTCTGTCCGAGGACAGCCGCACAGGCGTGGTCCTTGGCCACGATACGCTCGCAGTCCACGCGACGACGTATGTTGACTCCGCGCACTTCGCCGAGGTCCTGCGTGAGGTGTGGGGGGCCTGGCTGCACGCGTGGCCAAAGACATTCGTCGAGCGTCTTGGCATGCGCTACTGGGATATCGTGCTTCCAGAGGGCGGCCTGTCGGTCGGCGATTTTTTCGCCGCGCCGTTTTCAGGGATTGAGACCCTCTGGCCGGGCGGGCGCTTGAGTCGGCACACGCATGAACTAGTCTATGAGGTCGCCGGGCCCATCACCCAGAGCACGGTAGTCAGGGCTGGGACGGTGCCTGCGGTGCAGCCATATCCACCCGCGTTTTTCTTCGTTCCCGAACTTTCCCCATCGGAGCGTCTGCAGCGAGCAACGGCGCTTGCGCAGCGGGAGAAAGATGCCACGATCGCTTTTCTCGATGTCGATGCTTCGGCGGAGATCAAACGCATTGTAGATGCGGACACTTTCGTTGACTGTGCGAAGATTCTGCATCAGTCTCAGTCAGCGGTTTTCAAGGCACTCACCAGTGAGCGCGGCCAGACAATCTGGAAAGACGGAGTCCCCGATGCTTGATATTGCAATCAGGAATGTAGTGCGGGCCCAGATGCTGGCGCAACCATTGTTCGCCCGTCCGGAGATTTCAACCGGCGGCAACGTGTCCATGATTCACCGGGAAAATGAAAATCCGCAGATTCTCATTCTCACGGGCTACAGCCCGACGCCGGTGTATGGTGATGCGGGGACCGTCGTGTTTCCCATGAACTACGAGTTGTTCACAACGATTGCCGGGCCACAGGTCGCGTGCGAGTTGCCCGCGGTCGCCCCTGCGCAGGCTAGGGCCGGTGCAGTACCCCTTCGCGACCGCCTGAACCGGGTTAAGGCCGCCTTTGGCCTATCGAGCAAGGAGCTGGCTGCTGTGCTCCAGTGCTCGCGCGCTGCACTGTACAACTGGCTCGACGAGGCGTACCAGGGACAGGTCCGTGAAGATACGCTCGCACGTTTGGCCGTTCTCGAGCGCCTCGCCGAGCGATGGAACGGTTACGAGGTCGGCAACCTCGTCGCGCATCTTCACGCATCGATTATTGAGCACGCTGACGGAAAGCGGGGCGACCTATTTTCGCTTCTGACGCAGGAGGTGATCGACGAGGACCGCGTCGCCGCCGCGCTGCAGTCCATCGCGAACCTGTCGCGCCAGCAGATCGCCGAATACCGGCGCGTTAACGACCTGATTGCTCGCGGGTTTGGTCAGTGAAGGGGCGCGAGGTTGAGTGACAAGGCTGCCGAGACCATTGGAACAACGCTGTCCCGGATGGGGTGGCAGCAGGGCATGATCGCCGACCCAGCCACACACGGGCACTTCAAGGAAATGCTCGGGCTTGCGGGGCGCGACGATCTCGTGACGTTGCTCGATTCAACGAAGGTCTGTTTCATCGCGGTCAGCCAGACCTGTGACATTGTCCAGTTCAGGGACGAGGCAGAGCCGTACGTCGAGTTCCTGCTCGCCAGTTGGGGGGAGGGGGCACCGAACCCCGCCGACACGTACCAGAAGAGCTTCCGGACATTTGCTGTCGAGCTGGAAGGAGGGCACGGGCACCTGAGCATCCGGCCGTGGAATCGCTTTCTCGTTCCTCGCGGATGGGTGACGCATATCCCGCCTTTCGAGGTCACGATCGCGCCCCAACGCATTCGCGACCTGATGGACTGGCTGATGACGCGCTATGTTCGCGCCGCGTTGCCGGACACCTTCAATGGTCGGCTGGCAACGGTGAAGGCCGAAGACAAGATGCGCAAACTGCTCGAGAAGCTGCCCGCCGTCACGGAGGCGTTCATCTCACTCAGGCCGCGCTACGTCGAACTCGGACAGGGCGAGGACTACTCATGCGATCTCGTGCTGTTGTGCCGCGAGGACGATTTCAGCAACGCCGGCCTTCGGGAGCAGATGCAGCCGGTGCTCGATGAAATCGAAAAGGTCCTGGTTGGAATCGAGGGCATCGACGTAGAGGCGGTCCGACTCCTTGGTGAATCTCAGTTCACACGTCATCACATGCGCGCCTACGACCGCTGGCAGTTTGACGACGTGTCCTACGCAGCCGACGCGCGGGCGGCGAAGAAGGGCGGCGAGTCGGGTCATGCGTATCGCGTTGAGGCGGGTCGAACGAAGCATTAGCGACAAGGCGGTTGAGAGATCCTATTGACGATGTTTGAAATCACCCCCGACGATATCGCGAGACTGGACGACACGCGGCTCAGAACGCTCGTTGGCCTTTTGTGCGAAGCAGAACTACGCAACCGCGGTCACTCCACTTCTGCCGTGACATGGGGTGGCGACCAGAACGCGAAAGATGGTGGGGTAGACGTAAGGGTCAGCCTGACCAGCGGCGACTGGGATGGCGGGTTTATCCCACGGCACTGCACGGGCTTTCAGGTGAAGCGGCAGGATATGCCACCGCGCGCAATTGCCCAGGAGATGCGACCGAATGGGAAACTCCGCCCGGTCATTAGCGATCTCGCTGCGAGCAACGGCGCATACGTTATCGTCAGCTCTTTAGGCACGACCGCGGACAGTGCGCTGCAAACCCGGCGGCAAGCGATGGTGAAGGCGGCTGAGGGCCTGGCCGAAAGGCTCCATATCGACTTTTACGATCGCACGCGGCTGGCGACCTGGGTGCGCAACCATCCAGGCCTTGTCGTCTGGGTCCGCGAGGCTATCGGGCGAGCGATATCGGGATGGCAACCATTTGGTCCCTGGGCTTATCGAGCCGGAGGAGTCGAAGCAAGCTATCTGATGGATGAGGGCGTTCGAGTCCGGGACCGTGCTTCCGCACGTTCCGAAGAGATTTCCGCGGGCGAGGGGCTGCGCAAAATACGGGACATTCTGCGCCTGCCACAGGGCGTCATTCGATTGGTGGGGCTCTCCGGTGTTGGCAAGACGAGGTTCGTACAGGCCTTGTTCGACGACCGCGTCGGCGCGGAAGCGTTGGCCCCAGCGCTCGCCGTCTACACCAACATGAGCGATGACCCCGACCCGCAACCCGCCAAGCTTGCTTCCGATCTCATATCCAATCGCGTGCACGCGGTTGTGATCGTCGACAACTGTCCTGCGGAGCTGCATGCAAGACTAACTGACTTGGTGAAGTCGTCCGACAGTTCTGTAAGTGTTCTCACTGTCGAATATGACATCAGAGATGATTTGCCCGAGGACACAGCCGTCTTCGAGATCCGCGCGGCTTCTGTAGACCTGATCGAAAGGCTGTTGCAATTGCGCTTTCCGAAGCTGTCGCGCACGAACGCTAGGACCGCCGCGGAATTTTCATGCGGCAACGCGCGGATTGCAATCGCGCTCGCCGACACGGTGGATAGCATCGGCACACTCGCGAAGTTGAACAATGCCCAGCTGTTCGAGCGGCTGTTTGCCCAACGACAGGGGCACGACCAGTCGCTGCTGGAAATTGCCCAGGTTTGTGCGCTCGCCTATTCATTCAATGGAGAGGACCTTTCCGATGGGCCTGAGGGAGAACTGCAACGAATCGCAGGACTGGCAGGCGTGGAACCCGAAAGAGCCCACAGGCACATTGCCGAGCTTCTGCGCCGGGAACTCGCGCAGCGGCGGGGGAAATGGCGCGCAATCCTTCCGCATGCGCTGGCTAACTATCTCGCGGCGACCGCGTTGCAAAATATCTCGCGCGATCGTATCGAGGCAGCGCTGATGCATGGGGCGCCAGAGCGCCTTGTCAGTTCATTTGCAAGACGGCTTGGATATCTCGAGAAGAGCGAGGACGCAAAGGCGATTGTCGAGGACTGGTTGGCTCCAGACGGCTGGATTGGCGAACACGTCTGGAACCTCAGCGAATTTGGGCAGACCGTCTTCCGAAACTGTGTCCCTGCGGCACCTCTAGCTGCACTGAATGCACTGGAATCAAACAGGCCATCGCCGCAATTCGGTTCGGGTCGTTCACTAGCTGGCGTTAACTACATTGCCCGCACGTTGCGATCTTTCGCATGGGACGCAGGCCTGTTCGAACGGTGTACTACATTGCTCCAGTTCATGGCCGTGGACGGGGACTTTAAGGCTGCCCGCGAGATTCACAGCTCGCTTTTTCCCATTTATCTCTCGGGCACTCATGCCTCGATAGACCAGCGGCTGCGTGTTACACAGAAGCTCCTCCAGGCCGGCAGTGCAGAGGAACGTAACCTTGGTCTTTCGGCGCTCAAGGCACTCCTGCAGTGCAACTACTTCACTGCTCACGACGAGTTCCAGTTTGGCGCCCATTCCCGTGACTTTGGATACCAGCCCCAGTCCCAATCAGAGGTCCTGCGCTGGTACAGACAGGTACTCTCGGTAGCAGCGAATTATGCTCTTTCGTCCAACCCGGTAGAGTACGAAGTAAGGGAAATCATCGCCGCACATTTTCGTGGCCTCTGGACCCAGGTTGGACTGCGTGACGAACTTGATGCCCTCTCGAAGCAACTAGTGGTCAGGGACTTTTGGGTAGAAGGCTGGCACGCGGTGAAGGTCACGCGTCACTATGACGAAAAGAACAGGAGTTCGGAAAACTATGCGAGGCTCAGCGCGCTCGAACTTGCGCTTCGCCCTCGAAACTTCGTGCAACGTATCCGGGCTCGCGTTTTCAATGGCAGCATCTACGACCTCGACGAGATCGACCCTACGAATTCGCGCAGCCTCGGGGAGGCGATTGATTGTCAGAATGCTGAAGTCGAGGCACTTGCCGGCGAGCTTGTCGCGGAGCCGGCCGTGTTCGATGAACTCATGCCCGAGCTCTTCGCCACTGCGAGTAACTTGTGGCATTTCGGAATCGGGCTCGCGCGCGCGGTGAGAGAACCGAAGGAGCTATGGGATCGCATGATCGGGGGCGTTGGCCTGATTCCTGAAAGCCAGCGGGACCTTAGGGTCCTCAACGGATTCCTGCTTGAGTTGGCCAACCAGAATTCACCTCACCTGGGACGTATGTTGGACAATGCCGTTGAGCATGAGGCGCTTGCGTCGCGTTTTCCGCAGTTGCAGCCTCCAGTCGCAAACGTTCCCGGGGGGATCCCGCGACTGCTGAAGTCGCTGAAATTGGGACAGGCGCCGATCGCACGTTTCGCGGACATTCACTTTGGCGGTGCTGTCGAAATCCTTCCAGCGGTCGATATCGCAAACTTCATCATCGCGGTATCCGAGGCGAAAGAAGGCATGTCGATAGCTATACGAATTCTGGGTAGCCAGTTTTTTGACGACGATCGCGAGAGTCGAGCTCACGCAGGACCCATTGTCGAGGCCGGACGCTGCATCCTGCGCGCGATTGACTTCAGTGAAGTTGACCATTCTTTCCTCAATGACTACCAGTTACAGATAGTCCTCAACGCTTGCACCGTTGGTGACGACGCCAGAACTACTGCACACGCCCTTTGCGAGAACATGCGGCGGGCGAAGCTCGATCACAAGCTTTGGGAAGACTGTCATGAGGTGTTGAAGGTTTTGGCTCACACTCAGCCACGAACGCTTTTGGATACTCTCGGTGCTGGCGACCATGTGGAAGTGGCCGCTGGGGCCGACCTGCTGCGGCGCGCGAGTCTTCATCGCGGAAATCCCTTGGACGGGATAAGCGAGGAAATCATCCTTGAGTGGTGTTCGGAGCGCCCCGCTGATCGTTTTCTCTTCATCGCTGCTGTCGCTACGATGTTCGACGGTTCGGCAGACCATCAGTTGCAAACCTGGCGCCCTCTGGCGGCGCGGCTGGTCCATGATGGGCTTGATCCGATAGGTGTGATGGCCGAGCTTGTCGCTCGTCTGCGTCCTTCAATGTGGAGCGGCGCACGCTCATCGGTGGTCCGAAAAAACGCGGCGCTACTTGCCCGTTTCGATACGCGCGGTGATCCTTCCTTGTCTTCATTCATCCAGTTGAAGCACAGCGAGCTGATTCAAGAGGCGTGCGAAGACGAGATCAGTGAAACCAAGAGACACCGAGAAAGCGGCGAGAGATTCGAATAGGACGTCGAATGCTATGCGATTTTCAACGTTTCCAGGGCCTCGCTTCGACCTGGACGCGACAGCCTGCTGGAAGCGTGGGGCTCTTGAGCCCTTGCGGTTCGGATGATCGAATCACGCAGACACCATATTTTGGATCACGAGTAGGAATCAAGTGTGCGTGATACGCCACAAGTTGACATAATATGTATGATCAATTTTTTGACTGTAGTAGCTTTTTACAAATGTCGTGTTTTGGCTTCCAGGATGGTTGCCGATACCCGTCACGGAGCGCCGGCCATGGTCGATCCCCAGAAGACCGCATGTTTGGCTGAAAAAAAACGACGCAGACCCCGAACCCCGGGACACGCACATCGAACATCCTTCACCGCCAGGATTTCCTAGGATTGATGCAGGACTGTAGCCGCCCGGACAGACGACGTGCATGTCCTGTACACAACGCCGCTTTCGCATGAGGTGAAGCATGTCGAACATCAACCTCGAGCCGCTTTCGGACGCGCCGGAGTGTTGCGTGCGCAATGTCAGCCTCCGCGCGACGGACGATCTCCAGACGAAACGGGACAAGCTCGCACGCGTCATGGTGGATGAGATGTACCAGTTCGTGGGCTTGCTGGATGCGAGCGGCATGATCCTCGAGGCCAACCGTGCAGCGCTCGAAGCGGTTGGCCTGCGGATGGACGATGTTCAGGGAAAGCCGTTTTGGGAGACGCGTTGGTGGCTCGTTTCGCCGCAGACCCAGGCTTTGCTGCGGGAGCTGATCCGACGCGCAAGCGAGGGGGAATTCGTCCGCTGCGATTTCGAAATCTACGGTCACGCAACGGGCGAGGAGACGATCGTCGTCGACTTCTCGCTCCTGCCCATCAAGGATCAGAGCGGCAAGGTCGTGTTTCTGCTGCCGGAAGGCCGCAATATCACCGAAAAGAAGCGCGCCGAAGCGGAGATCGCGCGAAAGAACGAGGAATTGCAGGCAAGCCGCGAACTGATCCGTCGCCAGCACGACGAGCTTCAGCACCTCTACGACAAGATCGTGGCCGAGCAGAAGGTGTCGGAGCGGCTGCTCCTCAATTTGCTGCCCTACCCGATCGCAGAACGGCTGAAGGCACGTCACGCACTGCTCGCCGACAGCATCCCGGAAGTCATCGCCGACAGCTTTCCGGAAGTGACCGTCCTGTTCGCTGACATCGTGGCGTTCACACGGTTTTCGGCGGGCATGAGCCCCGAGCGGTTGGTGAGCGTGCTCGACGAGATCTTCAGCGAATTCGATACCCTCGCCGACATCCGTGGCCTCGAGAAGATCAAGACCATCGGCGACGCTTACATGGCAGCCGCGGGGCTGCCGGAACCGGCAGCAGATCACGCGGCGCGCGCGGCGCATATGGCGCTCGACATGACCGACGCGCTGGCGCGCTTCAATCACCGCCGCGGCTACAACCTGCAGATGCGCATCGGGATCAACAGCGGCGCGGTGGTGGCTGGCGTCATCGGCAAGCACAAGTTCATCTACGACTTGTGGGGCGATGCGGTCAACACGGCCAGCCGGATGGAATCCCACGGTGTGGCGGGACGGGTGCAGGTAACGGATGCGACCCGGCACCGGTTGGGTGAACCGTTCGTGTTCGAAGAACGCGGGACGATCGAGGCGAAGGGAATCGGCAAGTTGCACACCTGGTTTCTGTCCGGCCGAAGCGATGCCTGATGCGATACTAGAACTTCTCCTGTACGACAGAACCGATACTGGCACCGATTACGCACAAGGTGCCGGCGATCTGCAATGGTGTCAGCGGCTGTGAAAGGACAATGAAACCAATCGCTGCTGCGATCGCCGGCTCCGCACTCATCAAAATACCGAATGATGCGGATGACATTCGCCGCAGCGCGCTGAGTTCAAGCACGTATGGCAACAACGGCACGAGCAGAGCCAACCATGCGGCGTCAAGCAGTTGCCTGCCGGAGATATGCCCACCACTTTGTTCGAGGCCGAATGGCGTCATGACGACAGCCGCGACGATCAATGAGATCGCCAGTCCCTCAAGTCCATTAAACTGCTGGCCGATATGCTTCAACAATACGATATAGGCCGCCCAGCACAACGCCGTGCCGACCGGGAAAAGGAGAACCCAGGGCACATCCACGACCCAGATGCCGTCGCGGCGGGCCAGTAGCCATACGCCCAGCGCGGCAAGCACCGGATAGACGAGCATCGTGGGCCGGCGCACGCCAATCGTCGCAACGGCAAGCGGTCCGAGGAAACCGATCGCCACGGCGAGACCGAGCGGCACGCGATTGACCGACTCGAAATAGCACAGCGTCATTCCGGCCATCGCACTACCCAGGACGATGGCGGCAAGCCAGCGTTGGCGCGAATAGGTACGAAGTTGCGGCCGAGTCACCATTCCGAGCACCAGGGCAGCGACGCATAGACGCAACCATGTTGTGCTGGTAGTGCCGTATTCGGTCAATATCGGCCGGGAAAGCGCACCGCCCAGCTGGATGCTGGACATCGAAACAACGCAGAACAGCGGCGCCACGACTTTCGACAGCCAGGACGAATAATTCGCCATCACCGCGGGCCGGGTCATACTCGATTGATCGCGCATCGCAGGGCTTACCAGTTAATGTGTGCTCGATGGTAACGGGACTAAGCGCCTTGGTATAAGCTCATATTTTTTATCGCCGCATCAGGAATATTTATGATTCGCGATCTCGACAGCACGCTCCTGCGCACGTTCGTCACCGTGGTCGAAACTGGTGGCGTCAGTGACGCGGCCGTTGTGCTGCATCGAACGCAGGCTGCGATCAGCATGGCGTTGCGCCGGCTGGAAGAAGAGGTCGGTCAACGCTTGCTGGAACGTTCACCGCGCGGAGTCAAACCGACGGCGGCAGGCAATGTGCTGCTGCCCTACGCATACAAGCTGCTCAACGTCGGATTGGCGGCGCGCGCCGCGCTCAACGCAGAAGAGATTTCCGGCGCGGTCAGGCTTGGCATGCTCGAGGACATCGCCGTTGGACATTTGCCGCATGCGCTGAAACAGTTCGCGGCTTCCTTTGAAAGTGTCACGCTCGAAATCGTGATCGACAGGAGCCCAACCTTGTGGCAGCAGCTCGCTAAAGGCCAGCTTGATATCGTGATCGGCGATCCCGCATTGATTCATGCAGAACCCATTGTCACGTGGCAGCATCCGCTTCGCTGGGCAGCAACGGAAATGACGGAAATGCGTTTCGGCAATACGCCGGTTCCCATCGTCGCGTTCGCAGGTGGCTGCCCCTGGCAGGACAAACTGTTTGCTTCACTGCGCGAAGCCGGTATCGTGTGGAAAGTCGTTTGCACGAGCACGAGCCTGTCCGCAATTCAGTCGGCTGTCCAGGCAGGATTGGGAATCGCGGTGTTGCTCGACAGGAATATTCTGCGCGGCACGATGCGTGCGCTCGATCCGCGTGAATTCGGATTGCCGACACCCCCGGTCGCCAGCTTCGGACTGTTCACCCGTACAGATGCAGATGACCAGACACCTGCTGCCGCGACGTTGCAGCGATTCCTGATGCATACACTGGAACTTGGCACACCAGAAGGCAAGAAACAGGAATCCGCGACCGTCCTTGAAGCACGCCTTTCAACGTAAGCCATCCGGCGCGGTTCAGTTCCGTTCACGTCTGGACGCGCCGATCAACAGCCCGGGCTCGCACCGCATTCGACCCGCGCGCCGGATTTCCACTCGACGCCCTCGCGCAACCGATAGCCGACACACGCCCTCCACAACCGCTGCGCGAGGCAGACACGCTCCGCGCAGCGCCGGCTCTCGTCCGATTCACACCATGTTTTGACATTGAGATACACCGGCCGGTGCGCCAAAGTTGTCTTTGCTTGCGCTCCTTCACTTCGGCATACCCCCAATGACCCGACCCACCGGTAAGCCCAACCTCAGCGATGCGTTGAATGCGCGTGCCCCGCAAAGTCGCGGGCCGGTGCTTCGGGTCGCGTTGAGGTTATGGGGCATCGACGAACGCGACGCGCAAACATGGCTCGCGGGACTGCGGTCGCCGCACACCCGCCTGGATTGGAGGATCGCCCGCGACCGCGCGGCCGCCGGCGACGACATCGTCGTGCATGTCGTCAAACCGACCGCGCATCGGCCGGGGGGATTCTGCTGGAACTGTATCGGCGCAAACGGCGCACTGAACCGGTCGCTCGAAGGCGCACGTACCGAAATCGCGTTGTTTGCCGGCGACGCGAGCCAGTTGCCGGACCGACGCTCAGGCTTCTGGGCTGTCGCAGGCGCGCTCGACACCTGCTCGGCGCTCGACGCACTCGGACGATCGATGCACGCGTCGGCCGGGCGTCTTCCGGACGGACGGATCACGGTGCGGCGCGACCTGCTGGCGATGATTGCGCAGCGGCTCGACGCGATCTGATAGCCGGGCGGCGCGCAACGCCGCGGCAATCGAAACGACGCACTTATACAAAACCATAACGACCGAAAGCATGACGGGTTTCGCTGTCATCCCCGCCCCCGCCCTGTCCAGAGCTTGTTCAATTTTCTCAGCGTTCACTCGTGAACTGCGTGCGTTCCTGAACCATTGATGCAGAAGTTGCGTTCTACGCAGCAGATGTTATAGGGTAATGGCCAAATCCGCCTTTAGCGGATATGACTGAGGAATCCACGAATGAACAAGCAAGAACTCATCGACGCTGTTTCGGCTGCAACGGGCGACAGTAAAGCCAGCACGGGTGCCGCCATTGATGCCATTCTCGCGGCCGTGACGCACGCTGTCACGCGCGGTGATACGGTGCAATTGATCGGTTTTGGCTCTTTCTCCACCGGTGCACGCGCCGAGCGGACCGGCCGCAATCCGGCGACCGGGGAAGCCATCACGATTGCCGCGGCAAAAACGGTTAAATTTACCGCCGGCAAAGCATTCAAGGACGCCGTGAACACCTGAGGGGGCCTCTCATCTCGAAGGCATCCGCGTCGTCAGCGGCTGGGCCCCGGCGGCGCAGCGCGTTGCGGCGCCAGTGCCCGTGCGAGGTCGTCCGACACGTAGTGGGGCCCGTCAAAGAGATAGACGGAATAGCCGCTGTAGGCTGACATCTGTGCACGCAGTTCGTCAGCAGTCGCGGCGCGAAAGCCTCCGTGTACGGCAGGCCTGAAGGCCTCAGCAACGACGCGAACCCTGTCTTTGCCCAAGTGGTGAGATAGCGCATCGAGATAGTTGCGCGCAACCGGCGGTATTCGTGCATTGACGCCGCAACCGTCCTGAAAGAACACCCCCACGTCTGCGGGTAGCCATGAAGCGAGCCAGCGGCCAAGCGTATCGCCGCCGACGTTGGCGCGATCGTAGACGGTCACCCAGAGTGGCCGCGGCAATTCATTCAGGACTGGGACAAGCCGAGGTGCGTCGGTCCAGCTAGGATCGATTTCGACCGGAAAGTAATAGCCTGTGACATGCAATGGAGTCGGCATACGCACGAGCGCCGCCGAGATTTCTCCTAGCCTGGCAAAGTTCGTGCGCGCGCGCCTTTCGTCTGTATCTCCGGCCAGCCCCAGGATGACGTTCTTTGCCCACGGTTCTCGACTGATCCGGTCCCAATCCGGCAGGTGGGCAGCCGTGCGTAGCCCCGTATTCCGCACAAAGGCAGTGTCATCGACAACGATCCACTGGACCAGCAGGTCGCTCGCGCCCAGCCATTGCCAATTGCCGACGGGATCGACCGTTGCCGCATCGATCTGCCAGACAATTCCGACCGCGTACGAATCAGCTGGCATCATAAAGGCGCACCCGGCTGCCGCCAGCAGCCAGCCGAGCGAGAACGCACACTTGAATGCCGAAAACGAAGACAGGTGTGGCATCGGCCGCACTCCTCGATGTCCCTGTTGATCAAGGCTAATACCAGAGCGTAGCCTGCACGAAAAGCCCGCGCGAACGCGCAGCCGACGTCAGAGGAAAGCGGTATTGGACAGTCAGGTCGACCCAGCTGGCCGGCGCGCTGTAGCGGCTCTCGCGAAACCAGAAGCGAAATTGCACACCCGGGCCGATACCGATCGCCGTCTTGTCCTTCTCGCGATTGTCATGATCGAACGCCGCGGCGATGTGCGGATAGACGGTCAGATGATCGCTGACCGATGGAATGGCCCACGTATGCCCGTAGCGCAACTGCGAATACAAGATATAGCGGCCCTGATGAAAGAAGTAGTCTGCTTCGGCATAGGCTTGCCAGCTTCGCCAGCTCGGCTCCGTCATGCGCAAATCATTGCCGGCCTCCGATGAGTAACCAAGGCGCGCGAGCCAGTCGTTCGTCGACAGCCGGCCGATGTGGACGAGTCGCTCCGCGGTCACGAAGAGATTCTGGTCGGGAATCGGCTTGTAGCGCACGCCGACCGACCCCTGCACCGTCGGCATTCCAGTCACGTTTCCTGTGCCGTCATAGGCAGTGCCATACCCACGTACGAAAAACTGCAGAATTCGCCCGTTCCGGTAGCCGATGCGGGGTGGCTGCCAATAGGCCTCGATACCGGGCTGCAGGACGCGGACCGTGCCTTGCGGCGAGAACGCGGACCCCTGGTACGGCAAGCTCATGACAAAGCCCCAGTGCCGCTCAAGCTGCTGGATTTCGCGCCGGTAGCCGAATCGGCGTTGGCGGTCCGATGTCTGCTCCGATGTCTGCTCCGATGTCTGCTCGTTAACGTCTGCATCGATACTGCGCTTGCGTTTCCGGTCCAATGCCTGCTCGTTAACGTCTGCATCGGTACTGCGCTGGCGTTGCTGGTCCAATGTCTGTTCGGTAACGTCTGCATCGAGACTGCGCTGGCTTTGCTCGTTCAATGTCTGCTCGGTAACGGCTGCATCGAGAGTGCGTTGGCGTGGCGCGTTCCATGCCTGCTTGGTAATGGCTGCATCGATACTGCGCTGGCGTTGCGTGTCCGATGTCTGCTCGGTATCGTCTGCATCGATACTGCGCTGGCGTTGCGTGTCCGATGTCTGCTCGGTATCGTCTGCATTGATATTGCGTTTGCGTTGCACGTCCAATGGCTGCTCGGCATCGCCTGCATTGGTACTGCGCTTGCGTGGCACGTCGGATCTCTGCCCGGTATCGTCTGTCTTGATATTGCGCTTGCGTTGCCGGTCCAATGTCTGCTCGGCATCGTCGGCATCGATACTGCGCTTGAACAGCTCGATCGCTTCTTCATTCTTGCTGAGGCGCTTGGCGGCGTAGCCAGCGTCGGCAAAGTTGCCTGCGTTGCCGCCGCCCTCGGCGAAGCCTTCTTCGAACCGCCTCAGTGCCTCGTCATCCTTGTTTTCTCGCAGCAAATCGTAGGCCGTCTGCAGTGTTTTCATGGCCCTGTCGTTGGCCGGCGGCGGCTGTTTCGCGTAAGCGATCAACTCGGCCGCACTTTGCTTCTCGTCGTTCGTTGCCGCGTGGTGCTGTGCAAGCCGCGCTGCGAGCAATGCGGCTTTCCGGTTGCCGTTGCGCAGCCGCAGCTGCGCAATCCGCAACTGCACGGCGCTATCCGGATGACCCTGAAGCGGCCGCAAGGCTGCGCTCGCCTGATCCGGTTCATGCGCGGCGAGCGCACTGTCTGCCCAGGCAAGGCGCAGATTGCGTTCCTCTCTGCGACTCCATCCACCCTTCGCGATGGCGGCAGCGAAATCGCGGGCGGCCGTTTCGTATCTGTGCTGCCTCTGCGCAAGAAAGCCGTGCTGCGCCCGCACCCGCGCGCTTTCTGGATGGCGCCGTAACAGGCTCTCGGCTTGCGCGTCGGCTTTGTCGATCTTTCCCTCCCGCATGAGCACGTCAAGCCGCAAGAGCCCGAGCTGCAGGCTGGTCGGCTGCACCTTGAGCGCTTCCGACGCGTAGCGCTCCGCGTGCGGCAGGTCACCCGAGGCAATCGCCTTGTAAGCGGCATCCGCGAGGCGATACGCTTTGGGCGCAAGCGACTCGGCGCCGTTCCCCGGTACCGGCCAGGCGAGCGACGCGACGGCGGCAATCCATCCCACCCTCGCCAGCCGCCCCCATTGCACGGCGGCCGAATTTCGCGCGTGTCTCATGCCGTCCCCCAGTCGGTCCCGGCGCGGAAGCCCGGCGAGAACCTTCCTCCGGACCGCGTCTGCGCTCGAACTCCTGAAAGTACGCGTGCCGCGAGCGTGCGGAGGCGATTTGCGCGTCGCTTGCGATGATAGGTGCCTGCAACGAACGCATTCCATTTTCGTGGCAGCGACAGAACGGGCAACCGAACAAAGTCGTACTCAGCCAGAAGAAGGTCGTCGATTGAGCTGATGAATACGACGATCGCCGTCACCATCGCAACCATATTCAAGCCATGCAAATGCGAAAGCCAAATCGACGTTCCGTCCATTCCAATCCATCCCGCAACCCGTGCCACCAGGATCGATCGACCCACAGTCCATTAAATTATGTTGGCGATGTCAATCTTTAATCCGATACCGAATGTGCATGAGTCGCTTTCATCTTTTCGTCGTTGCAAACCGGTTAAACGTATCATTAAAGCAATGTCGAACTACCGTGATGACCTAATTCGAGCGCAAAGCATGCAGCCCTGAAGCAATCGCACTATCGAACACCTTGCGCGGCAGGCCGGGCAACGCAATCTCCTCCTCCAAAGCCGGAATATTCAATAGCGCGTCAACGATTCTTGCGCTTGCATGTCCATCGCCATACGGATTGGTAGCGTGGGCCATGGCATTGTATTGCGTGCTGTCGTCGAGCAAGCGGGTCACCTCCGCGATGATGCGCTCGGTGTCGGTGCCGACGAGTCGAGCCGTGCCCGCCTGCACGGCCTCCGGACGCTCCGTGGTATCTCGTGTCACGAGGACAGGCTTGCCGAGCGCCGGCCCTTCCTCCTGGATTCCGCCCGAATCGGTGACGATCAGGAACGCTCGCGACATCAGGAAGACAAAAGGAAGGTACTCTTGCGGCTCGATAAGGTGCACGTTAGGTTGCCCGCCAAGGATCGCCCGCACCGGTTGCTGAACGTTTGGATTCAGATGCACGGGGTAAACCAGTTGTATGTCATCGCGCATTGCAGCCAGTTGGCGCAATGCCTTGCAGAAATTCTTGAAGGGCTCGCCGAAGCTCTCGCGCCGGTGTCCGGTAACGAGTATCAATCTCCGGGCCACGTCGAGAAACGGATAGGCCGACCCGATGCGCGCGCTGAGCGACGGATCGTCGTCCAGTTTTCGCTTCACTTGAATTAACGCATCGATAACCGTATTGCCGGTCAATACGACGCGAGAAGGCAGTGCGCCCTCGGAGAACAGGTTGAGCCGCGCTTGTTCGGTAGGGGCGAAAAGCCACGAAGAAATGGCGTCAGCAACGCGGCGGTTGAGTTCCTCCGGCCACGGCGACCAAATGTTGCCTGTCCTCAATCCGGCTTCAATGTGACCGACGGGGATGTAGCGATAGAACGCTGCGAGACTCGCAGCAAGCGTCGTAGTGGTATCCCCATGCACGAGGACGATTTCCGGCTGCCAGTCATCATAGATTGCGCCGACGCCTTGAAGTACGTTGGAGGTGAGTTCGCTCAGCGTCTGCCCCTTGCGCATGAGATTCAGATCGAAGCTCGGTGAGATGCCGAACAAATGCAATACCTGATCGAGCATTTCCCGGTGCTGGGCGGTCACGCAAACCTTTGCGTCAACATTCGGTTGGACCGAAAGCAGGTGCACGAGAGGGGCCACCTTGATGGCCTCCGGTCGCGTACCAAATACAATTAGTACCTTCTTCATTGCTGTCTCCGACCATCACTACACTGAAACTTCGGACGGTCATTTGGCCGTGGTTCCGTCTACCCATGTGTAGCCCATGTTGGTGATGGCGGTGACAAGGTTCTGGAAGTCGCTAAATGCCGGTAAATTCAGGTCGGGCTCCATCCAGTACGGGTGAAAGAAGAACGACGCGAAGCCATCTCGCACCACAAGAGCGTAATTCGCATTCGTTGCGACTTGCTGCCACGTATAACTGATGCACGAAAATGGGTCGATGTTGCAGATGTTGTACTGGATACTTCCAAGATTCTCCGGGACGATCCGCTCGCCGTAGAAGTCGGAATTGATGATGTACGGAAAGAACTGACCCGCTGAAAAATCCTGATTTGCCGCTCCGGTTCCCAGCTGCGGGTTGCTCGCCGTGTAGTAGACCGCTCTCTGGAACGTGGCAGCGGGAAACGTGCTTGCTGCTGCCTGTGAGGACAACGCAGACATCTGGTACTGCGGTGCCGCCCAGCCGGCCACCGTATACCCGTTGGTCGAGAATTCGGCGAGCCCCGCCGTCATTCGCTGGAGTGCCCAGTTCGGCGAGCCCTGCTCTTCGTCCACCGGACGGTTCTGCACCGCATACCAGAATTCATAGTCGCTACCGGAGACGGCATTTTGCAGGTTCGGCGTCGCGTCATACTGATGCGTATAGCCATGCATCACGATCGATCCGCCGCGAGCCAGCGCATAGCTCAACTCGGATTGCAAACCGGTCGCGTTCGCAAGGTGAATGGTTTCGGGTGTCCCCCCGTTGTAATAGCCATTCGGATCCGTGTACAAGGGAATCGTCGCCATCGTGAACGGAATTTTCCTTGAGAAAAGGTAATCCGTCAGCTGCTTCATGGAACCAATCGTCGTGTAGGCGTCGAGGTCCTCGAGTCGCACGAGGGCGCGATGATTCGGCGCGGCAGTGCTTGTCCCGTCATTGAGGATGTCGTGCAGCACGTCGCAAATGACCAGATATCGATCTGTCGGCCCGATGTACGAGAACGGGATGTCAGCGAAATACCAGAAATTGCCGGAGCGCATGATGTAGGGCGCCGTCGCTTTGCTCTGACTGTTCGTGATCGTCACCAGCGATTGCGCCTTGGATGGATCGAGCACCTGCGTGAGACCAACGTCCGGATCCGCGCTGACGACGCCGGTCGAAGGATTGAATGCGTAGTACTTGACCATCGACATGGTCTTGTATGTGACCGTGTCATAGAAACCCGGATTCGGATTGCTCGACGAAGGCGTTGAATTGAGTCCCGCGAGTCCGACAAAGCTGAAGCCGAAGGTCTGATTGAACGTATAAGCCGAGTTCCATGCGATTTGCCACAAGTTGTACTTGAACCAGACCACGGTCTTCGTGGACGACATCACGTCGTTCAAAAATGCGGCCGGCAGGGGATTGTTGTAATAATCGCCGATGTAAAACGTCGCGTCATGGTTTGCGACCATACCGGCGGTGTAGTTCTGCACGGGCACAATGTCGGTCGCGGTATTGAAGTGGCCTAGCAAGTTCCGCAGCATGATGCTGTAGATCAGACCGAGCTTTGAATATGGGTCGCTGGGCGGATTGTCGTACAAGATCAGCGTATGTTGCGTGTTCGTGATCTGCGCGCAGGCCGTGTTCGGCAGTGTGATCTCCACGAATCCGGCAAGCAGTGCGACAATCAGAATGATCTTCTTCACGATTGCCTCCCCTTAATCTCGCTGGACGTTGCCGCCTGCGCGCTTCACGGTTTTCCGATCGAATTTGGGACGCCCCGTTTCCTTGTACGCATTTGCCCAGTCCTTATCCGACATGCCCGGTTTTATCGACACATGGGCGGAACCATTGGGCAATGGTGGAACCTTGAACGTGGTGGTCGGGTTCGCCTTTCCGGTTTTGGCCGTTGCCGCGCTATTTTGGGCAAGCGCGTCCTGAAAGATGAAAGTGCCGAGCGACGCGGCGGTAATGGGAATGACAATTGCCAAGGCGCCAATTTGGTGCCGGTATGAAAGATTGCTTGGGAAACGCATCGTGGACTCCTTCGACGTCCCAGCCATTCGACTGTGACCGACTTCGCGAGATTGCACGGCTTGCCGACATCGCTTCCTCTTGCGCAGGCAGTGTGGCAGACAAGCAGTTGCAGTGGCACGACACGCAGGAGCGGTGAGAGCTTACCTATGACGACTCAGCTTGTTTTCATGTGAACAACATTTAATAGATCTAACCATCAGGATATGCAAAGAACGACCGGAAAGTGAGCCTTCAAAACATGTTCGTAAATTCTGATTTACGGACAGGTGCTTCGTTTATGAGTGGGGGCAACGTCTCCGCCCCTCCATGTCATGTCATACCTATCTCGACGCTGTAACGGCTTCCGGATAAACGAATAATTGGTGACCGTTGTATGGAAATCAGTATTACGAATAAAGCAGGTTCAAAAATTGCGACGCCACTATGGTCCGCTTAAATCAGATCAAAGGTGTTAATGTCTTGTCTTTTTCGAGATGCGTGCGATAAGTGCTGTAATCGTAAATTTACGGTCGAAATCGTTCCGGATATAACGTTATGCGGGCAGATACCATCGCGCTTCCCGGCGTTTTCACATCTCCGGGCACGGCGTACCAAGAATCGAATAAACGGGAAGCGATAAGGCGCATATCGCCTTCACTGGAGGCCGTCCCCGTCAAACCCTGCGTCAGGCCGGGGACCCGGCACCGCCCTGCCCGCGCCACGCGCGTGGCGACATCGCGAACCGTTCGCGGAACGCACGACTGAAATGCGACATGTCGTTGAATCCCCAGCGCAACGCGATGTCGGACACGCGCAACACCGCACACTGCGGATTCACGAGATCTTCCGCGCACCGTTCGAGCCGCAGGTTCCACACGTAGCGCATCAGCGACGTGTTTTCCACCTCGAACAGCTTGTTGATGTACCGCGACGAAATCCCGATCGCCTGCTCGACCATCATCGGGTTCAGGTCCGGGTCGCGCAGGTGCTCGAGCAGATGCCGCTTCACGCGCGTGAGCGTCAGCGCCTTTATCCGCGACTGTGCGAAGTCGTTGCGCTGCAGGCTCCCGAGCGTCATCGCGATCAGCGAGATCGCGGTATCCGACAACTGCAGCACTTCGTCCTCGGACACGTGGCGGATTTGCGACGACATCTGCTCGAGAAAACCCCGCATCACGCAGCCGACTCCCTGCCCGGTCGGAATCGGGCATGCGGTGCGGTGTTCCATCCCGACGACAAGCTGGTTCAGCGTCGGGCGCGGAATGCTGACGACGATCTCGCGCCAGGACTGGCCGAATTGCAGGTGATGGGGTCGCGTCGCGTCGTATACCGCGAAATCGCCAGGGCGCAGCGTCACGATCTTCCCGTCCTGCTCGACCGACTGACTGCCCTCGAGCATCAGCACCGCGAAATACTTGTCCTCGTACTCGCTACGCGCCTGACGATAGCGTCGGGTCACCGCCTGCTCGCTCGCGTGGATATCCGAGATCCGCAGCTTGTCGCACTTGCGCTGCCGGACTCGGCCAAAGAAATCGGCCTTCTGCACGGCCGCGATCTGTACGTCCGCGAACAGGCGCAAGATCATCTCGCGCCAGAATTCGATGCGCTGGCTGACCGAGCCGACGGTGCTATCCGGATTCCTTGGCGCCGGGAAGACGACACTGTTGAACCACATCCTGCGCAACCGCACCGGCCTGAGGGTCGCTGTGATCGTCAACGACATGAGCGAGATAAACGTCGACGCCGACGATGTGCGACGCCACGTCGAGCTGCATCGCGGCGAGGACGAACTGGTCGAGATGAGCAACGGCTGCATCTGCTGCACGCTGCGCGCCGATCTGCTCGAGCAGGTGAGCACGCTCGCGCGGCAGCGGCGCTTCGACTATTTGCTGATCGAGTCGACCGGCATCTCGGAGCCGATGCCGGTCGCGGAGACGTTCGCGTTCCTCGACCGCGACGGCTTCAGCCTGAGCGAACTCGCACGACTCGACACCCTCGTCACGGTCGTCAACGGCGAGACGTTCGAGGACATGATCGCGTCGGTGCAACCGGTCGCACCGGACGCCGCGCTAGCGAATGGCAACGACACCGGGCAGCCGCGCAAGCTGTCCGACCTGTTGATCGAACAGGTCGAATACGCGAACGTGATCCTCGTCAGCCGGCTCGACCGGATCGGCGACACGGGTTTTGACAGGCTGCGCGCGGTGCTTGCGTCGCTGAATCCGTCCGCGCGGATCCTGCCGATGCGACACGATGAAATCGACCTGTCGGACGTGCTGGATACCCGGCGCTTCGATCTGCCGGCGCTCGTCGAATCACCGGGCTGGATGCAACAGATGCAGGTCGACGAGCGGCCGTCCGAATCGGACGCGTACGGGGTCGCGTCGTGGGTCTATCGCGAACGCGCACCGTTTCATCCTGCACGCCATGCTCGCATGGCTGCGCCGACCGTGGACCAACGGCCGGCTGCTGCGCTGCAAGGGATATGTCTGGGCCGCGCACCGCCATGCGGAGATCGGCATGCTCGTGCAGACGGGCGGCCAGTTCCAGTGGGGCTACGTCGGCCGCTGGTGGCGGTTCGTGCCACCGTCGGACTGGCTCGGCCGGAGCCTGTTCGAATCACATCAGCTTTGCTGACGTTCCTCGGAAAATTGCCCGAAACGCGCAGACAAAAAAAAGCCCGCGATCTGCGGGCGAATTTCGCTCTGAGAAACCCTTGTCCAACAGGACGGTTGATCTTACTACCCGAAAATCACGCATTCGAGACGTGTAAACCCGCTTGCTGCTTACCCGTTCCATACAGCGAAAACCCTGGATGTCCGTACGCCGTACGGTGGAGCCTGCAGCCCGGACCAGGACCGCCAAAACGCTCAGTGCAATTGCCGCTTCAGGTCCGAAAGCTCAGAGTGCATCGAGCTCACGGCATTCTTTACCCTGGTATCGAGGCCGCCAGCCTGCATGCAAGCCCGCTCGGCTCGATCGCCAATCCGCTCGAGATCGTCAACCCATTTCCGGATGCGATCTTCGTCATGGGATGACATGATCTTCTTGCCGGACTTGCATTCCTTGTCCAACTCATCCATCCAGTTCATCAGATCCTTCGGGATGGTCTTGTCCGAGTGGCAAGTCCGTGATGCCTCGCTGACCGTTTGCTGAAGATGAGTGAAGCGTTGCTGCATTTCACTCGCTTGCAACATGATGATCTCCTTTCGAAGCCTCCGCTTCAGACGAGCCGACGCAGCGCAGAGCGCCGCGCTGGCCATGAAAGTTGCCGTTCGCAGGCTTCAGCCGGGTCGCAGGAATGTTGCATTGCGCCAAAGCGGCAAGCTCGCCCGCGAAGGGTGGGCTTATAGTGTAGGTCATCGTCACCCACTTGCTCGGGGCTGGCGCGCCGTCAGCACCGCACCCGTCGCGTCCTGAGCGTTGCCGACGGCGACTCCCCGAACGCGCGCTTGTATTCGATCGAGAAGCGCCCGAGGTGCGCGAATCCCCATTTCAGCGCAATGTCCGTCACCGACGCGAGCCCCGGCGTCTGCTCGCTGAGCAATTCGTCGCGCACGTGCTGCAGCCGAAGCTGCCGCACGTAAGCCATCGGCGTCGTGCCATGACGGTTCCGGAACCCGGCAAACAGCGTGCTCGGGCTGACGCCCGCCAGTTCGGCGAGCCGTTCGATCGTCAGCGATTCGTGCAGGTGCGCACGGATGTATTCCTCCGCCCGCCGCACATAGAACGGCGCGAGTGCTGCCGGCACGCGTCGCGCCCCCGTCCGCGCGCTGTTCGGATGCCCGTAAAGCAGGATGTTGAGCAACGTCGATTCGAGCTGCTCGAATGCCAACGGATGACGCAACGGATGCGCATCCGTTGCGATCACGTCGGCAAGCATCGGCAGCAGTTGCGTGAGACACGCCCCCTGCGAAGAAGATAACGGGAACTCGGGGTCGAACTCGATCGGCGAGCGCCGGTCGTCGCCAAAATGTCGCGCCGCATGCCGCTCCAGCACCGCGCGCTCGATACGGAGGATCGCCTGCGGACAGGCATCGCCCCAGCGCATTTTCAGCGACAGCGTCGGCGAGATCAGCGACGCCGTGCCTGGCGACGAAATGAAGTGCTTCGAGCCGCATACGATCTCGGCCTGGCCTCGCAGCGGGATCTGCAACAGGAAGAAGTTCTCGAGTGGTCCGGGCTCGATGCTGACTTCACTGCCGTAGTCGAGCAGATTCAGCGACAGGTCGCCGCAGCGCGCGTGATGCAGGCAACTGTGCAACTCGCGCGAATGGCCGGTCAGCATGAGCCGATGAGGCTTGAAGACGTCCCCGACGCGCGCGCGCACCTCGTCGAAATCGTTCGACTTCAGCAGCAGGTTGCCCTGGTTGAAACAAGCGGCCTCGGCAAGCCAGCCCGTCCCGGAAAAATGCGCCATCGAAGTTCTCCCGTCATGCTCGATTGCACCTGCACGGTGCACGCGTTCCCGGTCCGGTGAATCCGGTCACACGAACCGGATAACGTCTGGAGTATCCGGACAGTCCGGCCTGATAGAACGCAAGTCCCGCGCAAATAACGCAAGAAGCGGACCATTCGCGCATCGTAGAAAACTGCGCGGGGCGTCCGCATCCGCATATACCCGCAGTCCGGCACGTAACTGAGCGGGTCCGGCCGCCGGATCGTCAGGTTTCCGGAATTCGTGGACACCGGCCGAAGAAAGCGGATAGAAGCGCCAGTTTCGTCCACCAATACTAGGCCCGTCACAAACACCAACGGGACGGAGGGACACATGAAACGACGTTACATCGACATTCCATCGCCGGACGGCGGGACGTTTCGCGCCTACCTGAGCACGCCGGCCGCCGGAAAGGGGCCGGGCATCGTGCTGTGTCACGAGATCTTCGGCGCAAATGCGACGATGCGCGAAGCGGCCGACTACCTTGCCGAGGAAGGCTATACGGTGCTCGTGCCGGACCTGTTCTGGCGCCAGTCGCCGGGCATCGAACTCGGCGACTCCGCAGCCGATTTCGAGCGCGCGATGGCGCTTTATCGGCAGTACGACGAGGACAAGGGGATCGAGGACATCGGCGCGGCGCTCAACGTGTTGACGCAATTGCCCGAATGCACCGGCGAGGCCGGCGTGCTCGGCTACTGCCTCGGCGGCAAGCTCGCCTACCTCGCTGCGTGTCGGCTGCCGGGCGTGGCCTGCGCGGTCAGCTACTACGGCGTAGGCATCGAGCATGCACTGGACGAGGCGGCCCACCTGCACGGGCGTCTCGTGCTGCAGATCGCCGGACAGGATCGCTTCTGCCCGCCCGACGCGCAGCAGCGCATCGTCGAAGCATTGTCCGGACGTAAGGATGTCGAAGTGTATGTCTATCCTGGCGTCGATCATGCGTTCGCACGCGTCGGCGGCGATCACTGGGACAAGGCGGCCGCGGTGATGGCGCACGAGCGCGCGATCGCCGCATTCCGCCGGACGCTCGGCCCGCATTACGACCTTTCCGCGCTGTGGGAAGTCCATCTGAAGCACGAATTCGATACGCGCAACGTCGACGCAACGATGGCCACGATGGTTGCCGAGCCCTACGTGAATCACATTCCGACGCTCACGGGGGGCGTTGGCTACGAGGAACTCAAGCGCTTCTACACGCATCACTTCGTGCACGCGAATCCGCCCGACACGACGATTACGCCGATCTCGCGCACGATCGGCGCAAGCCAGATCGTCGACGAACTGCTGTTCTGCTTCACGCACACCACCGAGATCGACTGGATGCTGCCGGGCGTCGCGCCCACCGGCAAGCGTGTCGAGATCCCGCTCGTCGCGATCGTCAAGTTCCGCGGCGACAAGCTCTATCACGAGCATATCTACTGGGACCAGGCCAGCGTGCTCGTGCAGATCGGCCTGCTCGATCCGGCCGGCCTGCCGGTCGCGGGTGGCGAAACGGCCCGCAAGCTGCTCGACGAAACCGTTCCGTCGAACGGACTGATGCGCCGCTGGCAGCACAGCGCACCGTCGCCGGACCTCCTTTGACCGTGCGCTGCCCTCACCTATCGTTTCCGGGAGACACCCCATGACTGTCCTTGCTGGCAAAGTCGCGATCGTCACCGGCGGCGCCACGCTGATCGGCGCCGCTGTCGCGCAGGATCTGAGCCGCGCCGGTGCGCGCGTCGCGGTGCTCGACCTCGATGCGCAAAACGGCGCGCGCGTTGCGGAAACCCTCGGCGCACACGGAATGTTCATCGCCACCGACATCACCGACGACCGCGCGATCGAACACGCGGTCTCGGCGATCGTCGAACGGTTCGGCGCGATCGACCTGCTCGTCAATCTGGCCTGCAGCTACGTCGACAACGGCATCCACGCAAATCGCAACGACTGGCTCGCGGCGATGGACGTCAACGTGGTGTCGGCTGCGATGCTGACCAAAGCCGTGCATCCGCACATGGTCCGGCGCGGTGGCGGCGCGATCGTGAACTTCAGCTCGATTTCCGCGCAGTGCGCGCAGACCGGCCGCTGGCTTTACCCGACGTCCAAGGCGGCGATTCGCCAGCTCACGCGCAGCATGGCCATGGATCTCGCGCCCGATCGCATTCGCGTCAACTCGGTGTCGCCGGGATGGACGTGGTCGCGCGTGATGGACGAACTGACCCACGGCGACCGCACGAAAACCGATCGCGTCGCCGCGCCGTTCCATCTGCTCGGGCGTGTCGGCGATCCGTCGGAAGTCGCGCAGGTGGTCACGTTCCTGTGCAGCGACGCCGCGAGCTTCGTGACGGGCGCCGACTACGCGGTGGACGGCGGTTATTCCGCTATGGGCCCCGAGCAGGCCGTGCCGGCCATTCCACGGCTCGCCGAATGACCGCCGCCCACGGCCGGCCATCGATCACATTCCTGTTGGAACGCCATCAATCAAGGACCATCTCATGAGACGCATTGCCATCGTCGGCGCCGGCCAGTCCGGGCTGCAACTCGCTTTCGCCCTGCTCGACCAGGGCTATCAGGTCACGCTCGCGACCAACCGCGACGCGGAACAGATCCGCACCGGCAAGGTCATGTCGAGCCAGTGCATGTTCCATACCGCGCTGCAGATCGAGCGCGATCTCGGCCTGAACACGTGGGAGGAAGCCTGTCCTGCCGTCGAGGGCATCGGCCTCGCGGTGCCGCATCCGGACCGCAACGGCCTGAAGGCGATCGACTGGTCGTCGCGGCTGACCCGCTATGCGCAGTCCGTCGACCAGCGCATCAAGATGGCCGACTGGCTCGAAACCGTTCGGCGCCGCGGCGCGGACGTGCGCATCTGCGATGTCGGCGTGCCCGAACTGGAGGAACTGGCCCGAAGCCACGATCTGGTGCTGCTGGCGGCCGGCAAGGGCGAAATCGTCAACCTGCTCGGCCGCGACGACGCGCGCAGCGCGTTCGACCGCCCGCAGCGCGCGCTCGCCCTCACCTATGTGAAGGGCATGACACCGAGCCAGCCGTATTCGCGCGTGCGCTTCAACCTGCTGCCGGGCATCGGCGAGTATTTCGCGTTCCCGGCGCTCACCACGAGCGGTCCATGCGAAATCATGGTGTTCGAAGGCATTCCGGGCGGCCCGCTCGACTGCTGGGCCGACGTGAAGACGCCCGAGCAGCATCTCGACAAGAGCCTGTCGTTCCTGCAGCAATACGTGCCATGGGAATTCGAACGGTGCCGCGACGTCGAGCTCACCGACCCGAACGGCACGCTGTCCGGCCGCTTCACGCCGACGGTGCGCAAGCCGTTCTTCCGCCTGCCGTCGGGCCGCACGGTGTTCGGCATGGCCGATGCCGTAGTCGTGAACGACCCGATCACCGGCCAGGGATCGAACAACGCCGCGAAATGCGCGAAGGTGGTGTTCGATGCGATCCTCTCGCGCGAATCCGCGCCGTTCGGCGAAGACTGGATGCGCGACACCTTCGAACGCTACTGGGCCTATGCGCAACATGTCGTGCGGTGGACCAACTCGCTGCTCACGCCGCCGCCGCCGCACATCCTCGAACTGCTCGGCGCGGCCGGCCACATGCCGTCACTCGCTGCGGCGATCGCCAACGGCTTCGACGATCCGCGCCAGTTCTCGCCGTGGTGGTTCGAGCCGTCGGCGTGCGCGGCGTTGATTCGCGAACACAGTGCGCGTTCGGAGTGAACGACATGGAAACCACCGTCATGCATGATCCCGCCGATCCCGACGCCACCCCCCGGCCGGCCGTCGACCCGGCGCAATTGCGCGCCGCGTTCGGGCAGTTTCCGACGGGCGTCACCGTAATCACCACGCGCGCGGCCGACGGACGCAAGGTCGGTCTCACCGCCAACTCGTTCTCGTCGCTGTCGCTGGATCCGCCCCTCGTTCTGTGGAGCCTGCGCAAAGCCGCGCCGAGCTGCACGGACTTCGTCGCGGCCACCCATTTCGCGATCAACATTCTCGCGCACGACCAGATCGACCTGTCGCGCCGCTTCGCGACACCCCACGCCGACAAGTTCGACGGCGTGCTTCACGTGGCGTCCGGCGCTGGCGGCGTGCCCTGCCTCGAAGGCGCGAGCGCGCGCTTCGTCTGCCGCAATGTCAGCCAGTACGAAGGCGGCGATCACCTGATCTTCATCGGCCGGATCGAGCAGTTCGACGCGTTCGGCAAGGCGCCGCTGGTGTTCCACGCGGGGCAGTACCGTGCGATTGCGGCTCACCCGGCTCTTTCGTGCCCGGTTTGATTAGTCATGCAAATAAATATGCAGGAGGTGGTTCAAATGAAATGCCGCTTTCACCCGCTCGCCATCGCAGGCCTCGTGCTGACGACTTGCATCGCCGGAACCGCTCCGGCCGATGCGGCCGACCTGCCGAGCGTCAACCTGGGCATGACCAGCTTCCTCGACGGCATGCCGCCGGCCGGTTCCGGCTGGTACGGCACGCAGTACCTGGAGTACTACACGGCGGGCCGCATCAACGACAATGCGGGCAACAAGGTCGGCCTGCCGAAGCAGGACATCGACCTGTTCGCCGGCTTGAGCCAGCTCGTCTATCAGTCGCCGCTGACGTTCGCGGGGCTGCATCCGGGGCTCGACGTGATCCTGCCATGGGTTGCGTCCGTGCATACGGACGACGGGATCGGCAACGTGGCGCTGAATTCGCGCGCCGGTTTCGGCGATCTGCTGATCGGTCCGTTCATCCAGTTCGATCCGGTCATGGGCGCGCAGGGTCCGCGCTTTGCCCAGCGCGTGGAATTCCAGTTCATCGCGCCGACCGGCGCATACGATCCGTCGCGCGCGATCAACCCGGGCAGCCATTTCTGGTCGTTCGATCCATACTGGGCGGCTACGCTGTGGCTGACGCCGAAGTGGACGGTGTCATGGCGCCTGCACTATCTGTGGAATGCGACCAACCATCGTCCTTCGACTTCGCTCGGCCCGGACGTGACCTCGACCCAGGCTGGCCAGGCGATCCATGCGAATTTCGCGACCGAGTACGAGGTTCGCCCCGGTCTGCGTCTCGGCATCAACGGCTACTGGCTGCGCCAGACCACCGACATGAAGGAAAACGGCCAGGATGTGCCCGGCACGCGAGAAGCCGTATTGGCGATCGGCCCCGGTGCGATGTATAGCTTCTCGCCGAAAGATCATCTGATGTTCAACGCGTACTTCGAAGTCTATGCGCGCAACCGGCCGCAAGGCACGCGCATGGTGCTGCGCTATGTGCACCACTTCGAATGACGTTTTGGCCCAAATCGGCGCGGGTGGCGCCTTTTGCTGTATCGTAGCCGCTGCTGCGCGCACGCGCCGCCATCCCGTCAACCCACGCCAAGCCACGATGACGTCGAGTTCCCCGTCCCCCGTCAGCACCGCACCCGTTCTCGAAACCGCGCGCCTCGTCCTTGCAGGTCATACGGCCGACGACTTCGACGCGCTCGCGGCGATGTGGACGGAACCCGCGGTCGTCGCGCATATCGGTGCCGGCACGGCTTCGACGCCACGGGAATCCTGGATGCGCATGCTGTCGTATCGGGGGCTGTGGCCGTTGATCGGCTACGGGTACTGGGCGATTCGCGAGAAGGCATCCGGGCGTTACGTCGGCGATCTTGGCTTCGCCGATTTCCATCGGACGCTGGAGCCGTCGATTCGGGGCGTTCCGGAGGCCGGTTGGGCGCTTGCGACCTGGGCGCACGGCAACGGATACGCGACCGAAGCGCTGACGTGTGCGCTCGCATGGCTGGATGAACAACACCACTTCGAGCGCAGTGTATGCCTGATCTCGCCCGGCAATGTCGCGTCGATCCGCGTGGCCGAAAAGGCCGGCTACGCAGACCCCGAACCGGTCCGGTTCAACGACGCGGACACGCTGATATATTCGCGAACCCGCCGGTGAACGATTGCGGCTCGAGTGCTACACCGCTTGCCGTCAACAAGACGATAAAAAGACGTTAGCAAGAACGATTCATGTCCGAAATGAGCGCGCCTCACACGAAAGGCGCGTCGCGCTCTGCGGCTGTGTCGCGTCAGGATCCCGGCATCGCCGCCTGACCTATTTGACCGCGACTTCCGTGTGAATGGCCTCCGGCGGTTTGGCGAAGCAGGCCCCGACCAGTCGCCGCCATTCTTGGAAATCGTCCGACTGCCGGAAGTGCACCGTGTGATCCTCGACGGTTTCCCACCGCACGATCAGCACATAGCGAGTCTCGTGCTCGACGATCCGGTGCAATTCCGCGCCGCCGCACCCTTTCGCGCGCGCGAACAACGGCAGCGCATTTTTCACGCCCGCTTCGAATTGCGCCTGGGTTCCCGGGAGTACTTCGATATGTGCCATTTCCAGTATCACGCTTTCCTCCAGTCGGTGTGTCGATGAATGCCAGGGATCATACCTTGCGCTGCGATGCGCTGTGTCGCTGCAAGCGGGTTGCTGGCAATCTCCCGCAGGAATCGGATCGAAGCCTGCTCCAGTTGTGCGATGCCTGGCTCCTCCACCGGAAAGTGACCGCAATTTTCCAGCATCACCAATCGCTTCTCGCCCTTGATGCGGTCGAAGAACTGCCGGCTCGATTCGAAATTCGTCCAGCGGTCGTTTTCGGGGTGTGCCAGCAGGAGAGGACAGTGGTCGAAGTCCTCGGGCTCAATGTCCGGCCGCACGGCGAAAATTGACTTCATGAAATTGACTGGCACACGTACGCCGCCACCATAGGGATCCTCGACAACTAGCCGGTTTAGCGATGGATCGTTCGACATCGCGCCCATTTTGGTAAACCACTTCACGGGCAGTCTCAGTCTGCCGATCAGTGGGGTGCAGAAGGGCAACAGGGGCATCATGACGTGGCGCACCAGCGCGTTGCGGGCAAACTGTCGTTTCACCAGCGGCGAGCGCGGATCTGCAAGGGTGGTGGCGATCACGCCAGCAATCGGGCCGTCACCCATTCGCGCCGCGCACAGGTAAGCCAGATAGCCACCAAGGCTTCCGCCGCACAACACGACGCGCCGCCCAGTGTTCCGGTATTCGATGGATGCCAGATCGCATAGCAAGTCGGTCCACGCCTCGTAAGTAACCAGTGAAGCAGGCGCCTGACTCAATCCATATCCCGGTAGATCCGGAGCGACTACCTCGTAGCCGGCGCCGTGCAGCAGCTTGCCAATCGGCGCGAACAGCCGGCCATACCCTCCACCTCCATGCACGACGATCACCGTCAGCGGCGATGCAGCGCAGGGAAATCGATCAACATGGATCGATGCTCCTTTCCAGGGGAGCCGCTCTTCATCAGGGCCGTTGGCGGCGGTTACTCGCGCATGTCCGGGAAAAAACGACTGGTACTGCTTCCAATAGATTTCCGTCTTGTAGCTTGGCTGGGGCATCGGTAGATGATGTGCGGGACGCGCTAGCGACGTACAGGCTGTGCGAGTCGTTGCTATTTCCTGGATTCGCATGCCATCCGCACCGCCAGACCTGTGAGAACGCCTCCCATCAGCCAGCGCTGCACCGACAGCCACGACGGCCGTCCTGACAGGAAGATAGATATCGATCCGGCTGTCACGACGATCAGTGCATTCACAGCGAGGCTGATCGAAATCTGAACGCTGCCGAGCGCCAGCGATTGGGTAAGAACACTACCGTGTCCTGGCGTAATAAACTGGGGAAGCAGAGACAGATACATGACGGCGATCTTGGGATTCGCCAGGTTAGTGACAAAACCCATGCCAAAGAGCTTCCTTGGAGTATCGACCGGCAGGTCGCGCACTGCAAACGCGGACCGTCCGCCCGGTTTGACCGCTTGCCAGGCAAGGTACAGAAGGTACAAAGCACCGCCAAAGCGAAGCGTGTCGTATGCGTAAGGTACCGCAAATATGAATGCCGTGATTCCGAATGCCGCACAGAGCATATAGAACACAAAGCCCAGAGCAACGCCTCCCAACGAAATGAGGCCTGCGCGTCTACCTTGGCAAATTGAGCGGGAAATTAGATAAATCATGTTCGGCCCCGGCGTTAACACCATCCCCAACGCCACAAGACCGAACATGAGCAATTGCGTGAAATCAGGCATAACCCATCTCCAAAGATAGTAGGTAATGCCCAGGCGCGCGGCGGCCAACAACCTCACGCTCCCCGATAGTGCCCTATCTGTATGCGCCAGTCACATGAGTGCAGAGATCCTAGCATGTCTTCTGTTGGCCCGCATTGCCTCGTCGATCGCGCTCAGCACCGCGAGCGCCCGCCCCCGAATGCCGACCCCGACGCCATCGACCGTGACGTCGCCGGCGTCGAGGTTGATGCGGATCAGCGGCCCGCGCACGGATTCGGCGAACATCCGCACGCTCGGCACGGCGGTCCCGGCCCCTGCTTCAATCACGACCGGCCGCGCGACCGTGCCGAGCCAATCCTGCATGCGCGTCCATTGGCGCGACGTCCGCGTGCCGATCCAGCGCTGATCGTCGAACATCAGGAAGTTCGGCCGCGCGAGGCCGCCGCATGCGTGGCAGCGCGGCAAACCGGATGCATCGAGCGTATCGACGTCGACATCACCCATCGTGTTGCCGGTCGACCAGATCGCGTCGCTGCACGGTTCGCCGCATTGCATGAAGTTGATCGTGCCGTGGCATTCGAGCACCCTGTCCTCGTCGAAACCGGCCGACTGGAAATGGCCGTCGACGTTGCTCGTGAACACGAACGCGCCGTGACGCGCGCGCTGTGCCCAACGCCGCAGCATCGCGTAACCGGCATGAGGGCTCGCGTGCCGGCATACCTGAAGCGCGCGCCCGTAGAATCGCCACGCGTCGACAGGTCTGTCGACGAAGCAGTCGCCCTGGGTCAGCGAGCCGACGTCGCGCTCGCTCATTCCGGCAGGCAGCAGCGAAGTCCAGAGCCCGCCCGTGCCGCGAAAGTCCGGCAACCCGGAATCGACGCTCATGCCTGCGCCCGCCGCGATGACGATGCCATCTGCGTTGGCGATCCAGTCCGCCGCGCGGCGGATATTGTCTTGGTCGTTCAAGGTTGTGCTCCGTTCAGAAATTGTCGGCCCAGCGATCCCAGAACCCGGGCTCGTCGTGGTGAGCGTTCTTGCGTGCGTAGTCGAGGCCGATCACGAGGAAGCGCATGTGCGGAAAACGCAGCGAACCGTCCGGATATTCGAGGAATGCTTCGAGCGCGCGGTAGGTCGCGTCGTCGCGGTCGAACGGCAGGTCGATGTAGATCGATCCGCGATAGCTTCGCATCACGCGCTCGTCCGCCACCTCGCCGCACTCCGTCCACGCAATGCCGCGCGCGTCGAGCCATGCGATGAGCGCGTCTCGCGCCGGATGTTCCCGCCAGTTGTACGGCGAGCGCTCGCGCGCCGGGTTGTCGAAGAACGTGACGTAAAGCGTATCGCGCGCGTTGCGGCGCGCGATTGCGTCGATATGCTCGATCGTGCGTGGCATGATGTGTCTCCGTGGAAAAGGATCACGTCATCTTGCCAGCGCATCGGGACATTTCCTGTCCCGATGCAGCGCAGCCGATCAGCGCGGGCCGAGGTCGCGGCCGTCGCGGTCGACGCCCATCCGGTTGCGGAAATCGTCGAAACCGTCGCCGAAGAAGTGGAAGAAAAGCGCAGTCGGGCGGTCCTGCTCGTCCAGCAAGCCGAAATGCCGGCCGACGCCCCGGCCGACGGATAGCAGCGTGGCCGCCGATTTGGGTGTGCCTGCGTAGCCTGACTTGATGAGGCGTTGCGTGCGCGCGCCGGCTGCCGTTTCGGCCAGCTCGCAATACCCGGCCAGGCCCGCGCAAACGAGGCAAACCTGTTCGCGCTCGTCACCAGCGACGAATTCGGGCTCCCCATAGTTCGCCGCGATCAGGTCGCCCTTGCCGTTGCTATTGCCGCTGCCCTCGATCGACCGGATCTCCTCGAGCGAGCGTTCGTGCAGATTGAATTCCCGTTCGCCGAACGGAAAACAGTAGGCCCGGAAGTTCTTTATGAACGCACTGTACAAAAGGGCGTGCGTCGGTGCGTTGAGCCATTGCCTGAAGCTGTCTGCATCGGGATTCGCCGGCTCGGTTTCGCGATAGGCACAATATGCGCCCAGTACCTTGCTAAACGGATGCCCCGTCGGCACGAAGTTTCCGCCTTCGCCCGGCACCATCGGCGCGTCGTCAGGGATGACGATCGCACCGCCCTCACCCACGCCACTACCGCTGCCAGCCACGCTCCGGATGTCATATCCGATCATGAATAGCGCCGCTTCGAACGCATGACACTGCGCCGCGATCAGGTCCGCACCGTCGACGTGCGGCTCGCTCGCAAACAACGCCTTTCGTTCGAGCACAGCACGGATGATCCAGCCTGCGCGCACTTGCCAGCCTGCCCAACGCTCGCGCGGCATCTGATTCGTGTAGAACTGCGGCGCTGCCGCGAATCCCAGATCCCCCGGATTGCGAATCTGCGCGCCGCGCGCCTGTCCCGACGGGAAGCCGAGCGGATCGTACCGGACGCCGATGCGTTCGGCATCTCGCCGAAACAGCTCGTAGAGCATCGCCAATGCGGCACCGACGCGGCTGTCGTAGATCGGCGATCCGGTCGTATCGAACAGCGCATGCACCTTGGTCAGCCCGGCGTCGAAGCGCTCGACATTGCGCGCGTGCAAGTCGTCGGTCGTCTGTGAGCCATCCAGCGCGAACAGCGGCGCAAGCGACTTCAGGTACGCGCAGAATGCGCGTTGCCGCACCTTCGACTCGATGAACGGAATCGCACTGAACACGCCGCCCCAGCGCAATATCTCGCGCGCCACCGCGCCAGCTCGCTCGTCGTCGCCTTTGGCAACGGCCTCGCGCAGCATGACGCTCAAGCGCTGGAGCGTCGCGCGCGTCGTTTCCCAGTCCTGCGATTCGATCCGTCGCTCCGTATCCGGATCGATCCACGCACTGCGCCAGCAGTATTGCGCGAGAACGGCTTCGATACCGTTCACGCGGATATCGAGCCCGCCCGGAACGAACTTGCTGCTGGCAAAACGCAAGTGCACAGGCAGTGTCGGCAGATGCTCGACGAGCCAGGTCACGAACTCCGCGACGTGAGATTGCTCGAGAAATGCTTTGCGATCCATTGATTTCTTTCCTCAGCGATGTAGATGGTATTCACCGCACGTCAAACCCGGCCGACAGACCACTCGCGCGCAGTACGCACTTCTCCACGGCCTGCTCGATGATCGATCGCCCGCCCGCGTTCGCGATCGTCAGGAAGCTGCGTGCACGCGTGATGCCCGTGTACACGAGCTCTCGCGTGAGCACGGGGCTCAGCGTGTCGGGCAGAACCAGCGCCGCGTGTGCAAACTCCGAGCCTTGCGATTTGTGCACGGTGAGCGCGAACACGGTCTCGACGGCCTGCAGGCGGCTCGGCAGCACCCACTTGATCCGCCCTGATCCGTCACCCGCCGCAAATGCGACACGCAGGCGCATCTCGCCGTCCGGCGCGGGAAGCGCGAGCGTGATGCCGATGTCGCCGTTCATCAGGCCGAGTTCGTAGTCGTTGCGCGTGACGAGCACCGGGCGCCCCAGATACCATTCGCCGGCGGGTGCAATCAGGTTCGCCGCATGAAGCAGACGCTCGACGCGCCGGTTCAGCCCTTCGACGCCCCACGGGCCGCGACGCAATGCGCACAGGAGCTGGAATTCGCCATGCGCATCGAGCACGGCGTTCGCCCACCGGTCGAAGCTCGCCGGGTCCGCACCCGGTGACGGCTTCTCCTGGCGAAGCGTCTGCAAGTAGTGGCGATAGCCGTGCCGGCCGTTCCCGTCCATCGATCCGCTGTCGGCGGCGTCACCGGCGACGCCGTCCACGACCAGCGCGCCGAGCGCCGCGTCGCTCTTCTCCG
Organism: Burkholderia sp. Bp8963; assembly: GCF_003854275.1. GTDB lineage: Bacteria > Pseudomonadota > Gammaproteobacteria > Burkholderiales > Burkholderiaceae > Burkholderia. Next base: position 42,807 of record NZ_QTQP01000011.1, read on the forward strand.
AGCAGTCGAGCAGCGCGAGATCGGCGTAACCATGCGCCCATACCTCGGCAACTTTGGCCTGCTCGCCCGAGTTGACGGCCTCGGCCAGTTTGCCGATTCCGCTGTTCTCCGAAAAACGGTGGCTGAAACGCAGCATCGCGATCGACTGGTCGAGCGCGCTGCCGGCCGGATCGACGAGCTTCTCGCCGACCTGCTCGTCCGTCACCTGCTGCAGCCAGGCTTGCGTTTGCGGCGTGTAATGTCCTGCACGCGCGCGCTGGCACAGCTCGCCCAGCACGGCGCCCGCCTCCACCGACGCGAGCTGGTCCTTGTCGCCGAGCAGGATCAGCCGAGCGCGCGCGGGCAGTGCCGACAGCACCGCATGCATCATTTCGAGGTCGACCATCGACGCTTCGTCGATCACGAGCACGTCGAGCGACAGCGGATTGCCTGCGTGATGCCGGAAGCGCCGCGAGTCGGGGCGCGTGCCGAGGAGCCGATGCAGCGTCGTCACGGACACCGGAATCGCCGCGCGGACTGCGGCGCCGTGCGGGAAGCCGTCGAGCGGCAATTGCGCGACCGCCCCCGCGATCGACTCGTTCAGGCGCGCGGCGGCCTTGCCGGTGGGCGCCGCGAGACGAATGCGCAGCGCTCGCCCGTCGCTGTCGGCCATCAGCGCGAGCGACTGCAACAACGCGAGCAGCTTGACGACCGTTGTCGTCTTGCCCGTGCCGGGGCCGCCCGTGATGACGCTGAACGCGCTGCGCGCCGCGAGCGCGCACGCGAGTTTCTGCCAGTCAGCGCGCGGCTCGGGAGCCTCGCCGGCGGACGCTTGCCGAAGCGGGAACAGCGTGCGAAGGGCATCGCGCAGCCGGTCGTCGGGCAACGCGTCGCCGAGCTGCGCCGACATCGCGAGCCGTTCGTCGAGCGCGCCGCATACGCGCTGCTCATAGTGCCAGTAGCGGCGCAAATACAGCCGCGTGCCCGTCAGCACCAGCGGCGTCGCGCCGGCTCCGTCGCCGACGAGATCGCCGTGCGCAAGCGCGGCCTGCCAGTGCGCGAGCGTGACACCGGCCAGCACGTGCGACGGCAGCACGACGGCCGCATCGGTATCGCGCGGCCCAAGACCGTCGGGCGGCAGCGACAGCACGAAAGCCGGATCGGCGAGCGTCGCTTGCAGATCGAGACACGCGTGACCGCGCCCCAGCTGGTGGCTCGCAAGCGCGGCGGCGAGCAGCAGCAGCGCGTGCGCATCCGGCGCCTCGTGCGCGAGGAAACGCGCGAACGCCGCATCGACCTCACGCAACCACCCGCATGCGACCCATTCGGCAAGCAACTGCTCCATCTGCTCGCGGGAGGCCGGGTCGTGACGCGCCGCAACCGGCGCATCGGAAAACGTCGCGTTCATTGGACTTCCGCTTCAGGATGTTGAATGTAGGCTGTGCCCGCAAAGAGCGCGTCCAGCCGTTCGATCAGTTCGCGCGGCGGCCGCTCGGCGTACACGCCCTGGGTCGACGCATTCAGGCCGCGCAGGAACAGGTAGATCGCGCCGCCGACATGTTCGTCATAGTCGTAATCCGGCAACCGCGCCTTCAGCAGGCGATGCAGCGCGAGCAGATACAGCACGTATTGCAGCTCGTAGCGCGAACGCAGCATCTGCGCGCGGATCTTCTCCGTCGTATAGCCCGTATCGTCGGCGCCCAGCCAGTTCGACTTGTAATCGGCAACGTAATAGCGGCCCTCGTGCTCGAACACGAGATCCATGAAGCCCTTCAGCATCCCGTTCAGCGTCGCAGGCTCGAGCGGCGGACGCTCGGCCCCGTCCAGCGTGTGTGCGCACACGAGCCGGTCGAGCACCGCCGTATCGACGTGCTGCGCGGCGAACCAGAACTCCATTTCACCGACCGACGTCGAAAGCGCCGACAACGCGATCGACGTCGGCTCGATCCCGTGCCCGCCCGTCAGCACGAACGGTGTCGACACGATTTGCCTGACCCAATCGGTCAGCGGTTCGATCCAGCGCGCCCAGCCGCGCACGCTGCAGCGTCGCGCAACCACTTCGCGCAGCGCGTCGCGATCGTCAGCGACCCGTGCGAATCCGTGTGCCGCAGCCCATTCGAGCAGATCGTGCAGGAAGCTGCCCTGCTCCGATCCGCGCGGGAAATCGTGCAACGTGCTGGCGTTCGCATGCGACATCAGCGCATCGCGCAGCGCTTGCGCGGCCTGTTCGTCGTCGACGTCGCGCTCGGCGTCGCTCGCCTCGTTGAATCCGTCTTCGCCCGGCGTGTCCGGCACAGTGTGCTCGCGATGGCTTTGTCCGGTCGTCCTGAGGCTCGAATAGCTGGCGATCCACCACGGTTCGCGCACCACGCGCGCCGACTGCCGCGCGGCGCCGTGGCACGCTTCGTCGGCACGCGGCGCGAATCGCTCGTCGCCGGGGTCTGGCGCGGGAACGACGGCTATGTTCGCCGAAGCGCCGAGTACCGTTTGCAGACGGCTTTCCAGCTCGCCGGCCGCGAGCGGCTGCCCGCCGCAGACCAGGTAGCCGATCGCCGTACGTTCGAGTTCGTCGAGCGGCGCCATGCCGATCCACGTCGCGTGACAGGCGCGGGTCAGTGCCACGTAGAGCTTGCGCAGATCCTCGCCGAGGCGTTCGTGGTCAACCCGGTCCAGCACACCGCTCTCGCCGTCCAGCGACACGCGCAACTCGTCGTGTTCGTCGTGCCATTTGAGCGGCATGTCCGTCGCTTTCGCCGGGCGGTGCGCGCACGCGAACGGAAGAAACACGAGCGGATATTCGAGCCCCTTCGATTTGTGGATCGTCACGACCTTGACGAGATCGCCGTCACTCTCGAGGCGCGTCTGAACCGCGTCGCTGCCGGCATCGCTGTCGTCCGACGCGGCACGCTGATCAGCCAGATAACGGATCTGGCCGTGCAGGCCGTCGATCATCGCGCTCGCCTGCTGCAGCAGTTCGGCCAGATGCAGCAGATCCGTCAGGATTCGCTCGCCGCCCGCCACACCCTGGCGGCCGTCCGCATGCGTGCCGAGCAGGCGCGCGGGCACGCCGAAATCGTTCAGGAACCGGCGCAGCATCGGCAGCACGCCCTGACGCCGCCAGCATTCGTGATAGCCGCGGAACTGCAGCACGCACGCCTCCCACGCGATCTCGTTGCCGAAGCGCGCGTCGAGTTCCGCCCAGCTCAACCCGAGCGTGGCCGTCGAGAGCGCGGTGCGCACGAGCCGTCCGTCGTCGGGGTCCGCACACGCGGCGAGCCAGTGTTGCAGCTCGGCTGCCTGCGCGCTCTGGAACACGGAGCTCCGGTCGGACAGATAGACCGATCGCACGTTGCGCGCCGCCAGCGCGCCGCGGATCGCGTCGGCCTCGCCACGGTTGTTGACGAGCACCGCGATGTCGGCCGGCCGCAGCGGCTGCAGTCCGTTGTCGCTGGCAAAACCCGCATCGCCACGTTGACCCAGGTTGAGCAGGCGCACCATCTCCGTCGCGCAACCCGCCGCGATTCGGTCCAGATACGCGGTCTTGGTCGTCGGCTTGCCGTCGTCGGCGGGCGGCAGCCACCAGGCGGTCAACGCCCGCGGGGCGGCGCCGTTCACGACGAACGTGTCGGCGCGGCCTTGCGCGCTGACGGCGGAGAATGGCACGGGGTTGTCGCCGTTGCGCCGGAACAGGAATGCGCCTTCGCCGGCGCGCGCTTCCGCGACATCGAAGCAGTGGTTCGTCGCGTCGACCATTGCGTCGCTCGAGCGGAAGTTCTTCGCGAGCGTATGGAGCCGGCCGTCGCACGAGCGCCGTGCGGCAAGATACGTATGGATATCGGCGCCGCGAAACGCGTAGATGGCCTGCTTCGGATCGCCGATCAGGATCAGCGCGCGCCACGCTGCGGCGGCTTCCGCGCGGTACACGGCATCGAAGATGCGGTACTGGACGGGATCGGTGTCCTGAAACTCGTCGATCAGCGCGACCGGAAACTGCTGACGAATCACTTCCGCAAGACGCTCGCCGTTCGGGCCGTGCAGCGCCGCGTCGAGTCGTGTCAGCAGGTCGTCGAAACCCATTTGCGCGCGGCGTGCCTGTTCCGCCGCAAAGCGTTCGGCCACCCATTGCGCGGCATGCGACAGCACGGCGGCGCGGGCCGTCGGCAGCGCGTCGAGTTCGGCGTTCAGCGTCTCGAGCGCGACGAACCCCGGATGCGCCGGAACCGGGGCGCCTTCTGCGCACACTTCCTTGAGTCCGCCCGGCGTCAGCTTGCTCCAGCCGCTATTGAGCGACGGCTTCTCGCTCGCCGGATCGTTGGCCCATTCCCGCAGCGCGTTGGTCCAGCGGTCACAGTCGGCCTTGCGCATGTTCGCGGGCCTGAAATGCTTTTGATCCCGCGCGTGATCGAGCACGGCCGTCATCCCGTCGGGCCATGCATGCCACGGCGCCTTGATGCGGGCGAGGCAGATCGCGCGCTCGTCGCGCGACGCCTTCAGCGACGCTTCGGGCGCGGCAGCGGCCGGCAACTGCGACGCGAGCGCCAGCAGGTTGCGCAGTTGCGACTGCAATGCACGGGGGCCCGGAATCCACTCCGCAACGGCCGCTGCATCGCTCGCGTCGAGGGGGGCCATGAACGTGCGCCAGTAGTCCCGCACGACCTCGGCCATCAGTTCGCCCTGGTCCGTTTCGAGCGTCTGGCTGAACAGGCTGTCGCTGTCGAACGCGTGTTCGCGCAACATGCGGTTGCACCAGCCGTGGATCGTCGAGACAGCCGCGTCGTCCATCCACTCGGCCGCGAGTTGCAGCCTGCGTGCACATGCGGGCCAGTCCGCGGGCGGATATTCGCTGCGCAGCGCGTGGAGCAGGTCCGTCTTGCCGGCGTCGAGCGGTTTCACCGCATCGGGCGCGACCTGAAAACAGGCCGCGGCTTCGTTCAGCCGCGCGCGGATCCGGTCGCGCAACTCCTTGGTCGCGGCATCCGTGAACGTGACGACGAGAATTTCGGGCGGCGTCAGCGGTTTCGGTTGCGCAGCCGACGGCTCGTGTCCGAGCACCAGACGCACGTACAGCATCGCGATCGTAAAGGTCTTGCCGGTGCCGGCGCTGGCTTCGATCAGGCTGCGGCCGGACAGCGGGAAGCGCAGCGGGTCGAGCGGCTGTGGCGCTTGCATCGCTTGCGTTGCGGTCAGGGTTGGCATCGACACGTTCATTCGTTGGCTCCTGCCGCGTCGCGCGCGGCCTTTTCAGTCCTCGTTTCTCTTCTTTCCCTCCTGACGATTGCGCGCAGCATCGGCAACAGCAGGGACTCAGCCAGCGCGTCGAACCGGCCGTCCGCGGTCAACGCATCGAAATCCGGAAACGCGCGGCCCAGGCTCGCGCTCTTGCCGACTTCGCCCTTGTTGTATGCGTCGCCCTCGTACTTCGAATGTGCGGCTTTCCGGGCGGCGGCCCGGGTTTCTTCCGACGGCGCGCCGTTGCCGTCCTTGCCGAAGCACTGGAGCAGCCACGCGAAAGCCGTCGTTGCCGCGAGCGGCAGCGGCTCGCGCATCCCGGCCTCCCACGCATTCAGCAACGCGGCAAGATGCACTTCCGCCTCGCCGCCGGCGAGCGGTCTCAACTCGACACTGCCCTTCTTGCTGACGATCATGGTCGTCACCGGCCGGCCCGCGAGATTCGCGGCCAGATGCCGGACCCAATGTCCGACGAGCTTGTCGTATCGATACGCGCTCTTGTCGACGAGCGCACTCGTCTCGAGCAACAGTCGCGCACGCTTGCCTTCGCGGTCGGCGCGCCATTGACCGAGCCAGTCGGCGAGGCCAGGCGCCTGGCTTTCGCCGGCGATCTGAAATGCGACCTCGCATTCGCCGTCGATGGCCACCGGCCATCGTGTGAGTTGTTCGCGGTAGGCGGCGAACAGGTCGTCCATCGGCTCGAGCAACGCTACGCTCGCGAGATCGCCGAAACCACCCGGCACGACGTCGCCGCGCCGGCGGATGGCGGCCATGCATGCGTGTCGTGCGGCGACGATCGCATCGTCGTCGTGCATTTCTGCAGCCTGCACGCCGATCAGCTCGTCCTGCAGCTTCCACGTGTCGAGCGCATCGAGCTCGAACGGTTCCTCGTCGTCGACGGCGGACTCCTCGATGTCCAGCGCCACGCGCAGGCGCTGACTGAAAAAGGTCTTGACCGGGTTCTTCAGGAAATCCGCGAGTTCGCGAAGCGACAACGGATCGTCGCGGACGATTGCCGGCACGTGCGTCGCCGCCGACGGCGCGGGGTCGCGACTCGCGAGTGGCGCGTCGCGCCATTCGGCGGCGTACGTGAACAGCGCCGACGCGTTCGCGCCGGGCGGGAAATACGCGACGCTGAACGGTTGCAGCGGATGCTCGACCGTCAGTGCATTGACGAGTGCATCGGGTGCATCGCTTGCATCGCGACCGCCGCCGCTCGCGCCGGCGAGACGCCACCCGGCGGCGAGATGGTCGCGCAGCTGGCCGACCAGTACCGACGGCGGCCGCACGCCGTTATCGGTAATGCTGCGCCCGACCCACGACACGTGAAGATGGTCGCGCGCCGACAGCAGCGCCTCGAGCAGCAGATACCGGTCGTCCTCGCGACGCGAGCGGTCGCCCGGCCGGTAATGCAGGCGCATCAGGTCGAAATCCATCGGCACGCGCGCGCGCGGATAGTCCCCGTCGTTCATGCCGAGCAGGCACACGCGACGGAACGGAATCGCCCGCATCGGCATCAACGTCGCGAACGTCACCGCGCCGGCGAAGAAGCGCTGCGAGAGCCCGCCCTCGTCCAGCTGGCCCAGCCAGTAGTCGCTGACGACGGACAGCGGCAGCACGTCGGTCAGGCGCGCCTCGGTGCACGCATCGAGCCAGGTCTGCAGCACGTTGTCGAGGCGCGCGAGCGTATAGGCGTCGTCACCGTCGTGCGCGCTGAAGAACGTCTGCTTCAGCGCGCGCAGCCGCTCGCACCAGTCCGGGACGGTCGCCGGCTCGGCGAGCGTGCGCCATGCGTGGTCGAGCGCATCGATCAGCCTGACGAGCGGGCCGAGCAGCGCCGCGTCGAGTCCGCCCACCTCGTCGAACGGTTCGATGTCGTGCCACGCGCCGGCTTCGCTGCCGACCGCATAGCCGAGCAGCATGCGCCGCAGGCCGAACGCCCAGGTATGGGGCGCCGCGGCCTGCTCGTCGAGCGGCAGCCCGAGGCTCGCGCGCTGCTCCGCGTGCAAGCCCCAGCGGATATTGGCACCGCGGATCCACGCACGGAGTTTCGGCAGGTCGGCTTCAGCGATGCCGAAACGCGTGCGCAGCGCCGGCACGTCGAGCAGGTCGAGCAGATCGCTGACCGCGACGCGCGAATTCGGCAGCCCGAGCAGCATGTCGAGCGCACCGATCAGCGGATCGGCCTTGCGCTGGCCGCGATCGGCCACGCTGAACGGGATGTGGCGCGGATCGCTTCGGTCGAGCAGGCCGAACACGGCCTGCACGTGCGGTGCGTAGGCTTCGATATCCGGCACCATCACGACGATGTCCTGCGGCCGCAGGCTCGGGTCGGCGTTGAACGCCGCGAGCAGCTGGTCGTGCAGGATCTCGACTTCGCGCTGCGCACTGTGCACGACGTGAAAGCGGATCGATTCGTCCGTCGTCGGATCGACGGCCGGCCACTCGTCCCGGGTCTCGCGCAGCGGGCGCAGATCGCGGATATCGTCCTGCAACTGCTGCAGCAGCGTCGACGCGTCGCGCGGCTCGAACAGGTCGATGCGCTGGCCGATGCGCACGAATTGCGGACCGTAATGCTCGCGCGCATCGGCGCTGTCGAACTCGTCGAGCAGGCCGATGAAGTCGCGCCCCTGCTTGCCCCACGACGCGAGCAGCGGATGGGCGTGCAAGTGGAGCGTGTCGAGGTCGAGCTCGGCGGGCATGCCCGCGCGCCGTTGCTGACGCGCCTGGTGCCGGCCCAGCAGGTCGCGGTCGGGCACGATGTCGGCCCAGTAATGCGCGCACGGATTGGCCACGCACATCATCACCTGACTCCAGCGCGCGAGTGCGGCCAACGCTTCGAGCAACTGGTGCGGCAGGCTCGAAATGCCGAAGATCACGATGCGCCGCGGAATGCCCGTCGGGCGCCGGCCGTCGTTCCCGTCTTTGTCCCCGTCTTCGTCCCAGTTTGCGATCCTGCTCATGAACGCTGCGTGCACCGCAGCCCGCCCGCCTTTCGACGAAATCTCCGGGGACGCGACACCGCCCGGCGCGTTCGCCACGTCGTTCACCAGTTCGTACCATAGCGCGGCCTGCCAGCGCTGCTCGTCGGGCAATGCCTGTTCCCCGCCGTGCGCATCGAGCACGACCGCGTCGCCGTCCGCCCAGCGCGCCAGCCAGTCGGCGCGATACATCTGATACTGGTCGAACAGGTCCGCGAGGCGCTCGGCGAGCTGGAACCGCTTGCGCCGATCGTCGTCGTCGCTGATGAAGCGCCTGAGCGGTGCGAACGCGGGACGGTCGACCAGTGCGGGCAACACGCGCATCAGGCGCCACACGAGCCGCGACTTGTCGAACGGCGACACTTCAGCAACCGAGTCGGCGCCCAGCACCGCGCGATATGCGTGCCAGACGAAGCGTGACGGCAGCGAGACATCGAGCGCGGCGGCGATCCCGCAGCCGCCTTCGCCGCTTGCCGGATCGCGATCGGCGGCAAGCGCGAGCTTCAGCCACTGCGCGATGCCGTTGCTCTGGACGAGAATCGTCTCGCTCTCGAGCGGGGCGAGCGGGTAATGCTTGATCCACTCGACGAGCAGGTCGCGCAGCCGCTCGGATCGGTTGCCATGGATCAGCATCAGCGCCGGGGAAATGAAATTCGAAATCAAGGATGGCTCCATGAGCGCTGGCGAACGGCGCGGCCGACGTGATCGACACGTCGCCACGATCCGTTCGCGAATGACGCGTGGTCTTGAATTGGGGCGTGCAGCGCGCGTCCGTCGACACACCGCGGCGCGGGGTCGGCCAGGCAAGGCTGGCCAAAGGCCGGTGCGAGACGACGGTGCGGGCGGTGCGCGTTCGACGCGCCGCGAACGAATTGACGGCAGGCGCCGCGAATTCTTTAATGCGGGTTGTGCGTGGCGCCTGTCGCCAGCGCGGGGATGTCGGCTGCTTCTATTCGTGTGCTCGCCAGATCAGCGTCCCAAACCAGGGGCTAGCCTTCCTGCGTTCGCCCGAGCATCCGGATGAATTCGTCCGCCGGAACCGGTTCTGCCGCGTTCGCGTCATCGTCCGCCGCCCGCAGCAATGCGACGAATTCCTCCGTCTGCTGCGGGCTGCCGGCCCAGGACAATTCCCACAGCACCGCATGAATGACCTGCAAGAGTGTCGGATTCGGCACTTGGAACGCATGAAGCGTCTGCGTAACGTCGCGGCTGCCGGTCACGTTTGCGTCGGGGTTGACGCGCAGCGGAAGATTGATGATCTGGGGAAGCGGCGAATATGTGACTGCCCAGCGGATACGGGTTCCCTTCGCATAGCGGAGATGGCCGTCTTCCAGTACATCGTCCCGCAGTTCGTATCCCACTCCGCAGACCCACAGCCTATGAGTGCCATCCAGTGCGTTCGTTTGCGGGTCCAGTTCCCAGTCATGAAACAGCTCGAGATATTCGATACCTTCCGGGTCGTACTCGCCCGTGTACGGAACCGCATGACCGTGGCGGGCTTCCTGCAGGTATGCGGCCGAATGCAGGCGCCGGAACATCTCGACCAGCACCGGATTGCGTTCGAGCAACGCAAAGATGTCCCGCACGCAAATCTCGCCGACGAAGCGCACGGGTTCCATCGCGTACGCGGCCGCACTGTTCGACACATCGACCGGCACGTAGGCCCCTTCTTCCGCGTCTTCGTCCTGCACCCACTGCACGTATTCGAGCGTACCGCCCGGGTGAAGCGTCAGTTCCTTCATCGCGACTCCTTTTGCTTCGTTGCATGATGCATCGCGTTCAGGACAATCGCTGTCTCGATCGCGGGTTACGGATCGGGTTCGAGCACGTCGCTTACATCCGCAAGCGGCCGAATGCGCGCGTTGGGTCATTGAAAGAATGATGACGGCAACGTTACGTGGTACGTCCTGGAAGCGAATGTTTCGCTTGCGACAACGTATGTCGCAAGCACGTCGCACACTGTGCGTCAGAGTCAGGAACAGGAGATGCACACGTGAATACCCGCATGACGAAACCGGCGAGCGTCGAGCGCGCCGACATGGCGCGACTCGCTCGTTGCCACCGCAACGAACGCGCACCGCTGCGCATCGCATTGCGCCCGTGGGGATTCGATGCACGCACCGTCCAGTCGTGGATCCATGCGCTGCCCACGCTGGATCGCACGATCGCGTGGGGGATCGCGACTGATCGACGGGCGCCCGGCGCGGATATCGTGGTCCACGTCGTGAGGCCGGCGCCGGCAGCGCCCGGTCAGTTTTGCTGGAACAGCGTGGGGGCGAACTATGCGCTGAGGCAATCGCTCGCGGCATGCGGCACCGAGCTCGCACTTCTGATCGGTGACGCGGATCAGATGCCGGACGAGCGCATCGGGCACTGGGTCGTCGCCGGCGCGTTGCCGCCGGCTACCGCGCTCGCGCGGCTCGGCCAGTTGATCGCCGCTTGCGCGGCACCGCGTCGGGAGACGCAGGCGCCGGTACGACGCACGCTCATGCGCCTGATTGCAGGCCAATTGGACCTGGCCTGAACGGCCTCGTGCGGCAGTCGGGCCGCAGTCGGACGACAGTCGCGGGCGGGAGGTCGCGCCCCGCCCGGTCGTCTCGACTTGCGGCGCACGTCGCTGCGCGTCACGCGGTCATTCCGGCTGCCCGGCTGCGTCGGCGCGGCCTGGGCTCGCCGACTTGCCATACATGCGGGCCAGCTCGCTCGCCTCCTTCTCGAACTCGGCGCGCAAGCCGGCGGGCGCAAGCACCTCGACGTTCGGCCCGAACGAGCGCAGCCACCACCGCAACCGCTGGCTCAACAGCACCGTGCCGTGAATGAACAGCGCGTCGCCCTTGCGCGTATGCGCCTGATCCTTCGCCATGGGCGCTTCGAGCAGATGCTCCCCTGCCCCTTCGACGAACTTCAGCTTGAGCGTCACCTCCTTCTCGACCATGAAATCGAAGCGACGCTGCTGCTTCACATAGTCATCGAGCGAAAAGGTCGACGGATAGTCGAAGGTTTCGAGCAGCGCGCTGGCGCGCGTGAAGCGATCCATCCGGTACATCGTCGGTTCGGCCTTGCCCGGCGTGCCGCCCACCAGGTACACGAGCCCGCCGACCTCGACGAATCCGAGCGGCAGGATGACCTTCGCCCGGTCGTTGTCGGTGTTGTGGCGCGGGCGGTAGACGATTTCGAGCTTGCGTTCTTCGAAAAGCGCGCGCGACACGATCGCGAACAGTTCCCGGTCGATGACCGGATAATGCAGCGCGAAGCCACCACTTTCGACCGCAACCTTGCTCGCCCAGCGCGAGTAACGTCGCTCGGTTTCATTGCTCGTCCGCTTCAGCCGTGCGTCGGCGACGCTGAACATCGACGACAGCGATTCGGCCACCAGCTCCGGAATCTGTCGTGACGAAAAGCGCCGTAACGTCTGCAGCGCGAGCGCCTCGTCGAACGTCATCATCGAGCCCGCCTTCGCGGCCATGCCGCTCGCGCCGGCTTTCTTGCGCCACACCAGCGCCGTGCCGCGCTCCAGCACTTCGACGAGGCCGTCTTGCTCGAGCTTCGCGAGGCGCCGGTTGATCGTCCTTACGGTTGGCGTGTCCAGCGCGTTCTGGGAAAGCCATCGATGAATGTCGGGGGTGCTGATGTAGTCGTTGTGCGTCGCCGCGTCGGGCAGCACGCGCATGATTTCGCGATCGAGATCGGACATGACGGGTAAGCGTTGCTCGCAAAGAGTCGATCTCGGTATATCGACCGGCGACGGATATTCTTGAGGGCTTCCTGGTCAACGCCTCTTGCGCGCCAAGCGCTTCAGGCAACGCAGCAGATGGTCGAGCAGCGAAGACGGCGCGTCGAGCGGCCCCGCCGGACGGATATCCAGGTCGGCGCTGCCGCATGCAGGACATTCGGGCGGGGCGATGATCACGTCGCTGCGCGGCCGGAAGACGCGATGCCAGCCGCACGCGCGGCAGGTCATCCTGATCGGGCGGGCGGGAATGGGCATGGTGCGGACCTCAACCGGGCGGTCAGGCCGCGTGTGATGCACCGTTTGCGCCGTTCGCGGCATCGCGGCGCACCTTCTCGATATACTTGCCCAACGCGACCGTCGAAAGTACTCCGACCGCGAACGTGATTGCAAATGCGGCCAGGCTCTCGAGCGGTGAATTGTTGTTCAGCATGATGATCTCTCCGTTGCTGTGCATGCGTGTTTCGCCGGCGCGGGTCGCGCAAGCGTGTTGCGTTGAATCCGGTTGGAGGATAGCTGTCTGTCGCGACATTTCGTGTCGCAATGGGCCGGACGGTGACGTTGCCGACGTGCAGGTCGCGCTCGGGCATCCGATTCCCGGCTGGAATTGCTTGCGGGAGGCGCGATGCCACACGGCCTCCGGTGATGCAGCATCGCCTCCGGTATCGGGACACGGTATGTCCGAACGGGCGTCGACAATACGTGCTCGACAACGACAGGACGATATTCTCGATGCCATTCACCTCGGACATGCGGTTCTCGACGTTTCCGGCCTGGAACCGCCTCCCGACAGACGATACGGATTGCGAAGCACATCCGTCGAGCAGTGCGCCGCGAGCGCAGGCAATGACTGACAACCTTGGCCGCAACGGCGGGCCGATCAAACACGCCGCAATGAATATTCCGCTGAACGAGCGGCCCATGTCGGAGAAGATGCAGCATGTGGCCGACTGGATTGCGCTCAACTACGACAGGCCCGTCAAGATGCGACAGGCTGCCGACCTCGTTGCGATGAGCGAACGCACGCTGCTGCGCCACTTCGCGCGCGAAATCGGCAAGACGCCGAGTGCCTATCTGATGCATGTCCGGCTGGCGCGCGCGTGCACGATGCTTGAATGCACGGGACTTCCGGCAGACTCGATCGCGCGACGGTGCGGGCTCGGGAGCGGCGAGTACCTCGCGCGTCTGTTTCGCCAGCACTTCGGCAAGACCCCGATCGAGTATCGGCGAGCACATGTGAGCGTGGGCGGACGTTGACCGGGACGCCACGGTTCATTCGGTAGCAGTGTAGACGCTGCCCGGGGCGCAGGCTGCGGCAATCGCCCATCCGGTTGGTTTGCAGCAGCCGCGCGATGTGTCGACGGCAGATGACAAGCCGTCGACACGCGAGAACGCGCCTCGTATTCTCGCAGCCAGTTACGCCGCGTCGATCATCCGGAACTCGGCGTCGATTGCTTCGCCGCGTTCGCGCCAGTGATGGAACTGCTCTCGCCTCGCCCGCCCGGCAGCCACATTCTGAGCGACAGCGGCGACATTGCTGCGCAATTCGACAAGTTCAGGAAAGAACTGATCTTCGAACTGCGGCCCGTCGATCAGATCAAGCAATTCCGCGCGCTGTTTCTCGAAATTTTCGACCATCTTCTCGATCACTTCACGAAATGCCTGCTCGCGCTTCGCCTGTTCCCACGAATCCCAGATCTCGAGTGCGAGGCCCAACACCGATAGCATCCCGTTGAGCCCTTTCGCGAGATTGACCGCACCCCACGGTTTGAATTTCAGCATCTTGCCCAGATCGAGCCCGATCACCTTTGCGACGCCGACGATCCCATCGCGCGCGGCCAGTACCGACGTGTTGTTGATCACGCCGCTCTTGACCACGTAGTCGATACCCTGTTTTCCGTATGCACGCACTGTCGCGTTGAAGTGGTTGACCTCCGCGTCGAATCCGACCGCCATCTTGCCGACCTCGAACTTCACCGAGCGCAACTGCTGTTCGAACGCGTTCTGCAGGTTCGCGTTCAGCACCGCGCCGTCGGCGCCAACGTGCCGCTCGAAAAATTCCGAAAACGTCGGGATCGACTCCCCTTTGGCCCGGAGAATCAGATCGGTGAAGAAATCGACGACGAAGCGCCGCAGGCCGATTCGCACGTCGACGATGCGTGCATCGGCCGTGACCAACTGCTTCTTCAGCAAATTGCTCATCGTTTCGAGCCGGTCGACTTCCTGAGCAATCTTGTCGTCGTTATGGACGGCGATCGGCAATTGCTTGCCGAGTACGTCCCGCACGATGCTGCGCTTGGTCTCGTCGACTACCGCCGAGACCCCGCCCGCCGCCGATACCTTCTCCGACGTGGCGCGTTGCAGCAGCCCGATACGCGACAGCGCCCTGAAGCGATCGAGATCTGACAGCCAGTGCTCGGTTCCCATCTCGAACGGGTCGGCGGCCACTGCGACGACCGCAAGTTCGGCGGCCTCGGCATCACTCAGTGCGATCAGGTCACGCAACCGGCTGACGACGTTCTCCTTCTTGATCGCTAGATTCCGCACATATTCATGCTCGTCCTCGACATCCGCGACTGCGTCGAAGCGGCTGAGCACGAAAACCGTGCGCGGCAGCAGATTCAGCGTCCGGAACAGCCACGTCAGATCGTCGCGGTGGCTCTCCTTGATTGGGTTGGTGGGATCCATCACGTACACGACCAGATGCGCTTCGCTTACGTACTTGCGCGTCAACTCCTTGTACTTCTCGATCGTGTTCGTCTGCGCATCGAATTGCTCCTTGAAGCCGAACAGGCCGGGTGTGTCGATCAATACGCAATCCGTGCCGGCCTCGTAGACCGTCACCGCGTTCGACGACTCCTGATGGCTGATCTTCATCGTCGATTTGTCGAGCCGCTCAAGCCACGCGGCCGCAATCGCCGTCTTGCCCTCGGAGAAGCCACCGATCAGCACGACACGCAACTTGTCGTCCTCGATGCTACGGATCGCACCGTCTAGTTTCGCCTTAACGTGCGGATCGGATTCGATTCCGAATGCCTCGCCCTGCGCGAGAAACGCCTGAAGCGCGTGAAGCACCTTCAACGTTCCTGCCTGCCGTTCCTTGAAAGATTCCAGCGTTTGTTCCATTACACCCTCTCTGTTTCGGACATTGTTTTGGACAAGTGCGCGAGATTCGCGCAGACCCGGATCAGCGCCGAGTTCACGTGCGCGGCCTGCTCAACCGACCGCTCCACTTCCGCCGCGATCTGGTCGATCCGTGTGCCGACGTTCGCAATCACGTCGTCGCTGCTGCGTTTCATCTCGTCGCGCATTCGATCGACGATCCGCTCGATGTTGTCGTTCACGGCTTTGCGCTGCTGCGATTTCTTGTAATCGCTGTCGACCAGCCCCCAGAGCGCCTTCGCGAGGCTCACCACGAGCGTGACGCCGCCGATTGCGAGCGTCACCCAGCCCGCCGGATTCCAGAACATCAGCAGGCCACCCGCGAGTGCTGCAACGAGCGACATGTAGTTCACGCCGCTGTCGAACTTCATGTTCAATTCGAACCCTTTGCCGAGCGCCGGCGCGTCGATCGAGCGGTACGCATCCTGAAGCTGCTCGACGCGCCGCTGGAATCGCTCGAGGACATCGGTCACGTCCTGCTGAAATCGCTCGAACTGCGCTTTCATCTGCGTCGGCAGTGCGGCTTCGAGCACGGCCTGTTCGCCACGTATCGCAGCGCCCAGCGCGTGCTTCAGATCGTCGTTGTCGATACCGGCGTCGATGCGGTTATAAAGCTTCTTGCGCACGCTCGTTTCGAACGTTCGGATCGCGCCATCCGCGAGTGTCTGCAACGCGGTGCCAAGTCCGCCTACCGCCAATTCAAGTTGCTGGATGACGTGTGTCCAATCGTTCTTCAGCTGTGTGGCGAGCGGCGCGACGGTGTCGCGTTGGATCAGCGTGATGGTTCCCGTCGCAGTCTGCACGGCGCTGCGTACCTTGTTCACGTTCGCAGTCCGGATACGCGTGTCGCAATCGGTCACCATGCTGCCGGTCAGCCATTCGACGAACTGCTGGAATCCCGATTTCGACAACAGTTCCCCGGCGCTCGCCTTCGCGAGAAACTTCGCGCGACTGCGTGCAACATCCGACAGCGGCACGAGACAATCGGCCGCCGCGAGAAACGCCGGCTGTGCGCTCAACGCGATACAACGCTGATATCGTTCGCCCAGATGCTCACGCATCGTCTCGTCGAGCACCGCGAGACTGTCACGCTCGCCTTGGCTCAGCAACTCTGCCTTGTCGAGCTGGATCGGATTGGTGATCCGCTTGTTGTAGATCGTCCAGACTTCGGTCTGGTCACCCAGATGCGCGCGAATCTTCTCGAGGGTACCTTGCCCGTGTTCGTCGCCGGTCTGCGGCGCTGCGGCCTTGCTGGTCACGTAAAAGACCGCGTGCGCGGCTTTCACCGCGCCAAGGATGCTGCCGATCACACGGGCTTCCTTGCCCTCGATGCCGGGTACGTCGAGCAGTTCGAAGCGCTGGTCGTGCGCGTTGAACGTATAGCCTTGCGTATCGAGTGTGTAGTCGGGACTACCGGTGCCGACGATGTGCCCGTCCGCGTGCGGTGCAAGGCTGTCGATCTGCGCATGCGCGCTCGCCTGACGAGCTTCTAGCGCCTGATGCGCGCTCAATGCGTGCTCGCATTGCGTGTTCAGTTGCTCACGTTCGGCCGTGTGCGCCGCCCCGAGTTCGAGTCGCTGCTGTTCGCCACGCGCGAGCAGCGCTTGTTCCGGCAGCTTGCGGAGCAGGAGCAGGAATCTTTGCCAGAGTGATGCTGCCTGCTTCGTGGTGGCAATCAGGTCGCGCAGGCGATTCAGTTCCCGCTCCAGCGCATCCCGGTCGGCGTCGAGCTGCACGGTACGTTCGCTGGCTTGCGCGCGTAAGGTATTCAGACGCATGCTGCTATCGTCGATCGATTGTCGGAGCGCCGACAACGCGGGTTCGCTGAGTCCGAATTCCGCCTCGAGGTCACGAAACCTCGTACGCGTGTCGGCTTTGGTGTTTTCGTTGAGCAGAATGCGCAGTGTCTCGATGATCGTCGATTTGCCGGCATTCGTTTCACCGTAGAACGCGATTGTGAACGTGTCCCAGCGCGCATGTCGCCGGAGCGCGTCGATGCGCTGAACGAGATCGGCGCGAACCGGGGCGACGAGCGTTTCGACCTGCGCCATCGTTTGCGCGATGCGCGGATCCGTCGTGTCGAAATCGAGCTGCTTCAACAAATCGTCGATTTCATCCAATACGGTTTGGTATAGGTCGTTCGATGTCGTGCTGGCGGTAGGTCGCATACGGATTCGTAGTTGGTTCGTGGTTTGGATGGACGAAATCGAACGGATGCGCGAACGAATGCCGTACTCGCGAGCACATCACGCAATATCATCCTTTTCGGCAACCCGACACAAAAGTTGAGGGTGGCGATTCGAAATTAACCAGTGCGCGAAATGCAAGAATGCTCGTCGCGATGCCATCACGCGCACCACGAAGCTACTTGTGTGGTTGACCGCCTTTTCGCTGGAAGCTACGCCTCGTTGTTGATTCCGTAAGGCACATGCCCCGTCGTCACGTGTCGCGAAGCAGGCTCGCAATTGCGCACGTGGTCGTCGAAGAAGATGTCGGGCCGGGATTCGGCGAGGAAAGGCGCCTTGGGCAGGCCGCCGAGAAACATCGCCTCGTCGATGGTCACGCCCCAAGCCATCAGCGTGCGAATCGCGCGTTCATGCGCGGGCGCGCTGCGGGCCGTCACCAGCGAGGTCCGAACGGCAACCGGCGAGCCGCGCCGCGCACGCAGCCGGCACAGCGCGTCGAGAAACGGCTTGAGCGGCCCCGGCGGCAGCGGGGTGCGCGCATGGCAAACCTCGTGGGCGATGAACTGCTCGAGCCGCATCAGGCGAAACACGCGCTCCGCCTCGTCGCTGAACAGAACCGAATCGCCGTCGAACGCGATACGCAATACGTTGTCGTCCGATGCCGACGTGACGGCTGACGCCGGATAGACCCGCGCGGCCGGAAATCCGGCCGCCGTTGCGGCCCGAACGTCGGATGCGTGCGCGGACAGGAAGAGGCTCGCGCCCATCGGGCCCAGGTAGCGATGCGGCGCCGCGCCGCTCGTGAAGATCGCGCGTCCGATCGAGAGCCCGTGATGCCGGGCCGACGTGAACACGCGCAGGCCCGTCACCGGATCGTTGCGCGACAGAATCGCAACTTCGACGTCTTCCCGCCCGCCGTCGTTGAACGCGAGCAGCTTGCGCACGAGCGCAAAGGCGGCGCCTGGATTTGCCGGCACGTCGAGCCGCGCCGCCTGAAGCGCGCGATAGGCAGTCGGGTCGTCCTCGCGGAACACCCGGTTTTCCTCCTCGAAATCGAAGAGCGCGCGTGCGGAGACGGCAATGGTCACCTTGTCGATTGCGTTCACGGAACCTCCGGTCAGTTGTTCGTCGCGCATCGTACGGTGCACGCGGGACATTTCGTGTCCCGTTCCGCGCTCGCAACGCGCCGATCGCCCGGACAGGATCACACGTCGCGACTTCCGTCGGC
Source organism: Burkholderia sp. Bp8963 (assembly GCF_003854275.1). Taxonomy (GTDB): domain Bacteria; phylum Pseudomonadota; class Gammaproteobacteria; order Burkholderiales; family Burkholderiaceae; genus Burkholderia. Next base: position 61,302 of record NZ_QTQP01000011.1, read on the forward strand.
CATCAGGCGCTGCTCCAGCGTCCGTGCCGCCGTCTCGGAGATCACGACTTCCACGTGCATGCGCGCCCGCGTCAAGCCGACGAACAGCAAACGCGGCCACAGCGTGTCGGTCTGATCGAAGTCGACCTCGGTGAGCACGATCGCCGGCGCGGACTGGCCCTTGAAGCGCCGCACGGTCTCGATCGTCAGTTCGCCATCGGAGCAGACCGGATGCCCGTTCTCGTCGTATGCGCCCGTGAATTTCGCGAGCGTCCAGTCCGCGAGGCTGTCGTTGGCGAGCAGGTCCGAATGCTCGCGACCGCGCCAGCAGAGCACGACGATATCCTGCAGCGGGTAGCCGTGCTGCAGGCATCGGCGCACGGCGTCGGCCGTCGCACGCGCAACGTTCTTGCTGCCGGGGCCGTACACCGTGAATTCCGGCGGCACGCCGGTCAGCGGTGCGCACGGCGCGATCGGTTCGTCAGTCAGCTGGAACAGATTGATGGCCTCGGCGACCTTGCGAGGGCTTCGGTAATTCTCCCGTGCGGTAATCTCGACCGCATCGTCGAATTCGATCTGTGCACGATCCGGATAAACGCACTGTTCCGGGTCGTCGAGCAGGTAAATGCGCCCGTCGTCATGCACGCGCGAAATCAGCGCCTGTACCCACTCCGCCTGCATGTCCTGCAGTTCGTCGATCACGAGCACGTCGAGATCCGGCGTCGCGCGCTCGCGCTCGTCGAGGTAGCGTTTCGCGAGTGCGTCGAAGTCGGGCTGGATGCGCGGACGATCCGCCGACTCCCAGCACAACAGGTGAAAGCTCGCGACCTCGGTGCCCGATGGCGCAAACTCGCGCATCTGATCGGCGAGCGGACGATTGAAGCACACGTAAGCCGCCTTCTTGCGGGCGACATGCGCGTGTCGCAGCAACGCGAGCGCCAGTTGCGTCTTGCCCGACCCGGCCGTCGCCCGCACGTGCACGACGCCGCTCGCGACGCGAATGCGCGGCACCCATCTCGCCAGTCCGCCGGAGATCGCATCGACACGCAGCCGGAGCGCACGCGCCTGCGCGGAAATGTCGGGCTGGACGGGCATGCGGTCGAGCAGGAACGCGCACACCCGTTCCTTTGCCGGATCGTGCCGGCCCGCCCCGAGCCTGCGCTGGACGAAGCCCGCCAGATCCGTGCAGTCCTCCGCATCCGCAATACGCTCGCGCGGATAGCCGATCGTACCTTCGTCCGCGATGCGGTAATGCGGCAGCACGAGACAATGCAGCAGCCGCACGTCGAGGTTTTCGGCTTTCAGGCGCTTCAGGATCGAGTTGAACTGCCAGCCGGCCTGCCGCCCGATATCCTTCCTTTGTCCGCCGTACTGCTTGAACATGCCGCCGGCGTTCGTCTCGATTTCCCCTGCTTTCACCTCGAGCACGGCGATGTCGCCGGAGGAATTGACGACGACGATGTCGAGTTCGCCGTGGCTGTCGCGATGCGACTCGGCGCGCGCCCAGTCGACGCCATGAAACAGTTCGTAGCTCTCGGGAAGCTTGTCGGCCAGTTGCCTGAGCACGTCGACCTCGGCATGCTCGCCCGCGGACGCGACGTGAATTTCAGAAAGGGGAGGATAGACGTTGGCCATGTTGTTTCCGGTTGTCGATTCGTGTTCGGGCCTGGCGATTGCGCAAGCATTCGCGCGCTGTCGGTGCGTCCGATGCGTGGCGCATGCTTTCGCAAATCGGCGACCGATGCGATCGCTTCCGTTCACGGCATTCGCTGCCGGGCAGATGTGCCGACGCTCACCTGTCGAGGAACCAGACTCGCCCATGTCCAGATATCGGCAACGACGGTTGAATCTTTAGATGGCTCCCCGCACGCTGACACGCCCGGAACCGGGTAATGAGTTATCGCTTCGCGCCGGGCGCGTCGAGCACCCCATCCTGCGAAAACAGCACCGCATTGCCGGCGCCGTCGATCAGTGCGGCGGTGAGCGTCGCCCGATCGTCGCGCTGATGAACCTCGAACGACGCGCTGCCCTCGCGTTGCCGAAACACAAGGCCGTCGAGCCCGACGCCCATCAGTCCCTTTCCAGTCGCAACGAGATCGGTGATCGAGCTCTTCGTGCCCACGTTCAGCGCCGTCCACGTCGCACCGCCGTCGCTGCTCTGGTACAGGCTGCCGAGCAGCCCGGCCACGACGATCCGCCCGTCGGGCAGTGCCACGCCCGTCCACAGCGTGCCCTTGCCGCCCGTCGCGCTGTACGTCCAGTTCGCACCGCCGTCGGTCGACTTCAGCACCGTCCCCTGCTCCGACACGATGTACAGCGCGCGCTTCCCATCCGGGAAGATGTGGTACAGGTTGCGGTCCGCCTTCCCGCCACCCGGTGGCTTCGGCAGCGTCTGCTTGTTCCACGTCTTGCCGCCGTCGTGCGTCACCAGCATCAGCGACCACAGGCCGACCGCAATCCCGTCCTGCGGGCTCGTGAAAATGACGGAGAACAGCGGCTGGTCAACCGACGTGTCCATGCGCTGCTTCTGCCAGGTTTCCCCACCGTCGCGGGTCGCGAGAATCGTGCCCCATTGACCGACCGCCCAGCCGTGCTGCTCATCGGCAAACGTGACGGCCGACAGCGTTGCCGAGTTCCGCACGGCATGGGCTTGCCGGAACGACTTGCCGTCGTCGTCCGACAGCAGAACAAGGCCGTGCTCACCCACGGCGACGATGCGTTTTCCGGCGCGCGTCGCGTCCATCAGCATCATGTGGGCCGGCGCGGCCCACGCATGTGCGGGCACCGCGGCCCAGTCCGCAACGGTTCCTGGCGGTTGTGCGAACGCGGTCGCGGCAGCGCAGAGCGCGGTACACGCAAAAAGAGTCTTGATCATGGATGCATCTCTGTCGTGATGTGCACGAACGTCAGTGGTTGAACAAAACGGCCCAACCCGCCTTCGACTCGCCGAGCGCGACGGTCGACGACACGGTCGACGCCTCCGCGGCCGAAGCCTGTCGTCGAGTTTTGCCGTCGTTCAACGACGGCGCGACGTTCGATTCGTCGACGGCAACGGTGCGTGCACCCGCGGGTTTTGCATGGGTCGGGATCGTGTGAATCGGCCCGGCCCCGTTCGCGATCGGCCCATGGAGCCGGGCAAATGCCGCTGCAGCACCGCAAAGTACGGTACAAACAACGAATGTCTTGATCATGGCTGAGTCTCCGTCGGGAGGTTCGCAAGCTTCAGTGACTGAACAGGCCCGGTGCCCGCGCCGGCGTGCGACGCGGGAACCAGCGCTCGAGAGCGGACGCGAGCGCGGGCAGCGCCGTCATCGCCATCAGCAAATTGACCAGGAACATAAAGGCCAGCAGCTTGCCCATGTCGGCCTGGAACTTCAGCGCCGAAAAGCTCCACGTCGCCACGCCGATCGCCAGCGTGATTGCCGTGAAGATCGTCGCCACGCCGACTTCGAGCATCGCGTGCTGCACCGCCTTCACGATCGTCTGCCCGCCCGCGAGGTGTACCTGCAGCCGGTTGTAGATGTAGAACGCGTAGTCGACGCCGATACCGACGGCCAGCACCATCACCGGCAGCGTCGCTACGGTCAGACCGATCTGCAGTTCCTTCATGAACCAGTAGCCGATGAAGGTCGCGACCGAAAGCGGCACGCAGCACGCGATCATCGCGCGCCAGTCGCGGTACGCAAGGAACACGAGAATCAGGATCGCCGCGTACACATACAGCATCATCGGCAATTCGCTGCCGGCCACCTCTTCGTTGGTCGCCGCGAGCACGCCGGCATTACCTGCCGCGAGACGGACGTTGATGCCCGGGAACACGTGCGATGCGCGGTACTGCTTCACGTCGTCGAGAATCCGGTTGATCGTCGTCGCCTTGTGGTCGGTCAGGAACAGGTGCACGGCGGTCATGCTGCAATCGGCTTTCATGAAGCCCTTGATGCGACCCACATCGACCGACACCGCGCCGTAGTTTTCGGACGCGATCGGCACCACGTTCATCTTCGGATAATCCTCGTTGTAGCCCCGGTTGTACGCGCGCAGCATCCCGGAATACGACTGCACCGACACCACGCCCGGCTCGGTGCGCATCGCGGCCGAGAACTCGTCTTCATACAGCCCGGCCGCCGGGTTGTCGCACGCGGTGCCGCTCGACTCGATCGCGACCGTCAGCCAGTCGAGGCCCATGTCGTAGTTGCTGGCGATCGACGTCGCGTCGCGGTTGAAACGCGCGTCCGCGCGCAGTTCCGGCGCACCGGGCTGCAGCGTGCCGATCACGCGATCGCGGCTTTGCCAGGCGGCCAGCGCGAACACCACCACCGTCAATGCAAGCGTGAGGCCCGCATAATTCGGTTCGGCCACCTTCGCCAGCACCCGCAGCGGCTTGGCACGCTGCTGCGCGCGCTTCAGCGAGTTGTCCGCGTAGGTCTTCGTGAAGTTGAAGCACGATGCGGCAACCGGCAGCAGGATCAGGTTCGTCACGATCTTGTACGCCACGCCAAGCGACGCGGTGATGGCCAACTCGCGCACCATTGGAATCGGAATCAGCAGCAGCGTGATGAACGACACGAACGCGGTGATGAGCGCCAGCACGCCCGGGATCAGCAGGCCGCTAAAGCTGCGCCGCGCCGCTTCATACGAGCTATGCCCGTGCGAGATCTCGCGCACGATGAAGTTCACCTGCTGCACGCCGTGCGACACGCCGATCGCGAACACCAGGAACGGCACCAGCACCGCGAGCGGATCGAGGCCGAAGCCCAGCAGCTTCAGCGTGCCGAACTGCCACACGAGCGACGTGAGTGAGCAGAGAATCAGCAGCACCGTGAAGCGAACCGAATGGCAATACCAGTAGACAGCGAGCGCGGTGAGCAGCAACGCGACCCCGCAGAAGCCGAGCACGGCGGTCGCACCGTCGGCGATGTCGCCGATCTGCTTCGCGAAGCCGATGATCTGCACTTCGTAGCCGGCGTCCTCGAACGGCTTGCGGATCTGCGCTTCGAGCTGATGGTTGAACGCCACGTAGTCGAGCACCTTGCCCGCGCGATCGCGCTCGTTCAGCTCGGCCGTGATCATCGCGCTGTCCTCGCTATGCGACACGAGTGTGCCGACGTAGCCGCCGAGCGTCGTGGCTCGACGGATCTTCTCGACGATCTCCGGCGTCAACTGGTCGGGCGTGATGTTGCCCGAGATGATCGGCTCCGCACGGAACCCTTCGTCGGTGATTTCGTTGACGAACGCATTCGGCGTCCACAGCGAGCGCACGCCGATCCGGTCGACATTCGGCAGGTACGTGACCGCCTGCGTCACCTTGTATAAGCGCGTCAATCCGTCGGGCGTCCAGATCGCCCCCTTGCGGGCCCGCACGACAACCGTGATCCGGTTCGCGCCGAGCAGATCGTTCCGGTATTTCTGGAACGTCCGGATGTATTCATGGCCGATCGGCATCTGCTTCTCGAAGCCCGCGTCCATGCGCAACTGCACCGCGAACACCGCCATCACGACGGTGAACAGGCCGATCACCGCGAGCACGATCGCACGATGGCCGAAGAAGAGTTTTTCCAGGTCACTGACTAGACGATTGAGCACAGCATTACCTCTTCAAATGTCACGGGTTAGCGCGTCAGAAGTTCCGGGTGACGAACACCCCGACGAAATTTCGATCCGAGTAGGGGTTCCCCACCGTCTGGTGCCCGCCGAAGAACGCCGTGAAGTTGATACCCGCCTGCCAGTTGGGCGGATTCTGGTTGAACAGCACGTAGACGTTCACCGACTTCGCGCCTTGCATGTAGTTGCCCGTGAACGTCGGCGTGTAGCCATAGAGCCCGTCGGAGAACGTGATGCCCGGCGTCACCTGCCAGCCGTGAATCAGCGTGCCGTCGTAGGTCCAGTTGAAATCGATCGTCGCGCCCACCGAACTCGCCGTGCCCTGCGCGGCCACGATCGGATAGCCGAGCCCCGAGCTGTTGTTCAGCCACGGCAGATAGCCGGCGGCGGGCACCTGCGTGACCGTCTGCCCGTTGATCGTGCGCGTGACGCCGTTGGCATTCAGGCCCGGGTAATGAATCCACGTCAGCTCCCACGTCAACGTGGCCGAATCCGCGCCGAGCAGTTTCAGGAACGGATACTCGCTGCGCGTGAGCGCCAGCAGGCCGTTAACGTCGAGCTGGAATTTCTTCTTGTCGGCCCATTGCTGGCAGTCGACGCCCGGCACGCCGTTGGTGTTCAGGTCGAGCGGGCCGCCCGCGCCAAAGCAGCTCGACAATGCGACGGCGTCGCGCGGCCGATACGACAGTTCGGTGCCGATCGCCCACGGGCCAAGGCCGAAGTTCGCGCTGACGCCGAACAGTTGGCGATTGCCGAGATACGACCACTGTGCGGCGCCATTCGCCAGCGACGCGAGCACCGGCGACTTGTCGATGTAGTTCTCGTAATAGAACGCGAAGTTCGCATCGAACGAGCGTGGCGAGTAATTGAACTTCACGCCGAACTGCGGCCGGTACTTAGCCGGCAGGTTCGTCGTGATCGGAATGCCGATGTCGTTGAACGGCGGCCCGGCGTAGGTGCCGTTCACGAGCCCGTTCCTGATCGCGTTCAGCGTATCCTGGTTGCCTGCTGCGCCTGGCCCGCCGATCGCGTTCGCGATCGTGCCCGCGCTCGGCCCGGCCACGTTCAGGTTGGTCGAGTTGAGCGTGAACGGTTCCGTGCCACGGCCGAGGCTGTTCGTGACCGACCAGTACGAACCGACCGGCGGGATGCGGTTGCCGTTCCACTGGAACTGGTAGTAGCCCTCGGTGCTGAAGCCGTGGGACAGGTCCGCGGCGACGCTCAGCATCGGCGCCGGCAGCAGCGCCTGTTTGAGCTGCGAGCCCGGAATCAGCAGCTTCTGGGTGTCGAGCGAATTGGTCGAGTTGATGCCGCTCTGCGCAAACATGCTCTCGCCCCAGTTGATCACCTGGTTGCCGAGCCGCACGTGCGCGTTGCGCCCGCCGATCGTGAAATCCTTCTCCGCCCACAGGTCGAGCAATTGCGCGTTGTAGACCACCTGCGCCGCCGCGGTGCTCGACAGCGGCGTTCTCTCGGTGTTCTTCGCCATGAAGTCGTACATCCCCGTGCCGCGCACCATGAACTTCAGCCCTTCGCTCGGCATTTTCAGCAACAGTTCGCTGGTCGCGCTGATGTAGGTGCTGAACGGCTGCCCCTTGCGGTAGTTCAGGTCGCCGTTGTCGGCGTTCCCCCATTGATTGGTGTTGGCCGCCGCGCCGCAACCGTTCGCATTCGGGTCGCCCGTGAGCGAGCAGCTCGGGCTCTTGGTGCGGATCCCCATGCCTGCCGTCAGGTTGGTCACCCACGAGCCCTGCAGATCGTTGAACCCTGTCGTGAAGTCATACCCGTACGCGGCCGATGCCGTCGCACCCAGAACAGCAATCGAAACCGTAGTACGTCTAACGACCTTCTTCGCTTTCATCGCCCCACTCCTCCAAACCGGATGCCGGCGACGCATCCGCACACGCCGGCTCTGTATTTTTTATCTGTTCGACGACCGTCAGCGCTCGCTCACCGACCGCAGGGATTCGGCCGTGTAGAAGTCCGTCTTGTAGCGCGGGTCGTTGATATGCTGGTACCAGTGGATATCCTTGCCCTGGCCAATCGACGATGCGTCGAACACGTAGCGGCCGTTGTTGAGGTCGTACTGCGCCATCGGCTCGTTATCACAGGCGCCGCCCAGCTCCCACACCGGAATCGGATAGCTTTCGCGCACCTTCCAGAGCTTGCCCTGCGCGTCATAGTCCTCGCCGACCAGCGCAAGCCAGCTGTCCTCGTCCAGATAGAAGGTTTTCTTCGACGCAACGTGACGCGCCGAGGACTTGAGCGTCGCTTCCACGACCCACACGCGGTGCACCTCGTAGCGGCGATGATCGGACGCGATGCCATTGGGCGTAGCGACATCGTGCAGCTTGTCCTTGAAGGTGTACATGCCGAACGCGTTATACGGGACGATCATTTCCTTCTTGCCGACGAGCTTCCAGTTGAAGCGGTCGATGGAGCCGTTGAACATGTTGGATTCATCGATCAGATACTGGTTTTCGTAGCCGATCAGCGGCGCGTCATGCGTATAAGCCGGCATGCGTCGCACGCGCCGCTGTCCGGGGAAGTAGTAGTAGGTCTCCGAGTCCTTGTCGAAGTACTGGCGTTGCACGAACGCCTGTCCGGCCAGCGCCGCGGGTGAGTTGACCGAGAAATAGGCGCCCAGGTTGAACTGGTCGACGTCCTGCGGCGTGGTCTTGCCTTCCTTGCCCGCCGGGAAATAGAAGACCTGCGGGCCGATGCTGTCGATCCAGTCGTTACCGCCCGGGCGCGGGGAAATGGCCGTGACACCCGGCGCCCACTCCACGCCTTCGCCGCGGTACCGTGTCTCATAGTTGAGGATCGCCTCGGCGCCGTTCTTCGGCTGCGGAAACGCCACGCCCGGGAGCATCGCTGCCTGCACTTTCTCGCCATCCGAAGCGAGTTTCGCTGCCGTGAGATTCGCCTTCGAATTCTGCTCGGCGAATTCCGGCGGCTGGCATTCGCGGTGGGACGGATAGACGTCCATGCGGTAGCCCTTCAGCTGCTTGACGAGCTGGATCTGCCCCGGCGTCAGTTTGTCGGCGTATTTATCGACGTTCGACGCATCGATCGTGTACAGGGCTTTTTCGCTCTTGTGCTTCCAGAAGTCGCCGCGAACCTTGCCCCACTCCCAGCCCGCAGGCGAGGCTTGCCTGCCGGCAAACGCCGGCACCAGTCCGTCCTTGCTGGCCGCGCGCTCTGCGCCTGTCGGCGTGAGGTCCTCCGCCATGGCCGTTGTTCCGATCACAAGACATACTGCGGCCGCGATGACGGACACGGCTCCGATACTGCGCTGCTTCATCTTCGTTCTCCTTCCGATTCCATACGCTTCGTGGCCTGCGTGGCAGGCCGTGCGGAGCGTGATGTCGTCGATGGTGGTTTCACCGTCGGTCATCGCCACTCCGCGCCAGACTCAGTCCTTGCCGGCCCCGGCACCGGCCACCGCCACCGCCCGAATCTCGATGCACAACTCCGGGAGAGCCAACTGCGTCACGCCCACTGCCGACCACGACGGATAGCGGCTCGGGAAGTACTGGTCCTTGACGGTCGCGAACGCTTCCATTTCCCCGTGAAGGTCGGTGTGGAAGGTCGTCAGCTCGACTACGTCGGCCAGGCTCGCGCCCGCCGCCTCGAGAACCATCTTCAGGGATTCGAAGGCAATCTGTGCCTGCGCTTGCATGCCCTCGCCGACGTTCCCCTGGGCATCGGCTCCGACCTGGCCGGACACCCAGATCGTGTCGCCCACGCGGGTCGCGGGCGAAAAGTGATAGGCGTCGTGGAACGCCTGGAAAGCGGGCGGAACGATCGATTGCCGTGTGTGAGTTGCTGTCATGATGTAAGCCTTCTGACTCGGATGGTGTGATGAAAACAGGCCGCGCGGAACGGGTCAGCGCAACTGCGTGCAGTAGGCGGCCCGGAACGGCTCACCCGGCGTCAGCGATGGGTCGTTGAGCTCGCTGATGTCATAGGGGTAGTTGCATCCCCCGGTCGGCAAGGGCCGGTAGAACAGCTTGTCGCCGTAGAACCGGTAGACCAGTGTGTGGCGGTCCGGACAGTCGGGGGTCACGGGAGCACCACCGTGCAGGGAGCCGGATTGGAACAACAGCGCATCGCCGGGCTCCAGATCCCAGGAAAGGACATCCCACGACGCAGGGTTCTTCGCGCGGTCGGCCTGGATGTCGGGCAGTTGGGGCCAGTCGGTGTTCGCCCACAACGGCTTGGTGTGGTCGTGCGGGTCGTTGTAGGAGGTGCCGTTGTACTGGACGCCGAGGTGGGAGCCTCGGACGACTTCGAGCGAATTCTTGCGGGGCATCCTCTCAAAACAGGTCCAGATGTTGAGCAACTGTGGCCCGCTAAACGGATAGTACGAGGTGTCCTGGTGCCACGGCGATCGGCCGGCCCTGCCCCCCTTCTTGATGAAGATTTCCTCGCCGAGAAACCACACGTGCTCGGAGTCCCAAAGCGACGCCACAAATTCATCGAGTGCCAACGCCTTGATCGTCGCGACGTGCACGTCGCGGTTGTCAAAGTTGCCGTAGTCGTTGAAATGCTCATCCGGCGTGCCTTCGAAGGCGTAGCCGTGCTGCGGGCTCGGGTGGGCGACCCCGTAATCGAAAGCCTCACGCATCCGCTTGAGCCGCTCGGGGGAAAACAAGCCCCGTGCGACGGTGGCACCGTCACGCGCCAGGTCCAGCCTCATCTGCTCAGTCGCCTGCATGTGAATCTCCTCAGTTGTGAATAGCTATTGATGCGTATCTATGGCCTATCTATTACGTATTGATGGCCTAATCGTAGAGGCGAATCGGCCTACAATCAAGACAAAGGAAGATAGGGGAAACACCAACGGAGCCCGGCGCAATCGATGTCGAATCGAGTCGAATTCGCGTGCCGCAGGGGCGTGTGGCGGCAGCCGGAGCGCTTCGGGCTTCGGTCGCATCAAGACGATGGGATGGGCTTCTCCCATTCAAAGCAAACGTGCCGTTCAGTGCTCAACTGAACGGCTTCACCGTCTCGAAGGGTGCGTCGCAGCAAAGTCGGACATACCGCCAAGCGAAGCGGCCGTTAACGATGGTGCTCCAGGTCAGGAAGGGTATAACCGCGATTGAGGTTCGGTTCCTTTTCCTGCGCGCGCTCCAACGCACAATAGGCGTAATACAACGAAACGGATTGGTAAGACCAGGTAAGCAACGCGAATATATAGAAAATCACGTGATCGTCGTCACCAGGTATATGGTAGAAGTCATAAATGCTCGCAATAGTCTGCGCGGATACCAGTGCCAGGATCACGCCAACAGCGTTAAGCTTTTCTCCGACGCTCAGCAATCTCTTGGCAAAGTAAGCGAGGTAAATCGAGAACAAAGACCACATCACCAGATAGAAGTAGGGCTTGGGTTCAATCATAAAGTCCGCTGCCCACACAATAACGGCTGCCGCCAATGCACCCACCACATACACGACATCAGCGAAAATCGATGGCTTGTATCGATGCGTAACAGCCATCATGCCCGCGATGGCGATAACCGGTACGCCGACAGCTCTGGAAAACGCATCGCAAAAAAGCGAGATGCTATAAAAGACCTGCGCGCCGGTTAAGGCATTGATCATTAAATTCGTCGCCGAGAACGTCACAACCAGCCACTCGATCCCGAGGAGGTAGTTACGTTTCTTGAGGAGTTTCACACCATAGACGAGGGAGGTCGCTATCAATGCAAGATCAGCAAGACAATAAAGATAAAATTTTAATTCCATGATGAATTCCAATGATTAACTGGCATGTCAGGCGACCGACGCCATCCCGGTGCCCACGAGAGCCGGGGCGCGTTCGCGCAGTAAGCTGCTGCCGAAGAGAAACAGCCACAGAGGATGAATCGCGAGGGTGAGCTGCAGCGCCAATTCGCCGAGATCCCGCCAGCCGATGAGATTGAGAATGAACTCGATGCCGAACACGCAAAGATCGAACGTGAGCAGACGGCCGAAGCCCCATTTCTCGGCGCGCAGGAAGCGTGCTGCGACGATTCCCCACAGCAGCAGGACCGGTGCTTCAGCGTTCCAGATACCTTGTGCGGCATTCTGCAGGGTGGGCCAGATGGCTTCGGCTGCCATCCTGGCCATCGGGTCGTTGCCCGCATGCAGGCCGGCCAGCGGTGCGAGCGTGAGGTTCAGCATGCCTGCGCCAACGATCCCCAGGATGGCGTACGCGGCGACCCCGGTCAGGGCAATGTCGGCCAGTACGCCCACGCGCTGCCGCATCCGCCCCCAGAGATAGCCGCCAACGGCCAGGAACGGCAGATACCAGCCGAGGATGTCGGCCCACATCGACAATCGATAAAGGTTCTGCGACGCCGGAGCGAATGAAAGCATCGCGGCGGGACGTTCGAAAACCTCGGCGTCGAAATTGGCCGCGGCTGCATACAGCACCGCCATGCCCCAGCCGAGCACCGCGCCGATCACGGCCAGCCAGCCGACGAAGCGGCGCGGGTCGCTAACCATCACGTGTTGCGTCATGTGTTGTGTCATGTGTTGTGTCATGGTCTTGCTCCTTCTTATCGGCTGGCGATGAATTGCGCCAGGTCTTCGATATCCCGTTGCGACAACCGACTGGCCATCGCCACCATCACACCGGCGGCATCGCGGCGCGTGCCGCTCTTGAAGTTCGTAAGCTGATCGACCAGGTAGTCGTAGCCTTGCCCGGCCAATCGCGGATACGCGTCCTTCCCCTCCAGCTGCTGTCCGTGGCAGGCGGCGCAATTGTTGGCCTTGGCCAGCGCTTCGCCACGTGCCACGCGCGCCGCATCGGCATGGAAGGACGTGTTCGGCAACGGCGTCATCTGCGAGAAATGCGTCACCAAAGACTCGAACTCGCGCTCCGACAGGCTGAGTGCAAACGGCGTCATGGTCGGATCGCTGCGCTCGCCACTGGCGAATGCCGTGAGCTGCTTCCTGAGATAAGCCTCTTTCTGACCCGCCAGGCGCGGATAGGCCTGGGTGCGCGCGTTGCCTTCGAAGCCGTGGCAGTAAATGCAGGCATCGCTGGCGCGCGGCCATGGACCGTTCACGCGTGCGTTGTCGCTCGAGATCTGGTCGATTTCGTTGCTCACTCGCAGCAAGCCATAGACTTCCGGTCCGTAGACGATGCCGGCGACCACGGCGACAGCTAACAGCAGCCAGCCCGACAGGATGAACATCCGCTTGCCGCGGCTGCGTGGTTTCGCTGTGGTATTGGTATTCATCATGCCCTCCCCCCAGCCACGGCCTGCAGCGCCTGCAATGCCGCCTTATGGCCGGAACGCACTGCACCATCCATGTAGCCCGCCCAGATTTCCGCCGTTTCCGTGCCCGACCAGATCAGCCGGCCGACAGACGGATGCAAGGCTTCACCGTACGTGGTGAGAAAACCGGGCGGCATCGGCGAGACGCAGGTCAGCGTCCATTTATCTGCCTTGAGCCAGTCGCGCTGGTGGAACGCGATCGGATGCAGTGCTTCGTCGCCGAACGCGTCGGCATAGATGCGCGAAAGCTCGGCCTCGGCCGCCTTCGGGTCGGCCGGCAGCATGCTGATGTGCACGAACGCGTTGATCACGCCGAACGAGAGATCCTCCGGCGAGTTGTCGTAGGCCCATAACACCGGCCCCTTCGGTTGAAAGATCCAGCCGTTCAAGCCCTTGTCGCGCCAGAACGCTTTCTTGTAGACATGCGTCGTCTTGCGTCCAGGCGCAAACGCAGGCCAGCGGCGCTGCATTTCGCGGCGTTTTTCCGGCAGCGGCGGGTCGAACGCGATCTGGTTGCACAGCGTCGGCGAGAGCGCGACGATCACGTTGCGCGCACGGATCACGCCATTCGGGGTGTGGATGGCAACCGGTCCGTTCTGCCAGTTCTCGATGCGCAGCACGGGGGTCGACAGGCGGACCTTGTCGCCCAGCGCCTGCGCCATCTTGATCGACAGGATCTGCGAGCCACCCGAGAGACGGGTCTCCTGCGCACCGCCCTTGACCGCTTCGAGCCGGTCGTAATTGCATTCGGCCGAATTGACCATCGACAACCAGTGCAGGAGCGACAGCCTTGCCGGCGTGGTGCCGCCGGTAATCTCCAGGCCGGTCGACCAACCGATCTGGTCTGCCGGTGCAATGTTCTTTTTCGCCAGCCAGTCGCCGACCGACAGCGCGTCGAATTCGGCGGCGCGCGGCGCCTTCCATGGCGCGCCGGACGGCACGCTCCTGGCCATCTCCTCGAGTTCATGCGCAATCTTCGGATCCGTGCCGAATCCACCCTCGGTATCGACTACGGCACGAGCGCCACCGGCCAGCATCGTGGACTTGCCCTGCCAGTACGTGGGAAACGTGCCGACACCCAGCTCGCGGGCCAGATCGGCGACCGCGGTCTGCCCCGGCCCGATCCACTGGCCGCCCGCTTCCGAGAAATAGCCGTTGCCGAGGTCGTGATTGAGGGTGCGTCCGCCGACACGGTCGCGCGCCTCGAGTACGACGAACGACTCGCATCCGGCACGTTTCAGGTCACGTGCCGCGGTCAGGCCTGCCAGCCCGGCGCCGATGATGGCAACCTCGAGCACGTCGCGCTCATCGCTTGCGGCACTCGCCGCGCTCGCCAACGTCGGCAGTACCGCTGCCGTCGCCGCTGCCGTCACCGACGCGGCCATACCGAGAAAGCCGCGACGCGTGAGCGCGGCCGTCTCCGGCGCCTCATCGCGTTTCTTTACAACATCGTCCATCTTGTCTCCTGCTTACCTTGAAAAATCTGGAGTACTATCGGCTTGCGATGTATTGCGCCAGGTCATCGATAGCCCGTTGCGACAACGGACCGGCCATCGCCACCATCGCCCCGGTGGCATCGCGGCGCGTGCCGCAGCGCATTACTCAGAACCACTGCTCCGGCATGGTCAAAGGGGTTGTTTCCACCGGATTGAGCACGGCGAGCCATGCGGCTACTTTGGGCATTTCCCATCCGAAGAAGTAGTCGCACGCCGCGAGCTTGCCGCGATGGAAGTCGCTTCCGGTCGGGCCGCTCTCGAGCGTGTTGGCCACAATCGCCTGATCGAGCCAGATCCAGCCGACGACGACATGGCCAAATGCTTCAAGGTAGGCGGCCGCATTCGCCAGCTGGAGCTCCGGGTCGTCAAGCCGGTGGAGCTTGCCGGTGACGATGCGGATGCGCTCCCACGCGCATTCGAGCGTGCTGGCATGGCGTTGGAGCGCATCGGTCGACCGCGCTCTGGAGACCGTGGCGGAGATTTTCCTGTCCAGAACCGTCATGGCGGCATTGCCGTTTGCACGGGTCTTGCGGCCGAGCAGGTCGAGCGCCTGAATGCCGAATGTGCCTTCGTGTATCGGGTTGAGCCGGTTGTCGCGATAGAACTGCTCGACGTTGTATTCGCGCGTGTACCCATAACCGCCGTGCACCTGAATGGCGAGATCGTTGGCGACGAGGCCCCATTGTGACGACCAGCTCTTAACGACGGGGGTGAGCAGGTCAAGCAGGCACTGCGCCTCTTCGCGGCCGTGGGCGTCTTCCAGCGAATGAATGTCGTCGCTGAGACGAGCCGCGTACAGACATAACGCGAGCGCGCCGGATACATACGCCTTCTGTGCCAGCAGCATGCGCCGGACATCGGCATGGCGAATGATGGAGACTTGAGCGGATGTGGGCGATCGGTCGCCGCGTGTCCGCCCCTGCAGGCGCGTTTTCGCATAATCCAGTGCGTGCAGATAGCCCGTATAGCCAATCGCGGCGGCGCCCAGGCCGACCGAGATGC
Source organism: Burkholderia sp. Bp8963 (assembly GCF_003854275.1). GTDB lineage: Bacteria > Pseudomonadota > Gammaproteobacteria > Burkholderiales > Burkholderiaceae > Burkholderia. Next base: position 76,651 of record NZ_QTQP01000011.1, read on the forward strand.
GCGCCTCGTTCATCATGTGGAACATGTAAGCCAGCCCTTTGCCGGGCTCGCCAACGATCTCTCCGATTGCGCCAGCCTCGCCTTCCGGACGGTAGCGACCCTCACCGAAATTCAGCAGGCAATTCACGGTGCCGCGATAACCCATCTTGTGATTGATGCCGGCAAGGACGACATCATTTCGCTGCCCCGGCTGCCCGTCGGCGTCGATCAACTTGCGCGGAACGGTGAAGAGCGATATGCCTTGAACCCCTGGAGGAAGCTGGCCGTTCTCATCGGGAATTTTTGCCAGCACCAGATGGACGATGTTCTCGGAAATCTCATGATCTCCACCGGAGATCCACATCTTGTTGCCGAACAGGCGGTAGCGACCATCGCCGCTTGGGACCGCACGCGTCCGAATATCGGCAAGACTCGACCCGGCCTGCGGCTCCGACAAGCACATCGTGCCAAAACATCGGCCATCCGCCATGGCCTTGACGTAGTGCGCCACGCGCGCCCGGTCGCCGTGGGCAATCAGCAGATTCGCGTTGGCGATGGTGAGGAGCGGATAGCCTGCCGTTCCAGTATTCGCCGCAAACAAATAGGCCATGCCGGCGCGTTCCACCGTGCTCGGCAAGCTCATGCCGTTCCACTCGGCAGGGAACGCGGCACTGACCAGGCCGGCGTCTGCAAATGCCCGCAATGCGACACCCACCTCCGGGTTGATGGTGACGCGTTCGCCATCAAATGCGGGCTCGTTGCTGTCGTTCTTCTTGTTATGTGGTTTGAAGAGATCCGTGGCGAGCGATTCGTACACATCCAGCACGGATGTATAGTCGAATCGATCCTGCCCGGCAAACCGTTGCCGACGAGCAAGAGACTCGACTTGCAGCCAGTCGAAAAGGATGAACTCCACATCGCGGCGGGGGAGAATGAGTTCGCTAGTCATGGAATCGAATGAATGGGTTTTGTGGCCTTCGCGAGCAGTCGATGCCTGACTCGACGCCGATCGCCGGCTCCTTCCCGCGCAGCCCGCGGGAGGGACTGATGCACTGGCGCTAGTCGAAGCAGCCGACCTCGACGAAGTCGTCCTGCTTGAGCAACGAGTGCGGATCAGACATCAGCCCGTTGCGTTCGACGAACCCCGCATAGGTCGTGCTGCATGACCATCCAAGCAGCCGCTGCATTTCCTCAGGAAAGCGCTTGACTCGCTCGATAGGCAAAGTCAGGTAGTGGTTCTCTTCCTGTCGCAGGATCGCAAGGTCATACGACATGGTCAGTCCCGTACGCGGGGCATTGCTGCGGTTCTGACCACCTCCGTGGTACGTCGACCCAATGAATATCAGTGCGTCGCCGGCGTCCATCGAGGTCGGGATCGCCTCTTCTTGCTTTGGCATGCGTTCGTCATCCCACTTGTGGCTCCCCGGGATGACCAAGGTCCCGCCGTTCTCTTCGGAAAAATCGGTGATGGCGATCATGATCTGCACACGAGCCTCCCGGTTGTATCCGGGGTGTCGCCAAAGCCAGACCGAATCGTCACGGTGCAAGGGTTGCACGCCTTGACCAGGCCGAATCTGAATGGCTTGCGTAACGCCCACCTGAATATCGGGCGCTACGTCGACCTGGTTTTCACCGCTCCAGACCTTGATCGGCGTCTGCAGGATGAGGCGCGCCGTTTCGAGATACAGAGGGTTCAGCGCGACGTCGACCATATGGTCGGTTCGCGCAAACAGACGTGACAGCCTCCGCGTTTGTGTACCTGCGAAGTATTCGTCCACCCCGTTCGGGGTAGTCTCAAGCAACGGAAGAAGATCCTTCTTCAGATTCTCGAGCAGGCTTTGGCTGAGGAACCCTTTTACGATCGCACCACCGTCGTCCTTGATGACCGACGCAAGTTCTGCGGGCGTAGCTGAATTGGAAAATCGCTTGACGGACATGGTGTTACCTCACGATGAGGTGAATGATTGAACAACTGAGAGCGCGTTCAGCTTCATGACTTCCGCGCTCATTCGAAATTGCCGTATGCATCGTCGGCTGCATGTCAGACGACAGTGCCTTTACATCCAGCTCAGTACCTGGCCGCCATCGACGACAATCACCGAGCCGGTCATGTAGCTGCCCGCGTCGGACGACAGCAGCAGGGTCGCCCCGTCGAGCTGCTCGACCTCGCCGATCTTGCGCATCGGGATACGCTTGATCAGGTTCTCCTCCAGCCCCTTCTCTTCGAAAGACGCATGCATTTCCGTCCTGAAGTTTCCGGGGCACAGTGCGTTGACCCGAACCCCCTTTCCTGCGAGTTCGAGCGCCATGGATTGCGTCAAACTGATCAGCGCGGCTTTGGAGGCGCCATAACTCGTCATGTATCCACCCGCACGCAAGCCGGACGTCGAAACGACATTGATGATGGAGCCACTGCGTCGCGCGGCCATTCTGTTGGCCGCCTGCTGAGCGAGGAGAAATGCGCCACGAAAGTTGATATCGAAAACCCGATCGATGTCTTCCGCTCGCTGAGAAAGAAAGCGCTCGGTGTAGATGACACCTGCGTTGTTGAACAGGATGTCGATTGGCCCGCCAACCTGGCTCTCGGCTTGAGCCCACGCTTGCGCAATCGAGCCGGGGTCACTCACGTCGAGGGGCACGCTGGACGCAGCGTGCCCCTCTGCGCGCAGGCGTTCCACATGGGCCTCCAGCAGACTGGCACGTCGGGCGGCAAGAACAACGCTTGCGCCCGCCTTCGCCATCAACTCCGCAACATGCAAGCCAATGCCACTGGAAGCACCGCTGATGAAGGCCGCCTTGCCATGCAAACTGAACAAGGATTGAATGTTGTTCATCGATGTCTCTTCATGAATCGTTTTGGTCACTTCCTGGCGGTTGCGGCTGCCGTGCCCACTCGCGACACTTACTCCTTCGTCCACCCGTTTTGATAGAGCTGGCTTGCCAGACCGCCCAGGCGCGCCGTGAGGATAGTGTTTTCACCGTCTTCGATCAGCGCGGACCGGACATCACGGAAGACCTTCTCGATCGGATACTCGCGCGTGGTGCCATTGCCGCCGAACAGCTGGAACGCTTCATGCGCGATCTTCATCGCCTCTTCCGTCACGCTGACCTTGGCCTGCGCGCTCGCGTAAGGATGGGTCTGCGGCGACATCCGTGCGAACGCGAGGCTGCGGCGCGCAACAGCACGCGCCATTTCCAGTCGGCGCAGCATGTCGCCCAAGCGCAGTTGCGTCATCTGATGCTCGATGAGGAAGCCCCCGCCCTGCTTGCGCTCGTGGCAATAGGCCAGCGCCAGTTCGAATGCAGCGCGAGCAGCACCGGTGAACACCTGGCACATATGCGTTCCGGCGTACGACCACGTCGTAGCCAGGGTGCCGAGGAATTCATCCTTCAGCGCAATGGCGAAGCGCTTCGGCACCTTGACGTTGTCAAAGAAGATTTCACCCTGCGGCAGCGCGCGCTGGCCGATCTTGTCCAACGGCTTGCCGCGCGAGATGCCCGGCAAATCGAGCGGAATGATCAGCCCGATGCCATTCGTCTGGGTGCTGTTTTCTCCGGTGCGGTAGAAGCCGTCACCGTAATCGGCCGCCATGTAGGCAAGCGCGACCTGCGCCACCGAGCCGTTCGACACCCACGACGAATACTGCCCGTTGATGGTGATTTCGTCGGCACCCACCTTCGCGGTGATGTTCCCCACCGGCTGCTTTCCGTGCGCGCTGATTTCCTCGCGGTAGAGCGTCACGGCATCGGAACCGCGGTCGGGCTGCGTGCTCGACCAGCAGCCGATCTTGCCCGTGCACATGTCGATAAGTTCCTGGTTGCCGACTGCCTGGGCCATCGTCAGCGGCAGACCCGCCACGCCAATCGAAATGGCGAGGCCCGAATCGCCCCACCCGAGCTCCTCACCAATGATCGACTCGATCCGGATGGCGACTTCGGGCGGAAACTGCGCGATCAGTTGCGGGTCGAGCCCGAGCTTGGTGGCCTCGATCAGGGCCGTCCAGTACGGAGACCCGGGCGCAATCACGTCCTCCGGCGTCATGCGATCGAGCTCCCGGCCAATCGGGCGCAATACGTCTCGCGCAAAGCGATGGACGGTGCCCTGGATCGCGCGTTCCTCTTCGCTCAACGGCGTCTCGAAACCGGTCGGCCAGACCGACGGCAACTCCACGTTTTTTTTCAGGCGAATCATGTCGTGCTCCTCCTTTCCTTTTGCAGTTAAAGCGCTCGCCTTCAGGCTGCAGCGTCGCGCACCTTACGGTTCAACCGATCGTCCAATGTGTTCGCTGCGGCCAGTACCCCATTGATGAGACACCACCGGAACGGCTCAGGCGGTAGCGAGGGCGTGTCGTGACGCAACGCTGTCAGCAGCGGCGGCTCGGTACCGTGAATCTGCTGGGCAATCATGTGACCCACCATGGATTGACTTGCCAAGCCATGACCCGAACACCCGGCGGTGTAGTAAATGTTCTGGTTCGCCCCGGTTGTGCCGACCACGGGAAGCGCGTTGCCGGCGGAGCTGATATAGCCGCTCCAGCAGTGCCGCAATGCGACGTCCTTCAAGGTCGGCAAGCGCTCATGGAGGCCCGTCCTCAACTCACGATACTGATCGTAGGCGGGCACATTCGGCGTCTCTGACCCGTATGGATAGTGGATACGCTTGACGGTCGAGATGATCGTGTTGCGTGCCGTCAGGCGGAAGCTCTCCATGCTCCAGTGGCCGGTCACGATGCCTTCGCGCCTTGGCCAGCCCAGCGATGCCAGTTGCTCTTTGGACAGCGGCTCGGTCTCGATCGCCGAGATCCGCAATGGCACCACCTTGTTTGCAAGCACACCGAGCTGCGGGGTGTAGGCATTGGTGGCAAACATCAGCACCGGGGCGCTGACGCTGCCGCGCGGGGTTTTCACCTGGATGACCGGGCCTTCGCTGTAAGACAGCAGCGGCGTGTTCTCGTAAAGCTTCACGCCAGCCCGCAGCGCTGCACGCCGCAACCCCATCACGTATTTGCCGGGGTGGAGCGTGCCGCCAATCGGTGTGTATTCGCCAAACAGAAACGCTGACGGGATCCCGCGCGCACGCATCTGCGCCTGATCCAGAAACTCCGACTGGTGGCCGTGCTCGGCGCCAACCCGCATATCCGCGCGGATCCTTTTTTCCTGCGCCGGATGGACGCCCGCACGGATCCAGCCGGACTGGACGTATTCGCAGTCGATATCGTGTTCCTTGAGCTTGCCTTCGACGAAGCCGACGGCGTCGTCGTAGTAGCGGACGATCTGCGTCGCGCGCTCCTTGCTGACGCCCTTGAACATGAGGTCGTATTCGAGCGCCATGGCGCCGGCCAGATAGCCCGCGTTGCGTCCGCTTGCCCCAAAGCCCGGAAACTCACGCTCAATGACAACCACGTTCGCGCCCTGCCTGGCGAGCTCCAGTGCCGCGGAAAGGCCCGCGAACCCCGCGCCGGCAATCACCACGTCAGCGCTGACATCGCCCTCGAGCGCGGGCTGCATGTCATCAGGCTTTTCCACCCAGCCACCCAGCGCACGATATTTCTCCAGGTCGGCTCGCTCTTTGCCGTCCTCCGCCCGTTTCGTGCGCGCACTTTGCCTCGCCGCTACGGCTGGCGCGGCAACGGGTGCGGCTGCCGCGCCTTTCACTAAATTGCGCCGGGCCATTTCTGCCCCGTCGGCCCGCCCTTCCTGCTTTGTGTCGAGATCCGTGCTCATTTCAAACTCCCTCAATCCTTGCTCAAGATGTGCACGGCCAGTGCGGCTTCGTCGATGCCCTGCATCCCGCCGCCGTTTTCCTGAATCGCATGACGCGCGCCCTGCACCTGACGCGCGCCGGCCTCGCCACGCAACTGCGTGACCAGTTCGTAGAGCTGGCCGATGCCGGTCGCACCCAACGGGTGTCCTTTCGATTCGAGGCCGCCAGATGGATTGATGGGGATGCGCCCGCCGATCGTGAAGTCCCCGCGCTCGGCAGCGGGGCCGCCTTCACCCAGCGGCACCAGACCGAGGTTCTCGGCCTGGATGATTTCCCCCATGGCCGATGCGTCGTGCACCTCGGCAACGTCCATGTCTTCCGGGCTCAAACCGGCTTGCTCATAGGCTTGCAGTGCAGCCAGGCGGCCGATGTTCTTCTCGGGCTCGTCGATGCGCCGATGCGTGAAGCTGCGCATCACGCTTGCCGCGACCTTGATGCAACGGCTGCGATCGGCACCAATGCGCCGCAGTCCCGCTTCGGTGCAGAGGATCACCGCAGCCGCGCCGTCCGAGATCGGCGCGCACATCGGCAGCGTGATCGGGTAGGTGATCGGCGGCGCCGCGAGCACCTCGTCGATCGTGAACGGCTTGCGGAACTGCGAGTACGGGTTGTGCACGGAGTGCCCGTGGTTCTTCGCCGAGACGGCCGCGATCTGGCGCTGCGTCGTGCCATAGGTCTTCATGTGATACCGGCACAGTGCGGCATAAATCGACATGAAGCGGCTGTAGGGCAGTTCGGATTCCGAGCCAGGGGGCGGCTCGACGCCCTCGCCCAGCTTCACCAGCGTCGCGAAGTTTTCTTCGACGCGCGACACATCCCACCCGCCGTCGAATAGCGCGAAGGCCTTCGCCTTGTCCGGAACGTTCATCTTCTCCGCGCCGATCGCCAGCGCCGTATCGCACGCGCCGGCCTTCAGGCTTTGTATTGCCAGGTGCACGGCGGTGCTGCCGGAGGCGCAGGCATTCTCGACGTTGAACATCGGGATGCCTTCGAGCCCGATCTTGCTGAACACCACCTGACCCGGGATCCCTGTCTGCCCCTGGAGCGGGCCATTCGTCATGCCGGCATAGTAAGCCGTGCCAATCGCATCGGCGCTGCAGCCCGCGTCCTGCAGCGCACCACGCAGCGCCTCGCCTGCAAGGTCATCGATACTGCGTTCGAGGTGCCGGCCGAATACCGTCATGGCGATACCGGCAATGTAAATGTTGGTCATGGTTGTCGCTCGGCTCAGATCTTGCGTTGCAGGCCTTGCCAGTACTGCTCGCGCAAGTCCTTCTTCAATACCTTGCCGACCGTGCTGCGCGGCAGCGCGGCGACGAAGTCCACGCTCTTCGGCGCCTTGACCGAGCCAAGCGTCTCCTTGCACAGCGCGATCAGTTCGTCCGCGCTCACGCTCTGTCCGACGTTGAGTTCCACGACCGCCTTCACCGCTTCGCCCCACTTCTCGTCGGGCACGCCGACCACCGCACAGTCCTGCACCGCCGGGTGTGCCCAGATCACCTGTTCGACTTCGCTCGGGTACACGTTGAAGCCGCCGCTGATGATCATGTCCTTCTTGCGGTCGGTGATGTGCAGGTAGCCCTCGGCATCCAGGTGGCCGATGTCGCCGGTGTGCAGCCAGCCGTTGACGATGGTCTCGGCGGTCTTGTCCGGCGCCTTGAAATAGCCCTTCATCACGAGATCGCCACGCACGCAGATTTCACCCGTCTCACCCTGCGGCAGCACATCGCCCTGATCGTTCAGGATCTCGACGCGGATCAGCGGGTTCGGACGGCCGACCGAGGACAGCCGCTCATCGGACGCGATCTTCCCGTCAACAAAATGCTCGGCCGGCGTCAGATACGAGATCGAAGCCGGGGCTTCTGTCTGGCCGTAGCCGCCGGCCATGACGGGGCCGAACACCTCGATCGCGCGCTTGAGTTTCTCCACCGACATCGGCGAGGCACCGTAGAAGAAGTACTTGAGCGACGAGAAATCCTGCTGCTCGATACCCGGAATATCGAGCAGGCGATAGATGACCGTCGGCGGGAGGAAGAATTCCGTGACCCGGTGCTTGGCGATGGCGGCGAGCAGCAGAACGGGATCGGGTTTCGGGAGCACGACCACGGTGCCGCCACGTGCGGTACAGGGCAGCGACAACATTCCGGCGGTGTGCGTCATCGGTGCCGCGGCAAGATTTACGGGGCGCTGCGTGCCATACGGGAACGCGATCATGGACTGCGCGAAGTAGGCCTGAAACGCGCGATGCGAGTTCATCACGCCCTTCGGCGCGCCTGTCGTGCCACCGGTGGCCGACAGCGTGACGATGTCGTCCATGTCGTAATCGACGCGCGGCAGGGTCGCCGGCTGGCCTGCGCTCCACGTTGCAAGCGACGGTGCCCACGGCAGTTCAGCATCGACGCACACCCAGAGCCTCACTTTCGGCAAGCTGGCGCGCAGTTCTTCGATGATCGATGCGAAGGCCTGGGTGAAGAACAGTGCCTCGCAGTCGAAGGCGTCGAGCACGTACTGGTTCTCGGCGGGTGCGTTGCGCCCGTTGACGGGGATGTACACCATGCCGGCGCGCCACATGCCGAGCGCGCAGCCCCAGCCGGTCACGTCGTTATCCGACCATACCGCCGACTTCGCTTCCTTCTCGAACCCGGCCGCAAGCAAGCCATGGGCGATGCGGCACGAAAGCTCGCCAATCTCCTGGAACGAGAATCTGCGCTCGCCCTGGATATACGCGATGCCGTGGGGATTGATGCGCCATCCACGGTCGAAAAAATCAATGATTGCCATTTACGTATGCCTCGGAATCCATACCGGGTCGATCGGGTTACAGCTGCGAGATCGTGGCGCGCGCCAGCCCGCGCTGCTCCAGGAAACCGAGCAGGTAACGGTGCCCAAACGCCTTGGAGCCGGACGCGAAACCGACCTTGGCCATCTCGCCGTCGATGAGCTTGATGGCGCCGGCAACCTGAAGCGCCCCGGTCGAGATATACGGCGTGGTGCCGTGCAAGGTCGCCCGCACCGCCGCAATCTGACCGCGTCCGATTGCGAAATCGACAGTGCGATGCAGCGACGTGCGCTCGCGCGGCGGCATGGCCGGCGTGGTCGAATCGACGATCTGCTTGAGCACCACATCCTGCTGCTCGCGCGGCAGGTTCGCGTACTCCGCCTCCCACTTCTGGCCGAGTGCATGCACCGTCTGCATCACGTTGTTGTCGTAGAAGCCCACGCACGAAATGCAACTGCGCACGCGCGGATCGTTCTCGAAGTACACCGGCAGCGACGTGCCGCTCCACGGCAGCGCAAACACCGGTTGCAGGAAGTCAGGAGAGGAGACGTTGAACGAAGCGTGCTTGTCATGCGGCACCAGCTTCTTTTCCCACAGGTAGCACGCTTCCTGGCGATAGGTATCGAAGATGGTTGCCGTGGACCCCACGCTCACGCCGGCGCTGCCACCACGCGGGCCGCGCGCCAGGGTCGCCGTCTCCAGTGCATCGACGCCCGGCGTCTCGAGCGCCAGTTCGGCGGCGATTTCCGCGAACGAGTACATGTACGCGGTCGACGGCGACACCAGCAGCCCGGCCTGCCGGTACAACTCGCCAAACCCGTCGCGCACTGCGCGGACATGGCTCTGCTCACCGCTGGTGTCCAGATAATGACAGCCGGCCTTGAGCGCCGCTTCGACGGCAACGAGCCCGAAAGTGCTGAACGGCCCGACCGTGTTGCACACGACCTTCGCGCCGCGGAAAGCCTTGATGAGCGAATCGACATCGTGATCCGTTTCGATGAGCTCGTAGTTCGCCGACTCGAGGCGCACGACGCGCTGCGCCATCATCTCCTTCGCCCTGCCCGCGTTGCGCGCCACAGCGGTGAACGGAATGTTCTGGTCGATCAGCCAGTCCATGATCAACATGCCGGTGTAACCGCTTGCGCCGTAGACGACGACGGGGTGCTTAGCCATGGTTGTCTCCTGATACCTGTGTGTTAAGGGTTGGGTTAATCAGACGTGACTCGATGTACAGGTCCCGACCTTCATAAAAAATCAGATTAGATGCGTATCACCGGCCTATCAATTACGTATTGACGGCCTAATCATAGAGGTGAAGCGGCCTACATTCAAGGCGACGAAAGCTAGGGGAAACACCAACTGAACCCGGCACAAACGATGTCGAGTCGGGTCAACTTCATCTGCCGACGGGGCCGTGCGGCGGCGCATCAGCGGAAACGCTCGGGCGATTGGCCGTAGGCACAGGCCATCTGGAACCCTTGACCGGAGAATATGGGACGAAGGCAGGATCTGCCGCCCAATCCACTCGAGTCGGAGCTTGAGGAGAGCACCTGCCCACTCACGCGCTCACTTTTCATCCGTGCAAGCATGGAAGAGCACAGCGGTGTTTTGCTCTTCCATCGGATAGGCCTATAATTTCGTACCGTTTTGTGTGAGTTCCAGGAGAGCCGACGTGCAAAAGAGGGCAGTCAAGCAAGAAATCCCTGACCATTCCGAGGAAGCGAAACCGGGCATGCAGCCGGCATCGCAACGAAATCGGGAACTGCGCATCAGGGAGATCATTGATGCCGCGCGCCAGGTGTTGCAGGAGGAGGGTTATGCCAGGTTCGCGACGCGCCGCGTAGCGGATCGTGTTGGCATCACACATGGAAATCTCCAGTACTACTTTCGAACGACGGAAGAATTGCTGCGCACGGCGCTCTCGGCCTATGTGAGCCAGGTCATGGCGGACTACACGGCGATCGCGCGTCGGCCAGGTATGGGGGCTGCGCAACGTTGCTCTGCCCTGATCAGTCGTATTTTTCAGAACATCAACGAGACCGATCTGCCGAAGTTCATGGTTGAGCTCTGGGCTTTCGCGTGGCACGAAGCCTATGTTGCGGAACTGGTGAAGGATATGCAGGCGCAGTTTCGAAGCATCTTCGTGAAGTTGCTGTCAGAACTCCATCCGACGTTGACTAGCGAAGAGTGCCTGGTGCGTGCCGTCGTTATCGGCGCGCAGGTGGACGGAATGACGATATTCGCCTCCCACGGCGCTTACCCGGGGAGAGACTATATCGAGTTCGTTCGCGTGGCGAAGCGCGCGGTAAAGATGATTGTCAGCGCTTCGCCGCAAATGCTGAAGAGCGAGGCGCCGCTTCGTCGTTCGCGCACTGACGCTCAGGTCGCCGGCCTGGGGTCTGAAGGGTACCTTCAGTCACGGTTACTGGATCTGCAGGTATCGCAACCGGCGCAAGACGCCTTCTATTACCGGCCAACGGCCCAAGGGAAGCGCAGAGAAGTCAAGATCAACGAGATCGTTTCCACGGCCGCCAACCTGTTGGCGACGGAAGGCTATGCAAACTTCACCTTGGCGCGGGTGGCGAAAGAGCTTGGCATCCTGCCATCGGCGCTCCAGAACTATTTCCCGACCTTTGATGACCTGCTCCGTACGACAATGGGCGCGCTGGGGCAGGTTTATCTGGAAAGCTTCGCGGAAATTGGCAAGCCCAGCGACAAACCGGCGCTGGAACGTCTGTGCGAAATCGCCACGCTCTTCGAGGATTCCCGTGATCTTGCCGTGTATCGACTCTGGTCAGAGCTGTGGGCACTGGCCCAGCATTCGGATATCACGCGCGAAATCGTGAGGAACGGCTACGCCGCCTACAGGGTGGTCTGCGCCGATCTCATACGGGAGATCGATTCGTCGGCGACGGCGCGTGAGTGCCTCGCTCGCGCGACACTCATCGCAGCATTGGTGGACGGTGCATTTGTGCTGAATTTTTCTGCGCAGAATCAACCTGTGAGCGTGGATCGCGTATTCGAACTGATTCTTGCGATAACGGTTCGCGTCGCGCATGGGCAAATTGCCACCAGCGACGCGGTGTAGGCCAAGCCGGCAAGTTTTCAGCGACGACTCCTGACAGGTCACGGCGGCGTGTCAGGCCGAAGCCGCTCACGGGTACGATCGTTCGCTTCCCGACGACACGATGGCTCGCTGATGAGCATGATCACGGCGAACACACCCGCGATCCGCAAAAACCGTGCATTATTGACGTTTGCCGTCGCGCGGACCGCCCGACGCACGTTTCACGCTCACCCTTTCAGACCGCGAACGATCCATGACGAATCAACCTACCCGGACCGCAACCGATCAGCCCGTCGACATGATCATCTTCGGCGGCGGCGGCGACCTGGCCGCCCGCAAGCTGCTGCCTGCGCTGTACATGGCGCATCTGCACTGCAATCTCCCGTCCGACACGCGCATCATCGCGGTCGGTCGCCGCGACTGGGGCATCGACGGCTACCGGGCGTTCATGGAGGAGCAGTCGCGTCCGTTCATCGACGAGAAAGCCTTCGACGCGCAAGCGTGGAGCCGCTTCCTCGACCTGTTCCAGTACGTACTGATCGACGTGGGCGCGCCGGGCGACTACGCGCGGCTCGCCGAAGCGTCGCGCCCCGGCGCGATCCGCGTGTTCTACCTGTCGACGTCGCCGGAACTGTTCACGACGATCTGCGACAACCTGTCCGCTGCGCACCTCGTCGACGCGCACGCGCGCGTCGTGCTCGAAAAGCCGCTCGGACACGATCTCGCGTCCGCGAAAGCGATCAACGACGCGGTCGGCAAGCATTTCGGGGAATCGCAGATCTACCGGATCGACCACTATCTGGGCAAGGAAACGGTGCAGAACCTGATGGTGCTGCGCTTCGGCAATCCGATCTTCGGGCCGCTGTGGCAAGCCCCCACCATCCGCAGCGTGCAGATCACGGTCGCGGAGACGGTCGGCGTCGGCAGCCGCGCCGGTTTCTACGACCATACGGGCGCGCTGCGCGACATGGTGCAGAACCACCTGCTGCAGCTGCTGTGCATCGTCGCGATGGAGCCGCCCGTGTCGCTCGATCCGGACGCCGTGCGCGACGAAAAGCTGAAGGTGCTGCGCTCGCTGCGGCCGATGTCGGTGTCCGACGTCGCGCGCGACACGGTGCGCGGCCAGTACACGGCGGGCGCGGTTGACGGCAAGCCGGTCAAGGGCTACCTCGAAGAGGACAACGTGCCGTCGGGCAGCCGCGCGGAAACCTTCGTCGCGCTGCGCGCGCACATCAACAACTGGCGCTGGGCGAACGTGCCGTTCTTCCTGCGCACCGGCAAGCGGCTGCAACGACGCCAGTCGGAAATCGTGATCGAGTTTGCCGACATGCCGTTCTCGATCTTCCCGAGCGGCCCGCGTCATTACGGCAACCGCCTCGTGATCCAGCTTCAGCCGGAGGAATCGATCCAGCTGCAGGTGCTCGCGAAGGAGCCCGGCAGCGGCATGAACATGGTGCCCGTGAACCTGAACCTCGATCTGCAGCAGGCGATGCCGGAACGTCGCGCGGAAGCGTACGAGCGCTTGCTGATCGACGTGATTCGCGGGCGCCTCACGCACTTCATGCGCCGCGACGAACTCGAGGCGGCGTGGACGTGGGTCGAGCCGATTCTCGACGGCTGGAAGCAACTGGGCGATCGGCCGCGCTCCTATACGGCCGGCACGTTCGGTCCGGCCGCGTCGTCCGCGCTGCTCGCGCGGGACAACATGTCGTGGGCCGAGGAAGCCTGACCTGACGGGCGGTGGGCAGCCGAGACGGTCGTGGCAGGCGGCCGCCTCGAGCCGCTCGCGATGACGATCAGAAAACCTGCCGCCAAACTGGCGGAAAGGTGGAGGCTGCTCAATACCTGCATTGGCGCGGTTCTGATCCGAGCAACGTCTGTTTGGCGGGATTGTCCCCACCACCGTGTAGGGTTCTGCTCGAGTGAGTTTGTAAACGCGTCATGTCATCCTCGTACGGACCGCCGCGTGATTGTGCCAACGGCAGCCGACAGGCCCTGCTTGCGGGCGTGGCTGCGGCAGCCGTCGCAGCCACCCGGGAGAAACCGAACGTGCAGTGAACCTGCCGCAGATTTTCCGCATACTGTTTGCATTGAAGCCTTGTTGGTGCGCCATGACCAGCCGCCGCCGTCAGAAGGTCGGGGCTTTCCTGGGGATGCTCGCGATCCTGCTGAGCACGGTCGCGCCGATCGTTTCCCAAGTGCTTCAGCGCGCCAATGCCGATGTCCATGATCATGCGCAACACGCGCATCATGGGCACCATGCGATGGCGGTTGCCCAACTTACTCACGCAGGGCACGCAGCGCACGCCGCGCACCATCACGGTTCCGATTCGTCACCGCTGTTCGACGCGTGTCCTTATTGCGGACCGATCGCACACGCACCGACCTTGCCCAGCGCAGTGGCGAGTTCCGGCGTCGCGCCGCCGAAGATCTCGTTCCGTCCGCCTGCCGTAGTCGACGCGTTTCGTCCGTACGCGATTCTGACTTCGGCCCGGCCGCGCGCGCCTCCTGCGTGGTCCTGAACTTCATTGACGCTTTCCAGCGATTCCGGCGATGTCGGTGCACGACGTCGCCGTGTTCGCGCGTGCCTGCGCTGCGCGCGTCCTGCGAGCCCTTTCCGGCCCGCAGTGCGGCCGCCAGCGCTGTGCGTCGCGACAACATGACCAGGACCTGAACATGCGAACCCTACTCAAACGGGGCGCCGCGGTGCTGTGCGCGCTCGCGCCCTGCCTCTCCCCGCTCGATGCATCGGCTCATGCGGTGGCCGGCAACCGGGTTTTTCCGGCGACGATGGCGGTCGACGACCCGGGTGTCGGGGACGAACTCAACCTCAACTTCGGCCACCTTCAATCCGACACCGACGATGGCGACAAGCAGAACACCAACACGACGACGCTCGAATGGGACAAGCGGATCACGCCGAGCTTCCAGCTTTCCGTGACGGGCACCTACGTGAACCTCAACGCGCCGAACGACAGCTCGGCGCGCGGCTTCGACAACTGGCAGGTCGGCGCCAAGTATCGTTTTTACGTGAACGAGAAGCACGAGTTCATGGCCTCGATCGGTGCGGCCATGGAGCTTGGCGGAACCGGCGCGCATTCAATCGCCAATCCGCACTCGGCCGTGACGCCGACGCTCTACTTCGGCAAGGGTTTCGGCGATCTGCCCGACAGCCTGAAATACCTGAAGCCTCTGGCGATCACGGGGACGGTCGGCCCGCGCCTGACGTTGAACAGCGCCGATCCGAATTCGCTGAGCTGGGGCGTCACCGTGCAATACAGCGTGCCGTACCTGCAAAGCCACGTGCAGGACATCGGGCTCAAGGCGCCGTTCAACTACCTGATCCCTGTCGTCGAGTTCCCGATGAGCACCTGCACCGCCAGTCCGTGTTCGGGCCAGACGACCGGGACGATCAATCCCGGTGTAATGTGGGTCAATCGCTGGGGGCAGTTCGGCGTCGAAGCGCAGATTCCCGTCAATCACGCAAGCGGAACCGGCGTGGGCGTGCTGCTGCAGGCGCATCTCTACCTCGACGACGTGTTTCCGAACACGATCGGCAAACCGCTTTTCGGCAAAGGAGAATAGCAATGCGTGAAGTCAGGCATCGTCGGCGCGGCCTGTGCGCCGTGGCCATCGCAACGGGCATCCTGAGCGCGTCAGCGGCGTTTGCGCATGTGTTCCCGCAAACGCAAACGCCAGCGGCGGGCGCCGAAGTGCCGGCTCCGCCCAAGGTGACGATCGTGTTCGACGGGCCGCTCGAACCCGCGTTCAGCTCGCTGAGCGTCAGCAACTCGACGGACAAGCAAGTCAACACGGCCAAGGCGGCCGTCGACCCGAACGACAGGAAGTCGATCAGCGTGGCATTGCCGCCGTTGCCACCCGACAAGTACACCGTGCACTGGGTGGCGGTGGCCGCGGACGGGCATCGCACGCACGGCGACTACTCGTTCAGGGTGAAGTAACGGGACCGCGAGCGCGCGGGTAGCCGCTTCGCCCGCTGCAACCGCTCGCACGCGCCGGGCATCGGCCCATCCGGCCGATGCCCGCATCGCATTACCGTCAGAACTTGTGCCGCAGCCCGACGCTGACGATCTCCTGCGTGTTCGTCCCCGGCACGCCATACGAACCCACCGAAGCCTGCGCGCCGGTCAGCGACCCGTCTTCCGCGCGCGTCGTACCGCTCGCATGCTGCCACGCGCCGACGAGATACACATCGGTGCGCTTCGACAGGTGGTAATCCGCGCCGAGCGATACCTGGTGATAGGTTGCGTTCGTATCGCCGCTCGATTTCGTGTAGCTATACCCGGCACCCAGCAACAGCGCCGACGTCGCCTGGTAGTTCACGAATCCCTGGCCCGTATTGAATTTCTCGGTCGCGCCGAACGCCGACTGCGCGTCCGCCTTGTACTGCGCATTGCTGTATCCGACACCGAACGTGAACGGGCCCGCGACATACTGCGCGGCCACGCGGCCGATGTTGATCGACTTCGCGGTCTGGTAGCCGAGGTTGATCAGCGAGCCGTCGAACGTGCCGTCGGACGTGCCGCCCCACGTCGTGCGCTTCGCGCTGGCGACGGACGGATTGTTCGCGACGAAATAGCCACCCGCGATCGACAGCGGGCCGTTGTTGTAGGCGGCCGCGGCCGACCAGGTCTGACCCGAGCCGGTTTGGCCGGCGACGCCGCCGAACGCGTACATCGCTTCGACCTGAAGGCCGCCGAACACGGGCGACACGTACTTCAGCGCATTGTTGGTACGCGAGCTGTTGTCGTAGTTGTCGACGTCGCCCGCGGTCGCGAACGTGCCGCTGAACGCGTTGTCGCCGGTGATCCCCTGGACCAGGTCGACGAGCGGGTCGTACTGGCGGCCCATCGTGAGCGTGCCGTACTGCTCGCTGTTCAGCCCGACGAATGCCTGGCGCCCGAACTCGCGGGATCCCTGCCCCATCTTGCCCGTATTCGGATTGAAACCGCTCTCGAGCTGGAAGATCGCCTTCAGGCCGCCACCGAGGTCCTCGGCGCCCTTCAAGCCCCAGCGGCTGCCCGACAGCGTGCCCTGGTAGAGGCCGACCTGGTTGCGTCCGTCCGGCGTCGCGTTGTGGATGAACTGGATCGAGTCGTCGACCACGCCGTACAGCGTGACGCTGGTTTGCGCGTGTGCAAGGCCGGAAACGCCGGCGAGTGCGAGCGAAAGCGTGGGCAGAATGATGCGTTGCATGTTGTGTCTGAGATTCATGACGAAAAGAAGGACAACTATTGAATCCAATGATTTCGGTGGGAGACTTCGGCAACCTCGGGTCGCGCTCGCGAAACGTGCGCCGCATCGCGCGACGTGAGGCACGATAACGCACAAATGTGTCAAAAAAACACATAATGCAAACAAACGACACGCTGGGCGTCTATCTCGCGATGGCGAAGGACGCGATGAACGACGAGCGCGCGAGATGAACCCAACCCAATCGTCAGTTCGGATATTTCCGGTCGAACGCGTGGTTGTTCGCCTCGATGGTCTTGAGTGCCTCTTCCGCCCAGGCCTTCAGCGCAACGACGAGCGGAAGCAGCGTGCCCGCCAGCTGGCTCAACGAGTACTCCACGCGCAGCGGCAGCTCGTCGTAGACGTTTCGCTCGATCAGTCCATCGCGTTCCATCGCACGCAGCGTCTGGGTCAACATCTTCTGCGAAACCCCTTCCAGGCGACGCCGGATGTCGCCGAAACGCATCGGCCCGTCCTGCAGCGCGACCATGGCCAGCACTGTCCATTTCTGCCCGATGCGCGACAGCACCGTGCGGGACGGACAGACTTTCAGGAACGCATCCGGCGGCAGCTCGATTTTTTTCGACATGGTTACTTCCAGGTACCTAATTGATTGCAGAAACCATCCTTGAAAGAATGGTACGACCTAATCAATTGCGAGGTACACCATCATGAAGATTGCATTCTTGGGCGGCGGGAATTTCGGCGGGAATCTGGCCCAGCTCCTGGCTGCGGCAGGACACGACGTCGTGGTCGGATTGCGCGATTTGTCGAGGGCGCGGCCGGGCGCGCGATACGCGATTGCGTCGCTGGAAGATGCCGCCAGGCACGGTGACGTCGTCATCATTGCCGTGCTTTATCAGGCGTGCGCGGAAGTACTGCCTCCGCTGACTCGATTGCTGTCTGGAAAAATCGTTGTTGATGCAACCAATGCGCTGCAGGATGACTGGTCGCCGCTCCCTCTCGGTCAGGACGGTTCAGCCGCTGACGCGATCGCTCGCCTGCTCCCGCAAGCGCGTCTCGTCAAGTGCTTCAACACCGTGTTCGCCGACATCATGACACCGGACCGCGTCGATCGAGGCGGGCATGCCGTCACGGCGTTCATTGCAGGCGACGATGCCGAGGCCAATGCCACCGTCGCAACGATTGCAACCAGTGCCGGACTCGCTCCGGTCGTTACCGGCACCTTGCGTAACGCCCGCTATCTGGAAGCCATCGCGCACCTCAACATTCAGATTGCGATTGGAAGAGGTGGTGGAACGAACGCAGGCTTTATCTACCATCAGGTGCGTGCCTGACTCGGGTTCTGATCGGCGAACTGGCTGAGTGCACGGGATGCACTCAGCCTGACAATCGACACTTTCCTGTCGCTAACGATGCATCGCTTTCCGCGCGCACACCGTTCGCGTGCTCAGTCCACCCCGATCGCGCGCCGCACCGACAGCGCGATCCCGTCGGCCGCGCTCCGCACGTCGTCGAGCGACGGGAACGACGGCGCGATCCGCAGATGCCGGTCGTCCGGGTCCTCGCCATACGGAAAGGCGGCGCCGGCCGGCGTCAGCACGAGCCCGGCCTCTGCCGCGAGCGCGACCGTGCGTTTCGCGTGCCCCGGCGGCACATGCAGGCTGATGAAATAACCGCCTTCCGGCTGCGTCCACGACACGTCGGGCAGGTCGGCAAAGCGCGCGCCGAATGCCTGATGCACCGCGTCGAACTTCGGCCGCAATAGCGCGCGGTGGCGCGCCATCAACGCGTCGAGCCCCGCGCGATCGCGCAGCGCATGGACGTGGCGCAGCTGGTTCAGCTTGTCCGGGCCGATCGTGCGGATCGTCACATGCCGCTGCCACCAGTCCACGTTGCGTCGCGACGACGCGAGAAACGCCACCCCGGCGCCGCCGAACGTCACCTTCGACAGCGACGCGAACACCAGCGCGCGATCGGGATACCCGGCCGCCGCGCACGCGCCGATGACGTTCGGCGTCGCGTGCGACACGTCGGTCAGGTGATGGAAACGATACGCGTCGTCCCAGAACAGCCGGAAATCGGGCGCGGCCGTCGGCATCGACGCGAGCCGCCGCACCGTGTCGGCCGAATAGATCGTGCCGCTCGGGTTGCTGTACAGCGGCACGCACCAGATGCCCTTGATCGACGGATCGTCGCGCACCAGCGGATCGACGACGTCCATGTCGGGACCGTCGTCCCGCATCGGCACCGGGATCATGCGAATCCCGAGCGCCTCGCAGATTGCGAAATGCCGGTCGTAGCCAGGCACCGGGCACAGGAACGACACATCGTGTTGCGTGTGCCACGCGCGCGCATCGGGCATGCCGAACAGCATCGCGAACGCAAGCGCGTCGTGCATCAGCGCGAGGCTCGCGTTGCCAGCTGCGACGACCTGAGCCGGCTCGACGTCGAGCAGCGCCGCGCCGAACTCACGCGCTTCCGGCAAGCCGAGCACATGCCCGTAATTGCGGCAGTCGAAGCCGTCGCGCGACAGATGCCCCGCGTCGCCGGCCGCGGCGAACAGCGCGGTTGCCAGGTCGAGTTGCTCGGGCGCGGGCTTGCCGCGCGACATGTCGAGGCGCATGCCCAGTTGCCGGAATTCGTCGTAGGTGTTCGGCGTCACGTTGGTCTCCCGCCGCGCTTGCGGCTGCATGAAGGAATGCAGACAGTATGCAAGTCATCCGACGATCGGACAAACGCGATGTTTTGAATGAGTCGATCAGATTTATTGATACCGGCGAACACGCTCACCGCGTCGCGCTCACAGCTGCGACTCGATCGGCAGCAGACCGAGAAACCAGATTTCCATCCGGCGCGCCGCCGACACTTCGGGTTCGGTATCGAGTTCGGTCGTCGCCCCATCCTCGGCGGTCTGAATCCACATGAGCCGGCCCTTCCCCGCCGGATCGGTCCGCAACGCGACGCGCCACGCGATCCGGTCGAGCCGCGATTCCAGATCGGTCGCCGCGTCGGCCGCAATCGCCGGGCTCTCGCAGTACACGCCGATCTCCGTATTGAGCTTCAGCGAGCGCGGATCGAGGTTCATCGAGCCGATGAAGGTGCTCTTGCGATCGAATACATACGTCTTCGCGTGCAGCGACGCGCGCGACGACCCGAACACGATCCGCTTCGAGATGCTTTTATCCCCGGACGGCCGCCGCTCGTACAGCAGCACACCCGCGTCGACGAGGTCGCGACGATAGCGCCGGTAGCCGGCATGCACGGCCGCCACGTCGGTCGACGCGAGTGAGTTGGTGAGCACCGTCACGCGCACGCCGCGTGCGGTGAGCGCGCGCAGCCGCTCGACACCGCCCTTGCCCGGCACGAAATACGGCGACACGATCAGCAATTCGTGCTCCGGCTGCAGTGCGAGCGCCCGCAGTTGCGGCATCAGGTGCCCTTCGCTGTCGTTCGGCGCATGCGCGATCTTCGACGGATCGTCGTACAGCACGGTCGCGCGCCCCCAGGACAATTCGGTACCCTGACCATGGATGATCTGGTCGAGCCGTTGCTTCGCCTCGAGCACGTACGGGTTGTCCTCCATTGCTCGCAGGTAGTCGCGCAACCGCTCGCGCTGCGTTTCCAGTCCGCCCGGCGCCGCGTCGTGGCCGACGAGCGTGTTGATCGGAAACGCGTACGGGGAATTCCAGAACGTATCGAATTCGGTCGAGATGTCGGTTACGACGGGGCCGTGCACGACGACGTCGAGATCGCCGAATTCCACCATCGACGATGCACCGAAATATTCGTCGCCGATGTTGCGGCCGCCGACGATCGCGGCCTGGTTGTCCGCGATCATCGCCTTGTTGTGCATGCGCCGGTTGACGCGCGCGAACTCGAGCGCGGCACCGAGCTTCTTGAACGTGCGACTGGCGACCGGGTTGAAGAGCCTGATGTCGATGTTCGGATGCGCGCTGATCTCGAGCAGCTTGCGGTCGTCCGCGTTGGTGCCGAGATCGTCGAGCAGCACGCGCACGCGCACGCCGCGGTCCGCCGCGCGCAGGACGGCATCAGCCAGCGCGTGCCCGGTCAGGTCGTCGTGCCAGATGTAGTACTGGAGATCGAGCGAACGGTCGGCGCGATCGGCAAGCAGCACGCGCGCGTCCAGCGCGTCGACCGGATCGCGCAGCAGATGAAACGCATCCTGGCCCGGATGCGCGGCGGCCTGCGGCCGGAACGCGATGCCGAGGCGCGTGTTGCCGGTGTCGGTGATCGCATGCGTCGGCTCACGCTCGGCCTGCGGCGGAAGGCTGGCGCAGGCGACCAGCGCCAGCAGCGACAGCATCGCACTCAACGAACGCAGCGTGACCATGATTGCCGTCCCCCCTCTCCGGCGAAGCGTGTTCTGTTACGTCGGCCGGACGTGCCGGCCGACGCACAGCATACCTGCCTGTGCGGGCGCTGACGGAAATCTTCGAACGCTCAGCGTGCGATCCGGGGGAATCGTCCTGTTTGTGCAAAACCCGGCGGCTGCATGAACGCGACCGACCAGCGGATCATCCAAACGCCAACCAGTACATCAACAGGATATTCAGCGGCAGCAGCAGCGCAGCGGTCGGTGCCTGCGCCTTGATCACCGCGAACTTGTCGGGCAGTTGCAGCAACGCAACCGGCACGATGTTGAAATTGGCGGCCATCGGCGTCAACAGCGTCCCCGAGTAGCCGGAGAACATGCCGATCGCGCAAACCACGGCGGGATTCGCATGGTGCAGTCCGATCAGCACCGGGATGCCGACGCCCCCGGTCATGACGGGAAAGGCGGCAAATGCATTACCCATCACGATGGTCAGCGATGCCATGCCGAGACAGTACACGGCGACGGCGATCAGGCGATTGTCCATCGGTACGTACGCGGTGACCAGGTGAGACGTGGCCTGCCCTACGCCCGCGGCGGCAAATACGAGCCCCAGTATGCCGAGCAACTGCGGAAGCGCCACCGCCCAGCCGAGCGATTCCGTCAGGCGGCGGCCCTCCTTGACAGCCTGATAGCCACTGTCGCGCGTGATTGCGCACGCGAGGATCGTCGCCAGCACGCAGCCCAGTCCGAACGACACGAGCGTCGCGTTTCGCGTGTCGATCAGCAAACGGCCCGCGATCGCCAGATGTGGCGCACCGAACGTGCCGGCGATCGTGACCGCAGGAATCGTCAGCGCCGGAATGAACAGCCGGTTGCCCAGCCGTGCCGCGCCGGCGGTTTGTTGCTCGGGCGAGTTCGCGGTCTTCTGCGCCGCCACCACGCCGCCGAATCCGGCAATGAGCGTCATCGCGACAAGCAGCGCACCCACACCCGGCGATGGCAGGAAATCGGCGCCCAGAAAGAGCAGCGCATAGATCAGCCAGAACGACCCGGTTTGCAGCCGCCGGGGATGCGACCGATCCGCGAGGATCAGCATCGCGATGACGGCGAGCAGGCCACCCGTCAGCCAGAACAGATAGTCGACAGACAGGATCTTCGTGCTCATCGTGATTCCCCCTGCGCAATCGCGTCTGAGCGCGGTGCATCGATCGTCATCGGAGCGCCGGCCAAACGGGTGGCTGACGCGACAGAAGCCTGCAATGCGCGTTCGAAGCGGTGCAGACGGATCGTATGGATCACGAACGCGCACAACGCGGTCGGCATGCTCCACGCGGCAACGTGTGCCGGTATCACGTCGATGCCGGCCTGACGGAGGAACGTCACCATCAGCAGGATCGCGCCAAACGCGACGAAGATGTCCTCGCCGAACATCAGGCCGATATTGTCGGTCGCGGCGCACATCGCCTTGATCCGCTGCATGGCGGACCGTTCGAGCGTGCCGTGATGCCGTTGCGCGGTGGATTCGACCATCGGCGACAGCAACGGACGAACCATCTGCGCATGGCCGCCCAGGCCAACCAGGCCGAGTGCTGCGCTCACGCCGCGCACGGCGAGGTAGGTCGTGAGCAGGCGCGCGACGGTGGCGCGCCGGAAGCGCGCGATCCACCGTTCCGCCTGCTCGCGCAGGCCGTGGCGCTCCAGCATGCCGATCACCGCAAGCGGCAACAGCACGATCAGCGGCAACGAGCGCGTGTTGCAGAAACCCGTGCCAAGCAGCGTGAGTATCTTGTCGATCGAAAAGCCGGCCAGCAGTGCAGTCGTCAGTGCCGACACGAGCACGATCAGCATCGGATTCAACCGAATCGCAAAGCCGAGCACGATCACGCCAATGCCGAGCAATGGCCATAAGTTGATGGTATTCATGAGGTTCCCCGATTCGAAGCGCCGGCTCGGCGCTTCGCTTGACGAGTGGAAGAAGCGAATGGAAAGACGCGAACGCAGCGATCGTCAGCCGGGATGCGTGGCCGGTTCACGCCGGTCGGCTTCGACGGTGCCGCCGGGCTCGCGCTCGCCTTCGTCGCGGCCTTCGACCGCGTGTCCGTATCCGCCGCCCGTTGGCGTCTGGACCACGAACACATCGCCCGGATTCATCTCGACCTCGTCGCAACTGGCGAGCGGCTCGATCCGCCCGTCGATGCGCTCGACCCAGTTCATGCCCGGCTGCCCCGGTTCGCCCCCCGCCATCCCGTAGGGCCTGACACGCCGATGGTCGGACAGTATCCCGGCCGTCATCCTTTCCAGAAAGCGAATCCGTCTCAGTGCGCCCGGGCCACCGTGCCAGCGCCCTCGCCCGCCGGTGCCATGACGGATCGAATGCTCCTGAACCTGCACCGGAAAGCGCCATTCGAGCACTTCGGGATCGGTCATGCGCGAGTTCGTCATGTGCGTCTGCACCGGCGTCGAGCCGTGAAACCCCGGACCTGCGCCCACACCGCCCGCAATCGTCTCGTAGTATTGGTAGCGCGCGTTGCCGAACGTGAAGTTGTTCATCGAGCCTTGCGACGCGGCGCACGCCGACAAGGCGCCGTAGATCGCATCGACCACGCTCTGCGAGGTCTCGACGTTGCCCGCCACCACGGCCGCCGGGTAACGCGGACTCAGAATCGAGCCGTCCGGAATCACCATGTTCAGCGGCTTCAGACAGCCGGCGTTGAGCGGGATATCGTCGTCGACGAGCGAGCGGAACACGTACAGTACGGCGGCATGGCATACCGCTCTCGGCGCGTTGAAATTGTCCGGCTGCTGCGGCGTGGTGCCCGTGAAGTCGATGGTCGCACTGCGCGTTTGCCTGTCGATCGACAGACGCACGTTGATCACCGAGTGACGGTCCGTTTTATACGAGAATTCGCCGTCCACCAGCAAATCGATCACGCGGCGTACGGCCTCCTCGGCGTTGTCCTGCACATGCTGCATGTACGCATTGACGACGTCGAGGCCATATTCGCGCACCAGCCGGTGCAGTTCTCGCACGCCCTTTTCGTTCGCGGCGATCATCGCACGGAAGTCCGCCAGGTTCTGGTCGATGGCGCGCGACGGGTAAGCGCCCGAACCGAGCAGTTCGCGAACTTCGCGCTCGCGCAGGCGGCCGTTCTCGACGAGCAGGAAGTTGTCGATCAGGATCCCTTCCTCATCGATATGCCGCGAGCGCGGCGGCATCGATCCCGGCGAGATGCCGCCGATATCGGCCTGGTGCCCGCGCGAACCCACATAGAACAACACCTCGCCGGCCTCACCAAAAACTGGCGTGATCACGGTGACGTCGGGCAGATGCGTGCCGCCGTTGTACGGCGCATTCAATGCATAGACGTCGCCGGGTTTCATCCGTCCGGCATTCTCACGGATCACGGTACGGATGGATTCGCCCATCGAACCCAGATGCACGGGCATGTGCGGCGCGTTCGCAATCAGGTTGCCGTGCCGATCGAACAGCGCACACGAAAAATCGAGGCGCTCCTTGATATTGACCGAGTACGCGGTGTTGGCCAACGTCAACCCCATCTGTTCGGCGATGGCCATGAACAGGTTGTTGAAGACTTCGAGCTTGACCGGATCCGCATCGGTTCCGATCGCGGCACGCGTCGCGAGTGCTTCGACGCGCCGCAGCACCATGTGATCGGCTGCCGCCACGCGTGCCTGCCAGCCAGGTTCGACAATGGTCGTCGCGTGATCGTCGGCGATGATTGCGGGGCCGCTGACCACATCTCCGGGTTGCAGGTCGGCGTAATGAAACACGGGCGCCGCTCGGGATTCGCCGTCGCAGAACATCTCGACCGTTCGCCGCGCCTTGGGCGACGCATCGCGGCTTTCCGCAGAGGTGCCCGCGCTGACGTCGGTCGCTTCGCCAGAACGCCCGACGATTTCCACCGAAATGGCTTCGACCACGAGCGCCTTGCCTTCCATCAGGAATGCGTAGCGCGCCCGGTATTCGCGCTCGAAGGCGTCGCGGACCTGCTCC
This sequence comes from Burkholderia sp. Bp8963, assembly GCF_003854275.1. Taxonomy (GTDB): domain Bacteria; phylum Pseudomonadota; class Gammaproteobacteria; order Burkholderiales; family Burkholderiaceae; genus Burkholderia. Next base: position 101,808 of record NZ_QTQP01000011.1, read on the forward strand.
AGCGAGCCGTACGGCAGGATCAGACAGGTATCCGTTCCTTCATAGCGGACGTGGACGCGCCGTATCACCGCGATCCGGCTGTCATCGACGCCCTGCTCGCGGACCTGAGCAACCGCGCCAGACACGAGGCCGATGAAGCTGTCTTCCAACTTCTGCATCGACGCGGCCACGAGCGGTTCTTCGATTGCGCATTCGCGCATCGCGGTGAGATCGGCGAGGCCCATCCCGTATGCGGACAGCACGCCTGCGTAGGCATGCACGCAAATGCTCGACATGCCGAGCGTGTCGGCGATCAGGCACGCATGCTGGCCGCCCGCGCCGCCGAAGCACTGCAACGTGTACTGGGTCACGTCGTACCCGCGCTGCACGGACACTTTCTTGATCGCGTTCGCCATATTCTGCACGGCGATTTCGATGAAGCCCTCCGCCACCTCTTCGAGACGCCGGCGCTTGCCGGTTGCCGTTTCGATGTCCCGCGCGAGTTGCGTGAACTTCTCGCGCACCGCGTCGGCATCGAGCGGCGCCGTGCCGGATTCGCCGAACACATGCGGAAACAGGTCCGGACGGATCTTGCCGAGCAGCACATTGCAATCGGTGACGGTCAGCGGGCCGCCGCGACGATAGCTGGCCGGCCCCGGATTCGCGCCGGCCGAATCGGGGCCGACCCGGTACCGCGCGCCGTCGAAATGAACGATGGAGCCGCCACCTGCCGCGACCGTATGGATGCTCATCATCGGGGCGCGCATTCTGACGCCTGCCACCTGGGTGTCGAACGCACGCTCGTATTCCCCGGCGAAATGCGACACATCGGTCGAGGTGCCGCCCATGTCGAAGCCGATGATCTTGTCGAAGCCCGCCTGCACCGCCGTTCGCACCATCCCGACTATGCCGCCTGCCGGGCCGGACAGAATGCTGTCCTTGCCTTGAAACAACGACGCATCGGTCAGGCCGCCGGACGACTGCATGAACATCAGCTTGACGCCGTCGAGCGCGGCGGCGACGCGGTCGACATAGCGCCGCAGCACCGGCGAAAGATACGCGTCCACGACAGTCGTGTCGCCCCGCGATACGAATTTCATCAACGGCGAAACTTCGTGCGACACGGAGATCTGCGTGAAGCCGATCTCCTGCGCGAGTCGTGCGGCCGCCTGTTCGTGCGCAGGAAAGCGATAACCGTGCATGAAGACGATGGCCACCGACCGGAAGCCGGCCTCCCAGGCCCGCTTCAGTTGCGCGAGCGTGTTGCGCTCGTCGATCGGCACAGCCACTTCGCCACGCGCGCCGACGCGCTCGTCGATTTCGAAGACGTCCGCATACAGCAGATCGGGAAGCCTGATGTTCAGATCGAACAGGCGCGGCCGATTCTGATAGCCGATCCGCAGCACGTCGCGAAAGCCGCGTGTCACGAACAGCGCGGTCGGCGCGCCCTTGCGCTCCAGCAGCGCATTGGTCGCGACGGTCGTGCCCATTTTCACCGCGTCGATCCGGTCCGACGGGATCGGCTCGCCGGGCGCGACGCCCAGCGCGCGCCGGATGCCTTCCAGCGCGGCGTCTTCGTATTGCTCGGGATTTTCGGAAAGCAGCTTGCTCACCGCCAGCGTGCCGTCCGGTGCCTTGGCGACGATATCGGTAAACGTGCCGCCGCGATCGATCCAGAACTGCCATTTCCCGTTGCTTCCATTGGTCCCGCTGTTTTCATAAACGGACTGACTCATGACTCCTCCGGCTGGCAAATCGCCTTTATTGAATTCACGACCCGACGCGGCGCTTCGTTGGTGACGAGGATTATCCGCAGCCGGCCCTGTTCCGGCATTGCGGTCAAAAATCGGCGCGTTGCGGAATCGGCAACGTCGGGTCGAAGAAGGATGGCCGCCGGCGAGTAGAATCGGCAGGTCGTCATCTTTCACCGGTCGAGGCGCAACGCCATGCTAGATATCCAATGCCTGAAGGATTTCCTTGTCCTCGCGCGGCTCAAGCATTTCGGCCGCGCGGCCGAAGAATGTCACGTCACCACGTCGGGCCTGAGCCGGCGAATCCAGGCGCTGGAGTTCTGGCTCGGCGCGCCGGTCTTCAATCGCGCGGCAAACGGCGTCGAACTGACCGACGCCGGCCAGCGGCTGCAGGCGGTGACAACGGAGGTCGTGTATGCGCTCGAAGGCGTCAGACGCACCGTTCGCGCCAATGCCGCCGGGCGTCGCGAACAGGTCCGCTTCGCCGCGCCGCACATCATGTCGGTCGTGTTCTTTCCCCGCTGGTTTCCGATGCTGCACATGCAGTTCCGGCGCACGCGCTTTTCCGTCGCGTCGGATCATCTGGCGTCGTGCTTCGCGTTGCTCGACCAGGGCGAGGAGGATTTCGTCGTATTCCTGCTGGATCACGCGCATGGGGTGCTGGACAAGCTGGGCCGCTCGCTGGACTCGATCGACTATCGGATGCTGAAGGTCGGCGAAGAAACGCTCGTTCCCGTTTGCGCACCCGACGACCGCGGCCGCCCGCTGCATACGCTGAGCGGCCCGCGTGACCGCGAGGTGTCGCTGCTCGGTTATAGCGACGAATGCTCGCTCGCATGGGTACTCGAAAGCCGGCTCGCCACCCTCGACGGCCTGCCGGTGCTGGTGCGCCGTCATGAAAACTCCCTCGCCGACGGGTTGCGCGGCATGGCGCTCGCAGGGCTCGGCGTCGCGTGGCTGCCCGCCACGCTGGTCGCGGACGACTTGCAGTCGGCGCGCCTCGTGCGTGCCGCCGATGAGCACTTCGACATCGCGATGCAGGTGACCTTTGCGCGTCGCAGAGCGACGCTGAACGACAGTTCCGAGGCCCTTTGGCAATTTCTCGAGGCGGGCAGCCGTACCCGCGCCGACGCCCGGGTTACGCGTGAAGCCCGGCAGGTCGCGTAACACGCTGCCGATGCGGAATTCGCAACGGCCCCGAATCATCGCGCAACCACGGCGCGGCGCGGCGTTGCCATACTGGTGCCTCTCGAACCTGGATCTCGGAGCACCGAACAATGAAACGACATGCGTCTTTTCGCGGCGTCCTGACGCCGGTGATCACGCCATTCACGGCGACGCTCGAACCGGATCTGCCGCGCCTTGTCAGGCAATGCCGCTGGCTGCTCGCCAATGATGTCGGCCTGGCGGTGTTCGGTACGAACTCCGAAGGCAACGCGTTATCGACACGCGAGCGTGTCGCGCTGCTCGAAGGACTGGCCGGCAATGGCATCCCGATGCACCGCGTGATGGCCGGCACGGGCGCGTGCTCGCTCGACGACGCGGTGACGCTGACGCGCGCCGCCGTCGAGCTGGGCTGCGGTGGCGTGCTGATGTTGCCGCCGTTCTACTACAAGGAACCGAGCGACGCGGGCCTGTTCCGCTTCTATGAGCAGACCATCGCACGGGTCGGCGACGACCGCCTGGCCGTTTATCTGTATCACATCCCGCCGGTCGCAAAGGTCGGCTTTTCGCTGACGCTGGTTCAGCAATTGCTGGAACACTTTCCGGGCACGGTGCGCGGCATCAAGGACACCGGCGGCGATCCCGCCTATACGCAGGCGTTGCTCGCGAACTGCGCATCGGACGATTTCGATGTCTTCGCCGGCAGCGAGACCGAGCTGGTCACGCTCATGGAAGCGGGTGCCGCCGGCTGCATCAGCGCGACGGCCAATGTGAACCCTGCGGGTCTGGTCGACTTGTATCGCAATTTCACGCATGCGGATGCGCGGAGCCGCCAGCAACGCGCGAACGCGGTGCGCGCGGCGTTCGCCCGCCATCCGATGATTCCGGCGCTGAAAGCGGCGCTCGCATTTTATCTCGACGATCCATCGCTGTGTCATGTGCGGCCGCCATTCCTCGCGCTGGCGCACGATGCACAAGCGCGGTTGATCGCCGAATTGCAGGCACTGGATTTCAATCCGCCTTGCGTGCCGGCGGTCGAGGAATCCCCGTTCAATTCCCGTTTCGTTCATTGAGAGTCGACCATGGCATTCAATCCGGCAGAGTTGTCGCTGCCCGCCCCCTTTACGCCGACCGGCCGGTATCGGGCAGTCGTCGTGCAAGGCGGCTTCGCGTTCGTCAGCGGGCAGTTGCCCCGGGTCGACGGTGAATTGCGCTACCGGGGAACCGTCGGCGTCGATTTGCGCATCGAAGAAGCACGCGATGCCGCACGGCTCTGCGCGGCGAATTGCCTGGCCGTTCTCGATCGCGAGCTCGGCGGGCTGCATCGCCTGATCCGTGTCGTTCGCGTTACCGGCTATGTTGCCTGTCACGCGTCGTTTTTCGACCACGCGGATGTGATCGACGCGGCATCCGACTATCTCGTCGGCGCGCTGGGCGAAGCCGGCGCGCACAGCCGTACGTCGATCGGCGTCGTCTCGCTGCCACGCCATGCGCCGGTCGAGCTGGACCTGATCGCTGCAATCCAGCCGTGAGGACGCTACCTTGCCCATGCTCCCGCCGTTGCCGTTGAGCGAAATCGAAGTCAGGCAGCTCCGTGCATCCACGCCGGCGGCCGAGGCGTTCGTGCATCTCAATCATGCGTCTGCGAGTCTGCCGGACCACGCCACGCTCGAAGCGCTGCGCGGCTTTATCGAGCTGGAGGCGCGCGTCGGCATGCATCGCGCGCTCGAAACGATCGACGCGTCCGTCGCCGCACTTCCGCAGGCCGTGGCTTCGATGCTCGGGGTGCACGCCGAGCAGATCGCGATCTGCGAATCGGCTTCGCGCGGCTGGGCGCTTGCGCTCAGCGCCGTGGCGCCGCGTCGCCGGCTACAGGTGTTCGTGTCCGCGCACGAATGGGGCGGCAACGTGAACACGCTGCTTGCGCAACCGCGCGTGTCGATGGTCCAGATGCCCGGCGCGCCGCATGCACCATGGGACGCGATCGTGCATCAAGCGCTCGCGCAGCGCGATCGCGACGCGGTGCCCGTCGTCTCGTTACCGCTGATCGGCAGTGCGCGCGGTGCAGTACATCGTCTGGACGGGGTCGCGAGCGCCGTTCGCGACGCTGGCGGCTGGCTGTTCGTCGATGCCAGCCAGGCCGTCGGGCAGATTCCGGTGAACGCCGAGACCCTCGGCGCCGATGTGCTGGTATTCCCGGCCCGAAAATGGCTTCGCGGCCCGCGTGGCGTCGCGGCGCTCTGTCTGTCGCAGCGCGCCCTCGCCCGTTTCGAAGCGCCCGCGATGCTCGACACCTACGGGGGCTGCACGACGCATGCGCCGGCCGGCGGCCATCTCGAGGTGCGCTTCGCCGACGATGCCAGACGCTTCCAGCTGTACGAACACCATCCTGCGCTGCGGCTCGGGATGCTGGCCGCCGTCCGCGCGCTGCAGGACATCGGCGTCGAGCGGATTCATGCATACACGAGGAGCCTGTGCGAGCGGCTGCATGCGGCACTCGACGACCAGTGGGACTGCGTGCATCTCGATCGTCCCTCCAGTGGATTGCTGTGCGTATCGTTTGCGGGTGTCGATGCCGCCCAACTGGCGGATCGGCTATGGCGACGCGGCATCAACACGGCGTGCGTGACGACATCGCGCTATGCACCGCTCGCGCACGACGGCGAGAAAAGTCCGGCGGGCGTGCTGCGGGTCAGCCCGCATGCGATCACGCTGCCCGAAGAAATCGACCGTCTGCTTGACGCGCTGCGCGAAGAGTGCCGGTTGCTAGCCACAGCGTGCTAAGCATGCACGCGAGCGAAACCCATATCACAATAGACGCCACCATGACCCTTTTGCTCGACACCACGATTCCTCGCACGCTGACCGAACTGGTCGAGCGCTTCAGCAAAACGCCGGCGACGCGCATCGAAGCGTGGGTGTTCGACGATGCGCGAACACGCGAAGCCGCGCAGCGGCAGCTTGCGGCTGCCGGCGTGCAAGCCACGTTGCGCAGTGCGTACAAGCCGCTTCTGCATTTTCTGCTGGAGGAGGTCGACCCACGCTGTTTGACGGACGTCACGATTCAAACGCCCGCCGGCGCGGAGCACCGCTTCAGGCTCGAAGCCTTTCCGCTTGCGGGCCTGTTGCCGCAAGCGAAGCTCACGTTCAGCGAAGGCACTGATGCCACGCATTACGTCGTGACCGTGCCGGGCGCGACGTATCGCGTGTTCGCACCCAACACTGCGCAGCACTCGCCTTGCGGCTGGCTGCGGGTCTGGCAAGGCGACCGGCTCGAACAGGATGGTCCGCTCGTCACCGAGTTCGAAGCCGCCTATGCAGCTGCCATCGACGCGATCCGCAATCACGCATGGCCGCAACAAGCGCCTTTCTTCGAGAAGCTTTGCATCGGTATCGAAACAGGCGGCATCGAGCACCGGCTGCCATACCACGACGAATGCATCAGCACGCGCGAGGCGCTGCACGAGGATCTGTACTTTTCCGTGCTGGAGTTTTTCCAGGCACGCGCGGGTGTGCCCCTCGGCGACCGGACGCTGAAACCCGGACAGATCATCCCCGAGATCGTCGAAAGCGCGGGCGCCACCCGTGTGCGCGTCAGCTTGCGTCCGTACGACACGGTTGCCGAGCCCGTCGTCGATACAGCCCTCTCAGAAGCGGCGCAACTCGATGATGCCGACCGACCGTTGACGCTCGCGCAGGTCGACGCACAGCTTCGCAGCCTGAACGGCGTGCCGTTTGGCACAGTGAGCCGCGAAGGGCGCCGGGTCACCGGCATTCATGTCCGGGGCGGGCTGCCTGGCCTGGTCATCTCGGCAGGACAGCATGCGAACGAAACCTCAGGCATCGTCGGCGCGCTGCGCGCCGCTCACATGCTGAAGACGCGTCACGATGCGCACTTCGCGCTCATTGGCGTCGAGAACCCCGACGGCTATGCGCTTCATCACCGGCTTCGCGAGCGCAATCCGCATCACATGCTGCACGCGGCACGCTATACGGCGCTCGGCGACGATCTCGAAGCACGACGAGTCGAACCGTTCGGCGAAATGGCCGTTCGCCTCGAGGCAATCGAGCGCACGCAGGCCGGCCTGCATATCAGCATGCACGGCTATCCCGCGCACGAATGGACGCGCGCGTCCACTGGCTATATTCCGCAAGGCTTCGAGCACTGGACGATTCCGAAGGGTTTCTTCCTGATCCTGCGACACCACCAGGGCCTTGACGGCATGGCGTTCCTGGAGGCGCTCACCGCGCAACTGGCGACGTCGCCGGAACTGGCCGCTTTCAATGCGGAACACCTGCGGACCTGGCATGCACACGCCGGCGAGATGCCGTATCCGGTTCTGCATGGCATTCCGTGCATGATCATGGAAGACCACCGGTCCACGGTGCCGTTTACGCTCGTCACCGAATATCCGGATCAGACGATCTACGATTCGGCTTTCCGGCTCGCGCACACGACGCAGGCACGCGCGGCCAGGATCGCGGCGGATCTGTATTGGTCCGGCCTGCTGGACGCCACGGGTTCAGCGCGATGAGCGAGGCCGGGTCATTGCCCTTTCTCGTGCAAAACCAGGCGGTTGCCGGGCATGGAACCGCTTGCGACCATCCGTGCTGGACAACAAGCGAGCGTCCGTCACCGTCCGATCGGAAGCCCGGTCGGCTCGATCCAGCCGAGCCAGTACGCGAGCAGGAGCGCGAGAAACAGCGTGATCGACAACCCGACGCGCGCCGCGAGCGACCACACCATGCGCTTGGTCGTCCCGCGGTCGCGATTCATGAAGTACAACGCGGAAATCAGGCTGCCGATAATCAGAATGAATGCGACAGCAACCAGTAACGTTTTCATTTTCAATGCCCTGCAAGTTCGGAATCAGCGTGAATCACTTCAGCCAGCTTTCGCCGCTCGACCGCGACATCGCTGACGCCTGTCGCCGGCCAGTCCAGTGCGACGCCGTTGGAAAGCGAGTCGCGAACGAGCGTCTGATAGTCCCAATCGCTGATCCGGCCACGCACCATCGCATTCGCGATCTCGTGCCGGAATGCAGAGGGAAAACTCGTGTACGCGTGCGACAGCGCTGCATATTGCCTTGCATCGATTTCTTTCGAAGACGGCATCGCAGCCCAGATGACGACCGCCACAATGGCCGTGAACGGGATGGCGGTGTAACGGAGAATGAACTTGATCGGGGTCATGAAGCAGTAGCGTGTGTCATAGCGGACAAGGGTTGGTTTGTGAAAAGGTGCATGAGCCGATTCCAGGTCAAACGCGGCGGCGCACGTCGCGCACACGCGTGAAAGCCGTATTTTCGCTGAAATCGACCTCCCGCTCAGCGCGACCGGCACGCTGCCAGGATGCCACGCAGCAAATCGACCGGCGGCGGCGGACATCCGGGGATCGTCACGTCGACCGGCAAGATCGACGACACCGGGCCGCACACGGCATAACTGTCGACGAAAATGCCGCCCGTGCACGCGCATTCGCCCGCGGCGACAACGAGTTTCGGGCTCGGTGTCGCGTCGTACGCGGCGAGCATGGCCTCGCGCATGTTCAGGGTCACGGGCCCGGTTACGAGCAGCAGGTCGGCATGCCGGGGGCTCGCAACGAACTTGATGCCGAGCCCCTCGATGTTGTAGTACGGATTGTTCAGCGCGTGGAGCTCCAGCTCGCACCCATTGCAGGAGCCCGCGTCGATCTGCCGGATGCACAGCGCGCGCCCGAGCAGGTCGAGTATGTCCTGACGAATCCGCCGTTCCTCGTGATGCCACGCATCTTCTGCGATCGGCGCGGGTTCGGCGGGAAAATCCGTGCGCCAGAATTGTCGGATGAGTTGCCACATCAGAGATCGTGCCCCGCGTAGTTCAGGTTGAACGACTTGTTGATCAGCGGGAAATCCGCAACGATGTTGCCGATGATCGCGTGCTCGAGCGCCGGCCAGTTCTGCCACGACGGGTCGTGACAATGGCATCGGGCGATCACGTCGCCCGGTGCGATATCGAGCGCGACGAACACGTCCCCTCGCCAGCCCTCCACCCAGCCTACCCCTTGGGAACGCGTCGTCGCAGGCGTGAGGTCGACGGCGACGGGGCCGTCCGGAAGATCGGCCAGCAGCGCACGGATCAGGCGCAGGGATTCGTCGATTTCGGCGAAGCGCATCGCAACACGTGCGGCGACGTCGCCACGCGCGTCACTGGCCGCGTTGGCCGCGATGACGTCATACGGAGCCGGCCGCAAGTTCGCGCGCACATCAAATGTCTGGCCGCTGGCGCGGGCTACGAGGCCACGCACGCCAAAATGCTCGGCCACCGCGGCGGTCAATTGCCCCGTGCCGAGGAATCGATCCTGCAACCCGGACTGGTCTTCGTAGATTTTCCGCATCACGTGGACTTCGCGTTCGATGCGTTCGCATTGTTCCAACAGGACCGCCGCGTCCTCGGCGCGCACATCGACCGCCACGCCTCCCGGCACGATCCGGTCCATCAGGTATCGATGCCCGAATGTGCGGGCGTTCACGCGTATCCAGTCTTCCTTGAGTCGCGAGAACTGCGCGAGTCCGAACCCGAACCCGCCATCGTTGCCGAGCGCGCCGAGGTCGCCGAGGTGGTTCGCAATGCGCTCGCGTTCCAGCAGGATCGTGCGCAAATGGAGCGCGCGCGTCGACAGTGTCGTGCCACTGGCCTGCTCGAGCGCCATGCAGAAGGCCCATGAGAACGCAACGGTCGAGTCGCCCGCAATCCTCGCGGCAACCCGATGGCCGCCCGACGCCGGGGTTCGTTCGAACAGCCGCTCGACGCCGCGGTGCACGTAGCCGAAACGCTCTTCGAGGCGCAGCACCTTCTCGCCGACGACTGAGAACCGGAAATGCCCGGGCTCGATGATGCCGGCGTGGATCGGCCCGACAGCGATCTCGTGCACGCCCTCGCCCGCGACCTGCACGAACGGGTAGTCGGCCTCGCTCGACTCGAACGATTCGACGCCCGTCGCCTGCTTTTGCAGCGGGAAGTAATCGTCGGGCCAGTTGCCATGATTGAGCCACGGCCGGGTATCCTGGGCGCCCCGCGCCCGTAAGCCAGTCAGGTCGAAGATGGCCCGCTGCATGCGGGTCGCGTACGGAAAAATGGCAGCGAGATCGGGGTAGTCGCCACTGGCATCCTGCCCGAGCCCGGTCGCGACGCGCACCCACAGCAGGCCGTCGTCGCATTCGTACGCGGCATTCACCGAAAACTGGCCTTCGACGGCTTCGCTGCCCCACATCGCCACGAGCCGGTGCCGCTCCGATCGCGCCGTCCGCGCAATCTCGAGCCACCCCGCTTCATCGGCGTCAACCACGCCCGCCGAAATCTGGCCCACCCCGCGCATCACGCGGGCGGCCGCAATTTGCATCGATTCGAGTCGCATTCCTTACCCCGCCAACATCGTCGCGGCCTGCCGATACCACATCGCCAGGTACGGCGGGACATAGAGCCCGAGCATCAGCCCCAACCCCAGATGCACGAATACCGGCAGCAGCGCGGGGCGATGCTCGAGCGGTCTTGCTGTCGTCGTTCCACCGAACACCATGCGCTGCACGCGCGCGAAGATCGCCGCGAACGCGGCGGCGAGACCGAGCAGCAGCAACGGCGCCGTCCACGGCATCGTATTCATCGCGGTCGTCAGGATCAGGAACTCGCTCGCAAACACACCGAACGGCGGCAGGCCGAGAATTGCGATCGTGCCGAGCATCATTCCCCAGCCGACTGTCGGGCTGACTTGCAGCAGCCCGCGAATGCCGTCGATCGCTTGCGTGCCGGCCTTCTGTGCCGCGTGACCGACCGCAAAGAAAATCGCCGACTTGACGAGGGAATGGACGGTCATGTGCAGCAGCCCGGCAAACGTCGCGACCGGGCCGCCCAGCCCGAACGCGAACGTCATCAGCCCCATGTGCTCGATCGACGAATACGAGAACAGCCGCTTGACGTCCTTCTGCCGGAACAGCGAGAACGACGCGATCAACACCGACACGAGCCCGAACCCGACCAGCAACCGGCCCGGCAGGCCATTGCCGAGTGCGCCGTCGGCGAGCACCTTGCAGCGCAGCACCGCATACAGCGCGACGTTCAGCAGCAAGCCGGACAGCACCGCCGAGATCGGCGTCGGACCTTCGGCATGCGCATCCGGCAGCCAGCTGTGCATGGGCACGAGCCCGACTTTCGTGCCGTAGCCGACAAGCAGGAACACGAAGGCGATCGACATGATGGTCGGATCGAGGTGCGTCCTGACCGCGGCAAGGCTCGTCCACAGCAGCGCATCGCCGTCGGTCAGCTGGCGGCTCGCGGCGAGGTACAGCAGGATCGTGCCGAACAAGGCCTGCGCGATGCCGACACCGCACAGGATGAAGTACTTCCACGCGGCCTCGAGGCTCGCGGCTGTCCGATACACGCTGACGAGCAGCACGGTCGCGAGCGTGGCGGCTTCCATCGCGACCCACAGCACGCCAAGGTTGTCGGTCAGCAGCGCGAGGAGCATCGCGAACATGAACAGCTGGTACATGCTGTGATAGAGCCGCATCCGCGCGGCAGTCATCCGGCCGCGGGCCTCCTCGACCTGCATGTACGGTTGCGAAAACAGCGACGTCGTCCAGCCGACGAACGCGGTCAGCGCGACCAGATAGACGTTCAGAGGATCGACGAAAAATGCCCGTCCGAACGCGAACGACGGACCGTGTTCGACGGTGCGTGCGGCAAGCACGAGCGTCGCCGCGAACGTCACGAAGCTGAAGCCGGCGTTCAGCGTGCGCGCGACATGACTGGGTCGCACGCACGCAAGACTCGCGGCGGCCACGAGCGGAATGCCGAGCACGGCGAGCACGACGTGGGCGTCATTCATCCTTGAGTTTCTCGAGGTGATGGATGTCGAGGCTGTCGAACTGCTCGCGGATCTGGAACATGAACACGCCCAGAATCAGGATCCCCACCAGCACGTCGAGCCCGATGCCGAGCTCGACGATCATCGGCATGCCGTTGGTGGCGGCCGTTGCGGCGAAAAACAGCCCGTTCTCCATCGACAGGAAGCCGATCACCTGCGGAATCGCCTTGGCGCGGGTGATCATCGCCATGAACGACAACAGCACGCACGCGAGCGCGATCCCGAGCGTGCCGCGCGCGACCGACGTCGCGAGCTGGCTGATCGGCGCCGCCACGTTGAATGCGATGATCACGAGCACGATGCCGATCAGCAGCGTGGTCGGAACGTTGATCAGCGATTCGACGTCGGCCTGCACGTCGAGCCTGCGCACGAGCCGATACAGGATCCATGGAATCAGGCCGACCTTCAGCACGAGCGTCATCGCAGCGGACACGTACAGGTGTGCATCACCGGTCACGAAACCGAGGATCAGGTTTGCCGACACGAGCACGACGCCCTGCAGCGTATAGAGGTGGATCAGCGCCAGGATCCGGCGCTGGCTGAGCATCGCGAACGACAGCATCAGCAGGACCGCCGCGAGGAAATTGATCAGTTGGGTTGCGTAGCCGTGCATTCACGCCCCCAGCAGCAGATGGACGAGCATGCCGATCACCGCGAGCAGGAACGCGGTCGCCAGGAACTCCGGCGCGCGGAAAATCCGCATCTTCGCGTTGGCGGTCTCGACCGCGGCGAGCGCGGCGCCGCCCGCCATCAGCTTGACGAACAGCGCCGGCACCGCGAGCAGCAGCGCGAGCGGATTGCCGGCCTCGGCGATGCCCCACGGCATGAAGAGTGCGAGGCCGATGCACGAGTACGCAAACAGCTTGAGGCTGGCCGCCCATTCCATCAGCGCGAGGTGCCGCCCCGAGTATTCGAGGATCAGCGCTTCGTGGATCATCGTCAGTTCGAGGTGGGTGGACGGGTTGTCGACGGGCAGCCGCCCGTTTTCGGCGAGCGATACGAGCGTGAATGCGATGCCCGCGAAAGCGAGGCTCGGATAGATCGTGAGCTCGCCGCGCCCGAGCGTCGCGACGATGCTCGTCAGCAACGTGGACTGCGTGATCAGCGAAGCCGACAGCAGCACCATCAGCAGGGCCGGCTCCGCGAGGAAGCCGATCAGCATGTCGCGGCGGGCGCCAAGCGTGCCGAACGCGGTGCCGATATCCATCGCGGCGAGCGACAGCGCAACACGCGCGAGCGCGAACAGGCCGACGAGCGCGATCGCGTCCGCGGCGGGCGACATCGGCAACTCGGTCGACAGCGTCGGCACGATCGCACAGGCAAGCGTCATCGCGGCCCACACGACGTAGGGCGCGCCACGGAACACCGGGCTGGCACCGTACGCAACGACCGACTCCTTGTTGAACAGCTTGTGGAGCATCCGGTACGGCTGCCAGATGCTCGGCGCGCGCCGGTTCTGCAGCCACGCGCGGCACTGGTTGACCCAGCCCGTGAGCAACGGCGCGGCGGCAAGCGCCACGACGATCTCGAGGGTCTGCGATATCACGCCGGATACGGTTACCATCGTCTCACCAGCATCAGGAGCAGGATCAGTACCGCGAAGCTGTAGGTCAGGTAAACGGCAATCTTGCCGGTCTGCAGGCGGCCCGCGCATTCCGCCAGGCGTTGCGTCAGCGCGACGATGCGGTCGTAAAGCGCGGGCCATGTCCGATCGGTGACCGACACCCCGTACACCGGCTGCGCATCGAACGGCGACGGCAATTGCCGCTCGACATGCAGCAGCGGCGCGAAAATCTCCCGGATGGGCTGCCCGAACCCCTCCGCCGTGTCCTGCATGCGCGCGGTCGTGAACGGGAATCCGCAGCTCCACGGCGCGGCCCGGCGCAACCGGCCGTGATAGAAGCGCCGCACGAGCACCCACGCGAGTCCGCAGCAGGCGACGAAAAACAGCATGAACACGGCGGGCATGTAACTCGCCCGCGCGGTCGACACGGGCACGAACAGCAGCCAGCCGTGGTTGTCCGCGCCGATACCGGCCCCGACAAGCGCGTGCGTGACCCGATCCAGCACCTTGACGAACTGCGCGGGCATCAACCCGAGCAGCACGCATGCCGCCGCGAACCAGCCGAATGCAAGCCGCTCCCACGGATTCGCATCGCGTGCGCGCGCGAGTTTCGTTTCCCTCGGCTGTCCGAGGAACACGATGCCGAAGAACTTGACCATCGTATAGCCGGCGAGCGCGGCCGACATCGCGATCAGCGCGGCCGCGATCGGCACGGTCATCGCGAGCACCGAATTCGGCAAGCCGGGCGTGAACAGGAAACTCTGCAGCAGAAGCCACTCCGCGACGAAACCGCTCAGCGGCGGCAAGCCCGCACTGGCGCCGACACCGGCGAGCACGGCCCACGCGGTCCACGGCATGAAGCGGATCAGGCCGCCCAGCTTGCCAAGGTTGCGCTCCCCGGTCGCGTGCAGCACGGCGCCCGTGCCAAGGAACAGCAAACTCTTGAACGCCGCATGCGCGACGATCTGGTAGAGCATCGCGGTCAACGCGAGCGCGGACAGGCTCGTCATCCCGTACGCGCGAAACAGCACCGCGACGCCGAGCGCGACGATCATCAGGCCGACGTTGTCGATCGACGAATACGCGAGCAGGCGCTTCATGTCGACCTGGATCGTGCTGAATACGACGCCGAGCAGCGCGGTGCCGACGCCGAGCACGAGCAGCAGCACACCCCACCAGGCGATCTGCACGTGCAGCAGGTCGAACAGCGTGCGCAGCAGGCCGTACAGGCCGACTTTCAGCACGAATCCGCTGAGCAGCGCCGATACGGGGGACGGCGCCGCGGGATGGGCGTCCGGCAGCCACACGTGCAACGGGAACACGCCGGCTTTGGCGCCGAATCCGACCAGCGCGAACAGGAACGCGAGCGACGCGCGGAACGCGTCGGGCGACTGCGCGCGCATGTTGGCGAACGTATAGTCGCCGGTGCCCGCCTGCAGCATGCCGAAACAGAGCAGCAGCGCAAGCGCGCCGACGTGCGAGATCAGGAAATACACATAGCCCGCGCGACGGATCTCCCCGATCCGGTGGTTGGTCATCACGAGGAATGTCGCGGACAACGTCAGCGTTTCCCAGGCGACCATGAACACGTACGCATCGTCCGCGACGAGCACGAGCGCGATGCTCGCGATGCAAACGTGGTATTCGAAGCAGATGAGGCCGGGCGCCGCCCCCTCGCCCTTGCGGAAATAGCCGGCGGAAAACGCGCCGATCCCCGTGCTGACGACGCCCAGCACGAACAGGAAATAGCCGGATAGCCCGTCGACGCGCAGATGGAATGGCAACCCGGGCAGCCCGATCGGCAACACCGCGGTGGATGGATCGGCGAACACGCCGGCGAGTCCCGCCGCCGCCAGCAGCAGCCCACCGAGCGCGCCGAGCGGAAACAGCCCGTGCGCAACGAAGCGCGTGCGATGCAGCACCCCGAGACCCAACGTGCCGATCGCGAGCCACGCGGCTGTGACCAGCAGGACGAAATGGACGACCGGCACGGGTGCCATCCGGAATGTCTCCAGTACGCTCGGATTGGACGAGGAGCTTGGCCCGAGCCCGGAACCCCGGGCTCAGGCCGTCCGTATTATGACATCGAAAGGTCCATCCGGATAACAGGATATGATAATCGCGTTATCATGTGAGCCACATGTTCGACGAAACCGGGCACCCTGACGTACAGCCCGCCCGCTTGCGCCGCCCGAAGGCCTCATCCGTGATGTCGTTGCCGCCGTTCCGAGCGATTGAGTGAAGATCCTATGCCTGCGCAGTACTTTCGAAGCCTGACGGGAAAACACCGCACCGCGACCGCGAACCGTCAGCTCGGGTTTTCGCTCGCGTTCGTCGCGGGCGCAACCAATGCGGGCGGGTTCCTTGCGGTCAGGCAATACACGTCGCACATGAGCGGCATCGTGTCGGCAATCGCCGATCAGGCGGCGCTCGGGGACGTCCGGCTCGCGCTTGCGGGCATCGGTTCGCTGGTGTCGTTTCTCGTCGGAGCGGCGTGCTCGGCGGTGCTCGTCAACTGGGGGCGGCGGCGCAGCCTGCAAAGCCAGTACGTGCTGCCGTTGCTGGTCGAAGCGGCGCTGCTTCTGCTGTTCGGCCTGCTCGGCAGCCACCTCGCGCTATGGGAGGCGTTTTTTGTCCCGGTGACCGTCATCCTGCTGTGCTTCATCATGGGGCTGCAGAATGCGATGATCACGAAGCTGTCGGGCGCGGAGATCCGTACGACGCACATGACCGGCATCGTGACCGACTTCGGGATCGAGTTGGGCAAGCTCTTTTACTGGAACAGGGCGACCGTCGTCGCGGATGCACACGCGGTCGTCGCGAACCGCGCAAAGCTGAGGATCCATGGCGCGATGCTCGCGTCGTTCTTCGTCGGCGGCCTGACCGGCGCAATCGGCTTCAAGCACGTCGGCTACGTATCGACCGTGCCGCTCGCCGGCGTACTCGTCACGCTCGCAATCGTGCCCGTGGTCGATGATGTGCTGACCTATTTCTATCGGCTCGACCGCGGGCGTCGAGCTGGCGCAAGGCAGGACGATTTCTGACCGGGAAGCCCGGTGAATGCTCGCCGCTCGAGCATTGGCGGACGTGCTGACGGCCGCCGATCCCGCTCGAGCCGCCGCCGCGAGTTGCGGCCGGGCGGTACGACAATTGGCCAGGCGACATCTTCCCGCCACGCCGTTGAAGGCAAATGCATTATAATTCGATTAGCATATTTGCCGACTCGCCCATCGCAATGGAAATGGAAACGAAAACCGCACGCCTGACCGTCCTGATCGACCCTGCCAAGAAAGAAGCATTTGAAATGCTTTGCTCCGCGCAAGATCTGACGCCGTCACAAGTCGTACGGCAACTGATCCGCGAGTATCTCGAGCATCACGGCGTGACTTACAAGACCAAGAGCCCGCTCGGCAAGCGGGTAAAGTAAAGCGCCGGTCGAGCCCGGGCGCCGCTCACGCAACGCTCACGTAACGATCAAGCACAGATTTTCCAGTGCGCGTGCCCTTGCGCGTGCCACTTCAGCCGCTTCGGATCGAAGCATTCCCCTTCCGTCAGGTATCGAGCGGTGTCGGACAGCTTGAGTTCGCCAGCAAAGGCAAATGACAGCGCGCGCTCGAGCAGGGTTTGCGTGGATGGCAAGCGGCCGCCACTCTTCCAGGCGAACGCGACAAAGTTGCTGTCGTCGCCGCACCGAACGATCGCACAGGACGAGCCGAACACCGACTGCAATCGCTCGACGTGCATCGGCAGCGCCGGATCATCGTCGGTGAAGTTGATCACGAGGACACCCGTGCCGGACAAACGCTCGCGACATGCGGCGAAGAATGCGACGTCCGCGCACCGGCCCGCCATGCCATCCGCGACAAACGCGTCAAGCAGGATCACATCCGTGCGGACGCCCTCGTCCGTCACGTAGTCCGCACCATCGGCACAAATCACATTGAACCGTGCGTCGTCCGCCGGAATCCTGAACACGTCACGCAGCGCGATCACCTCGGGGCTGATCTCGACCGCGTCGATCGCGACCTCCGGTAGATGCCGATAGCAGTACTTCGCCAGCGATCCCCCGCCGAGCCCGATCATGCAGATATGCGCGGGAGCGGGCTGCAGCAGCAGGAATCCCATCATCACGCGCGTATAGCCGAGCGCGAGCTTTTCCGGATTCCTGATGGACATGAAGCTCTGGGTGGCGAGGTGGTCGAAGTGCAGCGACACGGCGTGCTGCGTCTCCAGCACGACGGGCTGCCCATCACGTATCGGCGTCGCCAGGAACTTGACGAACGCGTCGTAGGATGTTCGATCCTCATCCATTCTCGGTATGCCCGGGCAATCAAACAGTCGATTGAATCATCCGCGACGTACCGCGCGGGGGAGCCGTGCCGCCAACCGCGAACGGCCGGTCAGACCTTCTTCAGGAAGCAGGCCTTGAGCATGAAGGCGCCGGCGTCCGTCTTGCAATCGATTTCGTGATCGCCGCCGACGATCCGGATGCTCTTCACCTTGGTGCCCATCTTCAACGTGATCGACGAGCCCTTGACGCGCAAGTCCTTGATCAGCACCACCGAATCCCCATCCGACAACACATTGCCGTTCGCATCCTTGACGACGTTGCCTGCAGCATCGTCGCCCGCATCGGCGCTCGCGCTCGCGGACCATTCGTGACCGCAGTCCGGGCACACGTACAGCGTGCCGTCCGGGTACGTATTTTCCATCCCGCATTGCGGGCATGAGGGGACGGCGTTCATTGCGGTTTCCATCAGGGCGGTTTCGATCAGTCAGTGAAAAAAAACAGGCGAGCAAGCTGCGTCGCCAGAGTCGGCGCGCCGTGTCGACGTGCGCCGACGGGTCGGCGGGCACGTAACAGCGCACACGGCATTATAATGCAATTCACATAACCTTACCGGTCGATTATAATCTCGCCTTAGCCGCCTTTCAGCGGACTTGCAGGCGGTTTCGCTGAGGATGTCGACATGTTCGAGATGGATGATGTACTGCTGTTGCCCGATCGGCGCGCCGTGACGTTGCGGGATACCGCGGGAAGCCGAGGGCTCGTCGTCGTGGGTGTCGGGCGCGGCGGCGAACGCGGCTTCCAGCTGGTTCACCGCTTCCATGACGCGGGAGAACAGCTCGCGGCGGCAGGGATCCACCTGGCCTTCGTCTATCCAAGGGAGTCGGCACGGCATGTGATGGATCCGATCTCGGTCGCCAGTGCGCGGTTCAGGCGCCATCCGTGCCTGCTGCTGGACGTCGACGACCGTTGTTTCAAGCAGCGCGTGCCGCCTCGATCGCTGCACGCGGTGTTCCTGAGCGGCGAAATGAAGCGACTCGCCGGCATCGACGTCGATTTGCAGCGCGTCACGTGGGAGACCGAGTTTCGGGCGTTTCTGACGAGCTGCCAGACCGACGCTGCGCACAGCGCCCAATGACCTATCTAAAGGCTTTCGCAAAAAACGTGGCAACCGTTGTGTACCTTCAAATCGGTTCCGGCTGGAACCGGAATCGCGCGTGCGCTGCCCAGGAAGCGCTCGTCGACGTGGCACGCCGCTTCGAAAGCGACATCCTGCTGATCGCAAACGGGCGCCGCGGCAGTGCGAAGGATGGCATGGCAGTTGCGTCGTTGCAGGTGCGCGGCGGCACGTCGGCTCAAGTGCTGGCCGCCGGCCCCGATGAAGAGGCGGCGCTTCAGGCGCTGTTGCCGTTGCTGCAGGAAGGCTGACCCGCATGGCGCCCGACGACCTGCCCTTTCTGAGTACCCACGCCTTTCCGTCAAACGCTGTCGCGAACATCCCGGTTATCGTGGAATCCGAGCACCTCGTCACGCTGTGCTTTGACGGCCGCGGCATGCAAAGCACGATGCTGCGCGCAGCCCCCGATGCGCTTGCACTGGGGTACACGCGCACGATGATGGGATTCCTGCTGCTGCAGCCCGCTCCCACGCGCATCGCGATGATCGGGCTCGGCGGCGGCTCGCTGACGAAGTATTGCCATCGGCACCTGCCGGACGCACGCATCACCGCAATCGAAATCAGTCCGGACGTGATCGCGCTGCGTGACCGCTTCTGCATACCGCCCGACGACGAGCGTCTGGCGGTTATCTGCGCGGACGCTGCGCAGTACATGTCGACGACCTCGGAAACCTTCGATGCGCTGCTGCTGGACGGCTTCAATGCGGGCGGCGTTCCCGCCGAACTCGTCAGCGCGGCGTTCTACGAAGCCTGCCACGCGCGGTTGAATGACGATGGCGTGCTGGCTGCCAACCTGTTGAGAGACGACCCGCGTCTTGGCGACTGCCTCACCAGGCTTCGCGATGCGTTCGGTCCGTCGGTCACACTGGCCCCGGCCGAAAACAGTGCGGAAAATATCATTGCGTTCGCCTGGAAGAGCGATGCCCCGCTACCGTCGCTCGAGGCACTGATGGCGCGCGCCGAGCAACACGCCGGACCGCACCGCGCCGATCTCGTCGAAGCCGCCGTACGCATCGAGGTCGGCGCCAGCTATGACTGGACGCACCTGGGCGCGTGCGTTGCGCCCTGATCTCGCCACATCCGGTGCCCACCGGTCACGATCAACTTTAGGAGAAGCAATGAGCGACAACGATACGTCGGACGCCCGAACCATTTCGGCATCCGCAATCTGGGCACTGGAACGCCTGGCCGAGATCCGCTATGGGCGAGAGACGCCCGCGCTCGGGTGGTCGGTCACGCGGGAGCTCATCAGCGCGGGATTCATCGACTACCCGATGACCCGCCGCCCAGGTATTTCAATTACAACGGCAGGCCGGACATTCCTGAAGAACCGGAAATAAAGCCCGCCAATCGCGTCGGGGCCACCTGACCGAGCGCAGTCAGGCCAGCACGCCCGACTGGTGCGCGACGAGTCGCGCATACGCGCCCTGCCGCGCGAGCAGTTCGGCATGCGTGCCGGCCTCGATCACCCGGCCGTGCTCGAACACGAGGATCGCGTCCGCGCTCCGGATCGTCGACAGCCGGTGTGCAATGACGATCGACGTGCGCCGGACCATCAGATCGTCCAGTGCATCGCGGATCTGCTGCTCGCTGATCGTGTCGAGATGGGACGTCGCCTCGTCGAGAATCAGGATCGGCGCGTCCTTCAGGAACGCGCGCGCGATCGCGATCCGCTGGCGCTGCCCGCCCGACAACTGCACGCCGCGCTCGCCGACGCGTGTCGCGAGCCCGTCCGGCAGCCGCGCGACGAATTCGGCGAGCGCCGCCCGTTCGATCGCACGCTGGACGTCCGCGTCGGACGCATCGCCGGCAGCAAGGCGGATATTCGCTTCCAGCGTATCGTTGAACAGGTAGGTATCCTGCGCAACCAGCGCGATGTGCTGCCGCAGATCGTCGAGCCGCAGGCGCCGCAGGTCGACGCCGCCCAGCGTGATGCGTCCGTGCTGCGGATCCCAAAAGCGCAGCAGCAGGCTCGCGACGGTCGACTTGCCGGCCCCCGATGCGCCCACCAGCGCGATCGTGCTGCCGGGCCGGACGTCGAAACTCACGCGGTCGATCGCGGGCGCGCCACGGCCCGGATAGGTGAAGCTCGCGTGCTCGAAGCGCACCGCGGAATTCGCGGGCACCGCGCACGCGCCATCCTCGACCGGCACCGGTTCCTTTTCCACCGCGCGCAGCCGCCGCGTCGAGCCGATCGTGTCGGCGAGTTCGCGCGCGACCTGGCCGATCTCCGCGACCGGCATGAACGCCGCCACCGCAACGAGCACCAGCAGCGGCAGCGATTCGTGCGCGAACCCGCCGCGCGCGCACAGCAGCGCACCGAGCGCGGCGACCGCGAGACCGCCCAGCCCGCTCGCGATCTCGAGCGCGGCGCCCTGCCTCGACAGGTCGCCGAGCAGTTGCGCGCGCTGTTGGCGGCACGCTTCGACGTCTTCAAGAAACGCGGCACGCCGGCGCGTGAGCGCCTGCAGCGCGGTCAGCTCCGCGAGCCCCTGGATGGTTTCGGTCAGATGCGCGCCGAGCCGGCCGAGCGCATCGCGCGCATCGATGCCGAGCTGGTCGATCCCGCGTCGCGCGACGACGGGCGCGAGCCCCGCCCACATCAGGAACGGCAGCAGCACGAGCGCAAGCGGCCACGCAACCCATCCGAGCAGCGCGAGCACGCCGGCCGGCACGAGCAGCGCGACGAACGCGGGCGCGAGCGTATGCGCGTAGAAGTACTCGACGGTTTCCACGTCCTGCGTCGCGAGCGCGACCAGATCGCCGGAGCGCCTGCGCTGCAGGCCCGCAGGCGCGAGGCGTTCGAGCGTGTCGAACAGCGCGATGCGCATCTCCGCGAGCAGCCGGTACGCGACATCATGCGCGAGCCACGATTCGAGCCAGTGCAGCACCGCGGCGAGCGGCGCCGCGCACAGCAGCGCCGCCAGCCATCCGGCGAACGGGCGACCGGCCGCCACCGCGCCGACCACGAGCGCGCTGAGCACGCCGACGCCGATGAAGCCGAGCACCCTGCCGATCCCGAACAGCACGGTCAGCGTGATCTTGCCCTTCCACGGACGCACGAAGCGCAGCAGCGTCTGCAGCGTTTCCGCCCAGCCGATCGCGGCGGCATCGTCGCTCAACGGCCGGACTTGCGGACCGGACGGCGCCCGCACCGCTGTACCGGCGGCCGGCGCGACGGCCGCGGACTCGGCGGCCGCGTCGAGCTGCGGCCCCATCAGGCGGCGATACGACCCGTCGCGCGCAATCAGCTCGACGTGCGTTCCGTCGTCGACCACACGCCCCTGGTCGAGCACGAGGATGCGATCGGCGCCGATCACGCTCGACAGCCGGTGCGCGAGGATCAGCGTCGTACGGCCGCGTGTCAGCCGGTCGAGCGCCTGCTGGATCAGCGCCTCGTTTTCCGCGTCGACCGACGACAGCGCCTCGTCGAGCACGAGAATCGGCGCGTCGCGCAGCAGCGCGCGGGCGATCGCGATGCGCTGGCGCTGGCCGCCCGACAATATCAGCCCGCGCTCGCCGATGTGCGTCGCATAGCCGTCGGGCAGCGCGACGATGAAGTCGTGCGCGTTGGCCGCGCGCGCGGCGGCGATCATGTCCGCGTCGCTCGCGCCGGGCCGGCCGAGCCGCAGGTTGTCGGCGATGCTGCCGTCGAACAGCGTCGCATCCTGCGCGACGACCGCGATCATCCCGCGCACCTGGTCGGGATCCAGCGTGCGGACGTCGCGGCCGCCGATGCGGATCGTGCCGGCCTGCACGTCGTGCTGCCGCAGCAGCAAGCGGACGATCGTCGACTTGCCCGCGCCGCTCGGCCCGACCACCGCGACCGTCTCGCCCTCGCGAATCGCGAAGCCCAGCGCCGCGTGGGCGTCCGCGCCGCGTCCCGGATACGCGAAGCGCACGCCTTCGAACGCGATGTGCGGACGCAGCCCGCTCACACGCGGCGCGGCGCCGGCGGGGGCGTCGCTGCGCGCATCGAGCAGCGCATGGATCGCGCTCGCCGCGGACTGGCCCATCATCCCCTGGTGCAGCACCGCGCGCAGATCGCGCAGCGGCCGGAAGATCTCGGTGCCCGCCATCAGGATGATCAGCAGCGCCTCGAGACTCATGTCGCCATGACGCACCCGCCACGCGCCGACCGCGATCGCGGCGGCCGCGCCGAGCCCGGTGCCGAGGTCCGTGAAGAGCCGCGTCAGCAGCCCGAGCGCAAGCACCCAGAACGTGCTGTCGGACAGCGCGCGGGCACGGAGTGCGAGCTTCTCGCCGAAGGCCGCGCTCTGCCCGAACGCCTTCAGCGTCGGCAGCCCCTGCACCGCGTCGAGGAATTCCTCGCCGAACGCCTTGAATGCGGCCGAGCGCGCGAGCGCCGCGCGCCGATCGGACCGGTGAATCAGCTGCGGCAGCGCGAGCGTCACGAGCGCCGCGCCGAGCAGCACGGCGGCGGTCGGCACGTCCCACCACGCGAGCACCGCGAAGATCATCACGGGCGCACATGCGGCGATCACGAGCTGCGGCAGGTAGACGCCGAAGAAGGTCTGCAGTTGCTCGACGCCGTCGACGACGGCGAGCATCACGCCGCCCGTGCGTTCACCGCTGAACCACGCAGGGCCGAGCGCCGCGATCCGGTCGAACAGCCGGGCGCGCAGCTCGGCCTGCACGCGTCCCGCCGTGCGCTGCGCGAGCACGGTGCGGCGGTGATCGAGCCATGCGCGCAGCACCACGCACACGGCGGTCGCCGCGGCTGCCGCCGCGATCTGTCGCGCCGGCGCGCCGTCGAATACGAGCACCAGCACCCGGCCGAGGAACACGAAACGCAGGATGCCGACGCCCATCGCGAGCAACCCGAGCGCGACCGCGCCGCAAAGCCGCCCGCGCTGCCCCGTCATCATCGCCCATAGCCGCCTGTCGAAATACATGAATGCCCTCCGATTCGCTTGTTCCAAATAGTGTCGATAGCGGATCAGAGGCTACGCGCGCCGTTGTCGAGCGGCAAAAGATGATTTTTCAATGGGTGTTGAGTCTCCTACAATACCCCGCATGTCACATCTCCCTCCCCTGAGCGCATTGCGCGCTTTCGAAGCCGCTGTCCGGCTCGGCGGATTCGCGCGCGCGGCGGCCGAGCTGAACGTGTCGACGAGCGCGGTCAGTCACCAGATTCGCGCACTCGAGGAAGCGCTCGGCGCGCGCCTGCTCGAACGCAGCACCGGGCTCGGCGGCATTCGCGTCACGCCGGCCGGCGCTCGTCTGCTGCCGGCCGTCAGCGACGCGCTGTCGCTGCTCGGGGACGCCTGCGCGGAAATCCGCGGCACCGGCAACGCGCAGCGGCTCACGGTATCGGCGAACGCGCCGTTTTCGTCGATGTGGCTCGCCCGCCGCCTCGCCGAATTCTCGGCGCTGCATCCGACCACGCCGTTGAACGCCGTCGTGCTCGACGACGAACCCGATTTCGCGCGCGACGGCATCGACCTGGCGATCGTCCATGTGCCGGCGCGCAAGCTGAAACCCGACGACGACGTGCTGCTGCAGGAAACCGTGTTCCCGGTATGCAGCCCCGAACTGCATCCGGTCGCTTACGGCGCCGTGTGCCGCAGCCGTCTGCTGCAGGAGATGCACGAGAACAGCCCGGAAATCGACTGGCGCAACTGGGCTTCCGAGTTCGGGCTGCCGGACGATTTCGAAACCAAGATCATCCGCTACAGCAGCTTCAGCCAGGTGATCGGCGCCGCGGTCGGCGGCGCGGGGATCGCCCTCGGCCGCACGCCGCTGATCGAGCCCGAGTTGCGCAGCGGGCGGCTCGTTCCGCTGATTCCGGGACTGTCGCGCCCCGCGTCCTGGCGCTTCGTGTTGCGCCGCAATCCGTCGCGGCGGCATCGGCTGCTCGATCCGCTGGTTGCGTTCCTGCATGAGGAAGCCGCAAAGACGATGGCGGGTGGCGAGTCCGATGCGTCCGCCCCGGCAGCGCATCACGCTGCGCGACACGCGAACCGCGAGATCGGCGAGATCGGCGACGCCGCGTGAAGCTGTCGCGCGGCAAAGCGTCGGCGCGGACGTTCATGTGTAACCGCGGGAGATCAAAATGACCGAGCTCCAGTTCGAATCGGTATTGACCTGCCCGCACTGCGGGTTCAGCCGGCAGGAAACCATGCCAGTCGATGCATGCCAGTTCTTTTACGAGTGCCAGGGCTGCAAGGCCTTGCTGCGGCCAAGGCCGGGCGATTGCTGCGTGTTCTGTTCGTACGGCTCGGTCTGTTGTCCGTCGAAGCAGCGTTCCGGAAACGAGCCGCCGGTCGGGGGTAACAGCGGTTGACTGGGCGCGGCCGTGCATCGTGCGCGCCGCGCCAGCCTCTCGCGCGGTCTCTCAGGCTGCCTGCCTGGCGCGGACCTGCCGATCGGCGGGGACGAGCTGCCGGTACACGGACATCAGCTTCATCGCCGAATCGTTCCAGCCGAAGCGCGCGCGCATCGCGCCTTGCTGGACGCGCGCCCAATCCTCGTCGCGTTCATACAGCGCAAACGCGCGGCGCAGCGCCGCGTCGAGCGCCACGCCGTCGAACGCATCGAACACGAACCCCGTCGCCGAGCCGTCCGCGAGGTTTTCGAGCGAACAATCGACGACGGTGTCGGACAGCCCGCCCACCCGTCGAACGAGCGGCAGCGTGCCATAGCGCAGGCCGAACAACTGCGTCAGCCCGCAGGGTTCGAAGCGCGACGGCACCATGATCACGTCGCTGCCGGCGATCACGCGGTGCGACATCGCTTCGTCGTAGCCGATCACGACCGCGACCGCATCCGGCTGTGCCGCCGCCGCGGCTTCGAACGCGCGTTCGAGGTCCGGGTCGCCGCTGCCGAGCAGCACGAACTGGCCGCCTCTGCGGACGATTTCCGGAAGCGCCTGCAGCACGAGCTGCAACCCCTTTTGCTCGGTGAGCCGGCTGACCACGCCGAACAGCGGCGCCGCCGGACGCACGCTCAGCCCGGCGAGCCGCTGCAACGCCGCCTTGCACGCGGCCTTTCCGGTCAGCGCGTCCACGTCGTAACGCGCGGCCAGATGCGGATCCGACGCGGGAGACCAGATCGTCTCGTCGACGCCGTTCAGAATCCCGTGCAGATCGGCGGCGCGGTGCTGCAGCAGGCCGTCCAGCCCGCAGCCCTGTTCGGCGCCCTGAATCTCGCGCGCGTAAGTCGGGCTGACGGTCGTGATCTTGTCGGCGTAGTACAGCCCGGCCTTGAGAAACGAAAACTGGCCGAAGAACTCGGCGCCGTCGATGTTGAAAAATGCGCGCGGCAATTCCGTTTCGTCGAACAGGTGTGCGGGGAACACGCCTTGATACGCGAGATTGTGAATCGTGAACACGCTGCGCGCGGCGAGCGTGCCTGTCTGAGCTTCGCCCGAGCGCAGATACGCGGGCGCGAGCCCCGCGTGCCAGTCGTGGCCGTGCACGATGTCCGGACGCCAGCCCGGATCCAGCCCGCTCGCGATGCGTGCAGCGAGCCATCCCAGCAATGCGAAGCGGCGATGATTGTCGAGATACGGATGCTCGTGCGCATCGCTGTACGGGCCGCCGGGCCGGTCATACAGCGTCGGCGCATCGACGAAGTACACGACGACACCGGTGCCCGGCAACACGCCGCGATGCAGCGCGAGCGCGTCGGCACCGAAGCGCGGCCCCGGCTTCGCGACGATGCGGCTGTCGGCGACGCCGTCGCGGATCGCCGGGAATCCCGGCAGCAGCAGACGCGCGTCGCATCCCAACGCGCTCAGCGCGCCCGGCAGTGCCGCGGTGACGTCGGCGAGACCACCGGTCTTGAGCAACGGATAGACTTCGGCGCAAACGTGTAGCACGCGCATGAGTATTCCTCTCTGTCAAGAGTCGAGCACCAGCATGACCGTCGCGAGCGGCGGCACGGCGAGCGCCAACGACACGGACCGCCCGTGCGACGCGATCGGGTCGGTGTGCAGCGTGCCGTTCGCGACACCGCTGCCGCCGTACGCGGTGTCGTCGGTATTGACGATCTCGCGATACCGGCCCGCACGTGGCACCCCGATCCGAAAGCCATCGCGCGGCACCGGCGTGAAGTTGGACACCACCAGCACGAAACGGCCGTCGTCGGCGGTGCGCACGAACGCAAACACCGAACGGTCGCGATCGTCGACCGCGATCCACGTGAAGCCGCGCGGCTCGAAATCGGCCTGATACAGCGCCGGATGCCGCCGCATCGCGTCGTTGAGGTCGCGCACGAGCCGTTGCACGCCTCGATGCAGCGGGTGCGTCAGCCGTTCCCAGTCGAGGCTCGCATCGGCGTTCCATTCGCGCACCTGCGCGAATTCGTTGCCCATGAACAGCAGCTTCGCGCCGGGATACCCCCACATGAAACCGTAATACGCGCGCAGGTTCGCGAAGCGCTGCCATTCGTCGCCGGGCATCCGCGACAGCAACGAGCCCTTGCCGTGCACGACTTCGTCGTGCGACAGCGCGAGCACGAAGCGTTCGTCGAATGCGTACAGCATGCCGAACGTCATTTTGTCGTGGTGGTGCCGGCGAAACAGCGGATCCTCGCTCAGATAGCGCAGTGTGTCGTGCATCCAGCCGAGGTTCCATTTGTAATGGAAGCCGAGCCCGCCTTCGTCGACGGCGCGCGTCACACCGGGGAAGCTCGTCGATTCCTCGGCGATCGTCACCGCTTCGCGACGCTCCGCACGGATCGTCCGGTTCGTGCGCCGCAGGAACGCGATCGCCTCGAGGTTTTCCCGGCCGCCGTGGCGATTCGGAATCCATTCGTGCGCCGGACGGCTGTAGTCGCGGTACAGCATCGATGCGACCGCATCGAAGCGCAGCCCGTCGACACCGAACCGCTCGATCCAGTACAGCGCGTTGCCGGCCAGGTAGTTGGCCACCTCGGGCCGGCCGTAGTCGTAGATCAGCGTGTTCCAGTCCCGATGGAAGCCCTCGCGCCGGTCCGCGTACTCGTACAGGCTGGTGCCGTCGAACCGTGCGAGCCCATGCGGGTCGTCCGGGAAATGCCCGGGCACCCAATCCAGCAGCACGCCGATACCGTGCGCGTGCGCCGCCTCGACCAGATAGCGAAAATCGTCCGGCGTGCCGAAGCGGGCGGTCGGCGCGTAGAGCGCAGTCGGCTGGTAGCCCCACGACCCGTCGAACGGATGCTCGCTCATGGGCAACAATTCGACATGCGTGAAGCCGAGTTCCTTCACGTACGGAATCAGCGTCGCGGCGAGTTCCCGATACGTGAGCCAGCCGCCGCCATCCGACGGCTGGCGCCGCCACGAGCCCGGATGCACTTCGTAGATGCTCATCGGCGCGCCCGGCGCATTCGCATGCGCGCGCACCGGATCCGGCCGGCAAACCGGCGGCAGGCCGTGCACGATCGACGCGGAGCCGGGACGCAGTTCCGCACGAAACGCGTAAGGGTCGGCCTTGAGCAGCCGATCGCCATTGCGCGCCTGGATCTCGAACTTGTAGAGAGCCCCTTTCGCGACATGCGGCACGAATATCTCCCACACGCCGCAGTGGTGATATCGCTGCATCATGTGGCGATGGCCGTCCCAGCCGTTGAAGTCGCCGACCACGGAGACCCGGCGTGCGTTCGGCGCCCAGACCGCAAACCTGACGCCGTCGATCCCGTCCTGCGCTACCGGATGCGCGCCAAGCTTTTCATAAGGGCGAAGATGCGTGCCCTCGGCCAGCAGCCACGCGTCGAGTTCGCCAAGCATCGTCGGGCTCGACGACGCCGGCGGACACTCGGAACGGCCAGCGGACGTCTCGTCGCGCACGTCGTCGTCGCGCGCCGGACGATCAGCGTGCATCTTGCGCATGCGTGACATGACCGATCCAGGCGGTGTGGGGCGCCAGCGTCAGGCTCCTGCCCGCGAGCGACGCGCCGGCCAGCCCATGTCCGTCGCAAGGCCGTGCGCTCAGGCCGTCCGGCAGCGGCCAGCGCTGCGCGGTACCACCGAGATTGAAGACGAGCAGCCGCCGGTCGGCACCGGCTGCACGCTCGAACGCGAGGATCGGCTCGGGCGCATCGAGGAAGCGGATACTGCCGTCGCGAAGCGGTTGCTGAAGGCGGCGCCATGCGAGGAAGCGCCGGAAGAAATTCAGCGGCGACGCCGGATCCGCATGCTGCAAGTCGACCGCCTTCGACGCGTGCTCGTCAGGAATCGGCAGCCACGTATCGGACGACGAAAAGCCGCAATGCGGCTCGGCCGAGCGCCACGGCAACGGCGTGCGGCAACCGTCGCGCCCTTTGTTTCCTGGCCAGAACGCGATGCCGACCGGATCGCGCAGCTGTTCGTACGGAATCCGGGCTTCGGTAAGGGCGAGCTCCTCTCCTTGATAGATGCACGGCGTGCCGCGCAGCGTCGCGATCAGCGCGAGGACGAGCTTCGCGAAGCCCGGCCCGGCGTCACGGCCGTCGCCCCAGCGGGACACGACGCGCGGCACGTCGTGATTGCTCGCCGACCAGCACACCCACCCTTTCCCGCCGTGCTCGGCCAGCCTGGCCTCCATGCGTTCGACGGTGCCGCGCACGTGCGCCGCCGAGAATTCGGGCGTCAGCAGATCGAAGCTGTAGGTCATGTGCAATTTGTCGCCATCCGCCGTGTACCGCGCCATCGTGGCGAGCGCGTCGTCGTCGCCGACTTCGCCGAGACCGACCGCACGGTAATCGTCGAGATGACGCCTGAGCCGTTTCAGGAACGTGAGGTTCTCCGGTCGGGTCTTGTCGTAGCGATGCCGCTGCATCGCATACGGATTGTCGACCGTCGTGGGCGACGGCGGCGCTGCCACCACGGGCGGATTGTTGCGCAGGCGCTTGTCGTGGAAATGAAAATTGCACGCATCGAAACGCAAGCCGTCCACGCCGCGCTCGAGCCAGAAACGCACTTCGTCGATCATTTGCCGCTGCACGTCCGGATGATGGAAGTTCAGATCCGGCTGGCTCGCGAGAAAGTTGTGCAGATAGAACTGGCGCCGCCGCGTGTCCCACTGCCACGCCGGGCCGCCGAACACCGACAGCCAGTTCGTCGGCGGCGTGCCGTCGGCGCGCGGGTCCGCCCACACGTACCAGTCCGCACGCGGGTTGTCGCGGTCGGCGCGGCTTTCGGCGAACCATGCATGCTGATCCGACGAGTGACTCAGCACCTGATCGACGATGACCTTCAGGCCGAGCGCGTGCGCCTTCGCGATCAACCGGTCGAAATCGTCGAGCGTGCCGAACTGCGGATCGACATCCCGATAGTCCGACACGTCGTAGCCGAAGTCCTTCATCGGCGACTTGAAGAACGGGGAAATCCAGATCGCGTCGACGCCGAGCGCATGGATGTAGTCGAGCTTGCCGATCAATCCGGGCAGATCGCCGACGCCATCGCCGTTGCCGTCCGCGAAGCTGCGTGGATAAATCTGGTAGATCACGCCGCCCCGCCACCACGTATCGGACATCTGGTGCGCTCCAGTTGGGCCGGCGGCACGAGCGCGCCGGCCTGCGTTCACGATCGATCAGCCCGTTTCCGACGACGCCGGATGCGATGCGCGACGTGCGTATATCGGGGTCGCTTCATTGCGAACTTACTTTATAGGGTTAGCCAGCCGAAATCAAAAATTCCTGATCGGGATCTGCCCCACCCTTATTCAAATGTTCTGCATTGTCCATTACGATACGAACTCGATTCCCTGCGCGTCGCGCAATGCCATTTGATATATCGGCCAGCGGGCATTCCCGGCGGATCGCCCCCAAACCGGACAACGCAGTGCAAGTGCTCTCCCTATCCGCTCCGGCGATCGAAAAGGGGTTGCAAATTGGACCGTACGCCTGACCTGCCTCGCGTGACCGGCTGGGCCGCGCTGATCCTCGCGATCGGCGTGATCAGCAGCGCCACCGCAAGCTACGCGCTCCACCGCGCCAACGCGCGCGAAGCGCAAACCGCATTGACGGAGGCCGCGAACGATGCGACCGACGAGATCGTCGAGCGCGTCCGCCATTACGAATACGGGCTTCGCGGCACGCGCGGCGCGATCGTCATGGCCGGCGAAAACGGTATCAGCCGCGAGACATTCCGCCGCTACAGCCTGACTCGCGACATTCATACCGAATTTCCCGGCGCGATCGGCTTCGGGTTCATCCGCCGCGTGCCGAAAGGCAGCGAGCAGGCATTTGTCGCACGCGCGAAAGCCGACATCGGCCCCGAATTCGAGATTCATCAATTTGCGCATCACGACGGCGATCTCGACGTCGTCATGTACGTCGAGCCGGAAGAGGACAATCGCGTCGCGATCGGGCGCGACATCGCGTCCGACGAGGATCGCCGGCAGGCGGCGAAATCCGCGATGCAAACCGGCAACGCGACGCTGAGCGCGCCGATCGAGTTCGCGCAGCGGGCGGGCGATACGCGTCAGGCCTTGCTGTTCATGCTGCCCGTCTACCACACGGCGTCGCTGCCGCCGACCGTCGCGGAACGCGAAGCCGCCGCGTACGGCTGGACATATGCGCGGCTGACGGTCAAGCGCGTGCTCGACGGGCTCGACATCGCGCAGAAGGGATTGCACCTGCAACTCGACGATGTCACGGTGCCCGGCCGCATATTGCCCTTTTACACGCTGCACGCCGACTCGCGCGACCCGACGCGGCATTTCCCGCTGCAAATCGAGCGTGCCGTCTACGGGCGCACGTGGCGCTTCACCTATGCCGCTTCGCCGGAGTTCATTGCGAATCTGCATCAAACGTCGCCGGAGACGGTGATGCTGATGGGGACGGTCATCAGCGCGCTGATGGCCGCCATCGCGCACGCGGCTGCGATCGGCGTGCGGCGTCGCCGGCAAGCCGACGCCGCTCGCGCGAAACTGGCCGCAATCGTCGAAGGGTCCGCCGACGCGATCGTCGGCCAGACGCTGGACGGCGTCGTCACGAGCTGGAACGGGGGTGCCGCGACGCTGTTCGGTTACACGGCCGACGAAGCGCTCGGCCGGCCGCTCGCGGACCTGATCGTTCCAGACACGCTGCTCGACGAACAGCGCGACATACTCGCGTCGATCGGCAACGGCCAGCGCGTGCCGGCGCTCGCCACCACGCGGCACGGCAAGGACGGCGCGCGGATCGACGTGTCGGTGACCGTGTCGCCGATCTTCGCCGCGGGCGCACGTGTGGCCGGTGCGTCGAACACGATGCGCGACATCTCGTCGCAAAAGGCGACGGAAGCCCGGATCGTCGAGCTTAATACGAGCCTGGAGGATCAGGTCGCGCAACGCACCGCGCAATTGCGCGATCTCAACATGCTGTTCGAGAACGTGCTGCGCTCCGCGTCCGAAGTCTCGGTCATCGCGACCGACTGCAACGGCACGATCGAGCTGTTCAATCCCGGCGCCGAGCGCCTGCTCGGCTACGCCGCGAGCGAGGTCGTCGGCCGGGCGACGCTGCTGGCGCTGCACGACGCCGACGAGATCGCGGCGCGCGAAGCCGAGCTGAGCGCGGAGTGCGGCGAGAGCGTGCACGGCTTTCGCGTCTTCACGCTCAAGCCCGAGCGCGACGGCGCGGAGTCGCGCGAATGGACCTACGTGCGCAAGGACGGGTCGTACGTGCCCGTGTCGCTCGCTGTCACCGCGATGCGAGACGACGTCGGCGACGTGGCCGGCTATCTCGGCATCGCGATCGACATCGCGAAACGCAAGGCCGCCGAACGCGAGGTCGCGGCGGCCCGCGATCAGGTGCTGCTCGCGGCCGAGGCGGCGGAGCTCGGCATCTGGACGTGGGAGGTCGCGAGCGGCACGGTTCGATGGAACGCGCGGATGGCGGAAATCTACGGCAATCCGGCCGCGCTGGACGGCGACACGCTGTCGTATCAGGCATGGCAGCGACTGCTGCATCCGGACGATCGCGACGCGACGTTCGGCGCGCTCGACGCGATTTCGCGCAACCGCGCCGCGAGCCTCGGCTCGTTCCGGATCGTCCGGCCCGACGGCGAGATCCGCCACATCCAGACGAACGCGCTCGCGGAGCGCGACGCGCATGGCTCGACTGTGCGCGTGGCCGGCACCAACCGCGACATCTCGGTGCAAACCGCACTCGAGCACGATCTGCGCCGCGCGAAGGAACAGGCCGATGCGGCGAGCGCGGCGAAATCGGCGTTTCTCGCGAACATGAGCCACGAAATCCGCACGCCGATGAACGGCATCATCGGGATGACGCGGCTGTGCCTCGATACGCCGCTGAACGAGGAGCAACGCGAATATCTGACCATGGTGCTGTCGTCTGCGCAATCGCTGCTGACGATCATCAACGACATCCTCGATTTCTCGAAGATCGAAGCCGGCAAATTGCTGCTCGATCCGGTGGATTTCAGCCTGCGCACGATGATCACGGAAATGCTGCGTGCGACGACGTTCAAGACCGGCAAGACGACGGTCGAGATTCTGAGCGACATCGGGCACGACGTTCCGGATTCGCTCGTCGGCGATGCCGGGCGCTTGCGCCAGGTGCTCACGAATCTCGTCGGCAACGCGCTGAAGTTCACGGCGGCCGGCGAAGTCACGCTGTCGATTCACGTCGTTACGCTCGATTCGTCCAGCGCGTCATTGCGCTTCGCGGTCGCCGACACCGGCGTCGGCATCGCGCCAGAGCATCTCGAACGGATCTTCGATGCGTTCTCTCAGGCCGACAGCTCGACCACGCGCCGCTACGGCGGAACCGGTCTCGGTCTCGCGATCTCGACGCGCCTGGTCGCGATGCTGGGTGGACGGCTGGACGTCCGCAGCGCGCTCGGCGCCGGCAGCGTGTTCAGCTTCACGCTGCCGCTCGCGCTGGGCCGTTACCCGGACCTGCCGCATCCCGCGCTGCCGCGCGCGCTGAACGGCGTACGGATTCTCGTCGTCGACGACAATCACACCAATTTGCGGCTGATGCACGACATGCTGGGCAATTTCGGCGCGCAGCCGACCTGCGTGAGCGACACGCAAAGCGCGATGGAGACGTTGTACGCGCAGGCGAAACGGCGCGAGCCGTATAGGGTCGCACTCGTCGACGGGCAGCTTCCCGATTGCGACGATTACTCGCTCGCGCTGGAAATCGCGGCGGATCCGGCATTGTGCGGCACGATGGTGGTCGTGATCAGTTCGCTGTCGAGCCGGCTGGATGCCTCGACGCTCCGGCAGGCCGGCATCGCCGGCTTCATGACGAAGCCGGTCGATCAATCGGAGATCTTCAATCTGCTCGTGAAGCTGCTGGGCGAATCGTTCTTCGCACCGCACGCGCCGGAGATCGCGCCGGATCGACGCGACGACGATGCCGCGCAGTCGCCGTCGCGCCGATACACGGTGCTGCTGGTCGAAGACAATCCGATCAATCAGCGGCTCGCACTGCGCTTGCTCGAAAAGCTCGATCACGACGTGCGTCTCGCGTCGAACGGTGCCGAGGCGCTCGACTGGATCGACGCGCAGCCGTTCGACGTCGTGCTGATGGACATCCAGATGCCGGTGATGGACGGCCTCGAAGCGACACGCGAACTGCGCGAGCGCGAGCGCCGCGCCGCGAAAGCGCATGTGCCGGTGATCGCGATGACCGCGCACGCGATGCAAGGCGATCGCGAGAAGTGTTATGCAGCGGGCATGGATGGCTATGTGTCGAAGCCGATCGAAACCGGCGTGCTGGTACGGGAGATCGAGCGGGTCGCGGCGCGGCCGGCGGCAGCCGAGCGCGCCGCCGGCCGCGTGGCGGCCGAAGCGAGCGCGTCCGTACCCGCGACGCCGGGACGCGAGCCGGCGCCCGCGCCGATCGCCGAACGCACACCGCTGTTCGACCGCGGTCAGGCGCTGTCCCGTATCGGCGGCGACGAGCAGTTGTTCCGCGAACTGGCGCATCTGCTGGTCGATGAGGCGCGACAGAAGCACGCGGAGATCGACGGTGCGCTCGCCGGCCCGGATCTGGAAAGGCTCGCTCGCGTCGCGCACAAGCTCAAGGGCGACGCCGGCACGTTCGCGAGCGCGCCGCTGTCCGACGCGACGGTGCAGCTTGAGCGCGCGGCGAAGAACGGCCAGCAGGAAACGGCGCTGGCGGCGGCCCGCGAAACGATCGCGCTGTTCAAGGATCTGGTGGATGCGGTACGCACCGACGTGCTGGGAGCGTCCTGATGAACTCGTTGAACGCATTGAACGCGCTGTACACGCGCACGACCGCCCTCGCCTACGCGCAGACTGAACGCGACGAGTCGATCGATTTTCTGCGCGGCGTGGCCGTCGTGTTCATGACGGTCGTCCATATCGAGTATTTTTCCGCGTTCAGCCTGCTCGCGACGGAGCGACTCGGTTTCGTGACGGCGGCCGAATGGTTTGTCATCCTGTCCGGGCTCGTGCTCGGCAAGGTCGGCCGCTCCCGGCTCGCGCATCTCGGCTGGACGACGACCGCATGGAAATCGGTGGCGAGAGGCGTGAAGCTGTATCTCGTCAACGTCGCGCTGATCCTGATCCCGATCGTGCTTCAGCCCGTCGGCTTCGTGAAAACCGCGTCGCTCACGCATTTCGTCGACGAGGCAACCGCGACCGTCTATCCGCTTTATCCGGTCGAGGGCTCCCGGCTGGAGGACTGGTTCAACACCGTGCTGCTGTTGCGCGGCGGCCCGCATCAGGCGCAGGTGCTCGGCCTCTATGTCGTGCTGCTGATTTTCTTCGTACCGCTGCTGCTGCTCGCGTTCCGCCGATTGCCGTCCGCGTTGCTGGCGCTATCGGCAAGCTGTGCGCTGTACGTGTGGCATCTGTTCGTGCCGTTCCACGTGTCGGACATGCAGTTCGAGAATGCGTTTCCGGTCGCCGCGTGGCAATTTCCGTTCGTCGCCGGGATGTTCGTCGGCTGGTTCTCCAACGAGGCGTATCTGCTGTTCGCGTCCCGCTTCAGACGCTTCCTGCTGTACGCCGTCTGCACGACCGGCACCATCGTCATGTTCGTCCTCGCGCAAGGACACCTCGATCCGTTCACCCCGGTGTGGGCCAAGTGGCAGGCGCTGCCGCACGGCGCGATCGATTCGCTCTATCTCGGCTACGCGCAGAAGAACGCGCTGGGACCGCTGCGCCTGATCGACGATCTGTGTCTGCTGGTCGTGCTCCACGCGGTGCTGCGCAGCCAGTGGCGGCGTGTCCGGCCCGTCGCCGGATGGCTGCTGGTGCCGATCGGCCGAGCTGCACTGTACTGCTTCGTCGTGCACGTCGTGCTCGTGCTGATCGCGAGCCAGGTACTGCCGTTCGGGCTGCGGCCGCCGAGCTGGATCGCGGGAACGGCGATACATCTCGGCGCGATCGCAGCCTTATGGCTGATGGCCCGGTACGGCCCCGGGCGCCGGTGGCTCCGGTGACGGCGCGTCGGACGCGATGTGCGCCGACATCTGGCGCATGAATTCGAGGCCGGGCGCGATCGTCATCGCCCACGCGATCTCGACCCGGGTATCGTAATGGCGCTCGTCCAGCTCGCGCACCGTCGCCAGGATCGCCGCTCGCCACGCATTGAACATCTGCTCGGGGATCGCCAGCCTTGACGGACCGTGTTCGCTTGCGATCCGTTCGAGATAGTCCGACGTCACCTTCGTGTGATACAGGTTCAGCAGATGGAAGAAGGATTTGCGCATCAACGCCTTCTGGCGCGTCATTTCCGTATTCGCGAATTTCTCGCGTATCTGTTCCGACGAGTTCAGGAAAATCTCGTAAAAGCGGTCGAAAAAGCGCTCGCCATTGTCGTTGCCCGTCAGGCGGTGATAGCTCTCCAGAAATATTTCTTCGTAGTTCGTCACGGCATTCTCCCGGATGCGTCGCGCCCGATTCCGATGCTCGTATCCAGCTTGAAATGCAGCTCGCTGGACCGGATGGCGGCATTGCTCCATATTGCCCGACGCGCATCTGTCCGTCACGCACTCATTGCGGGCCGGGCTCGACGCTGGCGGCGATCGGCAGGCACGTTGCCGGGTGAGCGAATACGTCCTTCATGCGGGCGGAGAAATAGCCGTCGGCCCGCACGGCGGGCACGAGCCGGCCGCTCGACTTGTAAAGCAACGCTTCCAGCACGGTCGCGTTGGTCGACAGCGCGAGCGTGCGGTCGTGTGCGCCGGTCGCCTCGTAACGGCCTTCGAACCAGCCGCGATCCGCGTCGTACAGCGCATCGACGCCTCGCATCAGACGAGTCGTGTACGCGGTGTCCCACAGCACCCACATGCCGAACGCCGCGCGCGTCGCAACGAGCGCGAGTTGCGGATAGGCGCGGCCGTCGTCGCCGACCGTGTTCCACGCATAGCCGTTCGCGAACACCGAGTCATACACGAAGTACGGCGGCTGATCGACCTGATGATCGGTGCGGGCCGTCAGGATCCCGTCCTTGCGCCATCGCGCTTCCTGCGCTCGATAGACCGCGTCGGCTTGCGCGGCGCCGTCCGGCCGCCCGCTCGCGTCGGCGCGCTGTGTCCCGCGCCAGCCGAATTCGATGCCGGACAGCAGCCACGGCGCGCTGACGAGCGCGTTGGTCACGCCGGACTGGCGCGGATCCCGCGCGTCGAAATAGATGCGCACGCCGTTCGCGTAGGCTTGCGCGAGCGGCGCAGCGTCGGCGTCGGACGCCCTCACGCCCCACAGGCGGAAGCCGGTGCCCGCATACGCGTCGTAGCCGGGCCGGATCTCGGCGACGCGCACGGTCTGCCGAGCGTCGATGCGCGTCGCATACAGCGTACCGTCGCCGCCGACCAGTTCACACAGATTCCAGCGCAGCACCGCGCGGTCCACGTATTCGCCGTACTCGGGATAGCGGGCGCCGATCGCATGCAGCCACACCAGCACGCGTCCGACATCCACCGCCGACGTGCCGATCGTGCCGGGCTGATTCGCATCATTCGACATCGCGCCCGTTTGCGTGTTGTAGACGCGGTTCGGCAGCCCGCCCGGCAAGAGCGGCATCTGGCCGAGGAAGTGCAGCACGTCCGAGAGCCGGCGATCGAATTCGTTGCGTTCGATCAGCTTGAGTTCCCGCGCGGCGACGAGCGCGGCGAGATAGTCGCCGATCTGCCACATCGTCGTCGCCGGATAGCCGTCCGCGGAATTGACGAGGCCCGTCGACGCGTTGGTGTTGTTCGCCACATAGCGCCACGCGGTGCGCGCCCAGATCCGTTCGGTATCCGTCAGCGGACCGATGCGTCCGGGATTGGTCAGCGCGCCGGCATTCAGTTTCTCGTAGCCGTCGATAACCGTTCTCGCCACGATGCCGCAACCGCTGCATGCGAGCGTCAGTGACATTGCGAGTACGCAGGTAATACGAACGGAGCGTTGTCTTGGCATGTTGAGCATTGACAGGATTGCGAGCACGCGGAAACGGCGAACGGCATCGTGGCCCCGCTGCATCCGGCCTGGCCGCGAACCACGGCCCGCGGGCGATTCCTGGGGGCGTTCTCCAGGTCATACGGATCGGTCAGCGTGCGTTCCCACAGGCCCGGCTGCCGCCCGCCCGGTTGCGGCGCCCGATCGTCGAACCCGAGCAGACGCCCTTTCGCCTTGAACATCAACGCTTCCAGCATGATGCCATTGTTATTGGCCGTGAACGTCTTGATCGGCCCCGCACCGTTTTCGAGCACGCCTTCGTAGTAGCCCTTCGCCGGCTGATACTGGCCCCACACCGCGTCGACGAGCCGGTCCGTGTACGGGGATTGCCAGAGCGCCCACATGCCGACGGCCGCCTTCGTCGAGATCGCCGCGAACTGCGGGACGTACTCGCCCTTCTCCGTGATCGTGTTCCACGCGTACCCGTCCGAGTAGATCGTGTCGTAGACGAAGTACGGCGCACCGTCGAGCTGATGTTCGCTGCGCGCCGTCAGGATGCCGGTCTCGACAAAGCGGTTCTCCTGCGCCTGATAGATCCGCTGCGCGAAATTCGCGATCCACGTGTCGCGGGACAGCGCCGCCTGCGTCGCGGCCGTTTGGTCGATCGCGTCGGCCCAGCCGAGCTCGAGGCCAGAGAGCACGTACGACTCGCTGACCACGTAGTTGTGCTGGGAGAGCACGCGAGGATCGCGCGTGTCGTACGGGACATCGACGCAATAGATCGGCACGAGCGAATACGGCTCGGGACGCGACGCGAGGCAGGTCGAGAAGCCCCATAGCCGGAAGCCGTTCGCCGCGTATTCCTCGTAGCCGAGCCGGCCTTCCTGCACGTACTGAACCTGCTTGTCTGCCCCGAGCTTCGCGCCGTACATCGTGCCGCACGCATCCACGACATGAGCGAAATTCCAGCGCAACATCGCGCGATCGATCGCGTTCGCATGCTCCGGGTAACGCTGCTCGATGATCTTGAGCCAGATCAGCAGCCGCCCGAGATCCACCGCCGAGTAGCCGATTTCGCCGGGCTGGTTCGCATAGTTGACCTTCTGTGCGGTCTGCGTGTTGTACACGGTGTTCGGCAGTTCGCCGCGAAACAGGTCGAGCGAATTCAGCGTCCTGAGGAAGGCGCCGAGCCGGTCGTCGAACGCGCGCTTGTCGATCAGGTCGAGATTGCGCGCGGCGACGAGCGCGCCGAGGTACGACGCGGTGTCCCACATCGTCGTCGACGGATAATTGTCGCCCGCGTTCACGAACCCGGTCGCCGGCTGGTAGTTGTTCTCGAAATACACCCACGCCTGACGCGCCATCTGCATTTCGCGCGCGTCGAGCGGGCCGTGCCGCGCCGGGTACGACGCGGCGGGAATGGCTCCGGCCCGCGGCCCGATCTCGCCGCCCGGGTGCGCGCATCCCGCGCACGCCATCAGCAAGACGAACCAGACGTGGCGCAACAGTTTTCCCATGCTCCCTCCTCACGCCCGGTCAATTGCGCAGCAGTGGCCCGCGTTCGATATATGCGAGGCTTTCGAGTATCACCGCGTTCGTGTTCGCGTTGAGCGCGGCGTTCGGCTGCCCGCTCTTCTCGTACACGCCCGCGTACCAGCCCTTGTCCGGCTCATTGGCGGTGCGCACGTAAGCGACGAGCCTGGCCGTATAGTCGTCACGAAACAGCGCGTGCCACGCGAACGCGGCCTTCGTCGACACCGAACGCAACGCCGACGCGTCGGCGCCCGTATCGGTGACGGTCGCCCACGACTTGCCGGCCGAATAGACCGTGTTGTAAGCGAAGTACGGCGGACGGTCGAGATGGTCCTCGGTGACGGCCGTGAGCTGTCCGGTCGCGCCGTAGCGCGCGCGCTGCACCTTCAGCAGCCGCCATGCGAATTCCCGGGTGGTGCCGTCGAGGCCGAACTCCAGCCCCTGAAGCATGTAAGGCTCGCTCAGCACGTAGTTCTGCGCGCCATACCGTGCGGGATCGCGCGTATCGGTCGGAATCGTCACGTCGTAGATATCGACGAAGCCGAGATGAGGCGACCACGTGGCCGCCGGCGCGCAATCGACGCCCGTGAGCAGCAGCGTGCGCGCCGCGTACTGCTCGTAGCCGAGCCGGCCTTCCTGCTGAAGCACCACCTTGTCGGCCGCGCGCGACGCGCCGATCAGTTCGCCGTCGCGCGCCAGCGCCGGCAGCGACCAGCGCCGGGTGACCTTGTCGAGCGCGTCGGTGAAGCGCGGATAGCGCCACGCGAGGATGTTGAACGGCACCGCGAGACGTCCGATGTCGATGGCCGACCAGCCGATTCCGCCTTCCGCCTTCTTGTTCGTGTAATCGACCATGTCGAGCGTGCGCGTGTCGTACGACTTGTTCGGCAACTGGCCGTTGAACAGCGGAATGCGCGCCAGCGCGTCGAGCGCGGCGGACGTCCGGCGATCGAATTCGTCGGTGCCGATGACGCCGAGCCGTTCCGCCGAGATCAGCGCAAGCAAGTAGGACGCCGTGTCCCACATCGTCGACGACGGAAAGCCGTCGACCGAATTGACGAGCCCGGTGGCCGCCTGCGTATTGGTCGCGAAATATCGCCATGCGATGCGCGCCGCCGCGCGCTCGTCGGCGGTCAGCGGGCGCGGCTCGGGCAGCGCGGGCGCATCGGCACTGCGCGTGATCGGTATCGACGGCGCCGCGGCGGCCGACGACACGGCGGGGCTGTTGCGCTCGATCGCCACCACGGCCGCGAACGAGACGAGGATCGCGGCGATGAGCACGAGATGGCTGCGCGCCCGGACGAGGTTCTCCTTGAAGCTCATCGACTGCCTCCCGTTTCGGACGGCACGCGCCAGCCGGACGCCGCATCCTGTTCCGTTTCACTCGCGGCTCCCGCATCCTGCGATTGCGCTTCGTCGGGCGGACGCCAGAACGCCGCGAAGACCACCGGCAGCATCGCGAGAATATTGTTCGTGCCCCAGACCAGATTGACGACGATCGACGCGGGATCCACGTTCGCGCCCATCGCCCAGCGCACCGTTGCGCATGCGAGCGCGAACGCGGTCAGCGCTGCGATCGCGATCTGCGGCATCACCAGATGCAGGAAACTGCCTTCCTGCCGGTTTTTCGGCG
The DNA here is from genome assembly GCF_003854275.1 of Burkholderia sp. Bp8963. GTDB lineage: Bacteria > Pseudomonadota > Gammaproteobacteria > Burkholderiales > Burkholderiaceae > Burkholderia. The sequence continues at coordinate 143,088 of NZ_QTQP01000011.1, forward strand.
TCACCGGAAACTTGATCGTCTCGCCGTTCAGCACCGCGCGCAGCGCGCGCAGGCTCACCGGAAAAAACGCGAGATAGGACGACTTCGCGGCCCATCCCGGTATCCCCCATGCGCCGAACATGAACGCCAGCTCGGTGCAGATGATGAACGGCAGAAAATGCCAGTAGAACGGGCCGCTGTAGGTCTGGACCGGCGAGATGTTCGTCAGCAGGTAGACGATCGGCGCGATCAGGAACATCAGGTTCCACACGCAGCCGAAATACGACCAGAACGTGCTGAGATACATCAGCTTCTGCGCGAACGTCAGGCCCGGGCGCAGCAGCGGATTGTCGTGCAGCGCGATGTCGAGCGTGCCGCCTGCGTACTTGTAGCGCTGGATCGTCCACGTGAGCAGATCCTGCGGCGACAGCATCTTCGATTCGACTTGCGGATGCAGCACGGATTTCCAGCCGCGCGTGCGATCGGAATGCAGCACGATCGACGTGTAGATGTCCTCGGACACATGGAACTTGTATGGCGTCATCTCCGAATGGGTCGCGGCCTGGCGGCGCAGCTCCCGTTCGAGATCCGCGCGCAGCGCCGGATCCGCCACTTCGCTCGCCAGCCGCGTCGCTTCCCGGTCGACCGCGAGTCCGTATGCGCGCAGCGCCGCTTCCATCACTGCTTCACGCCGATGGATCGACGCGGCGCCGCAGCAGAACGCGGCGTTCGTGCGATTGCGGCGGCGCTGGATCACGTCGTAGAACATCTGCGGATCGCTGACGAACGGATCGGCGCCGATCCGGATCGGGCCGACGCATCGCTGCACGCCGCGGGCGAGCACGCGCGCGGCCGTGCCGAGACGGCGCCCGGCCCATGCGTCGAGTGTTTCGCCTTCGGGGAGATCGAAGAACCACTGCGGCGTCTGCACCCATGCAACCTTCGGATCGCGGAAATAGCCGAGCGTGTGTTCGAGGATCGTCGGGAACACGCGCGTATCCGCATCGCAGATCACGATGAAGTCGCCGTCGGTCAGATCCATCGCGTGGCGCAGGTTGCCGGCCTTGAAGCCGACGTTGTTGTCGCGCGAGAGGTAATGCGCGCCCTCCTCGGCCGCGACCGCGCGCATGGCCGGACGCCGGCCGTCGTCGAGCACGTGCACGCGGTAGTCGATCGGATGCGGGTACGCGACGGCCATCGCCGCGCGGATCGACAGCCGTACCAGCTCGACGTCTTCGTTATACGTCGCGATGAACAGGTCGACCTTTGGCGGGCGGTGCGTCGCATCGGACGGCGTTTCGACGTATTCGGACGCCCATTGCGGCGGCGCTCGTCGCGGATAGTCGTCGACGCGCCACAAATTGAACACGAACAGCGCGAGCCCGATGTACGAAAGCGTCTCCGCCACCACGAGCGGCACTGCGAACCACATCGCGTCGTGATTCAGCGATGCGCTCCAGCGCCACACGAGATAGTTCGCGCCGAACACGAGTGCGAGCACCGCGAAGAACTGCCACACGCTCTCGATCGCCGGGGAATGAGGCAGCGGCGCGGGCGGCTTGCGATGTTCGAAGGCGTCGAAATAGAAGGCCATGGTCGCTATTCCGGGTTGGTGCCGACGCCGTTGCGCGCGAGCGCACCGATCAACGCCAGCAGTGACGCGTTGTAGTCGATCGCGAATTCGTTGACCGAATAGGCGCGGTCGTCGTCCACATAACTCAGGAGCCGCTTGCCGCGCGGCGCCACGTGATCCTGCGCGGCGTCGTTCGGGCCGCCGACGAACAGGCCCGGTATCGTCTCGCCCGCCGCGCGCCCGTACAGGTGCGCCGGGTGCCGCACCGAGCGCTCGCCGATGCCGGTCACGAACGACATGCCGAACGGATTGACGCCCAGCAGGAAATCGAGTTGCGCGAGCGCCGCGCGCAGGTAGCGTGGATCGCCGCCGTGGCGTGCCGCTTCGGCGAGCAGCACGCCCTGCTCGGCATCCATCTTGTTGGAGCCCCAGACGAAACGCCGGTTGGCGAGGCCGAAGCCGCTGCCGCGCGCATCGCGATAGGCTTCGTCCGCCGCGCGCTGGAGCGCGTGCGCGATGCGCGAGTGCAGCGTCGCGGGAATCGCGCGCGAGCCGCGCGCGTCGAGCAGATGCAAGAGCCCGAGCGCCGCCGGATTTTTCCATTCGAAGATCGTGACGCGGCCGGTCCACTCGGGATGCCGCTCGACGAAATTCAGATATTGCCGGTCCCCAGTCGCGAGCCACAGCTCGGCCGCGGCCCAGATCCGGTCGTCGACGTCGGTCAGCAGGCTCGGCTCGGGGTCGACGGTGGACCATACATACGGGCCGGACCCGCTGTCGTCGCCGGGATGCGCGTCGACGAACAGCGGCGCACGCACGGTCCGCAACCACGCCCATGCGCGCGTCGCCGCCTCCCGATACCGCGCGGCCGCGTCGGCGTCGATGTGGGTCCACGCGCGCGATGCGAGCGCGAACGCGGCGGCGGCCTTCGCGGTGTCGGCACTCGACACGCCGTACACGTAGCGCGTCTGCGCGTCCTGATCCGGCGATATCGCGCCGGGCCAGTTCGCGCCGGACAGCTTGCGGTACAGCGCGCCGTCCGCGCGCTGCATCGCCAGCATCCAGTCGAGCCCGACCCGCACTTCGTCGAGGATGTCGGGCACGCCGTTGCCGCTTTCGGGGATCTGCGTCTGCCCATCCGGGAAGCGTGCCGGCGCGTCGAGGTATAGCGATACCAGACGCCCCGCCGTGACGGCCGTCGTCGCCACGTACTTGCCGAAATCGCCGGCGTCGTGCCAGCCGCCCGTCGCAGCGATCCGGACGCCCGCATGCATGTCGCCCGCATCCGGGCCGGCCGCATCGGGATGCGCGAGCACACCGTCGGCGAGATGATCGGCCGGATGCTTCAGCCCGGTCTCGGGATCATCGAGCGCGACGCCGCAGCGTTGCAGGTAGTACGCGCGCAGCAACGATCGTTGCACGCGGCTCAACACGTCGGCGGCAACCACGAACGTGGCGTCCGGCACGCCTTGCGCCGACAGCCGGTAGCGTCCGGCGCCCAGCGGCGGCAATGCGAGCATCGTCACGACCAGGCCGCTGTCCGGATCGAGACGGCCCGGCAAATGCGGCCAGGTGCGCAGCACGCGCCCTTCGGCGTCGCTCAGGCGCACGCTCGTGCCCGGCGCGAGCCCGATGACGGCCGCCGACTGCGCGAGGCCCGGCAGATAGCCGGCCTGAACGACCGCGAAGCCGTCGGCCAATGGCGCCTCGAGCAGCGTTTCGCTGCGCGCGCCGGACGTGCAAGCGAACAGCACGGCCGCACAGAGCGCCGGGAGCGCAAGCCGGGAACGGCGAGCCGCATTCATGGCAGCGCTCGCACGTCGAAGTCGAACTGGTTGGTGCCGAGCACGCGCCCGTCCGCGTCGCGGATCGTCGCTTCGAGCGCGTAAGCGCCGGCCGCGAGCTGCGGCACCCGCACTTGCGTCACCGGACGGCCGCTGTCGGCCGCCATGTCGAACACCGTGCGCCCGGCGGCAACGGTTGCGCCACCCGTAGCCACTTTCCATTCGATGACGCTGTTCGCGTACGCGCTCCACGTATCGTTAATCGCCCAAAGCGTACCGTCGAACGCTTCGCCGGGCCCATATGTCGCGCGCGTCCATTCGATCGACGGCAGCACCGGCTGATACGCGCGCGCGAGTGCCGCATACCCGCGTTTGGGACGGCGCAGGTAATCGACGACGCCCCAGTCGATCGACGGCCATCCTTCGACGAACATGAACTGGAAGATTGCCGCGACCGGCTGGTAGCGCTGGCGGCGCAAGGTCTCCGAGATCCGCTGCACCAGCCGCGCCTGATAGCGCTGCGAGTTCGCAACGAACGTATCGAGGTCGCGGCCGCGATCGATGCCCGCAAGCTCGAAGGTTTCATGGCGCTGGAAGTCGTGATACGCCCATTGCGCCCATCCGGCGTCGCTCGCGGCCGTGCTGGCCGGCCAGCGGTTGCGCGCGCTGATGATATGGCGAAGCGTGGCCACGTCGGGCAGCGCCTGCGCACCGAACTCGGTGATGTTCGACTGGCTCATCGCGGGAATCGGGTCGGTCCATTTGCCCCAGTACCAGCCAAGCCAGAAATGCTGGCCGGTCAGCGAAGCGTCGTCCGCGTGACGGGTCGTGTCCTCGCGCAACGCGGCCCCCACCGATGCCGATAGCAGGCGGTTCTGCGCGGGGTTCCAGTCGGGATAGCGGTACTTCATCCACTCGGCGTCCCACGGCGGCTCGTTCTGGCCGGACCATGCGACGATCGACGGGTGATGCCCGAGCAACGCGACCATGTTGCGCGCCTGCCCGGCCGCCTTCGCCGCGAAACCGGCCGAATCGTCGTAACCCCACTGCAGCGGAAAATCCTGCCAGACGAGCAGGCCCTTCTCGTCGGCCACGTCGTAGAGCGGCTGGCCCGCGACATGCGCATGCACGCGGACCGCGTTGATGTGCGCGGCGAGCATCAGGTCGAGATCGCGCGCGTAGGACGCGGCATTCATCTGCGATAGCCACGGGCTGCCGATATAGTTCGTGCCGCGCAGGAACACACGCCGTCCGTTGATCGTCCAGCATGACTGCGCGCTGTCGAAGCGGATCGAACGCACACCCGTGCGGCGTTGCGCGACGTCCATCGTGCCGCGCGCGTCGGCCAGCGTGACGACCACCCGGTACAGCGACGGAAAGCCGTCACCGGCAGGCCACCACAGCGCAACGTCGTCCAGCTCGCGCCGGATCGTCAGGCGATTCGCGCCCGTCGCGAGCGCGACGCTCTGCTCGAACGTATAGTGTCGTCCGCTGAAATTCGCCGGGCTCACCTGCACACGCAAGGTCGCATCGGTGTCGCGCAACGCGCGCGCATCGATTTCGAGCGCAAGCGTCGCGTGCGACGCATCGCGTTCGTCCGGCATCGTGTCGATCTTCACCGCATCGATCGCCGCGCCCCGGCTCACGCGCAGATAGGCGGGCGCCCAGATGCCGCCCGAATTCGCGTCCTGTCCATGCGCGGACCACGCACCGCCCGGCCGCGTGTCGTGATCGTCCAATACACCCTTGATGAGCCGCTTGCGTAGCGACCACTCGGCGCCCGGCCGCTCGTTCGGGCTTCGCACGAGCACAGCGACACGGTTTTTCCCGTCGCGCAGCGCGTCGGTGACATCGAACGCGAACGGCGCAAAATAGCCTTCGTGGCTGCCGAGATAGCGATCGTTGAGCCATACGTCCGCTTCGTAATCAACGCCGTCGAACACCATCGTCGCCATCCGGTCGGCACCGCCGCGCGGCAGCGCGAATGTCGTGCGATACCACAGTGAGCCCTGATGATCGAGGCCCGCCGCGTACCAGTTCGCCGGCACGCGCAGCCGCCGCCAGCGGCGATCGTCGAGGCTCGCGCGCCACGCGTCGGCTGGCGCGTCGCCGGCGTCGCGCACCCGCCACATCCCCGCGAGCGAGACGGCGCTTGCGTCGTCGCGCGCTACCTGCAGCGGAATCGCGAGCGCCGCACACTGCCACGCGAGCAGAAAGACGACGGCGGCTCGTTTCGCGACGCGCGTCATCGTCTACCCCCGATTCTTGACGAGCCGAAGACGATTGATGCCGAGCCGCCTGCGATGCTCGACGCAATCGACCGATGCGTGCATGATGCCGAGGCCCATGCCGCCTTCCGGCAACGTGTCGATGTCCTCCGGGTCGAACGGCGGCAGCGCCTTGCGCGCGTCGAACAGGCCCTGCGGCACGGGCCTGCCGCCGTCGAACAGGTCGAGCGTCAGCGCGCGCGTGCCTCGACGCAGCGTCAGCGCGATCACCGGCTCATCGGACGCCTGCGCCGCATGTGCCGTCGCGGCCGCTGCATGCCGGATGATGTTCGACGATGCTTCGATCGCCGCCAACTCGAACGTGTCGAGCCACGCGCCCGATTCGCCGCAGCGCTCGCAGGCCCCGCGCAGCCAGTCGCCGATGCCCGCGAGCGCGTCGAGCCGTGCCGGAAAGCGTGCGCGCGAATACGGCACGGGCGTGTCCGGACGTTCGCGCCGGTGTCTCATCGGGCATTCCCGCGACGGGGCGGCCAGCCGCTCAGGCTTGCAGGTGCGCACATGCCGCGTCGGTGTCGGGAACGACCGCGAACACGCGATCCATCCGCGTCAACTGCAGCATGCTCTTCACGCCGTCCGCGACGCCGCACAGCACGATGTCGCCCTTGCCGCCCAATGCCTTGAAGCCCGACACCATCGCGCCGAGCCCGCTGCTGTCGACGAACTTCACGCATTGCAGATCGAGAACGAGTTTCGCGACGCCTTGCCTCGCGAGCGACACCAGCTCGTCGCGGATCTGCGGCGCCACCGACGCATCGAAACGTTGCGGCAGCACCTTGATTACCTTGATGTCGCCTGAATTGCTCATTTCGGTCAGCATGGTTTCCCCCAGTGTTCCGGTCACGGAAGTGAATCGATCAACGCGACAGACGTTCCAGCGCCAGCACCGACACGTCGTCATCGAACGTGCCCTGGTCCGCGCCGCGCCATGACTGCAACTCCGACTTCAATGCATCCAGTACCTGTCTCAACGGCATCCGGGCGCGCGCCGACAGGAACTCGCGCAGCCGCTCGTCGCCGAACAGCTCGCCGTCGGGCGCCGCACATTCGGTGACGCCATCCGAATAGAGAAAGAGGCGCTCGGCGGGACGCAACGCGAACGACACGTCGTCGTACTCGCAGCCGGGGAGCAGGCCGACCGGGAATCCACCGCTTCCAAGCCGCGACGCGCTCCCTTCCGCCGTCACGAGCAGCGGGTGCGAGTGGCCGGCCTGGGTCAGGCGGCCCTCGCCCGTGCGCGTGTCGAGAATCCCGTACACCATCGTGAAATACGACGCATCGACCGCTTCTTCGAGGAACTGCCGGTTCATCTCCTCGACGACCGACGCGGGAGACTGCAGGCCGGCCGCGCCGCGCGCCTCGGCGCCGCGCGCGAGCAGGCGGTTCACGATCACCGACAGCATCGCGGCCTGCACGCCGTGCCCGGCCACGTCGATCGCGCAGAACATCACGTGGGTGTCGTCCACGGCCTTGACGTTCAGCATGTCGCCGGACAGGTACGCGGATGGCGCGAACAGCCATTCGCATTCGACGCCGTCGATCCGCAGCCGGGGCGCGGGCAGCATCGACGTCTGCACGGCCGCGGCGGCCTGCAGATCGCCGCGCATCTGGCGGTAAGCAGTGTCGAGGTGGCGGTTGCGCTCGGCGAGTGCGGCTTCGAGCGCGATCACGCGCAGCCCCGCACGCAAGCGCACGCGCAGTTCATGGATGTCGACCGGCTTGGTCAGGAAATCGTCGGCGCCGGCATCCATCCCGTCGATCAGCGCTTCCGAGCCGTCGCGCGCGGTCAGCAGAATCATGTAGATGTACCTGCCGAGCGCTTCCTCGCGAATCGCCCGGCACAGGCCGGGACCATCCAGTTCGGGCATTTCCCAGTCGCATACGACCATCGCGATTTCCTCGCGCGCACGCAGCAGTTGCAGCGCCTGCCAGCCATCCTCGGCTTCGACGATCTCGAAGCCGAGTTTCCCGAGCGTGCTGCGCAACAACAGCCTGTAACTGGCGGAATCGTCGACGACGAGTATCGGTTGCATGGCCATGGTCGATATGAAGACAAAGCCCTCAGTTCGATCGCCGATGCGAAAAAATGCGCTCGCGCTTTCAGCGTTCGGTGTTTCGCTATTTAACCGAACCAGCGCGGGTATATCAAGTCCGGAAAGTTAAAGCTGCCAATAGTAATTTTGCCGATTGCGGTCATGCGTTTCCGTGAAAGATAACGGCGAATGTCAACCGGATGTCAATCGACAATGCGAGCAAAATCCCGCTTCAATCACGCCTGAAGCCGCTCGAGCATCGCACGCGTCACGAGCACCACGCCATTCACGGTTCGTTCGAAACGTTGCGCGTCGAGCGCCGGATCCTCGCCGATCACAAGCTTGTCGGGCAGCACGCAGCCCCGGTCGACGACGACCCTCCTCAGCCGGCAACCGCGCCCGACCTTCGTGTCGGGCAGCAGCACCGCTTCGTCGACACGGCACGACGCGCTGACCCGCACGCCCGGAAACAGCAAGGAACGCCTGAGCGTCGACGCCGACACGACCGAGCCGTCCGACACGATCGTGTCGACGATGTCGCCACGCTTGCCCAGGATGATTTGCGGCGGCGGCCGATGCAGGCTGCGTGTCCAGATCGGCCAGCGCACGCTATCGATATCGAAGCCGGCCTCGCCCGAGGCCAGTTCGAGATTGGCGGCCCAGAACGCCTCCACCGTGCCGACGTCCCGCCAGTAGCTCTCGGCGGCCGGCGCCGCTTCGATGCAGGACATCGAGAACGGATGCGCACGCGCCCGCCCGTCAGCGACGACGCGCGGTATCACGTCGTGGCCGAAATCGTGGCTCGATGCGGGATTCGCGGCGTCCTCGGCCAACAGCCGGCAAAGATAGCGCGCATCGAACACGTAGATGCCCATGCTGACGAGCGACGACTCGGCGTCATCCGGCATTGGCGCCGGATTCGCGGGCTTCTCCGCGAACTCGATCACGTTACGCCGCGCGTCGATCGCCATCACGCCGTAGCCGTTCGCGTCGCGTCGCGGCACCCGGACGCAGCCGATCGTGCAGGATGCGCGCCCGTCGACGTGATCACGCAGCATCACCGAATAGTCCATCCTGTACACGTGGTCGCCGGCGAGCACCAGCACGTAATCGGCTTGCGTCGCGTGGATCGCGCGCATGTTGCGATAGATGGCGTCGGCTGTCCCGCGATACGGCGGCTCGTCGCGCAGCCGCGCGGGCGACGGCATCACGTCCACTGCCTCGTTGCGATCGGCGCACAGGAAGCCGACGCTGCCCTGCACGTGCCGACGCAGCGAATGCGTGTTGTACTGGCTGACGACGCCGATCCGGCGAATGCCGGAATTGACGCAGTTGGACAGCGTGAAATCGATGATGCGAAACCGACCGCCGAAGAACATCGCCGGTTTCGCGCGTCGCTCGGTCAGTTGCTTGAGCCGGGTGCCGCGCCCACCCGCAAGCACCATCGCGAACGTGCGACCGGTTGGCGCGGTAATGCGCGCGCGTTCGGCCTGCCACCAGTCGGGCAGCCCCGTCATGCGGTCGAATTCGGCAAGCATTGCTCGCTCCGCTGAAAATCCGGATTCCAGCCCCCGTTCGGGTGAGCATCCGTGTGATTCGTCACGCGCGCCGCATCCCGGGATTGATGGTATGCGCACGGCGACCGGTTACTTGATTAGTCTTTTTCCGCCAAATCCAGCATTAGCTTTTTTCCGCCAAACCAGACATCAGTCTTTTTCCGCCAAGCCAGAAATTAGTCTTTTTCCGCCAAATACAATCCGTGAAACGCGGTGACATTCAGAGGCTTGCATGCAATAAATTTTTATGTTGGCGTTCAATGCACCAATTCGGCGCCATTTCCAAATTCCGGAATGGCCGCGCTTGGTCAATTTAAGATGAAGTGACTGCTTTTATCAAGGCTGCGACGTCGAAATCGGCCGCCGAATTGCGTGTGCAATGGCGCGCGGATAGACTACACGCGACGCGCGTGAGCGACAGGACGGCGTCGCGTCGGCAACTGAAATGCACACGGTGACACGCCTTGTCGATAAAACTCACATTAGCCGCGCGTCTTTCATTCCGGCTGCGCGATCGCCATCTCTTCGCCTGCATCGCCGTCCCGCTGGTGTGCGCGGGGTTGTGGATCGATCGCGCGGCCGCGCAGACGGAGACGCGCAACGAAGTGCTCGACGGTCTCGCGAGTTCGTTCTCGACGCCATGGCATCAGCTCGTCGCGCCGAATGCGGCCGACGGCACGAGCAGTTGGCTATCCGGCCTGTCGATCAACGCAGGGCTCACGCAAGCGCTGCAACCGAACCGGAAGAGCACGGTCGGCGCCGGCGCGCAAGGCGACCGGGCAAACGAATCGACGCTGCAACTCGGCATTCGCTACAACCCGATGTCATACTGGTTCGCGACGTTCACCGCCTATCGCTACCTGCGGCCAAGCTTGCAGCAAAGCTGGGATCCGGACTTCACCTACTCGTTCGGATACGACGACTGGCACCCTTACACGCTCAGCCTCGTCTACGGCAACTACACCGGCAACCGCTTTTCGGCCGGCAACGGCGTCGCGCATAGCCGGATCGAACAAGGCGGCATCACGTTCGCCTACAAGTTCCCGCTGCCCGACCTGCTGAAGCCGATCTTCCTGACCGGCTTCGGCGACGACCTGATGTGCTCGGCGTCGTTCACGCTCGTGCCGCGCTACACCGACGTGCAAAACGACGTGCGTGAAAACAAGACGAACGTCGGGCTCGGTTGCCGGTATACGTTTCGGGAAAAATGGTACGCAACCTTCACGGCTTACCATTACCTTCGCCCGTCGCAGCAACAGCCGTGGGATCCCGATTTCGTATACGGCTTCGGCTATTACGACTGGCGCTCCGACACCCTCTCGATCCAGTACAGCAACTATTCCGGCAATCGTTTCCCTTGGCGTTCACGCGCGGCCGGCACGGGCACGTTCCGCGCGGGCAGCGTGTCGATCGTGTGGTCGCATGGCTGGTGAATGGCGCGTGCGGCCGGCATGGCGCGACGGTTCAACGCCCGGACACCGGAATGGCCGCGCTGAGCAGCACCACCATGCTGCGTGCGCTCACATCGACGGCGTCGCCGTCGTGCAGACCTCGCTCCGGCGCGTCCGGATGCGCGGAGTCGAGCATGATGTGCCAGCGGAGCGCGGGCGCCGGCAGAACGAAACGCCTGTCGTCGGCGCCGCCGTTGATCAGCAGCAGCGCGACGTCCACGGTCGGCCCGGCATGCGCGCCGTGCCGGCGATCGTGCCACGCGGGCGCCGCGCGCCGCACCGCGAGCACGCTTTGCCGCGGGTCTTCCCACGCCGCGCTCGACATCGGCCGGCCGTCGGCGTCGAACCAGTCGACGTCCCGCACGCCCGGCAGCCATTCGTTGTGCCCGTGCGGGAAATACGGTTGCTGAAACACCCGGTAGCCGCGCCTGAGCCGCGCGAGGCGCGCGCAGAAATCCAGCATCGCCGCGCCGCGCGGCGTGTCGCACGCGGCCCAGTCGAGCCACGCGAGCGCGTTGTCCTGGCAATACGCGTTGTTGTTGCCCGACTGGCTGTTGCCCCATTCGTCGCCGGCCAACAGCATCGGCGTACCGTTCGACAGATACAGCGTCGCGAGCATCGCGCGCCGGACCCGTTCGCGCAGCGCCTCCACGGCAGGATCGCCGCTCGCCCCTTCGACGCCCCAGTTGGCGCTGCAATTGTTGCCTGCACCGTCGCGGTTGCCCTCGCCGTTCGCGTCGTTGTGCTTCTCCGCGTAGCTCGTCAGGTCGTGCAGCGTGAAGCCGTCGTGCGCGGCGACGAACTGGATCGACGCCCACGGGCGCCGTCCGTCGCGGTCGAAGAAGTCGGCCGAGCCGCAGATGCGGCGTGCGAATTCGGGCCGTTCGCCCGCGTCGCCGCGCCAGAAGCGCCGCACGCTGTCGCGGAAGCGGTCGTTCCACTCGGCGAACAGTGGCGGATGATTGCCGAGCTGATAGCCGTTGGGGCCGAGATCCCACGGCTCCGTGATCAGCTTGAGCCGGTTGAGCACCGGGTCCTGCTGCAACGCGTCGAAGAAGCCGGCGCCCCGCTCGAAGCGCCGTGCCTCGCGGCCGAGCGTCGTGCCCAGATCGAAGCGAAAGCCGTCGACATGAAAGGATTCGGCCCAGTAGCGCAGCGAATCCAGCACGAGTTGCATCACGCGCGGATGCGCGATGTTCAGTGTATTGCCGCATCCCGAGTCGTCGATGTAGCGGCGCTCGTCGCCGTCGGTCATCACGTAGTAGCTCGCGTTGTCCAGCCCGCGAAACGACAATGACGCGCCGAGGCCGTCGCCTTCGCCCGTGTGGTTGTACACGACGTCGAGCACGACTTCGATGCCCGCCCGATGCAGGCGCCGGACCGTGCGCCGGATCTCGTCCGGCCCGCCAGTGCCGAGATAGCGCGGCTCGGGCGCGAAGTACGCGAGCGGACTGTAGCCCCAGTAATTGACGAGCCCGCGCTCGACGAGCGCGCGGTCCTGCACGAACGCCTGGACCGGCAGCAGCTCGATCGTCGTGACGCCGAGCTTCAGCAGATGGTCGATCGACTGCGGCGCGGCAAGCGCGGCGAACGAGCCGCGTACCGCCGGATGCAGGTCGGACCTGAGCTGGCTGAAGCCGCGCACGTGGGTTTCGTAGATCATCGTGCGGTGCCACGGCACGTCGGGGCGCTTGTCGTCGCCCCAGTTGAACGCGTCGTCGGTCACGACCGCCTTCGGCATCGCGGGCGCGCTGTCGCGCCGGTCCAGCGCGTGTTCGCCGCGCGCCGCGCCGGGCCGGGGCGCATACAGCGTATCCGTCCAGTGCAGGCCGCCGTGCAGGCGCTTCGCGTACGGATCCAGCAACAGCTTGTGCGGATTGAAGTAGTGCCCGTTGCGCGGCTCAAAAGGCCCGTGCGCGCGGAATCCGTACAGGAGGCCCGGATGCGCGTCGGGCAAGTAGCCGTGCCACACGTGATGCGTGCACTCGGGCAAGCGCATCCGCGCGATTTCCTTGCGCCCGGCCGGATCGAACAGGCACAGATCGATGTGTTGCGCGTGCGCCGAAAACACCGCGAAGTTCGTGCCGAGCCCATCCCAGGTCGCGCCGAGCGGATACGGTTTGCCGGCGGCCAGCTCGTGAAACGAGGCATTCGTCATGTCGCGTCGTCCTGTGGCGAAGCGGTGTGCCGCGGTGGGAGCGATCGAATCCGGTTCCCGGTAAAAGCGGCTTGAATTCCTGTTTGACTAAGCCGCAATCAATTGCCTAATCTTGTACGGGCATTATGTCCGAATTCATTGGAAATTCCAGTTCGATTCCGGGAGACGTGACCATGCGCGACAGCACGCGGCCCGCCGGCCGCTCCGACGCGGACGCACTGCGCGATGCGATCGTCGCCGAGCTTCGCTACCGTTTCGGCAAGACGCCCGCGCAGGCGTCGCCGTCCGACCTGTTCCATGCACTCGCGCGCGCCGTGCAAAAGCGGCTGATCGATCGCTGGCTCGACACCGAGGCCCGCTACGCCGCGAACCGGAACAAGCGCGTGTATTACCTGTCGATGGAATTCCTGATGGGCCAGTCGCTGATGAGCAACCTGATCGCGCTCGGCCTGGAAGACACCGCGCGCGCGGCGCTCGAAGCGCTCGACGTCGAGCTGCACGTCGTCGTTCAGGCCGAGTACGACGCGGCGCTCGGCAACGGCGGGCTCGGCAGGCTGGCCGCGTGCTTCGTCGAGTCGCTGGCGTCGCTCGGCCATGCCGGCTTCGGCCGCGGCATCAAGTACGAATACGGGCTGTTCCGCCAGCAGATCGACAATCTCGAACAGACCGAGCGCCCGGACCAGTGGCACGGCGAATCGTCGCCGTGGCTGGTCGAGCGCGCCGACGAAACCCGTTATATCCCGCTGTATGGCCGGATCGAGCACGAGCGCGACGCCGACGGCCAATACAACCCGATGTGGCTCGACTGGAAGATGATCGCCGGCGTGCCGCACGACATGCTCGTGCCCGGTTACGACGGCGACACCGTCAACGCGCTGCGCCTGTACGCGGCGCGCGCGTCGGACACCTTCGACATGCGCATCTTCAACAGCGGCGACTACGTGCGCGCGGTCGAGGACAAGATCGCGTCCGAAACGGTGTCGAAGGTCCTCTACCCGGCCGACGACAATTACGCGGGCAAGGAGTTGCGGCTCGTGCAGGAGTATTTTCTGGTCGCCTGCTCGCTGCGCGACATCATGGACACGTTCGCGAAAACGCGGCTGCCGATCGAGCGCCTGCCGGAACGCGTCGCAATCCAGATGAACGACACGCATCCGGCGCTGGCCGTCGCCGAGCTGATGCGGATGCTCGTCGACGAGCATCGCGTCGGCTGGGAGACGAGCTGGGACATCACGCGCGCCGTGTGCGCGTATACGAATCACACGTTACTGCCGGAGGCGCTCGAAACCTGGCCGGTCGCGCTGGTCGAGCGGGTCTTGCCGCGCCATATGCAGATCATCTACGAGATCAACCGGCGCTTTCTCGACGAAGTCGATGCCCGATGGCCGGACGATGTCGGCCGGCTCCGGCACATGTCGCTGATCGACGAGCACGAGCCGCGCCGCGTGCGCATGGCACATCTCGCCATCGTCGGCAGCCATTCGGTCAACGGTGTCGCGGAACTGCACTCGAAGCTGGTCTGCTCGCAGCTTGTGCCGGATTTCCACGCGCTGTATCCGCAGCGCTTCAACAACAAGACGAACGGTGTGAGCGTGCGCCGCTGGATCGTGCAGTCGAATCCGGAACTCGCGTCGCTGTTCTCGGAACTGCTCGGCAGTGACGGCTGGATCATGGAGCTCGACCGTCTGCGCGGCCTCGAACGCCATCTGGACGACGGCGCAGTGCATGCGCGACTGAGGCAGATCAAGCGCCGCAACAAGCAATGGCTCGCCGCGCTGATTCAAGAACAACTGCGGATGAGCGTGGACGCCGACGCGCTGTTCGACGTGCAGGTCAAGCGCATTCATGAATACAAGCGGCAATTGCTGAACATCCTGCACGTGATGCATTTGTATCTGCATCTGGTCGAGGATGGCGGCGACATCACGCCGCGGGTCGTCGTGTTCGCGGGCAAGGCGGCGCCCGGTTACGCGATGGCGAAGCTGATCATCCACCTGATCGCCACGGTCGCCGATCACATCGATCGCGATCCGCGCGTGCGGGAGCGTCTGCGCGTCGCCTTCGTGCCCGACTACAAGGTGTCGCTCGCGGAGCGCATCATTCCGGCCGCCGACCTGTCCGAGCAGATTTCGACGGCGGGGATGGAGGCATCCGGGACGGGCAACATGAAGCTCGCAATGAACGGCGCGCTGACGATCGGCACGCTGGACGGCGCGAACATCGAGATCCGCGACGCAGTCGGCGAGGAGAACTTCTATGCGTTCGGGCTTACGGCCGCCGAAGTCGAAGCGGCGCGTACGAGCGGCTCCTATATCGCGCGCGCGCGCTACGAAGCCGACCCGTCGATCAAACGCGTGCTCGATGCGATGCTGGCCGGCCGTTTCGGCAATGGCGACGACCGGTTCCGGCCGATCTTCGACAGCCTCGTCGCGGGCGGCGACTACTACTTTCATCTGGCCGACTTCGATGCTTACGCAAAAACGCACGCGCGGGTTGCGGCCGATTTCGGCGAGACTTCCAAGTGGATGCGGCGCGTCGTCGCGAATATTGCACGGCTCGGGCGGTTTTCCAGCGACCACACGATCCGCGAATACGCGCGCGACATCTGGGGGCTCTAGCCAGCGCAACGTGCAACGATGCGGCGGGTGTGAGTGCGGCTCACGCCGAGGTTCGACGGCGCATCTTCCGGCGCGGGCTTCTCGATAATGCCCGCGAGCTTGACGATCGCCTCCTCCCACTCCCTGCCGAACACGATCCCGTACGAGCGCGAGTCCTGCGGCGCGATTTCCTCCACGCCGATGATCGAGCTGCGATAGCCGTGCAGTGCTATCACTGAATCTGACTCGGATCGTTGCATGTGCGACCGCCCCGGCTCATGCGTCCGGTTTGCACCGGACAATCAATCTTGCCTTTGTAATGACTTCATCATCGTTTTCATAGTCTCCTGCCATCAGGAAGAAGCGGGTAACCAAAACGGAGGATCGAATGCTTCAGCAGATTCCGCAGATACAGACGCAAAGCAGTGTGTCTTCTGGTTCGGCACGGATGCACTGGCTCGATGCGTGCCGGGTGTTCGCGGCCCTTGGTGTGGTGTTGATACATATCAGTGCGAGCCCCGACGGACAATTGTTTCCGGATGCCCTGGCCTCTGAACGGGTTGGACCGGCTATCGTACGGATTACTGGCGAACTGTCCGGTTCGGAATTGTTTTTTCTGTTTTCGATGTTCCTGATCGCATTCAAGATCGATCGTCGGCATGTTTCATACCTTGACTTGATCCGCGAGCAGGCGAAACGACTTCTTATCCCGTTTGTCGCATGGACCGTGTTTTATGCATTCTTCCGCTTGTTCAAGGCTGAGTCATTCGGCTACCAGGCCGCGATCATGGAGCAGATCGTGCAGTGGCAGTCGTGGATTGGCTACCTGCTACTCGGCTCCGCTCAATACCATCTGCACTACCTTCCGACGATGTTCTTCCTGGTTTTGCTCTATCCCGCACTTCAAGCAGCGATCCGCTATCCGGTTGTCGGATTATCGATCATTGGCACCCTGCAGGTGATGGACTACGTGCAGTGCTGGTTGTGGGGACATGTCACCGATCCGCTCTACCGTGACTACCTGGTTCGGATGGTCAAGATCATCTGCTACAGCGGCTATGGCTTTGCGGGATTCGCCGTATTCGGCATCTGGAAACGCAAGCTTTCGCTTGATGAGAGCAAACTGCTGCTTTGGCTATCCTTGTTACTGCTCGCTGTCGCTTATATGGCGAAGCTGGTTTACGCCGCCGACGCGGTCGCGGCCGCACAGTGGCCGGTGCGGACCGGCGCCGGATTCTATGCCCATTTTCTGTCACCGGTGCTGATGCTCACGGTATTCCTGGGATCCCAGCATCAAAAGTGGTCTCCTCTCTACACGAGCATCGCAAAATATACTTTTGGAATCTACCTGATCCATCCGATATTCATCGACTGCTTCGATTTGCTCCAGCACGCGATGGGCTGGTCGACAGCGCCGATCGTCGCGGTGATATTGAAGCTGATCATGGTTGCGCCGCTAGCGTTTGCAACGACCTACCTGCTGGCGAAGTTCAGGCAAACTGCCTGGCTGGTTGGATTAGGGCCGGTTCCCTTCTTTGGCTAGCTGTGCAGCGTCAAGAGGTTGTTTCTCTAGACGGGAAGTCAGGCCATCGGCGCAAGGTCGCCGATGGCGCTACGAGCACAATACTCGTGCGAGTAAAACGCAGCAAAATCAAAGCCCCCCTGCTCGATCCCCGCCATCTGCGCGTCCAGCTTCGTCAGCCCGTTCCACTGCCCACTCAGCGTATCGATCAGTGCGGCGTCGGCGCACGGACGATTCGCACCGCACTTCCATTTCGCTCGGCACGTTGGAATAAAGGTGGCCGCTCGCCCGTTTAGTCTCGGTTCCAGCCGGCGCATCCACATGCGCGGGAGGCCGATCATGAAACGGGTCCTCACGGTGCGCGCGCCCGTGGGCGACATGCTACTGACCGACATGGCGGCATGTGGCGGTTCAGTGCACGCCTTGCGACACCGGCTCTCCTCGCGTTTCCGACGGCAATGTTTCCTTAGCTCAAGTCGACGCGGATCGAAAGGGTTCGTGGGGCATTGCCGCAGTCCGAAAAGCGTCGCCCGGGACACCAATTGAAACCCGGGAGCGCTCGCGCGCCGTGAACCGGACGGCAGTCCTCCGGCGCTCACGCACGGCGCAATTTCTCACCAGTCAGATCAAGGAGGAAAGTCATGTCTCAGGTCTCTTTGGGCCTCAAGGCGGCGGCCGCGCTCGTGCTCGTCGCGGGTTTTACAATCGGGCATGCCGCTGACAACGACGCTTACGTCGTCACACCACTCGTGTCCAATCTGGCAGGCGCTGCCCCGAAGGTCGACCGTGTGCTGCAGAACGCGTGGGGGGTTGCGTTCAGTCCGGCAGGAAGTCCATTCTGGGTCAACGACAATGCCACCGGCTGCGCCACGCTGTATGACGGCACGGGGACAAAGGTGGCGCTGCAGGTTTCCATCCCGCTGCCAGGCAATGTCATACCGGCCAGCGCCTGTCATCCCGTCTCGGCGAACAATCCACCGAATCCCGCGCCCGCGGCGCCCACTGGAATGGTGTGGAATCCCTCATCGGCTTTTCTGGTGCCAGGCACCAAGATCCAGGCCGTATTCATCTTCGCGACTGAGGACGGCACAATTTCCGCCTGGGCCGGTGGGTTGACTCCGGCGGACCACGCCGTGCTCGCGGCCGATAACTCGTCCACCCCATCCGCGGCCAGCGGGGCCGTCTACAAGGGGCTCGTCTTTGGCGTGAACGCGAACGGAGGATTCCTGTTTGCGACGAACTTCCGCTCGGGGCGGATCGATGTATTCGGGCCGAACGGTGCGAACGGCTTGTTCACGCCCGCGAAGACGGACGGTGGCTTCATTGACCCGAACATCCCGGCCGGCTACGCGCCGTTTGGTATCGCGAACGTCGATGGCGATCTTTTCGTCACCTATGCGAAGCAGAACGCCGAGAAACACGACGACGTTGCAGGCAGAGGAAATGGATTCGTCGATGTATTCGATACAGACGGCCACCTGCTGCGCCGCTTCGCCAGCCAAGGGACACTCAACTCGCCGTGGGGAATCACGCGTGCATCGTTTGCGTTCGGTCGCTTCAGCGGCAAGATCCTGATTGGCAACTTCGGCGATGGCCACATCAACGTCTACGACAACGACGGCAGGTTTGTCGATCAGCTGGAGAACGCAGCCGGCAATCCACTGGCTATCGACGGCCTGTGGACGCTGACACTGGGTGGCGGCCGCAACTCGAGTCCGGACGCGCTGTACTTCACGGCGGGGCCTAATCAGGAGGTCAATGGACTATTCGGTACGATAGCGCCAGTCAACGCCTCCAAGGCAAGGGAGTCCGGCGAGAACAGGCAATGACCGGCAGTCGCGCATCGCTCTCGGCGCAGCTTCCTGGCGGTGACAAGGTCACCGCCAGGGGGCGAGCGTGCAGCGCACTGGCAGACAGCCATTCATCGTTTTAGTCCCAGTCCCAGCGCTCGGGGTGTCCGCCGAGCTTGCCGCACACATCGATCGCTATCACCCGCATCTGGCTCTCCGCAATCTGCCCCGACAACGCATAGCCCATATGGTCGGTGGCCCAGTAGAACGTGCGGAGATTGCCGTCGCGAAGGATGCCGTACGACGATTCACCTTTCGAAACGCCAGTCATGTAGAGCGTGAGCCGTGCACCGGCGTGGTTTTCGTACATCAACTGCCCCGCTGGCCCGGCGTCGCCCGGTAACAGCCGCCCACCCACAAGCACGAATCCGTAGTTTTGCAACGAGGGGGCGGACAACGGCCGGTTCATCCTGCGCCCAAGCCAACCCATCAACTGCGCCTCGTCTGCGGCGCCCACTTCGACTGGATGGCGTACTTCCGGCACGTAGACCGCGTAAGCAATACTGGCTCGCTGGGCGAACTCCGTTTGTCCCGGGAGCCAGTCGAACAGCAACGAGCTGCTGGCGAGCAACGCGAGACCGGCCCCAAGCGCCACCCAGCACGCGGCCAATGCGGCGCGCTGCCACCATGGAACACGCGAGCGCAACACGATGCACGGCCCGCTCGTCCGCGCCGCGGGGTCCGCGAACAGCGCGCGCATCGCAGCGCGCTGCGCGCGATAGGATGCGACGATGTCCGCCGCCCGCGGGTCGACCGAAAGCCGCTCGATCACAGCCAAGCGCTCCGCTTCGGACAGCTCGCCGTCGACGAAGGCCGAGAACTCGCGCAGTTCCCGCTCGCTGTAGCCCGATGTCACTGTGGGGTCGAAATCATCGCTCATTGCCATCTCTCATGGCCTTGACGGACGCGAGCCGACGCGACGGGCCGTCCGCAAGAAGCATGCGCATGTCCTCCCGTGCCCGCGAAAGCCGCGACATCACCGTGCCAATCGGCACGTTCAGCACTGAAGACGCTTCCTGGTAACTCATTTCCTCGACGCATATGAGGAACATCACTTCGCGCCGCTCGAAAGGAAGGCGGTATAGCGCGCGCTCGACGTCGCGCAGCGCAAGCGAGTCCACTTCGCCGCACGGCGCTTCGAGTGTCCGCATTGGCTCGCTGTCGTCATCGACAGCGAACTCGCGACGCCCGCGCAACTGGTCGATGTAAATGTGGCGCAGGATCGTCAGGAGCCAGGCAAGCAAGTTGCTGTTCGGGCGAAACGCGCGCGCACGCGTAAGCGCACGCTCGGCCGTGTCCTGCACCAGGTCATCCGCCCAGGCAGGGTCGCCCGTCAGTGCGCGTGCATAGCGGCGCAACCGGGGAAGCGACCCTACGACGTCGGCTTCGAAGCTCACGCCAAGCCGGCACGTACATCGCCGCCGTTAGTCATCGCCATCACCGCTCGAGCGGCCCAATGCGTTCATGTCGCCCGCCGACGACCAGTCGCCCGATAGTGCGAGCCCAAGCGTCACGAATCTCGCCGACTGGATCTGCGTCGACTTCATGACTATCCCCTCTGCATGCGCGGACCTTTTCAAGACTAGTTCACGCAGGCTAAAACGATCAGCGCGATCACTTTATTCCGGGAATGAGCAGGCGTCGGAATGACGGGCCCTGCGCCGGGTCAGTGGACGCGCAGGCCTTTGCCGGTTCCGGGCGGGGTGCTTAGCGCTTGCCGACCAGCAGGTTCACGGCGTCTTTGATGCCGGCCGCGATCTGCGCGCCGGTCTTCGGGTCGGCGGTCGAGCGCGCGATCGAGACGCCGCCGGAAAGTATCGACAGGATCGCCCATGCCGTCTTGCGACGCGCGGCGAGTGTCCCGTCCGGCAAACCCAGCGCGACCGCGTCGACAATCGCCAGCAACTCGGCCTCGTAGGCGGTTTTCGTGTCGTCGCCGGCGCGCGCGACTTCCGGCGTCAGGCTCTGCAATGCGCAGCTTTCGCCAAGCTCGCAGGTGCGCCTGACGCTCATGTAGAAGTCGACGAACGTTCCGAGCCAGGCGTCGCCTTCACTGTCGCGCAGATGTTCGATCGCTTCGCGCAACTGCACGAGACCGGCGACGGCGGCGGCCTTGAACGCGTCGGCCTTCGACGGGAAGTGTCCATAGAAGGCACCAGACGTGACGCCCGCCTCCTTGGCGAGCCCGTCCACGCCTATGCCGCCGAAACCGAGGCGCCGAAATCCGCGTCCCGCGGCATCGAGTATCCTGCTCCGCGCCTCTTCCTTGTGCCCTGCCTTGTATCGCACCCGATCCTCTCCCAAAACAGCCGCTCGTCGACCTTGACAAAATAACGATCGTTATCCTACGATGCGATCACGGTCGTTACATAACGGCCGTTATATCACGTCCGTCTTGCCCCGTGCAATGTGCACACTGCTTGTCGCATGCCCACACGAAAGGAGAAGATCGTGCCTCTGACGCTCACGCTTACCGAAGGTGTCTTGCCTGCCGGCCAGGAAAAAGTCGCATACCGACGATTGTCGGAGGCCATGCTGAAGTGGCATGGATTGACCGGCAACGCACTGATGACGTCCAACGTCGTCGGCTCGATTCATGTGCTGAACAGGGAGCACACGTTCACCGGCATGGACGAGACGCCGGTGGTTTTCGTCGAATGGAAGGTGCCGTCGTTCGCGTTTACGGAACGCCGTGTCCAGGAGGGCTATTTCGCGGAAGCGACGCACATCATTCACGAGATGTCGGGCGGCCGGCAGCCGAAGGACAGGATCTTCATCAACGTGGTGCACGCCGTCGACGGCGCATGGAATTTCAACGGCAAGGCGATGACCAATGCCGAGATCGGCGCGGAGCTCGCGAAGGCCGGGTGACAGGTTTTCAGGAAAGCTGATCAGTACCCCCGGCGGTCATCGTGGATGAGGCCGGGGGTGTTGCTGCGGCAGTTTCACATCGCGATGCTCGTGGACAACGTTCACGACGGTGAGCCCCGCGCGCGCAGCTGACGCCGGTCGGTCGCCCCTATCTTTTGAGTGCCGCGACGACCGCGTCACCCATTTCACGGGTGCCAACCTTGCGCGTGCCTTCATTCCAGATATCGGCTGTACGCAAGCCTTGCGCAAGAACATGCCGGACGGCCATTTCAATCCTCTCGGCGTCACCAGGCAAATTCAGCGAGTAGCGCAACATCATCGCAGCAGAGAGGATAGTTGCGAGCGGATTGGCGGTATCCTTGCCCGCGATGTCGGGGGCGGAACCATGAGACGGCTCGTACAGGCCCTTTCCATTTTCGTCGAGCGAAGCGGATGGCAGCATGCCGATCGACCCTGTCAGCATCGCGGCTTCGTCCGACAGGATGTCTCCAAACAGATTGCCCGTCACGATCACATCGAACGACTTGGGAGCCCGCACGAGCTGCATCGCTGCATTATCGATATACATGTGCGAAAGCTCGACATCCGGATAATCCTTCGCGACCTTGATCATCGTGTCACGCCAGAATTGCGAGGTTTCAAGCACATTGGCCTTGTCGACACTGCACAGACGTTTGCCGCGCTGTTGCGCAGCGCGAAACGCGACATGAGCGACGCGGATGATTTCGGGCGAGCTATAGCGCATCGTGTCGAACCCTTCGTCCGAGCCTTTGAATGGCCCGTCGGGTGCGCGACGCGTGCCACGTGGCTCGCCGAAATACACGTCGCCGGTCAAGTCGCGGATGATCAGAATGTCAAGGCCGGAAACCACTTCCGGCTTGAGTGTCGAGGCGCTCGCCAACTCCGGATACAGAACCGCGGGACGCAAATTCGCGAACAACGCCAGATGCTTGCGCAAGCCAAGGATTGCCTGCTCGGGACGAAGTGCACGTTCGAGCTTGTCGTATTGCCAGTCTCCTACCGCACCCAGGAGAATCGCATCGGCGGATTTCGCCAGGGCAAGCGTGTGTTCGGGTAACGGATGCCCGCTCGCCGCATAGGCGGCGCCACCGACGGGTGCTTCCACCAGTTCAAAGGGCCGGCCGAGCGCGTCGAGTACCTTGACAGCTTGCGCGACGATTTCCGGGCCGATGCCGTCACCGGGCAAAACAGCAATTCTGAGGCTCATGAAGGTGGCAGTCCTGTTGATATATACACAGGACCAGAATAAGCGAAGGGACTGCGCGGAAAAAGATGAGCATGTATCCCGGTATCGGTAATTCCATGCAGCATGAATCAAGCCCGCGTCGCTCGTGAATTCGGCATCGGCCGCGAAACACGCTACCCGTACCACCGCTCAGCGAGGTGAGGGGTGCCCGGCCGAGACTTGCTTGAGCAACGGTACAACCTCTGCCGGAATTGCACGGGTCGTCGCGGCATTTCCTCACAAGTCTGCGTCACCCCCTTGATCAGTTCGCCATCGACAGTTCACCCATCATCGCCCACACGTGATAAATCGCGTCGCGGACGACCACCCAGACCTCATGCGACAGAAGCAAGTGCGTATCCATGGTGAATCCCCCCGCCGGGCGCCGCATGCGTTCGGCTGCATGCGGCCCCGGCTGTCGCCGTCGATGCCTACAGCTTCTCGAGCGTGGCCACCGACACATGAGGCCAGCTCAGTCCGTTGAAGTCGAGGATCACCTTCTGCGTGTATTGAAGCTGGAGCTTCGTCGAGCCGTCGGGCAACCGAACCGTCTCGATCCAGAAGATCGCCTCGACTTGCGCCGCGTCGGCATTCGGCCCGCCCGCGGCACCCTGCAGGAACGCGATATTGGACGTGCCGCCGCCCGTGGCCGGCACATTGCCCGATTGAGTCGAGATCAGCAGCGTCGTCGTGGCAATCACCTGCTTGCCTGAGATCCCGCTGTTCAGCACGACGTTCGGATTGTCGATCCACGCCTGCGTGACGTGCGGAATTTCCTGCGGCGGCGTGCGGAACTCGCTCGGCGTGGCGAGGTTCATTTCCGGAAAATCGCCGGCCGGCAGCGGGTGGGACGGGTTGCCGACCGGAAACGGCGCGATGCTTTCGGGCGCAAACGACGGCGGCCCGCTCAGCCGGAACGCGCCGCCCTGCATCACGATCGACGTGCCGTGCGGAATCGTCGCGAGGCGGGCGACCGTCGCGGCGTTCGGCGGATTCTCGGTCGGCGGAACGTTGAGCCAGAGTCCGGGCTCGATATGGATGCCGGCAGGATGCCCGTCGACGATCACGTTGGCATCCGACACTTCCTGCGTATAGGTCATCCCGTGCAGATTGATATCGCCCTGCAGCAGGCCGCGATTCGGAATCGCGCCGTCAATCGGCTTGAACTCGATCGTCTCGATCGTTTCGTTCAGTTCCAGGAACCGGTCCTGCTGGCCGGTCGGCTTGCCGCCGCGCTGGATCGGAAAAGGCCGCCAGATCTGGTTGAATCCCGTTCCCTTCCACATCCCGATCAGATCCCGCAAAGGTCCGAACCGGTCGGCACCACGCGGGTCGGGAATCGTACCGGATACCGATGTCAATACGAACGCTGCCATGTCAGGCTCCTCGATGTGTCATTTGATTCGTCAACCTAACCATTTAACGAACTTTCCCCCGTTCGCCCCACACCCCACCCAACGCTCACGACCGCCATGCACCAGCCGCGGTCGTTACGCGCATCCTTCGGCCAGCTCGGCGGCCGCCACCTGATTGCCGTGCCCGCGCCGCGCCCAGAACGCGCGTTGCGACCACCGCGACTCGGTGCCGTAACGCTCCACGCGCTCCGCGAGATAGCGTCCGAACACGGCATTGGCGCGCGCGGCATACGCGATCGCGCCATCCGGCCGCCCTGCCAGCATGTCGACGACGGCCGGCGCGGCCGCGAGCCCGTCGCTGAGCGCACCGGCAATCCCCGACGACGTCAGCGGATCCAATCCCATCAGCGCATCCCCCACGGCGATCCATCCGCCGCCCGAACTCCGCTCGATGCAGCCGCTGTGCGCGGCGAACACGTGAATCGCGGCGGGCGCTGGCCCCGGCGGCACATGCTTCGCGAGCAGGCGCGTGTCCTGCCACGCGCGCCGGTAGACGTCGGGATCGCGAAAGCGGCGGGCCGTGGCAACGTCCCGATCGGTCATCAACGTGACCAGCGCTTGCCCGTCCGGCAAGCCGACCGCGTACCACCAGCCGTCCTCGAACGACTCGACGAGCGAGAGCCCCGCAAGCTCGCGCGCATGCGATGCATGTGCGGCGAGCGCCACCATCCCGTCGAAGCTTCGCCGGCGCACGCCGAACCACGCCGCCAGCGGCGAGCGGCGTCCGCCCGCGTCGACGAGCACGCGCGCATGCACTTCGCCGATCCCGCGCGCCCGTATCGCCCACCCGTCGCTCGTCGGCATGATCGCTTCCACGCCGGCGCACGAACGTACGGCGATGCCGCGCGCGCGCGCGGCATCGCGCAGTTGCGCATCGAACGCCGCCCGATCGAGATGCCAGCCATGCCCGGTCCCGCGGAACAGGAAATGGTCGACACGGGGCTGATCGTCTCCCCACAACGACAGATTGCCGTGGTAGAACGCGTGTCCGGCGCGTTCCAGCCGGTCGTCGACGCCCAAGCGGCGCAGCAGGCCGGCCACGTCGGGCGTTGCCGATTCGCCGACCCGGAACGATTGCGTCGACGGGCGATCGAGCAACGCGACGCGGCACCCCGCCGCGTCGAGCGCGAGCGCCGTCGCGCAGCCGGCCGGGCCGGCTCCGACAATCAGCACGTCGTCGCGATCAGCTGTCATTCGACGCATGCTTCGACGGATAGAAAGGACGCGGCAGGGTCCGCTCGACCTCGACGAAGCGATGCTCGCCGTCCCCGACGGGTTTCTCCATCACGAAACCGAGACGCGACCAGTACCGCACCATGTCGACGTTGTCGGGGAACGTCACGTAATCGCCAGCCAGTTGATCGTAGTCGGTGCCGATCCACGGCACCTGCTTGCCGGAGCGCTCGCCGGGCGGCGGCGGTGCGACGCTCGCCTTCGCCATCATATGGTCGGCCGTCGGATCCCGATAAACGAACTCCGGGCGCTGCGCCGGCCACCACCACAGCGTGCGGTCGCCGATCGCCTGCGACGCGCACTCGTTGAAGTCGGCTTGCCACGGCAAGGCCATGTAGCGCGTGAGGTCGCCCGGCTCCATGCCCCGTTGCGGATCGTAGCCGAGACTCAGCGGCCCCTCGACGACGAAGCGGCTGCGGATGCGGAACGGCTCGGCGTAGATCTCGGGCACCCGCGAGATCCAGGTCATCTCGATGCCCGGGGAGAACGCGCCGCCCACGCAGTTGTCGAGCACGCCGCGTGTCAGCGCGTCGGTTGGCGGCTCCTGCGGCGGGGTGTTGACGAAGTGCCCCTCCACCCATTGCTGCAGGAAAAAGTACTGCGTGTCGGTCAGCCGCAGATAGCGGCTCGTGGCCGTGCCCGGCTTGAGGCAGTTGTCGCCGGCCAGAAACGGCATCATCGTCGCGCCGCGCGAGTTCATCAGGTCGTTTTCCTGATACGGCGGCCGCAATACGTCCATGATGTAGCGCCGCAGCCCCTTGAACGCGTCGGCGCCGTCTCCGTCCGGCCCGAGCGCCCCGAGCTTGTCGAAGTCGAACCGGTGCGGCTTCGACGGAATCGCCGCGACCCACGGGTAAAGCATCGCGCGTTCGAGCAAGGGCTCGATCTCGGTCTGGAAATTGGGCCGGTAGCCGTGCTTGCCCGCTTGCCACATGCCGCCGTCGAGGATCTTCGGATAATGGCCGGACCGCACCATCGCATCGAATATCGTGTCGTAGAGCGTTACCAGATTCGGAATTTCCGGCGCGTACTTCGGCGGCGCGACGAGCACGTGCGCGCTGGCCGCATGGACGACTGTCCCGTCGGCGAACTCGATCGTCGCACCGACCGGGCCATCGGACGTGTCGTCCCACCAGCCGTCGTTGTTCGCGTAGTGCTCGAGCGACGGGTTCGACTCCGTGGAGCCGGCAATGCCATGTCCGCCCAGCACCAGCAGCCGCCCTTGGCCGTCGGTGCGCAGCTCGCCGAGTGTCTCGATCGCATGCATCATCGGATAGAGCCGGCCCGGCGGGAAGTTCGCGCCCGTATACCCTTTCGGAACTTGCTCCTGATTGAAATGGACGTTGGCAGCGCGTTTTCCGTGAATCTGGCGCGGCCCCGCATCGATCAGCAACTGGTGGCGATCGCGGACGTCCGGGTTGCGCAACGGGTGCGTCGGCGCATAGCCGCCCTCGCCTTCCGCGGGACTGAACGCGTACCAGCTGGGCTTCTTGTTCGCCAGATGGACAACCCAGCGGATCGACGTCACGTTCGCCGTATCCAGCGTCACTTCCTCCGCGACGCCGTTCTCGACCCGGTAGAGATGAAAGCGTGCGGCCTGCCGGCGAAGGCGGCCCTGCTCGTCGCGAAAATCCTGCTGCCGGAACGGTTGCCCATCGGGATTGATCGGCAGCCCGCGATAACTTTCGGCCCCGATATAGAACGCTTCGGGGGCGTCGCCAACGCGTGCGACGCCAATCGGCGGATAGATCTTGTATTCGACCATGATGTTCCCCGTGGTTTTAGCTCGAGAGCGGCTGATCGGCGGCTTCGCTCAGCTCCACAATGTCGGTTCGTACGTCGTCCAGCACGGCCGTCAGGTCGGCGCGATCCGCGCGACCCGTCACGCCGGATGCGGCCTGTCGCGCATGGGCCCGTTGTCTCTCCAGCATCGCCAGCGTGCAGCCCGGCCGGTACAGATAGGTCGGCGCCGCGTTCGGTCCGACCGAGCCGTTGCCGTTCGCGTGCATCGGCGTTGTCATCAGGCTCAGCGCGAGCTTCGGCATCACGTGGTGCATCAGCGGCAGGGCCAGCGCGAAGAACGGATCAGGCTCGTTCGGCGTGTCGGTGAAGCTCTTCTCCAGCGCGTCGAGCATGATGCTGTACGCGATGTCGAACGCCTCGACAAGCTTGAGCGCGGTCTCGTTCGAGTAGTCCTGCCGTCGGGGATTGGACGTGATCGGACGCGTCGCGGGAAAGTTGGCCACGTCGAGCGCCACCGCGCGGAATTTCCTGAAGTGCGACATCTCGTATGGCGTGCCGAGGATGGGGCCGTACGTTCCGTCGGTGCGTTGACCGTAGTGGTTGTAGGCGCCCCACCGGCTGTCGGCAATCATCGACTGTCCGTCGAGAATGCTGCCCTCGCCTTGCTGCTCGATCTGGGTGATGCCGTATTCCGCGGTCTCGATGTCGCTCACCTGCACCGCCTTGCCGCCGAACTTGCCCAGATAGATGTCGGTGCGCTGACGCATGTTGGGGGCCTGCTGGAACAGTGGCGGACCGTCGGGGTGGCGACTCAGGTAACGCTTCATGCCTACTTTCAGCGCGTCGTACAGTTGAGCGATCGTGTCGTACTGATTGCCCTGCGCCGGCGCATGCGGCGGCGCGGGTGTCTCGATCGCCGCGAAGGTCTTCTCGAATACGTCGGGCGACGCCCTGTTCAGTCCGATGAACGGCATGCGGTCCGGGTTGGAATGGGGCAGAAAGCAGGGGTACTCCGGCACCGCGGTGCCGGTGAATTTCGGCGTTCCGCCAATCGCGACGAGCAGGTTGGCCGCCTGATTGAGGTGGAACATCTCCTCCACCACGACGGAGCGCAATGCCTGATAGGCGTCGCTGGCCGGATCGGCGATCGAGTAGAGCGCCGTCAGGTAAGGCGGAATCGTGGTGAACTCGACCTGGAGCGCCAGTTGCGCGGCGTCGTGCAGGCTCGCGCGGGGATCCGGTAGTGCGCCGTGTCCGATGGCTTCCCCATGTGCGGCGATGGCCGCCCTGGCGACATCCGGCCCGCCGCCGAGGCGACTGAACAGGTTGCCGAATGGCTTCTTGGAATCAGCTGTGCTTGACATGTTTCCCCCGTGACCCGTCCGGATTAGGACGATTCGAATCGTCTGGCGATGCCGGGCACGGCCGCCTGGCAGGGCCGACCCGGGTTGGCGCGAGAACCGGAAGCATTCGCTCCGCCGCCAATAAAGGCATTTTTCTTTACGAATCGAGCGATCTTTTATTTTTAAAGGAAATGCCGATCCATAGGCCACCCGCCTGAATGACAGGCGATATGGCGCCATAATTCATGGATGATGGGCGCTTCCCGTATTTGAAATAGAGAACAATTTTCCGGAAATAATTTTGTCTCCTGGCCTTATGCCGATTCGTATTTCATAACAAATTAGACCACCGGGCGTTCAATGTCATCCTGATTTTTTTGACAGGTCACGGACGCCTACGGACGCGTACGCTCACCCTGCAATGTCGCCCGAAAGCCACGCACAAGGCTTTCGTCATCGCGAATTATTTAAGCACTTAGAACTACACCGACCACGTCAATAAAAAATTGAATTCGCCGAGAGGCCGATTGATGTAACTCATCCAACCCCGCTTCGATCGAAAACGGAGTTTTCATTCCGATTCAATTCGAGCCAAGCCCAACAGCTTGCCAAATTGCGCATCGTGGTTTTCCAAAACTCGTCTTCGATAAAAGCGATAACTTTCGTGGCCGCCCCACCATTACTGGAGAATATGCAAAACGCGACAAGGCCGAAGCCTCAATGGTGCGCATCATCGACATACGCGGTTGGGACTCCCTGCTGTCAGAGTCCGCTTTGCGCACCTTCACGGATGCCAAGGCCCGCGAGCAATGGAGCAACCAGATAAGTACCCGAACTAATGGCTGGCAACATCCGCAAGGCATTTCATTCAGCGAGTGGGAAGCTCCGCTCACTGCGGAGAGGGCATCTTGCCGGCCATGCGCCAAGGTTGCGACCATCGCCAGATTCTGTGCAATCAAACAGTTTTCCCGGATGCAATGTGCTTGGCCCCAGAAAACTGTACGATCAAACGGTTTTTTTCATCAACGTGGCGTGTGACGTCAAAACTCGCTGATCGCACAGTTTTCACTTGATTTTCGCGCCGCAGATGCAATACTGTTTGATCGTACAGTTTTTCATTCTGCCGCCGTGGCGGGCGAAGCGTCCGCGCCGTGACCATCTGGCGCGCTGCTGGGGTCCCTGCGGCTGGAGTTTCCCGACATGCGTTACCCGATCGAACATGCGTCGGACATCGGCGGCGTGATCCGCGCCGCCCGCAAGATCCAGAACCTGCGCCAGGACGACGCGGCCGGCAGCGTCGGCGTCAGCGAATCGTTCATGGTCAAGGCCGAGCGCGGAGCGGACACTGTCCAGTGGGGCAAGCTGTTCCAGATCCTGCAAGGGCTCGGCGTTCGCGTCGTGTTCGACATCCCCGACGTGAGCGACGAACTGCTCCAGCGCCAGTCGGCCAGGGCGAACCATCGCGCGAGCGTCCGCGAACGACGGGCCGCCGAGCGCCTGCTGCTGCGCGTCGACGCGGCTCACACGCAGGACGAAAACGACGACCATCCGCGTGCCATGCCGCTCGCCGATGAGCGCGTGCTGAAGGCCGCCCGGCTGCTGGTCGCCGACGCCGAGGCGTCCGGATCCGCCGCCATCGCCCGGCCCGCAGGCACCGAACACCCGCCGCATCGGCCGGACGCGCCCACGGCAGCGCGTGCGCTGGAAATCGCGCATCGCATCCTGATCGACGCGGAAGCCGCGCGCGCGGCAAGCCGGGACGGCACGGAGACGCCGCATGACTGAGCGTGCCCTCATCGCGTCGATCGACGGCCAGCACATCGGCACGCTGCACGAGGACCGCAACCTGTGGGCGTTCGAATACGCGCGGTCATGGCTCGACGCTCCGTCCCGTTTCGCGCTGAGCCCTCACCTGCCCCTTCAGGCGGACCTCTTGCGCGATGGCGCGACCACGCGTCCGGTCCAGTGGTATTTCGACAACCTGTTGCCCGAGGAGACGGTCCGCGCGCTGCTCGCGAGCGACGCAGGGCTGCCCGACATCAGCGACGCGTTCGCGCTGCTCGCGCACTACGGCCGCGAATCGGCCGGCTCGGTCACGCTGCGCACGCCCGACGATCTCGCGGACGCCGACACGCGGCTGCGGCCGCTCGACGACGCCGAACTCGACGCGCGCATCCGCAATCTGCCGACCGTCCCCCTCACGCACGACGCGCCGAAGAAGATGTCGCTCGCGGGTGCGCAGCACAAGCTTCCGGTCGTGCTGCGCGACGGGCGGCTGTTCGAGCCGAGCGGCCAGGCGATCTCGACGCACATCCTCAAGCCGAATCATCCGCACGCGCACGATTATCCGCACTCCGTCGTCAACGAGTGGTTCGTGATGACGCTCGCGCGCCGCGTCGGTCTCGACGTGCCGGACGTCGAGCGACGCTACGTGCCGGCGCCCGTCTACGTGATCCGCCGCTTCGATCGCGAGGTCACGGCCAACGGCGTCGAGCGGCGGCATGCGATCGACGGCTGCCAGGTGCTCAACCTCGCCGCCATGATGAAATACACGGGCTGGTCGCTCGACGCCCTCGCGGCGCTCGCGAATGCGTGCCGCGCGCCGGCGCCGGCGCGGCTGCGGATCTTCCGGTGGCTCGTGTTCTGCATCGTCGTGGGCAACGGCGATTCGCATCTGAAGAACCTGAGCTTTCTCATCGGCGACAGCGGGATGACGCTGGCGCCGCACTACGACCTGCTGTGCGACGGCGTATACGAAACCGCAACCTACAGCGCGAAGAGCCGGTGGCCCGATCTCGCGGAATTCACGCGGCCGGTCGCCGGCGTGCGGCGCTATGCGGAGTTCACGCGCGACGTGCTCGAGGCCGCCGGCGCGGCGCTCGGGCTTGCGCGCGGCACCGCTATGCGTCACGTCGACGAGTTGCTCCAGCGCATTCCGGCGGAAGCGGACAAGCTGCTGCTCGACGTCGCGCGCGACAACGACGCGATGATCGCGAGCCGCCCCGAACTGACCGCGACGCTCGGTGGCGAAATGCATCTGCTGAGGGCGATCCGCCATATCGTGATTCACGAGATGGTGGCGCGCTTGCGCAGCCGCTGACCTGCTCGATAACAACACGGCCGCCCCCGGCAGAAGAGCGCTGCCAACCAACGTGAACGAATCCACCCGAACCGCCCTCGCCGACCGACTCATCGCGACGCTCGACGGCACGCGTGGCCAACCGCGCTTAGACGCCGCGCCGCCCGACCTGTCCGGCCTCGATGCGCATGTGCTCGGCAAGGTCTGGCCGGCGTTGCGTCGCGCCGTGCGAATCTCGACGCTCACCTCCAAGTTCCGCGAAGTCCTGCCTCAATCCCACGGGTTCAAGATCGTGACGCCTGTTTCGGCAAAGTCGGCCACGTTGCGCGTCACGACCGTCATGCCGTGCACGAGTGCGGTCGCGGCAATGAGCGCGTCACGTTCGGAGCGCCGATCCGGCACATGGAGCCGCGCACAACGCAGCGCGACCGCAGTGTCGATGGGCAGTACGCGCCCCGTGAATTCGGGCAGGACATGCCCGTCAAGCCATGCCCTGAGCAGCGCACCCTGCCCCGGATCGCGGCGCTCGATCTGCAGCACACCGGTTTCCAGCTCCATGATCGTGATGGCTGAAACAAAGAGCGCTGGCGCGTCAACGGTCGCGCTCCAAGCGGCCACATTGGGATCCGCTTTGCCCGCATGGTGCAACATGCCACCGTAATGCCTTCCCGCTTCAACTGCTTCCAGACTTTGTCCGTGCCATGGACCTGCATGTTGGCCTGCCAGACACGCTTGATCTGCGAGCGCAGAAAGTCATCGCGTTTCGCGCGGGCACCGGGCCGCGACGGATCGCGAAGCTGTGCGGCATAACGCCGGTAACCCGACGGGGCAATCCGCAAGACCTTGCAGTTCGGCTCGACCCCGAAGGGGGCCCTGTGTTGGCTGAAAAGCTGCATCGCGCCAGCCCCCACTGGACACGCCATACCCACGCCACAGAAGCGCTCGCCCGCGGCACGCGATTCGAGCAGACGCAGGCCAGCCAGCACGACATCGCTCACCGAGCCATACCGACCAGACTGCACCTGGGCATCGACGAATTCGGTGAAGTGATCACCAAGAAACACGGACGTATTGCGTGCCGTTGATTGACCGCCTCTCCAACGTCGCAACCGTATGCCAACCTTTGGTACCCCACTAAAGCCGCGGCAAAGCTGAAATATCGAAGTCGCCGTTCGCGTCACCGCCAGCACGCCGTTCACACCAAACGTATCGCACCTGAAACGTTTCTTACGTTTCCCAGACGCCACACTGACATTACAGCGACAAATATGCCAACAAATCAATGACTTAATACTGATGGCATGCATATAGCTTACACCTGCCGTACAGGTCGGAAAACTTGTCGTGCGGGCGTCATCACGCTGTAATCATGGCCCGTCGGGAGACAGCCGTTTCGCTTTCGCGACGACCGCCCCGGCCTGTGCAGGAGACCAGTCGTCATTGCCCCGGGATATGCCTGGCGAGCATCGGCATGCATCACGCTTCTGCGACGCCGCTGACGTCATGGCCGTTTGTGCAACGTATTCGACACGCAACGCCGCGTTACGAGGAAATCATGACACCCCGCAGAACCCACCCGCTCCGGCTCGCGTGGCGCACGCTGCTGCCCTGCGCCTGCGCGGGACTGCTCGTTGCCGCCGCACTCGACT
Organism: Burkholderia sp. Bp8963; assembly: GCF_003854275.1. GTDB lineage: Bacteria > Pseudomonadota > Gammaproteobacteria > Burkholderiales > Burkholderiaceae > Burkholderia. The sequence continues at coordinate 176,455 of NZ_QTQP01000011.1, forward strand.
CGCCCGCCGCGTTCGGCGCCGGCAAACGCCCCACCGGCCATCACCTGCCAGCGCCTGAGGCCCGGGTGCCAGCCAGGCCGCCGACGATGCCGACCGGCCCGCATCCGGGCGAAACGATGCGCAAGCAGGCCTTCACGCCGAAAAAACTCTAGGCACCGCCTCGCTGCGTTACCCGGGGGAAACGTCCCGTCATCCGATACCCGATGCGTGAGGTCCGTCATGAGCGTAATACGATCACTATTTCGTTTTCCGAATTTTATGGCGCGTGGCATCGTCGCCGCGGCACTCTGCCTGCTGGCCAATCTCGCCCACGCGGTGCCGGCCGACACGCAGATCGACCTCAAGGTGCTGATTCTCACGAGTCAGCAGGCCGGCAACGGTCCGGAACTGCAGATGGCGCAAACGGCGCTCGACCGGATCGGCATCCCGTATGCGGTCTACAGCTACGACACCGCCAATCCGACCTTGCCGCCGCTTGAAACCGGCAATCACGCGCTGTACGAGGGCATCATCCTGCCCGTCAGCGACTACCGCTACATGAACCCGTTCGCCGGCGGCGCGCTCGCGCAGACGCTCGCGCGCTACCAGTTCAAGTACAACGTGCGGCTCGCGAGCCTGTACACGTGGCCGGGCGACTCGGCCTGCCTGCAGTATGCCGGCTACCGCGACACGACCGCTTCGCCGCTGCCTTCGACGCTGACGACATCGGGCGCGGCGCTGTTCCCGTACCTGAACGCCGGCACGAACTCGAGCAATCCGCTGACGGTGCAAAGCGCGTGGGCCTATTTCGCGTCGCCGGCGAGCCCGCTGCCGGCCGGCACGAGCGTCACGCCAGTGCTGCAGGCGAAAGGCACGAACAACGTCACGTATCCGGTCGCCGCAACATGCCTGTTCGCGAACACGACGCCACTTGCCGGCGACAGCACATCGCGGGAAATCCTGTCGCTGATGTTCGACCACAACCCGTTCCTGGTCCATTCGATGACGCTGTCGTACGGGATCGTGAACTGGCTCACGCGCGGGCTGTACCTCGGCAACCGGCACGTGTACCTCGATCCGCAAGTCGACGATGTCGGCATTCCGGACGAACTCTTTCCGTATGCGCAGTCCGACCTCACCGGCCTCTGGTACGACGTGCGCACCGGCGCGACAACGGGCACGAATCCGCCGGGACAATGCCCGCTCGGCAATCCACCGGGATCAGTTGCGTCGTATACGGGCACCACGTCGTGCGAGTACCGCATCACCGGCGCCGATCTCGACAACGTCGTCAAGTGGCAATCGAACGTCAATGGCAAGACCGCCAACGCGGCAGCGCTGAAGCTCTCGTTCGCGTTCAACGGCGCCGGATACGGCACCGCGTATGGCGGCCTCGGCGACTATCCGGGTGTCGGCAACGATACGCTGACAACCGGGGTCCGTTCGAACCAGAGCCGCTTCAAGTGGATCAGCCACACCTACGACCACCTGCTGCTGGATCCGCCGTTCACGACGACGGCCGCGCAGGTCACCGCCGAAATGCAGAACAACCATAACGTCGCACGGCGCTTCGGGTTTTCGGCGTACACGACGCAAGCGCTCGTCACGCCGGAGATTTCCGGGCTCTACAACGCGACGACGCTCGGTGCGCTCGCATCGTTCGGCACGCGGGTGCTCGTGTCGGATTCGTCGAAGCCCACGCCGCCGGTCGGCACGGCCGGCTGTCCGACGAACGACAATGGCGCGCCGTGGCCGCTGCCCGCGTTCAATGCAGGCAAGTACAACTGCGTGAACCAGGCAATCTTCGAAGTGCCGCGCTATGCGACCGCGCTGTTCTACAACGTGACGCAGCCGCAGGAATGGGTCAATGAATACAACTACTTCTACGGCGCAAACGGCATCGATCCGACGAAGTGGGGCTACGACCTGACCTATCCGCAGGTGCTGGACAAGGTGTCGGATACGCTCGTGAGCTACCTGCTCACGTTCGACTTGCGGCCGCTGATGTTCCACCAGTCGAACCTGCGCAGCTACAGCGGCTCGAGCTCGCTGCTCGGCGATCTGCTGAACGCGACGCTGACAAAGTACAACAGGTATTACAAGGGGCTGCCGATCGTCAGTCCATACCTGAGCGACCTTGGCACGCTCGCGCTGCAGCGGGGCGTCTACAACACGTCGAACGTCGTGGCGACGCTCACGCCCGGCAAATCGATCGTGCTGAGCGGCACACGCAGCGACGGGCAATCCGTCGTCGTTCCGGTGACGGGCATCAAATCGGGCACATCGACCGAAAGCTACGGCGGCCAGCCGGTTTCCTATATCACGCTGTTGCCGGCGACAGCGTATACGACGCAGATAACGCCGGCGCCGGCGTGGAAATAACCCTCCGGCGACAACGAGGAGAGTCACGCCCGCAGCAATGCGGGCGTGTTTTTTCAATGGCGTGGACGGTCGGCGAGCCCGAACCGGAATCCCGCTACCGCTGAACCTGCTGACGCTGATATTCCTTGCTCTTCATCTGCAGGTAATCCTGCCGATCAAGTTCGTGCAGTTGCAGCGGATATTGCTCGGTGGCATCGAACCAGCGCGCGAAGCGTTGATCCGGCGACTTGCCGAGCGTCGCCAGATACGCGTCGATCGCAAGGTAGTAGCGCATCGTGTTGCGTTCCAGCAGCCCGCGAACGCCGCCGATGTAATCGGGGCGTACGGAGAGCGCATTGCCGGCGGTTGTGAATCCGACCTTGTCGCGCCCGATCGTCGCCAGATAGGTCTTCATCGCCACGCGGCCGATCGTGCCGAAGCCGTACGAATACGTCAGGTGCAGAAACGTGTGCGTGTCGTCGACAGGCACGGCTTCCAGCGCGATGTGGTAGTCCTTCGTGCTCATCGGGCCCGTGTCGGCGCTGAGATCGACCTGGAAGTAGTCGGGTGTCGACGACGCGACGCGGTAGTGAAACTGCACGCGATAGGTATCCGCGAGCTTCTGCTCGATTTTCCTGCCGATGTTGACGTCGAGCACGGCGCCGCTGTCGCCGGCCGACGCATGGCAATACTTGGTGTTCAGATGCAGGATCAGCACCGCGCACCAGTTGGCCGGGCCCTGCGCCGGGTCGCTGAGCTTGCCGCTGACGACGCTGAACGGATAATCGACCACCGCATAGATGTCGCCTTTGAGCGTCGAGTTCGCTTCCGACGACTCGAGATAGAGCGGACGGCGAAATGGGTTGTGCTGCAATTGCACCGCCAGGCTTTGGTAGCGGTCACGCAGCGTCGCCGCGTCGTTCGCAGCGAACGACAGCGCGCTCCAGAACACACAGCATGCGGCAAGCAACGCCTGCCATGCCGGACGGGCACGCGTCATTCCGCCCGGATGTGCGGATTTTTCCATTCATGAGCTCCGGATTGCCGCGACAATCGCGCGGTCGTTGCGCGTAGGATACGCCTCCTCGTGCGTTTTCCGACGCGCTCGTCACGTCATCGCGTTTGCGCCGCAGCAAAATGCATCGGCAAGTATCGGGGCGATGTCGCATGTGCGATCCGTCGAACGACAGCCGGTCCGCATTGCCGCTATCGCTTGCGTTTCACGGGTACCGGCAATTGTGCGGCGGTCATCCGGATCAGCTGCGACAGCCATTCGTGATCGTCCCACTTCTCGCCGGAAATGACGAAATGCGGCTTGGCCCCCGGATAAGGCGGCGCTTGGTCGCAATCGCCGAGAAACGCGCTGCCCTCGGGCGTCGGCTTGACGAACAGACGATCGTCGCAGACGAGCGCCGCCATTTTGCCGTCGCAATAGATACCGTATTCGCCGAACATCTTCCGCGCGGATACGGTCCCGGCCGCTGCGATCTGCTCGACGATGTAATCTGCGGTGCTCTGGCTGGAAGCCATGTTTTCGGTCCTTGTCGATAGGTGACCGGACAGTATGCAGGCGATCGGGCGATGCCGCCAACAGATCGCGCTACCGCCCCGCGTTGCATCATTTATCGGCCGCGAACGCGTCGGACAACTGCCGTGCACGCTTCACGTCGTCGCCATGCAGGTAGATCGACGTCGTCGAGATCGACGCGTGACGGAGGTTGTCGCGCACGGTGGTCAGTTCGGCGCCACGCGCGAGCGCGTGGGTCGCATGCGTGTGACGCATCCAGTGCGGGCTCGCCTGCCGCAGCTTCGCGGCGAGCGCCGGGTTGTCCGTCTCGACGAGATCGGCCGTCTGCGCGAAGAAGCGCTGCATGACTTTCCAGAGCCGCACGCTGGTGATCGCCGCGGCGCCATCCTCGGCGAGGCTCGGGATCAGCGGCGTCTCCGGGCGCCAGCGGCTCGGCGTGACCGGCAACTGCCGGGCGACCAGGAAGCGGTCGAGCGCCGAGCGCGCGAGCGGCGGCAGCGCGACGCGAGCCGCCTTGCGCCCTTTCCCGACGACCTTGAGCCACGGATCGCCGTGCGCGTCGGTTTCGATGTCGCCGAGCGTCGCGCCGACCAGTTCGCTCGCGCGCAGGCCCGTCGCATAGCCGAAATCCAGGATGAAGCGCAACCGCTGCGCGGCGGCCGGCTCCCAGCCGTACGACAATTCAAGCCCGTTGGCGATGGTTCGCGCGAGCAGCCATTCCCCTTCGGTAAACGCATGCGATGTGTCGAGCACGATCGCGCGGCGCGTGTCGCGCACCTTGACGCCCGCGAACGGGTTCGCAAGCAGATAGCGCTGCTCGATCAGCCAGCGGAACAACGCGCCGAGCACCGACAGCGTGTGGGCGGCCGAGCGCGCGGACAGGCCACCGGAGAACGGACGCCAGTCGGCCGCGTGGCGCGGGCGGACTGGCCCGATCCAGCGTTCCCGCGGCGTCGGGTGACGCAGGAACGCGCGGTACGCGACCGCATCCTCGGTGGTCAGCGACGACAGCGCGCGGCCCCGCTCGACGATTGCCCACAGGATCAGCCGCTCGGCTTCCTTCCGGTAAGCGCGCTGCGTCGACGCCGATTCGTGCAGCGACAGCCACGCCTGGACGGCCGCGTAGTCGTTATCCGCATCGAGCGTGCTGGTCGCGCGAGGCGCGCGGAACGTGCCGGCCGAACCGTCGACCTCGTTCGGCAGCCGCAACTGCTCCCACGGCACGATGCCGCTGCGCTGCGATTCGACGACGAGCGCCCTCGCCCGCTCCGTCAGCGCCGGATGCGTCGCGAAGAACGCCTCGATGCGCCGCGCGCTCGCCGGGCCGAGCCCGGGAATTGCCTTCCACCACTGGCGCCGGCGCGGAATCCGCACGGTGAGATCGGCGAGCGTTGCGATCCCATGCGCGCGCAGCGTGGCAACGGCGCGCGCGGGCAGCCAGTCGCCGATGTCGTCGCTGATCTGCGGCACAGGCGCGCGGGCGTGACGCAATGCTTCGATCGCTTCGCCGACTGCTTTTGCTTCCCGCAAACGCTCACCGTCTGCGTGCGTCAGGACATCGGCAAGATCGAGCCGGCCGACGTCTCGCGCAATCCGTACGAGGCGTCGGCGAATCCCGCCGATCACGCCGCGGGCCGAGCGTCCGTCGCCGATCCGCTCGGGCAGGTAGCGGGCCACCGCCTGACGGATGGCCAGGCCGGCGTACCACGCGCGCAGCGCGGCGAGTTCGTCGGCATCCGGGAAGCCGGCGGGAGCGGAATCGGGGCGAGGGAGCGGTGTCGGGGACGGATGCATGGCTGCCAGTTTGACACAAACAGAGGCGCGGACACTTGGTCGAGTCCCATTTAACTCGATCACGTTGCAGGCGGCACTTTGTGCTGCCGTCCTTTTCGTCGTAACACAGCGTTGGGGCGCGATCTACATTACATTCAGATCATAAAGTTAGATCCCATTTAAAATCGCATGAAACATTTATATAAATTAAAAATGGGGTCCGAATTATTTTACTTTTGTGCTCGACGTTTGCCTTGCAAACAAGTCTTTGAATTACGAATCAGCGCCAGCGCACGTACTGACAATGTCACCCCTGTAATGACATTGTCAGCGCAAATCGGCGTACACTGTGATGACTTTCCCCTGGAGCGCTCTCATGTCCGCTACCCATACCAGTACGCCCAAGCGCGACACCCTTAATCTGCGTATTCAGCCCGACGAGCGCAATCTAATCGATCGCGCGGCGGCCGCACGTGGCCAGAACCGTACCGACTTCATCCTGGCCGCTGCACGGGCCGCCGCCGAGGAAACCTTACTCGAGGCGTCCCTCGTGCGCACCAGCCCGCAGGCGTACGCCGCGTTCATCGCACGCCTCGATGCGCCACCTGCACCCAACTCCCGCCTGGTGCGCACGATGCAAACCCCGGCGCCGTGGGATGGCCCCGCTGAGCCCATCGCATGACGCTACGGACGCCCACACCGTTAACGCTCGAACACGCTCAGGCAGGTTGGCTAGCGGAGTTCGATTCGGGCGAACCCACCCTCGACGACTGGCTCAAGCGCCGTGCGCTGCGTAATCAGGCCAGCGGTGCCTCGCGCACCTTCGTTGTCTGCGATGACCAGCGGGTGGTTGCCTATTACGCGCTCGCCTCCGGTGCCGTTGATGTTGCGGCCGCGCCTGGCCGGTTTCGGCGCAACATGCCCGATCCCGTGCCGGTCGTGATACTCGCGCGGCTCGCGGTGGATCGCCGGTGGCAGGGCCATGGCCTCGGCCGCGGCTTGTTACGCGACGCCGGCCTGCGAATCGCCCAAGCTGCCGACACGATCGGCATTCGCGGCGTGCTCGCGCACGCACTGTCCACGGACGCGCAACGCTTCTACGTGCAGCTTGGATTCGAGCCATCGCCGTTGGATCCGATGACCGTGTTGATCACGCTGGCTGATTTGCGCGCGGCGCTTCTACCCTGATGCGATGTCCCCAAACGCACGCACATACGGATCGCTGGGCCAGCACATAAGATGACCAGAGATCGTCGCAAACCTTGGCCGATAGCGGAAAATTGCGAACGGTGTGTTCCGATCCGCCCGGCAGCGAAGCTATGCGTTACTTCGATTACGGCGGCACCTGAACCCGCAATGTGTCACCTGTGCGGCCAGACATTACGGTGTTTAACGGACCGGGCCCGTCTCAAGAATCTCGAGCCCGTTTTCGGCACACCATTGCCTCAGCGCTCTTTCGACAGCATCCGCTTCAAATGAATACCAAAGCTCGAGAACGCCTTCGCGCTCAAGCAATTCCTTGAAGCGCGAGTAGGCGCATTGCCGTCGGAAAAATCCTTCGACTTGGTCGTAACACGCAGGCAATTCTTGCGCGACAAACCGCAAGGCGAGATTTCTCCCAAGATCGAGCTCGCTCTTATGCGGTATCGCAAGGTAGCGATCCGAAGTTTCAAGGTCGTCCGGAATCTCCTCGTCGAACGCGTCGTTAGAATCAGAAGTCCAATAGACCTTGCCGGTATCGAGTGAGACATACGCGTTATGCTCCATTGGCGCCGCGAAGCTAACGAAGTCGAAAGCCATAGAAAGATCGTCATGTTTGACTGCGACCATGGCTCTACTCCCAAAGGTTGTAACGTTCAAGCGGCCAAGTCGGCGTCCCGGCCTATGGCTGGGGTTGGCCGTCCCCAAAAGCTCGGCGCCAATGGGCGATCGATTGCCCCGACGCAGCCCATGCCGATGAAGGTCGCCTCATGGTGATCGTCCAGGCCTGCAGCGCCTTGAACGTCGCATTTGCACCGGGCGTTTTCGCGCGTCGCGGCTTCGATGTAGCGATCGATGGCAAACGTGGCTCATGGGTACAATCAGGCAACCAACATTGGGGACGATGTTATGCAACAACGAACACGCGCGCCAGCGGCCTTGCCCGTTACGAGATGCGGTTCCGATTGGTGAAGCGATGGACGCTGTCGCGTTCCAGCGAAGAACGTTGCACCGAGATTGAGAATTTGTCGCGCAGCGTCACCGAAACCTTGGATTTTGTCGCGTTCCAGCGAAGAATGTCAGATGTCGAGCAACTTGGCTCCGCGCACGAGCATGTCGCGTTCGCGCTGCTCCCGACTGGCCGTGCGGTAGTGCTCGAGCGCCGCATGCGCGTGCGCCAGCTTGTCCTCGAGGGACTGGCGAAACCCCGCGTGCTCCGTGAGCCGCTCGGCCTGGTCGCTGAGCTGCTGGTTCACGCGTTCGAGCGCCAGCGCGCGCTGCTGCACCACCTCGCGCGTGGCCCGCTCGCGTGCCAGCGCCGCAGCGGTGTCCGCCAATTGCGTGCGCAGCGCAGCGAGCTCGTCGGCGAGCTTTGCGCGCTCGGCCAGCGCCTGTTGCCGCTCCGCTGCGGCCGCCGCGGCCTGCTGGTCGACGAGCGCCTGGGCTTCCTCATGCAGTCGCGCCGCCAGGCGCGCGACGAGATCCTGGATCGCCTCCGACAGCGACGCCGCGCGCGTCAGCGCGCCGCCCGCAGCCCCTGCGCGCGCAGCGCGTCGCGGGCACGCTGCACATCCAGGCGGGTGAGACCGGCCAGAGCCATCATCTCTGCATGGTCGAGAACTTAGCTCCTATTGGTCTTCATGGCGACCAGGCTAGTACAACATCCCGCAAATAGGTTGAATAATTAACCGCCTCGGTTATCATGTGCGAATGAGCCGAGGCCGCCATGCAACGCCAGTGAAGCTGGCGCATAAAGAACGACAGGAACTGCGATCGCTGATCGAGCGGAAGACGGCCACGCAGCGAGACGTGATGCGGGCGCGGATCGCGTTGTGGGCCCACGAGGGTCACTCCAATACGGTGATTGCGCGGGAGCTGGGTGTCTCGGTGCAAACGGTCTGCCTGTGGCGCAAGCGCATTGCCCGGCAAGGTGCCCAAGGTATTCGCGAAGGCGAGCGCAGTGGCCGTCCACCACGCATCACACACGAAGCGCGACTGCAGTTGATTGCGCTGGCGTGTGAAGCCCAGGAACCTGAGGGGCGGGTCACGCCGACGCTCGACGAGATTGCGGCGCGTGCCGTGGAGCGCGGTGTCGTCGAGCAAATCAGCCGCAGTCACGTGCAGCGCATTCTGCAGGCCGGCGACGTACGCCCGCACCGGGTCCAGCAATGGCTGCACAGTCCAGACCCGGCCTTTCGCGAGAAGGTCAACGTGATTTGCAAGCTATACCGCAAGGCGCCGCGAAACGCGGTGGTGCTGAGCATCGACGAGAAGACCGGCATTCAGGCCATCGAGCGCAAGCACCCGGGACGGGCGCCCGCCTCAGGACGGCTGCGCCGCCGAGAATTCGAATACATTCGCCACGGCACCCAGGCGTTGATTGCCGCGCTGGATGTGCATTCCGGCAAGGTACTGGCAGAGTGCCGTGAGCGGCGCACCCAGAACGATCTGGTAGCCTTCATGGAGCGCGTGGCAACCGCGTACCCGGACAAGCAGGTGCACGTGGTGTGGGACAACCTGAACACGCACCGCGCCCAAGCCGTCTGGCAGGCGTTCAATGCGCGGCATGGCAAGCGGTTTCACTTCCACTTCACGCCATTGCACGCGAGCTGGGTCAATCAGATCGAACTCTGGTTCGCCCGCTACACCCGCCGCGTGCTGCGCCATGCCAGCCACACCAGCACCGCGCACCTGCGCGAGCGCACCGAGCAGTTCGTCGGCGAGCACAATCAGGTCGCCCGCCCCTTCAAATGGAGTTTCCGGGGCTATCCGCTGCAAGGCGATGCTTC
>NZ_QTQP01000119.1 GCF_003854275.1 Burkholderia sp. Bp8963
TGCGGATTTCGGTGATGGTGATCAGTCGTTTCGGCGATCGTGATCAGTCTGGAAGGTGGTGTTGCGCGGTTAGTGGATTATAGCGAGAGCGATCACGATCAGGCGTCGGCCGAATCCGGTTTGGTCTTCTTTCTCATCGAATCACCCTTGATCGGGAGTTTGTGGGCCTGATGCACGAGCCGGTCGAGGATGGCGTCGGCGAGCGTGGGGTCCTGGAGCCAGGCATGCCAGTGTTCGAGCGGCAACTGGCTGGTGATGACGGTCGAACGCGTGCCGACGCGATCGTCGAGCACTTCGAGCAGATCGTTGCGTGCGCCCTGATCGAGATCCTGCAAACCCCAGTCATCGAGGATCAGCACGTCTATCTTCGCAAGCTGCGCGAGCCGGCGCGTGAAGCTGCCGTCGCCGTGCGCGATCTTCAGTTCCTCGAACAGCCGCGCGACGCGCACGTAGAACACGGAGAAGCCCTGGCGGCACGCCTGCTGGCCGAACGCGCACGCGAGCCACGTCTTACCCGCGCCGGTCGGGCCGGTCAGCAGCAGGTTCTGTGCGTTGCGGACCCAGTCGCAGCCGGCGAGCGTGGCGACGACGCGCTGATCGAGGCCGCGGCTCTGCCGGTACTCGATGTCCTCGACGCACGCGCTCGGGTTCTTGAGCTTCGCCGCGCGCAGCAGACGTTCGAGTCGGCGCGTATCGCGCCAGGCCAGTTCGCGATCGACGAGCATGCCCACGCGCTCCTCGAACGACAGGCTGGTGCTGGCCGTGAGTGCGGACTGCTCCTCGAACGCACGGGCCATGCCGTCGAGCTTCAGCGCCTTGAGCTGGGTTAAGGTGTGCTGCATCAACATCTCGACCTCCTCGGGTCAGTGGTAGATCAGTGGTAGTAATCCGGGCCGCGCACGTTCTCGTGCTCGGGCGCGCGCCATTCATTGAGGGTGATCCGGAGAGCGGGCTGCTGGTCGAGGCCGGCTTCGAGGATCGACAGCACCGAGCGGCGCGTCGGCGAGCCGATGGTCAGCGCGCGTTGGCAGGCGGCTTCGAGCCGCGCACGGCTGTACTTGCGTTCGAGTGAGAGCAGCCCGAGGCAGGCGCGGTAGCCCATCTCGGGGTGTGGCCGGTTGGTCAGTAGATGCCGCACGATGGATTCGGCACCGGGCCCGACGGACTTGCCCCAGTTGAGCAGCCGGCCCGGCGTCCATTCCATATGCGCGCGATGCGCGGCCGGCATGTGCTCGGCGACAGTGGTGTGTTTGCCCTTGAGCCGTGAGCGTGCGTGCGCGGCGACGCGCCTGCCACCGTGCAGGATCTCGACGCCGTGGCGCGTGATGCGCGCCCAGACTTCCTGCCGCGCCAGGCTGTGCGGCACGCTGTAGTAGTGGCCGCCGACCTCGACGTGGTAGTCGATGTTCACGCGGCACTTCTGGAAGCTGGCAACCTCGTAGCGCCGTGCCGGCAGCGGGCGCAGCACGGGCTGTTCCAGCCGCTCGAACCATTCGCGGCGCGTGCCTTCGAGTCGTTTGAACGGCCGCTGATTCAGGTCGGCAATCAGCCCGGTGATGGCCTTGTTCAGTTCGGCCAGACTGTAGAAGTGGTGATGACGCAGCCGGGCCAGCACCCAGCGCTCGACGATTTGCACGCCGACTTCGACCTTGGCCTTGTCCTGCGGCTTGCGCGGCCGCGCCGGCAGCATCGCCGTGGCGTAGTGGTTCACGAAGTCCTGCGTGGTGCGGCCGAGCACGGGTTCGTAGCGGTCGGCCATCGCGATCAGCGCCTTCGGGTTGTCGGGCACGAGCAGTTCGGGCACGCCGCCGATGAACTCCAGCGCGTCGCACAGGCCACCGATCCAGTCGGCCGTCGTCTCGGAGTGCGTCGCGCACGCGAACGTGTAGTTCGATGCGCCAAGCACGGCGACGAACACGTGAGCCTGGAATGCAATGCCGCCGTCGCGCGCGAGGATCGGCACGGTTGGCCCGGCGAAGTCGGCGAACAGCTTCTCGCCGGCGCGGTGCTGCTGTCGCATCGAGCGCTTGAGCGAGGTCGCCCAGTCCTTGTACTTCTGGCAGAACTGCGTGTAACGGTAGGTCGGCTGGCCGGGATTGGCCTCGACGTATTCCTCCCACAGCAGTTGCAACGTGACACCCTTGCGGCGCAGTTCGCGATGCAACGCCCCGTAGTCGGGTTCGAGGCGTCGGGATGCCGCCGCCGGGGCATCGATCGAAACAGGCTTGAGCCGGGCGTCCAGCTCGTCGTCGGACAACGCTTCAACCGCCGTCCAGTCGAGTCCCGCCTGCGTGGCCTGGGCGGCGAACTTCGACACTGCGCCGACGCTGATGCCGATGGCCCGGCTGATCTGTCGGTGGGTCAGGCCACATGCCCACTTCAGTCGCAGGACTTCCTTCAATTTGCGCATGCTCATCCGAGGTGTCGGCATCGGCCCGTCTCCCGTAAAAAAGGGAGCAGGCTAACGCCGCGGTTGAATACATGCACAACACCACCGCCGGGCCAAAACCCGGCTTACGTTCCGGTGACGTGATCACCCGTTTCGGTCCCGTGATCACGCATTCCGGCATCGTGATCGCTCGCTTCGGCTCCGTGATCACTCGTTTCGGAAACCCATGATCAGCGATCACGTTCGACGGAAATGGCTGATCACGATCGTTCGGAATCAGCGATCATGATCCGCCGAAATCCCTGATCACGATCGCCGGAATACGCA
>NZ_QTQP01000120.1 GCF_003854275.1 Burkholderia sp. Bp8963
CCTTGAAGGGTCGTTCGAGACCAGGACGTTGATAGGTCAGGTGTGTAAGCGCAGTAATGCGTTCAGCTAACTGATACTAATTGCCCGTAAGGCTTGATCCTATAACAAGTCTGCCTTGTTGATCGGCGCCGTGCTCAAGCACTGGCCGCGATCCAGGCGACAAGTTGATTCTCGTGTGTGATACACACAACCTAAATTACTGCTTCTTCCAAGATTGGTCGCGCTGCGAAGCACCGCGACAACCCTCTTTGCCTGATGACCATAGCGAGTCGGTCCCACCCCTTCCCATCCCGAACAGGACCGTGAAACGACTCTACGCCGATGATAGTGCGGATTCCCGTGTGAAAGTAGGTAATCGTCAGGCTCCCTAAGCCAGAAACCCCCGCCCGACAGGCGGGGGTTTTTGCATTGGCGCGGCGGAAATGCGTGGGGCTCCCCGCGCCAGCTGGTCACCGGCGCCCGTTACGCAGCCATTCCGACGCGGCCGCAGTGGCGGCGCAGCGCGTCGCTCCGACAATGCGCCGAGGCATCAGCTCGGATTCCAGGGGCACGCCCCATCTTTGGATGCCGGGGAGGGCGTCCGGCGCGGCCGGTCGTCCCGGCCAGGGTGCCGTGTGATTTTGGCGTCCCGGGACAGCGAATCGTGCCGGCCGTAGCGCTCGGCGGATCCGCCAGGCGCGCTGTACTAGCTTCCTGTCTCCGGCGCTCCAGAGCGCCCCCATTACCATTGCGAGCCGGCAACCTCATATGGCTCGAGAGCGCTGGCAGGGGGCCGTGCGTCGAGCGTAAACAGGCTGGATACAAATTCCCACAGATCACCCGGCGCAGGGCAGGTGAGCCGGGAATCCGTGCGCGATTCCGGTGCCCGTTCGCTAAGCCCTCTCGACGCTGCACAACAACTCTCCTTCTTCATGCATCCGGCCGCGATGAGCCGCGGCCTGTTTGGCGAACCGTGCGCGTGGCTGGTGTAGTTGCACGAGCGCGATCGCAAATCATTCGGGGCTCACTCATCGTCCGCACTGCGAGGAACCGTACCGGTCAGCAGTAGCTCGCCGGCATCAGCACGATTCCCGATTCGGCAGGAAACACGGACATTTTTATTGGGGCAGTGTTCGAGGCGCCTGCGGTAGCGTGAGGACAGTGCGTCACTGCATTAACCCTCCCTCATTCCCGTGATGTTGCTCGGTTTCCGCACACGCGTTGCGTGCCGCAAACAGCCGATCCCGCCATGACGAGAGCTACCGCGTCTAACGCAAACCATAGGCGTCGCTGTCGATCAGCTGAGGTTACGCGCGCCGCGGCAATCAAGGCCCTTGAACGCTCCTTTGAGGCATTCCTTGCCTCGGCGTGGCTTGACCTCGCCGTCTTCACGGAGTCGCGCATCGATTCGGCCCCGTATAGATTCGCTCAGATCGATCGAGGCCGCTGGTCCCGATCGAACACAATGCGGCTCGGTCATCGGTGCATCTCGGTAAGCCAGGCGAGAGGGAAATGTGTAGCTCCACCAGGAGCGGGATGTTCTCCCGCGTAGCGGCTTCGAGACTAGCGGAGCCCGCACGGACGCGTTGCAGTGCAAGCGGAACGCCGCGCCGAAACGAAATCCAGCAGTTCGGTGGCGAGCCTCCAGGTGTCGGCCGAACGCGTCGGAGCGGGGGCACACCTGCCCGAAACTGCGTTCAATTATGCTCGGCACGAAATTTGCGGGATTTTTGCGTCTCCCCACTTGGCTTTATCGCCGGAAGGCCGTATGATGGCGGTCTTCTGATTTTCCGGCGTGAGTGCAAATTCACGTGAAAATCGGAATTTGACGAAGATGTGGGGCAGCACGGTGCCAAGCAAAATCTTCGTCGCTCGCGCAAGGGTTCCACCTGCAGCGATGGCGACGATGAGCTTGTTTGGGGCTCGCCGGCCAGGCACTCTCGGAGAGAATGAAAATAATCTTCGCGATGTGCTTGACACCGGTTCGATGTACCCCCATAATCGTCAGTTCTCTACGGAGGGGTGCCCGAGTGGCTAAAGGGGGCAGACTGTAAATCTGTTGGCTTACGCCTACGTTGGTTCGAATCCAACCTCCTCCACCAAGATATCAACGCAGAGAGCGGCAGGGAATCGTTAGTGGCCCGTGCGGGTGTAGCTCAATGGTAGAGCAGAAGCCTTCCAAGCTTACGACGAGGGTTCGATTCCCTTCACCCGCTCCAGTTCGTGCAGTTGAAGCGTGAAACCGCCCATGTGGCTCAGTGGTAGAGCACTCCCTTGGTAAGGGAGAGGTCGGCAGTTCGATCCTGCCCATGGGCACCAGCAGTATAGTCAGTGTCTGTTTGCGCGCGGCGCAACATGTGAAATTCCTTTCGGGAGTTGAAAATGGCCAAGGAAAAATTCGAGCGGACCAAGCCGCACGTGAACGTTGGTACGATTGGTCACGTCGACCACGGTAAGACGACGCTGACGGCAGCGATCACGACGGTGCTGACGAAGAAGTTCGGCGGCGAAGCGAAGGCATACGACCAGATCGACGCGGCACCGGAAGAAAAGGCGCGCGGCATCACGATCAACACCGCAC
>NZ_QTQP01000121.1 GCF_003854275.1 Burkholderia sp. Bp8963
AGCGAGTCGGTCCCACCCCTTCCCATCCCGAACAGGACCGTGAAACGACTCTACGCCGATGATAGTGCGGATTCCCGTGTGAAAGTAGGTAATCGTCAGGCTCCCTAAGCCAGAAACCCCCGCCCAACAGGCGGGGGTTTTTGCATTGGCGCGGCGAAAATGCGTGGTAGAACGCGGGGCGGGCCGTCACATTCGGGTTCGCTCAGATCTTCAGCGTCGTCGACAAGTACTTGAATACGGTCGAGACTCGCCGCAGATGCCGCGATTCCCGGTGCGTCAGCACCCACAGGTCAGTCTGGCAGTCGTGCAGGATATCGGTCAGTTGCACGAGATCGGAGCGGCCGCGTGTCAGGAACGTAGGCAGGATGCCCACGCCCATGCCGAGGGCGACCAGTTCCATGACGGTCAGGATGCTGTTGACTTTGTAGTGCGGAACCACCTTCCGGAAATGACGTTTGCGCCAGATGACGGAAGGGTGGCCTGGAAGCGCGTCGTCCGGAGCGATCCAGCGTGCCTTGCCTGCCGTGACGTCTTCATAGCGCTGGACGGCGTCGTACTGCTTCGACGCGAATAGTGCCACCTGGATCGGCCCGACTTGCTTGCCTACGAGGTATTCCGGCGGTTGTTTGGTCGCGCGCACCGCGATGTCGGCATCCCGACGGCCGAGATCGGCGATCTCATTGCCCGTGTGCAACTCGTATGTGAGCAACGGGTGAGTGGCTTCCAGCTGCTTCAGCGCAGGTGCGACCAGCCCGTGCAAGATGGTGTCGGTGGTCGTTATGCGCACCGTGCCGGCAACCTGCTCGGGCACCTGCTGCGCAATCGAGCGTGCCGATTCGACCTGCACTTCCACCTGTTCCGCGTGTTCGGCCAGCGCCAGCGCGATTTCCTTCGCTCGATAACCGGAGCGAGTTCGTTCGAATAGCTGCTGCTCCAGGCCGCGCTCTATACGCCGAAGGTTGCGAAACACGGTCGAAGCGTCCACACCCAGCCGCTCGCCGGCCTGGACCAGCGTCCCGGTGCGGGAGAGCGCCAAGATCGTTTCGAGGTCCGCGGCGTCTAGCTTGTACGGCATCGTCATGTCCCTCTCGCATTGCATTTTTGCATGGTCAGATTGTAATCACGCGTATTTTGCAGGCGCAACTGCAATGCTAAATTCGGTGTCGATCTGCCAACTCTTGCAATAGGTACCGTTATGAATCAACCGATCCGTACGAGTGACACCGCTGCCACCTATGGTGCGTTGCTGCTCCGCGTGGCATTGGGCGTGATGTGGATTGCCCATGCACTGCTGAAATGGCTGGTCTTTACCCTGCCCGGCACTGCGCAGTATTTCGACAACGTCGGCTTCCCCGGCTTCCTGGCCTACCCGGTATTCGCTGCCGAGTTGGCCGGCGGCCTCGCGCTCGTGCTGGGTGTCTATGCGCGGCAGGTCGCGTTGTTGCTGGTGCCGATCATGGTGTGCGCGGCCCGGGTGCACTGGTCCAACGGCTGGGTGCATACGAGCCAGGGGGGCGGCTGGGAATACCCGGCGTTCCTTGTCGTCGCGTCCGTCTCGCTCTGGCTGCTCGGCGATGGTGCACTGGCGGTGCGGCGCAGCCCGCGGTTCGCACTTGGTGCGGCTTGAGATTGCGAGGCAAAGACATGAGCCTCTCCGAATTCCATCTCGTCAGTCATGTGCTTTGCCCGTACGTGCAGCGCGCGGTAATCGTGCTGACTGAAAAGGGCGTGCCGTTCGAACGCACGGACGTCGATCTGAGCAACAAGCCGGACTGGTTTCGCGCGATCTCGCCGCTCGGCAAGACCCCCGTTCTGCTCGTCGATGGCGCGCCAATCTTCGAATCGGCAGTGATCTGCGACTATCTCGATGAGACGCTCGAACCGCGTCTGCATCCCGATGCGCCGCTCGAACGCGCGCGGCACCGCGCCTGGGTTGAGTTTGGATCGGCGCTGCTGAACGCGATCTGGGGCTTCTACACGGCTGCGGACGAAACGGCTTTGGCCGCGAAAGCCCGCGACATCCACGGGCGATTCGAGCAGCTCGAAAGATCGCTCGGCGCCGGCCCGTATTTTGGCGGAGCGCATTTCAGCATCGTGGACGCCGCATTTGGGCCAGTGTTCCGCTATTTCGACGTGTTTGAGCAGATTGGCGACTTCGAATTCTTCACGGGCCTGCCCAAGGTTGCCGCGTGGCGGCAACGGCTCGCCGAACGTCCGTCCGTCCGCACGGCAGTCCGGGCCGACTATCGGCAGTTGCTGATGGACTTTCTGCTCAAGCGTGAGTCTGCTCTGAAAATCATCTAGCGGGCCTCCCCCGCCGCCCTGACGGGCGACGGGGTTAAAGTGAGTTTGCCCAACCGCTTTAACCGAAGGGAGGCCCGAAATGAAATATTGCGGCATTGACCTGCATTCGAAC
>NZ_QTQP01000122.1 GCF_003854275.1 Burkholderia sp. Bp8963
CGTACGTCCGCGAACCGGCCCGGTGATCGACCGGCTCACCGTACCGCTCGACTGAAGGCACTGTGGAGGCGCGAATGAAGCAGATCCTGACGTGCCCGGTCGTCGAACTGCACATGTCGAACATCCACGCGCGAACCGTTTCGGCATCGCTCGGTATTCGCCGACATCGTCAGCGGACAGATCGCCGGGTTCGGCATCGACAGCTATCTGCTCGCTCTTGGAGCCGCTGTCTCGGCGATCGACAGAAGTGAATCAACTGCGCGCTACACGATTGGCGAGGACGCTGTCGATGAACCCCATGCTCCGTCAGATGGAGGGGGGGAAAGACAAAGGCCGTCGGCGTGGGAACACGCGGCGGCCCTTTCGTTTCGTGCTGTGCCGCAATCAGGCGTGCGCGGCACGCTCCAACACTTCACGCGCCGCGCGGCCGAGCACCTCTTCCGACCATTGGTTCACGCTTTCGCCGGAAACTGCGGCCGCGATGCCAACGCTCGCGTGTACGGCTGGGTCAATGCGGAGCATGAGTTTCCCTGACGCCGGCTTTTGCGGTTTGCGGCCGGCCTGCTCGCAATCGGCCAGGTAGTGATCGACGGCCGCGTGAAAATCGGTCGTGAGCTCGTCGACGGTTGAGCCGTGAAAGCTGATCTTGTCGTCGACGCCGAGCACGTGGCCGACGAAGATATTGTCGCGCCCGTCGAAGTCGATGCGGGCGAAGTATCCCTTGTAGGTCATGGCGTTGGTCATGGCTTGATTCCCATTTCGACGGCACAGCGCGTGACGAACATCATGAGCGAAATTGCAGCGGCATCAGAAGGGCAGAGCGCCAGCGTCGAGCAGGTCAATATGGCAGTCACCCAGATGGATGAGGTGACCCACCAGACTGCCGCGCTGGTCGAAGATGCCTCCGCGGCGGTGCAGTCGATGGCTCAACATGCGCAGGACCTGAGTGAAGTCGTGGCGGTCTTCAAGGTGGGGGACCCTGGATCCGCTGGCACATCCATTCGTCGCACGGGCACCATGCAACTTTTAACCATATCGGACTATTGCTACTGTAAAAACGCCTCTGAATGGTAGCGCCAGCGCATTTAATCGCGTCTGATAGCATAATCTATCAACCTCAACAACCGTCACGCCCAGCAGCACTGCCGCATCGCCAATTGAAAAGCGTCTTTTCCGATAAAAAATAATATAGGATATAGCGCCCGTTATTAAACGCAATGCTCAGATTTGCGCAGATCCATGCTTTGCTGACGAATACTCTCGATCCTGGAATTCCCCTGCGATGTTATGCCGAGGACTCGTTCCAGGGCGTGTGGAGACGGACAAGGTCGCAGATCTGCGATCCCGTTAACTCGATATCAGACGGCGGATGTGCGTCAAGTGTCTGCACGCAGTGCGATTTCCGTCTGCCGCATTTTGGCAGGCCGATTTGGATGCGCCTGCTCATTGTCTGACTATATAGCTCTCACCGTACATGAGCTGCTGACGAGGAGCAACAGCGCTTGCGATGACGCCGTCACGAAGATGTGCGGAAAATTGATTCGGAAAGGTTGTCGAACAAGAATTGTAATAATGGCAGTGGCCTTCGCTGAGCACGGATGCACGCAGTTGGGTCAGTAACCAGAAAAACGTGCGTGACCATGGTGCATACAGGTTGGCTTGTCAAAAAATAAGCACTGGAAATTTATTTCCTCAAAACCGCCCCTCGGATCGACTCCGGCAATGAAGTTTCTCTGAACTAGCTGCGCCCGGCGCAACGTTCGACAGAACGACCAACGACGGGCAAGCAGCCATTTCCTGTGCTTGCCGCGCGCGCAATGCCTCGACTGGCATGACAGTTGCTCTCCTTGTCGAAGAGTCCGATAAGCATCAACGTGTGTTGGGGAAATGAAAGAGGAGCCTAAATGAAATTGATAAGTGCAATCATCAAACCGTTCAAGCTCGAGGATACGCGCGAGGCGCTGTCCGCCCTTGGCGTCTCTGGCATCACGGTGACGGAGGTGAAGGGGTTCGGGCGCCAGAAGGGGCACACCGAACTGTATCGTGGCGCCGAATACGCGGTCGATTTTCTGCCGAAGGTAAAGATTGAGGCGGCCGTTTCCGACGACCTCGTCGACCAGGCGGTTGAGGCGATCGAGCGCGCGGCGCATACAGGCAAGATCGGCGACGGCAAGATCTTCGTCACACCGATCGAGACGGCGATCCGGATCCGTACCGGGGAGACCGGTGCAGACGCGCTGTAACAGACAAGACGAGCGACAAGAGGAAACCCAAGATGCGCAAACTTCTGATGTCCCTGCTGATGGCCGGCTCGCTGATCGCGGCCGGCGTTGGCCCCGCGCTCGCGGACGACGCGGCATCGGCCGCGGCTGCTTCCGCGCCTGCCGCATCGGCACC
>NZ_QTQP01000123.1 GCF_003854275.1 Burkholderia sp. Bp8963
CAGTCGGCTGCGTTTGCCGCCGACATCGTGCTGAAGGTGCAAGCGCCGACGGATGCCGAAATGGCGTCGCTGAAACGCGGCTCGGTGCTGATCGGGATGCTCGAGCCGTTCAACACGGAACAGGCGGCGAAACTCGCGGCCGCGGGCGTCACCGCGTTCGCGCTCGAAGCCGCGCCGCGCACCACGCGCGCGCAAAGCCTCGACGTGCTGTCGTCGCAGGCCAACATCGCCGGCTACAAGGCCGTGCTCGTCGCCGCCGCGCTGTATCCACGCTTCCTGCCGATGCTGATGACCGCCGCGGGCACCGTGAAGGCCGCGCGCGTGCTGATTCTCGGTGCGGGCGTGGCCGGGCTGCAGGCGATCGCGACCGCGAAGCGCCTGGGTGCGGTGATCGAGGCATCCGACGTGCGTCCGGCCGTGAAGGAGCAGATCGAATCGCTCGGCGCGAAGTTCCTCGACGTCCCGTACGAAACCGACGAAGAGCGCGACGCCGCGCAAGGCGTCGGCGGCTACGCGCGGCCGATGCCGCCGTCGTGGCTCGGCCGCCAGGCCGCGCTCGTGCACGAGCGTGCGAAGCAGGCCGACATCGTCATCACGACCGCGCTGATCCCTGGCCGCCCCGCGCCGACGCTGATCTCGGTCGAGACCGTGCAGTCGATGAAGCCCGGCTCGGTGCTGATCGACCTCGCGGCGGGCCGCGGGCCGGAGTTCGACGGCAGGAAGAGCGGCAACTGCCCGCTGACCGTCGCGGACCAGGTGATCGTCCACCACGGCGTGACGATCGCGGGCCACACCAACCTCGCGTCGATGGTCGCGTCGGATGCGTCGGCGCTCTACGCGCGCAACCTGCTCGACTTCATGAAGCTGATCGTCACGAAGGAAGGCACGCTGAACATCGACCTGACCGACGACATCATCGCCGCGACGCTGCTCTGCCGCGACGGCGAAGTCGCACGCAAATAACGGAGGAGACCATGGAAGTCATCAATCACACGGTGATCAACGTGATCATCTTCGTGCTGGCCGTGTACGTCGGCTATCACGTGGTGTGGAACGTGACGCCCGCGCTGCACACGCCGCTGATGGCGGTAACGAACGCGATCTCGGCGATCGTGATCGTCGGCGCGATGCTGGCGGCCGCGCTGACGGTCGGCGCAACGGGCAAGATCTTCGGCACGCTCGCGGTCGCGCTCGCGGCCGTCAACGTGTTCGGCGGGTTCCTCGTGACGCGGCGAATGCTCGAGATGTTCCGCAAGAAGGAGCCGAAGGCAGCGAAGGAGGGCGCGCGATGAGCATGGACGTCGTTACGCTGCTGTACCTCGTCGCGTCGGTGTGCTTCATCCAGGCGCTGAAGGGGCTGTCGAACCCGAAGAGCGCGCGGCGCGGCAACCTGTTCGGGATGGTCGGGATGGCGATCGCGATCGTCACGACGCTCGCGCTGATCGTCAAGCAGGCCAGCGCGCTCGGCGCGAACCTGCCGCTCGGGATCGCGCTCGTGCTCGGCGCGCTGGTGGTCGGCGGCGGTGTCGGCGCGTTTGTCGCCGCGCGCGTCGAGATGACGAAGATGCCGGAACTCGTCGCGGCGATGCACTCGCTGATCGGTCTCGCGGCCGTGTGCATCGCGTATGCGGTGGTTGCCGAGCCGGACGCGTTCGGGCTCGTGCCGCCGGACGCGACGTCGCCGACCTTCATCCCGTACGGCAACCGGATCGAGCTGTTCATCGGCACGTTCGTCGGCGCGATCACGTTCTCGGGTTCGGTGATCGCGTTCGGCAAGCTGTCGGGCAAGTACAGGTTCCGGCTGTTCCAGGGCGCGCCGGTCGTGTATGCGGGCCAGCACCTGATCAACCTGATGCTCGCGCTCGGGATGCTCGGCTTCGGCGTGATCTTCTTCCTCACGCAGTCGTGGCTGCCCTTCATCATCATGACGGCGATCGCGTTCGTGCTCGGCGTGCTGATCATCATCCCGATCGGCGGCGCGGACATGCCGGTGGTCGTGTCGATGCTGAACTCGTACTCGGGCTGGGCGGCGGCGGGCATCGGCTTCTCGCTGAACAACGCGATGCTGATCATCGCGGGTTCGCTGGTCGGCTCGTCGGGTGCGATCCTGTCGTACATCATGTGCCACGCGATGAACCGCTCGTTCTTCAACGTGATCCT
>NZ_QTQP01000124.1 GCF_003854275.1 Burkholderia sp. Bp8963
AGGCTTCAACGAACTGCGCTTCGAGGACGAGGCCGGGCAGGAGGAAGTCTACGTCCACGCCCAGAGGGATCAGAACATCCACGTCAACCATGACGAGACCACCTTTGTCGGCAATGACCGCAGCGAGAACATCTCTCGTGACGAATTGCTCAAGGTTGGCCGTGACCGCCACGACACCATCGCGCGCGACGACCGCTCGGACATCGGCCAGGATCAGTTGATCACTGTTGCCCGCGACCAGACCCTGGTCGTTCAACGGACCCAGCAGATCTCCATTACCCAGGACCGCATCGAAGAAATCGGCAACAGCCGTATCGACAAGGTTGCCGCCAACCACACCACACGGATCGGCGGCCACGCTGAACTGACGGTCCAGGGGCACCATCAGATACAGGCGGGTGAAGCCATCCGGCTGCAAACCAAACGCTACGAAAGCAGCGCCGAGGCGATGCGCTGGAGCACCCCCGGCGGCGTTCTGACGCTCGATGCCAGCGGCCTCAAGTTCAATGGCGCGGCAGTCAACTTCAAGGCCAGTTCCATCGACCTGAACAGCGGCCAGGGCGGGATGCCCGTCACCGTTGGCGGAGCGCCATATGTCGGTGAGCCTGTCTGTGTGGGTTGCTGGCTCAAGGCCTCGGCCGAACACCAGGCACTGGTGAAAGTATGAAGTCACTCGAACAATCGCTGATGAACGAGCTGGCCGTTCCTCGCACCGTGCGTCACTTGCTGGCGGTAAGCGACATGTCGGTACTCGACGACGACCAGCGGGAGCTCGTGAGAACGAGATTCGAGGGCCGTGCTCATCCGCTGCTCCAGGACGCCACCTGGGAAGCGCTCTTGCCCTACAGCCCGCTGCTGCTTGCCGCCCAAGAAGCCACCGAAACAGGCCATCAGCGCCTGCTGGAATCATTCCATGGCGAACAGGGCAACCTCCTCCACGGCTGGATTACAAGCGCACTGCCCGCCGAACAGTTGGCGGCGCATCTGGCCCAGGCGATCGTCGCGCGTGGACCACAAGGCGATACCTTCCTGTTGCGCTACTACGATCCCTTCGTGCTACCGGTGCTATACCGGCACGCCGATCCACGCTGGTGGGCTGAATTGATGGACCCCATCGCGTCCTGGTGGATTCCTCGGGCAGACACCAAGGTCCAGCGCTGGGGAAGAGTGACCGGGCGCGCCGCGACTGGCGCCACGGCGCCATCAGCTCTGGTGATTGACGACACGCTCTGGCAGGCCCTGATTGCCGACCCGCTGCCGCACCAGTTGCTTCAGGCCACCCAGAACCATACCCCCGCGCTATTCGACACCACCTGCCCAGGCGTGCGTCTGGCCCGGATCGAAGCGCACCTCGCCGCGGCGCGCGAAGCCGGCCTGTCCGCACACGACGACCTTCACGATTACGTCTTCTTCGCCCTGGCCCAGCCAGCATCAAGCCTGAAGATCGATCGCAGCTGGCAACAAGCCGTACGCGCAGCGGCATCCGGCGCGGGGCGTCTGGGCGACCTGTATCTGGCGCTGCGCCAGCGGCAGGTATAGCAACGACCACGGGAAAACATCCATGTCCACAGATATTCAATCCCTGACCGAGTTGCTTGGCGCCAGCCGCGACGCCGCCAACCGTACTCGCAGCAACGAAGCACCCAGCCCATGCGTCAGTTGCAAGCGCACCCTCACCATCCTGCCCTTGCGCTACGGCGTGGTGTCCGGCGCCAACCAGGCCAGCGTCGATCACCTCGCGCCCAAGCTACCCGCGAACCTCGGCAAGAAGCTCACACCCATGCTCTCCGGCAGCCGCTATGCCGTGCGCAGCATGCGCGAAGGCTACGTCTATGTCTTTCTCAAGCGCCGCGGCAAGGCTTATGTCTGCGAAGCCGCCTACCGGGTTCATGACAGCGGGCTGCTGCAACCGGTGTGGTCCCATGATCCGGGCACGCCCGTGGGCGGCGTCCTGGGGCTGGGCGGCTGGACCCTGAGCATTGGCGACCCCGAGGACGTCGACGAGGCCCGGCTGCTGTTCACCTCCGACCCGCTCAGCCCCGCCATGGTCGACCGCTATCGCGATGTCA
>NZ_QTQP01000125.1 GCF_003854275.1 Burkholderia sp. Bp8963
CCTTGAATTCCATTGCCGCCCAACTCTCCGTTGCTCGTGCCATTCGCGCGTCATGCAAAAAGCAAGAGTAAACGGCAAGCCGCGAAAGTTTACAAGCCGCTCACGCCGACTTGTGTGTAATGGAATGGGGACAGCCACCCGATAGCGACAATCAGGTATATGGCGATCACGGACAAAGCCACTTTGAAGATGGTCATGGCCGCTTTCATTGCTCGGTCGGAATGGTTCTGCATACGGTGTCAATTTTTAGAATGATCGGCTTGTCCAGATTGATGAGTTTTGGCTCACTGTAGACCATGAAGTCGCCGCCGCGATTGTGCACCGACCTCCCGTGTCGGTACGTCTTGTTATGCGCTGACCATTAGACATCCTTCTCCCGAGATTCCTGAAATCGCCTGGTTCGTTTGTCGACCGTCTTATTTAACTCGATTGCGTACAGAGATAGTGCGGAATCTCCTGAGTGGAATTTTTGAAAATGATCGACTATGTTTTGATCATGCAGGAGTGGCCAACATGACTCGGACTCGACCTGCACACTTGAGAAGTGTTACAGTTCGATAACGGAGCGACAAAAAATGAAAAATGGGGAAATTAAGGGGTACCGAAACATCGCCCGCACGATGATTTTTGGCGCATGCATCACTTCACTGACCTTAGCAGGGTGCAGTGCCGTACCAGACAAGCAGTATCAACAAGTTGGCTTCCAATCCAGGTCATGCACAATCGATAAAGTCGGCCGACGCGCCGACTGTCCGGCTACCCAAGCGGGCGTTACGGAGAACAACGATGGTCGCGTGGAAAGGCGCTTCAGCGTAGCTTTTCTCGAATACTGCGAACTGGAGAGTGAGGCATGCAAGGGACCGGGCCAACTGTTCGCGCCACATCAGCTACAAGGCATCCTGCAGAAAATCGAGAATTCAAATACCGCAGGAGAAGCAACGTTTGTCGCTGTCTACGTGCATGGCTGGCACCATAACGCCAGCCCCGACGACGAGAACGTCAAGTATTTCGACCATATGCTGGCGCGGTACAAAGATGCATTGTCGCGCGCGGGGCAAGCGAATACACAGGTACTCGGTGTTTATGTTGGCTGGCGGGGAGAAAGCATCTCAACGCCGGGAGCAAGCGTCTTTACAATCGCGAACCGTGCACGCGCGGCAGATTCGATCGCCACAAGTGGCACGATGGCATCCGATTTGACCGATATTGCTCGCGCCGTCCAGAAGGGCCCCACAGAAAACCGTATGATTGTGACCGGTCATTCCTTGGGTGGCAGAATTTTATCGCGCGCCTTGTTACCCAAGTTCATGAAAACTGACCAGCCTCTTGGAGAAAAGACGCTGATCGTTACATTGAATGCGGCTATTGGAGCAGACGCTTACTATGACTTCTATCACGATTCCACACGCCTTGCGCCGACTGCATCCACACCAACATGGCTGAACATCACGAGCCTGGACGATTGGACAACTCGACGTACCTATCCGTTTGCACACCTGCTGGGTAACATGCAGCCCGACCATCCGGGGGACGATTCAAGTGGCAGCACCATCGGTCACTACCCTTCCTACAAAACGCATCAGATAAGTTTTGCGGATTGCAACGCTGTGGGATGCGGAGACAAGAGCGGTATAGCGGCACTTCTCACAGAAAATTACTGGCTGCCGGCTCCCTATCATTTCTTCGTGCTGCAATACGCTCCTGAAAGCCTTGAAGCTGGTGCGAACACGTGCGGCTTGATACGAGAATATCCATACAATCAGAACGCAACGGAAGCGATGACA
This sequence comes from Burkholderia sp. Bp8963, assembly GCF_003854275.1. Taxonomy (GTDB): domain Bacteria; phylum Pseudomonadota; class Gammaproteobacteria; order Burkholderiales; family Burkholderiaceae; genus Burkholderia. The sequence continues at coordinate 1,785 of NZ_QTQP01000125.1, forward strand.
GCCACGGGCATTTGTACCAAGATGGTGGGAAGTGAGTCACCCCATACAGGCCGAAAGCAGTTTCCCGCCAATGGTCACCTCTGGAACATTGAAGGCGATTCGACTGTCATCGACACCGATGGTTTACAGCATTCCATTACACACAAGTCGGCGTGAGCGGCTTGTAAACTTTCGCGGCTTGCCGTTTACTCTTGCTTTTTGCATGACGCGCGAATGGCACGAGCAACGGAGAGTTGGGCGGCAATGGAATTCAAGG
>NZ_QTQP01000126.1 GCF_003854275.1 Burkholderia sp. Bp8963
TTGTTCAGGCGCGCGTCGCCAAGGTCCAGTTGCTCGAATTCCGTTTGTGTCCAGGGCGTCGATTCCGTGACCAAGGCGTCCGCTCAAAAGCGGAGAGTAAACGCGAAACGCCGACAGTTTACAAGCGTCGCTCTATGTCATTGAAAGTAAACGGGCTTCGTCGCCGTCGCCGAACAACAAGGACGTTGTGTATAACGACATGCGCTTGACCTCGTCGCACGAACGGCCGCTTCCGAGCAAGGCGTCGGACCGGAGTCGACCCGAAGCAGCCATACGAGGATTCGCTGATGCGATGGCTGTTACCGAGTGCTCACCGGCCATTCACACCGGACGACCCCGAGCACGGCGACTGCCAGATGCCGATCTCTTCCTCAATGTTCAAGACAATCTTTGACCATGTAGGCGATGTCAGCGGCTCACGCTTGACAGGTGTGCTCGATCGCAGCGTTGGCAAGCAAGCGTGGAGCCGTCAACTCGAACCACGAGGGTCGATGCTGTCCATTTCAGTGAATTACCATGTGCAGGGGATTCGATCCAGCGGGCACAGTTGCAGTGACCGTGTTCGTTGCCGTGTTGATCACTGACACGGACTTGGATGCCGCATTCGTGACGTAGATCTGAGCTCCGTCCGGAGAGGCCGCAAGACTGACCGGATTCGCCCCAACCGGGACAGTCGCAACAACTGTATTCGCTGCCGTGTTGATCACCGAAACTGAATTCGCACCCGCGTTTACCACGTAAACGTTGGCCCCATCAGGCGTGACTATAACGTCCGTAGGGAAGAGTCCAACCGGGATAGTGCTGGTCACTGTATTGGTAGCAGTGTTGATGACAGAAACCGTGTTCGCACCTGAGTTCACAACGTAGGCGGCTTGTCCATTCGGAGTCAGGGCGATGTTCAATGGCGTAGTCCCGACGCGAATTGTGGCCGTCACGGCATTCGTTGCAGTATTGATCACCGAGACCGAATTGGAGCCGGCATTTGTCACGTAACCGAGATGGCCGCCTTTCAGGTTATTGAGGTCCGCTAGCGAACCATTGAACTCGTCCACGTCGACGGCTCCCAAGATTCCGGGCACCGACCCATTATTGCCGTACATCCAGAATGCCCAACTATTCCAACCGATGGGCAAAGTTGGACATGCAACAGCGAAGTTTGCCACCCAGAGAGGATCACTGGCAAAGGTCGGGGAACCCACGGCGCTGTTCCAGAAGCCTGGGGCCGTCAGGATGACAGGTGGTCTGCCGGTGGCGTTCTGCACGATTGTCACCCAGGTCCGGACGTTCGCGGCGATCGTGGCGGGCGATTGACCGTCGGTGACCTCTACATCGAGCGCCGGAGGAAGATCTCCCGGCCCAACCTTTTGAAGAATCAAGGCGGCTTGGGTGGCTGGATCCACCGATGGCCGGAAGAACTGATAGGCCCCCCGCGCGAGACCAGCCGCTTTGATGCCGGTGTAGTTCACGTCGAACATCGTATCCGGGGTTGCGCCATCGCTGACCCGCGCATAGGCAAACTGTCTGCCCGAAGCGGCCACCGCATTCCAGTCAATAGTGCCCTGATATGACGAGACATCCACGCCCTGCAGCGTTGTAGAGCCCGCACACACCGCACCCTCGGCAAACACCGGCGTCAATAAGATCGCGATAACCCAAAGCATGGTAAGCCGCGCACAGGTGACACTCTGCGAAAATTTCACGATTCCTCCGTATACCGGATGAGCCGGCGATGTTGGATATGGCTGTTCCAGAGCGACCGTTCGGGCGTATTACTCATAGGTCAGAAATTTAGCGGACAAATGGTCTATGCTTGAGCGACAGCTATTGACAGGATCGCTCATGAAACGAGACGGCCGGAGCCTGGCTCACAACACGCTTGAAGAGATGCGCATATTG
>NZ_QTQP01000127.1 GCF_003854275.1 Burkholderia sp. Bp8963
CGGTGGTCTCGCTCGACCCGCAATTGGGAATTGAAGGACGAAGTCTGGCTCAATCCGGAGCGCACGCCCCGGGCCGAATTAAAGCAGTGCGCGTGAAGTGGCGCGACAACTACGTTGACAAACACCGGTCACGCTGGAAATTGTGTATAAGCCGATGGGCTCACTCAGGTTGACGTGCATTTCTTTCGTCGTTGATCGTCACTGGATGTGTGAGGCACCTATGGGGCGAAAATTGACCGATGCCGAACTGGAACTGTACCGACGGGTGGATGAAGTCCTGTACTACGTCTGGGACCCGATCGGGGTTGCACACAGTCCGGCAGCACGCGATGAGTATCAAGGATATCTGCCGAAGGTATTCGCCATGTTGCAGGAAGGAGCAGACGCATCGTCCGTCGCAGCATATCTGGACGCGGTCGCTACCGAAAGAATGGGCTTGCAGGAGAACGGCGAGAATTCAAAACGCGTTGCTAAGTTGCTTCTGGATTGGAAGGCCGAGATTTCCAGACCGCAGTAGCGGAAAATGTCAACTGCTGTCATCGAACCGATGGCCCTAGATTGGTATTAATCCGGTGAGGCTCTGCGGAATGTTTATCGCGTACGGTAACACCATTGCTTTCGTAAATCTCCTCGCGGGGATGATCTTTGCGCGCTTAGGCCTGCCGGAGATGGGCCGTAACGTCCGAGGAAGTTCAACCCCATGGCTTCCGTTTGGAAAAACAAGCCCCCTTCGGATATGGGCAGGGTATCTGGTTCGCCTCATTGTGGTGGCTGTGCTGGTAGCCGTCACGGGCCGTTTTTTTCTCCGGGTGAGTGGCGTGCCAAGTCATCTCGATGACGCTCAATTTTGGCTCGCGAAAATCTCCATTTGCGTGGGAATATTGCTTGATGGGCTTTTCCGGCATTTATCTCGGAAACGACCCAACTAGTACAACATCCCTCAAATACGTTTAATAATTATCGGGCTGCAAATATGGCTGCAGAAGCGTGACGACCACGTCGGCCATTTCGTCGAGCGAACCCATGCCCGGCAGCGGCTCCCAACGCCCACTGTGACTGCGAAAGGCGGCGCCATATCGATTGCGGCCGAGCTCGGTTAGCCGCGCCACCACGGTTGGCTCATCGTCGTCCAGACGTTTGATCAGCAAGTGACGCCCGTAGGCTTGCGTGACGATCTGCTCATGGCCGAGCAGACTGCGCAGTTGACGCTGCAGTTCAGCGGCGTAGTGTTTGGCGGGTAATGCTGGCATCTGCGTCTCTCGATTACGAGGCATCGCCTTGCAGCGGATAGCCCCGGAAACTCCATTTGAAGGGGCGGGCGACCTGATTGTGCTCGCCGACAAACTGCTCGGTGCGCTCGCGCAGGTGCGCGGTGCTGGTGTGGCTGGCATGGCGCAGCACCCGGCGGGTGTAGCGGGCAAACCAGAGTTCGATCTGATTGACCCAGCTCGCGTGCAATGGCGTGAAGTGGAAGTGAAACCGCTTGCCATGCCGGGCATTGAACGCCTGCCAGACTGCTTGGGCGCGATGCGTATTCAGGTTGTCCCACACCACATGCACCTGCTTGCCCGGGTACGCGGTTGCCACGCGCTCCATGAAGGCTACCAGATCGTTCTGGGTACGCCGCTCGCGGCACTCTGCCAGTACCTTGCCGGAATGCACATCCAGCGCGGCAATCAACGCCTGGGTGCCGTGACGAATGTATTCGAATTCTCGGCGGCGCAGCCGTCCTGGGGCGGGCGCCCGTCCCGGGTGCTTGCGCTCGATAGCCTGAATGCCGGTCTTCTCGTCGATGCTCAGCACCACCGCGTTTCGCGGCGCCTTGCGGTATAGCTTGCAAATCACGTTGACCTTCTCGCGAAAGGCCGGGTCTGGACTGTGCAGCCATTGCTGGA
>NZ_QTQP01000128.1 GCF_003854275.1 Burkholderia sp. Bp8963
AATTGGGATAGGGGCAGGCCTCGCGGCCCGACCCCTCCCGCACCACCGTGCGTACGGGTCCGTACACGGCGGTTCGGATCAGTTGATCGGCGATGGACCCAGCGACGGAAGGCCCAACGAGCGGAAGTAACGATTCGACAGCGCCTTGTTCAGTGCCGGGCTATTGCTCAGGCGCCAGACACCGTGGGGCGAACCCGCCGTTTGTGCGGCAAGGTGTCGGTTCACGCCTCGCGCAACCAGCTCCCGGAATCGGGTCCGGCCACGCTTCCACTGCTTCCAGAAGAAACAGCGCAGGCGGTGTCGGATCCATTCATCCAGTTGCTTGAGCACGCTGGGCGTTTCACAGAAACCAAAGTAGCCACGCCAGCCCGTCAGATATCGTTTCAGCGTGCCGATCAACTGGTCGACGCTGATCCCGCGCGAGCGTTGCGTCAGTTCCCGGACCCGATCCTTGAAGCGAGCCAGTGCCTTGGGCGCAATGCGCCTTCTGACCTGCTTCCGCCCCAGGAAGGTGAAGCCCAGAAACTTCCGCGTGTGAGGCCGTGCGACGGCGCTCTTCGCTTCATTGACCTTCAGCTTCAGCCTGCCAGTAAGGAAGGCCTTCAGCCCTGCCATCACCCGCTGGCCTGCACGTTCGCTGCATACGTAGACGTTGCAATCGTCGGCGTACCTCACGAACCGCAGTCCGCGTTGCTCAAGCAGCTTGTCAAGATCGTCGAGCATCAGATTCGATAACAACGGTGACAGCGGACCGCCCTGGGGCGTACCCTCTTCCGTTGCACCAACCAGCCCGTTCTCCAGCACACCTGCCGTCAGGAACGCACGGATCAGCTTCAGCATACGCTTGTCGCTGATCCGGCTTGCTACCCGGCTCATCAGGATATCGTGGTTCACGCGGTCAAAGAATTGCGCCAGATCCAGGTCTACCACCCAGCCATGTCCTGCCTGGATGTAGCCCTGCGCGCGCGCCACGGCCTGATGCGCCGAGCGTCCCGGACGGAAGCCATAACTGGAGTCCGAGAACGTCGGGTCCCACCGCCTTTGCAGCACCTGCAATACCGCCTGCTGAACGAGCCTGTCGAGCGCAGAGGGAATGCCGAGCTTGCGCACGCCCCCTCCATCCGGCTTGGGTATCTCGACCCGTCTCACAGCTTGTGGTTGGTAGGTTCCTTCGAGCAGTGAGGCCCGTATCGTCGGCCAATGCTCCCGCAGGTACGCCGGTAATGCCTGAACCGTCATGCCGTCCACGCCCGGTGCACCCTTGTTCGCTTTCACACGCTTCAACGCCTGCTTCAGGTTCTCCCTTTCGCAGACTTCTTCCATCAGTCGGTCACAAGCCGACGGGCTTTCAGACTCGGGGTTCGCCGCCACAGGTTCAGCCCCTCGCTCAACGGCCCTCGGGGCTTCACCCCTGCCTCCGATGTCGAGGACGCCATGCGTTTTCTGCTGCGCTCCCATGTCGAGTTCTCCGGCTTACTCGCCGCTCCTCTCCGTTTGGGCCTTCAGGCGTCGCCGCCCTAATATGCCCGCTGCTGACTCCTGCACGGCGATCAACAACCCTTGCGAGTTGTTCAGTCCTGATTCCAGGACACCGGGCAGGCCTCCCGAGGTAAGCTCAACCGCCTTCACCACACCCCTGCCAGATTTACCACCCCAGCCCTTGATGGTTGTGGACTTCGCGATCATTTGCTCGCTCGTCCGACTGGGTAGGCCTCGTATCTGGTTTCTGTTCGTCAGGTCGTGGCTTTGCTACACGCTTCCTTCAGACCCCGCCTCACGACGACGCCCTTGCGTTTCGCTAGTCCTTCGCCCCATCAGGCTGGACAGGGGACTTGCACCCCCAAGCTGTTGCGCATGCTCGGCGCACAAA
>NZ_QTQP01000012.1 GCF_003854275.1 Burkholderia sp. Bp8963
AGCCGCCTTGTGCACGCATGCTGGTCTCGAGCGCAGCGCGGCCCCGGCTTGCAGCGCCCGACGACGTCGCGTCGCCTGAGTTGACCTCATTTAACCGCTGCAAACCGTCTGCCGCCCAGACTCCTAGCCGAGGATTCCGCATCGCCCGTCCATCACGGACACCCAGTCAAGCGAGACCGTCATGCCCGATTCCGCCTCCCTGCAGCAACTGTTTCCCGCCCTCGAAGAGATTCCCGCCGACGTCCGGCTGAAAGCCCCGATCCACCAGCGCGTGTCGCTCGTGGACGGCGAACTGAAACCGTGGGACGGCGCGACCAAGACGGTGCTGTCGCCCGTCTGCGTGCGGCAGCCCGACGGCAGCGTCGAGCAGCTCGAGATCGGCAGCTACCCCGTGATGGGCGAGCCGGAAAGCGACGCGGCGCTCGACGCCGCGGTGCGCGCGTACGACGCGGGCCGTGGCGAATGGCCGACGATGAAGGTCGAGCAGCGCATCGCGTGCATGCAGGACTTCATCAAGCGGATGGTCGCGCAGCGCGAACTGGTCGTGAACCTGATCATGTGGGAGATCGGCAAGAGCCTCGCGGATTCGCAGAAGGAGTTCGACCGCACCGTCACCTACATGCTGCAGACGATCGACGCGCTGAAGGAGCTCGACAACGCGAACTCGCGCTTCGTGATCGCCGAAGGCACGATCGGGCAGATCCGCCGCACGCCGCTCGGCGTCGTGCTGTGCATGGGGCCGTACAACTATCCGTTGAACGAAACATTTGCGACGCTGATCCCGGCGCTGCTGATGGGCAACACCGTCGTGTTCAAGCCGCCCCAGTACGGCACGCTGCTGTTCGAACCGTTGCTCGAAGCGTTCCGCGACGCGTTCCCGAAAGGCGTGATCAACACGATCTACGCGCCGGGCGCGGTGGTCGTGCCGCACATGCTCGCGTCGGGCAAGATCAACGTGCTCGCGCTGATCGGGTCGAGCAAGGTCGCCGATCACCTGAAGAAGCAGCATCCGAAGTCGCACCGGCTGCGCGCGATCCTCGGGCTCGACGCGAAGAACGCGGCGATCGTGCTGCCCGATGCGGACCTCGATCTGACCGTGAAGGAGTGCCTGCTCGGCGCGCTGTCGTTCAACGGCCAGCGCTGTACCGCGCTGAAGATGCTGCTCGTGCACCGGTCGATCGTCGATGCGTTCCTGAAGCGCTTCACCGAAGAACTCGCGAAGATGAAGATCGGCATGCCGTGGGAAAAAGGCGTCGGCATCACGCCGCTGCCGGGCATGCATCGCACTGCGTACATGACCGACGCGATCGACGACGCGAAGGAGAAAGGCGCGCAGGTCGTGAACGAATCGGGCGGTGTGTTCAGCAAGACGCTGTTCTATCCGGCCGTCGTGTATCCGGTCACGGAAGGGATGAAGCTGTATCGTGAGGAACAGTTCGGGCCGATCATTCCGGTCGCGCCGTTCGACGACGTCGACACCGCGCTCGACTACGTGACGACGTCAGACCACGGGCAGCAGGTCAGCATCTTCGGTTCGGACCCGGCGCAGATCGGCGCGCTCGTCGATCCGCTCGTGAACCAGGTGTGCCGCGTCAACATCAACTGCCAGTGCCAGCGCGGGCCCGACGTGTTCCCGTTCGCGGGCCGCAAGGATTCGGCGGAAGGCACGCTGTCGGTCAGCGATGCGCTGCGCGCGTTCTCGATCCGCTCGATGGTCGCCGCGAAGCAGACCGACAGCAGCAAGCAGCTGCTCGACGCGATCGTGTCAGATCACCATTCGAAGTTCGTGAACACCGGCTTCATCTTCTGATGCCGGCGGCGGGCGCGGGGGCGCCCGCCTGCCTCTTCTGCTTCCCGTCTTCCCCGTCGCGTGCGGTCATTCCCGCCTATCGTCTTCCGTCAGGCTGAATTAAGATGCCTGTCACCAGCCGCGCGGCCAGCCCGTCGCGTTCTGCTCGACAGGCTGGCCGCACCATACCTGCAGCAAACAGCGAAACCGCGAACCACACGGCGCGGATCGGGACACGGGGAGCCTCGATGAAAACCGGCGAACACTGGCTGAATGCGGAGCGCATCAAGGTGTACCCGCGCGTCGTCCTGTTGATGCTCGGGCTCCTCTGCGTCACGTGGGTGACGATGTCGAAGCATCTCGTCGACCCGCGAGGCAAACCGCTCGGCTACGACTTCATCGCGTTCTGGGCGGCCTCCCGCCTCGCGCTCGCGGGCCACGCGCTGGACGCCTACGACATCCGGCTGCTGGTCGAATCCGCGAAGGTCGCCGTGCCGGGTACGAGCAGCGTGTTCGCGTGGTTCTACCCGCCCGCGTTCTATCTGGTCGTCCTGCCGCTCGCGCTGATGCCGTACCTGGTCGCCTACTGCGTGTTCATCGGCACGACGCTCGCCGCATACGTGTTCGTGCTGCTGCGCGTGATCGGCCGGAATCGCGCGGCGCTCTGGTGCGTCGCGGCGTTTCCCGGCCTGTGGTCCAACCTGCTCCATGGCCAGAATGCGTTCCTCACCGCCGCGCTGGCCGGTGCCGCGCTGCTGTGCATCGAGCGCCGCCCGATCATCGCGGGCGTGTTCGTCGGGCTGCTCGCGATCAAGCCTCACCTGGCGCTGCTGTTTCCCGTCGCGTTGCTCGCCGCGCGCGCGTGGCCGGCCATCGCGTCGGCCGCGGCAACCGCGATCGCCGTCACCGCCGCCGGCACCGTCGCGCTCGGTACCGGCACGTTGAAAGCGTTCCTCGCCAGCGTCCAGCAAGCCCGCGGCTTCGTGGAAACGGGTGCGCTGCCGTGGGCCAAGATGCCGACCGTGTTTGCGCTTGCCCGCATGGCCGGCGTGCCGGTCGCCGGCGCCTACGTCGTGCACGCGATCGTCGCGCTCGGCGCCACGGGCGTCGTCTGGCACGTGTGGCGGCGCTCCGCCGATCCGGCGCTGCGCGGCGCGTCGCTGATGACGGGCACGTTCCTGATCAGCCCGTACGTGTACGACTACGACCTCGCGTGGCTCGCGTTTCCGATCGCATGGCTGGCATTCGCCGGTTTGCGGACCGGGTGGCTGCGCGGCGAACGCGAGACACTCGTGGCCGCATGGGTGCTGCCGATGGTGATGGCGTCGATCGCCAACCTGCTGTCGATCCAGATCGCACCGCTGTTGCTGATCGCATTGCTCGGGTTCATCGTGCGGCGCGCGGCGGCCGGGGCGCCAGCCGACAGGCAGGCGCGCCGCACGACGCCGGCGTCGTAGCGATACCCGTCGACCCGCGAAGGCAATGGGTGCACACGCATGCGCGCATGCGGCTCACTCGTTCGACGAAGCGTCCGGCGACTCCGTCAGCATGTCGCGCTCGAAACGCCCATACCGCAGCGCCAGCGTGGGCAACACGATCAGGTTCAGCGCGGTCGACGTGACGAGGCCGCCGAGGATGACGGTCGCCATCGGCCCCTCGATCTCGTTGCCGGCGGCACCGCTCGTCAAGGCGAGCGGCAACAGCGCAAGCGCGGTTACGAGCGCCGTCATCAGGATCGGGATCAGGCGCTCCGATGCGCCGCGCACCGCGGTGTCGATCCCCCACGGTATGCGCTCGATGTGGACGAGATGCTCGTAATGGCTGATCAGCATGATCGAGTTGCGCAATGAAATGCCGAACAGCGTGACGAACCCGACCATGCCGCCGAGCGACAGGTCGCCGCCCGTCAGCACGACGCTCAGCACGCCGCCCACCAGCGCGAACGGCAGGTTGATCATCACGAGCGCGACCCCGCGCGGGCTCTTCATCGCGAGGAACAGCAGCAACGCGATGCCGACTGCGGACATCGCGCCGTAGACGAGCAGGTCGTGCTGCGACTGGGAACGCGCTTCGCTCTCGCCGGAGAACACCGCATAGGTGCGCGCGGGCATCGCGACCTCGCGGCTCACGCGCACCTGCGCGTCGCGCACGAAATCGCTGACGGAACGGCTGCCGAGGGTTACGGAGACCGTCTGCATGCGCCGGCCGCCGTCATGGGTAATCTGGTAACGGCCCGACACCTGGCCGATGGTTGCCAGCGCGCGCAACGGCACCGCGAGCCCCTCCGGATTGCGCATCGTCAGCGCGCCGACGTCGGCGAGGCTCCGGCGCGCATCCGGCGACAGAACGACGACCACGTCGTAGGTGCGGCTGCCCTGATAGACCTGCGACGCCGTGGTGCCCTGGTAGGCGCCCTGGATCGCGTCGAGCACGTCCACCGGCCGGAAGCCCCAGCGGCTCAATTGCTCGGGCCTGAGCCTCACCTCGAGCTCGGGAATGCCGGGCGGCGACTCGACCCGAACGCTCGCGACGCCGTGCATCGTCCCGAGCAGGCGGGCGATCTCCTGCGCCTTGCGATCGATGATGTCGAGCTCGTCGCCGAACACGTTGACGACGACGGGCGCCGTCACGCCCGAAATCGTCTCGTCGATCCGTTCGACCAGAAACGTGTTGACCGACGTGGTGAGCCCCGGGAATTGCGCAAGCGATTGCCGGATGCGGCGCAGCGTCTCGCCCTGCCCGGACGCGCCCATCGGCTTCAGATCGACCTCGAATTCGCTCAGTTGCACGCCCATCGGGTCGACCACGTCGTTGGCGCGCCCCGCGCGCTGCGCGACGAGCCGCACGCCGGGCACCTGCATCAACGCGTGCGAGACCTGCGTGCCGATGCGCATCGACTCGGCCAGCGACGACCCCGGTGCAAGCCCCATGTGGACGATATAGTGCCCTTCGCGCAGCTCCGGGATGAAGTTGCCGCTCATGAACGGAAGCGCCGCGAGCGCGGCAGCGCACAGCAGCGCCACGACCGCCATCACGGTCTTGACGCGCTGCTCGACCTTCAGCAGCAGCGCCGCATAGCGCTCCTTCAGCCGCGCAATCAGGCGCGGCTCGTGCTCGGGCAGCGGTCCGCGCGCGAGCAATGCGAGGGCCATCGCCGGCGTGAGCGTCAGCGCGACGCCGAGCGACGCCAGCACCGCAAGGATGTACGCGATGCCGAGTGGCGCGAAGAGCTTGCCGGCCACCCCCGACAGCGTCAGCACCGGCAGGAAGATCAGCATCACGATGAAGGTGGCGAACACGACCGCGCTGCGCACTTCGAGCGATGCGCGCAGCACGACGCGAAACACGGGCAACGGCGCGGGCCGCGCGCGATTCTCGCGAAGCCGTCGGTAGATGTTCTCGACATCGATGATCGCGTCGTCGACCACTTCACCGAGCGCGATCGCGAGGCCGCCGAGCGTCATCGTGTTCAGGCTCACGCCGAACGAGGTCAGCACGATGATCGCGACCAGCAGCGACAGCGGGATCGCGACAGCCGATATGACCGCGGTGCGCACGTTGAGCAGGAACAGGAACAGCACCGCGATCACGAGCACGGCGCCGACCAGCAGCGCGGTACGCAGGTGCCCGACCGACGCGTCGATGAAACTGGCCGGTCGGAACACGTCTGGCTGCACGTCGACGCCTTGCGTGGCGAGCACCGGCCGGAGCGCGTCGAGCGTACTGTCGATATGGTTCGTCACGGCCAGCGTATTGGTGCCGTACTGGCTTTCGAGCACCAGCATCACGCCCGGCTTCCCCATGATCGACGCGGCGCCCACCAGCGGCGCGCTGCCCCAGGTGACGGTCGCGACATCGGCCAGGTGCACGGCGACCCCGTTGCTCCAGCGCAGCACGACGCCCGCGAGCCTGTCGGGCGTGGCGATCTGGCCGTCCGCATTGACGGCGATGCGCTGGTTGTCGTTCTCGATGAAGCCGGCGCCGCGCACGCCGGTCGACTGGCGTGCGGCGGCGATCACGTCCTGGATCGACAGGCCGTAGCGCATCAGCTTCGCGGCATCGACCTGGATCTGCAGCTGTCGCGTCTCGCCGCCAAACACGATCGCATCGGCAACGCCCGGCGCGCTCAGCAGTTGCGGCCTGACAATCCACTGCGCGATGTCGTACAGGTCCATCGGCGAGCGCGTCTTCGACGTCAGGCCGATCGTGCGGACCACACTGGTCGTCGTCGTCAGCGGCAGCAGGCGCGGCGGCAACACGCCCGCCGGCAACGCCGCGGCCAGCGCATTCACGCGCTCGGACACCAGTTGGCGGATCTGCATCACGTTCGCGTGCGCGTCGAACACCAGCGTGATCGCGGACAGGCCCTGCATCGAGCGCGAGCGCATCGACTGCAGGCCCACCATCCCGCCCAGGCCGTTCTCGACGGGCTGGGTCACGAGCGTTTCGACCTGCTCGCTGGTCAAGCCCGGCGCCTCGATCTGGACGATGCTCATCGGCGGCGCGAACTCCGGAAACACGTCGAGCTTCGCGCGCGTCAGCGTATAGAGGCCGTAACCGGCAGCCAGCACGGCCAGTGCGTAGATGATGCCGCGAAAGCGCAGCGAGAAACGGATGATCGCGTTAAGCATGGGCAGTCGTCGGATTCGTGTCGTGCAGGACCGGCGTCGGTTTCAGTCGTCGCATTCGGGCGGATCCTTGCAGGCTGTCGCGATGCCCTGCGGCTTCTGCTCCTCGGACAGCAGCAGCTGGGCGCCTTGCGTCACCAGCGCATCGCCCGCATGAAAACCGGTCGTCGCGACGAAACCCCGATCGCCGGCCGAATCGGCGGGCACCGCGCGACGCGTGAAGCGGTCGGGCGCGGTGCGCACATACGCCCACGGTTGCCCGCCATACCACACCACCGCGCGTTCGGGGATCACGAGCGTGGCCGCGCCCGGGTTTGGCGACGGCAGGTGTGCGCTCGTGCGCATGCCGACCGGCAGCGCACGCTCGGCCACATACAGCCACGGCATCCCCTGCACCGCCGGATCGCCGAGCGGCGACACCGAGAGCTTCTGCGCCGCGACCGGCTGGCCATCCGGCCCGTCGACGGTGACGCGCGCGGGCGCGGCATCCGCGTCGCCGGACGGCAGCGTCACGCGCACGACCACCGCCCGGCCGGCAAGCAGGCGCGGGAACAGCCCCGCATCGGGCGTCATCGCGGCGCCCGTCAATGCATCGCCGAACTGCTGACGCATCGTCGCGGCCAATGCGCTTTGCGTCGCATCGGCGGACTGCAGCTTGGCCCGCGCGGCCTGCGCGGCGGCCTGCGCATCCTGCAATGCCTTCTGCGACACGTTGCGATCGTCCGCATACAACACGCGGCTGCGCTCGTACTGTGCTTGCGACGTCGCGGCCAGCTCTCGCGCGCTGTCGCGGTCGGCGAGCGCCGACGCCAGCCGGTTGTGCAGGTCGAACAGCGGTTGCAGGTCGACGACGGTTGCATACGCGGTGCGCTCGGAGCGGACCGTCGTCGCGGCCAGCGGCGCGACTTCGATGCGGCTCGCGCGCTGTTCGTCCGGCGGCACGACGACGACCGTTTCGCCGTTCACCGTCTGTACGGTGGGCTGCGATGTCGTCGGCGTGGCTGCGGCCGACGGCGGCGCGACCGGATTGAGCGTCCGGTAGATGTACCACCCGGCGCCGGCGGCCAGCACCGCGGAGACGACGGAAAAAAAGAGCAATCGAAGCTTCATGGTGCACTCTCGCGCGAGGTGTCGGTTGGGCGGCCGGTTACCGGTGTCAGCGGGCGCTGCATCGTGTCCTCGAGCGCGCCGGCCGCCTGACGGATCGCGACGATCGCGTCCAGGTGCGCGATCTCGCTCGATGCGTAATCGGCCTTTGCCTGCGTGAATGCGAGGCGATCCACGTTGCCTGCCGCAAAACCCGCGGCCTGGCTGTCGAGTTGCCTGCGCGCGGCGGCGCGATGCGCTTCGGTCAGCGTCAACGCATCGATGCTGGCGCGATAGCGGGTCAATGCGCGGTCCAGATCGCCGAGGATCGTGTCCTGCAATGCAGCGGTGCGGGCGGCGCCTTCCTTGCGCTTCGCTTCGGCCTCGGCAATGCCGCCCTGGTTCTGGTCGAAGATCGGCAGCGTGATGCCGGCCAGCCCGAATCCGATCTTGTGCGTGCCGGTGTCGTACGTATAGCCGGGGCCGAGGTGGATGTCGGGATACTGCTTCGCGACTTCGAGTTGCAGCGCCGATTCGGCCGCCGCGTATTCGGCGAGCGAGCCCAGCAGGTCCGCGCGATGCAGGATCGCGTCGCGCTGCGCGTCGGCCACAGGCGGTGAAGGCGGCACGGCGTCGAATCCGTTCAGGTCGAACCGGACGCCATCGAGCGCGGATACCGGCACGCCGATCGCCGCGGCGAGCTGCGCGCGCGCATCCTGTTCGGCGGCCTGGGCGGTGGCCAGGTCCGCCTGTGCCTGGGTGGCCACGACGAGCGCCGCATCGACGTCGGGGCCGGCGCTCTCGCCGACCGAGCGGCGCTTCGTGACCATCGCGACGATCTGCCGTTCGGCGTCGACCTTGCGCGACAGCACTGCGCTGCGCGTGCGCGCCGCATAGAGCGCGAGCAGCGCGTCGCGCACTTGCGCACCGACCTTCCACGCCTCGTTGCGGATCGCGAGTCGAGCGGCCTCCGACAGGTGCGACGCCTGGTCGATCCGATAGCCGCGCTTGCCCGCCGTCTCGATCGGGATATCGAGCGCGGGGCCGGTCGTGAATGGCGCGCCCGGCCCCGGGTTCGGCGTCGCCCACTGAAACGGCAACTGCAGCACCGGGTTCGGGATCGAGCCCGCGACGTCGATGCCGGCCTTCGCGGTCCCCCAATGCGCACGGGCCACATCGAGTGCCGGACTGTAATACCAGGCCGCGAGCGTCAGCGTCTCGCGATTCCAGCTTGGCAGCGGCCACGGCTCGACGTCGTGTCCGAGTTCGCGGGCGAGGTACGCATGCAGTTCGTTGCTCGCGAGCGTGCGTTCCTCGAATTGCCGGGCGAGCTCGGTAGGCGCGATCGGCTGCGGATGATAGGTCGAACAGCCGCCCGACAACACACAGACAAGCAGCAGCGCTCGGCGCATACGAATATCCACGCGGTTCCATTGCCGACGGTATGCCGGCTTCTGGTCCGAATGCTACGCAAGCGGTTGTGAAGTTTTCGTCAAGAAAGTGTCGGGCCCCAGTGACGCATACTCACGCCCGCTTCGTCGTCGGCAAGCGAATCGACACGCAGGTGCCCTTTCCCGGCTCGCTGTCGATCCGGATCGACCATCCATGGCCATCGCAGATTTTCTTCACGATCGACAGGCCGATGCCGAAGCCTTGCGCCGCGGCACCTGCCGGGCCTGCCCGATAGAAACGATCGAACACGTGCGGCAATGCATCCGGCTCAATGCCGCGCCCGGTGTCTTCGATGTGCAGCCAGCCATCCGCGAACACGAAGCGGATCTCGCCGCGATTCGTATAGCGGACGGCATTGTCGACCACGTTCGACAGCACGAGCACGAGCACGGACCGGTTCGCGTCGACGTGCAGCGCGGGATCGACATCGATCCGGGTCCGGACATCGTTGGCCTTCAGCGTCGCGGCAGCCGGATCGAGCGCGTCCTCGATCGCGCCGGCAAGACGCACCGCACCGACATCGGCGGGCGACTCTTCACGCGCGAGCAGCAGCAGCGCATTGACGAGATCCTTCATGCTGTCGGCCGCGCGTTCGATCTGCCGCACACGTGCGCGCGAGCGCGTGCCGATCGATTCGTCCTGCTCGAGCAATTCGCAACTGGTCTTGATCGCGGTGAGCGGCGTGCGCAGTTCGTGGCTGACGTTGCCGGTGAAGTCCTTTTCGCGTTCGACCATCTCGGCCATGCGCCGATGATAGTCATTGAACGCATCGACCAGTTCCGCGACTTCCGCCTCGTCGTATTTCCCGGGATTGATCGACACCGATCCGCCAAGGCGGAGCGCCTTCACCTGCTGCGCAAGGCCCGCGACCTGCCGGACCAGCAGGCCCGACAGCCAGAACGCACACCAGATCGTGAACAGCGCAAACACGCCCGTGCCGGCCATCAGCGCATTGATCACCTGCCTGAAGCGCTCTTCGTACACGCTGAAGTCGTAGACGCGATAGACCCGGCTCGGGCCAAACGGCACGACCGCGACATGAATCTCGCGCCCGTCGAGAATGATCTCGTGCGTGCCGTCGGCAAGCTGCCTGACCGACGCCGGCAGCGCAAGCGGCGGGCGGTCTGCCGACGACACGTAGCCTTCGAGGCGCGCGTCGAACGGCGGCAACAGCGCCGGGTCGCTGCGGTAGGACCGCAACAGGTTCGCGAGGTCGTCACGAATCAGTGCGCTGATCAGTCTTTCTTCCTGGGCTTCGGCGAGTGCCTTTACACCGAGCGCCTGCGCAATCAGCAGGACGATCGTCAGCCCGGAGAAAAACAGCGCGACCTTGACGCGCAGGCTACGACGCATCGTCGTCACCCGCCACGAGCCGGTAGCCGAGCCCGTGAACCGTCTCGATCAGATCGGGCTCGCCATGTGCGGTGAGTGCGCGGCGCAGCGTGTAGATGTGTGCGCGCAACGTGTCGCTGTCGGGCAAAGCGTCGCCCCAGATTTCGGTTTCGAGTTCCGCATGGCCGATGACCCGGTTCGGCGTCTGCATCAGCAGGCGCAGCAGGTGCAGGCATTTGGGCGGCATCTTCACCGGCCGCCCGGCGCGCTCGACGCTCAGCGTCTGCAGGTCGAGGCGCACGTCCGCGCAGCACAGCGACGCCTGCGTGACCTGCCCCCGGTACCGCTTGATCAGCGCACCGAGCCGCGCACCGACTTCCTTCAGCGAGAACGGTTTGACCAGGTAATCGTCGGCCCCATGCACGAAGCCGGCGAGCTTGTCGTCCAGCGTGTCCCGGGCAGTCAGCATCAGCACCGGCGTATCGCGGTGGACCTCCTCGCGCAGCTTGCGGCACAGCGTCAGCCCGTCCATGCCCGGCAGCGACAGGTCCAGCAGGATCGCATCCCAGGCCTGCGCCGTCGCGAGCTGGAGCCCGGCCGGGCCGCTCGCCGCGGTGTCGACTTCGTAACCGGCGCTCTCGAGATAATCGTAGAGGTTGGTCGCGATGCTGGCATCGTCTTCGATGACGAGTACGCGCACGATGTTCTCCCATAGGTCGTCGAGCCGGGTTTATTTTGGCATGCGCGCGCTGTGCCGCATGCCCCCAATTCGAGAACGCATCCGGGATCGCGCCCGGTTACTCCGCCTGTTCGCGCCGCGCCATCGGTTCGCCGACGACGAATCCGCCCCCCTGGAAGCGTTGCGCCGGGTCGTCGTAGTCGGCGGTCGGCGCGGTGGCCGGGAACAGCCCGACAAACTGCTCCGAGCTGTCCTTCGGACGGAAGCCGAGGAAGCCGGCCTTCGTGTTGTCCCACCATTTCACGGGGTTGTCCGACACGCCATAGGCGATCACGTGCCCGACCCGGTTCGTGAACAGCGAGCAGCGCACGAGCTCGATGAAGTCGCGATAGCTGAGATACGTGACGAGCATGCGCGGATTCTTCGGCGCGTCGAACGACGAGCCGATCCGCAGGCACACCGTCTCGATCCCGAAGCGGTCGTAGTAGTAGCGCGACAGCGCCTCGCCGAAGCACTTCGTCACGCCGTACAGGCTGTCCGGACGCTGCGGCGAATCGGCGTCGAGCACGTCCGTCACCGGATGAAAGCCGATCGCGTGATTCGAACTCGCGAACACGATCCGCTTCACGCCGTGCTTGCGCGCCGCTTCATACAGGTTGTACGTGCCGCGGATGTTCGCTTCGAGCAGGTCGTCGAACGGCGCGTCGACCGAGATGCCGCCGAGATGCACGATCGCATCGACACCTTCGACCAGCGCCATCACCGCCTGCCGGTCCGAAAGATCGACCACGCGGGTTTCCTCGTGCGCGGCCGCTTCGCCGACCGCCGCGATATCGCTGACGCGCACGACGTCCGCCCAGTCCGCGAGCGCGCCGCGCACCTGGCAGCCGAGATTGCCGGCCGCGCCCGTCAGCAGCAGGCGCCCGAAAGGCTTGCGCGCTCCATCAGTAGATGACGCGTTCATTGAGTCTCCTTCCTTGAGTCTTGCCTGAATTTTTTACCTGAATTGGAAAGCGCAGGGAAAACGTTTTCCAATCATAGCTTCGACGCCGACGCGGCGTCAATCGCACGCTGCGTCGGCGATCCCCGGTGTTTCCGTAGCCCGGCGCCGCGCCGCGTGCCGGCCGTTTTCTGCCACAATCCGGAGCTACCGGACGAAAACGTTACCCTTCGCATGAAAAAAGTTTCCACGACGATTCGCGACGTCGCCGCCGAAGCCGGCGTGTCGGTCGCGACGGTGTCGAAATACGTGAACGGCGCGCAGCGCTTCTCGCCGTCGGTCGAGGCGCGGCTCAAGGCCGCGATCGACAAGCTCGGCTACCGGTCGAACCCGCTCGCGCGCTCGATGATCACGGGACGCACGCGCACGATCGGCCTCGTGATCCTCGACATCAGCAACCCGCACTTCACGAACGTCGTGAAAGGCGCGAACCGCATCGCGCTGCAGCACGACTACACGCTGCTGCTCGTCGACACCGAAGAGAACCAGGCCCGCGAGCGCACGCTGATCGAGGCGCTCGCGCCGCGCGTCGACGGGCTGATCGTCAGCTCTCGCCTGCCCGACGACGAGGTGCGGTGGATGCTCGATCTCCACAAGCCGCTCGTGCTGCTGCGGCACAGCCCGGATCTGCCGATTCCGGGCGTCGGCATCGACAGCCGGATGGCGACCTACATGCTCGCGCGCCATCTGTTGAATCTCGGCCACCGGCGCATCGCGTATCTCGGCTTCGGGCAGACGCGCATCAACGACGAACGCATCGAGGGCGCGCGCGACTGCCTCGCGGAAGCGGGGCTCACGCTCGACGTGCACGATGCGCATGCGCCCACCGCGGAAGCCGGCGAGCGTGCCTGCTCGCGCGTGATGCTCGGGCCGCAGCGCCCGCATGCGGTGATCTGCTACAACGACCTGATCGCGCTCGGCTTCATGAAGGAAGCGGCGTCGCTCGGCTTCCGGCTGCCGCAGGACGTGTCGGTTGCGGGCATCGACAACGTGCCGTACGGCGCGTATGCGGCGCCCGCGCTGACGACCGTCGACATCCAGAGCGAGAAAATGGGCGAACTCGCGATGCAGAAGCTGATCGACGCGCTCGCGGGCCAGACCGACGTCAGCTATTCGTCGTTCGAGCCGCGGCTGATCGTGCGCGCGTCGACGGCCGCCAGCGCGTGAGCGCGGCGGCTTGTGCCGAGCGCCTTCTCGATCACGCATCGAGCTTCGCCGGCTTCATGCGCGGCGTGAGCGCATGCATGACCGCAAGCGCGATCAGGTAGGCAAGCGCGCCGATCGCGAACAGCACCCAGTAGTGGCCCGTGCGCTGCAGCACCTGGCCAATTACTTCGGAGAACAGCACACCGCCGATCGAGCCGGCCATCCCGCCGATGCCGACCACCGACGCAACTGCGCGGCGAGGAAACAGGTCCGACGCAGTCGTGAACAGGTTCGCCGACCAGCCCTGGTGCGCGGCGGCGGCAAGCCCGACGATCAGCACCGCGCCCCACAGGTTCTGCACCTGCGACACGAACGCAATCGGCAGCACGCAGCATGCGCAGATCAGCATCGCGGTCTTGCGCGCGGCGTTCACGCTCCAGCCGGAACGCAGCATCGTCGACGAGATCCAGCCGCCGCCGATGCTGCCGACCGTCGTCAGCGCATAGATGCAGACGAGCGGCATGCCGATGTGCTGCATGTCCATCCCGCGCGATTCGTTGAGCCACTTCGGCAGCCAGAACAGGTAGAACCACCAGACCGGGTCGGTCAGGAACTTGCCGATCAGGAACGCCCACGTCTCGCGCTTGCGCAGCAGCATCCCCCAGCCCGGCGAGCCCGCATTCGCGTTACCGGCGTCGAGCGCCTCCACTTCGTCGCGCGGCTCGTCGAATTCCTGCGCGAGCGCCTGCGGGTCCGCGGGCTTGTAGAACACGAGCCATACGGCGAGCCAGACGAGGCCGATCGCGCCGATGATCACGAACGCCGCGCGCCAGCCGTACGCGACCGCGATCGCCGGAATGATCGCCGGCGCGAACACCGCGCCGATGTTCGCGCCCGAGTTGAAGATGCCGGTTGCGAGCGCACGCTCGCGGCGCGGGAACCACTCGGCCGTGGTCTTGATCGCCGCCGGGAAGTTGCCGCCCTCGCCGATGCCGAGCAACGCGCGCACGAACGCGAAGCCCATCACCGAACCGACCAGCGCATGCAGCATCGCGGCGATGCTCCAGAACAGCATCGCGAGCGCATACGACACGCGCGTGCCGAGCCAGTCCACCACGCGGCCGAAGCACAGCAGGCCGATCGCATAGAACGCGGAAAACGCCATCACGATGCGGCCGTACTGGACCTGGGTCCAGCCGATGTCGTGCTGGAGCATCGGCGCCAGCAGGCCGAGAATCTGGCGGTCCATGTAGTTGATGACAGTGGCCAGGAACAGCAGCCCGCACACGGCCCAGCGGTAGCGGCTCGCGGCGCGCGCGACGCCGACGACGGCAGATTGCATGAATGTCTCCGTTGCGCGGCGTCGCTCGTCGCACCGCACGCTGTCTATCGCCGGCGACGAGCGCCGGGGCGGGTGGCGTCGCGATGCGTCGTGCCCGCCGCGCCACGTCCCGCCCATCGGTTTGGAAAACGTTTTTCAAAGAATAGGGAGATTTCAGACGTCTGACCAGTGCGGGATTTCGATGAGTCATCTCTCGACAGGAGATGGAAAAGAGATGACCTACCCAGATATCGGAGTTAATCGTTTTTTATCGTGCCGTCTGGGGTCGTGGCGGCCGGGACTCGAGCATTCCGACTGCCAGCCCGGGCTCAACCTGCCGTCGTCGTCCGCCGCGCCGCCCGCTTCGCGAACGCGCCGGGCGTCACGTGGAATTTCGCATGAAAGAGCCCGATGAACGACGACGTCGAGTCGTAGCCCAGTTGTGCGGCGACGGTGCCGACCGCCGCGCCGGCCTCCAGCAGCGGCACCGCGGCCAGGAGGCGCACGGCCTGCCGCCATTCGGTGAACGACAGCCCCGTGTCGAGCCGGAACAGCCGCGACAGCGTGCGACGCGTCGCGCCGACGTGCTGCCCCCACGCTTCAAGGCTGCGCGTGTCACCCGGATCGGCATGCAGCGCGCGGGCGATCTTCAGCAGGCGCGGATCGCGCGGCAGCGGCACGGTGAGCGGTGCGGGCCGCAAGCGCCGGATGCGATCGGCGATCACGCAGACGAGCGCGCCGTCCGGCCCCGCTTCGTCGTAGTCCACCGGCAGTTCCGCCGTCGCGACGATCAGCTCCCGGAGCAACGGCGTCATGCACAGAATCCGGCACGCATCGCCGGCATCGGCGCCGACGATCGCGTCGTCCAGGTACAGGCTGTGGAATGCAACGCAGTCGCGCGTCGAGACCGCGTGCGGCATTTGCGGCGGGATCCACATCGCATAGTGCGGCGGCAGCAGGTGCCGCCCGGATGGCGTGTCGACCTCGATCACGCCGGCGGTCGCATACATGAACTGCGCCCACGGATGGCTGTGCGCGTCGACGTTCGCGTGCCCGGGCATCTCGAACGCCCGCACGTAAAGCGGCCTCGGCAACCTTGCGATGGCCGGCACCGTGTAGGCGTTTTCCGATTGTCCTGCGAGCAGCATAAGACGTCCTCTGAATGCCATTGCGCGCGACGGCGCGGTGATACCGTGACGCACCTCCAATCCGACAGGGCAACGATTCATGAGCGCGCATACCAACACGACCCGCCAGACCGTCACCGCGATCCGCGCCACGAAGGGCGCCGGCAGCCTCGTGTCGCTGACCGCCTATTCGACGCCGATGGCACGGCTCGTCGACGAATTCGCGGACATCATCATCGTCGGCGATTCGGTCGGCATGGTGCTGTACGGAATGCCCAGCACGCTCGGCGTCACGCTCGACATGATGATCGCACACGGCGCGGCCGTCGTTCGCGGAGCGCAGTGTGCGTGCGTCGTCGTCGACCTGCCGTTCGCGACGTATCAGGAATCGCCCGCGCAGGCGTTCCGCTCGGCCGCGCGCGTGCTCGCCGAAACCGGCGCGCAGGCCGTGAAGCTCGAAGGCGGCGCCGAAATGGCCGACACGATCCGTTTCCTGACCGATCGCGGCGTGCCCGTGATGGCGCACATCGGCCTGATGCCGCAGCAGGCGAACGCGACGGGCGGCTTCAAGGCGCAGGGGAACGATGCATGCTCCGCCGAGCGCGTGTTCGCAGCCGCGTGCGCGGTCGAGCAGGCGGGCGCGTTCAGCGTCGTCGTCGAAGGCACCGCCGAGGCGCTCGCGCGCCACATCACGTCCACGCTCGAGATTCCGACGATCGGCATCGGCGCGTCGCCCGTGTGCGACGGCCAGGTGCTGGTGACCGAGGACATGGTCGGCGGCTTCGACACGTACACGCCGCGCTTCGTGAAGCGCTATGCGGACGTCAACGCGGTGATGCGCGTCGCGATCGCGCAATACGCGCACGACGTGCGGCAGCAGGCATTTCCGGAACTGCAGCATTGCTTCGCGGCCGGCAAGCCGCTGCAGTTGTCCGCCGGCGCCCCCGATGACCGACAGGCCGCGTGAAATCGCACGGCTGCGCGTGACCGTCGCCGATGCCGAAGGTCACCCGTGCTTGCGCAGCGCATGCGCGACCGGCGCGTTCGCCTCGAACTTCGCGCGATGCGTCGAGAAGAACGTCCGCACGTTGCGCACGTTCGATGCGCCGGTGAACAGCCGTCGCGCGAACGCGTCGTACCCGGCGACGTCCGCGAGATCCGCGAGCACGACGAAGTCCGGCCCCGGCGACACGCGATAGCACTGCGTGACGGCCGGCTCGGCGCATACGTAAGCCTCGAACGCGTCGTAGTCCTCCGCCGTCTGGCGGTCGAGGCTGATCTCGATGATCGCCGTGACGGCCGAGCCGATCATCTGCTGATCGAGAATCGCAACCTGCCGGCGGATCACGCCCGCCTCCCGCAGCCGGCGCACGCGGCGCATGCAGGTGGGCGGCGACGACAGCGCACGCTCCGCCAGCTCCAGGTTCGACACCGACGCGTCCGCTTGCAGGATCGCGAGGATGCGCAGGTCCAGATCGTCGAGGGTCACGCTCGCCAAGGTCGCCTCCGGTCAGCCGCATGTGAAATTTAATTTCAGCATGATACGTGACCGCCGAGCCGTTTCAAGATCGAATCATTTTTGAAATTTAATTCCATCACGCCGCCCCTACCATCGCTGTCACTGACCGAAACAGCACCTTCCAAGGAGCGCGCCATGTGTGGAATTGTCGGAGCCGTTGCCCAGCGGGACATCCTGCCGAACCTCGTCGACGGCCTGAAGCGGCTCGAATACCGCGGCTACGACTCGTGCGGCGTCGTCGTGTACCGCGACCGGGCGCTCGTGCGGGCGCGCGGCGTCGAGCGCGTCGCGAACCTGCACCGCGAGATCGCGGAGCGGGCGCTGTCGGGCTACACGGGGATCGCCCATACGCGCTGGGCGACGCACGGCGCGCCGGTCACGCTCAACGCGCATCCGCATTTCTCGCCTGGCGACGACAACGCGCGCATCGCGCTGTCGCACAACGGGATCATCGAGAACTGCGACGCGCTGCGCGCGGAGCTCGAGGCGCACGGCTACGTGTTCGCGAGCCAGACCGACAGCGAGGCGATCGCGCACCTGATCGATCACCTGTACGACGGCGACCTGTTCGATGCCGTCCGGCGTGCGGTCGCGCGACTGCGGGGCAGCTACGCGATCGCGGTGATGTGCCGCGACGAGCCGCACCGCATCGTCGGCGCGCGCGACGGCATGCCGCTCGTCGTCGGCGTCGGCGACGGCGAGCACTTCCTCGCGTCCGACGCGATCGCGCTCGCCGGCATCACCGACCGGATCGCGTACCTGGAGAACGGCGACGTCGCCGACATCCAGCTGCATCGCTACTGGATCGTCGATGCCGGCGGCCGGCGCGTCGAGCGCACCGTGCAGCGGGTCGCCGCGCACAGCGGCGCGGCCGATCTCGGCGCGTACCGCTACTACATGCAGAAGGAGATTTTCGAGCAGCCGCAGGCGGTGGCCGATACGCTGCTCGACGTCACGTCGATCATGCCGGAGCTGTTCGGCGACGCGGCCTGGCGCGTGTTCAACGACGTCGACTCGGTGCTGCTGCTCGCATGCGGCGGCAGCTATCACGCGGCGCTCACCGCGAAGTACTGGATCGAGAGCATCGCGCGGCTGCCGGCCAGCGTCGAGATCGCGAGCGAGTTCCGCTATCGCGACAGCGTGCCGAATCCGCGCACGCTCGTCGTCGCGGTGTCGCAGAGCGGCGAGACGGCCGACGTGCTGGGCGCCGTGCATGTCGCCAGACAGCTCGGCATGCGGCACACGCTCGCGATCTGCAACGTCGCGACGAGTGCGCTGATGCGCGAATGTGCGCTGCAGTTCGTGACGCGCGCGGGCATCGAGATCGGCGTCGCGTCGACGAAGGCGTTCACGACGCAGCTGGTCGCGCTGTTCCTGCTGACGCTCGCGCTCGCGCAGGTGCGCGGGCGGCTGAGTGACGACGACGAGAAGCGCCATCTTCGCGCGCTGCGTCACTTGCCCGACGCGATGTCGAAGGTGCTTGCGCTCGAGCCGCAGATCATCGCGTGGTCGGAACTGCTCGCGCGCCGCGAGAACATGCTGTTCCTCGGGCGCGGGATGCACTATCCGATCGCGCTCGAAGGCGCGCTGAAGATGAAGGAGATTTCGTATATCCACGCGGAGGCGTATCCGGCCGGCGAACTGAAGCATGGGCCGCTCGCGCTCGTGAGCAACGAGATGCCCGTGATTGCGGTCGCGCCGAACGATGCGCTGCTGGAAAAGCTGCGGTCGAACATGCATGAGGTCAGTGCGCGCAATGGCCAGCTGTTCGTATTCGCCGATGTCGATTGCGGGCTGACGCCCGGTGCGGGGATCGAGGTCATTCGGCTCAGTGAGTATTACGGGCCGTTGTCGCCGATTCTGCATACGATCCCGATGCAGTTGCTTGCGTATCATGCGGCGCTTGCGCGGGGGACGGATATTGACAAGCCGAGGAACCTGGCGAAGTCGGTGACGGTGGAGTAGTGGGTGGGGGTGGGTTTCGCCGGATTCCGCGTCCGAGGGCGTGACGAGCGAGTCAGCGCACGGATTCTCGAGCTCGGCATCGACCCGAGAACTGCGCGCGCGGAGACCCGAACGTTGCCATTCCGCAGGAGACACCGCCTAAATCTTGGCGTTACGCAACCTCAGCGCGTTTGAAATCACCGAGGCTGAACTCAAGCTCATCGCAAGCGCCGCAATCATCGGCGAAAGCAGTAACCCCGTGAACGGATAAAGGACACCCGCAGCCAAGGGAACGCCAAACGCGTTGTACACGAATGCGAAGCCGAGATTTTGCTTCATGTTCGCAACAGTCGCCTCCGACAGTTCTCGGGCGCGGGCGATGCCGCGTAAGTCCCCTTTGACTAACGTCACTTGCGCGCTGCTCATCGCGACGTCTGTGCCTGTTCCCATGGCAACACCGACGTCAGCCTTGGCGAGCGCCGGGGCGTCATTGATGCCGTCCCCCGCCATCGCCACGATGTGTTTGGCTTGCTGCATCTTCGAAACCAAGCCGAGCTTGTCGGCCGGTTTGACTTCACCGTGGTATTCATCCAACCCCAGCTTCTCGGCGACGGCCTTAGCCGTGACCACACCGTCCCCTGTCGCCATCACGACACGGATTCCGTTTTCCTTTAGCGTTGAGAGCGCTTCGGGTGTTGTCTCCTTTATCGGGTCGGCAACCGCCAACAGGCCAGCTAGCTGACCGTCAGCCGCTAGGTACATGACGCTCGCGCCTTGCGCACGCATCGCGTCAGCTTCTTTGGCAAGTGCCTCTACCAATACCGAATCGGTTTGCATCAGTGCCGTGTTGCCAAGCGCCAGCCTCCGGCCTGCAACCGTTCCTCGAACGCCGATGCCCGTTGCCGACTCGAAATTCTCCGCTCGGTCTAGAGGCAAGTCCTTTCCGCGTGCTGCCGCAACGATGGCCGCAGCCAGTGGGTGTTCACTGCCTTGGTCCAAGCTGGCAGCGAGCCGCAGCACCTCGTCGGCGGTATACCCGTTCGCGCCAACAGCTCTTTCGAACGCTGGCCGGCCTTTGGTCAAGGTTCCGGTCTTGTCGACGATTAAAACATCGACCTTCCGCAAATTCTCGATGGCGGCGGCGTCCCGAAAGAGAACGCCCGTTGATGCACCTTTGCCGCTCGCCACCATGATGGACATCGGCGTAGCAAGACCGAGCGCGCAAGGGCACGCGATTATGAGTACCGCGACGGCGTTGATAAGACCGAATACCCAGCTCGGCTCGGGTCCGAAAAGTCCCCAGGCCACGAAGGTCAGCAGAGCGACGCCAACCACGGCGATAACAAATATCCCCGCGACCTTGTCGGCCATACGCTGCATAGGTGCGCGCGACCGCTGAGCCTGCGCGACCATCTGCACGATTTGCGACAGCACGGTCTGTGAACCCACCTTTTCGGAGCGAATGACCAAGCTACCGGTCGCATTCATCGTGGCGCCTATCACATGGTCGCCGACGCGCTTGGTTACGGGCATGGATTCCCCCGTAATCATGGACTCGTCGAGCGAACTGGAACCCTCCGTCACGACCCCGTCGACTGGCACCTTTTCGCCCGGCCGCACTCGAAGCAGGTCCCCAACGTGCACGTGCGACAACGGGATGTCTTCCTCCGAGCCGTCAACGTTCATTCGACGCGCGGTCTTTGGCGCAAGCCCCAGAAGCGCCTTGATGGCGGCAGACGTTTCCGAGCGCGCCTTCAGCTCGAGCAGTTGCCCGAGCAGCGTCAACGAAATGATGACCGCAGCGGCTTCGAAGTACACACTGACGTGTCCGTGAGCGCTGTACGTTTCTGGGAACACACCGGGGAAAATAGTCGCGATGACGCTATATGTGTAGGCCGCGCCCGTTCCCAGCCCGATGAGCGTCCACATGTTGGGGCTGCGGTTGACGAACGACTGCAGGCACCGGGCAAAAAATGGAAATCCGGCCCATAAAATAACCGGTGTGGACAGAGTGAACTCGACCCAGCTTTCAGTCGACGCGGACATCAATTCGAGTCTATGCCCGAACATAGCCAGCGCGAACACAATGACCGTCAGTGGCAGCGTCCGCCAAAATCGATGTCGGAAATCGACTAGCTCCGGATTCTCGCCTTCCTCAATGCTGGGCAAAACCGGCTCAAGGGTCATCCCACACTTGGGGCATTGCCCCGGATGGTCCTGGCGGATTTCCGGGTGCATCGGGCATGTATAGATTGTCCCTTCCGGCGCTGACGGGGCAGCCTCTGGCGTGGTTGGTTCGATGTATTTCTCGGGCGCCAACTGAAACTTGGCCAGACATGCCTCGCTGCAAAAAAAATATTTCTTGCTACTGAAGTCAGCGTGGAAGCGCGATTCCTCAGTAACCGCCATTCCACAAACCGGGTCGCGCAATGTATGGCCAGAGGCACCGTCTCCGTGATGATGGGCTTGTGAATCATTTGCGTTCCCAGCGGAATGACTGTGCCCATGTCCGTCATGGACATGATGCGCGTCCGGCAAAGGTTGTTCCTGAACATGTCGCTGGTACGACCTGACTACGCCACGATGACCGTTCATCTCGACGCTCCTTTAGTCACTCCAGGACGTCATCACATGAAGTACGGCATTTTTTGCGCGTGCCGTCCATGCCATAAGGTCCATTGTTGACTTCAATTGGGGTTGAGTGCATTGGGGCACGGTTTCCGCGTTTTGTTGCTGTCTTGGGTCAACCACAATCCAATTGACCGGCCAACTCGTCGAGGATGGGGCAATCAGGGCGGTTGTCGCCCCTGCAGTGGTCCGACAGATACTTGAGTGTGTCCCTCATCTCTACGAGTTCCCGGATGCGCTCGTTCAAGTCATCGATGTGCTCTGCAACCAGATGCTTGACTTCGCTACTCGGCCGGTCGCGGTCTTCCCACAACGCCAGCAACGCCGAAATCTGCTTGGTCGAAAAGCCAAGATGGCGAGCCCGCCGTATAAAACGTAGAACCTCAACGTCCCGCCTGGTGTACAGACGGTAATTCGAATCAGTGCGCGTCGCAGGCCGGATAAGCCCGGACTCCTCATAGTGGCGAATCATCTTGGCCGAAACACCCGATGATTTCGCGACTTCTCCGATATTCATGAGCCCTCCCTTGGCGCAACCGCCACCTTATCAGCTACATCCTCAACCTTCCCACAATGGGAGAGTCAAGGGCGCCGATGGACGCTGGCACCACGACGAGGACAGTCGGACAAGTCGATAATTCAAGGCGGGAGGCTTCGTCCACCGGAGGTTGTGCACTCGGCGGGCTTGATACGACTCAAGGCACCGATTCCGAAGCAGTACTCACGCGCCAGAAGCGTTCAACTGGTATGACAGCAACAATGCCGTCGCAGCCCGACTGCTCCTCTGCGACGCCCATGATTTCCTTCGTGAGCGCATCGACGTTGTCAACCGTTGTGAAGACTTCAATCTTGATGTGCTCCGTCGTCCAGTCGTTCGCGAAGAGATTCGGATGAGCACCAAATCCCCGAACGTTGGTTGCAGTCATACCGTGGATGTGAAGCGCGCCCAAGCGGCGCTCAAGCACCTTCAACACGTCTGGACGTACCACCGCGATAACGCATTTCAGTTCCATAGCACCCTCCTGTTCCTAGATAGAAGCTTCAGTCGCTCATCCCTTGTCCTCCTTCGCTGTGACGGCGCAGGCCACCCCGAACGGCGAGCCTGCGCGCGTTTCAGCACACCGTCAGGATTGCTTCACCAGCTTCACGACGGTGAGCGTTCCGTTGACGCTCTCGACACGGACTTTGACTTTGTCACCCTCGTGAATCTGCTTGACCATCGCGGCGTCCTTGGCCTTGAACGCCATCGTCATCGGGGGCATGCCCACGTTCTCGAGTGCACCGTGCTTCAGTGTGACCATGCCGGTGGCGGCGTCGACCTTCTTCACTTCCGCGTCGGTGAGCATGGCATTCGATGACGTCGAAGCCGACGCTTTCATCGACATGTTCATGCCGGCCATGTCATCGCCAGCTAACGCCGGAGCGGCAAACGCGCCGATAGCACAGACAGCGACGGTGGTAACAAACAGTTTTTTCATTGAGTTTCTCCAGATCGGGTAGAAGGCACTTTCACGCCGGATGGGACTGCATGGAATGTCCGCATGTGATTCAGCTTTCGCGCGCGACGGCGCTGCAGCAGAAACCAGGCTGCGGGGATAACGAACATGGAAAGCAGCGGTGCGGTGACCATGCCGCCCACCATTGGGGCAGCAATGCGTTGCATGACTTCGGAGCCGGCGCCATGCCCGACCATGATGGGGATGAGGCCCGCCAGAACGACGGCGACGGTCATCGCCTTGGGCCGCACGCGCAGTACAGCGCCTTCGCGAATCGCGTCGAACAATAGGGCTTCCGTGAGTGGCTCGCCGGCTTCCAGCCGGCGGTTCAGCGCGCCCTTCAGGTATAGCAGCATCACGACGCCGAATTCGGCCGCCACGCCGGCGAGCGCGATGAAACCCACCGACGTCGCGACGGAAACCGCGTGCCCCAGCACCCAGATGAGCCAGAACCCGCCGACGAGCGCGAACGGCACGGTCGACATAAGCAGCAGTGCGTCCGCTGCGGAATTGAACGTCAGGAACAGCAGCACGAAGATGACGACGAGCGTCACCGGGATGACCGTGCGCAACTTGGCGGCTGCTCGCTCCATGTACTCGAACTGCCCGGACCAGGCAATCGAATAGCCCGGTGGCAGCTTGACCTGGTGCGCAACGGCCTTCTGCATCGCCTGAACAGCCGACTGAAGGTCCGTGTTGCGAATATCGACGTAGACGTAGCCTGACAGCCGCGCATTTTCGCTACGAATCATCGGCGGGCCGTCGGCAATCGTGATGTGCGCGACGTCCCCGAGCTGGATTTGTGCGCCACGGTCCGTGACAACCGGCAATTCACGCAGCCGCTCAAGCGAGTCCCGAACTTCGCGCGGATAACGGATGTTGATAGGGAACCGCTCCCGGCCGGCAATCACCTCGCCGACGTTTTCACCGCCGACAGCCGACGACACGACCGACTGGACGTCCGCGACCGACAGGCCATACCGTGCGGCCGCGAGCCGGTCGATGTCGACGTCGATGTACCGGCCGCCATTCAGCCGCTCCGCCAGCGCGGACGTCACGCCGGGCACGCTCTTCACGGCGGCTTCGACTTGCGTCGCAATGCTGTCGATTTGCATCAGGTCCGGGCCGGAAATCTTGACCCCGACCGGCGTCTTGATTCCCGTGGACAGCATGTCGAGGCGGTTCCGGATAGGCGGTACCCAGACGTTCGACAGGCCGGGAACCTTGACGGTGCGGTCCAGCTCGTCGACCAGCTTCTCCGGCGTCATGCCGGGACGCCACTGGCTACGCGGCTTGAATTGAATCGTCGTCTCGAACATCTCGAGGGGTGCGGGGTCTGTGGCCGTATCAGCGCGCCCGGACTTGCCGAATACGGTCGCGACCTCAGGCACCGTCTTGATGAGGCGGTCGGTCTGCTGCAGCAGTTCGGATGCCTTCTGCGCCGAAATACCGGGCAACGCGGTTGGCATGTACAGCAAATCGCCCTCGTCGAGCGGCGGCATGAATTCACCTCCGAGACGGGAGACCGGGATGATGGTCAGTACCAGTGCCACGGCCGCCAGACCGATGGCGAACCACGGACGTCGTAGCGTTCCCTCGAGCAGCGGCCTGTATAGCCGAATCAGCGCACGGTTGATGGGATTCGCGTTCTCGTGCGGAATGCGTCCACGGATGAGATATCCCATCAACACGGGCACGAGCGTCACCGACAGTCCGGCGGCAGCGGCAATCGTGTAGGTTTTCGTGAACGCGAGCGGTGAGAACAGCTTGCCTTCCTGACCTTCCAGCGAGAACACCGGAATGAACGAGAGCGTGATGATGAGCAGCGAGAAGAACAGTGCGGGCCCGACTTCCGCCGCAGAGGTCGCGACGAGCTCCCACCTGTGTGCGGTCGATATCGACACGCCTGGGTGCTCGTGCTCGTACGCCTCCAGATGCTTGTGCGCGTTTTCTATCATCACGATGGCCGCGTCAATCATCGCGCCAATGGCAATCGCGATGCCGCCGAGCGACATCAGGTTCGCGTTCACGCCCTGGTAGCGCATCACGATGAACGCTGCCAGGACGCCGAGCGGCAGTGACAGGATGGCGACGAAAGCGCTTCGCATATGAAACAGGAACACCGCACAGACGAGCCCGACAATGATGAACTCCTCGATGAGCTTGTCCTTCAGGTTGTCCACTGCGCGTTCGATGAGCTGCGAGCGGTCATACGTCGTGACGACCTCCACGCCGGACGGCAATGAACGCTTCAGGTCGGCGAGCTTCGCCTTGACGGCATCGATGGTCGTCAACGCGTTCTTACCTGAGCGCATGACGATAACGCCGCCCGCGACTTCCCCCTCTCCGTTCAGTTCGGCAATGCCGCGACGCATTTCCGGACCAATCTGGATACGCGCAACGTCTCCCAACAACACCGGTGTGCCGGCGTCGTTCGTCCGCAGCACGATATTGCGGAAGTCATCGAGCGAGCGCAGGTAGCCGGACGAGCGCACCATGTACTCCGACTCGGCGAGTTCGACGACCGAGCCGCCGGACTCCTGGTTGGCCTTGCCCAGCGAATCGGCCACCATCGCCTGCGTGATGCCGTAGGCGCGCAGTTTGTCCGGGTCGAGCACCACCTGATACTGACGCACCATCCCGCCGATGCTGGCGACTTCGGAGACGTCCGGCACCGACTTCAACTCGAATTTGAGGAACCAGTCGTTGAGTGCGCGCAGTTGCCCGAGGTCGTGTTGCCCGCTCCGGTCGACAAGCGCGTACTCATACACCCAGCCGACGCCCGTCGCATCGGGGCCAAGCGAGACGGTCGCGCCCTGCGGCAATCGGCTCTGCACCTGATTCAGGTACTCCAGCACGCGCGAGCGCGCCCAATACTGGTCCGTCTTGTCGTCGAACAGCACATAGACGAACGCGTCCCCGAACGACGAGTAGGCGCGAATGGTCTTCGCTCCGGGTACGCCGAGCAGTGTCGTCGTAAGTGGGTACGTGACCTGGTCCTCGATGACCTGAGGCGCCTTGCCTGGATACGACGCCTTGATGATGACCTGCGTATCCGACAGGTCTGGCAGCGCATCGAGCGGCGTTTCCTTCAGCGAGTAAACACCCCATGCGGTGACCAGCACGGTCGCAAGCAGCACAAGGAACCGGTTATGAATGGACCATCGAATGAGGCGCGCAATCATTTTGCGTCTCCGGTCGGTTCAACCTTGGTCAGTTGATAACCGTCGTCCGATTGCTTGAAGACGAAGTGCACGGTCTGCCCGGCCTGGACGTCCGGGAAGGCATTCGGAGCGGGCTTGTTGAACGCCATCGTCATTGCGCCCCAGCCGAGCGCGGGAACGGGCTGGTGCGAAAACGTGATGTCCGTGGCGGTCACCTTTTCGACCTTGCCGGTCGTTTCGTACGTCTGCGCGGCAGCGCTTGCGCCAGACGCGGGTGTGATGGCACTCGCGCTCGTGCTGCTCGCCAGACGCGGGAGCACCGATTTCAGACTGGCCTCGGAATCGATGAGGAACTGGCCCGACGCGACGACCGTATCGCCTTCGTTCAAACCGCTGAGCACCTCGGTTTCGTTGCCGACGTCATTGCCGACCGTGACCGTCGCCGGTTGCAGGCGGCCATCGCTGTTCTTCACGATGACGACCGAGCGCTTGCCGGTCGTGATGACCGCTTCGGACGGCACGAGCAAGCGCGACACTGCTTTCTGCCCGCCGACGCGCACGCGCATCAGCATGCCCGGCGTCAGCTTCATCGCGCTGTTATCGATTTCCAGACGGGCTTGCAGCGTACGGCTACTGGTGCTGATGCCAGGGAGAACTTCCCGAATGTGCCCTGCGAAATGCTGAGCCGGGTCGCCTGCGAATGCCGCGTCGACCGTCATGCCTGGCTGCACGCTCATCGCGAGCGCTTCTGGAATTTCGACGATGAGCCAAAGCTTCGACAAACCGGATATCTTGGCCAGCGTCTGTCCCGGCGCCACCATCGCACCGTCCCGAACACTCAGTTCGCTGACGACGCCCGTCTCGGGCGAAGTCAGAACGACGTGGGTTTGCGCTTTACCGGTCCGGTCGAGATTGGCGATGACGCCATCGGGAATCGACAGCGCGCGCATGCGTGCACGTGACGCATCGAGGAGGCTACTGTCCATGCTGCCATGCTTGAGCGCGAGGTATTCCTCTTGCGGCGCCAGCCAGTCCGGCACGAACAGCGACGCAATCGGCGCACCCCTGGCGATTCGCTGCATCGGTGCGCTGGCGTACAGGTGGTCGATATAGCCTGTTACACGCGACTGAACGACGTCCGAGCGCGACTCATCGAATTGCGTCGTGCCAACGGCATCGAATCCGCCCGTCGTGTCCTGCCGGCGAACGGTCGCATAGCGAATGCCGAGATTCTGCTGAAGGCCCGGGTCAATCTTGATGCCGGATGAGCCGCCGCCTTCGTCTGCGTAGACGGGCTCGAGCTGCATGTCCATGAATGGCGATTTACCCGGCTTGTCGAAGTGCTGGTTCGGCACCATTGGGTCATGCCAGTACAGCACCTTCCTGCCAGTCTTCGGGTCAATCTTGTCGCCAGCTGAGACCGTTACGGCAGGCGCTGCCGCAGCACCGGTCGAGGTGTGGCGTGTGCCCATGAAATAGCCAGCCCCAAGCAAGGCTGCGCCCGCGAACACGGTCAGCACGGTGCGCTTCAGCGGATTGTTGGTCATGTTGTTCTCCCTCACTGAGCAGCGGCCATCGTGGACGGCACGACCTGATATTCGAGTTGAGCCCAGGTCTGCGAGACCTCGCGCTTGAGGTCGAGCACCTGAAGCTGGGCATCCAGTTGCGCGCGGCGGGCGGCGAACGTGTCTGCGAGTGACCCCGTACCGGCGCGATAGGCGGCGTTCGCAAGCTGGACACGTTGGTCCGCCGCCGGCAACAGAGATTGGCTCAGATTGGCGATGCGCTCACGGCCGCTCGCCAGGACGGCGGACTGGCTGCGAATGTCGGCCTGCACCTGTCGAAGTGTGTCCTCGTACGTCAGGCGTGCCTTGGTCGCCAGTTCGGTCTTCTCGGCGACATCGCGGTTCTGGCGATTCTTCCGATTGAGCGGCAGCGGGATGGTGACGCCGACCGACACCATGTTCGAGTACGCTCCGCCACGTTGCTGGTACGCGACTTCCCACGTCCAGTTTGGGCTGCGCTCACTGTTGGCCACCGCTGTATCTGCCTCAGCCACAGCAATGTCGTCGGCTGCGGCTACGAGCGACGGCTGCGAAAGGCGCAGTTCATCCGGGGGCAGCGATGAGACGAAGGACTCTGGCGCGGGCGGCTGCCCGGTAACGTCAGTAACCGGCATCGCCGTCCAGCGAGACAGGCCAATCAGTCCGGTCTGGTAGGTCTGCTGTGCCTTCAGCACCTGGTCTTGGGTCTGCGCCAGCATGGCTTGGGCTTGAACGACGTCGGCCGCGCTCGCCTTCGCACCACGGTAGGAGGCTTTCGTGGCCGCCAGTTCGTGGGTCATAT
Source organism: Burkholderia sp. Bp8963 (assembly GCF_003854275.1). Lineage (GTDB taxonomy): Bacteria > Pseudomonadota > Gammaproteobacteria > Burkholderiales > Burkholderiaceae > Burkholderia. The sequence goes on from NZ_QTQP01000012.1 coordinate 28,658, forward strand.
GGTCCAGCAACGCTTGCTGAAGCGCGAGCGCTTGCTTCGCGAAGATGGCATTCAGCCATGCCGTCGCGGCTTGCTGGCGGACATTGGCCAGTTGCATCAAATAGCTGGCGCGTTCGCGTCCGACCATTTCGCTGGCCAGCGCCGAGCGGAGACGCCGCTTCTCACCTGAAACCCATTCCTGTTCGATGCCGATGCGCCGCATCGTCATGAAATCCTGGCCGATGGTGAGGCGTTGCGGACCGTTTACCGGCAGATTGTCGACGCCCGCCTTGAGCATTGGGTCGGGCAACTGGCCGGCCTTGACGGCCGCTTCCGAACTGGCGCGAACGGAGGCCTGTGCCGCCTGCATCGACGCGGAATGGTCAGTCGCCGACTGCAACGCGGCGTCGAGTGTGAAAGCTGTTTGTTGGGCGTGCGCGCCGCCCGCAATTAAAAGCGCGGCGAAAAGCGTATGCGCGCGCCACGGAACACGCCGACTCAGCGGCGTGCCAAAAATGAATGGCATGTTCTAACCCCAATGGCGAAATCCCATAGGGATTCCACGTCCTGGTATTGGACGAACCTCACCGCATTCGCGGTGAACCTGTCAGCGTGGGATTAGATGAGGCGTGGAGGCCGCCACAACCCGTTAGGGTCACGGACGGAGAGGGATTCGCCGTAGTGGAAGACGACCGGACGGACGAGCGCTGCTGGGCGACTGATATCGGCGCGGGCAGCTGGATGGTACAGGCTGCCGAACTGGCACTGGGCAGTGACTTTGCAGAACATGCCCTTGGCCTTGGCTTTGTCGACCGACTGGGACTTCATCGAGTCACAACCGGGCATGTCGGCGGACATGTTCGAGTCGGTGTCCATGGACATGGCTTGCTGCATCGGACACTCGCCGGTCAAGCCGCTGGCTGCCAGCCCACTGATGGGCAGCACCGCGCAAAGCAGCAAGAGGATGATGGTCCGGAGCAATTTCATAGTGTGGAGTATAGCGCGCCGATTTTATCCAAGACCAACACCGCTGCCGAAATAGGACAATCCCCCACCATAAAGATGAACAGCGCCCCGAGCAGCGCCTTGGGCCAGCGGCGTTGACTCACCGAATTGAATTGCCGCAAGTAGTGCAGTACGGTGAAGGCCGCATTCATACTTGACCTGAACTTCTCGGCTCGTTGCCGACTCGCGTTCGGCGCAATGGCACGCGGCAGCAGTCAGGAAACGACTATTTTTTCCCTCTGCGGAGCAGTCTGCGGCCTGCGCAGCCGAGTGTGAGAAACATCGCACGACCATTTTAAGCAGTGCGTGCAGGACGCCGGGCGATGGCCCGCTGAGGTTTTCTTGCAACAGGACCTCATATCTGATGCCTTCGCCGTGCCCCGACGAAGGCATTCTCGGTAGTCTGCTTTTCCGATTCAGCGCAGCGGGCAGTTCGGTAGCTTCACATGAAGGTTCTGACACGGATAAGACTTCGGCAACCGAACGGTGGAGGACATCGCTATCGGCTGCTCGGACGTGCCCATAACTCTTTGGCTTGACAGGCTCGTGCAGCCACCAAGCACGAGAATGGTCAGGAACGCCAACGCATACCGCTTCACTTTCCTTGTCGGGTTCATCACGACCATTTTCAATGGATTAAATCCAGATAACCAGCATTGGGTATGCCACTCGGATGGTGCAGTCGGCGCTGGCCTTGATACTGCCTGCACCACCGCCGCCCTTTCACGGGTCAATGCTGCGCGGCCCACTTCGGCTCGAACAGGTTGTGGAGTTCCTTATTTCGGGCGATGGTTTCCCGGCTCGGCGGGTAGTCGCGCTTGCTATTAGGCAGCATGCCATCGTGATACGCCTGAATCAGTTCTTGGCGGACCTGCTCTCGCGTCTTGCCTTGCTGAACCGTGCTTTCGGATTGGTTTACCGTCGAGGCAGGCGAGGTGTTGCCGACGGTCGATACGACGGTGTTCGGGTAGTCGTGTCCGGCGTCCGCGAATGCGGACGTGGCGGCAGTTACGGCAACGATGATGGCAGCGACAATTCGGGTATTCACGTTCTCTCTCCGTTTCGAATCGCGGGGCTGTCAAACGCAACCCCGACAGTCAACATTCTGGAGAGCGAACTCTGAATGAGCGGTGACGTGGAAATGACCTTTTGGTCACACCGCGTTCATCCGTCGGTTCGCGGGAAGCTATACGCCTTCCATAAAAAAGGAACCCGGCTGCTGAGCCGGGCTTACAAGAGATGGCTCACCGAGAAGACCGTATCTTCATAGGCGAACCACCCGCGTGGACGGACGGGGAAAATGACCTGGATTATGTGGTACCAGGCAAAGGGCTAGAAACCAGTACGGCGGCCACCATCAGAACACCGGCGAGCACGATGGACTCGATGTGAAGGACTAGGCCAAAGCGGCGAAGGAGGCCATCGGGCTCGGCTGCTGAGGGACTCTTGAGTGCAGCCATGAGTTTCGGCATCTCGAAGAAGCGATTGTGTCCGCCCAGCACTGCGGCAATCAGCACAAGCGCCAACTTGAGCAGCAGCACCTGGCCATACGTCGACACAAGAAGATTGGCAGGCGTGTTGACGCCTCGCCATCCGTTGTACGCGCCCGTGCTGAACAGGATAACGAGCGCGTACGTCGCTGCGTCCGAAAGTGATTGAACGAACGATGCGCTGCTTCGCCGCTCACTTCCCGGTGCGTCAAGCAGGTGCGGCATGACGACATAAGTTGTCACGAGCACGAGCCCGACCCATGCGCTGATAGCCAGCAGATGCAACCAGTCGACCCACACTGGCAAACTGAAAAGCCCAGAGTCCACCGGATGCCCGCCGTTACTGCGCGCCAGCGCCACGCCAGCGAGGGCGACCCACATCGCAAACGGGAAACGGGCTTCGTGACCTGAGCGCAGGAACGACAAAATCACGATGCCGAGCATGAATGTGGCCGCGACCAACCACGCATGCCCAAACCCGGTTCCAACCAGCATCGACCAAACGGCCGGTCCGGCCTCGAGCAACGTCGAATCGCCCATCAACGCGCAGTGTGCCCAAAAAGACAGCATGCTCGCGAGCAACGAAACAATCGCTGCGACGCGCAGTGTCACGGCCAGACGCCGTCCGACACGGTCTTGCCAAGCTGACGCACCGCGTGCAAGCCATTGGCTGCTGAGCAGCGCACCGACGATGACGGCGAAACCGACGTTCTGGATAGCCACCGAGGCCAGTCGGAGGACGCCGAGGAACCCTTCGTTCATCACTTCACCTTGAAGGTATACGTACCCTTGGTCTTGTGCGAATCGGCGGTCATCACGGCCCACTGCACCGTGTAGGCGCCGGATGCCAGCTTCGGCAGCGCGACGGTCATGACGTTGGGACTGGAGGCATCCACCTTCGCCTTTTCCTGCGTGACAGCCGCGCCATTTGCGTCGGAGATTTTCACCGAGCTGAACATCGGCTCGAGGCCTTCATTGAAGGTCAGCCGCACGGCTTCGGGCGTAACGTCGACCGTGCTGCCGGCGGCAGGCGTCGCACCTTTCAGTATCCCGTGTGCCAATGCTGCAACCGGCGTCAAAGCAACGACAGTCGCCGAAGCCAATCCGGCCAAATGTTTGAGAGTCAGGGCTTTCATGTTTTTTCTCGTCTCGTAGAGTCGATGCGGGGGCACGCCACAAGCGCTCCGCCGTCGGACACCGTTACTGCTTCTGCAGCTTCGTCACGGTGAGCGCGCCGTTCACGTCCTCGGCCACGAAATCAATCTTGTCGCCGACCTTGACCTGCGACAGCATGGCCGGGTCCTTCATCTTGAAGACCATCGTCATCGCTTCCATGCCGAGGTTCTCGAGCGGACCGTGCTTGATGGTCAGCTTGCCGTTGGCGGTATCGACCTTCTTGATTTCGCCGTGCGACATGCTGTTGTTCACCTCGCCGCTTTGCTTTGCAGTGGCGCTCGCGTCCGTATTTGCCGTGTCGCCTGCCGCATACGACGCCGAGGAAAATGCCAGCGCACAGCCCATCGCAATCGAAACAAATGCCTTTTTCATCGTGCTTTCTCCAGAGTTGAGGTGATGAATTCAATGGTCGGTTAGTGCCGACCTTGTTGTGTAATTCAGCTATCCGGCAGCTCGCCGGTGTATTCGTAAGCCACGGTTCCCTTGGGGTGCTTGAACCAGCCCGGGTCGCGGTAGTCATTGCGGCCGAGCCCTTGTCGCACCTTGACGACCGTGAACATGCCGCCCATTTCGAGCGGACCGAAAGGACCCGTGCCGGTCATCATCGGCAGCGTGTTGTCGGGCAGCGGCATCTCCATCTCGCCCATTGCGCCGCCGGTACTCCCCATGGCCATATAGTCGGGCACCAGCCTGTTGATGCGTTTCGCCAGGTCCTTTTGCGGCACGCCAATCAGGTTGGGGACCTGGTGCCCCATCGCGTTCATCGTGTGGTGAGATTTGTGGCAATGGAATGCCCAATCGCCCGGCCTGTCGGCCGTGAACTCGATGGCGCGCATCTGGCCGACCGCGACGTCCGCCGTCACTTCGGGCCAGCGCGCCGACGGCGGAATCCATCCGCCATCGGTGCCCGCCACTTCAAAGCTGTAGCCGTGCAGGTGAATCGGGTGGTTCGTCATCGTCAGATTGCCGAACCGGATGCGTACGCGGTCGCCCGCGCGAACCGGCAACGGGTCGATGCCGGGGAATACGCGCGAGTTGAACGTCCACATGTTGAAATCCGTCATTTCGTTGACGCGCGGCGTGTAGCTGCCGGGGTCGATGTCGTATGCGGCCAGCAGGAACACGAAGTCGCGGTCGACCGGCATCACACTGCGGTCTTTCGGATGGACAATGAACATGCCCATCATCCCCATCGCCATCTGCGTCATCTCGTCGGCGTGCGGGTGGTACATAAACGTGCCGTGCTTCTCGAGCTGGAACTCGTAGACGAATGTCTTGCCGGGCGGGATATGCGGTTGCGTCAGACCACCCACACCGTCCATTCCATTGGGCAGCAACATGCCGTGCCAGTGAACGGTCGTGTGCTCGGGCAGCTTGTTCGTGACGAAGATTCGGACCTTGTCTCCCTCGACGGCTTCGATGGTCGGACCAGGAGACTGACCGTTGTAGCCCCAGAGATTGGCTTTCATACCGGGCGCCATTTCGCGCACGACCGGCTCGGCCGTCAGATGGAATTCCTTCCAGCCATTCTTCATCCGCCACGGCAGCGTCCAGCCATTGAGCGTCGCGACCGGCGTGTACGGGCGTCCGTTGGGCGGCACGAGAGGCGGCTGCGTGGTGGCTTTCGCCATCGTGGGCGCTTCAGGCAGCGTTGCAGCGCCAGCCTTGCTGACCATTGCAGCGCCCAGAAGCGCGGCCCCCGAGCCGCTCAAAAATTGTCGACGGGACACCATGTCATTTACCTTCCGTATTTGTTGCCGGCGCCGGTTGCGCCGCAGGAGCCGAAGTAGATTGCGCGGCGGGCTGAGCCGCGTTGACCGCGCGTTCGCGCTTCGCTCCTTGAGCCTCATCCGCTCGAGGCAGACGCCCGCCGAGCGCTTGCTGGAGGTCCGTTTCCGCGAGCCAGTAGTCCTTCAGCGCATCGATGTAGCTGTTGACTGCACCGACCTGCTCGCGCGAATCGGCAAGCAGCTCGAACACGCTGGCCAGCATGCCGTTGTATCGAAGCAGCAGCTCGTCCGAGATGGTTTTGCGTAGCGGAACGACCTCGTCGCGATAGTGCCTGGCGACGTCATAGCTGGTCACATAGGCCGAGTACGACTCGCGAACCTCCGAACTGGCATCGACGGCCGTCTGCGCAAGCCGGTTTGCCGACTGCATGTAGATGGCCTCCGCGCGGGCAACCTTGGCGCTGCCGAAGTCGAAGAGGGGAATTTCCACGCTGATTTCGTAGCCGTGCTCGTGCCCCTTGTCGGTCTCGTAGTTGTTCAGATAGCCAACGTCGAGTGCATTGATGAAGCGCGTGGCCTTGCTCAGTCCCAACGACGAAGCCACGCCTTGGTTCCGTAGCTTTGCCGCCTGAATATCGAGGCGGTTCTGCATCGAGTAGCTTTCCAGGTCCTTGAGGTCTGGGCGCTCCTTTGGCAAGTCGGGCAAGCGCTCCGGAAGCTGATATTGGGTTCCCGTGCCCCACACGCCCATCGTGCGCGTGAGCTTTTCGCGTGCAGCCACGGCTTGTTGACGCGTCTTGGCCTGCTGCGCAATCGAGTCGGCATAGAAAGCCTGCTCGCGCGCGTAGTCGAGCTTGCTGAAATTGCCCGCCTGACGCATACGCAAAGCGAGCTCGGCACCGGCTTCAGCCGAATCCTTCACCTGCTCCGCGTACTTTGCCGCCTGTTCGGCGGCGACTGCGTTGACATAGGCGCGACGCGCATCGGCGGCCACCTTCAGCATCGCGTCGGCGGTTTCGAGTTTCGTCTGCTCGAACCGACGGCCTTCGATGTGCGCGGCGAACGGCAGCGTCAGAATGCTGAGAACATTGGCCGAGAATGTTCGCCCGATACTCAGGTCGCCATTGCCGGCACGCGTCCGGCTGAATGTGAAGCCGGGATTCGGCAGCCGGCCGGCCTGCACCAAGTCAGCTTCCGACAGCCCAAGCTCCGCGTAGGAAGCCTGGAGGCCGCGATTGTTCAGCAACGCGACCTGTACTGCATCATCCATCGTCAGCGGCTTTGCCAGCAGGTCTTGCGTCCGTTTGGCAACCGATTCCCGGTCAGCGTCGGTCTTGACGATGACGGCGTCCTTGCCGAGCCGCTCCGATGCCGTGGACGAGACCGTGTTGAATCCGCCATCCTTCGAAAAAGTCGTACAGCCGGCGAGGAACGCCATCACGGCAAGCCCCGTACCTATCCGCGCGGAAATGAATCGCTTTGTCATTGGGCCGCATCCCCGTGCATCGAGTGGTGCGTGCCGGTGCTGTCGGTGGGCTTCTTTGGCATGGCATCGCGCTTCATGCCGCCCTTCGCGGGTTTATCCATCACGGCCCGATTGAGTTGTTGCCACGTCGGTCCGTCGCTATCCCGATAGGGCTGGTATCCGTCGAAGGCGGACGGCACGGTGATGGCCGGCACCGAGGCCGCTGCGTCCGTGGGGTCAGGAATGGTTGTCGTCGCGTGCACGAGCGACGGCAAGGTAGCCGCCGCGCCGAACAGCGCTGCAAATATCAGTCGCATACGTTTTCTCGTCGTGAGTCGACCGGCGGTGTCCTGCGAAACCGCCAGAATGGAACGCGTCGCGGCGTACTAACCGCGACAGATGACTAGACGAGAAGGCTGCGTGGAGGTCGCTCGATGCCGTCGGTCAAGAACGACGGGGCACCGGCGGAAGGCGGGAACGGAACAGTAACGCGGGTTACATCCGAGGAATCGGCAACGACCGGAATGACGGGTAGACCGGTTCCGAAACAGCAAGACGCGCATGTTGAACACGAATGCGCGTGTTGGGTATTCCCGTGGTGATGGTGCAGATGCTCGCCGTCGGCAAGCGCCAACCCATGTGCTTCATGGTGGTGCCCCGGCATCGACTCCACTACGTGCCGGACTGCCGGTTCACCTGCTTCAGCGTGAGCAGCAATGCACTTCATCGAGATAGCAGCGAACGACTGAACCGGAAGGCTCAGTGCCAGCAATACGACGATGAAGAGTTTGCGCCAATACGACATGGTTGCGGAGTCTAGCACGCGGCCATCAGGCTCGATAGGTCGAGAAGGTGTCAGGGTGTAACTGGCATCGGGCTCACCCGGTTCCGATGTACGGCCGAAGCTTATAGCTACCAGCGTGACGACGGCGTGGCCGCAAAATGACCGAATTTTCACACAGCACTCCACGCGACGGCATGCATCTGGGGCCGGATGACCGTTTCGGGCGTTTCATGAAAAAATCGTCATCCAATGGTCATTTTTCGCGCATGTCGGGCCTCGTAAGCTCCGGCAGTGAACTGTCCAGCCTGACCAACAGCCAGCTCGCTCAACCATGCGAATACTCATTGTCGAAGACGAACTCAAAATGGCGTCGTACCTCCGGAAGGGATTGATGGAGGCGAGCTACACGGTCGATGTCGCCGAGAACGGCAGGGACGGACTGTTCCTGGCCCTGCACGAGGACTTCGACCTTATCGTGCTGGACGTCATGCTGCCCGAGATGGACGGCTTCGAGGTGCTCAAGCGCCTTCGGGGTCAGAAGCAGACCCCAGTGCTCCTCCTCACGGCACGCGAAGCAATTGAGGACAAGGTCACCGGACTCGAACTCGGGGCCGACGACTATCTGCTGAAGCCCTTCGCCTACGCCGAGTTTCTCGCTCGCATCCGGTCGTTGCTGCGTCGTGCTCCACGCAATGTCCGCGACATCCTGCTGGTCGCCGACCTCGAAGTAGACCTCATCAAGCGGCGCGTGCGCCGCGGCGAGAATCGTATCGACTTGACTGCCCAGGAATTCGCATTGCTGCAGTTGCTCGCGGAACGCGAAGGCGAAGTGCTGACCCGTACGTTCATCACTTCCCAGATTTGGGACATGAACTTCGACAGTGACACGAATGTCGTCGATGCGGCCATCAAGCGACTACGCGCCAAATTGGACAATGCATACGAGAAGAAGCTCATCCATACGATTCGGGGAATGGGCTATGTGCTGGAGGACCGCTCGTGACCGACCGTTCGGCCCCGTATTCGCTGCTCCGGCGGCTAACCCTCGCGTTCGCGGTGGTTGCGGCGCTCGTATTCGCGCTGACGGGCACCTACCTCTATCGGTCTCTGTCTGCGGAGCTGAAGCGGCGTGACGATATCGAAATTTCCGGCAAGCTCAGCCAATTCCTTCAGCTCGTCCGGGCGAGCGGTTCGGCGGCAGCCGTGCGCGCGGACCCAGCAGTTTTCCACGAAGTGCTGCTGTCGCATCCCGGGGTATATCTCGCCATTTACGACGGACAGAACAAACCATTAGTCGAACATACCGACAAGCCCGGCGGGACACTGAAATCTGTCATCGAAGACCGACATTCCGCCCGCGTGGCCTATACGTGCGCCCCCATCGGTATTGGGACATCCCGGTGCATAAGTGCAGAGGAGAAACTGCCATCGGGTGAAATCGTTCGTGTAGCGCTCGTGCGAACTGCCACCGACCGGTACTCGTTGCTCGAGAGCTACCGTGTAGATATCTGGGTTGCGGTAGCCGCCGGTGCGTTTCTCGTCGGAGCGCTAGGCTATGCAGTGGCACGTCGAGGGTTACGGCCGGTCAAGACCCTCGGTCGACAGACTTCGAACATTGAGGCACACAATCTAAGCGAACGTCTCGATATACGAGGCGGCCCTGTCGAGCTTCACGAACTTGCCGCCTCGGTCAACCGTATGCTGGACCGTCTGGAACGGGCGTTCGCACGCCTTTCCCAGTTCTCGTCGGACCTCGCCCATGACATGCGAACCCCGCTCGCGAACGTCATCAGTTCGTCCCAAATTACGCTGTCGCGCCCCAGGACCACCGACGAATACGAGGCGCTCATCGACTCCAACATCGAGGAGTGCGAACGCCTGCAGCGAATGATTGAGAACATGCTGTTTCTCGCGCGCACCACCAACGCCCAACAGCATCTCAAACTATCCGACATCGATGCGGCGGCTGAGCTGCGGCGGCTAGCTTCGTACTTCCAAAGCATCGCGGAGGACAAGGACGTCAACATCATCGTCGAGGGAGCCGACCAGGTCTCCGCTGACGCAACGCTCTTCAGACGTGCGGTCAGCAACCTGGTTTCGAACGCGCTCGACCATGCCTTCCCGGGCTCGACCGTAAGGCTGAAGTCAACGCACTCGGCTCAATACACGGTAATCGAGGTAACGAATCAAGGAAACTTGATTGCGCCGGAACACCTCGACAAAATTTTTGAGAGATTCTATCGAGTGGACCCATCGCGACACGGTTCGTCAAAGAATGCCGGCCTCGGGCTCGCTATCGTCAAGTCCATCATGGAACTTCACCGAGGCAAAGTGGAAGTGACAAGTGGCGATGCCGGAACGACCTTTGCATTGCAGTTTCCCAACAATTCCACCGCTTGACGCAATGCTCAACGCCTACTGCCAGTGGTCGTTCTTGGCGCCTCGAACAGGGAATGGAATGTGCTCCCTTGACGCCCCTCTGTTGAGGGTGAAGCCGTAGAGCCCCTGTCGTTCATGCGTTGCTACATCCGAGGTGGAATATGCGAACCCAATTTCTTCGTCAACGGTCTGGCCAGAGGCGATTGTTTAGCCAGGCGAAGAATACGCCGGTCGCGAAGAACCACACGGCAAATACAACGAGCGGTACGGTAACAGCCCACAACGAGAGCGGCTCATTGGTCTGTAGCGGTCGTCACGACGAGCCGATCGGTCGTCTCGTCGGTGCCTTCGAGACACCTTTTCCTGGAGGCCTGCGGAGCGTGGAAACGGGTCAGCCCCGCGCCCATGCGGCGATCAGTCGCTTCTCCAGCGCCTCATAGCTTTCGTGGGCCAGCCACATCCGGCGGAAGGTCTTGCGCAAGCCGCCGAACGGCGTTTGGTCGTTCCACCACAGCTTCAGCCAGGCTGGCGCGTAAAGCGTCTTGCTGGCGGACAGCTTGGGCCCTTCGAACCCTACGCTCGCCTCCACTTTCAGCCCCCCTTCGCCATCCGCCAGCTTCGAGAAGGGTGTTAGCAGCGCCTGCGCCTGCGCCCTAGCGGCCTTCGCCAAATCGGCGGTCTGTGCCGCCTGTATCCCATCCCCACGGATCAGCGCCGCCGCCTGGTGATAGGAGTCGCCCTCGTTCGTGTTGGCGAAGTCCAGCGCCTGCTTCAGCAGGTCGGCGGCCGTCACCGTGTCGGGAGCCTTTGCCAGCAGATAAGGCAGCACCGGGGGCAGCGCGTCTAGCCGGCGTGCGCTCGCACGCGTCCCATGCAGGCCTTGCTCGGCCGCCGTGAACACCGCCTCCTCTTCTTCATGCGTCACACCGCCCGTGGTGGGTGGCGCGGCGGTCAGCGCTAGGTACAAGCGCGAGCGCTTGGGCTGCATGATGTGGTCGGTGACACTCGCCTGCGCGAAGCCGCTGAAAATAAGTCCGCCCAGCAGGAACTGCGCCGCCAGTTGCGTCGCCGGGTCTAGTTGCGCCGCCTGAGCTAGCCACCCCTCCTGGTTGCCGTCATCCAGACGCGGCCGCCACTGGTAGCGCAGCGCGTTCAACTCAGCCAGTTGGTGGCCGAACTGCGCAATGCGGCCGAGGTCCATCGCCGCCAGCAACCGCAGCGCGCCCATCTTGACCGATTCATAGGCTCGGTAGCCGATCGTCACCGGCAGCGCCTTGTCTCCGAGCAACGTTCCGATCGGCATCGGCACCGAGTCCTTGTCGAAGGTGTATTCGTAGTCGATCAGCGGCATCCGGTCATACGCGACCAACAAGTCGAAGAATTCGATCAGCCCTCCAATGTTGTCGCGAAGCGCGGTCATCACCTCCAAGTCCGAGGCCGCGAGCGCCTTGGCTCCCTTGGCTCCGTTCGCGAACACCTCGCCCGCGCGCAGGATCATCGGATCCGGAACGAAGGAGACCGTGTTGGCGAAGGCCTGCCAACCGGCGACGGAGTGCTCGGTTACCTGCATCGTCATCACTTCTCCTTTCTCAACCTCTGCATTGGAGCTACTCCCACGGTCATGTGCGATCCGACTGGCGGCCAACCGAGCGCCTTCATGCTATAGCCGGCGCCGCAGCGCATGGCGGTAGTGCGGGCAGCTCGCGGTAGATGCAGCCGATGACCTGAATGCCGGGAATGGCCATGACGGCCTTGCCGGTCTGCGTGCTCGATGAAAAGCTGGCGCCGTTGAGTATCCACGGGCCAAAATGCGTGCTGCTGCTGGCCGCAGTGCGGTCGGATTCGGACCAGTCGGACTCCAGCTTGACGTCCGATGTCAGCAGTAGCGCGACAGGCAAACCCGTCATCCGATCGGCCGTAGCCTCGGCCACCAGGGCACCGCGCTCCATGCCCGGCACGCACCAATTGGCCAGGGTCAACAGCAGCTCGCTCCACCAAGGTAAACGCGACAACTCGACCACGCGGTAGCGCATGTCCAGCGAGAAGGCGTTCGCGGCGACGGTCTGAGTCGATGCCGTGTCGGCGGCGGCGCAAATGGCCTGCGACATTTCGAACGCCTGGAGCGCGTTGATGCGCGCCCGCGGCACCGATTGGATGGCCAGCGGCGCACGCGTCGCGGGAGCCGTGGCGGTGACGGCGGCTTGGATGGCTTGCGGCATCAACAAGGCCGATACCGGTCGCTCGACTGTCGGCACGGGATGCGCTGGGACCGATTCGACGATCGAACTGGAAGCGATCCTCGCCGCGGCCAAAGACGCTCTCATCGCGATCGGCTGCCGCAGGATCGCGATGGGTTCGCTCAATGATGGAGGCGAGGAAGCCGCTGCAGGTGCGGCGGCTGCCGCGACCACGTGCAGGGGCTGGTTAAGCAACAATTGGGTCGCCAGCCCCGGTGGCAGGTGCAGCTGGTCCACGGTGGCGAAGCGCGAGACGAACTGATCGCTGTCCTCGACGTGCACCGCGGCCATCGTGCGCCAGGCCCACAGTGGTGGACGCACACCGCCCTGCATCGGCGGAAGCTCGGGGGGGCGCCGTCGCTCTCCGGGTCCGTCGGGCCCTGTGTCGGTGCGGTCCACCTGAGTTTGGCCTGTCTGCAGGATGCAATGCGGCCACTGCGGTAGTTGCGCCGGGTCGTACCAATCCAGCGGCGCGGTCGCCACGCTGGTGTCGCCACCAAGGTTTTCCGCCGCCTGGCTGCGCGCGCGCTGAAACCCCTTCTGCTCATCGCTGTCCGGGGCCGCAAGCGATTGGGCCTGAGTGGCCAAGGCTTCCATCAGCGTCGTCGCGGTCCAGGGGGTGGCTTGGGCGAGGTTCTCGGGCCTGAGGACCAAGGCCAAAGGATCTGCGACCACCGACAGCCAGTGGTTGATGCGAGCCGGGTTGAACTGCCCGTCGCTCAAGAAGGACTCCGGCTGAACCGCCACGCCGGTGCCCAGAAAGGCCAGCGTGTGGCTCGTCCCGGGTGGCGCATTGAACTGCGCCAGAAGGAATTCCTTCAGGCTCTGCGCCAACTGGTCGATTGCCGAGGTGTCCATGCGGATGCTCCCTTGCTGGATTCGCGGGTTGCTGCAGGCTCGGGCCGCCCTAGCCGGCCGGCGCCGGCGCCGGGGCCGGGCCGGGCGTGGGTGCTGGTGCACTCTGCTTGGTGCCATCGATCTTGGGCGCCACCGGCACGATTTCGCCGACCCAACCGACGATCTGGCAGCCGTTGATCGCGAGTGTCCCGTGGTTGGCGTCTCCGCTGTAGTACCAGGAGCCCGCGGCGCTGGAGGACTCGGAATCCGAGCCCGACCAATCCGCGTTGTCGTGGCTGACCGTGCCTCCCAGGCAGAGGAAACCGACGCCACCGCTAACGTGGCTGCTGCTCGACTCACCCTCGGACGAAGCGTCGCGGCAGAACTGGCTCATCTGGTTGCCCGTGTCGCCCCAGCCGTCGGCGGTGATCTTGACGTTGCGCACGACCAGGAACTGCGTCGGGATCATCGGCAGCAGGTGCTTGTCGTCGTCGCCCTTTTGGCCGCCGATGGTGCCGTCGCTGACGACCTGGTCCTTCTCGCCGGGCAGATACCAGCCGTCGATGACGAACAGCTCGCGCAGCAGCCAGGGGCGATAGATGTCGCACAGGCCGAATTCGATCTGAATGCTCACGTTGCTCATCGAATGGCTGAACGAGCTGCTCTGCGACGAGGAGCCTTGCGAGCCTTGGTGCTGATCGGAATCGCTGTGGCCCCCGCTGGCGCCGAAGGTCACGCCGAAGATCATGCCGCCGCCACCGCCACTAGTCGACGAGGAATGGCCTTGATACCAGCTCGACGCCTGTTGGGCGCAGCGCGATTGCCCGTAGGCGAGGAATTGGGAATTCGAGGCCGTGATCGTCGTGAAACCGTTCTCCTTGTCGTTCGGGTCGTACCAGGTGGACGGCATCACCTGGGTGTAGGGGACACCGACCGCGACGCCACCGGCCAAGGACAGGCTCCACGCATCGAACAGGCTGCGCGCCTGCGCCAAGAAGTGATTGCCGATCGAGCCGCCGATGCCTTTGACCGTCTCCAGCGCGTTCTCGATCTTCTCGGCATTGGCCGAGCGCCAATCGTCGTAGGCGTTGTCCACGGCAGCCTTCAGCGCCTTGGAGGCGACCGGCCAGGCCTGGCCGAGCGCGGCGTTGGACATGGCCGCAGCCTGCGCATTGGCGAAGTCCGCTTCCGCTTGGGTATAGGCGAGGCGCAATTGCTGGTAGGTCTTATAGTCGCGCGTGTGTCCCTTTTGCTGTCCGGCGTCGTCGAAGACGTACAAGACGTGCATCGCATCGTCGATCTGCTTCTGGATATTCGCCGGCAACGGCGGCGCGGGAATGCCCTGGGCCTTGGTGATGATGGCCTCGTAGGAGCTGCTGAGCGTCCCGGCGCTGGTGAACGGACGGTAGGAGCCGTCGTCGGTGACGCGCATCATCTGGTCGAACTTGGTCGCGATGTTGCGCGCGCTGGCCAGCGCGTGTTGCAGCTTCTCGTCCACGACCGGCGCCGCCGCAGGCGCGCCGGGGGCCGGCGCAGGCGCTGCAGCGAGCGCGGAGGTACCGAGCTTGCCGTCGTCCTGCATGTCCGCCGCAGAATCGCCGCCGGCGGGATCCCAAGCATAAGAGAAGTCGCGTGGATCGATCGGATCACCCAGCGGTCGCACCATCACGCACACGTCGCGCAGCGGTTCACCGTTCTTGCCTTTGCTGGGCCCGCCGATGATCTTCTCGATCATCTGGCGCAGCAGATCTTGCAGGGCATCTGCCAGTGCGCCGGCCTTCTGCATCGAGTCGTCGATATCAGGCATGTTCAAACTCCGTGAGGAAGTGGTGGTGGTGTCGAGGATTCAGTGCGCCAGGCTGGCGATGACCGCCCCGTAGTAGTTGTCGATGAAGGCCTGTTTGGGCACCTTCAGGTCGACCTTGTTGTTCCCCCATGTCCAGACGGACAGCAGGACGATGTCGCCGTTGAGCTGTGGCACGACGCCGCTGAGCAGGACGACGTAGTGGTTGGGGAACTGGTTCAAGAGGAACGTGCGGTCGAAGGGCACACTGCTGTCGGCCGCCGCAAGCAGGCTCACGTTGATCAGCAGGATTACATCGGTGCCCTCGGCCAGATCGATGTCCATGGCATGCGGAAGACCGGCGACGGTAGCCCAGTTGCCCTCGTTGCGCACGCGCGAGTAGATGCCAGTGGCGGTCATCCAGGCCGCGACCTCCTCGGGGCGCGTCATGCCAGCCAGGGTTTGCTGTGGATCCCCAACCCAGGCGGGCTGCCAGAACACGTTGGTGGTGTTGCGAAGCGCGCCGAGAAACATCCAATCTGCGGGATCCGTTCCGGTGTCCCCGAGCGTGCTCAGGTCTTGGTTGAGCAGCGCATCGCTGGGTTGGATCGCCAGCGTGCCGATGGACGACTTTCCCGTCTCGAACAGGACGGTCGCGTAATTGACGAAGGCGACCGGGTCGCGCGCGGCCCAGCAGCACATGACGCTGGCCGGCCCGCACAGGTTCAGATGACCCTGTTGGATGCTACGCGGGTTGTCGACGACATCGTCCAGGCGCTTGGCGACCGCATCACGCGAGAGCGAGCGCCAGGCGCCGGCGCCATCGGCCGCGCGAAACGTGTCCACGAGCTGATGGGCATCGTCTCGGCTCGACTTTGTCAACGTGTCGGCGGCCCGCATGTCCTTCATGAAGTCGGACAACTGCTCGCCGTCGGTGAAATACGACGCATCGGGTGTGTCAGGCATGGCGGTCTCGCTGGGATGATGAGGTTGTCGGTCCGCGGACTTCGAACGGCCACTGGGCGCGCAGGTCATCGACCGAGCCCGCGAACTGGCTGCGATCGCACGTGCCGACGCCATCGACATCGTGCGGCATCGGGCCGACGTTGCCATCGGTGAATTGCCACAAGGTGCAGTGGTCCCAGCCCGGCGGCAGGACCGGCGCCGGGCCGTACTGGGCCAGCCACAGCGCGCAGCAGGCCAACACCGAATCGGCTTGGCCGTTCAGCATTTCCCTGAGCGCGTGACCGGCATAGAGCACGGCGTACCGGCCGACCACTTGGCGGAACAGGCCCACGAAGTCCCACGCTTGGCTGAGGCTCATGCTGGAGCCGTGAGGATTGGGTACGAAGTCCAGGCACACCAGGTCGCCAGGCTCGGGATTCGCCGTCTTGAGGTAGTTTGTTGTCGAGTTGGGCGTGGATGTCGTCGCCCGTGCCGAAGTTGTAGGAGCCCCACGGGCAGTTCAGGCCACGGGCGGCCTGCTTGAACTTTGTATAAGTCGCGTCGATGCCGCTGGCACCGTTCGTGGCCTTGGAGATGATGGCGACAATGTCGTCACGCTGGACCAGCGCGAGCTGAATGTGGGCGATCCGAAACATGTCCGCGGTCTCTTCGATCTCCGCCAGCCAGTACTTAGCGATGCCGTCCACGGTGTCGGCCGCGTTCGGATGGCTCGTCAGGTATCGAGCGATCGTCTGGGCGATTCGGTTGGGCACGTCATCGTCCTGCGTCATGTTCATCCCGGCGGATACGCGACAGTGGCTGATACCACTCCTTACGCAAGCGCCATGCCACGCGGCGGGGCGGCCGCAGACGGTTTAGCTGTCAGGGGATGGGCGTGGCGACAGATGGTCGGGTGGGGGGAAAATCACCTCATCCCGGGATGCACGGGATGCCCGTCGTTCGTTGTGCCGCGACGTGCGGCGCGTTGGGTGGGCGGGCCGCATCCCCGGGGGAAAATCCCCCCGGCTGACGAAAGCGGAGCCCGCGCGATGGGCAAAGCAGCGCGCGGAGACGGTGATGAGGACGATGGGGACGAAGAATAAAAACGGACCTGGCGACGAGGTCGATCGCAAAAGCTACGACGCACGCGAACAGAAAAGCTACGACGCAGGCAAACACGCCCACGCCATGCGCACCCCATCGGTCATTCAGGATTGTGCTGCGCCGCGCCCGTAAAGCGTTGACGCTCGATCCCGTGCTTCCTGAGCAGCTTGCCGATGTCGCTGCGATCCTTGCCGGACAATCGCGACGCGAGGCTCAGGTTGCCGCCGGAGCGTGACAGCAGCGCGAACATGTAGGTCCGCTCGAATTCCGCGACGGCCCGGGCCTTCGCGGCCTTGAACGATTCGTCCGCGGACACCGGGGCCGGGAAGAGTGCCACCGGGCCGGATCCGTCGTCGGCGGGCGTCAGATCGATGTGCCGAGCGTCCCCGGCGAGAACGTATTCGCGCTGGATCAGGTTTTCGAGCTCGCGCACGTTGCCGGGCCACGCATGCCGGTTCAGCGCCTCACGGGAGCTCGCCAGCAGCGCCTTGACCGGTCCGTTTCCCTGCCGGTTCAGGCGCTCGACGAAGGTCTCGGCCAGCACCGTGACGTCGCCCGCACGCTCCCTGAGCGGCGGCAGATTCAACGGCAGCACATCCAGGCGATACAGCAGATCGCAGCGGAACAGGCCCTTCCTGGCGAGCACGGCGAGGTCGAGATTGGTCGCGGCAATCACGCGCACGTCGGCGTTGCGCAGCAGCGTGCCGCCTACGGGACGATACTCGCGATCCTGCAGGAAACGCAGCAGCGCGACCTGCGCGCGCGCGCTGAGGGCCTCGACCTCGTCCAGAAACAACGTGCCGCCCCGCGCTTCCGTGATCAGCCCGTGCCGTGTTTCCCGCGCGTCGGTGAATGCGCCGCGTACGTGGCCGAACAGCTCGCTCTCGATCAGATGCTCGGGAATCGCGCCGCTGTTGACCGGCACGAACGGCAGGTCGCGCCGGCCGCTCAGATAGTGCAGCGCGCGCGCCGCGAGTTCCTTGCCGGTACCGGTTTCCCCCTTGATCAGAACGGCCGCTGTGCTGTTCGCGTACTTGCGTATCAACTCGAGCGCCGCCAGAAAGCACGGCGATTGACCGATCAGGTTCAGCCGCGCGAAATCGTTCATGACGTGGTTCCCCCGTGGCGGCATCGTGAAATGCCTATTCGAGTTATGCGCGTTTCGCTTCCGACTGACGGAGCGCTTTATTAAGCAATTACGGTATTCATCTCATTCGATTCACCGCTGCGGGCGGGCACGAGCCAGCATTGGGCTGGGTGACGTCCCGAATCATTTGTAGCATATTCTCAAACCGATCGTAAGCGGCCAGCCAATACGTCTTGACGACCGAGTTTAGGCGGCGGTCGAGAGAGGCTGCCAGCGATGTGGCAGCAGCGCGTCGATGTCGCTGGCCTTGTGGGTCGGCAAGCGTGTGAGGACGTCCTTCAGATAGGCTACATCGACGTCGACATCGACCGGCTCGCGGCCGCACGGTATGGCCTGTCGGTCGCGGACGTCCAGTCGGTCGTGTCGTCGGCAGTCGGCGGTGAAAACGTCGGCGAGGTGATTGCCGGCCGGGAGCGGTTCCCTATCAACATCCGTTATCCGCGCGAAGTTCGGGATTCGCTTGAGCGGCTGCGTGAATTGCCGGTTGTCACGGACCGTCGCGCACAAATCCAGCTCGGGGACGTCGCGCACATCACGATTGCCGACGGCCCGCCGATGATTCGTAGCGAAAATGCGCGGCTGTCAGGCTACGTCTACGTCGATATTCGCAACACGGACCTTCAGTCGGCTGTTCAGGCGATGCAGAAGGCCGTTGCGCAACAGGTCAAGCTGCCACCGGGCTATTCGATTGCCTGGTCCGGGCAGTTCGAGTACCTGGAGCGAGCTGCCGCCAAGTTGCGCACGGTCATCCCGGTGACGCTCGTCGTCATCTTCGTGCTGTTGTTCCTGACGTTCAATTCCGCAGCGGACGCACTGCTGCTTATGTCGACCGTGCCGTTCGCGCTCGTCGGCGGCTTTTGGCTCATCTGGGTGCTGGGGCACGCGGTTTCCGTCGCGACGTCGGTCGGCTTCATCGCGCTCGCCGGGGTGGCGGCCGAATTCGGCGTCGTGATGCTGCTATACCTGAAGGGCGCGTTGAACCGCCGGCTGGAAGCCGGCGAGCCACTCACGGAAGCCCTCCTGTTCGATGCGATTCGCGAAGGCGCCGTCCTGCGCGTGCGGCCCAAGGCGATGACCGTCGCCGTCGTTCTGGCGGGCCTCATCCCCATCATGGTCGGGCATGGCGCCGGCTCCGAAGTCATGCAACGTATCGCTGCCCCAATGGTGGGCGGCATGGTCACCGCGCCGCTGCTTTCCATGTTCGTTATCCCCGCAGCCTGGTTTCTGCTGCAGCGCCGTCGCGCGCGAAAGCTGAATCACATGCGGACATTCCATGCAGTCCCTTCTGGCATGAAAGTGCCTTCTACCCAATCTGGAGAAACTCAATGAAGAGTCTGTTTGTTACCACCATTGCTGTCTGTGCAATCGGCGCATTTGCTGCTCCGGCGTTCGCCGGCGATGACATGGCCGGCATGAACATGTCGATGAAAGCGTCGGCATCGACGTCGTCGAATGCCGCGCTCACGGACGCGGAAGTGAAGAAGGTCGATGCGGCCAGCAGCATGGTTACGCTGAAGCACGGTGCACTCGAGAACGTCGGGATGCCGCCGATGACGATGGCGTTCAAGGCCAAGGATGCTGCGATGGTCAAGCAGGTTCATGAGGGCGACAAGGTCAAAGTCCGTGTCGAGAACGTCAACGGAACGCTCACCATCGTGAAGCTGGTGAAGCAATCCTGATGGTGTGCTGAAACGCGCGCAGGTTCACCCTTCGGGGTGGCCTGCGCCGTCAAGGCGAAGGAGGGCAACCGATGCTAAACGCACGAATCTTGGTTACCGCACGCACGTTCCGCGTGCAGCATGCCAGCTATACCGATATCGCACGCTGTCGTCATTGCTCCTTCGCGACGACCGTGACCTTGCAGGACGTTAGCCCGTTCGTGTTCCAGGAGCAATTTCGGCTCGCGTTGACAAGCTTCGACAGTATCGGCCTGCTGCTGACATTGCTACTGATGAAGTTGAAAGTAACTGTCAGATCGCTTTGAACTTTGACGAGTTTCCTGCAGGGCTTGACGCGGACGGCAGCCTCAGTTGACGATATCACGCGGAATTGACCGCCATCATCAAGGAGGGGATATGAAGAAACGAATGCTGGCCGTCGGCGTCCTGGCAATCTGTGCCTCGGCAGTCCACGCTGCCGGGACTGTCGAAAGTCTGCCGTCAGGCGTCAAAGTGGAAATCACGCAGGAGGGAACCGGCGCCCACCCGAGCGCGTCCGACGTCGTCAAGGTCCGCTACCGGGGTACCCTTGCCGACGGAACGGAGTTCGACAACTCGGCCAAGCACGGCGACGTGGCCACGTTCCCGCTCAATCGGGTTATTCCGTGCTGGACCCAAGGCGTGCAAAAGCTGCGCGTCGGCGGAAAGGCGAAGCTCACCTGCCCGCCGGATACGGCGTACGGGAGCCGGACTGTCGGCCCGATTCCGCCGAACAGCACGTTGAACTTCGAGGTCGAACTCGTCGATATCGTCAAGTAATGCGCCGCCGCACGGTCGCCAATCAGTTGGAGCGAGATGCGCGAACTGTGTGCTCCCAACCCCCGCTTTTGCGGGGGTTTTTGTTGGTGGGCCGTGCTGCCTGTATTTTCAACCAATTGGTATCGAGGGATTGCCATCCCTGATTTATAACGTTTGCGAGCTTCCTGATTCAATTGGCGTTTTGAAAGCCTCCTTTCTTCGTACCACCGCCGATCCGAAATGCGCAGATTAGACAATGGTAAGTTGATTTCAAATAAATAACGGGTTGCAGTTCGACAAACGCTGTTCTACGCTTTCTCTACCAATCCAAATAGATGTCGTTACTCACCTTCTCGTGAGCGTTAGTGGTGTCCGGGGACAGCGCAGTAGTCAACCAAGACGAATCGGCGACCATGGACACTTGCACACGACACGCATTCCCGATCCTTTGCCCGTAGCGCCCAAGCGTACCCATTCGGTGCGCGCACGTGCTTACCTCTTCGCTCTCTGAAGTGCGGAGAGCGTTTGCATGTGTCGGCGTTCGCGTTCGCACAGCTTGCGCCGGGCACATTCCCCACGATTGAAAATCGCAGATGGAGGTGTCAAGTGGGCGAAGTCCAACTCCTTGGCGCGCGACGTCGCGCCATACAGTTCGCATGTTCAACGATCGCGTGCCTGTCTTGCGGCTATGCGTCTGCACCGTTGCTGGCGCAATCAACCACCACCCACCTGTCCTTCATCGGGGCAAGCGGCGAGGCACAGTTCGCCTTTTCTCCGGACAGTTGCACGACCGTCACGGGTGATCTTTTCGTCGCAGCGTCCGGGTCGCAAGGCGCTTCATCCAACGCTCCACCGATGGCGCTGGCGTCTCTTTCAACGGTGAATACCTGCACGAAAACGTACACGTCTGAATTTGGTTTGACGAGCACCTTTCAATTCTCGTCCCAAGGCGGTAACGGCACGGACACGCCGCGTGTCGTGACGGCATCCGGACAGATTCCACTGACCGGGTTACCTGGCGGCCAGACCGACTTGCTGGGCTTCCAGCTCACGCTCAATCGGGTCGGCCTTGCCTATGAGCTCGATGGCTCAACGCACTCCACGTATCCGTCAGGAACGCCGCTGGTCGTTTCGCACTTTGCGAATACGGTCAGCTTGGCGAACGCGACGCTGAGCGCATGGACACAACAGGGGGCGTTACCGCTCACCGTGTATTACGCGGTCGTCTCCAACAACAAGTCTCACGAAGTCGATGTGACGCGATAGCGTGGGGCTTTTTGCGACGACCCGCCAATACGGGGGGAGCAAGACATGGAAGTAATCATGGCAACCGGATCGAATATCCAGGTAACGGTCGCGGACCTCGACGCACTTGGGCAAAGGCTTGAAACGCTGGGCTCGACACTGTCTGAAGGCGAGACACATGCCTCCGCGCTTTTGATCGAGCGCGGGAAGGTAGCGAATTTTGACACTCGGGGAAAAGGGTTAGTCACTTTTGTGACCACCGTCAGTAGGCAGCTACGCACGAGTAATCAGGAGGCAACATCATGAAAGCACGCACAGTTGCGTTGGCAATCGCGCTGTTATGCGCTAACCCTATCCCCCATGCTCAAGCATTCGACAGTCGTATCTACGCGCCGAATGAGCTTATTTTTGGCATGACTTATGGCGACTGGACAGCCGCCTGGTGGCAGTTCTATTTTCAAATCCCCAACGTTAACAATAGTCACCCGTTTGTGGCCACCGCGGATAACACCTGCAATAACGGCAACCAGCCGGCCGGGCCCGTTTTCTTCCTTGCGGGCGTTAGCTTGCAATCGCCGCAACCGCAAGTCGTTCGCAATTGCACAGTGCCAGCGGGAAGCCCAATTCTATTTCCTATCGCCAATCAAGAATGGTCCAACCTGGAGCTTCAAAATTTCAGCGGCGCCGACCTCCGTGCCGCACTGCTCCAGCTAGTCCCGCTGCCAACCAACGCGAAAAAGGCGCTGCCAAAATTCAGCGATTTAAAAGTCTCACTCGATGGCGTAAACATCGATTTTCTGAGCGAGTTTCACTTCCAATCGCCGGCATTCTTTTTCACGGCGCCCTCGCAAATCAAATATTTCATCTTCTATTCTGGCATCGATTCGACCAACGGTCCAGCGATCTCCGTATCGGACGGCTATTGGATTGCAATCAAGCCATTGCCGGTTGGCCAGCATACCCTGAGCTTTTCAGCCAGCCTCCCCGGAATCGTCAATATCAACATGCTCTACCACCTCAACGTCCAATAGAGCTGAGAGGAGATTGCAGCACGGAACGGTTGTTCATGTGAGGTTGCAGCGGCGCTGCGGCCTTACCGGATTACATACTCAACAACAAACCCACTCTGAGGAGGAGCCCATGAATGACTTGGTCTCATCGTTCAAGAAAGACTCGCATAGCAATCGCCAGCGTGGCTGCAATGACATTGACCGCATATGGCGGTGAAAACCACGGTCCCTTTGGCGAGTTGGGGAAAATTCGGCTTCGTCGACGCCACCAACCGAATGATAGGACATCTATGCACCATGCCGGGTCTGGCATTACCTTGCTGTCCGCATGAAGTGGTCAATACCAAATGGAGGCATTAAATGTTTTCATGCTCTCATCGTACTTCGCGCTGTGGTTCCTTGCGAACCAACGTTCGTTCAATTTATCGCTCGCTACTGCGCCCCCTCCTGCTGTCAGCGGTGGCGTTCAGCGCGTTTTCGGTCGACCCCGCCACGCGGGCGCAGTCGCTTTTCATTGGCGACGGTGGTGACAATTCAGTCAAGCAGTTCGAAGCAAACGGGACATATGTTGGTCCATTTGTCGCCTCTGGGGCCGCGGCTGCCGGGCTGCACGGACCCCGGGGAATGATTTTCACGGACGGGCAACTCATCGTCGTCAATCAGAATGTGAACACGCCATATCCCGGTGAGATTCTTCGTTTTGACGGCGCGACAGGTAGATTTGTCGGCAAACTTGTCGCCTCGAGCGACCGAAACGCGCCCTTCGCGCCGCGCGGTATTGTGCGCGGAGGACCGGACAACGGCTATTACGTGGCTGATTTGGGTCTCAACCATGGCCAATGTGCCAATCAAGGCGACGTCAAGGAATATGATGCGGCGGGCGCCTTTCTGGGCAATCTCGACCGGCACGCCTTCACTGCAGAGTTCCATCCGCTCGGCGTAGTGTTCGGCCCGGACGGTCTTTTGTATGTTTCGGCGTCAGGTTGCCTTGACCCGACGGACCCGCACTTCAACCCGCTGACCGGCTACATCTTGCGCTTTGATGCCAGCACAAAGAAATTTGTTGACGTTTTCGCATCAAACAACAGCGTGGCGGATTTGCACCGCCCTGAGGGCTTGGTCTTCGATAACGCAGGCAACTTGTGGGTTGCGAGCTCACGTGCGAACGCGAACGATAGCGACAAAATCGTCGAACTCGATGGCAAGACCGGAACCCGCATCACGGAAATTCCGTTATCGACGCCGCCCGGGCCCAGAGCCCATGAAGTGGCACTTGTTTTCGGGCCCCACAGCAATCTGTATATCCCCATCACGTTCGGCGACCCGATGAATTCCACGACGGTCGGTCAGGTATGGCGTTGCAGTACGGCGATAACGCCTGTGCACTGCGACATCATCGTCAAGGCCTATTCCGCTGGCGGCCCGCTGGAGCAGCCCTGGTATCCAGTCTTCAGAAACAGCGACCCCGCGACGCTTAAATACAACGAAGACTGAATCTTCCTGGCGCGTTTCGCGTGGTTCATCACGGCGAATCTTGGTAAGTGGAAGGAATTGTGGCAATCGAACCGGATATCAAGGTGATAGTCGAGGACTGTCAGGCGCTTGGGTACAAGCGTGGGGCGCTGCACACCACCTTGTCCGAAGGAGAGGCGCGTGTGTTGGCTTTTCTGATCGGGAGTGCGGCGGCAGGCGCCGGACGAATCCCGCTTCCAGAGCAGACACGCTTCATTGGAGGTCGATATGAACCGTAATGCAAAGTATCAGCGACTCACACTCCCCTTGGGATGGGTCGGCGTGCTTTTACGCGCCGCGAGCCGTGAGGGGTTGGCTCAGTTCAAATTCGGAGCCGTCCTTCGCATCCTGGCAGTCCTCGTGCTCACGATGGTTTCAACTGCGCAGGATGCGATTGCGCAAGACCATGCTTTTGTCGCCAACGCTCGTTCGAATACCGTATCAGTCATCGACCGCACGACCCATGCGGTTGTGACCACGATCGCGGTCGGGTCCGTTCCGGTTGACCTTGCAGTGACTCCGGACAGGACCCAGGTCTATGTCGCCAACAGCGGCACGAACACGGTGTCCATCATCGCCACGTCGAGCAATACGGTAGTCGCCACGGTGGTGGTGGGCTCGGGTCCCGTGAGTACCGCTTTCACGCCAGACGGGAGACACGCGTACGTCGCCAACTCGCGCGCCAATTCCGTTTCCGTTATCGACACAGCCACGCAAAAAGTGGTGGCGACCGTATCCGTCGGTGTCGTCCCGAACAAGGTCGTCAGTACGCCGGACGGCGCGAGCGTCTATGTGACGAATGCGGGTGACCACACGGTGTCCGTCATCGCTACCGCGACCAATGCCGTCTCGTCCACCGTGCCAGTCGGGGGCAATCCTTTCGACGTCGCCACGCCGGCCGCTCCGACTCCGGCGTCGTCGTGCACGGACGGCATGAAGAACGGCCAGGAGACCGGTGTCGATTGCGGCGGGCCGACCTGCGTCCCGTGCAACACGGGCCAAATGTGTTTGAAAGGCTCTGACTGCCAGAGCAGTGTCTGCAGTCCGCAAGGCATCTGCCAGGCACCGTCGTGCAGCGACAATATCAAGAACGGCCTGGAGACGGATGTCGATTGCGGCGGCGGGGTTTGCCCGACGTGCGCTGCAGGCAAAATGTGCAAGGCGGGCACTGACTGTGCGAGCGGCATATGCGGCATGGGCATCTGCCAGCCTTGAGGGCTGGTTAGGTGGACGTCCTCCTCGCTCGAAGGAACTGGAAGTCCAGTTGCGAGGAGGGCGTCAGCTCGCCATGTCGCGAGTCGCCCCGGTTGGAATGCCGATGCGTTGCCGAGATGACGGCATTGCGTGGCTTGGTCAGGTCGAACTGCGGTGTTGACGGAGGCTCACCCCGCTCACGACCGTGCGCGATGCCGTCAGTACGTACCCCTCGCGACGACTCGCTGGTCCAGCAGACGGCCGCCCGACCTGACCGGATATGTCGCAGGCGCCGAGAAGTTGGTAGCGCTCAGACGTGCCGTTTCGCCGGCCATCACACCGAACATGCCGAACAGCCCCGCGTCGAAATCGGCCCATGCCGCAAGCGGGACGGCAGCGGTTGCCGATACATTCAGGAAACCGAACATAAGATGCTCTTTCTTGTTCATGACGATTCCTCCCAGACGGCTCGATAGTCGAGCATCGGAACGGTCTACCGATGCTGACCGAATGAATGTCTTCAAGACCCAGGCTGGCAGCACGTCGCGCGATCACGGCAGCACCGTGCGTCGTGTTCACCCCGTCCGGAAACCGGACGAGCGAGCGCCGCCACGCGCAAACGTTCTCCGCTCTTCAGAAAGCGAAGAGGTAAACGCATGCACGCACCGAATAGGTGCGCTTGGGCACTACTGACAAAGATTAGGGAATGCGTG
Source organism: Burkholderia sp. Bp8963 (assembly GCF_003854275.1). Taxonomy (GTDB): domain Bacteria; phylum Pseudomonadota; class Gammaproteobacteria; order Burkholderiales; family Burkholderiaceae; genus Burkholderia. The sequence continues at coordinate 54,849 of NZ_QTQP01000012.1, forward strand.
TCGCGTGCAAGTGTCCATGGTCGCCGATTCGTTTTGGTTGACTACTTCGCTATCCCCGGACACCACTAACGCTCACGAGAAGGTGAGTAACGACATCTATTTGGGTTGGTAGAGAAAGCGTAGAACAGCGTTTGTCGAACTGCAACCCGTTATTTATTTGAAATCAACCTACCATTGTCCAACCAGAACATCGTGGCCAAGCGCTTGTACGAACGGAGAAAGCCTTTAAAACAAAGGCCGAATTAAAACACCGACCAACGCCGATCTTTAAAGGTGGAATTTTCTGATTCAGCTTCCCGCCATGCATGACTCGAATCTTTTTCTGTTTCTGCTTGAAGCGTGAGCACATATCCCCATCAACGGAACTGACCAAGTTGAGAAGGCTCGAGTTCGAACACTGTCGAAACCTCGGCGGATTGGGTCATGCGTATTTGCTCCGGATCGTCACGGGAATCCGGAATACAGAGCGGCGCGCGCCGGAATCCTCTCCGGTCGCGCCGCACAGGCCGCACTCGCGCGGGACGGAAGCGGTCACCACAACGAGGCACCGCAGCGAGTCAGCGCCCCCTAACCCAGCAATCCATCACTAGCCAGAACATGCTGAACCGACGGCCTCGCCCGGACCCGTTCGTACCACGCCCCAAGATGCGCGCAAGCGCCGAGATCGATGTCTGCGTTATAAACCGAGCGCATCCACGCCGCCCTCCCCCATCCCGTCAGCGCGAACAGATAGGCATCGGCGATGCTGAACGCGTCGCCCATCACGAACGTCCTGTCGGCCAGCTGCCGGTCGATCCACGCATACCGGCTTTCGAGCTTCACTCGCGCCGGTTCGACATACTTGCCGGCCTGCACCGCGTAAAGCAACGGAATGAATCCCTTGTGAATCTCCGCCGTCAGGAAATTGAGCCACTCCATCAGCCGATAGCGTTCGAGCGTGCCGTGCGCCGGCGCGAGCCCCCCTTCGGGCCGCCGGTCGGCCAGATACTGCGCGATCACCGGGCCCTCCCGCAGGCGCGTGCCGTCGTCCAGTTCGAGCAGCGGCACATAACCGAGCTCGGCGACGTCGTAATAGCTTCGCCCGTCTTCGATCAGGTGCTTGCGCGCATCGACCTTGACGATGTCCGCGTCCATGTCCAGTTCGCACAGCACGATATGGATTGCCTGCGAACAGCTTCCAGGGGCGTGATAGAGCTTCATGTCTCTCCTTGAGGTTTCGAGGTCCGTGTGTCGATTCGCCGCGACGCGGGCGCTAATATCACGCATCGACGCCCGAAAGAGAAGACGGCAGTAGTTTGTGCCGTAGTCACAAAAACGTTACCAACCCAGCCTGACGAATGAAAACGAGTGCGACCGGATGTTCCGTGGAAGAAGCGATGCGCCTGCTAGGCGGACGCTGGCGGCTGTTGCTGGTGTCGTACCTGCTGGACGGGCCGAAGCGCTTCAGCGACCTGCGCCGCGACGTGCCGGGCATCTCGCAGCGGATGCTGACGCTCGACCTGCGCGCGCTCGAAGAGGCCGGACTCGTGCGGCGCACGGTGTACCCGGAAGTGCCGGTCAAGGTCGAATATGACCTGACCGACGACGGCAACCGCCTGCGACCTGTCGTCGAGGTGATGCGCGATTTCGGGCTCTGGCTGAAAGCGCGCGATGCCGAAGCGGCCTGTGCGGATAGGCGTTGACGGCGAAGCAAGTGCACTTCATCCGTGTCGATGTGCTGCTTCCAATCCCCTGCCATTTCGGGTTTCCTCCGTGGATGTTTCGCCCACGTTCGCGCCGAGCGGCAGGATGTCCTTGATCAGTTTGCTCATGTGAATCTCTATTCTCTTGATTGAAAGGCAGAGACAAAGTTACTCATTTGCGCTGCCCCGGTATGCCCCCCTTCGGGGGGGACAAGCGGCGTTTTCCGGGGCAGCCGCAGGCGATGCAGCGGTCGTCGGCATTTCCCCTGACAGACGTTTTTGGTTGCAGACGCTACAATCCGCGGGCTTTTCATGGGCCAGCCACGTCCGTTATCAGCAAAAACAGGCCCTTGGGGAACCGCATGCTGCTCAACGTGAACCCCTTCCATCGCGACGACGCGTCGTGCAACGTGTCGTTCAAGACGTTGGGCGACCTCATCGAAACCGTCGGCACGCCTCATTTCGTGCCACGCCTCACGCAGTTGCTGAACGACCTCGTGCCGCTCGACGTCGCGCACGTCGAGCGCTCGCGCGTCGACGGCACGATGCCCACCGGCTACCGCTGCGAATGGATCGGCAGCAGCGGCATCGGCACCGAATCGGCAGAAATCTCGGACGTGATGACGCTCTACTACGAGCGCTTCCTCGACAGCGACCCGCTGTTCGCGGGGCTGCGCGGCAAGACGGGCACGATGCTCGTCGTGCGCGACATCGCGGCGATCCCGCCCGGCGAATTCCGCCAGCGCCTGTTCGACGACGTGCGGATCGCACACGAATGCGTGCTCGCGCGCGGCACGCGCTATTCGCAGCACTCGATCGCGCTGGAGCGCGGCCGCGACCGGCCGCCGTTCACGCTCGCCGAGATGAATCGCTTTCGCAGCATCAGCGACGTGCTGTTCCCGCTGCTCGAACTGCACGCGTCGACCACCGCCGCGCGGCGCGTCGCGCACCCGACGCCCGAAGTCCATCCGCTCGCGCAGTTCGATGCGCGGCTCGCGGCCGACGGCGTCAAGCTGTCGAAGCGCGAATACGAAACCTGCAAGCACCTGCTGTCCGGCAAGACCGTGCCCGAGACGGCCGGGATCCTCGGCGTGCGCGTCGCGTCCGCCGAGTCGTATGTGAAGCGCGCGTTCGCGAAGCTCGGCGTGCGCACGAAGCGCGAGCTCGCCGCGTGGGGCGCGTCCGGCGCAGCGGACGGTGCCGCGCCACCTGCGCTCGCGGGCTGACTCGCATCGACACGCATCGATGTAAACGTTGCGACTTCAAAATCTTCGGCTGCGCGTTCTCCTCTACCATCGGCCGATCGTTTTTCACCAGACTGAGGAGACGGCCCCGATGCACCGCGAACTCAGTCAACCGATGGGCGGCATCGCCACGATGATGCGCCTGCCGCAGGCGACGACGACCGACGGGCTCGACGTGTGCTTCGTCGGCGTGCCGCTCGATCTCGGCACGTCGAACCGCTCCGGCTCGCGCTTCGGTCCGCGCCAGATCCGTTCGGAATCCGTGCTGCTGCGCCCGTACAACATGAGCTTCGACATCGACGGCCTCGATCCATCGTTCGCGCCCGGCACGGGCACGCCGGAAGTCGGCGGGCTGACCGTGCAGCAAGATCTCGAGATCGTGCGCGGGATGAAGGGCCTCAACATCGTCGGCGCGGATATCGTCGAAGTGTCGCCGCCTTACGACCCGTTCGGCACGACCGCGCTCGTCGGCGCGAACCTCGCATTCGAGATGCTCTGCGTGATGCCGGGCGTCGCCTGCCGTTGAACCCGACCGACAGGATCACACCCATGTCCACCGCACCGCTTTCGCAAGCCGCCAGCACGACGCTCGTGCTGCCCGCCGCGCGCGGCAAGATCCTCGCGAAGATCGCCGAACTCGTCGAGGCCGACCGCGAGCGTCTCGCGGCAATGCAGATGCAGGTCAGCGGCAAGCCGCCGTTCGAGGCCGACGCCGACGTCGGCGACGTCGCCGCGACGTTTGCGTATTACGCGACGCTGTGCGACGACCGGGCGGCTTTCGCGGCCGAAGCCGTCGCGCTGCCGAGCGACACCGTCGCGGCCGAACGCTTCCACGACCCGGTCGGCGTCGCCGCGCTGATCGTGCCGTGGAACTTCCCGATGGTCACGACCGCATGGAAGCTCGCGCCCGCGCTCGCGGCCGGCTGCGCGGTCGTGCTGAAGCCGTCGGAACTGACGTCGCCGGCCGAGCATGCGCTGCTCGACATCGTCGCCGAGGCCGGCGTGCCGGACGGCGTCGTGAACATCGTGAATGGCGGCGCCGACGTTGGCGCGGCGCTGACCGCGCATCCGCTGATCGACAAGATCTCGTTTACCGGCAGCACCGCCGCCGGCAAGAAAGTGATGCGCGCCGCGGCCGACGACATGAAGCGCGTGACACTCGAACTCGGTGGCAAGTCGGCGCTGATCGTGCGCGAAGATGCCGATCTCGACGTCGCCGTCCCGCTTGCGGTCGCCGGCGCGTTCACGAACGCGGGCCAGATGTGTTCGGCCACCGCGCGCGTCCTCGTGCACGACAGCGTGTATCGCAGCTTCATGGCGGCGTTCGAGACGGCCGTCCGCGCGCTCGTCGTCGCGCCGCCCGATGCCGGGCAGGTCGCGATGGGGCCGCTGATTTCGGCCGCGCAGCGCGCGCGCGTCGAAGCGCTGCTGCAGAAAGGGATCGACAGCGGCGCGCAGGTCGCGTTCGGCGGCCGCGTCGCCGATGCGGGCGGCAACGGCTTTTTCATGGCGCCGGTCGTGATCGCGGAGCCGGCCGCCGACAACGTGCTGTGGACGGACGAAGTGTTCGGCCCGGTGGCGTGCGTGAAGTCGTTCCGCACGGACGACGAAGCGATCGCGCTCGCGAACGACACGCGTTACGGGCTCGTCGCGACCATCGTCACGCGCGATGCGGAGATGGCCAAGCAATACCAGGCGCGCGTGCGTGCGGGGCTCGTGTGGATCAACGCGCCGCAGCTCATCTATCCGCACGTGTGCTGGGGCGGGTTCGGGCTCAGCGGGATCGGCCGCGAACTCGGCGTTGCCGGGCTGCGCAGCTATCAGGAACTGCGCCACGCGATACGGGCGATCGGCTGACCGGTGGCGCAGCGATACCGGTCGCTTGCGAGATGGGTGAACGTTCATCAGACGATTGCGGACAGCAAGCAGGACACCTGTTCGATTCAGACCTTTTTCGAACGTCATGTCGAAAGTCGGTTCAGGTGCCGGTCGACGTGTACTTGCGCACCCCCAACCGCCACGCCGCAAAGGCGATCGCCAGGAACCCGAAAGCCACCGTCGGCGCCAGCGGCAGGAACCAGTCCGGCGCACCGAGCGGGTCCGGCTTGCCGAGGATCGCGAGCACCGGAAAGTACGCGACGCACGCGATCGGTACGACGAATATCAGGAAGCTGCGGAGCCAGCCGGCGTAAAGGCTGAGCGGAAACTGCGCCGCCTGCACGCCACCATACGTGACGACGTTCACCACTTCGAGGCTTTCGACCGTCCAGAACGCAAGCGTCGCCTGCAGGACCATCAGGCCAAAGAACAGCGCGACGCCACCGGCGATCGTCCACAACGCGAGCCCGGCCGAGATGGCGTTCCACTGGAAATCGAGCGCCCGGCTGCCGACCACCAGCACGACGATCCCCTGCATCAGCCGGCCGATCACGCGCAGCCTGAAGTCGTGGCCGACGAGTTGCAGCGTGGCCGTGCGCGGGCGCAGCAGCACGCGGTCGAAGTCCCCCGTGCGGATGAACTCGCTGCCGAACACGTCGAAGCCGCGGCTGAAGAAATCGGCGATCGCAAAGCTGATGCTGACGATGCCGAAGAACATGCAGATATCGCCGAAGCGCCAGCCCTGCACGTCGCCGAAGCGGTCGAACAGCGCCCAGATTCCTGCGAGCTCGATGATGGTCGTCAGGAACGTGCCGGTGCCGAGCAGCAGGCTCGACGCCGGATATTGAAGCTGTGCGCGGACCGACGTGGCGAAGTAGCGCGACAGCAGACGTGCGGTGTTCATGGTGTCAGCCTCCCTGCACTTCGAGCCGGGTCATCACGCTGTCGATGCCTTTGCGGCCCAGCACGACGAACACGACGATCCAGAACGCCTGCAACACCAGCCCGGCGCATGCGGCGGTGCCGCTGAGCGTGCCGATGTAGATGCGCGACGGGATGTCGAGCATGCCGGCGAACGGCTGGGCGATCAGCAGCGGCTGGATCCGGTCGGGAAAGAAGCCCAGTGGAATCAGGTTGCCCGAGAACAGGATCACGAACGCCGGTGCGAACGTGTTGATTCCGCGGTCGGTCAGCGTCGCGGCGATGCACAGATTGAGCAGCATCACGAACGCCGCCGCAAGCACGGTCATCAGCAGCAGCGAGACCGCGAACAGCCCGGCTTGCGTCGCATCGGCCGGCGGACGCCACGCCCATTCGCCGAGGCCGACCAACGGCAGAACGATCGCGGCGGCGACGAACATCAGCGCGACGCGCGGCAACGCTCGCGCGCTCAGCCACGCCACTGCGCGGACGAGCCACCACGCGTACGTATCGACGGGGCGCAGCCGGTCGAAGCTCACCGCGCCGGTGCGCACGGCCGACGCGATGTCCGGGTCGCCGCTCCATGGTTGCAGCGAGAACAGCGCTTGCGCGAGCCACGTGTAGGTGATCGCCTGCTCGAGCGTCATCGGTATCTGCGCATGCGCCGAGTGACGATAGAAGGCCGCGAAGACCATGACCTTGAGGGCGCCCCACCAGCACTGGGTCGTGAAGCCGGCCCACGCCGCCGCGCGGTACTGCAGCATGGTCTTGAACCGGGCGGCGAACGCCGCGGCATACGGACGAAAGGCGTTCATCGGGTCACGCCTCGGTTGCGCCGTGCAGATGGTAGAAGCGGGCGATGACTTCCTCGATCGCCGGCTGCTCGACGCGGATGTCCTCCACCGCATGTTCGGCCGCGATGCGCGCGATGATCGCCGGCGCGCCGACCACGCGCGGATCGAATGCCAGTTCGGCCGTGCGGCCGTCGCGCCTCAGCAACTGCGTGCCGTCGATGTCGAGCGCGGGCGCGTCGCCCGCGAAATCCACCAGCAGGCGGCGATCGGACAGCACGCCGGCGCGCAGCGCGTCGAACGGCTGGTCGGCCAGCACGCGGCCGTGACCGATCACGATCACGCGCTGCGCGAGCGCTTCGATGTCGTGCATGTCGTGCGTGGTCAGCACCACGGTGACGCCGCGCGCGCAGTTCAGTTCCTTGACGAATTCGCGCACGGCCAGCTTCGACGGTGCGTCGAGGCCGATCGTCGGTTCGTCGAGGAAGAGGATCGACGGCGCGTGCAGCAGCGCCGCCGCGATCTCGGCCCGCATCCGCTGCCCGAGCGAAAGCTGGCGCACCGGCTGATCGAGCAGGCGCTCCAGCCGCAGCATCGCGACCAGCTCGTCGAGCGTACGGCGGTAGGCCCCGTGGTCCACACGATAGATGTCGCGGAGCAGGTCGAAGCCGTCGATGACGGGCAAATCCCACCACAACTGGCTACGTTGGCCGAACACCGCGCCGATGCGCGCGACATGGGCGATGCGGTCGTCGAACGGCACGCGGCCTTCGATCACGACCTTGCCGGCCGTCGGGCGCAGGATGCCGGAGAGGATCTTGATGGTCGTGGACTTGCCGGCCCCGTTGGGGCCGATGAAACCGAGCAGTTCGCCGCGCCGCAGGCTGAAGGTGACGTCCTTGAGCGCTTCGACTTCGCGCCAGCGACGGCGGAACACGCTGAGGATGCCGGGTTGCCGTTCTGCGATGCGGTAGGTTTTGGCCAAACCTTCGACCACGATCTGGGACATGCCATCCTCGCTGAGTCGTTGACGCTCGCCTGTTGCCGCCAGGCAAGCCAGGTCAATTGGAAGGCGCGGGATGTTACCACGAGCAGCTAGAAACGCTCGACGTGTACCTCGACCGCGTCCTTGGGCACGGTCAGCCGCGTGCGGTCGAGCAGCGCATCCGCGGGCGCGGTGCCGTCCGGGTTCACCGGCTTCATTTTGTTGAACACCACGGAGAAGCTTTCCCGCGTGACGGTGGCGGACGCATAGCCCTGCGCGTCGTGGTCCGCATGGCACAGATCGGGGTTGTTCTTCATCAGGAACGCGTCGAGCCTGGCTGGCGTCGCCGCCAGCAACGCAAACGGCGAGCGGCGCCACGCGTCTTTCAGGTAGGAATAGAACGACGTGCTGCTGATGCCGGCGCAGACGAAATCGACGATCACGGGCGCGCCCACCGCGGGGTCGGGGTCGTCCCGCACGACGCCGCACTGAAACGCGTGCAGATCCCCGCTGATCGCGACGACGTTACGGATCCCCTGCTCCTTCAGGTAGGACATCAGCTCGTGCTTGTGCGCCGGATAACCGTCCCATGAGTCGCAATCGATCACGCGGCGTGCCTCCGGCACCTTGGGCGCGCCGGGCATCACGGCCCACAGACGGTTCAGCATCACCTCGTTGCCCCACACCTTCCAGGTCGCCGGCGACCCTTTCATCGCGGCCTTCCACCATTGCGTCTGCTCCGGGCCGAGTATCGACGGCGGCCGGCCGAGCTGCTCGGTATCCCGCGCCTCGGAGCGCTGCAGCACATCCTGCTCGACGAAGTAACGCGAGCCGGCCGAATCGTCGCCATTGACCGGGTCGTGCCCGTGCGCGCGGGCGTAAGCCGCCTCGTTCACGATGTGGTCGTCGCGATACAGCCGCTCGTCGGTCATCACGAGATGCATCAGCATGCCGAAGCGAAATTCGCGGTAGATGCGAATGTTCGTGTACGACGGATTGTCCGGCTCGAAGCGCACGTCGCTCCAGTCCACCGGCATGTACTCCGCCCACGCACGGCTCGCGTTGCGGCGACGCAGGGTCTCCTGCCTTTCCTCGTTCGTGTAGACCTGATGATCCTGCCAGCAGTCGTCGGAGAATTCGTGGTCGTCCCAGATCGCGATCATCGGCAGGCGCTGGTGCAGCGTCTGCAAGCGCGGGTCGGTGCGATAGGTGCGATAAAGCGTCCGATAGTCTTCGAGCGTATCCGCATAGACGCGGCCGTCGGCGAGCGGCTTTCCGTCAGGCAGCCGCAGCGCGGGATGCGCCGCCTCGACAGCGCCGTGCGTCGGGCCGCCGACCGTTTCATAGATATAGTCGCCGACGTGCACGACGAATTCGAGATCGCTTTCGGCTGCCAGCAGGCTCATTGCCTGCCAGTGATTGACGCTCCAGTCCTGGCAGGTGATCCACGCAAAGCGCACCCGCTCGTTGGGCTCGTCGGCATCCGGCGCCGTGCGCGCAACACCGGCGACACTCACATCGCCGCCGGCGACGAACCGATAGTGGTACGTGGTCTTCGGCGAAAGCGCCGTCACCTTCGCGCGCACGGTGTAGTCATAGGCGGCCAGCGCCGTCAGCGAGACGCTGGCGACCAGCGCTGAGAAATCCGGCCGTGCCGATACTTCGAGCCGCAACGGCACGGCACGCGCCGCGCCTTTTGTGCGGTGCCGCGCGTCGCCACGCACGGGCGGCACTGGAGGCACGCATCGCGTCCAGAACACGATCGAGCGATCGCGCGGATCACCGCTGGCAACGCCCTGCGGGAACCGATGGCGACCTTCGCGCGCAGCGCCGGCAGCAGGAACCGACCTCGGCGCGCCAAGCGTGCCGGTGGCAGCCGCGATCGTGAAAAAGGCCGACGACTTGAGGAAATGGCGGCGCTTCATCAATCCTCCCGAGCGACATGCGGTGGATGCCGAAAGCGCATCGCGGTGCGGCGGCATGCAATCGATTCCGTCGCTCGGCCGTCGTGGTTCTCGTCACCGCGCACGAGCGGGGAAACAGTCGATTGACCAAACTGCTGCGACGATCGACTGCCGAGTCACAGGGCGGGTTCCATGGCCTCGCTTGTTCGTTCCGCTTCAATTGTTCGCCGTCTTCGCGTCGTTGCCGCCTCTCCCCGTCACAAGACAGCCCGACATGAATGCCTCGCTCTGGCTGCTGGCTGCAGCATCGTCGAAGCCCCGGCCGAGCGCGTCGTACTTCACGCGCGCCGCGCCCTGTGCGCACGCCTGCGGGCTGGCGTCGCGCCCCTGCGCATGCAACAACGCGCGATCGGCAACGAGATACGCCAGCAACGCGATAACAGCAATATGGACAGCTCTTCTCATGGTTTGTCTCCTCGCCGTCCAAGCGTAACGCGGACACGTTTCGTGCGGCACTCGGGGCTTCCCCGGTAATGGTCAACTGCGTCGTTCCCGGCCTCATCGATACGCACCGCGGCGCGTTTCTGGGCTGACGCTCGCCCGAGCCTGGCGCAAGGCCGACGCAAACCCGATCCCCGACGCCCGTCACAGCTCCTTCACCATGAACACCCGCGCGGCCCCGGCCGGCTCGCACGGCACTTCGCCGAACACGCGATAGCCGTGCTTCTCGTAGAACGCGGGCGCCTGGAACGTGATCGTGTAGAGCACCGCGCGCGCGCAGCCGCGCTGCTTCGCTTCCGCTTCGGCCGCGTGCAGCAGCTTGCTGCCGAGGCCGTCCTTGCGCAGCGATTCGGGCACGTACAGCAGGTCGATGAAGAACAGCCCCAGCGAGGTGCGTCCGACCAGTCCGCCGAGGACGTCGCCGGTCGCCGGGTCGGTCACGTACACGTCGAGCGCCGTGCTGTCGTACTCGCCGACCACCGAGTCGTTGTACGCCTTGAGCTTGCCGCCGATGAAGTCTCGTGCCGCCGGTTGGCCGACGGCGGTCAACCGGATCTCGATGTCTGAATGAGCAGTCATGTAAGTGCGCAGGTCAGTGACAGAAGGTCGGGCCGGCCGATCCGGCCCGTCCGGAAAGCTGACCGGCCATTCTGCCACGGCGTCGTTGCGACGCCTGCGCAACGCGTGAGGCAAGACGAGGGAAGCGAGAGGCGGGAAGCGTGATGCGGAAGGCGCGCTGACGCCCCGGGAGCCCCGGGGCGCGCGCGTTCAGTCAGTTGTATCCGAGAATCGCGACCGTCGCGACATCCGGCCGATCGATCGGGCTGCCGACGAGCGACACCGTCGGCTCCTGCAGCACGGCCTGATACGACGACACGCGCGCGACTTCCGCGTCGCCTGCGTCATCGCCCATCGGCTCCGCGTAGTCGTCCATGCTGACGAAGAATTCCGGCTGCATTTTCGAAAAAGTCATCTCCACTCCTTGTGTTGTGTAATCGATTATCTATGCGACTTGCTTCAGCTTCACCGCATGCACGGGCTCGCCATCGTGTGCGGCTTCCGCGCGCGCGAGCTGCGCGCGGGTCCGCCGCGTGATGTGGATCACCGCGAGCACGACCGGCGCGATCAGCAGGCCTTCGGCCAGCTCGGGATCGACCGGCAGGCTCATCACGTGCAGCGCCTTGAATGCCGCCGCGGCGAGCGACAGCACGTAATACGAGATCGCGGCGACGGACAGGCCTTCCACCGCATGCTGCAGATGCAGCTGGTTGCGCGCGGTGCGCTCCATCCCGGCGAGCAGCCGCGTCACGTCCTTTTCCTGGGCGAGATTGACGCGCGTGCGCAGCAGGTCGACCGCGCGCGCGATCCGGTCGGCAATCTGCTCGTGACGCGCCCACACGCTGCGGCACGTCTCCATCGCCGGCGCGAAGCGCCGCTCCATGAATTCGGCGATCGTCGGCATCCCCTCGATGCGCTCTTCACGCAGTTCGTGGATGCGCGCGAGCACGAGCTTCTCGTATGCGCGCGACGCGCTGAAGCGCCCGCCCGACCCCGACATCGATTCGACCCGCACCGCCAGGTGCGTGAGCCTGACCAGCAACGCCGCGTCGTCGCCGTGCGCGCCGCCCGCATCCATGCTCTGCATCAGCGCCTGCAGCGACGCGTGGATCTCGTCGAGCTCACGGCTCATCCGGCGCGCGACCGGCAGCGCAAGCAGCGCCATCATCCGGTACGTTTCGATTTCATAGAGACGCTGCAGCAGCCGGCCGCCCTGCTCTTCGCGGAAATCCTCGTCGACGACGAGAAAGCGCATGAAGCCGTCGGGCCGCACGTGCCAGTCGCAGAACACCCTGCCGCCGCCGAGCACGTTGGCGCCGACGAGGATCGGTCCATCGATCCAGCGACGCAGGTCGCCGCAGACGAGCTTCGCCGCGGCGCCCGACACGAGCTCCATTCGCACCGCGACGAAGCGGATGCCGTTCAGTCGTGCGAACCAGTCTGCCGGGATCCCCTCGATCGCGAGATCGTCGAAATAGCCGGTGTCGCGGCGCGGCGCGACGAACGTGAAGGTCGAGAACTCGGTGTGCCGCTCCCACTTCAGGTACCAGCCGCTCAGCGACTGCACCGCGTGATGCGTGGCGCCGTCGTGCGGCGCCGGCAGGCCCGCGTCGCGGCACAGCGTGTGCAGCAGCGTCTCGTGGATGTCCGGCTGGCCGTCCGAGTAGATCGCGTAATGCGTCAGCGAAACGGATTCGGCCAGCCGCAGGAACGGCCGGGCATGCAATTCCGCAGCCAGTGCGGCGCGCAACGGATGGTCCATCATCGATACACCATGCTTTCCTTGTTCAACCCCGCGGCTTCGGCATGCCGGCAACCGTGCCCGGGCCACACCCGATGCGCCGGCAGCCGCAGCGGAATCGCTTGCGTGATCGCACTATGGCAGACACATAACGACAATAAAAACGCATAATGCTGATCGTTACGTTCAGATTTTCTGATACCGATGAAGATGCTCGATCACGACGTGCTCGCCACCGTCGTCGCCGTCGCGGAGACCGGCAACATGACCCGCGCCGCCGAAGCCGTGAACCGCTCGCAATCCGCCGTCAGCATGCAGATCAAGAGCCTCGAGGATGCGCTTGGCCGGCCGCTGTTCGTGCGGCGTCCGCGCAGCATTGTGCTGACGCGCGAGGGCGAGGTGCTGCTGGGCTTCGCGCGGCGGATGCTGGCGCTGCGCGACGAGGCGTGGGCGGCCGTCGTGCGGCCGGAAGTGACCGGCAAGGTCGTAATCGGCGTGCCGGACGACTATGCGTCGTCGCTTCTTCCTTCAGTGCTTAAGAAATTCTCGGCGTCGTATCCGAAGGTCGAGATCCAGGTGATCGGGCTGCCGAGCAGCGCGCTCGCGCCGCTGATCAAGGACGGTACCGTCGATCTCGTGTGCGGCACGCGCGTGAAGGGCCTGTCCGGCGATTTCGTGCGGCACGAGCCGATGGCGTGGGCCGCGATGACGAACGGGCCGCGCGTGTGGGAGGAGCGTCCGCTGCCGATCGCAGTGTTCATGCCGGGCAGCGTCGCACGCGAGAATGCGATCAGAAGCCTCGAGCGCGCGAAGCTGCCGTACCGCACCTCGTATGAAAGCCCGAGCCTGCTCGGGCTGATCAGCATGGTCGAAGCGGGGCTCGCGGTCGCGCCGCTCGCGCGCTGCGCAATCCCGTCGCAACTGACGGTGCTCGGACGCTCGCACGGGCTGCCCGACCTGCCGCCGCTCGAGCTGATTCTCGCGCGCAGCACGAAGTCGAAGCGGCCGCCGTGCGACTTCCTCGCGGAGCAGATCATGGAAGATCTGCAGCGACAGACGGGGCAGGCCGGGGATGCGTGACGGTGCGGGTTGTCGGCAGGCTATCTCGTGCGAGCGTGGTGAAGGCCGCTTACCGGCCAGCGATTTCGACACGCAGCCGCCGCGTCACCGGCACCAGCAGGCGCGGCGGCGGAAACGGAATCACGTTGTCGTGGGAAATCGGTGCATTGGCAGGCGCCGCGCGGTGCGGCACCGTTGCGAGTCGGGTAGGAACCATGTGTCGGAGTTGAGCCGGTTCGGCTTGTCTGGACAGAACCCAGCTTAGAAGAACCGGCATAAACGCCGTGCAAAAAAACGCGGCGGCACGCGCAAAACTTCGGAAGCTCTCAACGCCATTCAGGCGAACCCGACCAACGCCGGTGCGCGCGCCTGGAAGGGTGCGATATCGCTCAGAACAGAATGGCCGCGTAGTCCCGTGCGCCGTGCAGCACGTGAAGAATGTCGATTTGCGTGGGTGGGTCGCCGACAACCCGATAAAAGATCTGGTAGCTGCCATATACGCGGTGCCGCACGCCCTGGCCTTCGAACCGGGAAACGAGCGGAAACGCAAACGGCATCTCCGCAAGGCTCAGGCATTTCTCACGAAGCTCACCGACGAAGGTGACAGCTCGTCGCGGGTTGTCGCGCGCAATGTAATCGGCAATCGATTCAAGTTCGGAAATCGCGAAATCAGACAGACGAACGATCATGCCTGACGGTCTGCCTGCGCCCGATATTTCGCTTCGAGACGATCGAACACTTCCGCTGCATCGGCTCCACGTCCCGCGTCCGCATCGGCGAGGCTGCGCGCGATCACGGCGTCCAGCGCATTCAGTTGCGCCTCGCGATCCTGAATCAATCGCACCCCCTCTCGCAGTACTTCGCTCTTGGACCCATAGCGGCCCGATTCGACCAGCTTCGCGACGTAACTCTCCAATTGCTGACCCAATTCGGCACTGATCATTTCGCCCTCCAGTCGACATTGATCCCGATGCGCATAGGGTAGCCCGATTATCAACTATTATCAAGAAGCCAACCTCCAGTCAGATTGGATGCGAGCACTGGCGTCGCCAATTGCCCGGACGGAACGCGCTGGGCGCGTGCCGGATACGTTCGCTCGACATACCAGAAAATCGCATATCCCTGTTTCGAGAATCGGACGCGTCCGCACTCGAACTCAAGACAATCGATCTGGGCGAGAGCGCTGTCGCCGGACTCGGAGCGGCGATGCTGTGGCGGATCGTCAGAGCATGCGATACGCTGGGAATCGCCCGCATCGGCGCATTGGCAGCGGGCGGCCGCAAGGCAGCGCCGAAGCCCGGTGGCCCCCGGCAATCTGGAATTCGACGTCGCGCCGCATGGCAAGTCCGTGCACGCATTGCAAAAATACTTGGTCGAAAAGGGGATTTACGAATGAGCACAAAGCACACTCCGATCACCGGATTCCGGATCGCGCGCCCCACGGCGAGACGCGGTCGCTCGACGAGCGAGTATCGCCTCATTCGACTCTCCGAAGCCAGGCAGCACATCGACGCGTTCGTCACGAACGCGCTCCATCGCAGCCTGACGCGGGTCATGCGCGAGTCCGCCGTCGAGCACGACGCACGCCCGTCCGGCAAACCGGCACCCCCGCCGCAAAAAGCCGTCTTCAACGTGGGACGCATCGATCTCTCGAAGTGTCAGTTGCCGATCATATCGGCCGCCGAGGCCGAGGCCATGGCTCGCCGGGAAACACTCATGCACTTCGGGCAGGATCCCGATCAATAGCCGGCAGCGATAGAAAGAAATCGCATGACCCGGTTCGACAACGATCGTGCCGATCGGCAGTTGGTAACGGTCTTTGACAGATACAGGTGTCTGGAATCCTCCGCGATGGGTGCGGACTGAACCCAATCGGAAGTGCGCCACGCGCCTACGACAAGCATCCCGCACCAACCAGCGACACCGCGCCCGTACTGGCCCAATCAAGCCGCACCGGACCGCTACCCCCGCGCTATTTGCGCAGTGGCCTCAAACCCGCGCGCATCTCCTGCGCGAACAATCGCGGCTGCTCCCACGCCGCAAAGTATCAGTCGTCGATGCGTTCCACGCGCACGGGTGGCACGAACCACACGAGGCCCAGCGCGATCAGCGCCGCTGCCGCTGCGAGTCCGAGCCCCAGGTGAACGGTTCGCACGAGCGCCTCGCGCGCCATATGCATCATCGGGTCGCCGGTATGGCCGGCCATGATCACGCGGCTGATCAGCGCCGCCTGCTCGGCACGATCGACGTGCAATTCGGGATTCGCCAGCGACCGGAACCATTGCGACGCCTGATAGGCATCGAGCGACCCGTGGGCACCGATCGCATACAGGCGGCTGACCAGCATTCCGGTGATCGCGGTGCCGAGCATGCCGCCCGACAGGCGCAACGATTGCAGCAACGCCGTCGCCGAGCCGAGGTGATCGCGCGCGGCAAGCTGCTGCGCAAAGAGCGTGAGGTTCGACGCGACGAGCCCCATGCCGAATCCGCCCATGCCCATGTAGGCCATCCACAGCGCGTGCGGCACCTTCCCGTTGATCGCGGCCAGACCGAGCGCCGCGCACGTGAAACACGCGAAGCCGGCGTAAAGGATCCGGTTGGCCGGCCGAACGCGCGTGATGATCCGGTTGTTCACGATGCCGCCGACCGTCGAGCCGAGCAGAAGCGGCGTGATCAGCACGCCCGACTCGTGCGGCGACATGCCGAAGCCGCCCTGAAACAGCAGCGGCACATAGAAGACGAGCGTAAACAGCGCAAAACCGCCAAGTACGGACATCGCGAACAGCGCCGCGAGATTGGCATCCGCGAGCATGGCAATCGGCACGATCGGGTGCGCGACGCGCCTTTCCCAGAACAGCAAGGCCGCCGCGCCGGCCACACAGGCCAGGCCGAGGCCGATGGTTGGCGCGCTCATGCCCGCAGTCGGTGCCAGTTCGATCAGCCCCTGCAGCATGCCGAGCGTCGACGCCAGCAGCAGCGCCCCGATCCAGTCGATCTTCACGCGCATGCCGGTGCGCCGCCGCCGGAGATCGGGCAGGAACGCGTGCACGAACAGCAGCGAGACGAGGCCGACCGGCAGATTGACGAAGAACACGAAGCGCCAGCCGCCGTACTGCGTGAGCATGCCGCCGAGCGACGGCCCCGCGGCGTTAGCCACGAGGTACGCCGCACTGACGAACACCAGCCAGCGCAACCGGATGCGCGGATCGGGAAACAGCTCGGCGACGGTCGCAAACATCGTTCCCGCGAGGATGCCGCCGCCAATCCCCTGCAAGCCGCGCGCGATCACGAGAAACAGCATGTTGGTCGCCACCCCGCACAACAGCGAGGCGACGGTGAACAGCACGATGGCCGCAAGCAGGAAGGGCTTGCGGCCGAACAGGTCGCCGAGCCGGCCGAAGATCGGAATCGTGACGATTGCGGTCAGCATGTAGGACGTCGCGACCCACGCGTACAGGTCGAAACCTTGCAGATCCGCGACGATGCGCGGCAGCGCGGTGCCGACTATCGTCTGATCGAGCGCGACCAGCATCGACACGAACGATATGCCCAGCATCGCCAGCAGCGATTCGCGGAACGGCAGCAGTTGTCCGGCCTGATCGTGAGCGGCGAAATCCGGAATCACGGTGGTTTCCTGGCGCTGTCGAGGGTTTCGGCTGCGACCGCGGCTGCGTCAATACGCGCCGCTGCGGTCGTTCACCCGTGCGACATTACTCCGCCTTCCCCGTTCGCGCTTGCATTCAGCACGATCGACGCGCTTTCCTCCGACGACTTGCGCGTCGCCTGGCCCTTCGCGCTGTCGAACACCGCGAGGTGCATCGCGCGCCGATCGACAAAACCGAGCGTCCGGTAGAGCGCAATCGCCGCGTGGTTCGACGCGAGCACGTGGAGGAACGGCGTCTCGCCGCGCGCGCGGATCGTCACGATGAGCCGCTTCATCAGATCGGCCGCGAGACCCTGCCCGCGAAATGCGGCATCCACGCAGACGGCACTGATCTCGGTCAGTCCGTCGAGCCGCATGCGCTCGCCCGCCATCGCGGCCAGCTTGCCCTGCCGGCGCACGCCGAAATAGTCGCCCAGCTCGATCGTGCGCGCGCCAAACGGGCCGGGCTGCGCGGCGGCGACCAGCGCGAGCATCTCCGGCACGTCCGCGTCGGTCAGCCTGATGTGCTCCGTGGCTACGGTCGGGACGGACTCGTCCTGCCAGATCATCTGAAGCAGCGTCGCACGCCGCATCACCGCGAACCCGGCCGGCGGCGCCATCTCGCGCGGCGTGACCAGCGCAACGGGGCCCTGCGCGTCCATCAGCGTGCGCAACGCTTCGAAGGAAGCGGGTGCATCGTCTGCCACGGCAGCAAACGGCGCGATGGCCGCCGGAAAGCGCAGCGCCCGCTCGTCGCCGAGTGCAAACCGGCGCTGCCGGCTGGTGAGCGCATTCCAGACGACCGTGTCGAGCGGATGCGTGTCATGGGTCGCGTTCGGTGCCGCTGCTTCAGACATGCGCTGCTCCTGCATTGAAGGTGTTCGGTCGTACAGCATAGCCGCGAAACGCACCGGCCGTCGTGTTCCGTTTCCCCTCCCCCTGACGCCCCCCCACCGCCGTCGTCTACCGGTAGATATCCACGTGCCGCGTGCCGTCGCTTTGAATGACGCCGCGATACATCCCTTCGGTATTGAACGGCATCGACACGCGCCCCTCGGCATCGACGGCGATGAGCCCGCCGGTGCCGCGTTGCCGAGGTATCACCTCGTTGACAACCGCGCTGGCAGCCTCGTCGACGGTCGCAAGGCCGTAGTTCATCCGTGCCGCGACATCATGCGCCGCGACAGCGCGGATGAATGCCTCTCCCGTTCCCGTCGTGGACACGGCCACGCGCGTATCGGCAAAGGTGCCGCATCCGATGAGCGGCGAATCGCCGATTCGTCCGTGGCGTTTGTTCGTCAAGCCGCCGGTGGACGTCGCGGCGGCCAGATGCCCCGCTGCATCGAGTGCGACGGCACCAACCGTGCCGAACTTGTGCTCGCCATTGATGAGTCGGCTCGCGGCGGACGGATCCTGTTCGCGAAGCAGTGCCGTACCGTCGTGATCGAGTATTTCCCGGCCCGTATCGCGCACGGCCAGCAACTGCTGCCATCGAAAATCGGTGTAGAAATACTCGGGGCCCTCGAGAGCCAGGCCTTCGTCGGTGGCAAATTGCTCGGCGCCCGCCCCGGAAAGCAACACGTGCGTGGACCGGTCCATCACGCGCCGTGCCGCTTCGACGGGATTCCTGATCCGGGAAACACCCGCCACCGCGCCTGCACGCCCGGTGTGCCCTTCCATGACGGCCGCATCCATTTCGTGCGTGCCCGCGTGCGTGAAAACGGAACCGCGCCCGGCGTTGAACAGCGGACAATTCTCCAACGCGACGACGGCGGCAACGACGGCATCGACACTGGATCCGCCCTCTTTCAGAACGCGATGGCCTGCGTCGAGCGCTTCTTCGAGCGCGACCCGATGCGCGGCTTCCTGTTCCGGCGTCATGACGCCGCGCTGCAGCGTGCCGGCGCCGCCGTGGATTGCGAGGATGTACTGTGCCATTTCGTTCTTCCTGCGGTATTCGATTCGATCGTCAATGCGCGTGCGTCGTGGCCTTTTCCGACTCGTCGCCGACCAGCCTTCTCATCATCGGCATCATCAGGAACAGCAGCGCCGCAACGGCGAAGAGCCCCGCGGCGATGCCGCCATAAAGCATCGTCAACCGTGCCGGTTGGGGCACGTAGAAGCCTGCAAAGTAACCGGCGAGCTTGTAGCCGAACGAACTGCCGAAGAACCAGAGGCCCATCATCAAGCCGACGAGCTTGACCGGTGCGAGCTTCGTGACGAGGTTCAGGCCGATAGGGCTCAGGCACAGCTCGCCAAACACTTCGAACAGGAACAGGCCGGCCAGCCAGAGCGGATTGATCTTTACGCCGACGTGAAGCGACGAGCACATGATCGCGAACGCGGCGTAACCGGAGCCGATCAGGAGCGGCGCCAGCGCGAGCTTCGCGAGGCTCGACGGCTGGCGACGGCCCAGCCGCACCCACAGCGCCGCGAACACCGGTGCAAGCAGGATCACGTACAGTGCGGTCAGCGACTGAAACCACGCGGCGGGCACGACGAAGCTGCCGATGTTTCGCTGCACCATCTCCTTTGCAAAGAGGCTCAGGCTCGAGCCTTTCTGTTCATACGCAGACCAGAACGCGATCGTCACGACGAAATAGATGCCCATGACGGCCAGGCGCTTCCACTCGGCAACCGTCAGTTGTTCCCGCCGCCCCATCATGATGACGAGAACGAGCGCATCGAAGGCCAGCAGGAACGGAAGCACGTTCTGCCAGTTGCTGCCGGCGAGCGCCGTGCCAACGACGGTGAACACGCCGAGCGCGACATAGACCGTCGTCTGCAGCAGACCGCGTTGCCGCTTCTGCGTCGACGGCGCAGGCTTGGCCGCGAGCCGATCGCCGACATGCTCGAGACGTCCGCGTTGCAACCAGAAGACGACGAGACCGAACAACATGCCGACGCCTGCCGCCGCAAACCCGAAGTGCCAGCTGTTGACCGGATCGATGCCGAATGAGCGCAGCACGTTCTTGAAAGGCTCGGCTTCCGCGAGGAAACCGCAGACGAGCGGCGCGAGGAATGCGCCGATGTTGATCCCCATGTAGAAGATCGAGAAACCGCTGTCGCGGCGGTCATCGTCTTGCGAATAGAGGCCGCCCACGAGTGCGCTCACGTTCGGCTTGAGCAGGCCCGTTCCGCATGCGACGAGCACGAGACCGGCGAAGAACGTGGGGACCGCGGGGATCGCCATCGTGAAGTGTCCGCACGCGATGACGATGCCGCCGATCAAGACCGAGCGCCGCGTGCCGAGCCACTGGTCGGCGATGATGCCGCCCGGCAGCGACAGCAGGAACGCGGCCATCGAATACGTGCCGTAGATTGCCGTCGCGTGCGGTGTGTCGTAGCCAAGGCCGCCGAGCCCCGGCGCCGCGACCATGTAAAGCACGAGAATGGCCCGCATGCCGTAGAAGCTGAACCGCTCCCACATCTCGGTGAAGAACAGCGTGGTGAGACCGCGCGGATGCCCTGCCAGGCCAGACGTATCCCTGAGTTGCTGAACCGGTGACTCGGCAACGCTATCGGAGGTGGTGTTCAATTGAGTCTCCTCGACTTCTCGAACTGCTGAAACAACTGTCGGCGACGCTCAGAGGGTCACGACGGTTTGCGAGTTTTGCCGGATGCGCCCGAAGGCCCATCGCTATGCTTGAAGCCGGCGGCCTTGCCGTCGGGTCGGGTATCGGCCTTGGTATCGGCCCTGGTTTTCGCCGTCATCGACGGTGTGGTGTCGAACATGAGATACGGCAGCACCGTTTGCGACAAGCTGGCCGCGATTGCTTTCGACTGCGGTGTCGCCTTGAGCACTTCCGACGCCAGCGTTTCGATGAGCGCCACCATGCCCACCGAACTCGACGACAACACGCGATGCTCGGCGGGCGCCAGCAACACACAGTCGGCGGTCGCGGCGAGCGGCGCGGTGGGATCGTCGGTCAGTGCTGCAACGTACGCGCCGCGTTCGCGCGCATAGCGCGCCAGCTCGACCGTGTCGCGTGAATAGCGCGGCAGCGAGATCGCGATCAACGTGTCGCCCGAGCCGATGCGCGTCATGTGCCGCGCCGCCTGCTCGCTGCCGCCTCCCGCTGCGGCCCATACGACCTGCCGGTGATATGGCATCAACGTGTCCGCCAACAATCCCGTCAAATAGGTGCTCAGGCCCAGCCCGAGGCAATACACGGCGTTGCTCTCGACGATGCGCGCCGCCGCGTGGGCCAGGCGCTCCCTTTGCAGCGGCGAATCCATCGCCGCGAGGTTGCGCTGGTGATCCGCCAGCCATGCGCCGATCCCCTCTTGCGCCGAGGACGCTTCCAGTTCCAGTTTCTCCACCGGCTGCAGCGCCTGGCGCACGACGGCGGCGAGATCCGCCTTCAGCTCCGAAAACCCGCGATACCCGGCGTGCTTCGCGAACCGGTTGACGCTGGCGACGGAGCCGCCGCACGCGTCGGCGACTTCCTCGATCGTGAGCGTCGCGGCGTCGAGCGAATGGGACGCCAGCCATCGCGCGACGGGTTTCAATGCGTCGGAGGCCGTGGCGGATGCGTAGTGAATGCGCTCGATCGCGCCGGGCAGTTCGGTATCGCTCACAGTGATGAATGGGACGTTTGGATGACGGGATGCTCGAAGTATGGCTCGATGAATTTATATTTTCAAGCTAGTGAAAACGTGAAAATTCATATTCATTCATCCGATGATAGCGGCGCAAGCGGTTGCGAGGGGTCAGTTCGTCGGCCTGCCAGGCGCGCAATCGCAAATCCCGCGGCACCGGCAAAACGTGTAGCGACTGCTGTTCCGGGCGCACGGCTCAGGCCGGTCGCGTGACGGACTTCTGAGAAAGGATGACTAACATTTCGGATACCTGATCTAGTACTTGAAAGGCGAGCCAACCGGGGTCGCATCGGCACGGCCGAAGCGGATAGAAAGCATGAAATATTTCTGCCCGACGTGTTAATTTTGGTGGCCTCTCTCCGTCGTATTCATGGCGGCATGCAGTTCGCCCCGGCATCTGGCCAACACTGACAGGAGATTTGCCATGTCGATTCAGAAGATCACGCCGTTTCTCTGGTACGCGACGCGAGCCGAAGAGGCCGCAACGTTCTATGCGGGCATCTTTCCGGACTCGCGCGTGCTTCGCGTCACGCCGGTGCCGAGCGCCGGTTCCACCAAGGTCGTCGAGTTCGTGCTCTTCGGGCAGCCGTTCATCGCGATGAGCCACGAAAAGGCCGAGTCGTTCAATCACGCGATCTCGCTGATGGTCAACTGTCGCGATCAGGCGGAGCTCGACCGTTACTGGAGCGCGCTGCTCGAGGGCGGCGGTTCGACCGACGGCTGCGGCTGGCTGCGAGACCGCTTCGGCGTCTCGTGGCAGATCGTGCCGGACGATCTCATCGCAATGATGGCCGACCCCGACCCGGTCAAGGCCGGGCGGGTCGCCAACACGATGATGCAAATGACGAAGTTCGACGTCGCCGCGCTGAAAGCCGCCTATGCGGGGGCGACGGGCTGATACGAGCGCCCGTAACGGGTGCGCGGGGTGTGTCGCGGCGGCCGTGCGACGAGACGCGCCACAGGCGCGAAACGTGCATCCAGTTTTCCCGAAAGCCCCCGCGAATCAGCTCATCCCGTATCGCGCGCCGTACGCGGGCAAGGGTTTGTCTGGTTGGCTTTGGAAGCCCGCCTGAACTAGCCTCGTGAAATCTGCTGCGTGTTGTTCGGCACGCGCGATCGGGACGTTGCAGTGACGTTGCGGACATGACAATCCAGTGTCGGCGCGCGGCGCTCGATCCAGACCGTTACGTTCGGCCTGGCGTGAGCCGAAGCGATCCGGTGCGACGCGCGCGAGCCTGCTGTCGGAGTGCATCGGGGGTGAATCTGCAAGCCTGATCTTGGAGACGCACCGTGAAGCGCATGCCTTTTCGCCACATCCGTGCCATCACTTACGCAAGCGTGCTGCTGTTTCAAGCCGAAGCGCACGCGCAGTCGCTGGATGCCCAGTCGACGCAGGAGAACATCTCCGCGCTGCGCCAGGAAGTCGACCACCACCTGAAGGAACTCGATGCGCTCAAGCGCAAGCTCGCCGAAGAAGAAGCGAATCTCGCCCGCCTGAGCCGGGCACTGGACGCGCGCGAACTCGCGAACAAGCGCGGTGCCGGCACTGGCGATGCCGCGCAGCAGGCCGATACCGGCGCCGCGCCCGCAGCGCCCGCCACCGGCGCAGCGACTAACGGAGCAGCGACGACCGAAGCACCGACGGCCGGGGCGGCAGGCGGCGCGGCCGGCACGGCACAACCCGCCACCGCGGCCGCCCAGTCTCCCGCACAGCCGGTCGGCCAGGCGCCCGTGCCGGAAACCGCGCCGCCGCCCGTCGCGCCGATCTTCGATCAGCCCGGCGTGCTGACGCCGAAGCACAAGTTCGTGATCGAGCCGTCGTTCCAGTTCAGCTATTCGTCGTCGGACCGCGTCGCACTCGTCGGCTATACGATCATCCCCGCGCTGCTGATTGGCCTGATCGACGTGCGGGAAGTCAAGACGACCGTGCTGACGGCCGCGGTCGCGGCGCGCTACGGGATCACCAACCGGATGGAATTCGAAGTCCGCGTGCCGTACGTGTACTCGACGACCGACACGGTCAGCCGCGAGATCTTCACGGGTACCGCGCAGGACAACGCGTTCAACAGCCACGGCCACAACATCGGCGACGTCGAGATGACGCTGCGCTACCAGTTCAACAACGGCGGCCCGGACAAGTTCTACTACATCGGCTGGCTCCGCTTCAAGACGGCCACCGGCAAGAGCCCGTTCGACGTCGTCACCGATTGCGTCACGCGCTGCGTCGGCAATGCCACCGGCACGGGCCTGCCGCTCGAGCAGCCGACCGGCTCCGGCTTCTACGCGATCCAGCCGGGCCTCACCTGGCTATTCCCGTCCGATCCGGTGGTGTTCTTCGGCAACTTCAGCTATCTGCACAACTTCGGCCGCGACAACCTGAGCCTGACGATCCGCAACGGACAGAAGGATTTCATCGGCAGCGTGCAGCCCGGCGACATCTGGGGCTTCAATATCGGCATGGGCCTCGCACTCAACGAGAAAGCATCGGTCAGCCTCGGCTATGACCAGAGCATCGTGCTGCCGACGCAACAGAACGGCCAGACGGTGCCCGGTTCCGTGCGCGTGATCCTCGGCACGCTGCTCGTCGGCTACTCGTACCGGCTGTCGCCGAAGACCACGCTGAACCTGTCGATCGGCGCGGGTCTCACGCGCGACACGCCGGACGTCGTGATAACGCTGCGCGTGCCGATCGCGTTCTGAGCGCGCTTCGAGCGCCGGGCGTTGCCCCCGGCGCGCGCCTATGCCCGACGTGCCCGCTCATCTGCCCGCTCATCTGCCCGCTCATCTGCCCGGCAGCACGCCGAGCAGCGCGTTGTTCAGCGTCGACAGGACGTTCAGGTTCTTGAACGACGTCAGCGTGTTGACGGTCGTGTTGATCGTCGTCAGCGTCTGGATCTGCTGGTTGTTCAGCGTGTTCTGGATCACCGCGCCGGTCAGCGCCGGCAACACGCCGGGCTGCGCGGCGTTGCCCGGGCCGACCTGGATCAGCGCACCCGCGTTCGCAGCCGCCAGCGCCTGCGCCTGTTGCACGGTGATCTGACTGACGTCCGGAATGTTGAAGCTGGTCGACGCGACCAGGTTGCCGTTCACGAACGCGACGCGCGACACGCCGAACGACACCTTCAGGCCGCCCGGCATGTCGAAGCCGCCCCGCATCGCGTCGAGGCGTGCGTCGCTGAGCGCGATCGCGCCGCCCGCCGTCCACCAGTTCCGGTCGTCCTGCGCGACGTCGGCGCCGGCCCGCGCGCCGCAGGCCGACACGGCGTCGCTCGCCTGCACGGCAGGTTCGACGCTCGCGGCTGGCGGGCCGTTCTGCATCGCCACCGCGCCCATGGACACCATCCCGCCGCAGGCCATCACGGCGAGCCTGGCCAACTTCCTGGTCTCTGATCTCATGGCGATCCTCAGAAGTCGCTCGGGCCGTGCTTCGGAACCACGACGTTGTATAGGCCATCGCGGTTGATCCCCGTGTAAAGCGGCGCGCTCGGCGCGACGCGCCAGTCGCGCGGATCGTTGAACACCGCGAGCTCGGGCTTGTTGTGGATCACGAAGATCACATGGTCTTCCCATTTCTGCTCGAAACTTGCCTGCGACATCGGCCGCGTGCCGGTAGCCGGATCGCCGACGAGCACTCGCCCGTTGCGCAGCCCCTTCACGACGACGAAATGGTGATAGCCATGCTCGGTGATCAGCACGATCGCCGGCGTGTGCGTCTTCGCGAGCGTTTGCAGCGGCAGTTCATAGCCGTCCGCGACGAAGCCGTGCGCTTCGAGAAAGCGCCGGATGTCGAGCAACGAGAAGCCCTCGTGGCGGATCTTCTGCTGGTTGCCGTTCTCCCACATCTGCGCGAAGGCCGTCTGCTCGGTCATCGGATAGTCGTACTGATAAGTCAGCAGCGTCGCGACGGCGGCCGACCCGCAGCTGAAGTCGTACTGCTGCTTGACGGTGCGCTTGAAACGCGCCTCCTTGAGACTCGTGACATGCATCGCGTAACCGGCGCCTGCCGGATCGACGACGGTCATCTCGTCCGCCTGCGCGGCCGGGCCGCCCAGCGCGCACGCGAGCGCCGCCATCCACACCGCAGCGAGGTGTCGCATCGCTCAGTTCCCGAAGTGCACGTTGAGTACCGTCGCGTTCTGAATCAGCACATTGGCGCCGGTATTCTGGATGACCGTCGGCAGGCCGCTCGAATTGGCGAACGAGCCGTCGGCAATCGAATTCGAGCCCGTCGACACCCGGTTCGCGACGTTGTCGGAAACCGTGCCGTTCAGAAAGTTCTGGCCGATCAGCGCATCGCCGCCGCGATGCTCGTCGAGCTGGTCGGGCGTCATCGCGACGCCGAAGCTGTCTTCGCGTCCGGTCGCGGCGCCTGCGGCAGGCGGCGCGACGACCGCAGCCGTAGCGGGCGCGGTGCCGTCCGCGGGCGCGGCCGGTGCGGGAGGGATGGAATTCGATGCAGCCGTGACGGCGGCATCCGAGTCAATCGATCGAGGCTCGTCAGGCGCTGCCTGAGCCGCCAGGCCCGGCAACAGCACAGCAGGCAATAACACCAGCGACAATGCGTTACGCGTTCGCATGGTTGTCTCCTTGGGCCCTGCGGCGGCTTGCACGAACCCGACGCGCAGGGAGCGGAATCTGCATGATCGTCGGCCGACGGAGATCGGGCAGCAATCTGCCGGCGACGGCAAGGCGGCCTTTCGGCCAGCTCGCCGTCGCCGATGTGCCTGTCCATCCGGCGATCGAACGATCGCCGCGGTGTGCGCTGCACCCGCGGCATTTCGCACGATTGACCTTTGCCGACCGGCTGTCCTAGTGCCCGACGGTCAGCTGCGACTGCACTGTGACCGCCTGCTGCACGAGCGACGCCGCGCCGCTGTTCTGGTTGGCCATCATGATGCCCGCTGCGGTCTGACCGACGCTTGTCATCGTGTTGGCCATGTCGAACGTACCCGCGTTGACCGAGTTGGCTCCGCCTGCGCCGCCCACACCGCCAGCTGCGCCGACGCCAACACCGCCGTTGCCGACGCCGCCGGTGCCACCCATGCCGCCCGAGCCGCCCGAGCCGCCTGCCGCGCCAACCGCGCCGTTACCTGCCGTCGAGCTGCCGTTGCTGGCCGACGTCGAAGCAGGAGCGGTCGCCGCACCGCCGCCCGTTCCCGCGCCGCCAACGCCACCGTTACCTGCGACGGCCGCCGCGGTGCCACCCGCACCGCCCCCTGCGCCAGCCGCGCCACCCGTGCCGGAGGCTGCTCCGCCAGACGCTGTCGCCGTACCAGACGACCCTGCGCCGCCTGTACCGCTAGCCGAACCGGTGCCGGTGCCCGTACCCGTGCCGGTGCCTGCGCCGCTCGATGCCGTCACGGCTCCGCCGCCGTGAGTCGTTACGCCGACCCCGCCAGCACTGCTGCTGCCCGAGCCGGTGCCCCAGCCCTTGCCAGTGCCCTTGCCGTAGCCGCCCACACCAACCGAAGCCGCGACCGCGCCACCACCCTGGCCGGAACCATAGCCGCCGTTGGCTGAGCCACTACCACCTTGTCCGCCGTTGGCGCTCGGCGAGCCGCCAGCGCCACCCGCGCCGCCAGTCCCGTTGCCAGCCGTCGCGCTGCCATTGCTGGCGTTGCCCGCCGTGGCGCTACCATTTGTCGATGTGCCGCCGCTGCCGCCAGCGCCGCCAGCGCCGCCAACGGCGCCGACCGCGCCTTTACCACCTTTTCCGCCAGTGCCGCCAAGGCCTAGCCCGTTGCCGCCGCTGCCACCGCTTCCGCCAGCAGCGCTGCCCGTATTGCTTGCCTGGTTGCCGATGTTCGAAACGCTGACGCCGCTCACGGTTCCGCTGAGCCTGCTGAGCGCGACGACTCTCGTGTTGTTGTAAGCATCCTGGGAAACAGGTGCCGAGATCTCGTTCGCGTTGGACCCGCTTGCACTGGTTTGAGTCGAGCTGACTGCATTGGAGACGGTGTTCGCTCCGTCACGGGATTGCTGATTGCATGTTGTCGCGCCATCAGCACATGGGTTCGCCGCTGCATAGCCGCTGAATCCCAGGGCGAGGACTGCAGCAGACGCCAATAAAGTTTTGCGCATGAAATCCTCCTGAGTTAACAAGGGACGGCTTGGCCGACTGAGCCAATCCGTCACCCGTCACGCATTGGCGATGCCAAGCCTGCAAGCGACTGAATGCAAAGAGAAATATCGCTTTTCCGCACAAAACGATCCGACCCGACCGGTTGCGGCGCGCATTTTTTGTTTCAGTTTTGAAACGCACCGCCCGGCACGGCACCGGGGTTTCCCCTGAGTATCGGGGAAAACCCTTTTGGATTCAGACACCTGCTCGATTTTTCAAATGACGGAATGACGAACGCAAAATGTTTCACTTTTGGCACGTCATTTCCTGCATGCGGGTTATCCCGCCCGGCCGAATATTCGCTCGCGGTCGCAGACGCATGTTGGACAAGGACACTGGGCCGGATTCTTTCCGCATAGGAGGCAAAGGCCGTGCGCAGGGGCCATTCAGAAACGTATCAACGATGATCACGCGGTGGGTTCGGGCCGGATGCCGTTCGCGGCGACCGTCGCATGCGCCTGTCGGTTCATACGGGATGTGGATTACCGCCGCCGCCGTGACATCGGCACAATGCCGTCGGCAAGACGAACGCGATCCTCGACCAGGCGTTCATCCCGGGCGTCGTCGTTGCGCAGCCGCAATGAGCGGCGGCTCAGCAACCGAGCTGCGCGGCGAGATCGATGAAGTCGTGCGCGTTGACGTCGAAGCGATCGTCGAACGCCAGATCGACGTTGCCGCCGGGGCCGAATTCGAGCGGCCGCGCGACGAACGCGGTCTTCATGCCGAGCGCGCGCGCCGCGTGCAGATCGTACTTGTGGCACGCGACCATCATCGCGCTGCCGGCGTCCACGCCCAGATAACGCAGCGCCATCCGGTACGTGCGCGGATCGGGCTTGAACGTGCCGGCCATCTCCGCCGCGAAGATCGCGTCCCACGGCAATCCACAGCGCTTCGAGATGTTCACGACCGCACTCACGTCCGCATTCGACAGCGTCGCCAGCTTGAACTTGCGCTTGAGCCGCGACAGGCCTTCGACCGCATCCGACCAGGGTTCGATCGTCTGCCACGCGAAGTTGAGGCGCTCGCGTTCGTCGCCGGCCAGGAAGCTTAGGCCGTACGCATCGATGACCTGATCGAGTGCCTGCCGGTAGATCCGGTCGACGGACGACCACGGCTGCGCGCCGGACAGGATCGCGTCGAGCGCGGGGCGATAGCGGCCGCGCCAGTCGTCGACGAAACGTCCCCAGTCCGTATCGGGCGCGCGATCGCCCGCGATCTCGCGGGCCGCCGCGCTGACCGTCGTGCGGAAATCGGTGGCCGTGCCCTGTACGTCGAAGATCAATGCCTGAACGGTGTTCATGGTTTTCTCGCTCGGTGTACGTTGAGATGCGTTGAAGTGCATCGAGAGGCGGTGGCGGCGGTGTCGACACGCTATGCGACCGACGCCGCGCCGAAACCCTGCGTCACACGCATCATCCCGCCCCGCTCGACCGCGTCAAGCGTTCCGCGTGAATGGCGGGCCGAGACTGAATTCCAGTTCGACTGGTTCGCATGGCTACACCGGCAACGCATGCGTCGACAGGATTTCCTTCAGCACCATGAAACTGCGCACCTGCCGCACGCCGGGCAGATACAGCAACTGCTCCGCATGCAGCCGGTTGAAGCTCTCGCTGTCGCGCGTGCGCACCAGCATGAAGTAATCGAACTCGCCGGTCACGACGTGGCATTCGACGCAGCCGGACACCTTCTGCGCGGCCTTCTCGAATGCGGCGAACGCTTCCGGCGTCGAGCGGTCGAGCACGAAGCCGATCACGACCAGCATCCCCGCGCCGAGCGCCTTCGGCTCGAGCAGCGCGACGATCCCGCGAATCAGCCCCATCTCCTTGAGCCGCTCGACGCGGCGCAGGCACGCGGGCGCGCTCAGCTTCACCTTCGCGGCGAGCGCGACGTTCGAGATCGACGCGTCCTGCTGCAATTGCCGCAGGATCGCGCGATCGATCCGATCCAGCACCGGGGCGGCATCCGGCGCGGAATCCGAGCGCTTGCCTAATTTCATTGCGCCTGTCTCCTTTCCGGCGAACAGCGGTTGCTTGCTCATCGATGATTTCGTCATAAACGTAGGACGGCCGGATTTATTTCGCAAGCTCATTTCGCGTGTGCGTGCCTATCATTTTTTCATCGCGTCACGGCCCGGCGCCCGGTGTCGGCCGACGCGATCCGTTCATGCATTCACGCCTATGCGGCCATTCCGGAGACATTCGATGAACCTGCAACGCTTCCCACGCTATTCGCTGATCTTCGGCCCGACGCCGATCCAGCCGCTCAAGCGCCTGAGCGCGCATCTCGGCGGCAAGGTCGAGCTGTACGCGAAGCGCGAGGACTGCAACAGCGGCCTCGCGTTCGGCGGCAACAAGACCCGCAAGCTCGAATACCTGATCCCCGACGCGCTTGCGCAGGGCGCCGACACGCTGGTGTCGATCGGCGGCATCCAGTCGAACCAGACGCGCCAGGTCGCGGCCGTCGCCGCGCATCTCGGCATGAAGTGCGTGCTCGTGCAGGAGCATTGGGTCAACTATGAAGACCCCGTGTACGACCGCGTCGGCAACATCCAGCTGTCGCGGATGATGGGCGCCGACGTGCGGCTCGTCGCGGACGGCTTCGACATCGGCATCCGCCGCAGTTGGGAAGAGGCGATGGAGAGCGTGCGGCAGGCGGGCGGCAAGCCGTATCCGATTCCGGCCGGCTGCTCGGAACATCCGCTCGGTGGGCTCGGGTTCGTCGGCTTCGCCGAGGAAGTGCGCGCGCAGGAAGCGCAGCTCGGCTTCAGGTTCGACTACATCGTCGTGTGCTCGGTGACCGGCAGCACGCAGGCGGGGATGGTCGTCGGCTTCGCGGCCGACGGGCGCGCGGATCGCGTGATCGGCATCGATGCGTCGGCGAAGCCGGAGCAGACACGCGAGCAGATCACGCGGATCGCGCGGCATACGGCGGAGCTGGTCGGACTTGGGCGCGATATCGGCGAGCAGGATGTCGTGCTCGACACGCGCTACGGCGGCCCCGAATACGGGTTGCCAAACGACGGCACGCTCGAGGCGATTCGCCTTTGTGCACGGCTGGAAGGCGTGCTGACCGACCCCGTCTACGAAGGCAAATCGATGCACGGGATGATCGACAAGGTGCGGCGCGGCGAATTCGAGCCGGGGTCGAAGGTGCTGTATGCGCACCTGGGTGGGGTGCCGGCGTTGAGTGCGTACAGCTTCATCTTCCGCGACGGTTGATGCGCGGTTGCGGCATGCCGGTTTCGGCTCGTCATCACGCGCGTCCCGACGAAGATTAAAAATTTCGTACAAGCCTCAAAGAACTGATACGAAACTTCGTACTTGTCCGATTTAAATCACCGCTCCATTTCCAGAAAATCGATGTGGGTTTCGTTGATCGCCGCATCGCATCTCTACCTCCACACGCATCTTTCCGTATTTAAAAGATGCACGCGCGGCGCAAACGGTCTCCCGATAAGGCAGAGCGCGCTCCATCCATTCGTCTGACATTCCACGAAACCGGAAGCGGCAGCGGCGCACCGTATTCATCGGTGCGCGGTGCGTCGTGCATCATGCGAAGCGAAGAACGCAACGTCGTTTAAAACAGCATGGAAATGGGTATATGCATACGGCACTCTTTGACCGGCGAGCGCGCACGCCGTCGGCAGCCGCGGGGCTGCTTGCGCGTATGTCGGACGTCACACTGATTGCTCTCAGCGCGCTGGTCACGACCATGGTTCTGCCGCACGGCGGCGGCCATCCATCCGCCGAGGTGGCGCTCGTCGCGTCGGCGGCAACGTTCGCGATGGTGCTGTTTCCAACCTTCGGCGTCTATCGCGCAACGCGCAACCGTTCGAAATACTCCGTCGCCGGGCGCACGTGCATCGCGTGGATCGTCGCGCAGGCCTGCGCGACGCTCGTGATGCTCGCGCCGTATCACGCGCTGTCCGTGCCGACGGACTGGCATCTGTGCTGGTCGTTCGCGAGCAGCGCCACACTCGTCGCGTCGCGGCTCGCCGCGGGCACGCTGCTCGACCGCCTCGGCCACGCAGGCAAGCGCAACTGCCCGGTCGCGATCGTCGGCATGGGCACGCACGTCAACGCCGTGCTCGGCCGGATCGCCCGGTCGTCGTCGCCCGGATTTCGCGCGGCCGCCGTGCTCGACATGTCGAATCCGGCGCTCGACGATCACGGCGGCCTCCCCCGCTTCGATGAACTCGGCGCGTTCGCGGCACACGTGCGTGCGCACGCGATTCCGGAGGTGTGGGTCGCGCTGCCGATCGCCGAGACGCGCGCCGCTCTCGCCGTGCGCGACGCGTTCAGCCACGATCTCGTGAATATCCGCTTCATGCCGGACATCAGCACGCTCGCGATGTTCGACGGCGAGATGATCGATCTCGTCGGCGCGCCGGCGATCAACCTGGTCGCGTCGCCGCTGTCGTCGTGCGCGCGAATCCAGAAAGCGCTCTTCGACCGCGTGTTCGCGGCGGCCGCGCTCGTCGGCATCGCACCGTTGCTGCTCGCGATCGCCGTCGCGATCAGGCTGTCGTCGCCGGGGCCCGTGCTGTTCCGCCAGCGTCGCAAGGGCGCGAACGGCAAGGTGTTCACGATCTACAAGTTCAGGACCATGCGGCTGCATGCGGACGCCAACGGCGCGGTGCGCCAGGCGACGCGGGACGATCCGCGCGTGACGCGCATCGGCGCGTTCCTGCGCCGCACGAGCCTCGACGAACTGCCGCAGTTCATCAACGTGCTGCGCGGCGAGATGTCCGTGGTCGGGCCGCGTCCGCACGCGATCGAGCACGACGACCTGTACCAGCAGATCGTCGACGGCTACATCCACCGCTACCGCGTGAAGCCCGGCATCACCGGCTGGGCGCAGATCGAGAAGATGCGGCGCCGCGTCGAGGCCGATCTCTATTACCTGCGCAACTGGTCGTTCGCACTCGACATGCGCATCGTCGCGGCCACCGTCACGCACGGCTGGACCCACAGCAACGCGTACTGACGCGCCAGCGGCATCGCGCTGCGCGATGCCGGATCACATAGAGGACTACATATGAAAATTGCCGTGACCGAGCGGATCGGAAACACGCGCCCCGTTGGTGCCCGCCTGCTGCTAGCGGCCGCGCTCGGCGTCACGCTGTCCGCGTGCGCGATCGCCCCCGGCATGCGAATGAGCGAACCGCCGCCGCCCGCGGCAGGCGCACAAGCCGACGGCGAAGCGCCGCGCTATCGGATCGCGACGATCGATGCGGCGCTGGTCCGCACGCTGAAGGCGCAGGCCACCGAACAGCAGGCGGCGCAAGGCGCCGCACCGCCGAACGCAACGCGCGCCGCCGATCCCGTTGCCGGCTTCGTCGTCGATCAGAAAGGCCACGTGTCGTTTCCGTTCGCGGGCGCCGTGCCGGTCGCGGGCCTGACCACCGACGCCGCGCAAGCACGCGTCGCCGCCGCGCTTGCGCGTGTCTATCGCGATCCGCAAGTCACGCTGCGCGTCGCGTCGTTCCGCTCCAAGCAGGTCTATATCGACGGCGAAGTGCACACGCCGGGCGGCCAGCCCGTGAACGACGTGCCGATGACGCTCTACGATGCGCTCGGGCGCGCCGGCGGCATGAATCCGTCCGCGGACCAGAGCCGCCTGACGCTCGTGCGCGGCGGCGTGTCCCATCCGCTCGACCTGACGCAGCTGCTGCGCCACGGGCGCAACCCCGCGGACATCGCGCTCGCGGCCGGCGATCTGCTGCACGTGCCGGCCCGCAGCGATTACGGCGTGTACGTGATGGGCGAAGTCAACAAGCCGTCGCTCGCGCTGCCGCTGCGCGACGGCAGGCTGACGCTGTCCGACGCGCTGTCGCAGGCCGGCAGCGTGAACGCGAATACGGCCGACGCCGCCCAGATGTTCGTGATTCGCGGCTCGCAGACGGACGCGCCGCAGGTGTTCCATCTCGACGCGCGCTCGCCGGTGTCGATGGTGCTCGCCAACGAGTTCGAGCTGCAGCCGAAGGACATCGTCTACGTCGACGGCAACGGCCTCGTGCGCTTCAGCCGCGTGCTGAGCCTGCTGCTGCCGGGCGCCAACACCAGCGCCGCCGCGGCGCTCGCCGTCAAATGATCGCGGTGGCCACGCTGCTCGTCGTGTGCATCGGCAACGTCTGCCGCAGCCCGATGGCGGAAGCGCTGCTTCGCGCACGCCTGCCTGGTGTCGACGTTCAATCGGCCGGGATCGGCGCGCTCGACGGGCATCCGGCCGATCCGCACGCGGTCGCGCTGATGCGCGATCGCGGCCTCGACATCAGCGCGCATCGCGCGCGTCAGCTTCCCTCGTGGCTCTGCACGCGCGCCGACCTGATCCTCACGATGGATCGCGAGCAGAAGCGCTATCTCGAGCGCCGCGATCCGGCGTTGTGCGGCCGCGTCTTCCGGCTCGGCGAGGGTTGCCCCGCGCCGGACGGTACGCACACCGGCTTCGATGTGCCGGATCCGTATCTCGGCGCGCGCGCCGCTTTCGAACACAGCCTCGCGCTCATCGAGCGCGCGATCGACTGCTGGCGCGTGCGCATCGCGCCGGCCGGCGCGCAGCCGCCCGCCGAATCGCCGCAAGGCGACCCGCTGCCGCCTTCCCCTTCACGCCTCTCTTCCGGACTGAGCCGATGACGTTAATCCCTACCCCTCGACGCGTACGCGAGCGCCCCGACGAGATCAGTCTCGCCGCGGCCCTCGACACGCTCGTCTCCCATCGCTGGCTGATCGCGCTCGTTACCGCCGCGTGCGTCGGCGCAGGCACGCTGTACGCATTCCTCAGCCATCCGCTCTATCAGGCCGACATCCTGGTGCAGGTCGAGGACAGCGGCGACGCGTCCGCCGCGAAAAGCCTGCTCGGCGACGTGTCGTCGCTGTTCGACGTGAAATCGACTGCGGCCGCCGAAGCGCAGATCCTCGCGTCGCTGCTCGTCGTCACGCGCGCGGTCGACACGCTGCGCAGCTACATCGTCGTGCAGCCGCAGCGCTTTCCGGTGGTCGGCGATTTCATTTCGCGTTTCAACACCGGCATCACCCGCCCGGGCGTGCTCGGCCTCGAGGTGCCCGTAGACGATCGATGCCATCCCGAGCCCGCAGGCGAACAGGATCAGGACCGTCACGACGATTCCGCCGCCGAACATCGAAATGCTCTGATAGCGACGGATGGATTGAAGCGGGCTGTAACGCATGAGGCAAGACGACGGCGCGCCGAACGCGAAAACCGCACGGGTTTCCGGCCGGAGCATCCGTCACGATGGCCACTCTCGGAAAACAGGATGCAGCGATCATGCCAAACGGACCGTCGGAAATCAGGCGCCTGCCTCGCTTTTAGTACTTGTCATATATGGTTGATATTGATTATTGAACTTGAACGAAGTCCTCGCGGTAAAACAGGCCATCGAGGATGCCGGACCGACACCGGACACATTGCGTTCGGTACAAGCGCGGGTTCGACAGGCTGGCGTGCACGATTCAATCGCTACGCTCGACGAGCGTTTCGAACGCGTGATCGTGACCGTCATGAACGACGAACGTTTTCAGGTGATGTGTGATTTCCACGCAGCCGATCGGCCAGTGACGCGGACAGATGCCCCAGTGCGAGTAGACGGGGAAACGTTGGCACTTTCTTCGAGTTCTATTGGCGCCGCAATTCGAGCTTCGACACACCCGCAAGCGCGTACCCGGTCGCGCGTGCGGCGCAAAAGACGGATGCAACTCCGCCCGCGCCGGCACGCGTTCCAAGGCTCTCTCAGGTTCCTGCTTCGAATCGTTGTGTCACACCGCGCCGCACTTCCAGGTGCCCGCTGCCTGACAGCAGCGGCCGCCAAACATGACGCGGCAAACAATAGTGACGCGGTGAGCAATAATAATGGAGAAAATTTGCATGTCAAGCTTATTCTCGTTTCCAAAGCTTGCATGGTGCGTCACTTTTGCTATGCTTCCACGCGCAAATCACCGGAGACCCAACGAGATGCCCAACATCGAGCAGGCCAGCGCCGACCTCATCACCGCCACCAAGGTGCGCGACCTCCTGACCCGGAACGGCATCCCGCCACGCAGTCACAACACGACGATCGCGAACGTGCTCGGCCTCAGCTTTTCCGTCGTCACGCGCAAGATGAAAGGGCTGATCCCGTGGAACCTGTCGCAGTTGCAGGACATCGCGACGCACTTCGGCGTGCCGCCCGCGATCCTGCTCGACGACCGCGGCGCACAGGCGAACGCGCCCGCCACGGAGATGATCGATGCGACGCTCGTGATCGAATCGCGGCGCTTGCGCTGCCGCGCTGCGATCGCGGCGAAGGCCAGCAGCCGGCCTGAATCGGACTTCGTCGCGGTGCAGTCGCAAGGCGAGTGGATCGTGACCGAGCGCCAATACGCACACGAAGGCCGCACCTATCCGGTCGACCTGATCGAGCTGCGCTCCACGCAGCAGAGCGCGTACGTCGCACGGATCGCCGTGGTCGACGATTCGCAGGACGTCGCCGAAACGATCTGCGAGTACTTCGTCGAGAAAGGCGTGAACGCGATTCCGTATTTCGACTGCGATTCGTTCCGCAACGCGCTCGCCGTCGAGGATTTCGACGGCTACATCCTCGACTGGATGCTCGGCGACCAGACGGCCGCGGATCTCGTGTGCGGCATCCGCTCGAGCGAAAACGGCGGCGCGCCGATCTTCCTGCTGACGGGCAAGATCTCGACCGGCGAAGCGAGCGAGGACGAAATCGCGCACGTGGTGTCGCACTACAATGCGCGCTGCGAAGAAAAACCGGTGCGCTTGCCGATCCTGTACGCCGAAGTGGCGCGCGAGCTGAAGGTCGCGCAGCCGCTCAACAGCAGCACCGGCTGAACCGCCGCTCCCACGACAACACGCGAGGAAAACACATGCGAATTTCGACGTTCTGGCTGAAAACCCTGCTGCTCGCCAGCCTGCTGGGCGCGGCCGCCGCCTGCTGGGCCGCACCGTTCACGTTCACCGTCGACGGCCGGATCGCGAAGTCGAACCAGCCCGGCAAGACCGTTTACGTGTTTTCCGAGCAGGAGCTGATGGCGCTGCCGCAACACGAGATCTCCACGTCCACGAGCTGGACGCCGCAAGCGACCTTCAGCGGCCCGCGCCTGAGCGACGTGCTGAAGGTGGTCGGCGCGCAGGGCACGCAGATCGAATTCCGCTGCATCGACGAATACACGTTCACGATTCCGGTGTCCGACGCCGACAAGTACGGCGTGATTCTCGCGCGCAAGATGAACGGCAAGGTGCTCGGCAACGACAACTACGGCCCGCTGTGGATCATGTATCCGCGCGACCAGTTCCCTGACGACCTGAAGACGCCGCTCGGCGAGGCCAAGTTCGCCTGGCAGATCATCGGCCTGACCGTGAAATGAACGGCAAGCAATGGAAGAATAGAAAAATCATCATCGTCCTCGGATCCCTGTGGATCCTGGGATTCGCGGCGTGGGCGTTCCTGCTGTACGACCTGCTCGCGACCTCGGTCAACGAGGGCGTGCTCGAAGGCCCGCGCGAAGGCGTGTTCTGGACGGCTGCGCAATACCGCAATGCGTACAGCCGCTTCGACCGGCAGCTGATCCTGTACGCGACGCATCAGGACGACGACTTCGACCACCTGCAGACGCAGCTCGACAGCCTGTCGGTGTCGTTCGGTTTCCTGCAGCGGCCGTCCGAAGTGTCCGAGTACTGGCTGCGCATTCCGAAGGCGCGCGACGACATCGCGACCCTCGGCGCATTCATGACGCGCCTGAAGCGCGACGTGCCGCCGCTGCGCGACACGCCCGGCAACGCCGCGCGCGTGCTCGCCGATGTCGCCGCATTCTGGCCCAAGGTGAACGGCCTGTCGAACTATTTCCGCGCAATCGAAATGGCGCAGCGCGATTTCACGTTCCATCAGCTGAAGGAAAAGCAGCGCGCGATCCTGATTCTCGGCGGCATTCTCGGCGTGATCCTCGGCGCGCTGTTCCTGCTGCTGTTCTATACGGTGCGCACGCGTGACGACCTGCTCGAGCGGCAGCACGCAGCGCTCGAAGCCGAAAAGAAGGCGTCGGATCGCGCGTTCGAGATGATCGAGGCGAAGAACGCGTTTCTCGGCATGGTGAGCCATGAGCTGCGCACGCCGCTGCAGGCGGTCTGCGGATCGATCGAGATCCTGCTCGCGCGACCGCAGTCCGACGCAAACCTGAAGACGATCAGGCGGCTGCAGAACTCGGCGGCGTCGCTCGAAGCGCTGGTGAAGGAGCTCACCGACTACATCAAGCTCCGCTCGACGAAGCGTCTCGCGGAATCGGAAGTCGTCGGCGTCGCGGCGCTGGTCGCCGACGTGCTGGAGCCGTTTCGCGAGCGGATCGCCGCGAAGCGCATCCAGGTCACGCAGCAGGTCGAGCCGGCCGCGCTCGCGGTGCGCTCCGATCGCAAGCTGCTGCAGCAGGTGCTGTCCAACCTGATCGAGAACGCGGTCAAATACACGAACGGAGGCGCGAACGGCGGCACGATCGCCGTCACCGCGACGCTCGCCGGCACGCCGGCCGGCGATCAGTTGACGATCGTCGTGCGCGACACCGGCGTCGGCATCGCGAAATCGCATCTGTCGAAGGTCTTCGAGCCGTTCTACCGCGCGAACGATGCGGTGGGGCTGCACGTGGACGGCATCGGCATGGGCCTCGCCGTCGTGCGGGAGATCGTGACGACGCTGCGCGGGCATGTCGAGGTCCGCAGCGCGGTCGGCGAAGGCAGCGAATTCGTGGTCACGCTGCCGGTCGAACTGCCCGCCGGCGGCGAACGGCCGGGCGACGCGCCCGCGTTGCCGCGTTCCGCGCCGCCGCGCGCCCGGCGCGCGCTCGTCGTCGACGACAACGACAACGCACGCGAGACGCTCGGCTCGATGCTGTCCGCGCTCGGGATTCCGGCCGACCTGTGCGGCACGGGCAACGACGGTATCGCGCGTTTCAACGGACACCGCTACGACCTCGTGCTGCTCGATCTGGAGCTGCCTGACCTGAGCGGGTTCGAGGTCGCGAAACGGATCCGCGCCACGTTGCCGCCGGGCCGCGAGCGGCAGACGGCGATCCTGGGCGTCAGCGCGTACGAGTCGGCGACCCTCGAGGAAAACCAGCAGGTGTTCGACGCGTTCCTGCCGAAACCCGTGCATCTGCGCGACCTCGGCACGGTCGTGGATCGGCTGCTCGGGTAGCGGTGCTTCGTGCGGCGGGCGCGCGACGTCCGATCGGATAAGATACGACCCGTCACGCCAATTACCGACCAGACGGAGTGTTTCAGTGATTCAACCGGGCAACGTATTCAAGGACAACCTCGCGCAACTGCCGGCCATCGACGCGATCGAGCGCATCGACCTCGTCAATGCCAACGGCGACGTGGTGGCCAGCATCGAGAACAAGCCGGGCAAGCAGGGTTCGCTCGCGGTCTACCACTATCTGCAGCAGACGTTCGGCACGCTGGACGCAAAGGCCGCCGAGCACGGCCTCGCGGTGTTCGGCGAGCACACGGCCGACGCGCGCAACCGCCCGGGCGCACACCCGAACGTCGACCACCTGCTCGCGATCGTGGCGGGTGGCGCGCCGCTGCGCATCGACGTGATCGCACGCGCGTAGGCGCGTAAGCGCGGAGGAATCGCATGATCGACGTCTCCACGCTCGCGCTGTTCTCGGGCGCGTGTCTCGCGCTGACCGCCACGCCGGGCCCCGACATGCTGCTGATCGCGTCGCGCAGCGTCAGCCAGGGCCGCCGCGCCGGGTTCGCGACGCTCGCCGGCATCCAGGCCGGCACGTACTGCCATGCACTGGCCGCCGCGCTCGGCCTGTCGCAGCTGTTTGTCGCCGTGCCGACCGCGTATGACATCGTGCGTTTCGCCGGCGCCGCCTACCTGCTCTACCTCGCGTGGAAGACGTTCCGGTCGGATCCGACCGCGCTCGCGCCGAACGCGTCGATCCGGCGCCGCTCGACCGCGACGATCTTTCGCCAGGGGCTGACGACCAATCTCCTCAATCCGAAGATGGCGCTGTTCGTGCTCGCGCTGTTTCCGCAGTTCGTCCGGCCGGAATCCGGGTCGATTACCGTCCAGATCCTCGTGCTCGCGACGGTGCTCAACGCGATCGGCCTCGTGGTCAACGGCGCGGTGATCCTGTCCGCCAGCCGGCTGAGCCGCCGGTTCAGCGAACGCCGGCGCCCGTCGAAACTGCCGCAATACCTGCTCGGTTCGGTGTTCGTGGGACTCGCCGCGCGGCTCGCGGCCGCCGGCCGGAACTGATCGCGCGGCGCATCGGCTCTCACCCGCCCCGTTGCGCCGGCGTCACCGGTCCGCGCCCAGCGACACCCGCAGCCGCTCCATCAGCCGCGTGTAATGCCGGCGCACGTCGGCGGCATCCACGACGCTCGCGCTCGAAAACCGCTCGTTCCACGCCAGGTTCCATGCATACGTGCCGTGCCGCGTCCGGTCGCCGTTCGGCGCCTGGATCAGCGAGCGGATCCGTGCATCCTGGCCGGCGCCCGTGTGGATCTCGAACAGCGCATGGATGTATGCGTGATACGCGTCGTACACGTCATCGTCGAACAGGTAGCGATAGATGTGGAAGGTCCGGTCCAGTTCGCGCTTCGCGCGAATCACGTCGTCCGGCGAAATGTCCTTCCAGTGGCCGATCCACGTGTAGAAGCACAGCAGCTCGTTGAGCAGCGGCGCGACGGTGTCGTAGAGCGCGAGACGCTTCTCGATGAGCTTCTGGTTGGTCCATTGCACGAGTTCGAGCTGCTTCAGCCGGCGGCTGATGAACCAGCCGAGGCCGGCCACCGACAGCGGCATCAGGATGTCGATCGCGAGCTTGAAGACTTCCAGCAAATTCCAGGGATTGTCGATGGCTTGCATGGGCGCCCGGCACGAGAAACAAAACGGGATCGGAATGCGCGACTCGAGCGAGCGCCAGCCGGACGCCTCGCGCATACGCGCGGGCCGGCGCGATTCGGCCGTTAGTTGCAAGGCGGGTGGCCGAGTCGTCACGCATGCGTTCAACATACTGGCCAATTGTCACCAGTCCGTGACCATTCGTCCAATTTCGGTTCGCGGCGCGTG
Organism: Burkholderia sp. Bp8963; assembly: GCF_003854275.1. Lineage (GTDB taxonomy): Bacteria > Pseudomonadota > Gammaproteobacteria > Burkholderiales > Burkholderiaceae > Burkholderia. The sequence continues at coordinate 95,572 of NZ_QTQP01000012.1, forward strand.
ACACCGACCCGCGCCGCACGCTACGTCGGCAACGCCGACGTCAGCTTGATCTTCTGCATCGGAATATCGGTCTTCACGCTCTGCACGCCCGGGATGCGCGTCAGGTATTCCATCTGGAAGCGCCGGTAGTCGTCGATGTCGGCCGCGACGATGCGCAGCAGGAAATCGCAATCGCCTGCCATCAGGTGACACTCGACGACTTCCGGCATCTGCTGGACGGCATCGGCAAAGCGATTCACGGTATCGGCGTCCTGCCCCTTCAGCCACACGCGCGCGAAGATCGTCAGCGCCTTGCCGACCTTCGCCGGGTTCAGCACCGCGACGTATTTCTCGATCACGCCCGCCTCCTCGAGCAGCCGCACGCGCCGCAGGCACGGCGACGGCGACAGCCCCACTTCGTGCGCGAGCTCGACATTCTGCATGCGGCCGTCGCGCTGCAGCGCGTTCAGGATCCGCCGGTCGATGGCATCAATCTTCATTGGCATCCGATTCCACAATTTTTCAAACAACGACATTGAATGCCAAATTCTCCGAAAGATCTGGCCACAACGCAACCCGATTCGAGTCAAAAAAGCAGACAATCCTCCCCCCGAAGGAGGAGTAATGAGCAGTAGCGTTTCAACATCGACCGGGCTGCGCGAGCGGCCTGCCTTTATCGCCGAGATGGGCCGCGGGATGCGCGCGGCGCTGCCCGTCATGCTGGGTTTCATTCCGTTCGCGCTGGTGCTGGGTGCGCAGGCAACCCAGAAGGGCCTGGGCATCCTCGAAGTGCCGCTGATGACGGGCCTCAATTTCGGCGGTGGCTCGGAGTTCGCGGCGATCCATCTGTGGACGTCGCCACCGCACATCGCGCTGATCGTCGCGATGTCGTTCCTCGTGAATTCGCGTCACATCCTGATGGGCGCCGCGTTCGCGCCGTATATCCGGCGCCTGCCGCGCCGGCGCGCGTTCGCCGCGCTGTTCTTCATGTGCGACGAGAGCTGGGCGATGTCGCTCGCCGACGCGCGGCAGCGATCGGCCGATCACATCAGCGTCGCGTACTACGCGGGCGTGGCGGCCGGCCTCTATTCGACGTGGGTGTCGATGACCACGCTCGGCGCGGCGCTCGGCCCGACGATCGGCGACGTCGAGCAATACGGCTTCGACATGGCGTTCACGGCGGTCTTTCTCGTGCTGCTGCGCGGAATGTGGAAAGGCCTGCGCGCGAGCCGGCCGTGGTTCGTCAGCCTCGTGGTCGCGGCCACCACGCATCTGGCCGTGCCCGGCGCGTGGTATGTCGCGGCCGGCGCGTGCGCGGGGCTGATCGCCGCGCTGCTGTGGGAGCCGCGCGATGCCTGACGCCGCTACCCTCGCGACGATCGTGCTGATGGCGTCGAGCACGTACCTGTCGCGCATCCTCGGCTACGTGATGCTGCGCAACCGCACGCTGAGCCCGCGCATGACCGCCGTGATGGAAAACGTGCCCGGCTGCGTGCTGATCTCGGTGATCGCGCCGGCGTTCGTGTCGAGCCGACCCGCCGATCTGGCCGCGCTCGCGATCACGCTGCTCGCCGCGACCCGCCTGTCGATCCTGCCGACCGTGACGATCGGCGTCGTCGCGGCCGGCGTGCTGCGGCACCTGCTCGGGTAATTCGGCGCGGCGGCACCGCGCAGCGCGCATGCGCGCATGCGCGCTCGCGCCAGCGTGGCTGCGCATGGGCCCAGTCGGCGATCAGCGGCGTGTCGACGAGGCCCGGCGCTACCGCACCGACGCGGAAAGCATCATGCGTCTTCCCCATCGGGCAGATCGATCAACGCCTCGCGCTTCCCGGCCACATACAGGCGCTTGCCGATCCTCGGGTAATCGCACACGTCGTGTTCGAGCCGCTGCCCGGCGACGAAGAGCACGAGCGGCACGTCACCCGTGTTCACCAGCGTGTGCGCGTCGCCGCCACGCCGGAACCCGAGGAAATCGCCGGGCCCGACCGCGTAGTCGCGCTCGCCGATCGTCGCGGTGCCGTTGCCGGACAGCACGTACACGCACTCCTCTTCGTAGTGGTGCATGTGATATTCGGCCGACCCGTGCCCCGGCATCAGCGTGACCTGCAGCACGCCGAGCTGCGTGAGCCCGGTCAGGTCGCCCAGCGGTTTCTTGAGACGGACTGCGTCGGCATTCAGCGAATGGACCGAGCGCTCCGGCTCCATGTTCTCGATCTCGGCTGCCTTCAACAATTCACGAGGATGATTCGTCAAGGTTGTGCTCGCAACGATAGATGCTTGGGTTGAGTGACCCGTCCGCCACGTGGTGCTGCAACCAATAGATTGGCTGTTAGTTCCAATGTGGCGCGGCGGCCCGGTATTCGTCCACGACCGCCGCGCTGCATGCTTCAGCCGACGTGCCACACACGCAACGCGGCGAGCAGGCCGATGAGCCGTTCGACGTGTTCATCGCCAGTCCGCCACGACGACACGCTGATCCGGAATGCCGGCCGCCCCTGCCACACGGTCGCGCCGAACCAGACCTCGCCGGATGCCTGCGCGGCTTCGCGGATCGCGACAGTTTGCGCCTCCGTGCCCGCGCGCACCAGTACCTGATTGAGCACCACACGGTTCAGCACATCGTAGCCGGCCGCCCGCAGGCCGTCGGCGATGCGCGACGCGTACGCGCAATGGCGATCGACCATCGCGGCCACGCCCTCGCGCCCGAGCGAGCGCAGCGCGGCCCACACCGGAATGCCGCGCGCCCGCCGCGAGAACTCGAGATTGAGGTTCTTTTGCGCGTCCTGCGCTCCGCTCAGGTACACCGCGTCGCTGTTCATCGCGGTGGCCAGCGCCGCCGCGTCGCGACAGATCACCATCGCGCCGTCGTACGGCGTGTTGAGCCACTTGTGGCCGTCGGTCGTCCAGCTGTCCGCGCCGTCGACGCCGTCGGTCAGCGCGTGCTTCGACGACGCCCGCGCCCACAGGCCGAACGCGCCGTCCACGTGAACCCAGGCACCGGCCGCCTTCGCGCGCGGGATCAGCGCGGCGAACGGATCGAACTCGCCGGTGTTCACCTCGCCGGCCTGCACGCAGAAGATCGTCATGTCGTCGAGCGGCGGCAGGCGATCGGGATCGATGCGTCCGTGCGCGTCCACCGGCGCGACGACGATGCGCTTCATCCCGAAGCCGAGCACCCGCAGCGCCTTCTTGACCGTGATGTGTGCGAGCTCCGAAATCACCACCTTGATCTCCGGCGCGCCGATCAGCCCGTCGCCGTCGAAGTCCCATCCCTTGCGCGCGAGCAGCGCGCGCCGTGCGGCGGCGATCGCGACGAGCGTGCACGCCGTCGCGCTGGTGCCGAAGCCGACCGCGCTGTCGCGCGGCAGGTCGAGCGCGTCGACGACCCAGCGCGCCGCGAGCCGTTCGAGCGTCGCGGCAACCGGCGAATTGTCGAACGACGACGCGCACTGGTCCCACGCGAGCATCAGGCGCTCGGCCGCGGCGGCGGCCGGCAGCGCCGCGCCGATCACGAAGCCGAAATAGTGCGGGCCATTCGACGCGACGGTCGCGGGCGAGCCCGCCTCGTCGAGCACGCGCAGCACGTCGTCGGCCGGCTTCCCCTGCTCGGGCAACGGCTCGTCGAACGCGGCCAGGTTCGCCAGCGCGGCGGCGTCCGGAAACGCGCGGCGCGTCTCCGCCGACGCGAGGTACGCACGCGCCCGTTGATCGGCATCGGCCAGCAACGCAAGTTCGTTCATGTCGGGTGTCTCTCAGAGTTGTGACAGGTCACGGCCCAGCTTCTTCAGCTCGGCGTCGATCCGCTTGTAGTACGTGAATTTGCCGAGACGGGTCGCGCGCACGAAGCCGGCATCCGCGAGGATGCGCATGTGGCGGGTTGTCGTCGCCGGCGCGATGCCGAGCTTCTCGGTGATGAACGTGCAGCACACGCCGAGCGCGTCGATGTCGCCGTGCGGCTGCGGCGGGAAGTGCTGCCTCGGATTCTTGAGCCAGCGCATCACGGCAAGCCTGCTTTCATTGGCAAGGGCGCTGATGCGGGTGATGTCGTCCATGGTGTCTGCCTCGTCGAACATTTTGCATCTTAGCTAAATGATGAAATGCGTGCAAACGCGGGCTGCGTGGGCTGCTCGCCGTCACCGCCCCGCCAGCGCCGCGTCGATCACGCCGCCGATCCGCCGCACGAGTGCATCCATCCGTTCGGCCGGCACGCCGCCATACCCGAGCACGAGGCCGTTGTAGCGCTGCTCCGTGCCCGGCAGGCAGAACGTCGACAGCGGCCGCAGGTTCAGCCCGCGCGCCAGCGCGATGCGGCTCAGTTCGGTATCGGCCACGGGCACGTCGAGCCGCGCGGACAGATGCATGCCGCCGGCGCCGCCGGAGACCGTCAGCTGCGCGCGCAGGTGCCGCTCGAGCGCGTCCTGCAGCGTCGTGCGCCGCTGCGCGTACAGCCGGCGCATGCGTCGCAGGTGCCGCGCGAAATGCCCGGCCTCGATGAAATCCGCGAGCGCGTGCTGCTCGACCGCGCGCCCGTGCAGCATCAGCGCGCCGGCCGTGTCGCGCAACGCACGCGCAAGTGCGGGCGGCGCGATCAGGAAGCCGATCCGCAGCGCCGGAAACATGACCTTGCTGAAGGTGCCGAGATAGATCACCGGCGCGTCGTCGGCGAGCCCCTGCACCGCCGCGAGCGGCGCGCCGTGATGTCGGAATTCGCTGTCGTAGTCGTCCTCGACGATCCACGCACCGGCCGCGCGCGCATGCGCAACCAGTGCGAGCCGCCGTTCGAGGCTCATCACCGCGCCGAGCGGATACTGGTGCGACGGCGTGATGTAGATCAGCTTCGGCGGTCGATCGCGCCAGTCGTCCGCCCGCGGCGCGAGGCCGTCCGCATCGACACCAATCGGCACGACGCGCAGGTCGGCGGCGAGGAACGCATTGCGCGCACCGTGGTAGCCGGGATTCTCGATCCATGCGGTATCGCCCGCGTCGGCCAGCGCGCGGGCGCACAGATCGAGCGCATTCTGCGTGCCGTCGGTGACGATGACCTGCGCCGCATCGCAACGCACGCCGCGTGACACGCGCAGATAGCCGGCGATCGCTTCGCGCAGCCGCGCGTTCCCTTCGGCCGCCTGATAGCCGAGCTGCGCGGGCCCGGCAGCGCGCCATGCGCGCTCGATGCAACGCCGCCATTGCGGCAGCGGAAACGCGTCGACCGCGGGCGCGCCCGGCGTGAACGGCAGCGACTCGTCGATGCCGCCGCTCGCGCGCTCGGCGTGCGCGACCCGCCGCGACAGCATCGCGGCATCGTCAGCCACGGCAGTAGCAGCGGCATTATCATCAGCAGCAGCGGCGGCAGCAGCAGCGGCGGCCGGCACCGGCGCAGCACGCGGATGATGGAGGCCCACGCGCGCAACCACGGTGCCCTGCCGCGTGCCGATCACGAAACCCTCGGCGGTCAATCGTTCATACGCGTACAGCACCGAATTGCGCGCGATGCCCAGCTCGTCGGCGAGCGTGCGCGTCGGCAGCAGGCGCGCGCCTTCCGCAATCCGGCCGCCGAGGATCGCTGCGCGCAGGCACGCATACAGCCGGTGCTGCTGCGACATTCGCGCGGCCACATCGCGCCCGGTTTCGCGCTCGAACATCGACAGCAAAACACCGTAGTCCATCGTGGCTCCAGGAATGGGTTGGCTCATGGGTCTACACATGGTGCCACGAATTTTCTATCGTAAGCGTTCGAGCCGTATCCGGCCATGCCGGCAACGGCCCCACTCCATTCCATCCAACGAGAGGTCGACGAAGATGAACGCTACTGATGCCAGCCTGACCGTGCGCCGCGTCCGCGAGGACGATTACGACAACTGGCTGCCGCTATGGGACGGCTACAACCGCTTTTACGGGCGCTTCGGCGATACGGCACTGCCGGCGGAAATCACGCGACTCACGTGGTCGCGTTTCTTCGACGGGTACGAACCCGTGCATGCGTTCGTCGCGGAACGCAACGGGACGCTCGTCGGGCTCGTGCATTTCCTGTATCACCGCAGCACGACGCTGATCGGCCCGACCTGCTATCTGCAGGACCTGTTCACGCTCGACAGCGAGCGTGGCAAGGGCGTCGGCCGCGCACTGATCGAAGCCGTCTATGCGGAGGCGCACAGCGCGCGGGCGGAACGCGTGTATTGGCAGACGCACGAGACGAATCACACCGCGATGCGGCTCTACGACACGGTCGCGGAGAAGTCGGGCTTCGTGATCTACCGGAAGGTGCTGCCGCGGTAAACGGCATCACATCTGCACGATGTCGAGCAGCATCTTCTTGCCGCCCTTGTACGAGAACACCGAGATCGCGCCGTGCTTCAGGTCGCCCTGCGGCGTGAAGCTCGTCTCGCCGATCACGCCGCGATAGTCGGTGGCCGGCATCGCGGCCAGCACCTTCGCGGCGGACGTCGAGTTCGCGCGCTTCATCGCGTCGACGATGATGTAGACGGCGTCGTAAGAGAACGGCGCATAGACCTGCAGCGGCTGATGGTAGCGCGCCTCGTAGCGCTGCGCGAACGCCGCGCCGCCCGGCATCTTCTCGAGCGCGATGCCCGCTTCGGAACACACGACGTTGTCGGATGCCGCGCCCGCAAGCTTCGGCAGGTCCGTCGAGCACACGCCGTCGCCGCCGAGGATCTTCGCGCGCAGGCCGAGCTGCCGCGCCTGCTTCGCGAGCGGCCCGCCGGTCGCGTCCATGCCGCCGTACATGATCGCGTCCGGGTTCTCGCCCTTGATCTTCGTGAGGATCGCGCGGAAATCGATCGCTTTGTCGTTCGTCGCATCGCGCGACACGATCTTCACGCCGGCAGCCTTCGCGGCCTTCTCGAATTCGGTCGCGAGCCCCTGGCCGTATGCGGTCGCGTCGTCGATCACGGCGACCGTCTTGATGCCCATGCTCTTCATCGCATAGCTGGCGAGCGCCGGCCCCTGCTGCGCATCGGTCGCGACGACCCGGTAGGTCGTCTTGAAGCCCTGCTGCGTGTACATCGGATTGGTCGCGGCCTGCGAGATCTGCACGATGCCGCCGTCCCGATAGACGCGCGACGCCGGGATCGACGTGCCCGAGTTGTGATGGCCGACGACGCCCACCACCTTGTCGTCGACGAGCCGCTGCGCGACCTGCGTCGCGGTGCGCGGATCGCCGGCGTCGTCCTGCGGATCGAGCTGCAGCGTCACCTTCTTGCCGCCGATCACGAGCCCTTTCGCGTTGATCTCCTCGACGGCCAGCCGCGCGCCGTTCTCGCTGTCCTTGCCGAGGTGTGCGATCGGGCCGGTCAGCGGCGCGACGTGGCCGATGCGCACGATCTCGTCCGCGTGCGCGGACAGCGCGCAGATCATCGCGGCAGCCGCGGCCAACGTCGTCTTGTGTGGTCGAATCATGTTTGTCTCCTGGTGGACCATGTTGTTGGTGTCGATGTGATTCATCAATGGCTCAGGGCCGCGAGCATCGCGCGGCCCGCGGCGCCGGACGCCGCGCTGGCCTCGCTGCCGGTCGCGACGCCGAACAGGTTCTTCGGATCGCGCGGCGTCGGAATCAGGTCGAGCTCGATGCCGATGTCGCGCTCGCGCGCAGCCGCGTTCAGATAGCGCAGCGCCGAGAAATCCTCGAGCGCGAAGCCGACCGAGTCGAACACCGTCACCTGCGCATCGGATTCCCGGCCTTGCTGCGCGCCGGACACGATCTGCGCGAACTCGACGACCGGAAAATCCGCGGGCATCTGCTGGAGATCGCCTTCGATGCGCGTCTGCGGCTCGAACTCGACGACGACGCGCGCGCGCCGCAGCACGTCCGCGTGCAGTTCGGTCTTGCCGGGGCAATCGCCGCCCACCGCGTTGACGTGCATCCCGTCCTCGATCATGTCGGGCGTCAGGATCGTCGCGTTCGTCTTGTCGGCGGTGACCGTCGTCACGATGTCGGCGCCGCGCACCGCATCGGCCGCCGACGCACAGCGGATCACGCGCAGCCCCGCGAACGGCGCGAGATTGCGCACGAGCTTGTCGGTCGCGGCCGGATCGATGTCGAACACGCGCAGTTCGTCGATGCCGAGCATCTCGTGAAACGCGACCGCCTGGAATTCGCTCTGCGCGCCGTTGCCGATCAGCGCCATCGAACGCGCGTCGCTGCGCGCGAGGAAGCGCGCGACCAGCGCGGACGTCGCGGCCGTGCGGATCGCCGTCGTCAGCGTCATCTCGCTGAGCAGCAGCGGATAGCCGGTGTCGACGTCGGCGAGCACGCCGAACGCCATCACCGTCAGCAAGTCGGCCTTCGTGTTCTTCGGGTGCCCGTTCACGTACTTGAACGCATACAGCCGGGCGTCGGACGTCGGCATCAGCTCGATCACGCCGTCCGGCGAATGGCTGGCGACGCGCGCGGTCTTCTCGAACGTCTCCCAGCGGCGGTAATCCTGCTCGATGTACGAAGCCATCGTCGTCAGGATCTGCGGGATCCCGACTGCGTCGACGAGCTTCGACATGCTCGTCACATCCAGATATCGCGTCATGCAAGTTGCTCCATCGGTTGCGGCGGCCGACGGGCCGCCGTTGAAATGGTTGGCGCGCGGCCGTTATGTGGGGCCGTTATGCGCGGCCTTCGAAGCCGAGCAGCACATTGACCGCATTGATGCCGATCTCGTCGACCATGTAGCCGCCCTCCATCACGAACAGCGTCGGCAGGTTCAGGCGTGCGAGCGCCTCGCCGATCCGCAGGTAGTCCTGCGAGCGCAGACGGAAGTGGCTGATCGGGTCGTGCTCGAACGTGTCGACGCCGAGCGACACGACGAGCACGTCGGGCGCATGCGCGGCGATCGCCGCCGTGGCGCGGCCGAGCGCTTCGTCATAGGTGTTCCACAACGTGCCCTTCGGCAACGGCAGGTTCAGGTTGAAGCCCTCGCCCTCGCTCGCGCCGCGCTCGTCCGCATAGCCGGAGAAGTACGGATACGACACCGAAGGCTCGCCGTGAATCGACGCGAACAGCACGTCCGATCGATCGTAGAAGATGTCCTGCGTGCCGTTGCCGTGGTGGAAATCGACGTCGAGCACCGCGACGCGCGCCGCGCCGCGCGTGATCGCGTGCTGCGCCGCGATCGCCGCGTTGTTCAGGTAGCAGTAGCCGCCCATGTATTCGCGGCCCGCATGGTGGCCGGGCGGGCGGCACAGCGCGAACGCCGCGCGCGTGCCGTTCGACAGCAGGTCGGCGCCAGTCAGCGCCGAATTCGCGCTGGCGCTCACCGCGTCCCACGTGCCGGCGTTGATCGGCGCGCCCGCGTCCATCGCGAAGAAGCCGAGCTTGCCGTCGATGAACGCGGGCGGCGTCGCGGCAGCCGGCATCGCGCGCACCGGCCACACGAGCGGCAGCGCCTGGCAGGTGCGGCCGGTTGTGCGCCATTCGTCCCACGCGCCCGCGAGGAAATCGACGTAGCGCTGGCTGTGTGCGCGCGCATAGCATGCGCGGTCGAACGATTGCGGCGCGATCACGTCGCCGAGGCCGGTCGCCCGGACTTGCGCGAGCACCGTTTCGGCGCGCTGGGGGTTCTCGAACGAATCGGTGATGGCGCCGTCCTTCAGTTCGACGCCGCGATGCAGGCGATGATCGCTGCTGTAGATCGTGAGCATGATTGACCGTTGCGGTAATGGTGGGCAACAGTTTATTGGCGAGAGGGGGCAATAGCTTTGCTTTTCGCGCGTGCGTTGCTTACACTTTTGTACAAACTGTCTACGGGATGCCAGATATGAGCAAAAATCGCCCGGCCACCGAAATGGACGGCGTCGACCGCGCGATGCTGCGCCTGCTGCAGGAGGACGGCGCGCTGTCGAACGCGACGCTCGGCGAGAAGCTGTCGCTGAGCGTGACGCCCTGCTGGCGGCGCCGCAAGCGCCTCGAGGACGAGGGCGTGATCACCGGCTACCAGGCGAACCTCGACCGGCGCGCGCTCGGCATGAACGTGTTCGCGTTCGTGCTCGTCACGTTCAACATGCATTCGGACCAGACCTCCGACCATTTCGAAACGGCGATCCGGCATCGCGACGAAGTGGTGTCGTGCCACAAGATCACCGGTGCCGCCGATTACATGCTGCAGGTTGTCGCGACCGATCTCGATGCGTATGCGGAGTTCGTCGAGCACGTGCTCAGGAAGCAGGCCGGCATCTCGTCGATCCAGTCGAGCCTCGCGTTGCGCGAGGTGAAGTTCTCGTCGCGGTTGCCGGTGCCGGACGAGTGAGCGCCGTTCGGCACCCCGCCGATACCACCGAATTTTCCGGCCGCGACCGAACCCGTTCCGGAAAGCCGGACACGCGAAAAACCCCACAAAAACAAGGACAAATTTCGCGTGCGACACGATGATCGACTTCGGTTATATTACGCGCCCCTTGCCACCCGCCCCCCCGATGAACGCGTCGCGCGCCGCTTGCCTGCGCGCGGCCGCCGGCCTCGTCCGCACACGTTTTCCACAAGGGCCTGCGCGCGTATTGCGCGGCCCCGGGAGCACCTGACGGACGACGCACCCGAAACCGATCGGAAGGTGTCCTTCGAATCGGTTCCGCATCGGCTCAAGCGCGATTCGCGAGCACATTCCGGAATCCCGGAAATGCGCTCCGGATTTCCGGATGCCGATCCGGCATCGTCCGGAACGCTCGCGCGCCGGCCGACGAAGCCGTGCGCCGGGCGCCAGGCTGTGTGGCAGACCTGATGTGACCAAGCTGAAAAGGGTAGTGCTTTGATTAAAACGTTACGGGTAATGCTGTCCGGGCTCGCGCTGTGCGTAGCCGCGTCTGCCGCTCACGCGGCCGACACGAAGAAGGTCGACGTCCTGCTGGTGGGCGGCGGCATCATGAGTTCGACGCTCGGCGTCTGGCTGCACGAGCTGCAGCCGGACTGGTCGATGGCGATGGTCGAACGCCTCGACGGCGTCGCGCAGGAAAGCTCGAACGGCTGGAACAACGCGGGCACGGGCCACTCGGCGCTCGCCGAGCTCAACTACACGCCGGAGAAGCCGGACGGCACGGTCAGCATCGCGAAGGCGATCGAGATCAACGAGTCGTTCCAGATCTCGCGCCAGTTCTGGGCGTGGCAGGTCAAGCAGGGCGTGCTGAAGAACCCGCACGCGTTCATCAACTCGACGCCGCACATGAGCTTCGTGTGGGGCGACGACAACGTCCGCTTCCTGAAGAAGCGCTATGACGCGCTGCAGGCGAGCCCGCTGTTCCGCGGCATGCAGTATTCGGAAGACTACGACCAGATCAGGCAGTGGGTGCCGCTGATGATGGAAGGCCGCGACCGCAAGCAGAAGGTCGCGGCCACTTGGACGCCGATCGGCACCGACGTGAACTTCGGCGAGATCACGCGCCAGTTCGTCGGCTACCTGCAGCGCCAGCCGAACTTCTCGCTGTCGCTGTCGAGCGAGGTGCGCGGCATCACGCGCAACGCCGACGGCACGTGGCACGTGTCGTGGGTCAAGCTGCACTCGAACGAAGCGCCGCAGGCCGTCGACGCGAAGTTCGTGTTCATCGGCGCCGGCGGCGGCGCGCTGCACCTGCTGCAGGCATCGGGCATTCCGGAAGCGAAGGACTACGGCGCATTCCCGGTCGGCGGCTCGTTCCTCGTGACCGACAATCCGGAAGTCGTGAAGCAGCACCTCGCGAAGGCATACGGCAAGGCATCGGTCGGTTCGCCGCCGATGTCGGTGCCGCACCTCGACACGCGGATCATCGACGGCAAGAAGATCATCCTGTTCGGCCCGTTCGCGACGTTCTCGACCAAGTTCCTGAAGAACGGCTCGTACTTCGACCTGCTGACCAGCACGAACACGCATAACGCGATGCCGATGATGCGCGTGGGTGTTGACGAGTTCCCGCTCGTCGAATACCTCGCCGGCCAGCTGATGCTGTCGGACGACGACCGCTTCAACGCGCTGAAGGAGTACTTCCCGAACGCGAAGAAGGAAGACTGGCGTCTGTGGCAGGCCGGGCAGCGCGTGCAGATCATCAAGCGCGACCCCGTGAAGGGCGGCGTGCTGAAGCTCGGCACCGAGATCGTCAGCGCGAAGGACAACAGCATCGCGGGTCTGCTCGGCGCATCGCCGGGCGCGTCCACCGCCGCGCCGATCATGCTGAGCCTGCTCGAGCGCGTGTTCAAGGACAAGGTCGCGACGCCCGCCTGGCAGCAGAAGATCCGCGAGATCGTGCCGAGCTACGGCACGAAGCTGAACGACAGCCCGGCGAAGGTCTACGAAGAGTGGACCTATACGAGCGACGTGCTGCAGCTCACGCCGCCGCCGAAGATCGACATGGCCGCGCCCGCGCAGCCGGGCGCCGCCGCAGCGTCGCTCAAGCCGCTCACGCCGGCCAAGCCGGCGCCGGCCAAGGCCGCGGCCGACATGGCGCTGTGATGCCGATGCGCTGAGCGCCGCCGCATCGGATCAAACGGCCGTTCGATCCGGACCGCCCCGCACGTCGCGGGCAGTCCGGGCCGGGCGGCCGTTTCTCATTTCGGCGCGCCGCTGCGCGAGACCGCCGGCACGGCCGCCGTATCCGCTAGAATTGCGCCACGCGCGTTTCTCCGATCGCGCGACGATCCACCATCCACCTCGACGAACCATCACGCGAACGGCCGCGCCGTGCGCCGCCCTCGCCGCCCTTTCATGCGGCCGAGGCGAGCGACGGCCGAGCAACGCCAGCGCCCGCGCCCGTCGCGCCGGCGCGCACAACCGAATTCAGCTGGAGAAAGACCGTGTTTACCTGCCGAAACCAGAGCTGCGGCACGCAGTGGGAAGAATCCGACGTCGTCATCAAGGACGAAGGCCAAGGGCTGCTGTTCCGCTGCCCGCTGTGCGGCGCGCGCAACTATGTCGAGCGCTTCGAAGCCGAAGACGGCACGATCGTCTACGAACAGATGGCAGGCCGCCCTTATCTCGGAGACCTGGAATGACCCAGCCGACCGCCACGCCGTTCAGCGCGCTGTCGTTGACGCCCGCCACGCTCGCCAACCTCACGCAGCTCGGCTACACCGACATGACGCCGATCCAGGCCGCGAGCCTGCCGATCGCACTGGCCGGCCACGACCTGATCGCGCAGGCGAAGACGGGCAGCGGCAAGACGGCCGCGTTCTCGCTCGCGCTGCTCGCGCGCCTCGATGCTCGCCGCTTCGACGTGCAGGCGATGGTGCTGTGCCCGACGCGCGAACTCGCCGACCAGGTCGCGCAGGAAGTCCGCCGCCTCGCGCGTGCCGAGGAAAACATCAAGGTGCTGACGCTGTGCGGCGGCACGCCGATGCGCCCGCAGTCGCAGAGCCTCGAACACGGCGCGCACATCGTCGTCGGCACGCCGGGGCGCATCATGGACCATCTGGACCGCGGCCACCTGACGCTCGACGCGCTGAACACGCTCGTGCTCGACGAAGCGGACCGGATGCTCGACATGGGCTTCTTCGACGACATCGCGAAGGTTGCGCGGCAATGCCCGCCGACGCGCCAGACGCTGCTGTTCTCCGCGACCTACCCGGACGGGATCGCGAAGCTCAGCCAGCAGTTCCTGCGCAACCCGAAGGAAGTGAAGCTCGAGGAGCGCCACGACGACAGCAAGATCCGCCAGCGCTTCTACGAAGTAACCGAGGACGAGCGGCTGCATGCGGTCGGCCTGCTGCTGAACCACTATCGTCCGGTCAGCACGATCGCGTTCTGCAACACCAAGCAGCAGTGCCGCGACCTGCTCGACGTGCTGCACGCCCAAGGTTTCCACGCGCTCGCGCTGCACGGCGAACTCGAGCAGCGCGAACGCGACCAGGTGCTGATCCAGTTCGCGAACCGCAGCTGCTCGGTGCTCGTCGCGACCGACGTGGCCGCGCGCGGCCTCGACATCGCGCAGCTCGAAGCGGTGATCAACGTCGACGTGACACCCGACCCCGAAGTGCACGTGCACCGTATCGGCCGCACGGGCCGTGCGGACCAGGAAGGCTGGGCGCTGAGCCTTGCGAGCATGGACGAGATGGGGCGCGTCGGCGGCATCGAGCAGGCACAGAAGCGCGACGTCGAATGGCATCCGCTCGCCGAGCTGAAGGCCGATGCCAATGAACCACTGCTGCCGCCGATGGAAACGCTGCAGGTGCTCGGCGGCCGCAAGGACAAGATCCGCCCCGGCGACGTGCTCGGCGCGCTGACCGGCGACGCGGGCTTCAGCGGCACGCAGATCGGCAAGATCAACGTGACCGAGTTCTCGACTTACGTCGCCGTCGAGCGCGGCATTGCGCGCGATGCGCTGCGCAAGCTCAATGCGGGCAAGATCAAGGGCAAGCGGGTGAAAGTGCGTCTGATGGACGAGTGACGTCGGTGCGCGAGCGGCGGCGGCATCGCCACGGCGATCGCCGCGAGCCGTGCGCTCAGAACGGTATGACCGCCTTCGCCCACACGGCCTCCCCGGCCGGCCGGTTGCGCACGAAGAACTCCTTCACGACGCGCGCCTCCACGCTGATCTTGCTGAACTGGTAGCGAACGCCGGGGCCGATCGCGAACGTCTGTCCGCGAAAGCCGTCGCCCGCGACCGGCTGGCCGTTCTGCATGTCGTCGGTCGTCTGCTTGACCAGGTAGCCCGACAACCCGACGCGCACCTTCGGCGTGACCGCATAGCTCGCCGAGTAGTCGACGTGGAACAGGTTCCCCGAGTGATAGTGCGTGTCGTTGTTCGGCGCGTTGAAGCTGTACGTGATCTTCGCGGACACCTCGACCTTGTCGTTCGGCAGCCACGACACGCCGAACACGGGCCGCGCGGTGTAGTAGTTCCTGCCGGTGTTCAGCGCCGCGTGCGCGTCGTACTGGCCGGTCGGGAACACGAACTCGACCGCGGCGACGGTGCGCAGCGCGCCGGAGCCCCACGCGATCATGGCGGGGCTGACGATCAGGTCGCCGAGATTGGTGCGGTCGAACGACGCGCCGCCGGCATCGAGCGCCAGATGCTCCATCGGCAGCACCGCATACGCGCCGTAGCGCCCGCCGAGCAGCGACAGGTTCGACATCCACACGACACGCGGAATCAGCACATCCGCATCGAGCTTGAAACCCGGCACCGAGCCGTTGCCGTGCGAATCGTTGAAACGCGACGCATGGTAATGCGTGTAGTACGCCAGCATGTACAGGCCGGCCGGCGGCAGCGCGCCCGCGAAGAACGCCTCGGCGCCCTCGCCGATCGTGTCGCCGCCGCCTTCCGTCGCCCACGCACCAGTGCTCAACGTGATGCCCGCGCACGCGGCGAGCGAGATCAATCCGAATGCAGCCTTCCGTTTCATCGATGTCTCCAATATTCGTTCTACTGATTGGTTTCGTTATGTGTTCTGCTGCGTGGGAACTGCTTCCGCTGCTTCCGCTGCCGTCACGTGCCGGCCCGGCCGGCACGTGACGGCAACGCGACCTGCCGATGCGTGCTACTCGTTGAAGTGATCGATCACGAGCCGATTGAAGCACTCAGCGTGCTCGATCTGCGTCCAGTGCCCGCAGCGGCCGAACACGTGCAACTGTGCGTTCGGCAGCAGCTCGAGCAGCTTCAGCGAGCTCGCGAGCGGAATCACGCGATCCTCGCGTCCGTGGACGATCAGCGTGTCGTGCGTGAGCGCGCGCAGCTTCGCGTCGTCGCTCGCGAGCGCATCAACCCAGCGCTGCCG
Organism: Burkholderia sp. Bp8963; assembly: GCF_003854275.1. Lineage (GTDB taxonomy): Bacteria > Pseudomonadota > Gammaproteobacteria > Burkholderiales > Burkholderiaceae > Burkholderia. The sequence continues at coordinate 111,230 of NZ_QTQP01000012.1, forward strand.
CGGCGCGGGAAACATGTCCGCGAACGCTTCCTGGTAGCCGGGCCGCACGCTCGCGTCGTAGCGCAGCTTCGCGAGTTCGTCGTTCACGAGCGTGCGGTCGAACGCGAAGACGTCGAGCAGCGCGCGCATGTTCGCGATCGACGGCGTGTAGCCCCATACCGCGTCGAGCCCTTGCGTCAGCGGGAAGCGCGTGCCGGCCGCGCCCATCAGCACGAGCCGGCCGACGCGCTCGGGCGCCCGGATCGCCAGCGCAAGCGCGAGCGCGCCGCCGAACGAATTGCCGACCACGTGCGCGCGCGCGACGCCAAGCGCGTCGAGCAGGCCGAGCGCATGGTCGACCCAGTCGTCCAGCGAATACCGGTAGCCGGCCGGCCGCTCGGTCTCGCCAAAGCCCGCCATGTCGGGCGCGATCACGCGGAACTGCCGCGCCAGCGCGGGCATCGTGAGCCGCCAGTTCGCGTAGGCGGTCACGCCCGGCCCCGAGCCGTGGATCAGCAGCACGGGCGGCCCGTCGCCGACGTCGTGATAGTTCGTGTCGATGCCACCGGCGACGATCCGGCGGCCGATTTCAGGGTTGGTCGTCATGACGCTCCTCCAGTCGGTTCCTGTCATGCGCCGAACGCGTCAGCGCCCGCGCTTTTTTGCACTCTGCCCGCCGATCCCGAAGTGCGCCTTCGGCATCTCGGTGATGATCACGCGTACCGATTCGACGGGCGCGTCGAGCGAGCGATGGATGGCTTCGGTGACCTCGGCGATCAGGCGTTCCTTCTTGTCGTCGTCTCGGCCTTCCAGGATGTAAAGATGAGCAACCGGCACGATAGTCCTCCTCGTCAGATGAAACGCAGGCCGACCGACCCGATGTCCTGCACGCGCAGCGTCACGCTGTCGCCGGCCGCTACAGCCACCGCCTCGGTGATGCCGCCCGACAGGATCACGCTGCCTGCGGGAATCGCTTCGCCGCGCGCGCCGAGATGGTTCGCGAGCATCGCGATCGCGGCGGCCGGATGGCCGAGCACGGCCGCGCCCGCGCCGAACGCGACCGGCTGCCCGTTCTTCTCGAGCACGACGCCGAGCGTGCGCAGGTCGACACCGTCGACCGCGAGCGGCCGCCCGCCGACGACGAAGCGCGCGGCCGATGTGTTGTCGGCCACCACGCTCTTCAGATCGAATTTGAAATCGCGGTAGCGGCTGTCGATCACCTCGATGCCGGCCATGACGAAATCCGTCGCGGCGAGCACCGCGCCGATATGGCAGCCGGGGCCCTTCAGCTCGGCTTTTGTGACGAACGCGATTTCCGGCTCGACCTTCGGATGGATCAGCGCGGCCGTGTCGCATTCGCCGCCTTCCTGCAGCGCGTAGATATCGGTCAGGAAGCCGAACACGGGGGTATCGACACCCATCTGGCGCATCTTCGCGTGCGACGTCAGGCCGGCCTTGTAGCCGACGATCCGCGCGCCGCGCGTGATCTGCTTGCGGCGGATCGCGTCCTGGACCGCATACGCGTCGTCCCAGTCCATTTCCGGATGCGTGTCGGTGATCTTCGGCGTGTCGCGCGCGTCGCGCGCACAGTCGTCGAGGCGGGTCGCCAGCGCGTCGACGATGTCGGTCGCGAGATTCATGCGGCCTCCTGCTTCACTTGTGCCGCGCGCGCCTTCGCGAGCGTGAGCGCGGTGTCTTCGATCATGTCTTCCTGTCCGCCCACCATCCCGCGCCGGCCGAGCTCGACGAGGATGTCGCGCGCCGGCACGCCGTACTTGTCGCCCGCGCGCTTCGCGAACAGCAGGAACGAGCCGTACACGCCCGCGTAGCCGAGCGTCAGCGCGTCGCGGTCGATGCGGATCGGGAAATCCATCATCGGCACGACGAGATCCTCGGCGACGTCCTGGATCTTCCACACGTCGATGCCGGTTTCGATTCCCATCCGCTCGCACACCGCGACGAACACCTCGAGCGGCGTGTTGCCCGCGCCGGCGCCGAGGCCCGCCGCCGCGCCGTCGATCCGGTTCGCGCCGGCCTCGATCGCCGCGATCGAGTTCGCGACGCCCATTGCCAGGTTGTGGTGGCCGTGGAAGCCCAGTTCGGTGTCGGGCCGCAGCGCGTCGCGCACCGCGCGAAGCCGTGCGGTCACGTCGCCGGGCAGCATGTAGCCGGCCGAATCGGTGATGTAGATGCAGTTCGCGCCATACGACTCCATCAGCGTCGCCTGCTTCACGAGCCCTTCCGGGCTGTTCATGTGGCTCATCATCAGGAAGCCGACGGTATCCATGTCGAGCTTGCGCGCCATCGCGATGTGCTGCTCCGACACGTCGGCCTCGGTGCAGTGCGTCGCGACGCGGATCGTGTGCACGCCGAGTGCGTGCGCCTCCTTCAGGTGATCGACGGTGCCGATGCCCGGCAGCAGCAGCGCCGACACCTTCGCGCGCTTCAGCAGCGGGATCACCGCGCCGAGGTAGTCGGCGTCGCTGTGCGCCGGAAAGCCGTAGTTGACCGACGAGCCGCCGAGGCCGTCGCCGTGCGTGACCTCGATCAGCGGCACGCCGGCCGCGTCGAGCCCGCTCGCGATTGAGCGCATCTGGTCGAGCGTCATCTGGTGACGCTTCGGGTGCATGCCGTCACGCAGCGTCATGTCGTGGACGGTGATTCGCTTGCCTTTGAGATTCATTGCGGTTCCTTGTTCGTCCGATCGTGGGATAGGCGTGCGCGCGCGTCAGGCCGCCGCGTGCGCGAGCGGCGCCAGCGCGAGGCGGCCGGCCAGCAGTTCCTCGGCGAACATCTCGGCGGTGCGCGCGGCGGCGGCCGTCATGATGTCGAGGTTGCCCGCGTATTTCGGCAGGTAGTCGCCGAGCCCTTCGACCTCGAGATAGACCGACACGCGCCGGCCGTCGAACACGGGGCCGTTGACGAGCCGGTAGCCGGGCACGTAGCGCTGCACGTCGGCGATCATCGCGTGCACCGATTCGACGATGCGCGCCTCGTCGGGCTCGCCTTCGGTCAGGCAGTGCACGGTGTCGCGCATGATCAGCGGCGGCTCGGCCGGGTTGATCACGATGATCGCCTTGCCTTCCTTCGCACCGCCGACCTGCGCGACGGCCGCGGCCGTGGTGCGCGTGAACTCGTCGATGTTCTTGCGCGTGCCGGGGCCGACCGAACGCGACGACACGGTCGCGACGATCTCGCCATACGCGACCGGCTGCACGCGCGAGATCGCGCGCACCATCGGGATCGTCGCCTGGCCGCCGCACGTGACCATGTTCACGTTCATCTCGCCGCGGCCGATGTGGTCTTGAAGGTTGACGGGCGGCACGCAGTACGGGCCGATCGCGGCAGGCGTCAGGTCGATCATCAGCACGCCGAGCGCGTTGAGCTTGCGGCTGTTCTCCGCGTGCACGTATGCGCTCGTCGCGTCGAACGCGATCTGCACGCCATCGGCCTGCACGTGCGGCACGAGGCCGTCGACGCCGTCCGCGGTCGTCTTCAGGCCGAGTTCGCGAGCCCGCTTCAGGCCGTCGGATTCAGGATCGATGCCGACCATCCAGACGGGTTCGAGCACGGGGCTGCGCATCAGCTTCGCGAGCAGGTCGGTGCCGATGTTGCCGGGGCCGATCAGCGCGCAACGGATTTTCCGGGTCATGGGGATGTCCTTGTTTGCCAGTGAATGAGAACGGCGCCGCTCACGCGAACCGCACCGAACACGCGCCGATCCCGCCGATCGACACGCGGAAGTTGTCGCCGCGCCCGACGCTCGCCATCGCGGCCAGCGCGCCGGACAGGATCACCTCGCCGGCCTTCAGCGGGATGCCGAGCCGGCCGAGCGTGTTGGCGAGCCATGCAACGGCGTTGACCGGCGAGCCGAGCGCGGCCGCGCCGGCGCCCGTGCCGATCACGTCGCCGTTCTTCTCGAGCACCATCCCGCAGGTCGCGAGATCGACGCTGCGCGTGCTCACCGCCTTGTCGCCGAGCACGAACACGCCGCACGACGCGTTGTCCGCGACGGTGTCGCCGATCCGGATCTTCCAGTCGCGGATCCGCGAATCGACGATTTCGAAGCACGGCATCACGCATTCGGTCGCGGCGAGCACCATCGCGTTCGTCACGCCGGGCCCGAGCAGGTCGCGCTTCAGCACGAACGCGATCTCGCCTTCCGCCTTCGGCTGGATCAGCGTGTCGAGCGCAATGCATTCGCCGTCGCCGTACACCATCCCCGACAGCAAGTAGCCGAAGTCCGGCTGGTACACGCCGAGCATGTCCATCACGGCCTTCGACGTGACGCCGATCTTCTTGCCGATCACGGTTTCCCCGGCGTCCAGGCGGCGCGCGACGAAGCGCTGCTGGATCCGGTAAGCGTCGTCAACCGACAAGTCCTCGTGCTGCGACGTCAGCGGCGCGATCGGCGTGCGCGACGTCATCGCGTCGTACAGCCGGTCGCCGAGCGTGGTAATCAATGTGGAATCCATCGTTGTCATCCGGTCGGTAACGTGGGGTCAGAGCTTGATGCAGACGTTGCGGAGTTCCGTGTAGAACTCGAGCGAATGCACGCCGCCTTCGCGGCCGATGCCCGATTGCTTCGCGCCGCCGAACGCGGTGCGCAGGTCGCGCAGGAACCACGTGTTCACCCACGCGATGCCGACGTCGATCGATGCGGCCACGCGATGCGCACGCGACAGGTTGCTGGTCCAGATCGCGGTCGACAGCCCGTACGCGTTCGCATTCGCGCGGCCGATGACCTCGGCTTCGGAATCGAACGGCATCACGAGCGTGCACGGCCCGAAAATCTCGTCGCGGGCGATCGGCGTATCGTCGCCGAGGCCCGTCCAGATCGTCGGCTGCACCCATGCGCCGTCGCGCAGGTCGTCCGGCATGTCGGGCACGCCGCCGCCGGTGACGACGGTCGCGCCGAGCTCGGCCGCCTGGCGGTAGTACGACAGCACCTTGTTGCGGTGCGCCTGGCTGATCAGCGGCCCGATGCCGGTCGTGGCGGCTTCCGGCCGGCCCGGCTGCAGCCGCTCCGCGCCGGCCTTCAGCGCGACGACGAAGCGCTCGAACAGCGGGCGCTCGACGTACACACGCTCGGTGCCGAGACACACCTGCCCCGCGTTCGCGAAGCACGAGCGCAGCGTGCCTTCGACGGCCGCGTCGAAGTCGCAGTCGGCGAACACGATCGCCGCGTTCTTGCCGCCCATCTCGAGGCTGACAGGGCGCGCGCCGTCGGCGGCGGCCTTCATGATCGCGGCGCCGGTGCGCGTCTCGCCCGTGAACGTGATCGCGTTCACGCCCGGGTGGGTCGTCAGGAATTCGCCGGCCGAGTCGGGGCCGAAGCCGTGCACGACGTTGTACACGCCGCGCGGCACGCCGGCCGCGTTCATCACGTCGCCGAGCAGCGCGGCCGTTTGCGGCGTTTCTTCCGACGGCTTCACGACCACCGTGTTGCCGCACGCGAGCGCGGGCCCGACCTTCCACGTCATCAGCAGCAGCGGCAGGTTCCACGGACAGATCACGCCGACCACGCCGACCGGCCGGCGGATCGCGTAGTTGAGCGCGCCGGCGCCGTCGGGCGTCGCCATCTCGAAGGTTTCGCCGGGCACGTTCTTCACGACGTCCGCGAACACCTTGAAGTTCGCGGCGCCGCGCGGGATGTCGAGATGGCGCGCGAGGCTCGCCGGCTTGCCGGTGTCGGCCACTTCCGCTTCGAGGAAATCGTCGAAGCGGCGCTCGATGCCGTCGGCAACCGCATACAGGATCTCGACGCGCTGCGCGACCGTCAGGCCGCCCCACGGGCCCGACAGCGCGGCGCGCGCCGCGCGCACGGCCGCGTCGACGCCCGCGCGCCCCGCCTCGGCGACACGGGCGATCAGCGTGTTGTCGAGCGGCGAGCGCTTGTCGAACCAGCGTTCGCCGGCACGGTACTCGCCGTCGATGAAGTTGCGGACGAGCCGCACGTCCGGCTGCCCGCCGGCGGGGCCGCGGTCCGCGGCACTCGTTTCTGTGTCGTACATGATGATGTCTGCCGATAGTGGATATTCAGTGATCCTGTTCAGTCGTGAAGCGGGCTCGCGTTTTCGCCGCACCTGGCACGTCACGGGCCGGCGAGGCCGCCAAGGCCGACGGCAGCGAGGCCCGCTTGCGCGCAGCTTTCGTCCTGCGCTTCGCTGCCGCCCGACACGCCGATCCCGCCGATCCGCCGGCCGTCGTCGACGATCGGCAAACCGCCGCCGAACGCGACGAAGCGCGGGCGCAACACGAGCCCCTGCCGCACGGCGGCCGAGTGCTCGGCGAGCGCGTCGTGCCAGCGGCCGGTCGGCAGGCCGAAGCTCGCCGCCGTGTACGCCTTGTCGATCGCGATGTCGATCGAATGCAGCGGCGCGCCGGGCATCCGCACGAATGCGGCGAGCAGGCCGGCCGCATCGACGACCGCGACGTTGACGCGCACACCGATGCGTTCGGCGGCCTCGGCCGCCGCGTGCGCGGCGCGCGATGCCGCGGGCCAGTCGATCACGCGCGTGTCGACGCCCGGCGTGGTTGGGTTGCAGGCCATGACGCTGTGCTCCTGTGCGTTTCAGGTGTAGACGGTCGTGAACGCTTCGTTCAGCTCGCCGGAGTGGAAGAAGATCCCGCGCCCGAGTTCGTCCTCGGTCCACGTCGTGACCGGACGATCGGGCTGCGCGAGATAGCCGAGCCCCGCGAAGGTCTCGTTGCGGTTGCCGCTCGGATCGAAGAAGTAGATGGTCGTGCCGCGCGTGATCCCGTGCCGGGTCGGCGCAACGTCGATCTTCACCTTGTTCTTCGCCATCACGTCGGCCGACTTCAGCACGTCGGCCCAGTCGTCGAGGAAGAACGCAATGTGATGGAGCCCGTTGCGCGGGCCGCCGACGAACGCGATGTCATGCGGCGTCGTGCTGCGGAACATCCATGTCGCGGCCTGGATCGTGTTGCCGGGGCCGACCATTACCTGCTCGGCCAGATGGAAGTCGAGGCACGCGGCCATGAAGCGCGTGTTGTCCTCGACACGGTTCACGCCCGTCTCGGGGTTCAGCTCGCACATCAGCAGGCAATGGTCGAGCCAGTGCACGGCCGAGCCCGGGATGTCGTCTGGCCACGGATCGGGGTTCAGCGAGCCGACGGCGGTGCCGACCAGCTCCTTCTGTGCGTACAGCCGCAGCTCATGCCCGCTCGGCAGCAGGAAGCGCAACTGGCGGCCGACCGCCGGCAGCGCGCCTTCCGGCAGCATCTCGGTCGCGATGCCGTACGCCTCGATGCGCTGCTGCAGCGTGTCGAGGTCCGCGTCGTGCTCGACCTTGTACGCGGCGTGCTTGAGCCCCGCCTGGTCGGACGGGCTGAGGATCAGCGAATACTTGTCCCATTCGTCCCAGCACTTCAGGTAGACGTTGCCGGCCGCATCGCGCATCGTTTCCTGCATCCCGAGCACGCGCATGTAATGCCGCAGCGCGGCGTCCATGTCCATCACCTTCAGATTGACATGCCCAATACGCATCACACCCATGGTGAGTCTCCTCCAGATCACTTGTTGAAAACCGGCGTTGCCGGATGGGCCGCGCCGCACAGGAACGGCTTCTTCAGGCGGCCGGCCACTTCGAGTGCGACGTCGCCGTCCGGCGCGACGCGGCACGCGAGCGCGTAGCCTTCGCCCTCCTCGTCCGCGCTCACGTGCGCGCGGCTGATCGGCCCGAGCTTGCGCACCGTGCCGTGAAGCACGCGCACCTTGCAGACGCCGCAGCCGCCGTTCAGGCAGCCGACCGGGATGCCGCGCCGGCCGAGCTTTGCCATCCCGGCGAGCAGCGATTCACCGGCCGCGCACGGATAACGCTCGTCGGTCTGCACGATCGTCACGGTCGCCTTCACGCCGCGCGCGTCCATCTCACACCCGCCGAAACAGCGGGCTGCGCGCCTGCTGTGCATCCGCGGCCGAGATGAACTTCTCGTGGTAGATGTCGCGCTCGAACAGGCGCCCCTGCATCAGCGCGGTGATGCACGCGTCGATCATCGCGGGCGGCCCGCACAGGTACGCCTGCTGGCCCGAGAAGTCGCCGCCGAAATGCGCTTTCGCGACGTCGTGCACGAACCCTTGCGCGATGCCGTCGCCCGCCTGCGCCGCGCCGTCGGACAGCGCCGGCACGTACGTGAAGTTCGGATGGCGTTCGGCGAGCGCACGGAATTCGTCGTGGTAGTAGAGCTCGCTCGCGTTGCGCTGGCCGTAGACGAGCGTGATCGGCGCGGTCGCACCACTGTCGAGCAGGTCGACGATCATCGAGCGCGGGCTCGACAGGCCCGAGCCGCCGGCCATGAAGAGCATCGGCAACCCGGCCGAGCGGCGCACGAAGAAGCGGCCGTACGGGCCCGACAGGCGCACGCGGTCGCCCGTCGCGAGCTGCTCGTGCAGGTAGCCGGTGCCGAGCCCGCCCGGCACCTGGCGCACGTTGAGCTCGATCTCGCCGGTGGCCGCGACGTCGGCCGGCGCGTTCGCGATCGAGAACGCGCGGCTCTGCCCGAGCCCGGGGATCTCGAGCTGCACGTACTGGCCGGCCTGGAAGCGGATCGGCTGCGACAGCTTCAGCCGGATCGCCTTGATGGTCGGCGTGAGCGTTTCGATATGCGTCACATCGGCCGCGAAATCCTTGACCGGGATGATCTCCGCGTCCGGATCCTCGTCGACGTCCGCCTCGATCACGGTGTCGGCCTGCAGCGTCGCGCAGCACGCGAGCGCCTTGCCCTCCTCGCGCTCGAAGTCCATCAGCGCGAACGGGTTCGCGTCGCCGACGTCGGTCTCGCCGTCGAGCACCGCGACCTTGCAGGTGCCGCACAGGCCGTGGCAGCACGCGTGCGGGATGTAGATGCCCTGGCGCAGCGCCGCGTCGAGCATCGTCTGCCCTTCCTCGACCTCGATCGTGACGCCCAGCGGCTCAATGGTAAGTTGGTGGCTCATGATGATGTGCTCGTCGTTCCGGAATGCCGACCGCCGAAATGCGGCCTGCGTTCGTGCAGGTGACGCTCAGAAGCTCGCGCCGCCGAGGCCGTCGAGGCCCGGCGTGCGGAAACTGATCAGGTCCTTGTGCCCGAGGCCGTTGCCGGCCAGGCTCTTCGATGCATCGGGCGCCCACGGCTCGCCGGACCGGAACCACTCGACGCGGCTCCAGTCGATCTTCGCGAAGTCCGGGTGGTAGCCGTATATGGGCGGCAGCACGTCGTTCGCGAGCGCGCCGAACGGCAGGTCGGGCGGCAGCGGCAGGCAGAACGGCGCGGGAAACATCAGGTGGTCTTCCCAGCACACGTACAGCAGCGGCGCCGGAAACTTCCCGACCGCGTCCTTCACCGGGAAGTCGTAGGGTTTGAGTGCAATGACGGCCATGTTTGTCTCCTGTCGACCAGCGTTCGCGCACTGGTCCCATGCAAGGTTACGTATCAGTTGCTCGTCGCCTGGCCGCGCCAGGCCGCGAAGTTCTTCTGGTCTTCCGAGCCTTCGAAATCGAGGTTGTCGCGGCCCATGCCCACTTCGTAGTAGTTGAGCACCGCGGCGAGCGGATCGAAGCCTTCGGCGGTCGGATCCGCGTCCGGCCGGAAGCAGTTGCCCTGGTAGATCTGGTGCACGGGCAGCCACGCCTGCACGTACTTCTGCGGCTCGTGATCGAAGATCTCCTTGCAGTGGTCGCTGCAGAAGTGGAACTTGTTGCCGAGATAGCTCGATTCGCGCGCGCCGATCTTCGTCGGGTTGCCAGGCTCGGTGAACAGCATCGGGATCTGGCAGGTCTGGCACAGCATCGGCAGCGTCTTCATGTAGAAGCGGTTGCCGGCCTGCGCCTGTTCGCCCCAGTGCTCGAAGCGCGGCCGGTAGTAGCGGTCGAACGAATCCGGATACTTCGCGGCCAGCCACGCCATCTCGTCGCCGGTCGGCACCCAGGTGTGGAATGCCGACGCCGCGTTGAAGCCGTAGAACGTCGACCACGCCTGGTGGCTGATGTGGTCCTTGCCCTCGCACGCGTCCTGCCAGCCCTTCGGCTCGCGGATCCCGTAGCGCGCGAGATCCCTGAACAGCGCGCCGCCGTTCTGCTCCGCGTACATCTCCCACGACTCGCGCCAGCTCATCACGCGCTTCGGCTGCATGTAGTCCATCATCATCGCGACGAGCGTCAGCAGCCGGTAGCCGCGCCAGAACCACTTGTCGATCCAGCGCTGCACGATCGGCACGTTGCCGGGGTCCTGCTCGAGCATGAACTTGATGCACTCGATGCCGAGTGTCATATGGCGCGATTCGTCCGACTGCGCGGAGAAGCCGAACGTAACGGTCGACATGTCGCCGTTGTACGCGGCGCCCGACATGAACGGCACGAACAGCAGGTTCGTCAGCACGTATTCGAACGAGAAGCTCACCGCGGTCAGGAACTCGAACGGCCCCGACGAATACGCATCCTCGAAGAACGACTTCGGCACCGACAGGTACCAGACGCGATCGAACCAGTGGTTCGAGTGATGGAAGCCGTTGAAGAACTTGTTGTACGTCGACATCGCGTGCGTTTCGGTCTGGTAGTGCCGCAGCTCGTCGATCGACTGCATCTGGCACGCGACGCGCGCGCCCTCGCCGGTGAAATGCCGGCCGACGTGCGCGAAACCACGGTGCGCGAGGTATTCGAGCGGCGTCACGCCCTGGATGAACAGCTTCAGCGCGTTGATGTAGCGCGCGTCGGTCACGCCGAGGAACGCGTTGTTCTGCGTGAACGCGTCGATCACCGCGTACAGCTTCTTTTCCTTCTCGCCCTGGTATTTCCAGTACGCGTCCATCGTCAGGCGGAACGGGTCGACCCACTTGTCCCAATCGTGGATCCTGATCCCCTCGTAGCGGTCGTACGGGAAGACCTTGTCCATCGGCTGATAGGTCGTCTCCCAGCCGAGGCCGCGCGTCATTGCCGCGTAGCGGTCCTTCAGGCCGAGTTTTTTCTTGAGCGTTGGCGTGTCCATTCGTGTCTCCGGTGTTCTCGGTTGTGCGATGCGCGGCGTTCAGTGCGACCAGCTCAGCGTGAACTGGTCGTCGTCCTCGTCGATGTGGCCGGACAGCGTGATCAGGTTCACCTGCAGCTGCTGCAGGTCGAAGCGCGCGCCGGTCAGTTCCTCGATCGTTTCGCGGCGGATCGTCAGCCGGTCCGGCGCGTCGATCTTCACCATCCCGGGCGACTCGACAACGACTGCGCGCGGGTTGTCCGCGACGATCGCGTCGACGATCGATCTGGACTCCTCATTTGCCTGGAAGGCGATGAATACGTTAGACATGCGTGTTTCCTTCGGTGACGGATGGATGTCCGGCGTCAGCTCAGCACGCGATGCCGAGCTTCGCGACGCGCGCATCGAACTGCTCGCGCACTTCGTCGAGCGCCGCGCGCCCGGCATCCTGCAGCGCGCGTTCGGCCACCGGCTCGAGTGCGTCGTTCGCCCGCCCGGACCAGTCGCGCGTCCAGCGTGCGAGCAGCGCGCGGTTGTCGTCGGATTCGGCGGCCATCGTCTTCACGACCGCGTCGATCCAGCGGCCCGATTCCGCGTGCCATTCGGGCATGAACGCGGTCAGCATCGCGACCGCGGAGCCGCCCGCGAGCGCGATCCGTTCGTCGACGAAGCGGTCGTACACGAGCGGATACAGCAGGCCGTCGAGCGCGAGGTTCTGCGCGACGAACAGCTCGACCGGATCGTCGACGACGAGCGTGTCCTCGACATAGCGGCGCAGCGGCTGCCACGCGTCGTCGGCAAGCCACGCGGCCTTGGCCGTGTCGAGCATGTCGGGCTCGGCCATCGCGAGCGCAACGCGCGTCAGGTATTGCGCGACCCCGAGGTTGTCCATCGCATGGAACATCGCGGGCGCAGTGAACGCGGTGCCGTAGCCGAGCGCGCAGATCTGCGCGTTGTTCATGTTGCCGCCCCACGCGGCGTGGCGCAGCGGCACCAGCACGTCGAGCGCATGCCGCGCGACGTCGTCGGGCATCAGCCCGATCATCCGGCGCGACTCGACGAACTCGAAATTCGCTTCCATCGTGTCCTGCTGGCGCGCGCGGGTGGTCGCCCACGACGCGTAGTAGAACTGGCGCGGATCCTTCAGCGCATACCAGCTCGCCATCCGGATCGCGGTGCGCGACGCGTCGAAGATCTCGTGATCGGGGTCCCAGGTCGGCCGGTAATGGAAATTCGCCTGGGGCTGCGCGCCCATCATCCCTTCCTGATACCGGCTCGCCGTCCTGTCGCCGCCGATGTGCTGCGCGACGTGCGCGAAGGTGTGCCGGAGCGGCTTGATGTCGACTGTCTTCAGCTCGATGGTCACTTCTTGCTCCTCAAGGTCATGGGTTCGCTTCGTCGTCCAGCCGCGTCACGCGCTGTTCGGCGCAGAACGCATCGAAAGCGGCACGGGGCAACATCAGCTCGACGAGCAGGTCCGGCGCGCCGCCGACCGACAACTCGAATTCGACGAATCCGCGGCCGTTGGTGCCGGTGACCCGCACACACTTGCGGCCCGGGTCGAGCGGGGGGTGATCGGTTGTGATGTGATCCATGATCGGTGTCGCCTCCATGCCCGGACTTCAATGCAGCAACCGTGCCACGTCCGTGGTGCCCACCGAAAAATCTCGATAATTCAGGGAAAGCCCTGACACAAAATTCGAATTCGCCACGCACAATACCGGTTAACCAGAATCCGGACCGCCCGCGAATGCACGCGCCAAACCCTTGATCTGACGAGCGCTTTCATCATTTGATCAAGCTGATCGAGCGGATTTGATGAAATGATGAAACCCTCGAAGGCGTTCGACCGGCGGTCACATAAATGTGGAAATCACGAGAAATCTCGACGGAGGAGACATGACGCGGCCCAGCCTGCCCCCGCTACCGACGGACGCCGACCTGCGGCGGCTGATTCATTTTTCGGCCAGCGACGGCCGCATCTGGCTCGCCGGACAGCGGATGGTGCTGCTGCACGCGGGTGCGCTCGCGACGCTGCGCCAGGAGCTGATGGAAAGCGTCGGGGCCGCACAGACGCGCCGCTTCTTCACGCGCGTCGGCTTCGCGGCCGGCGAGCGCGACGCGGCGCTCGCGCGCGAGATCCGTGCGAAGGCGTCGTTCTTCGACATGTTCCATGTCGGCCCGCAGCTGCACATGCTCGAAGGCGCGGTGCAGGTCACGCCGCTGCGCTTCGACGCCGATCCGGCAACCGGCGCGTTCTACTGCGAATACCGCTGGGAGCACTCGTGGGAGGCCGACGTGCATCGGCGCACGTTCGGCGCGCAGCCCGAACCCGTGTGCTGGATGCTGATCGGCTATGCGACCGGCTATACGAGCGCATTCATGGGTCGCACCGTGCTGTTCAAGGAAACGACCTGCGTCGGCATGAACGATGCGCATTGCACGATCGTCGGCAAGCCGGCCGACGAATGGCCGGACGCGGAGGAAATCTCGTCGTGGTTCAAGGCCGACTCGCTGATCAACACGATCCGCGACCTGCAGACCGAAGTCGAATCGCTGCGCCTCGAGATCGCGCCGGACGCGGACCGCACGCAGCTCGTCGGCCGCTCCGACGCGTTCACGGCCGCCTATTCGCTGCTGGAGATGGCCGCGCCGACCAAGGTCGCCGTGCTGCTGACCGGCGAAACGGGTGTCGGCAAGGAGCGCTTCGCCCGCGCGCTGCACAACCTGAGCCCGCGCGCCGCGAAGCCGTTCGTCGCGATCAACTGCGCGGCGATTCCGCACGCGCTGATCGAATCCGAGCTGTTCGGCGCCGAGAAAGGCGCGTATACGGGTTCGCAGGCCGCGCGTGCGGGACGCTTCGAGCGCGCGGACGGCGGCACGCTGTTTCTCGACGAGATCGGCGAGCTGCCGCTCGACGTGCAGGCGAAGCTGCTGCGCGTGCTGCAGGAAGGCGAAGTCGAGCGGCTCGGCGCGACCGGGAGCCGCAAGGTCGACGTGCGCGTCGTCGCCGCGACCAACCGCGACCTCGAACAGGCCGTGCGCGACGGCAGCTTCCGCGCCGATCTCTATTACCGGATCAACGTGTATCCGGTGCTGATCCCGCCGTTGCGCGAGCGGCAGGACGACATCGCGCTGCTCGCGGACACGATGCTCGAACGCTTCGCGTCGCTGCACGGCAAGCCGGTGCCGACGCTGACCGACTATGCGTACGACGCGCTGCGCGGCTACCGCTGGCCCGGCAACGTGCGCGAACTCGAAAACCTGATCGAACGCGCGGTGATCCTCGCGCGGCCGAACCGCGCGGTCGACGCGAAGGACCTGTTTCCCGGCCTCGGCCTGCCCGGCGGCGCGACCGTCGATCGCACCGGGCAGATCCGCGCGGCATCGGCGATGCAGATCGACTGCCGGTCGATCCTCGATCAGTTGCAAGGGGGCGGCGGCGGGCTCGACAGGCTCGAACGGGCGCTGCTGCAGGAGGCCGTCGACCGCTCGAACGGCAACCTGTCGGCCGCCGCACGGCTGCTCGGCCTGACGCGCGCGCAGCTCAGCTACCGCCTCACCCGCAAACAGGACCAGGAGGACGCGTGACATGAACACCATCCTGCCCGCTCATCCGCCGCGCGTCGCGCAGCCGGACGACCCGCCGCCCTCATCCACCGACACGCCTGCCGACGACACGGCCGAACCGCACGCGCGCACGCTCGGCGAGCATGCGTACCACCAGTTGCGGCAGCACATCATCGAAGGGCACTACCCGCCGGGCGCGAAGCTGCGCGTCGAGCACCTGAAGGATGTGTACGGCGTCGGCGCGGGCACGCTGCGCGAAGCGCTCACGCGGCTCGTCAGCGATGCGCTGGTCGTCGCCGAAGGGCAGCGCGGGTTTCGCGTCACGCCGATGTCGGTTGCCGACCTCGAGGCGATCACGCGGCTGCGGCTGCATATCGAAGTCGATGCGCTGCGCGAATCGGTGCGACGCGGCGACGCTGCGTGGGAAAAGCGCGTGCGGCAGAGCTTCGAGATGCTGTCCGCGTGGGAGCAGCCGGTGTCGATCGAGCACCGCGCCGCATGGGAGGCGTGCAATCGCCGGTTCCACGAGGCGCTGATTTCGGCGGCCGCGTCGCCGTGGACTTATCTTGTGCTGCGCATGCTGTCGCAGCAAAGCGAGCGCTACCGGCGCGTGTGCATCGGCCTCGGCGATTCGAAGCGCGACGTGCATGCGGAACACACATGCATCTTCGAAGCGGCGATGCGCCGCGCCGATGCGCGTGCGGCGCTCGCGCTCGAGGATCACATCAGCGCGACGCTCGCGGTGGTGCGGAGTGCGCCGCCGGGGACGCTGCCGTTTGCGTGACGTGGAGAGCGAGCGCCGCGAGCCGCGCTCACCGCTTGTGAATCACCGAATCGAGCACGAAGCTGGTCGTCATGTTCTGCACGCCGGCCATCGCACTGATGGTTGCCCAGATCTCGCTGACGCGCTCGTGCGATGCGGCCTCGATCTGCACGAGCAGGTCGACCTCGCCGCTCAGCACGGCGCAGTCGCGCACCTCGGCGATCCGTTCGAGCGCCGCGAGCACGTCCGCGCCGCGCATCCGGTCCTTGCGGTAGACAAGCATCACCGCGCGCACGGGCACGGTATCGTCAGGTAGCGCGAGCCGCACCGTGTAGCCGGCGATGATCTTCAGCGCTTCGAGCCGGTCGATCCGGTGGCGGACTGCCTGCCGCGACAGGCCGATCCGGTCTGCCAGCACCGCGAGCGGGATTCGCGCATCGGCGCACAACGCGTCGATGATTTTCTGGTCGAGGCCGTCGACCTTCATCGCGCAGCCCCGGCGCGGCGGGCACGGCGGGCATCGACCGCGTCGCGCAATGCCGCGATCGGGTCGCGGCCGATTCCGCAGCACCCGCCGACGAACCGCGCGCCGATCCGTGTCAGTTCGCGGGCCGTGCCGCCGTCGAGTACCGTGATGCGGTGCATTATCCGTGCTCCTTCGTTGCACGCCGCGCGTGCCGCGGCAAAGATCGATCCCCGTGCCGTCGCTGCACACCCGCAGGCGGCCGGCACCGGATGAAAGCGTGCGTCGGGCGACGTCAGATCCGCTCGAGCGCCTGCGCGATATCCGCCTTCAGGTCGTCGACGTGCTCGATGCCGACCGAATAGCGGATGAAATTGAGCGGGATGTCCGCCGCGCGCATTTGCTCCGCGGACATCGTGCCGGCCCACATCGACGCGGTATGGATCGCAAGCGAATCGACGCCGCCGAGGTTGCCCGCATTCAGCGGCACGCACAGCGCCTCGACGAAGCGCTGCGCGTCGTCGTAGCCGCCGCGCACGCCGAACGCGACCACGCCGCCGAAACCGTGCATCTGCCGGCACGCGAGCGCATGCTGCGGATGGCTGCGCAGGCCCGGATAGAACACGCGTTCGATCTTCGGGTGCGCTTCGAGGAATTCGGCGAGCGCGAGCGCGTTCGCATTGATCCGCTCGACGCGCAGCGGCAGCGTGCGCAGCCCGCGCAGCAGCAGCCACGCATCCATCGGCGACAGCACCGAGCCAAGCGTGATGTGCGTGTGCCAGATCTGCTCGGCGAGCGCGCGGCTCGTGCAGATTACGCCACCCGTGAGGTCGTGATGGCCGCCGAGGTACTTGGTCGCACTGTGCACGACGATGTCGACACCGAGCCGGTGCGGCTGCTGGTTGACCGGCGATGCGAACGTGTTGTCCGCGAGCGTCAGGATGCCGCGCGAGCGCGCGATCTCGGCGACGGCCGCGATGTCCGTCACGAGCAGCAGCGGATTCACCGGCGACTCGAGCACGATCAGCCGCGTATTCGGACGGATCGCGCGGCCGAACGCGGCCGCGTCGGTCTGGTCGACGAAGGTCACGTCCACGCCGAACTTGCGCAACATGTCGTCAAGCATCTTCGTCGTGCTCATGTAATGGCGCGTCTGGCCGATCACGTGATCGCCGGCCCTCACGACGCTGAGGATCGCGGTCGCGATCGCGCCCATCCCGGAGGCCGTGACGAGCGCCGTCTGAGTGCCTTCGAGCTCGGCCATCAGCGCCTTCACGCGCTCGTGCACCGGATTGCCGTAGCGCGTGTAGTTGCGCGGATGCTGCGGCACGCTCGACATCTCCGCGAATTCCTCGCTGCCGGCGGCCTTGAACACGGCCGAATAGTGAATCGCGGGCGCGACCGTCTTCTCGTCGGTCACGTCGCGGTCGGCGGCGAGCGCCAGCGTTTCAAGCTTGTATCCCATGTCGTCCTCGGATCGTTCGATGTGTCGGGTCCATCTGTCGGGTCAATGCCGCGCCGTCACGCGCGCACGCTGTCCAGATGGCGGTTCAGCAGGCCTTCGACGCGTTTCAACGCGCTCGACAGCACGGCCGTGATGCCGACGTACACGATGCCGGCCAGCATCAGTGCGTCGGTCGTATAGGTTTCGATCGAGATGCGCCGCGCGACGCCGGTCAGGTCGAGCACGGTGATCGTGCTCGCCAGTGCGGTCGACTTGAGCTGCAGCACGATCTCGTTGCCGAGCGTCGGCGCGACGATGCCGATCGCGCGCGGCACGATCACGCACCAGGTCAGCATGAAACGGCTCATCCCGAATGCGATCGCCGCTTCCTTTTCGCCGGCGGGCACGCCGGCGATCCCGCCACGGATGTCTTCCGCCATGTAGGCCGCGAGGTTGAGCGTCAGCGCGCACAATGCGCACGAGAACGAGCCGCCGACCAGCAGCCAGAGCGGCGATGCGCGCACGACCGGGAACTGCGCGAGCCCGTAATACAGCACGAAGATCTGCACGAGCAGCGGTGTGCCGCGAAACACCGACATGAAGAAACGGCTCGGCGCAGACAGCCAGCGGCTCTCCGACGTGCGCGCGACAGCGAGCGGCACCGCCAGCACGAACGCAAGCACGCACGACAGCACCAGCAGCTGCAGCGTGATCCATACGCCGCGCACGATGTCCGGGCCCGACTGGGCCATCAGGGAAAGCAGGTCATTCATCGCAGGGCTCCTTCAGGTGCGTTTCGCGTAGCCGCGGCCCGCGACACGTTCGAGCCACGCAAACGCGGGATTGGAGACGACAAGAAAGCCGAAATAGACGACGCCGACCGCCACGTAGAAGACGAACGGCTGCTTGGTGAACTGCGCCGCGATGTTGGCCTTGCGCAGCATGTCCTCGAGCCCGACGATGGAAACGAGCGACGTATCCTTCAGCAGGTTCTGCCACATGTTGTTCAGGCTCGGCAGGCAGATCCGCCAGGCCTGCGGCAGACGAACGAACCACAGCGTCTGCAGGCGCGTCATCCCGTACGCACGCGCGGCCTCGACCTGCCCGGCCGGCACCGCGACGAACGCGCCGCGGAACATCTCCGACGCATACGAGCCGAACACCACCGCGAGCGCGATCACGCCGGCCGAAAACGGGCTGACCGTGATCGCACCGTCGAATTGCGTGTTGAGCAGATGCGACAGCCCGAAGTAGCAGATCAGCAGGATCAGGAATTCCGGAATGCCGCGCAGGAAATCGGTCACCGCGTAGGCCGCGCCGCTCAGCCAGCGCACACTCGACAGCTTCGCCGAGGCGCCGGCGATGCCGAGCAGCATGCCGACGCACAGCGCGGCGAGCGCGAGTTCCAGCGTGACGAGCGCGCCCGCCGCGAGTTGCGCGCCGTAGTTCACCAACATGTCCATCGTGGTATCGCTCCTTGTGAGGCGCGGACCGGCGCGCGCCGCGGTCCGGCGGCCGCGCGGTCGGGATGCGGGGATGCGCGTTTATTGCGGCGCGATGCTGAACGGGAAATAGCGCTTGTTGGCGGCCGAGAACGTGCCGTCGGCCTGCACCTGCGCGATGCCCTTGTCGAACAGCGCCTTGAGCGGCGCATCGCCCTTGCGCACGGCGATCGCAGTGCCATCGCCGAAGACCTCCGTGTCGACGATCGGCTTGCCGACGAAGTCGAAGCCTTCCTTCCTGCCAGCCTTGGTCAGCCAGTCATAGGCCACCGTGTTGTCCGCGAACACCGCGTCGATACGGCCGGCCTCGAGATCGAGCCACGCCTCGTCCAGCGTCTGGTAGACCTTCACGTCGACACCGGACTTGCTCGTCGGCAAGCGGCGGCGCAGATAGGATTCGTGCGTCGATGCGGTCTGCACGCCGATCGTCTTGCCGCGCAACGTGGCCGGGCTGTCCGTGATGCCCGAACCCGGCTTCGCGACGAGCTGAACCGGCGCCGTCGTGAAAATGCGCGTGAAGTCGACCGATTGCTCGCGCTCCGGCGTCTTCGACATCTGCGCGAGCACCGCATCGATCTGCTTCGCCTTCAGCGCCGGAATCAGCGCGTCGAAGTCCATCGTCACCCACTGACACCTGACCTTCATCGCGTCGCACATCTTCTTGCCGATGTCGATCTCCATGCCCTGCAGCTTGCCGGACGCGTCCTTGTATTCGAACGGCGCGTAGTCGGCGAGCGTGCCGACCCGCACAACCTGCTCGGCGTGCGCGACAGATCCAAGCAATGCCGCGCCCACGCACAGCGACTGAAGCAGCTTCTTCATGATTTCCCCTCCGGTTGGCATTGGATCCGCATCAGATGATGCTGGACAGAAACTTCTGGAAACGCGGCGATTTCTGGCTTGCAAACACTTCGTCGGGCCGGCCGTCTTCCTCGATCCGTCCCTGGTGGACGAACACGACGCGGTTCGCGACCTCGCGCGCAAAGCCCATCTCGTGCGTGACGACGAGCATCGTGCGGCCCTCGTCCGCGAGCGAGCGCATCACCTTCAGCACTTCGCCGACGAGCTCGGGGTCGAGCGCCGACGTGGGTTCGTCGAACAGCATCACGTCGGGATCGGTGGCGAGCGCACGCGCGATCGCGACCCGCTGCTGCTGGCCGCCCGACAGCTGGTTCGGGTAGTGCTCGCACTTGCCCGCGAGCCCGACGCGCTCGAGCATCGCGATCGCCTTGTCGCGCGCGTCGCGTTTCGGCACGCCGAGCACGCGTACCGGCACGAACATCACGTTCTGCAGTACCGTCATGTGTGCCCACAGGTTGAACTGCTGGAACACCATCGCGAGCTTGCGGCGCACACGCATCACCTGCTGCGGATCGGCGGCGACGAGCGCGCCGTCTCGGCCTGCCGGCTTGAGCGCGAGCGTGTCGCCGTTCACGCAGATCCGCCCGCGGTCGGGCGTTTCCAGCAGGTTGATGCACCTGAGGAACGTGCTCTTGCCCGACCCGCTGCTGCCGAGGATCGATACGACCTCGTGATTTCTCGCGGTCAGCGAGATGCCTTTCAGCACCTCGACACCGCCGAACGACTTGTGAATATCCTCGACCACCAGCACGTCGGCCGCTGGCTTGCATGCAGGAATTGCTGCTGGCATCCCCGACTCCCTCTTCGATACGTTGCACACCGCTCCGGTCCGCGCTGCGCCGGCACCCCACGCGCCGGCACAGCGCATCAGCTCGACAGCCCCCGTTTGCGCCTGAAGCAGACCACCTTCGGCTGCGTCATTTCCGTCATCGCAAACCGCACGCCTTCGCGGCCCAGCGATCCATACTTGAATCCGCCGAACGGCATGCCGTCGAAGCGGTAGTCGGACGAATCGTTGATCATCACGCCACCCGCCTGCAGGCGCTCCGCCGCGCCGAGCGCGACCTCGAGGCGGCTCGTGAACACGCCCGCATGCAGACTGCTTTCAGACGCATTCGCGGCATCGAGCGCCTGCTGCAGGTCGGTGAATTTCACGATCGTCACGACCGGCGCGAACACTTCGTCGCTCCACACGCGGGCGTCGCACGGCACGTCGGCGAGCACCGTCGGCTCATACAGGGCGCCGCGCCGGCGATGGCCGGTCAGCACCGTCGCGCCGCCCGCCACCGCTTCATCGACCCAGCGCTCGATCCGAATCGCCTGCTCCTCGCCGATCATCGGCCCCATGTCCGTCGCATCGTCGAGCGGGTCGCCAACCACCATCTTGCGCGTCAGCTCGACGAAGTAGCGGACGAACGGCTCGTACGCGGCCTCGGCCACGAAGATCCGCTGCGTGCCGATGCAGTTCTGTCCTGCGGCCCAGAACGCGCCCGATACGCAAGATTCGGCGGCGTCCTTCAGGTCGCAGTCGGCCATCACGATCACCGGCGCATTGCCGCCGAGGTCCATCGCGATCTTCTTGAGACCCGCGTCGCGCGTGATGGCCTCGCCGGTCGCCGGGCCGCCGGTGAACGTCACCATCCGGATCCGCCGGTCGCGCACCAGTGCGGACGCGATCTCCGCGCCGCCGTGCACGATCTGCAGCGTGTCGTGCGGCGCGCCTGCCTCCCACAGGATCTCGACGAGTGCCTGCGCGGACAGCGGCGCGAGCTGCGACGGCTTCAGGATCACCGCATTACCGGTTGCGAGCGCCGGGCCGAGCTTGTGTGCGACCAGGTTCAGCGGATCGTTGAAAGGCGTGATCGCGAGAATGACGCCGAGCGGTTCCAGCATGTAATAGCCGCTGCGATCCTCGGACCCCGGATACGCATCGAACGGAATCGTCTCGCCGACCAGGCGTTTGGCCTCTTCACCGGACAGGCGCAACGTGTTCACGCAGCGCGCGACCTCCTTGCGCGCCTGCCGCACCGGCTTGCCCGCTTCGAGCGAGATCGTGCGCGCGAGCGTCTCCGCGCGCGCCTCGACGAGCGCCGAAGCGCGGGACAGGATGTCGGCCCGCCGGTTGCGCGGCAACGCCGCGGCCACGCTCGCGCCCGCCAGCGCACGCTCGACGATCGCCGGCGTCGCGTCGAACGGCGACAGGTGGACAGCACCGACGACCGCACCGTCGTAGGGCGACCGGACCTCGGCCACACCGGCCGATGCGAGCTCGCCGATCACTGCATCGCGCGCGGTCATGCTGTCACCTCCGGTGCGGCGGCGGCGCTGCGATCGCCCAGCTCGATCAGGTCCGACAGGATCGCGAACGCGGTTTCCTCGCGGCCCGCGCCGGGCCCGCTGATCGTCACGTCGCCGAGCACGTCGGTGTCGAATGTGATCGCGTTCGTCACGCCGTTCGCGGCACGCAACGGATGGCCGGCCGGCAGCTTGCGCGGTTCGACGCTCGCGGTAACCGTGCCGTCCGGATGACGGACCGCCGATCCGATCAGCCGCCACGACATCCCTTCGGCCGCCGCGGTGCGCACATCGTCCTCGGTCAGCTCGACGATGCCGCGACACGTCACGTCGCTGCGCTTCAGGCCCGCGTTCCACAGTGCGTTCGCGAGAATGACGACCTTGAGCTGCACGTCGGAACCGTTGACGTCGGCCGCGGGATTCGCCTCCGCATAGCCGCGTTGCTGCGCGTCGCTGATCGCCGCATCGAATCCCGCACCGGCCTCGACCTGGCCGAGCACGAAATTCGACGTCCCGTTCAGGATGCCGGCGAAGCCGGTCACCTCGCAGCCGCGCAGCGTCGTCGCGAGCTGGCGCAGCACCGGCGTGCCGCTCATCACGGTGCCTTCGTAGCGCAGGCACGCCCCCGATCGCGCGGCAATCCGCGATAGCGCCGGTTGCGCAAGCGCGATCGGCCCCTTGTTGGTGGTAATGACGTGCTTGCCGCACTCGAGTGCAGTGCGGCAGTGCGACAGCGCTGGCTCGCCGGTATTCGGGTCGGTGAAGGTCGCTTCGACGACGACGTCGACATGCTCCGCCGCGATCGCCTTCAATACTGCGCCGAGCGTGACGTCCGGCGACACCAGCGTGCCGGGATCGCGGCGCAGCGCGCCCGCATCGACACCGCGCCGCGCGGTGTCGTCGAGCACGTCCAGCGCGATGCCACGGGGATTCGTCGCGATCCCGAGCCGCAGGTCGGCGACCATCGTGACGGTCACGTCGAGCCCCGCGGCCGACAGCATCGCGCGTTTCTTCTTCAGCAGCTCGACGAGTCCTTGATTGACTCCGCCGAAGCCGACCAGTGCCAACTTGAGTTCCATCTCGATCATCTCCTGTTTGGTGAACGCAGGAAATATGTTAGTGATGCGAATCGATATCCAAATTATGCGTTTCGGCCGAATTCGGCAGCTCCGGTTTGCGGTTCGTCACGCGGGACGGCCAGATCGGCCGTCCTCGCGCCGCGCGGCCGGGTCAGACGGCAGAAGGCTCGTCGTCGCCGTCCTTCTCGACCGGCACGAACAGCCCGACCTTGACCGGACTGAGCACGACGTTCGTATTGATGCGGCGGATCATCGGATTGCTCTGCATGATCCGCGCGGACAGCCGGTCATAGGCCTCGACGTCCCGAGCGGTGACGATCGCGATCAGGTCGACGGAGCCGGTCACGTAGTAGATCTGCTGGATCTCGTCATGCGACTTCGCCCACTCGCGAAACTTTGCGATCGTCTCGTAGTTTTCGCGTTCGATCTCCATCGCGGCGATAAAGATCATCGGGCGGCCGACCGCCGTGCGATCGACCACCGCGATTTCCGCCGATATGACCTTGTCGGTGCGCATCCGCTTCAGCCGCTTCTGCACCGCGGACGTCGACAGGCCGATGCGCTCGGCAATCATGTCCGCGGTCGCGGTGCAGTCGCGCTGGACGATGTTCAGGATCTTGCGGTCGAAGGCGTCGAGTGCGTCGGTCATGGCGTGTGCGTGGAATTCACAGATAAAACGGACGGGCCGACTTGAGCCCGACGAGCTGCCGGACGCGGTCGAACGAATCGACAACCGCATCGCGCCAGCCGATTGCCGGCCCGTCGATGCAGACCGGCGCGAAATGGATCGTGTCCACGCCCGCGGGAATGCGGAACGGGCGCTCGATGCCATCGTCCGATTCGGTCACGAGCGCGGTGCCGTCGATCGCGGTCAGGCTCATCAGCAGATGCGCGAATGCGGTCGGGCCGGGCTGGTCGAGCAGCGGGGGCACGATTGCGGACAACTGTTCGAGCAGCGGCAGTTCGTATGCGCCGGGCCACCACGTGTAGCGCTCGTCGCACCACGGGCCGACGGCCGGCATCCCGACCATCTCGAGGGTCCGGTCCGCATCGAGTCGGGCATAGGCCCGGCACCGGCCTGCTGTATCGGGCGCCGAACGGGCCAGCCAGCCGCCGGCGTGCGCGGCACTGTCGGTCAGCGCGACATTCGCGGGCCTCAGGCGGCCGAGCATCGCGGCCGCCCGCGCCGACGAAATCGGCTCGGCGCCGGCTCGCACCGCCTGGCCGGGCACGATCAGGCACATCCACTTGGGTCCGTCCTGCAACTCGGCGGGCACGTCGCCGAACCGGATCTGCGCGGTTCGCCTGCGGGCGCGTTCAACGATGACGACTGGCGTATCCGGCATACAAACGACTCTCTCGATGCTGGTGGAGCCGCGCCGCCATGATGCCGGCGCGCCCCGAGGGTTCTGCCGACAGGTGTCGGGATGGAGAAATCATATCGCCCGGTCGCGGCGGGAAAAATCTCAGTCTCAGCGATCGACGACGAAAATCGGAGAAGATTTTCCAGTTTCCAACGATTTTCGTCGCAATCATGGAAAACCCCGCCGACAAGCCGCCGGGGCCCGGCCGGGACGCGCACGAGGATCCACCCGGGCACTTGAGACTTCCGCAGCGGTGTCTTAATCTCCCGGGCAATCCGCGCGCGGCGCGTGCATGACACAGTCTTGCGAACCCGCGATACCCCATCGCGCCCGGCAACCGTCCATCGGCACCACCCCCTCGAGACCGTTCCATCGCACATGCTAGACCCAGTCGTGGCAATCGCCACGTCCGCACTGATGAGCCTGATCCTGGCGGCGTTGCTCGTGTCGCTGCTGCGCTCCGGCATACCGGGCGTGCCGGACTGGCTCGCCGCCAATCTGCTGATGGTGGTCGCGCTGCCGCTCGTCCTGCTGCGCGGACGAATCTCCGATGCGGTGTCGGTCGTCGTCGCCAATCAGTTGATGGCGCTCGCAACGATCCTGTTCTATGTCGGGTGCGCGCGCTTTCTCCGGCGCCGCGTCCGTTGGCCCGTGATGGCGGCAGCGCTGGTCGCGATCAGCGTCGCGCTCGTGTACTGGCGTTATGCGGTCGACAGCATCCCGATGCGCGTGCTGGCAACCACGTTGTTCTCGGCGGCGTACTGCATCGCCGGCGCGCTGCTCGTGGTGCGGCACCGGCCAGCCGGGCGCTCCGCGTATCCGTATTGGGCCACCGCGACGCTGGCGCTCACGTTCGGCGTCTGCCAGGTCGCGCGCGGCCTCTACTTCATGACGCTGTCCGGCGCGTCGAACGTGCTGATGTTCGCTTCCACCTGGAACGTGGTGCTGCTGACGATCGGCGCCGCCGTCATGCCGACGCTGTCGATGACCGCGATGATGATGGTGCACGACATGCTGCTCTCCGATGCGCGCGACGCCGCCGACCGCGACTTCCTGACCGGCGCGCTATCGCGCAAGGGATTCGAGGCCGCCGCGCTGCAGTTGTCCGACACTGCGTTGGGCCGCGGCATACCGATTTCGCTGCTGATCGTCGACCTCGATCACTTCAAGGCAATCAACGATACGTTCGGGCATGCGGGCGGCGACACGGTGCTGCGCGAATTCGTCCGCGCCGCGCGGCTGCAGTTGACGCGCAGCGACGTGCTCGGGCGCATCGGCGGCGAAGAGTTCGCGGTGCTGCTGGCCGACGCGGCGCCGGCCGATGCGCTGCGGCTCGCGGAGCGGCTGCGCCACGCGGTGGCCGGCCAGCCGGTGGCGACGGGCGCCGGACCCTGCGCGTACAGCATCAGCGGCGGCATCGCGGGCTGGCGCGCCGGCGACACGCTGGACCGCGTCAATGCGCGGGCGGACGCCGCGCTCTACGAAGCGAAGCGGGCCGGCCGAAACCGGATCTGCGTTCATCGGGAACGGCGGGACGCGAAGGAACGGCTGTCGGCGGGGAACGCCGCCGCGTAGCAGGCAGAAAGGCCGGTGCGGTGATCGGACGTACGGGCAGTCGCTCGACGCGGCGTCGCCCCGCTACGGCGGAATCCTCTCCCGAGCCGTGCCGCACGTCAGTGCCGCACCTCATGTACACTCGGGCGAGTTCAATGGGGGCACATACAATGCAGCTTCTCGACCACGTTTCGATCGGC
Organism: Burkholderia sp. Bp8963; assembly: GCF_003854275.1. Classification (GTDB taxonomy): domain Bacteria; phylum Pseudomonadota; class Gammaproteobacteria; order Burkholderiales; family Burkholderiaceae; genus Burkholderia. The sequence continues at coordinate 137,269 of NZ_QTQP01000012.1, forward strand.
GTCCCGGATATTCAGGCGGCGCGTCCCTTTTACGATGCTGTGATGGCCGCTCTGGGCGCATCCAAGGTGTATGACCGGCCCACCGCACTCGGCTACGGCGAGCGTTGCAATGCCAACGACACAGCCTCGACCTTTCTGGCCGTGTATCAGGATCCCGCCGAAATCGGCACGAACAAGCGACACTGGTGCTTCAAGGCCCCGTCCCGCGCGCACGTGGACGCGTTCTTCGAGGCCGGCATGTCGACGGGCGGGCGCTCTGACGGCGATCCCGGATTGAGGCCGCACTACCACGGCGACTACTACGCGGCGTTTCTGGTCGACCCGGCCGGCAACCGGGTCGAGGCCGTGTGTCATGCTGCGGCGAACGTCAACCGCGACTAGAACATCTGCCGCAGGCCGACCGCCACACCGACGTTGTTGGTGCGGCCGAGCTTGTCCACATTGCCGGTTGCCCGGTTGGTCACACCCGGGTAATCGGCGGCAAATGCGCCGTTGCCACGCGCGAAATCCATCGTTCCATACACTTCCGTGTGCCTGGACAGCGAATACTCGGCCAGCACCGTCGCCGAGTAGTTGATGCCCGAGCCGAGCGTGCCGTCGAGGCGTTCCGCATTGCGCGCGTGACCGTAATAGCCGGCCACCGTGATCAGCAGCGGGGCCGTCGCCTGCCAGTTGGCGCCGATGTACAGCGTGTCGTCGATGCGGTTCGGACTGCCGCCGCTCAGGGTCGGCGCACCGGCCTGCTGCATGTTGAAATCCGTCGTGCCCGTCTTGTCCTGGCCGTGCAGCCAGCCGGCCAGCAGGCGCACGGACGGCGTGACCTGATACGCGCCGCTCACGTGCACGAAGTTGATCTTCGCGCCGTTGACCGTGCTGCCGTTCAACGACGACACCGAGGTCTGCGTGAAGCCCGTGTTGATCGATGCGGGGCCGTGCGCATACGTCACTTCCACGCCATACGTGCTGTCGAGGCCCATCGCGCCGGCATGATTGCCGAAGCCGTAGATCGCGTCGATGCTCAGGCCGTTGTACGTGAACTGGTACTTGACCGAGTTCGGCACGGTCAGGAAGTTGCCGATGCCGTTGTACATCCAGCTGTCCTGCCAGTAGTCGCCGACCGTCATCGGATCGAAGATGTCACCCATCGTGTCGTAGAGCGGCGCGTACTGGTTGCCGAACGTCAGCGAACCATACCGGTTGCTCGACAGGCCGACATACGCCTGCCGGCTGAACAACGTATTCGCCACGTGCAGCTTGCCGTCGCCGAGCTCGAAACCGTTTTCGAGGCGGAAGATGGCCGACAGGCCGCCGCCGAGGTCTTCGCTGCCTCGCAAGCCCCAGCGGCTGTGGGTTTCCGGACCGACCGTCATGCCGATCAGGTCCTTGCCGTCCGGGGCGGCGTTCGTCTGATAACGGATTGCGGTATCGACGAGCCCGTACAGCGTGACGGAACTCTGTGCGAATGCGGACGATGCCGCGACGGCGAACAACGCGCCGACGCCACTGGAAATGACGACCTTCTTCATCTGATGTGCCTCCCCGAGCGAATGATTATTCACGCAGCTCGACGGCCTTGCGGCCGGACGATCGAGACTGCGGTCGGGAGCATAGTCGGTCATTTTTCCGGCACATATTGCCCGATCTGGATAGGTCCATTCCAGAACTTGCAATAGTGGTGGCGCGGCGGCGCCGGACCCGCTTGCATCGTGCCGGCATCGGTCGGCGATGGATGCGAAGCGAGGTAAGGCGTCGCGTTACGGCTCTCGCTGCATCGTCCGTCGCACCCGCGCCACGAGCCCCGCCAGCGCGTCGGCCGGCTCGGTCGTGCCGAAACGCCGTTCGGTCGCGCCCGCTTCGACGTCGATGTGGCCGGCGTTGTGCGCGTCGTAAAGATCGGTGATCAGGCGCGCATGCAGTTCGCTGAGTCCCGCGCGCAACAGCGTCGGCGCCCACGCGTCGCGCGGCAGTTCGCGCGCGACGATCGGGCGGCCCGCCGCTTCGGCCAACGCGGCCGCGATATCGGTGACGCTGACGCGCCGCGGCCCTTCGACGTTGACGACGCGCGGCCCGCCGTCGTGCTCGCTGTCGAGCAGCAGTTCCGCCGCGACGACACCGACGTCCGGCGCCGAGACCGCCGGAAACAGCTTGCCGACCGGATGATGGAGGCTCGGCAGCACGCCGGTCGCGAGCGCGGTCGGCAGCATCCGCATCCAGTTCTGCAGATGCTCGGCGGAGCGCAGCAGTGTCACGTGCGTGTCGATCGGCCTGAGCCGTTCCTCGAGGTCGTGAAACAGGCGCGTGATCCCCGTGTTCGACGCCAGCTCCGCGCCGTAATCCGACAGCTCGAGCAGCACGGGCGGCGGATTCGCGGCGAGCGCCGCGGCCGCGACGTCGATCATGCGCCGCATCGTCGTTGCGGGATCCTCATCGTTTGCGGGCACCGGACACAGCATCTGCACGCCGTGCGCGCCGTCGATCGCCGCTGCGACCGAGCGTGTGTCGGTCAGGTCAGCGAGCACGACTTCGCACCCCAGATGTTCGAGCCGCTCGCGATGGCGCGCGTCGCGCACCACCGCGCGCACGGGATGGCCAGCGTTGCGCAACGCAGCAGCCGTGGCACGGCCAACGTTGCCTGATGCTCCGAATATCACGAACACGATGCGCTCCTGTCGGGTCGATGTGTGGTGATTATCGACACTCGCGGCCGGTCCGGCGCGCAGGTCCGGATGAGATGAGCATGCAAGGATGACGCGATCGGCGGTGGCGTTACCGACCGGATGCCGGCCGAACGCCAAGCGCATGCAAGAGGGCAATGTCCCATGCGCGACACATGTGGCGTGCCGATCGGCCCGCCTCGCGAGTCGCTCCCGGAAACGAGTCGTTCAGGCGACGGGAACGTGGCGGTCGTCATCGGCGACACGCGACGCCGGATGCGGCGACTGCGCGGCGGCTCGCGCGATCTCGCTCGGCGTCGCGCCGAGCAGGCGGTTCATCCAGTTCGCCATGTGGCTCGGATGCGCGAACCCCGCTTCGAGCGCGACCTGGCTGATGCTGAGCCGGCCTTCGAGCAGCAGCGCCTTCGCGCGCTCGACACGGCGCTGCACGATGTACTGATGCACGGGCATCCCGAGCGTCTCGCGAAACAGCACCTTGAAATGCGGCACGCTGATCGCCGTGAGCGCGGCGAGTTCCGCCAGCGTCAGACGCTGGTCGAGATGGCCCTCGATGTAGTCGATCACGCGCGCGGCCGTGTTCGGTGCAAGCGCGTGCCGCCGACCGCGGAACGACGGCGCGGCGTCGACGAGCCGCACGATCAGCGCGGTGCACAGGCTTTCCGCGTAGAGCGGGTCCGACGCGTCGTCCGCTTCGAGCTCGGCGGCCAGCGCCCACGCGATGTGCTGCAGGCGCGGATCGCGCACCTGCATGCGCCGGCGGATCTGCGCCTGCGACGGCTTCAGTTCGAGCTGGTCGAACGTCGCGCGCGCGAATGCGTCGCTGAACGTAATGCGCAGGATCCGGCAATCGGATGCGTCGGTCCACCGGCCAGGCAGGCCGGCCGGGATCACGTCGGCGTCACCGTGCGCCTGGATGCGCGTATAGCGATGGCCGTCGCACGCGCAGTCCGCGCGAGTCGGCGCGCCGACATGCACGCCAACCCGGTGCTCGTCGGCCGCCGGGATCCGGTAGGTGCCCGCCTGGATGCCGAGCAGCGCCGCACTGAAGCCTTGCCAGCCGAGCCCGGCGCTGGAACGCAGGCTGACCGGCACGCCGTGCGCAAGGGTCGCATCGTTCATCGCACCCTCATGTCAAGTCGCGAATCGAATGCGCATTGTGCCGCCATTCCGGCGCGCACGCTCGTCGCCGGACGTGCGTCGGCCGGTCATGCGAAAACGATCATCCGTTTCTGTTCGCGGCGATCCATGCGTGCGCGTCGGCATGCGCGCCGCCCGTTACGATCGGCGCATATCGCATTCATCGGAGCGTGCCATGCTCGATTGCCGTTCGCGGCGCACGGCGTTCGCCGCACCGCTGCGCCCGCCATCGCGTGATCAATCGAATGCCGGTTCCACCGGCGTCCGCGCGACTTTCGCCGCGATCGCCATGCTGACGCTCGGCCTCGTCGGCTGGTACCGGATCGAGCGGTTGCTCGCGTCGATTCCGGACAGCAACGACGACTTCGGGATCGTTTGACCGGCGCGCAGCGAAGCGGGAACGTCCGGGCGCCACGTCATCGTGCGCGGGCGAGGATCGCGTGTTGCGCTGGCGCACCCGACCAGCAGCGGCGCACCCAGGTGCCCGCGGCGACGCGGTACTACGCGCCGCCCAACGATTTCCTGCGCGCGGCCAATTCATGCGCAGGCGCCGCTCTCTTGCCCCGGCGTCGCGACGCGGCCTCCTTCGTCGCGTCCGGCGGATCGAAGCATTCCATCTTCACACACCGCCCCTCGGCCCATTCGGCGTCCAGCGTCGCGCGGATCGCCTGCAACTCCGCGCGCTGCCCATCCAGTTTTGCGCGCAGTGCGTCGATCTCGCGCAGCCGCTCGTCGAGGCGCGCGAGCAGCCCGTCCTTCGAGAATGCGTTCATTTCCTCGGCAACGGCTCGCATTTCGTCGAGCGAAAAACCGAGCCGCTGCGCGAGCGAGATCATCTGTAGCCGCTCGACCGCCGCGTCGTCGTAGATCCGGTAACCGTTCTGGCCGCGGCCGGCCGGCGGCAACAGGCCGCTCTGTTCGTAAAAGCGGATCGCGGACGTGCTCATGCCGGTCCGGGCAGCCAGTTCTCCGATTTTCATGATGCTTGACCTTCAAGTGGACTTGAAACTTAGTATAGACCGATCGCATATGCCGAACGGGTCCTCCGATGACGACTTCCTTGTTTGCTCCGCTGACGCTGCCGAATGGCGGCACCCTGCCCAACCGCATCGCGAAGGCCGCGATGGAGGAAAACATGGCCGATCCCGGCCAATTGCCCGGCGACGCGCTGCTGCGCCTGTATGCCGCGTGGGGGCGCCGGCGGCGCCGGCCTGCTGATCACCGGGAACGTGATGATCGACGGCCGCGCGCTGACGGGCCCGGGCGGCGTCGTGCTCGAACGGAACACGCCGCTCGAGCCGTTCCGCGCGCGGGCCGACGCCGCCCGCCGCCACGGCGCGCGCGTGTGGATGCAGATCAACCATCCGGGCCGGCAGGTGATGGACGCGATGGGTCGCGACGGGTGGGCGCCGTCCGCCGTGCCGCTCGATCTCGGCAAGCACAGCAAGCTGTTCGCCGCGCCGCGCGAGATGACGGCGGGCGAGATCTGCGAGGTGATCGAGCGCTTCGCCGACACGGCCGCCGCCGCGCAGGCGGCCGGGTTCGACGGCGTGCAGATCCATGCGGCGCACGGCTACCTGATCTCGCAGTTCCTGTCGCCGTTGACCAATCGGCGCCAGGACGACTGGGGCGGTTCGCTGGAAAACCGCGCGCGGCTGCTGATGTCGGTCGTGCGCGCGGTTCGCGCGCGCGTCGGCGCCACGTTCAGCGTCGGGGTCAAGCTCAATTCCGCGGACTTCCAGCGCGGCGGGTTTTCCGAGGACGACGCGAAGCAGATCGTGCTGTGGCTCAACGACCAGGCCGTCGATCTCGTCGAGCTGTCCGGCGGCAGCTACGAGAGCCCGGCGATGCAGGGCCACACCGCGGATGGCCGCACGCTCGCGCGCGAAGCCTATTTCCTGACGTTCGCACGCGACATCGCGGCAATCGCCAGGATGCCGGTCATGACGACGGGCGGCATCCGCCGCCAGCCGGTCGCCGAAACGGTGCTCGGGGAAGGCGTCGCGGTGGTCGGCATGGCGACCGCGCTCGCGTGCATTCCGGACCTGCCGAATCGCTGGCGCGACGGCCAGGCGGTCGACGCGCCCGGCGTGCACGTCGGGTGGCGCGACAAGGCGGCCGCCGGGCTGGCCACGATGGCGCTCGTGAAGCGCCGCCTGCGCGCGATCGCGGCGGGACGCCGCCCCGCGCGCCACTACTCGCCGGTCCTGACGCTCGTGCTCGACCAGCTTCAGATGCGCCAGCTGACGCGCCGGTATCGCCAGTGGAATCCTGCGCGCGCGTGATGGGGAGACGGCTCGCGAGAACGTGACGCCAGCGACACACGACGCCGGAACCGATCGAGGCGCGACGGCTCGATCGCCCGTGCAGGACGAGATCGACGATGATCGCGCTCCGCCCAAGCGTCAATGGCCCGCCGGCTGCGCGACGTGTTCGTCCGTCGCGTCGTGCGCAAGCGAACGGGCGAAGCGGTGCTGATACTCGCGCGGCGACAGCCCGGTCATGCGCTTGAACAACTGCCGGAAGGTGCCGAGATCGTCGTATCCGACCTGCTCGCACACCGCTTCGACGCGATGGACGCCCGATTCCAGCAGACGCTTCGCGACCTCGACGCGCAGCCGCTGCAGATAGCCGAGCGGCGCATCGCCGACGGCCTGCCTGAAACGCCGGTTGAGCGTCCGCTCGCTGACCGCAAGGTAGGCGGCGAGGTCCGCCAGCCGGAATCGCTGCCGGAGCGTCGCCTCCATCCGGCGCTGCGCGCGTGCGACGAGCGGATCGGTGTGTCCGTGATCGTCGACGAGCGACGCATATGACGCCTGCGATGCGCGCCCCGCATCGATCAGCAGCGTCTTCGCGACGAGCGCCGCGAGCCGCGCGTCGGTCAGCCGCTCGACCACTCGCACCGCCATGTCCAGATAGGACGTCACCGCACCGCCGCACAGGATGCCACTCTGCTCCGTGAGCACTTCATGCGCGCGCAATTCGACCAACGGATAACGCCGCCGGAAATCCGGCGCCCGCGACCAGTGCGTCGTCGCGATCCGGTCGTCGAGCAGCCCCGCCTCGGCAAGCAGGTAGCTGCCCGTGCAATACGACGCGAGCAGCGCGCCAGCGTCGTGCTGGCGGCGCAGCGCGGCAGACAGCGTGTCCACCAGTTCGCGGCGGGCGAGAAATGCGTCCATGTCCGCGACGAACGGCGCGGTCACGAGAATCGCATCGGCGCGCTTGCGCACGTCGATGCGCCCGTCCACCGCGATCGCCTGTCCGGAGGCCGCGCGCACGGGTTGCCCGTCGACGGATTCCACGCGCCACGCGAGCGTCGGCGCGCACGGCTGCCCCGGCGCCGCGCGGCCGGCGCCGAGACGGTTCGCCGCGTTGAACACGTCGATCGGCCCGGCAACGCCTGACGCCAGAATCCCGTCGTAGACCCAGATACGGATAGTCGCCATGTTGTCCGTTTTTCCATCAGGAATGGCGATCCTGCCACTCGTCGATGCGTGTCGCAAGCCCGATCATCGGGCTGTCCCAACCACCGAAGAAGGAAGATTGCCATGCCGATGATCGACGCAACGATTCCGGAGCACGCGCTGTCCGCCGAAGCCGAAGCGCGGCTGCTCAAGGAAATGACCGACATCCTGTTGCGGGCCGAAGGCTTCGACCCGGCCAACGAGATCGCACAGAGCGTCTCCGTGGTCTTTCTGCATCGCCCCGCCGGAACGTGGGTGGGCGGCGAGCGCTCCGCGAAGCCGCGCTACCGGATCGTGCCGACCGTGCCCGAGGGGCAATACACCGACGCGGCGCGGGAGACGCTCGTCCGAGAGATCACCGCGGCCGTCGTGCGGGCCGAAGGCGGCACACACGACGACGTTGCGCCGCGCGTCTGGGTGTTTCCGACGGAAATGCCGGACGGCCAGTGGGGCAGCCGCGGCGTGATTCGCCGGCTGCCCGACATCCAGGCATTCATCGCCGGCGAGCACGAGCGGCAGACAGGCGCGGAACGGGTCGCGCGGCGGCGGCGCGAGCACGCGCGCGTCGTGCTGGGAAGCGCGCTCGACGCGATCGTGCAGGACCGCTGAGCGGCGGCGCGGTTCGGCGCGGACGGGATATCAAACGTCCACGTCGCCCGCCGCCAGCACGCGGCCGAAATGCGCGTCCAGCAGCTTCATCACGGTTTGCGTCTTCGCCGGAAGCGGCCGCACGGCCGGACACAGCGCATGCAGCTCGAAGCCGGGAACGGTATGCCCGGGCAACAACCTGACGAGCTGCCCGGTCGCCAGCGCGTCGCGGCACACGGGCTCCTGAAGCACGCCGATGCCCGCGCCGCCGACCAGCAGCTCATAGGCAGGCCGCCAGTGGCTCGTGCTGACGACGATGCTGATCGGCGCGGGCCGCGCCGGTTTCGATCCGTTCGCGAACCGCAGCTGCCCGTCGCCGAAGAGTCCCGCGACGCGAACGAACGGGTGGACGGCGAGCTCGGCCGGCTTGTCCGGCAAGCCGTGCGCGTCGATGTAGGCCGGCGCCGCGACCAGCACGCGGCGCACATGGCCGAGCCGGCGCGCGACGAAGTTGCCATCTCCGAGCTGGCCAAGCCGCAGCGAGATGTCCACGCCCTCGGTCACCGGGTCGGTGATCGCATCGTTCAGCACGAGGTCGACCTGCAGCTGCGGATGACGTTCGCGCGCGGCCGCCAGCACGCCGGGCAGCACGACCTCGCCGATCCCGTGCGGCGCGGCGATCCGGATACGTCCGCGCACGGCGTTGGCGCCGAGCGTCACCGCGGCCTGCGCGTCGTCGGCCGCGTCGAGGACGGTCTTGCTCTTCTGATAGAACAGCGCGCCTTCGTCCGTGCACGACACCGCGCGCGTGCTGCGCAGGAGCAGCCTGACGCCGAGATGCCGCTCGAGCCGCTCGATGCGGTCGCTCACCGCAGGCTGGCCGAGGCCGAGATCCTTCGCGGCGCGCGACAGGTTCCCGCGTTCGACGACTCGCACGAAGATGCGCATCGCGGCAAGCAGATCCATGGGTTCCCCGGTGTTGACACGTGTCGAAGCGTAACAGGCGACGCAAACGCGCGCCAATCTCAGACACGTACGCCAACCCGCACCACCGGCGCCGCCCACACGCGGCCGTACGCGATCATCACGAGGAAGCTCAGCACGAAGCTCAGGCCGCCCGTCATCAGCAGGCCGAGTTCGCCAAGCACCGGCAGCAGGTTGGTGAGGAACCCCGTCACCACCCAGGCGATCGCCATCACCGAGCCGGCGACGCCGAGCGCCCATCCCTGGCGGTCCTCGGTAACCGCGTCCGAGTACGCCGTGTACATCGTCGTATAGGCGACCATGTCGAAGCAGCCGACCAGCATCGCGAGCACCCACAGCGCGCCTTCATGCGGGAACAGCGCGGACAGCACCTGCCCGATGCCGGCGACGACGAGGCCGGCCTTCGCGATATCGACGACGCCCCACACCTTCAGCATCAGCCGGACGACGACCACGAGCCCGAACACGAAGCTGACGCCGATCAGCCCGCTGAACAGGCCGAGCTGCGCACTCGTGTACTGGAAGCGCGTCTGCAATACCAGCATGATCGTCTGCAGGTACAGGCCGTAGCCGACCTGCATCAGGAAGAACACGGCCGACAGGCACGCGACGCGTGCATGCGTGCCGGCCTCGAAGATGATCCGCACGGGCAGCAGCAGATCGATCCGCGCGCCGCCGGCGGGCGCGGCCGCGTCGCGGTAGCAGCGCAGCGTCCAGAGCCCGCAGGCGACCGACAGCGCAGCGACCAGCAGGAACGGCGTGCCGTAGTTGAAGAACGGCGCGAGGGTCCGGTCCGACGTGACGCCGCCGAGCACGGGGCCGACGATCACGCCCGCGCTGAATGCGACCGACATGATGCTCATGTTGTACGCCTTGTTCTCCGGCGTGCTCAGGTCGGCGATCGCGGCCTGCGCGATCCCCTGGCAGCCGGCCATCAGGCCGCTCAGCCCGCGCCCGACGAGCAGCAGCGCGATGCTCGGCAGCAGCGCGCCGAGCGCCATCAGCAGGTAGCCGAGCGCGAGGCCGAACACGCACAGCAGCAGGATCCTGCGGCGGCCATAGGCGTCGGACAGCTCGCCCATCAGCGACGAACCGAAGAACATGAAGAACGGATAGATGCCGTACCCGAGACCGAGATAGAAGTTGCGCAGGTGCGCGGGCACGCCGGCGCCGATGACGCCCGAATGCGGATCGGAAAAGATCGCCGCCATGATCGGATAGACGAGCCCGAATCCCATCGCATCGATCGCGATCGCAAGCAGGCAGGGGCCCAGCAGTTTCAGGTTGAGCTTGGACATGTGTGGCCTCGGCATTGAGATGGGCGTAACGGTAGCCGGAGGCCACTGCCGCGAGTAGGCACGCGGCAGCGATCTGAGTCATCGAAAAAACTGATGACTGACGAACGGAGCGGGTTGGGTGTCCATCACTTGCGCCGCCGCTCGTGCGACGCGGTCGTCGCGCCGTCGATCACCGGCGCGCCCTGCTTGATCAGGAAATCGCGGAACAGCGCGGTCACCTGCGAGATCCGCCGGTCGGCAAGCGTCACCACGTACCACTCCCGTTCGATCGGGTTGCCTGGAAACGGCAGTTGCCCCAGCAGCCCGGTGCGCAATTCGAGCGCGCACGCATGCAGCGACAGGAACGCGATGCCGAGCCCCGCCTCGGCCATCTGCTTGATCGCCTCGTTGCTCGACAGTTCGGATCCCACATGAAACTTGTGTCCCGACGCCTTGAACAGGCTCTCGACGGTCGAGCGCGTGCCGGCACCGCGCTCGCGAACCAGCAGGTGCGCCGATTCGAGATCCTTCAGCGCGACGCGCTTGCGCTGCATCAGCGGATGGCCGGGCGCCGCGACGAACACCATCGGATGCTTCGCGAACTCGACCGCATGCGTGCGCAACTCCTTAGGCGCGCTGCCCATCACCGCGAGATCGATTTCATGCGTCGCGAGCATCCGGATGATGTCGTCGCGGTTGCCGACCTTGAAGTACGTCTTCACGTGCGGGCGCGTCGCCGTGAATTTGACGAGCAGCGGCGGAATCAGGTACTCGGCCGTCGTGATCGCGCCGATCCGCAGCGTGCCGCCGAGATCGCCCGTCAACGCCGCCACTTCGTCGCCTGCCTCGCTCCACAAATACAGGATCTCGCGCGCATAGCGGGCGACGATCTCGCCGCCCGCGGTCAGCTGCACGCCGCGCCCCACCCGCTGCAGCAGCGCCGCGCCGACGGCCTCCTCGAGCAGGCGGATCTGCAGCGACACGGCGGGCTGCGTCAGGTTCAGCTCCTCCGCCGCGCGCGACACGCTGCCAAGCCGCGCGATCATGTCCAGCGCCTTCAGTTGCCGGAACGTCGCCGTCTTACCTATTAGTGAATACATATGAGTCGCCTATAAACATTAAATTGTCTTAGCGGATGCGAAACTATATCGTCGTATCTCGAAATCTGTCATCTGCAGCATCTAGCCTGGAGCACAAGCATGGACACGAACCCGTTCACCCTTGGCACGGATCGCGCGACGCGCGTGCCGTGCATCGTGATCGTCGGCGGCGGCGCCGGCGGCCTGCAACTGGCGACGCGTCTCGGCGACACCGTCGGACGGCGCGGCATGGCGGAGATCGTGCTGGTCGATCGTTCGCCGACGCATTTCTGGAAGCCGCTGCTGCACGAGGCCGCGTCCGGCCATCGCGACCCGGCCTCGCACACGATCGAGTATGCGGCGCAGGCGAAGCGGCATGGCTTCCGGTTCGTGCAGGGCGAGCTGCAACGTGTCGACCGGGCACGGCGCACCACGACGATCGCCGCCGTGCTCGACGCGGACGGCACGGAAATCCTGCCGCAGCGCGACGTGCATTACGACGATCTCGTGCTCGCGGTCGGCAGCGTGACGAACTTCTTCAACGTGCCGGGCGCCGCGCGTCACGCGCTGCCGCTCGAGAACGTCGAGCAGGCCGAGGATTTCCGCCGCAAGTTCCTCGCGGCCTGCACGAAGGCCAACCATCTGGCGGAGCAGCAGCCGGAACAGCAACCGATTGAGCAGCCGATTCAGCGCCCGCAGCCGATCTGCATCAACGTGATCGGCGCCGGTGCGACCGGCGTGGAGCTCGCGGCCGCGCTCAGGCATGCGATCAACCAGTTGACGACGTACCGGTTCAAGGCGCTGGTGCCGGACCGCGACGTATGCATCCGGCTGATCGAAGGCGGCCCGCGCGTGCTGCCGGCGCTCGACGAGCGGCTCTCCGCGCGGATGCAGACGCAGCTGCGGCAACTGCACGTCGACGTGCTGACCGGCACACGCGTCGCGGAAGTCGCGCATGACGCAGTGGTGACCGCCACCGGCGAACGTCTCGCGAGCGACATCACGATCTGGGCCGCGGGCGTCGCGGGCCCCGCGTTCCTGCGGCAGCTCGGCGACATCGCGCTCAATCGGGCGAACCAGGTGATCGTCACCGATACGCTGCAGACGCCGGACGATCCGCACGTGTTCGCGTTCGGCGACTGTGCGGCGTGCCCGTCCGCGGGCGCGCAAGGCTTCCTGCCGCCACGTGCGCAGGTCGCTTACCAGCAGGCCGTGTATCTCGGCCATGCGTTCGCGCGGCGGCTGGCCGGCAAGCCGGTCGACGGCTTCACGTTCCGCGATGCGGGCACCGTCGTGTCGCTCGGCCAGGCGGGTGCGGTGTTCCAGGCGGAGCTCGGCGTGCGCTCGCGCTCGCTGATCGTCGACGGGCTGGCCGCGATCGGGTTGTACAAGTTCCTGTATCGCAAGCACCTGTTCAGCGTGTACGGCGCGAAGCGCACGCTGCTCCAGGCACTGAGCCACTGGCTGCAAAGCCGCAACCAGCCTTCGATCAAGCTGCATTGACGAGCGGAACGAAGCGGCACCCGTATCGGGCAACGGTTGCCCGATACGCGATACGCGATTCATGCGTGTCCGGAAGATGGTCGATGCGATCGTTGCATTCAGTGAAACACCGATCTGGTGCGCAGATTTCATGAATCGCGCGAATGCACGACAGTCGTGCGTTTGCACCACCACCGTGCAGAAAGATGTATAAGCCCGATCCTATGAGTCGGCTAAAAAGATTAATTAGTCCTGTAATCCATTCAAACGATAAGGTATGGCATTCCCGTCAGCGAACGGATCGTTACGTCTTCCGGAGAGGAGCATCACCGTGGTCATCGAAGCCATCGTTACACGACTCGACGCAGCGTTTGAACAGATCGAAGCGACACCGGACTCGCGGGAATCGCAGCATCAGCGCGATGCGATCATCGAGTGGCTCGACAGCGCATCCGCCGAAGGCTACCGTCTCGGCCTCGTGACGACCTTGCCGGCGTCGCGGCTCAGCGCAATGTTCGAAGGCCAGTTCGGCCTCGCGAACCTCGACCGTTTCTCCGTCGTCGTGACCGACGCGCATCAGCCGTCCGTCGCCGCGAGCCAGCATCCGTTCGATGTCGCACTGCACGCACTCGGCGTGCCGCGCGAATGCGCGGCAGTCGTCGCGAGCAGCGAGCCCGAGCGCCGCGAGGCCGAAGTCTACGGGATGTCGCGCAGCGTCCGGATCGCCGACGTCGCACGTTCGGCCGCGCCGCTCGGTCATTGCTGAAGCCACGCGTGGCCGTGCCGCCGTGCCGCCGTGCATCACGCGGCGCGCGCCGCCGCCGTCGTCAGCACGATCTTGCCGATGTGCGTGCCGGAATCCATCAACGCATGCGCGCCGCGCGCATCGTTGAGTTCGAAGGTCCGATAGATCAGCGGCTTCACCGCGCCACTGCGAATGTGCGGCCACACCGACCGTTCGAGATCGTCGATCAGTTGTGCCTTCTCCTCGTGCGTCCGCGAACGCAGCGTCGAGCCGATATGCGTGAGGCGCTTCGTCAGCATCGGGAACAGATCGAGCTCTTTCGCAGGCCCCTTGATCACGCCGATCTGCACGATGCGCCCGTTCATCGCGGCAGCCGCGTAATTCCGCGCGACGTAATCGCCGGCGACGATGTCGACGACCACATCGACGCCGCGCCCGTCCGTCGCGCGCTTCGCTGCTTCGACGAAATCCTCGTGCCGGTAGTCGACCGCGACGTCGGCGCCGAGTGCGAGACTCGCGGCGCGCTGCGCGTCGGAACTGATCGTCGTGACGATCTTCGATGCGCCGAACGCCTTCGCGAGCATCGTCGCCGTGGTGCCGATCCCGGACGCACCGCCGTGAATCAGCACGCTGTCGCCCGCTGCAAATTTGCCGCGCTGGAACAGGTTCAGCCACACCGTCAGGAACGTTTCGGGCAGCGCAGCCGCTTCGACCATCGACAGCCCTTCGGGAATCGCGAGCGTGTTGGTCTCGTGCGCAACCGCGTATTCCGCGTAGCCGCCGCCCGTGATCAGCGCGCAGACGCGATCGCCGATAGCGAAGCGCGTCACGTCGCGGCCGAGCGCGACGACTTCGCCGGCCACTTCGAGGCCCGGAATGTCGGAAGCGCCCGGCGGCGGATCGTACAGGCCCTTGCGCTGCAGCGTGTCGGGGCCGTTCACGCCGGCCGCGTGAACGCGGATCAGCACCTCGCCGGCGGCAGGCGCGGGAGTCGGCCGCGTCGCCGGCACGAGCACGTCGGGGCCGCCCGGCCGTGCGATCTCGATCGCGGTCATCGCCGCGGGAACAGTTTGCGTGGTATGTGACACGGCTTCATCCTTTTCGACATGCCGGATGCGCTGCGACGCCGGGCAACTCGCCGGCTCGCCGCATCGGGTAGAGAAAAGTGTAGGGATGCGGCGCGCGCTTGACACGCAGCGAATTGCCGAACGTATGATGCAGAATTGCATCATGCCGGAGGCACCATGAACTGGGACGACGCGCGCATCTTCGTCGCGCTCCATCGGGAAAAGACCTTGCGCGGTGCCGCACGCGCGCTCGACATCGACCAGGCGACGGTCGGCCGCCGGCTCGCCGCGCTCGAGCATGCGCTCGGCGCGACGCTGTTCCTGCGCACGTCGAAGGGTTATGAGCTGACGCCCGTCGGCCGCATCGCGATCCGCGCCGCCGAGGCGATGGAGCAGTCCGCGCACGATCTCGTGCGCCACACGCAAGGCGTCGACAAGCGGCTCGCCGGCGAAGTGAAGATCACGACGACGGACGCGCTCGCGCTCGAATTCGTGATGCCGGCCATCGAGCGCGTGCACGCGAAGCATCCGGACGTGTCGGTGGTGCTCGACACGTCGACGCAGATCCTCAATCTCGCGAAGCGCGAGGCCGACATCGCGATCCGCACCGTCAAGCCCGCCAATCCGGATCTGCTCGCGCGCCGTGTCGCGCAATGGGAAGTCGGGCTGTACGCGTCCCCCGACTACCTGCGGCATCGCGGCGAGCCGGTGCCGGGCGAGCGGTTCGCCGGCCACGATCTCGCCGTCTACCAGCCGCACATCGCGGCAGCCCGCGCGCCCGCATTCGTCGGCGAGCCGCTGACCAACGGCCGCATCGTCGCGCGCCTGAATGCGAACCTGACGCTGCGCGCGGCGCTCAAGGCCGGGTTCGGCATCGGCCAGCTGCCGGTGCCGATGGGCGAACGCGACGGGCTCGTGCGAATCTGGCCCGATCGGTCGGGCGACGTTTCGTATGACATATGGCTCGTCACGCACCAGGACCTGCGCCACACCGCGCGCATCCGCGTGACGATCGATGCGATCGTGTCGGCGTTCGGGGGCTGACCGGCGCAACGCGCGACGCGCACGCCACCACGATCGGAACCCGTTGAAACGGCGATTGTCTATACATCTATCGCCCTTTTTCAAGGGGATTCCAAATGGCTGCCATGGAAACCGGGGCATCGCCCCTCTCGGACGAGGAGGCGCGGCGCCAGTTGCGGCGCGCCGTCATCGCCAGCACGGTCGGCACGACGATCGAATGGTATGACTTCTTCCTCTACAGCACCGTGACCGGTCTGGTCTTCGCGAAGCTGTACTTCCCCCAATCCCACCCGCTGGTCGGTACGCTGCAGGCGTTCCTGATCTATGCGGTCGGCTTTGTCGCGCGGCCGGTCGGTGCGGCGATCTTCGGCCACTATGGCGACCGCATCGGACGCAAGGCCACGCTGATCGTGACGCTGCTGCTGATGGGGCTCGCGACGTTCGCCGTCGCGTTCGTCCCGACCTATGCGGTGATCGGCATCTGGGGCGCGGTCGCGCTCACGGTGCTGCGCTTCATCCAGGGCGTCGGTGTCGGCGGCGAATGGGGCGGCTCGGTGCTGATGTCGATGGAATGGGCGCGCACCAACGCGCATCGCGGCTTCGTTGCGTCGTGGCCGCAGTTCGGCGTGCCGGCCGGGCTATTCCTCGCGAACCTCGCCGTGCTGGCCGTCAGCTGGATCGCCGGCAACAGCTTCCTCACGTGGGGCTGGCGCGTGCCGTTCGTCCTCAGCATCGTGCTGGTCGCGATCGGCCTCTACATCCGGCTGAACATTCTCGAGACGCCGATCTTCGCGAAGCTGCTCGCCGAGCACCGGATCGAGCGGACGCCAATGCTCGAAGTGCTGCGCCGCCAGCCGAAGGACATCCTGCTGTCGGCATTCGCGCGCATGGCTGAACAGGCGCCGTTCTACATCTACACCGCGTTCGTGTTCACCTATGGCGTCACGGCACTCGGCGTGTCGCGCAACCTGCTGCTCGCGGCGGTGCTTGCCGCGTCGGTCGTGGAGTTCTTCACGATCCCGCTGTTCGGCCACGTGTCCGACCTGATCGGGCGGCGGCGGATGTACATCACCGGCGCGATTGCCGCCGGCCTGTTCGGCTTCGTCTACTTCGGGATGGTCGATACGAAGATCGCGGCGTGGATCTTCATCGCGATCGTGCTGTCGCTGGTGCCGCATTCGATGATGTACGGGCCGCAGGCCGCGCTGATCGCGGAATCCTTCACGGGGCGCCTGCGCTACAGCGGCGCGTCGCTCGGCTACCAGCTCGCGTCGGTGATCGCCGGCGGCCCGGCACCGCTGATCGCGACGGCGCTGTTCGCCTACTACCACTCGGGCTACGCGATCGCGATCTATGTGGCGGTGTGCGCGGTGTTCAGCGTGGTCTCCGCGGCGATGCTCGGTGACTACACCAACAAGGACATCTCGCGGGAATACGACGACATGCGGGGGATCGGCGACAGCGGGCATGCGCCGCCGGTGACATGATGATCTGATCTCACGGCTGGCGACGCGCGAGCCGCGCCGCACCAGCAAAAAGAGCCTGGAAACCGACGTTCCCAGGCCTTGAGGCCATCAACGATGATGATGGTTGTGGAGACAACGTCCTCCCTGCACGCTGCCGCGGCCCTGTCCGCGGCAGCGTGCGACGGGTCTCGTCAGATCGCCCAGCCGCCCAGGTAGAACACGACGAGCACGGCCGCGATGATCACGGTGCCGACGTTGAGCTTGCGGAATTCGCCGCTGGCGATGCGCCCGATCACGAGCGTCGAAAAGCCGAGCATGATGCCCGTCACAATGTTCGCGGTCAGCACGATGAACACCGCGCACACGAGCCCCGACATCGCATCGACCATGTCGTCCATGTGCAGCTTGCTCACGCTGCTCAGCATCAGCAGGCCGACGTACATCAGCGCGGGCGCGGTCGCATACGACGGCACGAGCGCCGCGAGCGGCGAGAAAAACATCACGATCAGGAACAGCAGGCCGACCACCGCGGCGGCGAGGCCCGTCTTCGCGCCGGCGGCCACGCCGACGCTCGACTCGATGTAGGCCGCCGCCGGCGCGCCGCCGAGGAAGCCGGAGAAGATCGAGCTGACCGAATCGGCGGTCAGCGCGCGGCCGCCGTTGATGATGCGGCCGTTCTCGTCGAGCTGGCCCGCCTGCCCCGCGACTGCGCGGATCGTGCCGGTCGCGTCGAACACGGCCGTCATCACGAGCGCCAGCACGCTCGGCAGCACGGCCATCGACAGCGCGCCCTTGAGGTCCATCGCGCCGATCAGCGACGCATGCCCCGGCGCGCTCAGCGACGGCAGCGCGAAGATGCCGTGGTACTTCACGTCCGGATCGAACGCGAGGCCGAACGCCGAGATCGCGATCACGACGAGCAGGATCCCGCCCGGCACGCGGCGCTTTTCCAGCCCGAAGATCGCCGCGAGGCCGATCACCGACATGATCACCGGCAGCGCGGTGACGTGGCCGAGCGTCACCGGCAGGCCGGCGCCCGGGTTCTTGATCACGAGGCCGACATCGTTCGACGCGATCAGCAGCAGGAACAGGCCGATGCCGATCCCCGTGCCGTGCGCGACGCCCGCGGGCAGGTTGCGCAGGATCCACGAGCGCACGCCGGTGACGGAAATGCCGGTGAACACGAGCCCCATCAGGAACACGGCGCCGAGCGCGACCGTCGGCGACAGCCCCTTGCCGAGCACGAGGCCGAATGCGGTGAATGCGGTCAGCGAAATCGCGCAGCCGATCGCGATCGGCAGCTTCGCCCACAGGCCCATCAGCAGCGAGCCGAAGGCCGTCGTCAGGCAGACGGCGACGAACACGGCGCTCGTGTCGAAACCGGCCTTGCCGAACATGCCGGGCACGACGAACACCGAATAGACCATCGCCAGGAAGGTGGTGATACCCGCGACGACTTCCCGGCGCTGCGTGCTGCCGCGCAGGGAAATCCCGAAATATCGATCGATGGCGCCCTTGGCGCCGAACTCCGCTTCCGCGCCGACGCCGGCGACCGGCTGCACCGGGGTATCACTCATGAGCTTGCTCCTTTATCAGCATGCTGAAACGGCCGCGCGCGGCCGTCATCAGGTTTGTCTCGTCTCTTGACAGGCTTGTCGGCAACGTCGGAAGGACGGGCGAGCCGCGATGCGTCTCGTCGATTCGCGAAGCGCGGGCCGTCTTGTTTTGCGCGATATCGTGCGCTCTGTATCAGCCCGGCCATTCGAATCTTGCCGAAGCGAAGGGTAGGCGAACAGAACATCGCATCCCATTGGGCCGTCGGCATGCAGCGCATGTCATAGCGCTTATATCGGCGTGGAACCGGGCTTTTTCGCCGCCGACCGCGTGTATACGCCTAGTCCGGTTCCGTTAAGACGAGTATTTGAATACAGGGGGCAGGCGCGCGGACTCGGCCGGCATGGCGGCGACATCGCAGGTTTTTCGCGGCGGGATTTTACTGCTGCCGGGGTCGTGCTACCGGGGTTGTGCTGCCGGGCTTGTACTACCGCGCGTTCGCGCGGCCCGGCGCGCGCCGGCCCGATTGCGCCAGGCGGGGCCCGATGCCCCGCCGGCCGCAAACCCGCATCAGTAGGTGTCGGGGACGTACATGTCGTCCGGCACCGGATGGCGGATGTAGTCTTCGTGATGAACGCGCTCCGGCAGCACGACCGCGGAATGCTCGACGTCGTGATACGGCACTTGCCCGAGCAGGTGCTTGATGCAGGTCAGGCGCGCCTTCTTCTTGTCGTCCGCGCGCACGACCCACCAGCGCGATTCCGGAATATGCGAGCGCTCGAGCATCACTTCCTTCGCCTGCGTGTACGCTTCCCAGCGCCGGCGGCTCTCGAGGTCCATCGGGCTCAGCTTCCACTGTTTCAGCGGATCGTCGATGCGGCTCTGGAAGCGCAGCTCCTGTTCGTCGTCCGACACCGAGAACCAGTACTTGACGATCTGGATGCCGCTTCTCACCAGCATCTTCTCGAACTCGGGCACCGACCGGAAGAACTCGTCGTATTCGTCGTCGGTGCAGAACCCCATCACGCGCTCGACGCCGGCGCGGTTATACCAGCTTCGATCGAACAGCACGATTTCGCCGGCGGCCGGAAGATGCGCGACATAGCGCTGGAAATACCATTGCGTGCGCTCGCGCGTCGTCGGCGCGGGAAGCGCCGCGACCCGGCACACGCGCGGGTTCAGCCGCTGCGTGATGCGCTTGATGACCCCGCCCTTTCCGGCCGCGTCCCGGCCCTCGAAAATCACGACCAGCCGGTGGCCGGAATGAACGACCCAGTCCTGGAGCTTCACCAGCTCCCCCTGCAAACGCAACAGCTCGCGGAAGTAATGCTGGCGTTCCGCGCGCCGGTCGCTGTCCGTCGCGGTGTCGGACTCGAAGCGCCGGTCGTCGAGCTCCAGTTCGAATTCCTCGTCCAGGCTGTCGATCAGTTCCGCTTGCAGGCGCGCATATCGATCCCGATCGGCGTCAGCGGCTGCATCGTTGGTCGGAAGAGCATCTTTCATGGGAGTCCCTGTATTGCCTGTGGAAAAGGATGTGCCGGAAAGCGGCGCACGCGAGGGCGGCGGCGCGCCGGTCGGGTCCGGCAGCGCGAGCGCGCGGCCCTGCCCGCCGTTGCGCTCCGCGACGGCGGGCGTCGCCGTTGCGAACGCCTGCAGCATCGGTCGAACGGGCACCATGCTTGCGGCCATGAAACGACGAAACAGCGCGTCGCGCAAGCGCGACCGATGACTGCCGGACCGTTGGCGCCTGCGCATCCGGGCACCGCGAACCAAGCGTCTGACCACGTAAGATCCCCCGAAGTTTTCAGCGAATGAAAGGATCAGGATTCTACGTCGGCGAGACTGAAAATCTCGGTTTTGTCGTTGTATGAGAAGACTTCGCCGTAGCGGCCCCAGTCGATCACCGCGTCGAGCGTCTCCTCGGCGGCGCCATCGGTCAGGAAATCCTCGAGTTCCTGCTCGAAGCGCACGCGCGGCGCGCGATGGCCCGGCCGCTCGTCGAGCACTTTCTTGATCTGCGCGGCGAGCGGCACATGCTTCAGCAGATGATCCGCGAACATCAGCTTGCGCTCCTGCGTGCCGAACTCCGCGAACACGCGCCCCGGCGGCGTCAGGATCACGTCGCCTTCGCGCACGTCCGCGAAGCCGAGGTACTGCAGCACTTCGGCGATCGGGAACAGGTCGTCGACCTCAAGATGCAGCGTGCGCGCGATTTCCGGCATGTCCGCACGGCCGTGGTACGGCGCCATCACGAGCGTTTCGATCAGGCCGGCCATCAGGTTGGTCGACACCCTCGGCAGCCGGCTGCTGGGTTCGAGCCCCTTCTTCGTCGCCTCGCCGATCTGGCGCGCGGTCATCTTCGCGTAGATGTCGTCGACGAGCTTGCGGAACGCCGGGTCGAGGCGGTTGCGCGGATGCTTGAACGGCACCTTGATCTCGGCGATCACGCGGCCCGGGTTCGACGACAGCACGAGGATCCGGTCGCACATGAACACCGCTTCCTCGATGTTGTGCGTGACGATCAGCACCGACTTGATCGGCATGCGGCCCTGCGTCCACAGGTCGAGCAGGTCGGTACGCAGCGTCTCGGCCGTCAGCACGTCGAGCGCCGAGAACGGTTCGTCCATCAGCAGGATCGTCGGATCGACGACGAGCGCGCGCGCAAAGCCCACACGCTGGCGCATGCCGCCCGACAGCTCGCGCGGATACGCGTTCTCGAAGCCGTCGAGACCGATCAGGTCGATCGCCGCAAGGGCGCGCTCGCGCCGCTCGCGCGCATCGACGCCGAGCGCCTCGAGGCCCGCTTCCACGTTCTGCAGCACGGTGAGCCACGGGAACAGCGCGAAGGTCTGGAACACCATCGCGACGCCTTCGGCCGGGCCGCGCAGCGGCTTGCCGAGGTAGCTCACCTCGCCGCCGGTCGGCTCGATCAGGCCGGCGATGATCCGCAACAGCGTCGACTTGCCCGAGCCCGAGCGGCCGAGCAGCCCGACGATCTCGCCTTCGCGCAGCGACAGGTTCGCGTCGTCAAGCACCAGCAGCTCGCCCTGGTTCTTGTTGAAACCACGGCTGACGCGGTCGACACGCAGGATTTCGTCACCGAGCTTCGGTGGCACCGGCTGGGCCTGAACGGGGGCGTTTACAGCATTCGGATTTTGCATCGCGTTTCGCTCTCAATCGGTTTCAGTCAACACGCAGCTTCGACTCGGCATACGCGAACAGCGGGCGCCACAGCAGGCGGTTGAACAGTGTCACGAACAGTGACATCACCGCGATGCCGAGGATGATCTTCGGGAAGTCTCCGGCAGCGGTCATTTGCGCGATGTACGCGCCGAGGCCGTGCGCGGTGACCTTGGTGTCGCCCCACTGCACGGCTTCCGACACGATGCTCGCGTTCCATGCGCCGCCCGACGCGGTGATCGCGCCCGTCACGTAATACGGGAAGATGCCCGGCAGCATGGCCTGGCGCCACCATTGCCGGCCACGGATGCGAAAGTTGGCGGTCACTTCCTTGTAGTCGTTCGGATAGGCGGTCGCGCCGGCGATCACGTTGAACAGGATGTACCACTGCGTGCCGAGCACGATCAGCGGCGACAGCCAGATGTCGGCGTTCAGGTGGAATTTCACGATCACGATCACGAACACCGGGAACAGCAGGTTCGCCGGGAACGCGGCCAGGAACTGCGCGAGCGGCTGCACCTTTTCGGCGAGCGCCGGGCGCAACCCGATCAGCACGCCGACCGGCACCCAGATCACCGACGCGATCGCGATCAGCAGCGTGACGCGCAGCAGCGTGATGAGGCCGAGCACGAGCACGTGCCCCACTTCGTCGAGCGTGACGCCGGTGCGCACGTAAGCGACCACGCGCCACACGACGTACGCGGTCAGCAGAATCACCACGATGCCCCACACGACATCGCCGATGCGCGACGACTGCCCCGGTTGCGCCTGCCGGGATCCTGCGCGCCCGAAGGCCGGCAAGCGCAACGGCGCACGTGCGGCCCGCGACAGCATCCAGCCCATCGGCTCGAGCGTGCGGTGGATCAGCTGCGTGCGGCGCAGCAGGTCGAGCAGCCACGACCGGGGTACGTCGCCCGAGCTCGTGTTTTCCATCCGGAACTTGTCGGCCCACGCGACGAGCGGGCGGAACAGGAACTGGTCATACGCGAGGATCACGACCGTCATCGCGAGGATCACCCAGCCGATTGCGCCGATGTTCTTGTCGCCGATCGCCTGCGCGAGATACGCGCCGATGCCCGGCAGCGTGATCGTATTGTTGCCGACCGTGATCGCCTCGGATGCGACGACGAAGAACCAGCCGCCCGACATCGACATCATCATGTTCCAGATCAGGCCCGGCATCGAGAACGGCACCTCGAGCTTCCAGAAGCGCTGCCACCCGGTCAGGTGAAAGCCGCGCGACACCTCGCCGAGATCGTGCGGCACGGTGCGCAGCGACTGGTAGAAGCTGAACGTCATGTTCCACGCCTGGCTCGTCCAGATCGCGAAGATCGCGGCGAGCTCGGCGCCGAGCACGCGGCCCGGGAACAGCGCGAGGAAGAACGTGACCGTAAACGAGATGTAACCGAGCACCGGCACCGACTGCAGGATGTCGAGGATCGGGATCAGCACCTTCTCGGCCCGGCGGCTCTTCGCGGCGAGCGTGCCGTACACGAGCGTGAACGCGAGCGACGCGACCATCGCGGCGAGCATCCGCAGCGTCGTGCGCAGCGCGTATTCGGGCAGGTTCGACGGGTCGAGCGAGATCGCCTGGGTCTTCAGCGTCGAAATCGGCGCAAGCGTCTGATGGAAGCCGATCGCCGCCATCGCGATCAGGCAGACGATCAGCGGAAACGCGACGAAGTCCCAGCGGTTGGGCAACACACGCCACACCGACGCATTCGCGCGGCGGCTCGGGTCAAAGCTGAGATCCATCAGGGTGTTTCTCCGTCGAGAGAGCGTTGGGACAGACTGGCCGACGGTCCGCGATCGTCCGTCGGCGGCCGGAACGGCCGACCGCGCTGCGGCGATCGATCGCGACGTGCGCCGGCACGTTTCCGGCATTCATGCGCCGCGTATCCGCGTATGCGCGTATTCGTCCACGCCGCCCGCAGCGTCCGCAACGGGGACGCGGAACGCGCACGCGGCACGGCACCTGCGGCAGGGATTCCGGCCGGCGGCCGGCGCCCAGCGGTCGCGGCACCCGGAGCGGTGAGCGCCGGGCGCCCGACCGGGCTTGCTTCATCGGGCTTGCTTCATCGGGCTTACATCATCCGGATCAGAAGACCCGATGCAGCAGCCAGTACAGGCCCCCCGACAGCGCGATCGATGCCGGCAGGGTCAGCACCCACGCGAACACCAGGTTGCGCACCGTGCCCCAGCGCAGGCCCGACCCGTTGGCCGTCATCGTGCCGGCCACGCCGGACGTCAGCACGTGGGTCGTCGACACCGGCAGCCCGTATGTGTCGGCCATGCCGATCGTCAGCATCGCGACCGCCTCGGCCGACGCGCCCTGGCCATAGGTCAGGTGCGACTTGCCGATCTTCTCGCCGACCGTCACGACGATGCGCTTCCAGCCGACCATCGTGCCGAGGCCCAGCGCGATGGCCACCGCGACCTTCACCCAGGTCGGGATGAACTTGGTCGAATGGTCCAGCTGCTTCCTCAATGCTTCGATGACGGCCGAGTCTTCGGCGGTGAATGCGGGCGACTTGGCCTTCTCCATCAGGCGGATCGCCTCGGACGCCACGTACATGTTGTTGCGCACGTTACCGGCCTGGTTTTGCGGCACCGCGGAAATCGAGCCCAACGAGCCGACCTGTCCGGCGATCCCGTCGATCAGGTCGCGCAACGCGGGCACCGTCGCCGGCGTGATGTGGCGGGTGCGCACATAGGCCTCGACTTCGCCGCGTGCGTCCGCGGGATGGACAGTCGCGTCCGCATATTTGCCGAGCGTCGTCGACGCATGGCGCGCCACCGCGACGAACGTGCCCGTCTGTTCCGGCGTGACGGCCTTGTTGAGCGCATAGGCGGTCGGCATCACGCCGATCAGGATCAGCATGATGAGACCCATGCCCTTTTGCCCGTCGTTCGAGCCGTGCGCAAACGACACGCCGGTGCAGGTCAGGATCAGCAGCGCGCGAATCCAGAACGGCGGCGGCGTGTTCCCCTTCGGTTCCTCATAGAGCGCCGGCACGCGCACGACCGCCTTGAGGACGATCAGCACCAGCGCGGACAGCAGGAAGCCGATGATCGGCGAGAACAGCAGCGCCTTGCCGACGCCCAGCGCCTGGTTCCAGTCGACGCCGCTCGTGCCGGACGGACCGTTGACGAACTGGTTCATCAGCCCGACCCCGATGATCGAGCCGACGAGCGTATGCGAACTCGACGACGGCAGGCCGAAATACCAGGTCGCGAGATTCCACACGACTGCTGCGATCAGCAGTGCGAACACCATCGAGAATCCGGCGCTGCTGCCGACCTGCAGGATCAGTTCGACCGGCAGGAGCTGCAGGATGCCGAACGCCACCGCGCCGCTCGACGTCAGCACGCCGAGGAAATTCCACGCGCCGGACCAGACGACCGCCGCGTGCGGCGCGAGCGAGCGCGTGTAGATCACGGTCGCGACCGCGTTGGCGGTGTCGTGAAAGCCGTTGACGAACTCGAAACCGAGCGCGATCAGCAATGCGATGCCAAGCAGGATGTAAGGAAACGTCGAACGCTCGGCCACCGTCTGAAGATCCGACGCGAGCTGGGTGATGACGAAGATCGCTCCGGCGAGGAGCAACACCAGGAAGACGGCGAAACCCAGGTTGCGCTCCCGGCTGCGGGGCACGCTGAATTGCGCGGCGATTGGATCGGACATGGTCACGTGAATGAAAATGCGGGCACGGAGCGAAGACTATACGATTCGCATGTGACTAGCACGTTAATTCGCATCAAAAAAGGCCGGTTAATTCGCCATTATTAATATCCGACATTTCAATCTGTAAGATATGCGCGGCATGCTTTCACCCAGCTTGTGGACGTTGCATTTCATGCATCACGCATGCCATTTTCCGCATACGGCTGCGGGCGACAATCCGGCCTGCTGCGTGTAAATCGGCGCACTTTTCAGTCGCTCGGACGACGGGCTGGCGTCGACGATAATCGCGCGATGCCGTAACGCGAAGTAATGCAAGGGTTCGCCAGGCATTCGATTATTCTTTTCGCGGTATTCATCGAATCAATTGAATATGTCGCGCACGACTCAGCGCACGTCCGACCGGGCCTTGAGAATGGCCTGCGCGCGGTTCCGGACGTCCAGTTTGAGGTAGAGATTCTTCAGGTGGAATTTCACCGTGTTCTCGGACAGGAACAGCTTTTCCGAAATCTCGCGATTCGACGCGCCGCTGCAAAGCAGTTGCAGGATTTCGTGCTCGCGTTGCGACAGCATGCCGAGCCACGCCGCTTTCTGCACGCCCGGCCGGGAAATGGAATGGACGCGATCCGTTTCCGCGTCCGGCATCGAGTCCAGCATCGCCACCAGCTCCGCGCCTTCGTCGAGCAGCGCACGGCGACAGCCGCCGGCACGGGCGGCGTCCCCCACCCGCTGCAGCGTGCGCAGCGCCAGTCTCGTCTGCCCTTGCCGATGCTGGACCAGCGCTTGCAACACCTGCAGCTTGACCGTCAGCAGCGGTCGAGCGGGCACGATGGCCAGCGCCGTTTTCAGCAGCTCGGCCGCCCGCTCTGGCCGATGCTGCAGCAACGCGAGCCGGATGCGGCCCAGCAGCGCGCCGCTCAGCATCTCCGTGACCGGGATCCAGGCCGGATCCGGCGGCGGGCCATCGATCGACACGTGCGGCAGCAGCGCATCGATACGCGCGGGCTCGCCGCTGCGCCCCGCCAGATACAGGCGCTCCCACGCGATCATCTCGCGCACGCCCGACCATTGGCTCTGAAAGCTCACGCGCTCGAGCGTGTCGAGCGTGTCGCGCGCCTGCATCATGCGTCCGCGCGCGACGTGCACGCGCGCGATCGACACCATCGACAGTGCAATGAATTCGGGCACCGCCGCGAGCGTGATGTCCTGCTCGAACTGCGCGGCGAGCCGTTCTGCGGTGTCGAGTTCGTCGGCCTCGTAGCACGCCCAGATGCGCGTCGCGGCGAGCGCCGCGGCCGCCATCCCGCGGTTCACGTACGGCCGCGCGCCGGCGCTCGCGCGCGGCGCATGCGTCGCGCGCTGCGGCTGCGCGCCGACGACCTCCATCACGCACTGCAGCGCGAGCGTGTAGCCGTGGCTGAATGCCGCCTGCGCGTGATCGTTGTGGCTGTTCGCGAGCACGAGCAGACGGCGGCTCTCCTCCTCGTCCCACGCGGCCATCGCTGCGAACGACAGCAGGTTCGCGGCCGCGCCGAGCTCGAACGCCTCGAACACGTCGCGCGCGGGGCGATGCAACGCCGGCACGTTCGCGAGCGGCACCGCGCCGCGCAAGTCGTTGTTGAACAGCTCGGCCATCGCGAGCACGACGTCGGCACTGCGTCCCGCCTGCTCGCCATCGGCCGTGCGCGTCGCTTCGAGCTGCGCGAGCAGCGGATGCTTCGGCACGCCGCGCCGCAGGAACACGAGCGCCCACGCGATCTTGACCGCGAGGCTCCGCTGGCCGATCACTTCGTGCACCGGCAACCGGTCGTACCAGTAAGCGAGCGTGACCAGCTCCGCATCCGCGACCAGTCGCGACGCCCATGCGTCGAGCGTGTCGATCGCCAGCGCATGCTCGCGCGCTTCGACCGCATGAAACATCGCCTCTTCCGGCACGCCGTGGCGCACGTACCAATGCGCAGCGCGCCGGTGCACGTCGAGCACGCTTTCAGCGCCTTCGCCGCTGAACCGCTCGGACAGGAATCGCGCGAACAGGCTGTGATAGCGATACCAGCCCGGGCTGCCGTCGAGCGCCTCGACGAACAACCCGTCCTGCTCGAGCTGCCGCAACAGCGCATCCGCGTGCGGCAGGCCCGTCACCTCCTCGCAGAGCGCGCCGTTCAGACGCCGCAACTGCGACGTCTTCAGCAGGAACGCCTGCACGTCGGGGCGCTGCAGCGACAGCGTGTTTTCCGACAGGTACCGCACGAGTTCGAGCGGCGCGCAATCGCGCATCTCGTCAAGCGTGCGCCGAATGTCGGACCGTGCGAGTGCCAGCCTGAACAGCTGCAGGCCGGCCGGCCACCCTTCGGTGCGCGCCTGGACGAACGCCGCCGTTTCCGCATCGATCGCGACGTCGTCGGCACCGGTCAGGAATTCGGCCGATTCGGCCGACGAGAAGCGCAAATCCTCCATCCGCAGCACGAGTGCTTCCTCGGACACGAGCAGCGCGCTCACGCCGATGTCCGGGATGCTGCGCGAGCCAAGGAACACGCGGCATCGCCCGGGCAACGCGCGCAGCAGATCGCGGAAGAAACGCGGGATCGCGGGTTCGTGTATCCACTGCACATCGTCGATGCAGAAGCCGATCGGACCGTCGATCCGCGCGATCCGGTCGAGCACCCAGTCGAGCATGTTGTCCGTCGTCGCGTGCGACTGCGCGCTTACGCCCGCGTCCGCGACCATCCGTGCGACGAGCGCGATGAAGTACGCCTCGAAGCGGCGCGGGTCGTTGTCGTTCTCGTCGAGCGTCAGCCACGCCATCGTCCAGCGCTTCGCGCGGCCGGCATCCATGATCTGCTGCAGCAGCGTGGATTTGCCGCTGCCGAGCGGCGCCTGCAGGATCACGACGCGCGGCACGCCGAGCCGCGTCACGCGCTCGAGCAGCGCATGGCGGACGATCGTGCCACGGCGGGCGGCGGGCGGGAAGAACTTGTGTTCGTGCAGATCCACGCGGTCACGACGCGCACCGCGTCGTATCTCGTTCGGGGAGCGAGTCACGTTCGCCTGAATGGTGGAGAGAGTGGGTCATCGTGCCTCAATTGCCTGGCGGCTACAAGCGGGCTAAATGCGGACTATGAGCGGGCATATGAGCGGCCGCCGGAAACGTCGTCCGATGCGCGCGCCGATGTGCCCGCCGATGTGCCCGCCGATGTGCCCGTCGATGTGCACGCCGAAGTGCCCGTCGACGTGTCCACTTCCGGCAGCGGCGGCGTCCATCCGCCGACGCGCGAGAACGCGGAGAACGCCGCGAACGGGTTGCAGCAGAACGGCCGCAGGCACGCCGCGTCGTGCCGGGCGTCGTCGCCGCCGCCATCGTCGTCATCGCCGCCGCGTGCCGCAAGCGTAGCCGCTCCGGCGCCCGCCATCGCGATCGCCGTCGTCATCGCGGCACCGTGCCGACGAACGCAACGTACGCATCGAGCGCCGCCGGGTTGGCCATCGCGTCGCGACTCGCCGCCTGTTCGACCGGCCGTCCCATCAGGATCTTGCGCACCGGCACCTCCATCTTCTTGCCGGTCAGCGTATACGGGATCTGCGCCATCGCCACCATCACGTCCGGCACATGACGCGGGCTGCACTCGGTACGCAGCCGCTCGGCGATGTGCGCGCGCAGCGCGTCGTCGAGCACCGCACCCTCGCGCAGACGCAGGAACAGCGGCATGAAGAAGCGCCCGCCCGGCAGCTCGCAGCACACGACGAGGCTGTCGGCCACCGCGTCGATCTCCTCGACGACCCGATAGATCTCCGCCGAACCGATCCGTACGCCGTAGCGGTTCAGCGTCGAATCCGCGCGGCCGTAGATGTAGCATCCGCCGTGCGGCGTCACGCGCATGAAGTCGCCGTGCCGCCACACGCCCGGGAAATGCTCGAAGTAGGACTCACGATAGCGCACGCCGCCTTCGTCGTTCCAGAAGAACACCGGCATCGACGGCGCCGGCTGCGTGACGACGAGTTCGCCGACTTCGTCGACGACAGGCTCGCCCGCATCGTTCCATACGTCGACCGCCATGCCGAGCATGCGCGCCTGGATCTCGCCCGCATGGACGGGCAACAGCGGCACCGCGCCGACGAGCCCGCTGCACAGCTCGGTGCCGCCCGATTGCGACGTGACCCACAGATCGGCCTTCACGCTGCGATAGAACCATGCGAACGTCTCCGGCGCGCTCGGTGCGCCGCTCAGCAGCACGCTCCGCAGGCGCGACAGGTCGAACCGCCGGCCGGGTTCGATGCCGGCCTTCTCCATCATCTGCACGAAGGTCGGGCTGCCGCCGAAGCACGTCGCGCCCGCGTCCGCCGCGAGCTGCCACAGGCACTCGGGGCCGCCGTTCATCGGGCTGCCATCGTAGAGCACCGCGGATGCGCCGGTCATCAGCGCGGCGACCAGCAGGTTCCACATCATCCAGCCGGTCGTGCTGTAGAAGAACATCACGTCGCCGGCGCGCAGGTCCATGTGCAGATGCATCAGCTTCAGATGCTCGACCAGCACGCCGACGTGGCTGTGCACGATCGCCTTCGGCAAGCCGGTCGTGCCCGACGAGAACACGATCCACAGCGGATGATCGGCGCCGACGCGCGTGTAGCGGAACGCGTCGGCCGGCACGTCGGGGCCCGACAGCATCGTGTCCCACGCATGCACCGTGCACGAAAGCGATGCGATCTCTGCCGGCATTCCGCTCGCGACGTTCGGCAGCCATACGAGCGTCTGCAGGGACGGCAGCGCCTGCGCGATCTCGGCCACCTCGCGCTTGCGCTCGAACACCTTGCCGCCGAACGTATAGCCGTCCGCGGCGATCAGTACTTTCGGCGCGATCTGCTGAAAGCGATCAACGACCGTGCGCACGCCGAAGTCGATCGCCGCCGACGACCACACCGCGCCGATGCTGGTCGCCGCCAGCATCGCGACCGCACATTCGGGCACGTTCGGCATATACGCGACGACGCGATCGCCGGGCTCGACGCCAAGCTCGCGCAAGCGCATCGCGAAGCGCCGCACCTGGCTCGCGAGCTCGGCGAGCGACAGCGTCTGCAGCGGCCGCGTTTCGCTCGCGTGATGGAACGCCGGATGCGTCGCGCTCGCGTGTGCGGCGTGCTGCAGCACGTGCTCCGCGTAGTTCACGCGTGCATCGGGAAACCAGCGCGTATCGGGCATCGGCGCGCCGTCGGTGACGCGGCGCGCCGCCCCGTCGTACTGCACGCCGTACCATTGCCAGATCGACGCCCAGAATGCGTCGCGCTCGCTAACGGACCAGCGCCACAGTGCGTCGTAGTCCACGAACTTCAGGTCGCGGTCGGCTGCCAGCCAGTCGATGTAACGCGCGATATTGGCGCCGCGCGCGAAGGTCTCGTCCGGCGTCCACATCAGTTCGCCTTCGGTCACCATGTCGGCCTCCGCAGGGCCGCCCCAAGGGCGTAGCACGGAATTCGCAGAGCATCGCTCAGCGCCTGCGCAGCCGGCCGGCTTTGCAAAGCCGGCCGTGGACGGCTGACCGCTCCCTCGCGGGGCAGCGAACGAAGCGAGCGTGGGGGTCGTGTCATTTCTATCGCCTTTCACGTAAGAGTGCGAGCCGTTCGAGGACGGTCTCCGGACGCGCTGCCGCAGGAATGTCCGCAACGTCGAACGTACCCGGTTGCGGCGCAGGCAGAGCGTCACCTTGCCAGAAAGTCTCCGGCACGACGAGCCCGGTCGGACCCTGACCGCACGCCGACGGCGCAATCGCGAAATCGGGGCCGTGCGTCTCGCCAAATTCAATCGCTGACGGCACCTGCAGCCCCCAGTCCCACCCGTAGTGCCGCGCGACGTTCGCGACCGGCCGATACAGCTCGAGCCACAGCGCGGCTTCGTCTGCGTCCCAGGTGCGCGATTCGCGCAACAGCACCGCGTCGATGCCGGCCGTCGCGAACGACCGCAGGAAATCCGCGATGCAGGCCGCTGCTGCATCGGCTGCGTCTTCGTCGACGACGGTGTCCGGCGCGCCGCCTGCCAGCACGAGCGCCTGTGCGGCCCAGTCGCGCGGCGACGGCAGCACGAGCGTGAACACCGCATCGGGCAGTGCGGCGCGCAGCGCAATTGCGAGCGCCGCCGCGTGCTCGCGCAACGGCACACTCGCGAGACACGCCTTCAGCGGCAGATGCGCGCGTTTCGTCCGCTCCGCCATCCCGGCCGCGAGCGCCGCGTCGCGCGCCAGCCATGCGGCGGCAACCTCGGCGAGTGGCAGCGTGCGCACGTCGGAGCCGAGCAGGCCATGCGCCTGCCGCGCCCATGCGACGCACGCGGCAACGTCGAGCCACGGCGGGGCGCCGCCGGCCAGCAACGGCGCGCTGTAGGGGTCATGATCGATCCACAGCAGCCGGCGAGCGCGATGTGCTTCAATCAGTCGGGACATGGTGCCTCCCCGTTCATGTCGACACGCGCGGCGAGACGCGCTTCGAGTTCCGCAATCCGCACGTCCTTCGGATCGGGCATGAACGCGCCCTGCAACTGGTCGGCCGGCATCTTGATACGCTGGCCCATCGTCGTCGCGTAGATCTCGGTGCGGTCGTTCCAGCTGCCGAAGTACGGCAGCGTCGCGGGCGGCTCCGGCGTCACCCATTCGTCGCAGAACGCGTCGAACGGCCGCCCGCGCGCGATGCGCGCGAGCCGCTCGGCCGCGCGTGTGTCGGCGGTCGCCTCGACATCCACGACGAGTGTCTCCTCGTCGTACACGACCTTGTAGATGTCGCGCGCGTTCTCGTGCGACATCAGCTCCTCGCGCAAGTCCTTCATCACGAGTTCGGGATCGCGTTCGAGCACATCGCCGTAGCCGCCGCCCGAGCCCTGGCAGATCATGTAGATCTCGCCTTCGTTGCAGATCTCGAACGTCATGCCCATGTCGTGGCTGCTGTACTTCGCGCCCGGAATCGGCCGCTTGTTCATCAGCTCGACGATGTCGAATACTTCGACGGCCTTCGGGTTCTCTTCGAGCACGTTGAAGATGTTGATGCCCTTGATCTTCATCAGCTGGTAGCTCGGGCACGAATAGCCGCCGAACAGCCCCTGCGCCGACGGGAACTTCGAGCCTTCGCAGCCCGTCATGAAGCCCCACAGGCCCGAGCCGCGCGCGGTCGCGATCTGCTCGTAGCCCATCCCGCCGCGATACTTGCCCCAGCCGATCCGGTCCTTCGCGAGCCGCTGCGCGCCGAGGCGGATGATCGGCGTGTCCTCTTCCGCGATTTCGTGCTCGCCGGTGTCGCACATGAAGCCGAACACGGGCGAGATCGAATGCTCGCCGTCCGCGTGGCTGCGCGCGCCCTGCCCGTTGCCGTTGATGTCCGCGCAGAAGTTGCCGGTCACGTCGCCGTGCTGCGTCAGGCCGCCGTAGATGAACGTCGCCGCCTGGTCGTACTGCGACGCGATCACCGCCGAGTAGCGGTGCGGCAGGCTGTAGCTGAGCTTGTTCATCGGGATCGTCCACACGACGCAGCCCTTGAACAGCGGCATCAGGCTCATCGCCTGCGGCATCTCGCCTTCGGCATCGAGAATCGAATTGCGGTCGGTGATGATCTCGATCGGCGACAGCACCGCCATCGTATGCGGCAGGTCCGGCCAGATGTTCTGCAGCAGGCCCGTACACAGCGCCGCCTTGAACGATGCGATGTTGGTGTTGACCGAGCGGTTCAGGAACTGCGGCGCCGAGCCGCGGAAATCCATCACCATCCGCTCGCCCTTCACGGTGATCGCACACGAGATCTTCTGCAGCGCGTTCTCGCGCAGGCTGGAATCCATGAACTGCAGCACGCGCGTGGTGCCGTCGGGCAGCTCGCGGATGCGGCGGCGCATCTCGGTCTCGACGTCCTCCAGATGCGTGCGCAGCGTGCCGATCAGCGCGTCGCGGCCGTACTGGTCGAGCAGCGCGATGATCCGCTCGCGCAGGCGCAGCACCGCGTGCAGCTTCACCTTCATGTCCTCGAGCTGCAGGCGCGGATCGCGCACCGAGTTCTGCAGGAACGTGACGAGGTCGCGCTTCAGCTCGAAGTTCTCGACGATCTTGAACGGCGGCATCTTGATGCCTTCGTCGTACTTGCTTTCGGCGCGGGCCGGCAGGCCGCCCGGCTCGGTCGAGCCGTTCTCGCCCTCGTGGATCGTCGACGACAGCCAGCAGACGAGCTCGCCCTTGTAGAAGAGCGGCATCATCATCGACTGATCCGTGTTGTGGATGCCGCCATAGCGCGCGTCGTTGTGGATGAAGCCGTCACCGTCCCGCACGCCGACCGTCGGGTCATTCACCCAGTTCTTGATGATGAAGCGGATCGGATAGAAGCAGCACGCGGCGAAGGCGATGATCCCGTGCGGCGCGATCATCGACAGGTCGCCCTGCGCGGTGTAGATCGCAGTCACGAGGTCGCCCCATTTCGCGCCCGGCGCCGCGCCCATCTGGTTCACCATCGTGAACGCTTCGGACAGCGCCGAGTTGATCAGCCCGCGCACATGGTGAACCTGGTGCGGATCGACACCGCGTTCCAGCACGTCGTGCTCGGCCTTCGAGCGCGGCAGGATGCTGTGATTGCGCATGATCTCGGGATCCGGCCCGAGAAACAGCGTGTTGTCGGCGATGAACTTGTCGAGCAGTGCCCGATCTTCCGCGTTGATGTCGTTTTGCATGTCGAACTCCTTGCTTACTTGCGCAGGAACCACGCGCCGCCCTGGGCCGTCGCCTGATAGATCCAGCCCGGCTCGACGAGGAACGTCGTCGCGCGTGTCGTGATGACGGCCGGCCCTTCGATCTGCGTGCGCTCGGCGCGCGCGCGGTCGTCGTAGATCGCGGTACGAAGCGGCCCGTCGTGCCCGACGAAGTGGCAATCGCGATGGCCGACCGGCTCCGGCG
This sequence comes from Burkholderia sp. Bp8963, assembly GCF_003854275.1. Classification (GTDB taxonomy): domain Bacteria; phylum Pseudomonadota; class Gammaproteobacteria; order Burkholderiales; family Burkholderiaceae; genus Burkholderia. The sequence continues at coordinate 171,578 of NZ_QTQP01000012.1, forward strand.
GCGGCAGCGGGTCGTCGCTGACCGTCAGCTTCGCGAACTTCACCGACGGCTGCTCGACATACGCGCACACGCGCAGCGTATTGATCCGCACGCCGGTCTCCGGGCTCTGCGAGCCAGCGCCGAAGCGCGAGCCGTAGCTTTCGTGGAACAGGTCCATCAGCGTCAGCACGTCGCGCTGCGTCTTCAGCCGCGAGATCGGCGTCACCACGGCCGTCTGCACGCGCTGGTTGCCGTAGCGCATGTCGAGCTCGAGCCGGTAGCGGATCTGCGACGGGTCCATCCCCTGCCGCTCGAGATCCTCGCGCCCGCGCCGCTCGAGTTCCTCTACGCCCTGGTTGAAGGCGTCGAAGTCCATGAAGAACGACTTCGTGTTCGGGTTGAAGAGCACTGTCCACGTGTTCATCTCGTGGATGTGCATCTGGTTCACGGTCCCTGCGCCGCACGCGGAGAACGTCGACGAATACGGCGGCGCGAGCACCTTCGCGATCCCGAGCGCCGACGCGATCCCGCAGGCATGCAGCGGCCCGTTGCCGCCATACGCGAGCACGGTGAAATCCTTCGGCTCGTAGCCGCGCGTGCGCAGCTCGGTCGCGATGCCGTTCGCCATCGACGCGTCCACCTGCTTCTTGATCAGCTTCGCGGCTTCGATCACGTCGAGATCGAGCTCGTCGCACAGATCGTCCAGCAGCGCCTGTTTCGCGCGGCGCGGGTTCAGCGGAATGCGGCCGTTCGCGTAGTTCTTCGGATCGAGATAGCCGAGCAGCAGATCGGCATCGGTGACGGTCGGATGCTGGCCGCCGCGGTCGTAGCACGCGGGCCCCGGATCGGAGCCGGCCGACTGCGGGCCGATCTCGACCGTCTTGTACATCCGCTCGTAGCGCGCGATCGAGCCGCCGCCCGCGCCGAGCGCGACGAGGTGCACCATCGGCACGCTGACGAGCCAGCGATCGATCACCGGATTGAAGTCGTAGAACTTCTGCCCGCCCTGCACGACGATCCCGATGTCGAAGCTCGTGCCGCCCATGTCGGTCGCGACGACGTTGCCGAGCGCCGCGGCCGCCGCCAGATACTCGCTCGCGGCGATCCCCGACACGGGCCCCGAGTGGACCGTCTGCAACGCGTCGGTCGAATTGAGCTGCGCCATCCCGCCCGAGTTGTGATTGACGAGCATCGGCTTCGTATAGCCCTGCTGGCGCAGGTTCAGCTCGAGCGTGCCGAGCCCGTGATACATGATCTGATGCAGGAACGCGTCGATGATCGACGACGTCGCGCGCGAATACTCGCCCTTGCGGCCGACCACCTGGTGCGACAGCAGCATCGGAATCGCGCCGAGCATGTGCGCCGGATATTCGTCGAGGAAGATCTCGCGCACCCGCAACTCGTGCACGGGGTTCACGACGCTGTTCGTGAACATCACGACGAGCGCCTGCGCGCCCGCGTCGACGAGCTCGCGGATGCGCAGCCGCACGTCGTCCTCGTCGAGCGTCCAGAATACCTGGCCGAGGTAGTCGACGCGTTCGCGGATCTCGCGGATCAGCGGAATCGGCACCAGCGGCTCCGGCCGCGCCGCGTTCGGGATGTCCATCTGCTCGGGCTCGGCGAGCCCTTCGCCGTAGCCGCGCGCGCGGGACAGCGGCACCGTGTGCTTGAACCCTGTCGTGACGAGCAGGCCGACGCGCGGCCCCTTGCGCTCGATCAGCGCGTTCGTGCCGAGCGTGGTCGCATAGCGAACCGAATCGACTTCGGACAGCAGTTGCGTCGGCGTCAGTTCGAGCTGGCGGCACGCGTCCGCGAGCGAGTCGTTGAAGCCGACCGCGAGATTGTGATGCGTGGTCAGCGATTTGCCTTCGACGCAATGATCGCCCCAGGCCACGAAGCAGTCCGTGAAGGTGCCGCCAATGTCGACGGAAACACGTTTCATGATCGAATCTCTCCGCAGGTCAGGTGGACGACGAGTCGGTGCCGGCACCGACTCCGTGGCGATGATGCGCAGCCGCATGCAGCGCGCGCTGCAGCTTCACGCGTTCGAGCGCCAGGTCGGGCGCCTGCGCGGGCTCCGTCATCTCCGGGCGATCCTTCCATTGCGCCTTCAGCGCGTCGATGTCGAGGTCGATGTCATGCAGCGGCGGATGGCCGGGCGGCAGATACTCGGCTTCGACGAGCACGCCGCAACCCGGGCAGTAGTATTCGAGAATCCGGCACCAGTCCGGGTCCGGCGAATACGTGCGCGCGTACAGCTTCGGGTCGAGCAGCGGCTTGTGGATCTCGCGCGGATCGCGGTCGTGGACGAGCAGGCCGCGCTTGTAGTTGTCGCGCGCGCTGCCATGCGACTGGCCGCAGCGCCGGCATTCCCACTGCTCGGTGCCGAGATCGATGCGCAGGGTTTCGGTGATCAGGACTTTCATTGTTCGGTCTCCTCGCCGCGGCTCACCAGGATGTCGCCCGCGGAGTTGATTTCGAAGTGCCAGCCGGCGTCGATGCGCCCGGTGAAGAACGCCTCTTCGAGCACCGCCGGGCCGGCCGCACGCACTGCGACGCCCTTCGGCTGGTCCTCGACGCGATAGAGCGGCAGCTCGACCTCGCGGCCGTCGACGACGACGCGCCGCGTGTCGCGCGTGATTGCGACCTGATGGCCGGCCTCGCCGAAACGGCCGTCGAGCTTCGCTTGCGGCATGCGCTTGACTGCGGTCAGCGACACGGACAGCGTCGCGTCCGGCGGCAGGCCGGCCGGCAGCGTCGGTCCGTGCAGCGCGTGCTCGACGGTCCGCCCGTCGGCCGTGGTTGCGTCGAGCGTGTAGCTCAGGCGGCAATCGTCGATCGCCGCGTCCTCGCCGAACATCGCGCGCGACGCCTGCGTGAACAGCACGTCCATCGTCGCGGCGAGCGCATCGGCGCTCGCATCGGCCAGCGGCGCCGCGAAGCTGTGGCCGACGTCGGAGAAGCCGATCCCGTACGCGGAGAACACTGCGGCAAGCGCCGGAATCAGCACCCGCTTCACGCCGATCGCGTCCGCAACCCGGCACGCGACGAGCGCACCCGCGCCGCCGAACGCGGCGAGCGTCGTATCGGGGCGGATCGCCGCATACGCGGTCAGACTGTCGACGACTTTCTTCACCCACGCGCCTTCCATCGCCGACAGCACTTCCAGGTCGCCCATCTTCAGCGGATCGGCGACGTGCGTGCGGATCGCCTGAAGCGCGCGTGCCTTGTCGAGCTGCAGCTTGCCGCCGAAGAACGACGCTGGATCGAGCAGGCCCGACAGCGTGAACGCGTCGGTGATCGTCGCCTGCGTGCCGCCGAGGCTGAAGCACGCGGGCCCCGGCGCGCTGCCGACGCTTTCCGGGCCCACCGCGATCCGCTCGCCGTCCGCGCGGATGATCGAGCTGCCGCCGACGCCCGCACTCACGACGTCGCACAGCGCGAACGACGTCGTCACGCCTTCGACGTTGCCGCGCCGGTCCGCCCGCACGCCGCGCTCGTCGACGACGCCGATGTCGGTCGTCGTGCCGCCGATGTCCATCGACAGCAGGTGCTTCAGCCCGTAATGCGCGGCCAGCACGCGCGCGCCCTCCATGCCGCCGCGCGGGCCCGAGCTGTAGGTCTTCAGCGCGATCGTCTTCGCGACGCGTCCCGCATGGCCGTCGTTGCGAAACACCAGCAACGGGCTCTGCGCGCGCGCGTCGCGCAGCTTCTGCTCGGCGCTGTACAGGAAGCGCTCCATCGCCGGATGCAGGAATGCGTTGAACAGTGCGGTCCACGTGCGGCGAACGTCGTTCGCGTCGTCGGCCACTTCGTGTGCGTACAGGATCGGCAACGCGCCAAGCAGATGCGGCGGGAAGCTGCGCAGCAGCTTGCGCTTCAGGCGCTGCTCGCGTTCCGCGCGGTCCGGGCCGCCGATCGACACGACGAGCCGGTTCGCACCCGCCGCCGCGAGCTCGCCGACGGCGCGCACGACGTCGGCTTCGAGCGACTCGGCGGACAGCGCGACCGCACGGCTGCCGATCACCGCGTCGAACAGGCCGGCTGCGCCGTCGGCTGCCTGCACCTGCGCGACGCTCAGCGCGCCGCCGACCACGAGCCCGAGCCGCGGGCCCTTGCGCTCGACGAGCGCGTTCGTGCCTTGCGTCGTCGAATAGCGGATCGCTGCCGTCGACAGCAGCAACGCCTCGAGGTCTTCGGTGCCATAGACCGCTTCGGACGCCTTGCGCAACCCGTCGAACAGGCATTGCGACAGGTCGTGCGGCGTCGTCAGCGTCTTCGTGCGGACGACCTTGTCGCCGTCCATCACGCAGATGTCGGTCAGCGTGCCGCCGTTGTCGATGTTGATCAGACGATGCCGCGCGGGCCGGGTGCTCTCCGCGTTCGGCGGCACGTCATGGATGGAATCGGATGAGATTCTCATGAGCTCTCTCGCTTCGTTGAGTGCCGGTTCAACCCCGGCCGGGCAGCCGGGATCGCGCATCGCGCTGAAAGCCGACGGGGGCGCATGGGCCGGTCATCCGGCGGTGCGGCGGTGGAAGAAAAAGGGAATGCACGTTGTCTCCAGTCCGTTTGTGTTCGTTGCTTGTTCGCTGCTTGTTCGTCGTGTTTGCGCTGCGGAATCAGTCTAGGTGGCAACCCGGCCGCGCCCCGCCACCCGTCCGGGTAGTCCTGCTTCATGGATTGCCCGTACCGGGCGCGCCTCCGGCTTCAGGACCGCAGCGGCGCGTGGGCGCCCGCGCGCTCGAGCGCGGGCTTCACGCTGTCGACCGCGCCGCCGCCGTCGCACGGGATGACCGCGCCCGACACGTACGACGCATACGGCGACGCGAGGAACAGCGCGAGATTCGCGATGTCATCGGCCGTGCCGAAGCGGCGCAGCGGCACCGCCGCCTCGGCCGCCGCGAGTTCCGAGTCCGTGCGCGCAATCAGCTTGCGAAAGCCCTCGGTGCCGTCGATCGGGCCGGGCGAGATCGCGTTCACGCGCAGGCAGTCCGTGCCCCATTCGAGCGCGAGCACGCGCGTGAGCTGGTCGACGCCCGCCTTCGCGGCCGCCGCATGCGCCTGGTAGCGCATCGGCACCGTCGCCTGCGGCGCGGTGATGTTGACGATCGATGCGCCAGGCTTGCGCAGATGCGGGTACGCCTGCCGAATCACGTTGAACGAGCCGATCAGGTCGATCTCGACGACCACGCGAAAGCCGTTTGCCGACATCGCATTCGCGTCGCAGAGGAAGTTGCCGGCCGCGCCGGAGATCAGCACGTCGATCGGCCCGAAGCGGCGCACCGCGTCGTCGAACGCCGCGCCGACGGCCTCGAAGTCGCGCACGTCCGCGCAGACGCCATGCGCCTGCGCGCGCGGGCCGGCGAGCGCGGCCACCGCCGCGTCGACGTTCTCGCGCTTGCGGCTCGCGACGCTGACGTTCGCGCCGCATCGCGCGAACGCCGCCGCAATGCCGAAATTGATGCCGGTCGTGCCGCCGAAGACGAACACGTGACGGCCGCTGAAATCGATGTCGATCTGCATGATGGACTCCTTAGTTCCGTGGTTCAGAGATCACGCAGCAAGCGTCAGAACAGATGGCGAATGCCGACCGTCGTGCCGAACGTCGAACCCGACACCCCGTAGAGCGCGCCGTTCGTCGACAGCCCCGTGTTCATCTTTCCGTGGTTGTTGACGAAGCCGAACTGGCCGTAGAGCAGCGTCGCCTTCGACAGGCTGTAGGTCACGCCCGTCGCGGCCAGGATCGAATGGTTGCTCGTCTCGTTGCCGTCGCTCGTGTACCAGACGCCCGCGTCCGCGATCACGACCGGCGTGACCTGATAGCTCACGCCGCCGCCATAGACACGGCTGTCGAACGAGCCAGCGATCTTGTAGTTCGCGAACGTCGCCTTCACGGTCAGGTCGTGGTACTGATAGCTCGCGCCGATCGTGCGGCCCGAAAACGGCACCATGCTCGGCACCGGCGTCGATGCGGCGCTGCCGCCCGCATTGCCGCTGTACATCGCGGCGCTGACGAGCAGCGTGCCGTACGTGTAGTTCAGGCTCGCCGAATATTGCCGGCCCGCCTGGAAGTTGCCGGCGGCGCCGCCGAGCGCAAGCATCGCGCTGCCCTGGAAACCCGCGATCGTCGGGCTCGTATACGAAATCGCGTTCGCGTTGAAGATGCCGGTCACGAACACGCTGCCGACGTAGATCGGCACCTGGCTGCCGAAATACGACACGTTGCGCGCGTCGGTCGAGATCAGCGACAGCACGAACGGCGAGTACTGCAGGCCGGCCTTCACGGTGCCGTAGTCGCTCGCGAGCGCGATCCACGCCTGACGGCCGAACAGGTTGCCGTTCGAATCGGCAAACCCGCCGTTCGTGCTGTCGATGCCGCTTTCGAGCGTGAACAGCGCCTTCACTCCGCCGCCGAGATCCTCGACGCCCTTCAGGCCGAACAGCGACGGCGTCATGCCGCCGGTGACCATCGAGAACTGGTGCCCGGCGTTCCGCCCGGTCGCGGGATCGACCGACTTGCTTGTATAGAGGATCCCCGCGTCGACGATGCCGTACAGCGTCACGCTGCTTTGCGCGTGCGCGGACAATGCGACGGTGCCGAGCCATGCGCCGGCGGCGAGGGCAATGCGGGTGCGGGATTGAAAGCAGGTCATCAGGGGTGTCTCCAGTTGTTTTGTGCTGTTGAAGATCCACGCATCGCGCAGGCGAGCGCCGTGTCCGGACGCAGGGTGGCAACGGCGGACAACGGCGATGGGCAACGGCGACGCTTGTGCAGGCTTCGTGATGCCGGCTGGAGAGGCAGTGTAGGGACGGGCGGATCGGGCGATAGCTACCCGTTCGGGTAGTTCGCCGGCATGGATTCCCCGTATCAGCCGGCGCAGCGGGCGGCCCCCCCGCTGTCATACCCGCCACGCAGCACGACGCGGCGCGCCCCCCGATCGCCGAACCGTGAAATCGGCCGGCCACCCCGCCCCGGCGTTAAAATCCGGCGCCTGGGTACCCACGACGAGCGCGCGTTTTGACGGAATTCGAGCAGGGCTTCATCCTTACCCGCCACTGGCGGGACACCGCGGCCGGCGTCGAAATCGAGTTCTGGCTGGCAACCGGACACGGTCCGCGCCGCGTGCGGCTGCGTCCGCAGGAAGCGGTCGCGTTCGTCCCGGTCGAGCAGCGCGAAGCGGCCGAGCGCGAGCTCGCGGGCGAAAGCGGCGCCGAACTGCGCCCGCTCGCGCTGCGCGACTTCCGGCAGCGCCCGGTTGTCGGCCTCTACTGCCGGCGCTACCGTCACCTGTCCGCGCTGCAGAAGCGCCTGGCCCGCGCGGGCGTCGACGTCTACGAAGCCGACGTGCAGCCGCCCGAGCGCTACATGATGGAGCGCTTCATCACCGCGCCGGTGCGGTTTCGCGGCGTGCCGGACGGCGATGGCGTGCTGTGCGACGGCGAGCTGAAGCCCGACGCCAGCTACCGCCCCGCATTGCGCTGCGTGTCGCTCGACATCGAGACGAGCGCGCACGGCGAGCTGTACTCGATCGCCGTCGAAGGCTGCGGCCAGCGGCAGGTCTTCATGCTCGGCCCGGCCAACGGCGACGCGCGCGACGTCGACTTCGCGTTCGACTACTGCGACAGCCGGGCCACGCTGCTCGCGCGCCTGAACGACTGGTTCGAGCAGCACGACCCGGACGTGATCATCGGCTGGAACCTGATCCAGTTCGACCTGCGCGTGCTGCACGCGCACGCGCACGCCGAGCAGTATCGCGTGCCGCTGCGGCTCGGGCGCGGCGGCAGCGTGCTCGACTGGCGCGCGCACGGCCAGCAGCCCGACCACTTCTTCGCGGCCGCGGCCGGGCGCCTCGTGATCGACGGCATCGACGCGCTGAAGTCGGCAACCTGGACCTTTCCGTCGTTCAGCCTCGAATACGTCGCGCAGGCGCTGCTCGGCGAAGGGAAGTCGATCGACAACCCGTACCAGCGGATGGACGAGATCCAACGCCGCTTCGACCACGACAAGCCCGCGCTCGCGCGCTACAACCTGAAGGACTGCGAGCTCGTCACGCGCATCTTCGAAAAAGCCGACCTGCTGTCGTTCATGCTCGAACGCGCGACCGTCACCGGGCTCGCGGCGGACCGCACCGGCGGCTCGGTCGCGGCGTTCACGCACCTGTACCTGCCGCGCATGCACCGGCTCGGCTACGTCGCGCCGAACGTCGGTGACGTGACGGGGCAGACGAGCCCCGGCGGCTTCGTGATGGATTCGCGGCCCGGGCTCTACGATTCGGTGCTCGTGTTCGACTACAAGAGCCTGTATCCGTCGATCATCCGCACGTTCCTGATCGATCCCGCCGGGCTGATCGAGGGTCTGGCCGATCCGGGCGACGACGCGTCGGTGCCCGGTTTTCTCGGCGCGCGCTTCTCGCGCACGCGGCATTGCCTGCCCGACATCGTGCGGCGCGTGTGGGACAGCCGCGAGCTCGCGAAGCGCGAGCGCAACGCGCCGCTGTCGCAGGCGCTGAAGATCATCATGAACGCGTTCTACGGCGTGCTCGGCTCCACCGGCTGCCGGTTCTTCGACCCGCGGCTCGCGTCGTCGATCACGATGCGCGGCCACGAGATCATGCACCGCACGCGCGAGCTGATCGAATCGCAGGGCTACGAAGTGATTTACGGCGACACCGATTCGACGTTCGTCTGGCTGAAGGAGCCGCACTCCGACGACGACGCGGCACGCATCGGGCGCGCGCTCGTCGAGCATGTGAACCGCTGGTGGAAGACGCACCTGCAGCAGTGCTTCGGGCTCGACAGCGCACTGGAGCTGCAATACGAGCGGCACTACCACCGCTTCCTGATGCCGACCGTGCGCGGCACGGACGAAGGCAGCAAGAAGCGCTACGCGGGCCTCGCGGTCGCGCCGGACGGCCGCGAAGACGTCGTGTTCAAGGGGCTCGAGACGGTACGCACCGACTGGACGCCGCTCGCGCAGCAGTTCCAGCGCGAGCTGTACCGGCGCGTGTTCAAGCGCGAACCGTATCAGGATTTCATCCGCGACTACGTGCGCCGCACACTCGCCGGCGAACTCGACGACTTGCTCGTCTATCGCAAGCGCGTACGCCGGCCGCTCGGCGAGTACCAGCGCAACGTGCCGCCGCACGTGCGCGCGGCGCGCATCGCCGATGCGTTCAACGACACGCACGGCCGCCCGCTGCAGTACCAGCGCGGCGGGTGGATCAGCTACATGATGACGACGGCCGGCCCGGAACCGCTCGAAACGATGCGCTCGCCGATCGACTATGCGTTCTACGTGAGCCGCCAGCTGCAACCGGTTGCCGATGCGATCCTGCCGTTCGTGCGCGACGATTTCGAATCGGTCGTGTCGGGGCAGGGGCGGTTGTTTCAGGGCTAGGAGTCTGGGCGGCAGAAGTCAATTCCTGGTCATCGGGCAAGGGAGGTGGCGCGTTATGAGCAGATGAGCGCGAATTACCTCCCCTATGAGCCGCAGCAAATGCTGCTGCTACCTGAAGCCCTG
>NZ_QTQP01000129.1 GCF_003854275.1 Burkholderia sp. Bp8963
CCCCCCGCGTCAGAATAGATGCCGCCCGGATAGAATTGGAACCTGGGGGCAGTAAAGAGAGAATGAATTGGCGCGATACGGACAGACATTCAAGGACAGAGCAGTGGCGCGGTTGTTGCCGCCGGAGAGCGCGACAGCAGAGGACGTCGCACGCGAGATCGGTGTGAGCGTGGATACGCTGGAGCGCTGGCGCAGTGACGCACTGTCCATGCCCGCTCGCGAGCGGGCATGGACAGCGACCGCCCGATTCGAGGCGGTGTTGAGCACGGCTGCGATGGATGAGACGGCGCGCAATGCCTGGTGCCGTGAGCATGGTGTATATCCCCAGGAGCTGGCCCAGTGGCGCACGGCGGCCACGCAGGCGCTGGCTGAACCCGAGGAGGCCCGTGCCAGCCCACGGCAGACGAAGCAGGATCAGCGTCGCATCAAGGAACTGGAACGCGAACTGCGGCGCAAGGAGAAGGCACTGGCCGAGGCGGCAGCGCTGTTGGTGCTGTCAAAAAAACTCGGGGCGATCTTCAACACGGACAAGGGCGAGGACGCATGATCGGCCTCGAAGATCGCCAGCTTCTGGCCCGGGAAATTGAATCGGCGAATCGCGCGGGTGCACGGTTGCACCTGGCCTGCGAGGTGGCTGGAATCGATGCGCGTACCCTGCAACGCTGGAAGGCCCATCAGGGGCTCGTCAAAGGCGACGCCCGGCCCGGCGCGAGCCGCCCGCTGCCTGCGCATGCGCTGAGTCCCGAGGAGCGCGCGCAGGTGCTGCATGTGGCCAACGAGCCGCGCTTTGCCGACATGCCGCCGGCGCGGATCGTGCCGATGCTGGCCGATGAAGGCGTGTACATTGCCAGCGAATCGACCTTCGCACGCGTGCTGCGCGAGCATGGGCAAATGACGCGCCGTGGCCGTGCCAAGGCCCCTTCAGGCACGCGCCCACCGACCACGCACATCGCGACGGCACCTCGCCAGGTGTGGTGCTGGGACATGACGTTCCTGCCGGCGACGGTGACCGGACGATGGTTCCACCTCTACCTGATCCTGGACCTGTACAGCCGGAAGATCGTGGGCTGGGAGGTGCATGACAGTGACGCTGCCGAACATGCCGCGCATCTGGTGCGCCGCACGGCCCTCGCCGAAGGGATTGCCGCCCTTGAGGCCAGACCGGTGCTGCACGGCGATAACGGCGCGACGCTGAAGGCCACCACCGTGCTGGCGATGCTGCACTGGCTGGGCATCAAGCCGTCGTATTCGCGCCCCCGCGTCAGTGACGATAACGCCTACGCCGAGGCGCTGTTCCGCACCGCGAAGTACCGGCCGGAGTTCCCGGCCGCAGGCTTCGATGATTTGAATGCAGCCCGCACCTGGGCTGCCAGCTTCGTGCACTGGTACAACGTCGAGCACCGTCATAGCGGTATCCGCTACGTGAGCCCTGCGCAGCGCCATGCGGGCGAAGACCATGCGATTCTGGCCGCGCGCCACGCGCTGTACGCAAAGGCGCGCGAACGTAGTCCGTCGCGCTGGTCAGGCGACACGCGCAACTGGACACCGGTTGGTGCCGTGACGCTCAATCCTGAACACGACGCTGTCGTTTCGATGGCCCCGCACGTCGACAGCAAACAGCCTCTGGCTGCATGAATCAGGCGGCAACTACCTTGACGCGCGCCG
>NZ_QTQP01000130.1 GCF_003854275.1 Burkholderia sp. Bp8963
AACAGACCCTTCTATGGGGAGTCAGAAGTCAAGCCCCGTCTGAGATATACATTTCGTCATGCAAAGTAATGTTCCTTACCTGTCGCCTGCTACGACCAGACTTGGAGAGGCGGCAGACGACCTGTGATTCGCAGGTTGCGACGCTGATGACCTACACCATTTGCAGTCTGGCATGTCAATGTCACTCAGGTCAGGGTGTCTGTTGACCGCTCAATGCCGGGTCGACCTTCTATCCGTGCCGGCCTGGCAGGCCGGTCACCTCATGCCTCATGCGCTTGCTGCAAGCGCTGGCGTCACCCTGTTACCGACGCGCCCCATCTAGGGAAACGGCCGCCCGCAATGGGTGGCCCGAGTCTGTTTCGGGCGCGTTGACCTTGTATGCTGTCACTGCATCTGGATGGTTCAGTCACTCACCATATGGCTTCCCGCGGCTTGAGTCTGGCTCCAGCGGGAATCTCACCGTGCTCGAGCAAGCGCCACAGGGCGATGGCCAGACGTCGGGCGAGCGCCACGATACCGATGCGCCGCAGCCGCTTGCCCGTGCCGGCAAAACGCTTGTTGAACCAGTGACTGAGCTGGCTGTCGGGCTGCAGGCGCAACCAGCTCCATGCAAGCTCGACCAGCAGCCACCGGCATCGGCGGTTGCCCGCCTTGCTGATACCCTGTTCAATCTCACTGGTGCCGCTGGCGAAGGGCGTGGGTGTCAGGCCCAGGCAGCCGGCAAGTTCCCGGCGATTGCGAAACTTGCGCCACCCGAACAGTTCCTGGACCAGCGTCCATGCGCTGCCCGTACCGATGCCAGCGAGCTGTGCGAGCATCGTCATGGCGGGATGTGCGCCACTGCGTACCTGCTGCTCCTGCTGTGTTTCGAGCAGACGGACCTGCTTGCGTACCAGTTCCAGCCGCTCGCATTCGCGCTCAATCTCGGCGCGCAGGCCCGGTGCGACGGACTCGCGCAGCTGGGCCCAGCTGCGCGACCAGACGCGGCCACCGATATTCCGGACGCGCAGGTTGTGCAGCACCAGCAGGGAGCGGATACGGTTCGTATGCGCGGTACGCTCGTGCCGCAGACGTTCAAGTTCTCGGTGCAGGCGGCGGTCGTCCTCCTGCTCCGGCGTGGGAATCCGGGCAACCGCCCATACCCTTTGCTCGCCGGCGTGGTAGCGCATCAGCATCGACAGCAGCTTGTCGCTGTCAAGCCGGTCCGTCTTCGCTCGACGGGCACGCCGGTTCACCTCGATACTGGCCGAATCCACCACGAGATTGACGATACCCTGTTCCGTCAGCCAGCGGTGCAGCCAGAACCCGTCGCGACCCGCCTCATAGCAGCTGTAGACCGGTGCGTCGGCAGTGAGATGGCAGCGCACCCTGGCGTTCGCGATGCTGGTGAGAACCGCCGTGGTGTCACCCGCGATAACCGTGCAGTGGCTGGGCGCACGCTGGCCATCACCCAGCGAAAGCTTCCAGTTCTTCTCACCCAGTTCAAAGGCCATGTACAGGCGGCCAGCTGCCGTCGTATCCTGTCCACGGAGGGCTGTGTCAGGCGTATTCATATGCGTGCTCCTTCGGAGAAAACGAGTGTGCAACTCCGTTTTACTCCAGTCGGGCTTCTGTCACTGCCCTCCCACATAGCATCTAG
>NZ_QTQP01000131.1 GCF_003854275.1 Burkholderia sp. Bp8963
TGTGGAGCGATTCAACCCCGTGCCGGGCCCAGCGTTCGCGGAGAAACTGGGACGAGGATGCGGTATAAGGGGAACGGCAGCGCCGCGATGACCGGCCGACTCATTGGTGCGCGCTGGCAGCCTGCATGCTGCCAGAGAGCCCGGTGTGGAGCGTGGTCCGGGAGTCGTCGGCGACAGTGGTGAGCGGCGCAAGCCGCATCCCGTTCACGAGATCGAGTCCTTATCGACGCTTCCCATGGCGCTGCCGTTCATTCACGATCGTGAGGCGAACCATGGCCATGCGCAAGCGCGAAGACAATCCTGAGGTGTTTCCGAATGCCGCGGGCATTGATGTGGGGGCCTCGAGCCACTGGTTGGCCGTGCCTGCAAAGTGCGCCGATGAACCGGTGCGGGAATTCGGGACGATGACCGATGACCTCAATGCGATGGCCGACTGGCTGCTCGCCTGCGGGGTCGACACGGTCGCACTGGAATCGACCGGCGTATTCTGGATACCGGTGTATGAGGTGCTCGAGCACCGCGGACTGACGGTCTGGCTGGTGGACGCGCGCCAGATGAAATACGTGCCTGGCCGCAAAAGCGACGTACTCGACTGCCAGTGGCTGCAGAAGCTGATGAGTCTGGGGCTGCTCAGGGCGGCCTGGCGCCCTGGCGAACCGGTGTGCGTAGTACGGGCCGTGGCGCGTCAACGCGAAGTGCTGCTGGCCGAGCAGTCGAGCTGGATACTGCGCATGCAGAAGGCGCTGGTGCAGATGAACATCCAGCTCACCGAGGTGCTCAGCGACATCATGGGCGCCACTGGGCAAGCCATCATCCGGGCGATTGTGGCCGGCGAGCGTGACCCGCACGTCCTGGCGCGTTACCGGCATGCCCGCGTGAAGCGCAGTGCCGAGGACATCGCACGCGCGCTCCAGGGCAACTGGCGCGAAGAGCATCTGTTCGTGCTGGCCCAGGCGCTGGCGATGTACGACAGTCTGGCGCAGCGGGTGCTCGAGTGCGACGCAAAGATCGAGGCGCTGCTCGCCCCGTTGGGGCGCCACGATATCGAGCTGACTGGCGCCGCCAAACGCGGCAGCCCGAACCCACTGAACTTTGATGCACGCCGGTCATTGGCGCGCTGGGCGGGGGTGGACCTGACGCGCATCAACGGCATCTCGGCGGGTACGGCGCTGACCATCCTGTCCGAGGTCGGAACAGACCTGAGCCGCTTCGCCAACGAGAAGCATTTCTGTTCCTGGCTGCGGTTGTGCCCGGGCACGAAAATCAGCGGCGGCAAGGTACTCAGCGCACGCACGCGCCGCTCGGCGAACCGGGTGCGTCAGGCGTTGAAGATGGCAGCAATGAGCCTGTCTCGCACTGATTCGGCACTCGGCGCATTTTACCGCCGCCTATGTACCCGCATGGACAAGCCGCGAGCCAATACGGCCGTGGCCCACAAGCTGGCGCGCCTGGTGTACTTCATGCTCACGCGCGGCGAGCCCTTCGTTGATCAGGGCCAGCAGCGCTACGAGGAGCAGCAACGGCAGCGCAGCATTGCGGCCCTAAACCGCCGCGCCGCTGCACTGGGTTTCCGCCTGGCACCTACCTCGACGACGGGGTGAAAACGGACCCAACCATGATTAGTTTCTCACGAG
>NZ_QTQP01000133.1 GCF_003854275.1 Burkholderia sp. Bp8963
TACGAAGGATTCTGGGCACGCCACGCGCGCGAGACGCTCGCGTGGCACAAGCCGTTCACGAACGTGCTCGACGAATCCGACGCGCCGTTCTGCAAGTGGTTCGACGACGGCGAGCTGAACGCGTCGTACAACTGTCTCGACCGCCACGTCGAAGCCGGCCACGGCGAGCGCGTCGCGGTGATCTTCGAGGCCGACGACGGCACCGTCACGCGCGTCACCTACGCCGACCTGCTCGCGCGCGTGTCGCGCTTCGCGAACGCGCTGAAGCAGCGCGGGATCGGCAAGGGCGACCGGGTCGTCATCTACATCCCGATGTCGATCGAAGGGATCGTCGCGATGCAGGCGTGCGCGCGCATCGGCGCGACCCACTCGGTCGTGTTCGGCGGCTTCTCCGCGAAATCGCTGAACGAACGCCTCGTCGACGTCGGCGCGGTCGCGCTCGTCACCGCCGACGAGCAGCTGCGCGGCGGCAAGACGCTGCCGCTCAAGAGCATCGCGGACGAAGCGCTCGCGATGGGCGGCTGCGATGCGGTAAAGAGCGTGATCGTCTACCGTCGCACCGGCGGCAAGATCGACTGGCATGCAGGCCGCGACCTGTGGATGCACGAGCTGACCGCCGCCGCGGCCGACACCTGCGAGCCGGGATGGGTCGGCGCCGAGCATCCGCTGTTCATCCTGTATACGTCGGGCTCGACCGGCAAGCCGAAGGGCGTGCAGCACAGCACCGGCGGCTACCTGCTGTGGGCCGCGCAGACGATGAAGTGGACCTTCGACTGGAAGCCCACCGACGTGTTCTGGTGCACGGCCGACATCGGCTGGGTCACCGGCCACACGTACATCACCTACGGCCCGCTCGCGTGCGGCGGCACGCAGGTCGTGTTCGAGGGCGTGCCGACGTATCCGGACGCCGGCCGCTTCTGGAAGATGATCGCCGACCACAAGGTCAGCGTGTTCTATACCGCGCCGACCGCGATCCGCTCGCTGATCAAGGCGGCCGAGGCCGACGACAACGTCCATCCGAAGAGCTATGACCTGTCGAGCCTGCGCATCATCGGCACGGTCGGCGAGCCGATCAACCCGGAAGCGTGGATGTGGTATCACAAGCACGTCGGCGGCGAGCGCTGCCCGATCGTCGATACGTGGTGGCAGACCGAGACAGGTGGCCATATGATCACGCCGCTGCCGGGCGCGACGCCGACCGTGCCCGGTTCGTGCACGCTGCCGCTGCCGGGCATCATGGCCGCGGTGGTCGACGAGACGGGCCAGGACGTGCCGAACGGCCAGGGCGGAATCCTGGTCGTCAAGCGTCCGTGGCCGGCGATGATCCGCACGATCTGGGGCGACCCGGAGCGCTTCAGGAAGAGCTATTACCCGGAAGAACTCGGCGGCACGCTGTACCTCGCCGGCGACGGCACCGTGCGCGACAAGGACACGGGCTACTTCACGATCATGGGCCGGATCGACGACGTGCTGAACGTGTCGGGCCACCGGCTCGGCACGATGGAGATCGAGTCGGCGCTGGTCGCGCA
>NZ_QTQP01000134.1 GCF_003854275.1 Burkholderia sp. Bp8963
GCGTTGACACCCATTAGCGGCCCCGTGTCAAGTGAGCAAACAACACCTTCGACTGCCTGAGCAGCCGTTTCCGATTTCAATGACCGAATGCAGCTGCCGAACGCACCCGTTTCTTCAATGTATGGCTGCGACGGATCGCGCCAGACACCCATCAGGATCAAGCGAACGGCGTACTACGGTTGCCTGTCGCCCTGGTGGCTTCATCACCCCAGAAGAACGTTGGTGCCGCAAGCACGTCCATGGGATTCGCACAGAATCTGTGGTTGCCGGGCGAACTTCCGGCACCAATCCTCGGGTGGCTCGTCTTGCAGGCGATCCGCTTTACTGCACATCGGGGACGGCGGCACGGCATCCTATTCAGAGGGCATGGTTGGTCACCAGTCAACGCTTAAGGCTTGCCGGTCGCCGTCGCAACTCTTATGCGAAGCAGCGTGCTACATCGAACGGTTTTTGCTCCTTCAGCATATGGAAACAGGCACGGGCCAGCTTGTGCGCCAAGGCCTTGCGCGCGAGCACCGGATTCGTCCTGGCTTTCTTGCGCTCGTAGAACTGCTTGGCTTCGGCGCTAAAGCGCATCGCGAAGTTGGCTGCCTCGATGAATGCCCAGCACAGGTACGGATTTCCGTTCCTGGTATTGCCTTCGCCCTTTTTCTTGCCGTTGCTCATCCGCTGACTGTCCACGCACCGCGCGTAGGAGGCGAAGTTGCCCGCGCTGGCGAAACGTTCGATGGTCCCGGTTTCCAGCACGATGACGGTGGCAAGTGTTTGGCCAATGCCTGGCACCGTGGTCAGCAAGGCGTAGTCTGGGTGTGGTGCGACCTTTTCCTGAAGACGCTTTTCCACGATATCGATCTGCGCCGAAAGCGTCATGATGACCGCGACGTTCGCCCGGACCGCGAGGGCTACATCATCTGGCAGGTGCAATTGGTCGACAGCCGCCTCGTCCAGTTGTTTGACCTGATTGCTCGTGATTCGCGTGCCGGACTGACGCGCTGTGGTGTTCTCGACGGCGAGAATCTGGTTGGTGCGGCTACGTACCAGCTGCATGCGTTTGCGGGCCAGGTCGCGCACTTCACGGTGCTGCGCCGGCAGGATGGTGCCCGTGGGAAGGATGCCCAATCGCAGCAGGTGGGCAAGGTAGCGGGCATCGGTCTCATCTCCGCTGTGCTTGAGGCCATCGTATTTCTTGATCGCCGCAGTGTTGGCCAGGTGCACCACGAAGCCGGCGGCCTGCAGGCCGTCAACAAGCCAGTACCAGTTAAAGGTCGACTCGACCACGACGCCGGCCAGCTCGGCTTGCCACGGGGCAAGGAACGTCAGGATCTTCGCGAGGTCATTGGGCAGCCGCTTCTCCGCGACTACGCGGTCTGTTTCGTCAATCACGCTCACCACACTGTTGTTCGAATGCAGGTCAATGCCGCAATATTTCATTTCGGGCCTCCCTTCGGTTAAAGCGGTTGGGCAAACTCACTTTAACCCCGTCGCCCGTCAGGGCGGCGGGGGAGGCCCGCTAGATGATTTTCAG
>NZ_QTQP01000135.1 GCF_003854275.1 Burkholderia sp. Bp8963
TGGCGCAGTGCGCGCCGACGGTCAAGAAGGTGTCGCTGGAGCTGGGCGGCAACGCGCCGTTCATCGTGTTCGACGACGCCGATCTCGACGCGGCCGTGCAGGGCGCGATCGCATCGAAGTATCGCAACAGCGGCCAGACCTGCGTGTGCACGAACCGCTTCTACGTGCATGAAGCCGTGTACGACCAGTTCGCGGAGAAGCTCGCGGCAGCCGTCGGCCAGTTGAAGGTCGGGCGCGGCACCGAGCCGGGCGTCACGCAAGGTCCGCTGATCAACGAAGCGGCCGTGCTGAAGGTCGAGGCGCACATCGAGGACGCGCTCGCGAAGGGTGCGACCGTCGTGACGGGCGGCAAGCGCCATGCGCTCGGCCACGGCTTCTTCGAGCCGACCGTGCTGACGGGCGTCACGCCCGCGATGAAGGTTGCGAAGGACGAGACGTTCGGCCCGCTCGCGCCGCTGTTCAAGTTCAGCAGCGACGACGAAGTGATCCGGTTCGCGAACGACACCGAGTTCGGTCTTGCCGCGTACTTCTACAGCCGCGACATCGGTCGCGTGTGGAAGGTCGCCGAAGCGCTCGAATACGGGATGGTCGGCGTGAATACGGGCCTGATCTCGAACGAAGTCGCGCCGTTCGGCGGTGTGAAGCAATCGGGCCTCGGCCGCGAAGGCTCGCACTACGGGATCGACGATTACGTCGTGATCAAGTACCTCTGTCTCGCTGTCTGACCGCTTGAGGCCTGCGCCCGCTCGAAGCGGGAACAGGCCCTGGCCGCCCGGCCGGAAAACCGGGCGGCCTGACGCGGGCCGGCGCCTCTCCGCCGCGCCCGCGTCACCTGAACACGTTCACCGCTTCCACCAACCGCGTCGCCTGCTGCTTCAGGCTCTCCGACGCCGCCGTGCTCTGCTCGACGAGCGCCGCGTTCTGCTGCGTGATGTTGTCGAGATGCACAACCGCCTGGTCGACCTGTGCAACGCCGCTGCTCTGCTCCACCGTCGACGAGCTGATTTCCGCGATCAGGTCCGATACGCGCTTCACCTGCGTGACGATGTCCTCCATCGTCTTGCCCGCATCGTCGACGATCCGCGCGCCCGACTCGACCCGTTCGACGCTTGCGCCGATCAGCGTCTTGATCTCCTTCGCCGCGTTCGCGCTGCGCTGCGCGAGCGCCCGCACCTCGCCCGCGACAACCGCGAAGCCGCGCCCCTGGTCGCCCGCCCGCGCGGCCTCGACCGCCGCGTTCAGCGCGAGGATGTTGGTCTGGAACGCGATCCCGTCGATCACGCCGATGATGTCCGAGATCTTGCGCGAGCTCGCGGTGATGTCGTTCATCGTCGTGACGACCTCCGATACGGCCTGCCCGCCGCGCTCGGCTGCGTCGCTCGCGGAGACCGACAGCCGGTTCGCCTGCACCGCCGTCTCCGCGTTGCTCGATACGGTCGCCGTCATCTCCGCCATCGACGCCGCCGTCTGCTGCACGCTCGACGCGGCCTGCTCGGTGCGCGCGCTCAGGTCGTTGTTGCCCTG
>NZ_QTQP01000136.1 GCF_003854275.1 Burkholderia sp. Bp8963
GAGCCCGTCAAGCGCACGTTCTCGATGGCGCTGTGGATGTTGCTGCTGCTCGCGCCGGTGCAGATCGTCGTCGGCGACGCGCACGGCCTCAACACGCGCGAATACCAGCCAGTGAAGATCGCGGCGATCGAAGGGCTGTGGGAAACCGAGAAGGGCGGCACCGCGCTGAATCTGTTCGGCCTGCCCGACATGAAGGCTGAAGTCACGCGCTACGCGGTGCAGGTGCCGCACCTCGGCAGCCTGATCCTCACGCACAGCTGGAACGGCGAGATCCGCGGGCTGAAGGAATTCCCGCCGCAGGACCGCCCGAACTCGTCGATCATCTTCTGGACGTTCCGGATCATGGCCGGCCTCGGCATGCTGATGCTGCTCACCGCGCTGCTCGGCCTGCTGCTGAGAAAGGGCGGCCGACTCTATGAAACACGCTGGTTCCAGTGGTTCGTGCTGTGCATGGGGCCGTCGGGCATCGTCGCGCTGCTCGCCGGCTGGATCACGACCGAGGTCGGCCGGCAGCCGTGGACGGTCTACGGCGTGCTGCGGACCGTGGATTCGCTCGCGCCGCTCGATGCGCAGCAGGTCGGCGTGTCGCTGCTGATCTTCGTGGTGGTGTATTTCCTCGTATTCGGAACGGGTGTCTATTACATGTTGAAACTGATGAACCACGGGCCGGCCGCGAACGCCGGGTACATCGAACTGCACCGGCATCCGGGGCTGCGCAAGAGCGCGCTGTCCACGCCGCTGGACGTCACCGAAGCGGAGTAAGCCATGCATATCGATCTTCCTGTCGTATGGGCCGCGATCATCGTGCTCGGCGTGTTCATCTACGTGGTGCTGGACGGCTTCGATCTCGGCATCGGCCTGCTGTTTCCGTTCTTCGACGCGAAAGCCGAGCGGCAGGTGATGCTCGACACCGTCGCGCCGGTGTGGGACGGCAACGAGACGTTCCTGGTGCTCGGCGGGGCGGGGCTGTACGGCGCGTTCCCGGTCGTGTACTCGACGCTGCTGCCCGCGAACTACCTGCCGCTGATCCTGATGGTGGTCGGGCTGATCTTTCGCGGCGCGGCGTTCGAGCTGCGCGCGAAGGCGACCCGCACGCAGCATCTGTGGGATCTCGCGTTCATCGGCGGCTCCGCGCTCGCGGCGTTCTGCCAGGGCGTCGTGCTCGGCTCGCTGCTGCAGGGCATCAAGATTGCCGACGGCCGGTTCGTCGGCGGCCCGTTCGACTGGCTGTCGCCGTTCAGCCTGTTCTGCGGGATCGGCGTGGTCGCGACCTATGCGACGCTCGGCTGCGGCTGGCTGATCCTGAAGGTCGAAGGCGAGCTGCAGCGCAAGATGCGCCTGCTGATGAAGCCGCTGACGGGCGTGCTGCTCGGCGTGATGGGCGTCGTCAGTCTGTGGACCGTGATCGGCCTGCCGGCCGTCGCGCATCGCTGGTTCGGCAGCGGCGACCTCGTGTGGTTCCTGCCGGTGCCGGTGCTGGTGCTCGTCTGCGTGTGGGG
>NZ_QTQP01000137.1 GCF_003854275.1 Burkholderia sp. Bp8963
GCGCGCAAAGGCGACGGCGAACCTGGCGTCAAAACCATCTGGCTAGGCATGCAGCGAATAGTGGACTTCGTTGCTGGCATCAGGTACATGCGCGAGATTGAGCATCAGACTTGTGTGTAATGGAATGGGCTGTCCCTGCCGCTCAACGCGAGGAACGGGATCATACTTGTCTCGGTCACGAATACGAGGCGGGCGATCTTCGCCATCACGTCGATCATCTTCGGGTTCTACCTGTACCGGCTTGTCAGAAATTTCAACCGTTTCAGTCGGGCGAAGCGTGTAGGCCTGGCGATCGTCACGCTCGGCTTTTTGGCGTTCCTCTACTTGGTCGGCTTTCGCGGGATCATGACTGACGGTACCGATTGTCAGCGCTTCAACTACAACGTCAAGATGAATGGTGGTATCAAACAGGTCGACGGCACAACTTACATCATCAATGTCTGCGGAAGTGGTGTCCGCAGCAACGGCTTTTTTGCGGATCAGAATGAGCAGGTCAAATTCGTCGTCACCGATGCGCATGGCTCGACGCTCGCCACCCGGCTATTTTTCGTTTTTTGGGACGGCCGGCCGGGTGAAGAATCGCTCACATCCGTAACGACAAGTTGATTTATTTCGACGCATCGGATGAGGACGACAGTGAAAGGTCGATCTCGATGCCGCCCACCATGCTCGATTGGGTCGCGGCGAGAATTCCGGTTTGGCTTCGCTGAGAACGGTCCTGCTACTCGGGTGGTCGTCGCATTGAAGCGGCGTCACCCACGATTCTGGATTCGCGCGCGGGCCTCGTGTGATACGTCGCCGCCTCGCGGCGCATCAGAACCTCTTCCGGCGACACATAGATCGACGTCGTACCGAGCGACGCATGGCCGAGTGTGCGCTGCGCGGCTTCCAGGGCGACGTCGGCGGCAAGCCGGGCGGGCCGCAGGGAGCCACCGCTTCGAGATCCTGCCCGCAATCGCGCCGGTGGTTCATTCGTCCATTTTTCTCAAGTCACCAGTGCTCACAAGATGAACGGCGGTGGCGTCACGACCATCCCTATACCGAATAGCCAGTCTCCCTCAATTCCGCATTTCTGAGATGCCAGCCCGACTACATTGGTCATGAAGCCTCGCTCCTCACCATCGGAAGTCAAACGCAGTCCCCTCCGCACCGATCGTCGAAATATCGTCTTGCCCAACAAGACACAGCGAAGGGGAGAAACAAGGGGAAACCCAAGGCAACAAAGAAGCGCGGGCCGCATGGGCGGCAACCCGCCCTGGCCATCGCTGCCCCGCCGCGACTCGCACCCACTGCCACCTTCAACAACTGTCACGACCGCCCCCGGCGTCAGAATAGTTGTCGTGTCGTTTGATTCTTAGACATGGTCCGGGGGCGGTAGAATCGGCATGAATGAAAGCCTACTCAGCAGAAAGAAGAGAAGCTCTGGTGCGTCGCATGATGCCGCCGGAAAACGCTCCGGTATCCGCGCTGGCGCGAGAAACGGGCATCACCGAAC
>NZ_QTQP01000138.1 GCF_003854275.1 Burkholderia sp. Bp8963
GGCATGTCGTTATACACATCGTGACCGGCGAATCGCGGCCGCGAAAGAACACGTTTACTTTCAATGACATAGAGCAGCGCTTGTAAACTGTCGGCGGATCGCGTCTACTCTCCGCTTTTGAGCGGATGCCTTGGTCACCGGAATCGACGCCCTGGACGCAAACGGAATTCGAGCAACTGGACCTTGGCGACGCGCGCCTGAACAAGCGAGCGAGGCTTTTAATGGAAAGAATGGCGGCCGATCCGACGGCCAGTGTGCCGCAGGCATGTCATGGCTGGGGTGAAACGATAGCGGCGTACCGTTTCTTCGACAACGACAAGGTCCAGTGGCATGCGATTCTGGAGCCGCATTGGCTGCAGACGCAAAAACGGATGCAAACGCATCAGGTCGTGCTCTGTCTGCAAGACACCACCGAGCTTGATTTCAACGGTCAGGAGGCGATCGGACTGGGGCCGTTGACCTATGAGGCGCAGCGCGGGATGTTTGTTCATCCGACCTATGCGGTGACGCCGCAGCGCGAGCCGTTGGGTATTCTGGACGCGTGGATGTGGGCCCGCGAGAAGAAGGACGAATCCGGCCAGCGTGGCGGCCCCAAGGAAAGTTTGCGTTGGATCGAAGGCTACGAGCGCATCGCCGAGATGGCGCCGGACATGCCATCGACCCGCCTGGTGTATGTGGCCGACCGCGAAGCGGATCTGATGGCGTTGATGGAGCGCGCCGATGCGTTGGGCAACCCGGCCGACTGGCTGGTACGTGCCGCGCATAACCGCTGCCTGCCTGAAGGCGATAAGTTGTGGGAGCGCGCCACGCGCGGCGAAGCGGTGGGCGAAATCGCCTTCACGATGGCCGCGCGCCAAGGCGTGAAAGCGCGCACGGTGCGCCAGCGCCTGTGGCTGCAGCGCGTGGAGTTGCCCGCGAGCAAGGGCAAAAGCATCGCAGCAACGTGCCTGGTCGCGCGCGAGTTTGACGCGCCTGCTGGCATCAAACCAATCGAATGGCGCTTGCTGACTAACCGTGCGGCAACCACGCTGGATGAAGCGATCGAATTGATCGAGTGGTATCGGGCGAGATGGGAAATCGAGATCCTGTTCAACGTTCTGAAGAACGGCTGTCAGGTCGAAGAGCTGCAGTTGGGCACGATTGAACGACTCGAGCGTGCGTTGGCGCTGTTTCTTGTGGTGGCTTGGCGTGTGACCTATCTGATGCGGCTGGGCCGGACCTGTCCTGATTTGGACGCGCATCTGTTCTTCGATCCCGATGAAATTCGGGCCGCCCACTTGCTCACGAAATCGCGTATGCCAGCGCAACCCAAGCTCAACGACGTGTTGCGCTTGGTCGCACGCCTCGGTGGTTTCCTCGCTCGCAAGGGCGATGGCGAACCCGGCGCAGAGACCATCTGGAAGGGACTCACGAAAGTTCATATCGCCGCGGAAACCATACGCTTATTGCGCGACGACGGCGGCGACGAGACTTGCGTATAACGAGATG
>NZ_QTQP01000013.1 GCF_003854275.1 Burkholderia sp. Bp8963
TGCAGCCATATGCGCGAAGCCTTCATGCGCAGGATTGGCCTTGCGCCCCAGGCGGTCCGGCGCGACGCGCGCACCGGTGGCCGAGGTACCTTCGATATCGAAAGCCAACCTTCGCCGCTTCCGATCGGGCATTGACCGGTTTCGCGCGATCAAGTGCTCGTGCGAGTAGGGGCAACGAGTGGCAGCTATGGCCGATGACGGTACGCTCATCTTTGACAATTCGATGGCCGGTTACGTCTGCAGATTCAACCCGTCAATGCAACACACTCGGGCTGGCGCGGATCCAGTTGTCACCCCCCGACATCTGTCGAGTTCATAGCGCTTCCAAACAGACGTTGACCCTCTTTGGTGTCCTCGACTCGCCAGCCCTGCGCACCTAATGTTTCGCGAATCTGATCGGCTTTTGCCCAGTCCCTTTCCGCTCTGGCCCGCTCACGCTCGTTTAGTAACACCCGGACGTCTTCCGGGACGTCAAACGAAACCGGTGTCCAGTCGCGCAAACCGAGACCAAGCACGGTATCAAAGTTGTCCACTGTCGCTCTCAAGGTCGAGGGCGGCAGGTCACTCTTCACCAAATCCCAAAGCACGGCGAGCGCCCGTGGCAGATTCAAGTCCTCGTTCACTTCAGCGTCGAACCGTGCAGCGAAATCCGGATCGACTCGGCCTCCTTTCGGCCAATCGGAATAGAGATGCCGAAGTCGGTTCAGGGCAGTCCGTGCTGCGTCGAGAGACGCCCACGTGAAATGCAGCTTGCTTCGATAATGGGCAGTCAGGCACAGGTAACGGTACGCAACCGGATCGACGTTTCTGCCCTGCAAAGTCTCCAGGCGAACGAAATCGCCGCTCGACTTTGACATCTTCGTGTCGGCATCGAGCGTCAGAAAGTGCCCGTGCACCCAAAAATTCGCAAGACGCGTGCCGTGGGCCGCCTGGGTCTGCGCAATCTCGTTACTGTGATGCACCGCGATATGGTCCTCGCCGCCGCAGTGAATATCAAACAACGTCCCGAGGTACTTTGCGGACATCGCCGAGCACTCGATATGCCAGCCCGGAAAGCCGCGACCCCATGGGCTGTCCCATTCCATTTGCCGCTTGACACTGGCCGGGCTGAACTTCCACAACGCAAAGTCAGTCATGCTCTTCTTCTCGCCCAATGCGACCCGCTTGCCCGCCTGCAACCCTGCGCGGTCCAGCCGCGCGAGATGGCCGTAGTCGTCCTGCTTACTGGTGTCGAAGTAGAGGCCGTCGGCCGTCCGATACACGTAGCCAGCTCGCTCGAGCTTTTCGATGAACGCGATCTGTTCGTCGATGTGATCGGTCGCACGGCACCATATCGTTGGTTCGAGCAGGTGGAGCGCGCGCCAGTCCCTGATAAAGGCATCGGTATAGCGCTGAGCGATGGCCCACGCCGATTCCCCGGTCCGCCGGCTACCTTTTTCCATCTTGTCTTCGCCTTCGTCTGCATCCGAAGTCAGATGCCCAACGTCAGTGATATTGACGACGTGCCGGACTTCGTATCCGTTGCGCATCAATACGCGACGCAGAATGTCCTCGAACACATAGGTTCTCAGATTGCCAATATGCGCGTCGTCATAGACCGTGGGGCCGCAGCAATACATGCCGACCTGGCCGGCGTGGATTGGCGTGAACGGGCGCATGGTCCGCGACCAGGTGTCATACAACGCAAGCGGCATCGAGTTTCTCCGTCCCGAAAGTGTCGGCTCAAAAACAAAAAGGCCGCCTGTTTCGTATAACAGGCGGCCAGAAGGCTATTGCTTCAATGTTTAGCGATTTCGCTAGACGCAAATTTCCCCTGGCACATTGTGACAACATGCGCAGATCGACGAAGAGAGGAGATTGGCGTATTTCAACATGCGAACGATGCTAGCGCCTGTTGGCGGCGCAGGTCAAGACTGTCGAAGCACCGGTCTTATTGGGCATCACGTCACCTTTCAAAACATGACCATTCAGGACTGCATGAGCCGCGCAGTACCAGAGACGCGGATCGAACTTCCGGAGTCCGGCGTGATGTCGGCTCGCAGGCATGAGCGCATGCCCATGTCCTCGCCCTGAACGACTTCAATGGCACCTGCATGCGGCCACCGGATGTCCCGCAGGTACCCGGCAAGGGCAGCGGTCGCCGCACCGGTCGCAGGATCTTCGTACACGCCGCCATAGGCAAATGCGTTGCGCGTGTTGAAGCGCTGCGGCGTCTCGGCGTGCCCTAGCAGAATGGTTGTCCATCCTTCCTGAATCATCAGCGCTCGGCCAGCATCGAAGTCGTACTTCATCGCCGCCAGGCTCGGGCGGCTTTTCAGCATCAGCAGCAGATGATCTGCACCTGCATGAATGAGTGCGGGTGGGATGCTGACGTCCAGGTCCTCGTCCGTGTAGCCGAACATATCCAGCGCCGCAGAGACGAGCGGGGCCGGAACCGAGGCGCTGCGCGTGCGTGGAGATTGCAGCGCAGCGGTAACGAGGTCGCCGGTGCGCGACGCTTCGACCGTAATCTCGGCCTGGTTCAGGACCAGGGCGAATACACCGTCGCCGTGCTTGAGCGCTAGCGCCGCGCCAAGGGCGATCGTTGCATGTCCGCAGAACGGCACTTCTGATGTCGGTGAGAAATAGCGAACCCGCCAACCGCTACCCGCTCGAGCGGCAAAGGCCGTCTCCGAGAAACCCACTTCGGCTGCGATCCCCTGCATTTCGGTACTCGTCGGGAGTTCATCGACGATGACGACTCCCGCGGGATTACCTCCGGCATCCCCGTCGGAGAATGCAGCAATTCTGAGGACGTTCACTTCTTCTCCTTGACTAAACAGTAGTACGTTGCAAGTGCCTCAATTTGTATCGACCGATGCGCCGTCTGGAAATCGAGACCGTGGCCGCACTCGAGGGCGTGTGCGTTCGCGCCGGGGCGGCTTTCCTGCCCGGCGGTTGCGGCGTCATGCAGGAGAGCGGGATCCACATGCGCGCCCCGTTGGCCAGCTCATCACGCAATTGTCATGGAGCCGGCGTAAATTCTGGCACGTCACATATCTAGATAACCACATATGAGCTTGTACGCTGTCAGCCGAGTGCATGGGGAGTCCCTGTATGCCCAAATTGCGCGGCAACTGGAGCAGGAGGTGGCCAATCTCTATTCCCCTGGCGATTACCTGCCATCCGAAGCCGACCTTGCCTCCCGCTTTGGTGTGAACCGACATACGCTCCGGCACGCGATCGATGAGCTGGTCGAAGCAGGTCTGGTGGAGCGCCGCCATGGCCGTGGCATCCTGGTACTCGACAATCAGGTTGACTACCAGATCGGCAAAACGACCCGTTTCAGCGAAAACCTGAACGCCCAAGGTTTGCTGGCCGGAAACCGCATCCTTCGCAAGCAGACCTTGCCCGCCAGTATGCGCGTTGCCGAGCGCCTTGCCATCGTGGAAGGCGAACCTGTGCATTGGATGGAAACGTTACGCAGCGTGGACGGCAAGCCGATGTGTGTCACTTCACATTTCTTGCCGGTACACCTCTTCCCCGATCTGCTGGTCCGCTATCAAGGCGACTCCTTGCACGGTTTTCTGAGCGCGGAGTATGGCTGCCAACTCAGTCGCGTTGATAGCGCCGTAACGGCAGTCTTACCTCAGGGAGACGATGCGCGAATCCTTGGCATGCCGCAAAACCGGCCGATCTTGCGGGTCAAGAGCGTGAACGTGGATGAGCGCGACAACCGCCCGGTCGAGTATGTGATTTCCCGGTTCAGGGCAGACCGCGTGCAGTTGCGCATTTCGCTGTAGTCACGGCATCGGGGCATCGCCACGGCCAAGCGTTCCGGCCTCCGGGTCGCATGCGATCCGGCAAGATGCCTCATTAACTTTACCAACTTGTCTAGATATCCGGATATTTTGAAGGATTCCTCATGAACTCAAGTGCGCCGCCGCTCGCGCGCGGTGACTGGATGCGCTACTGGACGCACGTACCTGCAGAGCACATTCGCGAACTCGCGCGTCGCCTCTGTGAGCGATACCAGGTGGAAGACCTGGAAATCCCGCAATCGGGCCTCGCTTTGGTGCCGCTCACCGACGCTGCCATGGGCGAGACCTATTACCTCGGCGAGATTCCGCTCGCCAACGCGCATGTGCGCCTGACCGACCCGCAAGGCGGCAACGCTGAAGGCGCCGCGATCGTCATGGACGACCGCACCAGCCTGATTCGCGCGCTCGCGATTCTCGACGCGGTAACGGCTGCCGCCTGGCCTGGCCATGACGCCGCCGTGGCGCTGCTTCATGAAGGCAAGCAGGTCGTCGAAGCTATCGCAGCCGACCGCAAGAAGCTGCTGGCGGCAACGCGCGTGGATTTCTCGCTGCTCGCCGCACAGGAGGACGATGATGAATAAGCTGCAGACGCGCATCGCCTCGCATCCGGCCGATTGGACGCCACTTGCCCAGCAGCGTGCGTTTCGCCGGATCCTGGACGCGTTTTCCTATCCCGGCCGTATCGCCGAACTCGAAACGCAGGCCACGCATGTGCTACCCCTCGTGCTTGCCACCTTGGTCGATCC
Organism: Burkholderia sp. Bp8963; assembly: GCF_003854275.1. Lineage (GTDB taxonomy): Bacteria > Pseudomonadota > Gammaproteobacteria > Burkholderiales > Burkholderiaceae > Burkholderia. The sequence continues at coordinate 4,547 of NZ_QTQP01000013.1, forward strand.
CGCGACCACGCTGGCCGACCCCTGCGAGCTGATTGACGCGGCAGACCGCCAGCGCCTGGGTGCAAAGACTGCCAGTGCAACTGCCGCCCGGTTCGTGGTGATGCCGGGCAGCCAGGTACCCGATTTCGAGCCTGCCTTGGGTACGCTCGACAGCCCGGAGAACGGCGCAACCGTCGTGCTGGTGGTGGATGAGATCAAGCATGGTTCCGGACTGCTTCTCGGCGGCCCCGGCATCCAGGGCAGCAATCCGCTTCAGGTGACAGGTGTCGACTCGCAGTGGTGGGAGTTGCGCAAGCAGTGGAACAGCGCGTTCCCGCTCGGCGTCGATGTGGTGCTGCTGGGCGACTGCAGCCTGGTCGCCCTTCCCCGCACGATCAGGATTGATGTAGAGGGAGGCCGGTAATGGGTTATGTCGCTATCAAGGGTGGCGGCCAGGCAATCCACGGCGCCGAGCGTGCCGTCGAGGCGCTGCGCACGGCCGAGGGCGAATACGGCACACCGCTGCCCCTGCAGACGATCGAGCACCAGCTCCGCTCGCTGACCTCGCGCGTGGTTTCCGAAGGCGGGTTGTATCACCCGCGGCTCGCCGCGCTCGCGATCAAGCAGATGCAAGGCGATACGCTCGAAGCAGCGTTTGCGCTGCGGGCCTATCGCTCGACCAAGCCCCGACTGCTGGAGGCGCCCGTACAGCATACGGGAGACATGCGTGTGATCCGCCGTATTTCGAGCGCGTTCAAGGATATTCCCGGCGGCCAGATGCTTGGCCCGACCAACGACTACGCGCTGCGCCTGATGCGCGTCGATCTCGCCAACGAATCGCCCGAAGCGTTCCGCTCGGTTGCACGCACCTTCCTCGACTCGATCGACGAAAGCGATCTGCCGGACACCTTCCCGAAGGTCGTGGATGCATTGCGCGCGGAAGGGCTGCTCCCCGCTCTCCAGCCATCGCAGGCTGAGCCGTTCGATGTCACGCGCGATCCGCTGATCTTTCCGGTGCCGCGTTCCGCCGCGCTCGCGACGATGGCGCGTGCCGAAACCGGCTCGTTGCTCGCGATCGCGTACTCGAACATGCGCGGCTATGGCGATGTCCACCCGACGGTCGCTGAGCTGCGCGTGGGCTATGTGCCGATGCGGATCCCCCACCCGGTCACGGGCGAACTGGTCGAGGCCGGCGAGGTCCTGATGACCGAGTGCGAGATGGTGGCGATGTATGAAGACGACGGCGACGGCCCGCCCGTCTTCACGCTCGGCTATGGCGCATGTTTCGGCCACAACGAAGTCAAGGCGATCTCGATGGCCGTGCTCGACCGTTCGCTGCAGAACGGGATGCGTAACGGTCCGACCAATCCGTCGGAGGATCCCGAGTTCGTGCTGCTGCATATTGACGGTGTGGATTCGATGGGTTTCGCGAGCCACTACAAGATGCCGCACTACGTCACGTTCCAGTCGGACATGGATCGGCTGCGCACGACCCGTGAAAAGGCCGCGAACAAGCGGACCGAACAGGCTGCACAAGGAGTCGAGCGATGAACGACCTCTACGAACTGCCGCTCGACGAAGCGGGTTACAGCTTTGGCTTTCTCGACGAATACGCGAAGCGCGAAATCCGCCGCGCGGTTCTGAAGGCGATCTGCATACCGGGCTACCAGACGCCGTACGCGTCACGCGAAATGCCGATGGGGCGTGGTTTCGGTACCGGAGGTCTGCAGCTCACGCTGTCCCTCGTCGGTCCTGACGACACGCTCAAGGTGATCGACCAGGGTTCCGACGACTCGGTCAACGCGGTCAATCTGCGTCACTTCGTCGAACTCACCTGCGAGGGTGTGCAGACCACCGAGCACACCCGTGAAGCTACGCTGATCCAGTCGCGCCACCGGATACCCGAAGTCGCGTTGACAGAAGCGCAGATTCTCGTCCTGCAGGTGCCGTATCCCGATCCGCTGGTCGTGGTGGAGCCGTCCGAGGCGCGTCGCAAGACCATGCATGGCGAGGGCGATTATTCGCGCCTGTTGACCAAGCTTTACGAGGACATCGTGCAATTCGACGAGATCACGATTTCGCACCGCTATCCGACGCGCATCAATGGTCATTACGTGATCGACCCGAGCCCGATTCCGCGCTATGACGTGCCGCAACTGCATATGTCGGCCGCGCTGGTGCTGCTCGGCGCGGGCCGCGAAAAGAAGATCTACGCGGTGCCGCCCTATACGCACGCGGATCCGCTCGCGTTCGACGACGTGCCCTTCCGCATCGAGGACTTCCGCGATGTGCACGGCCAACGGCGTGCCTGTTTGCGCTGCGGTTCGACCGAGAGCTTTCTTGACGAGATCATCGGCGACGACGGCGGCAAGTCCTACCAATGCTCGGATTCGGACTATTGCAACCACTATCGCAACGGTCACACCCACGAGCAGGCCAATGCAACGACCGGAGGAGCTGCGCAGTGAACCCCATTCTTCAAGTGCGCGGCTTGACCAGGATTCACGGCACAGGCTGCGAGCGCTGCGTCGAGAGCACCGGGCCTGAGCAAGACACCAACATCTGCCCGCATTGCGGTTCGGTGGTGGCCGCCCACGACGTCAGCTTCGACCTGCAGCCTGGCGAGATCCTCGGCATCATGGGTGAATCGGGCTCGGGCAAGTCTACGGTGGTCAAGACGCTGTACTTCGACGAAAAGCCGACCGCCGGTACAGCGCGCTTCTTCGATAACGGGAACGCCTGCAACCTGTTCGCAGCGAACGCCGCCGAGCAGCGCTGGTTGCGCAATCATCGTTTCGGCATGGTGTACCAGAACCCGCACCTCGGCCTGAACTTCAACGTGTCGGCGGGCGGCAACATCGCCGAGCGTCTGTTGATGAACGACGTGACGCTGTTCGGCGAGATCCGCGAACGCGCACGCAGCCTGCTCTTGCGCACCGAGGTACTGCCTGAGCGCATGGACGAATCGCCGAAGACGTTTTCGGGCGGCATGCAACAGCGCGTGCAGATCGCAAAGGCACTCGCGACCCGTCCGCCGCTGCTGTTCCTCGATGAAGTGACCACCGGCCTCGATCTCTCCGTGCAGGCACGCATCCTCGATCTGATCCTCGAAATCCAGCAGGAACTCGGCACCGCGATGATCGCCGTCACGCACGATCTCGGCGTGATCCGCCTGCTGGCGGGCCGCACAATCGTGATGAAGTATGGCCGGATCATCGAGTCGGGGCTGACCGACCAGATCCTCGAAGACCCGCAGCATGCATACACGCAGCGGCTTGTGGCCTCCGCGCTCTGAGGTGAACCGATGTCCGCGATCCTGACTGTTGAAAAACTGAGCAAGCACTTCACGCTGCACGACCAGCGCAAGACCATCCCGTCCTGCGCGAATGTCTCCTTTGCCGTCGAGCCGGGCAGCCTGTCCGCGCTGATCGGCCCGACTGGCGCAGGCAAGTCGTCAGTGCTCAAGTGCATCTACCGTACCTACCTGCCGAGTGCAGGGCGCCTGACGTTCCGTACCGCGACTGGCGAGACGGTCGATCTCGCGCAAGCATCCGAGCACGACGTGCTCGCGCTGCGCAAGCACGAGATCGGCTTCGTCACGCAGTTCCTGCACTGCCTGCCGCGCAAGGCCGCCGTCGATGTCGTGGCCGAGCCGTTGCTCGTGCGCGGCGCGACGCGAGTCGAAGCGCGCGACAACGCGCGTGCACTGCTCGATGCGCTGAACGTGCCCGAGCGTCTTTGGCAAGTGCCGCCCGCGACCTTCTCGGGTGGCGAAAAGCAGCGCGTCAACCTCGCGCGCGGCCTGATTGCGCGTCCACGCCTGCTGCTGCTTGACGAACCGACCGCCAGCCTCGATCCGGGCACGACCGACAAGGTTGTGGAAATCCTGCAGGGGATCAAGGCGGAAGGCGTGGCGATGCTCGCGATCTTCCACCATCCCGACCTGGTGACGCGCCTCGCCGACCAGGTGATCGAACTGGCACCGCCGGCTGTCTGCCAATCTCATTCTGAAGCGACCACACAATGAGCCGCCAACTCCTGACGAACGCCACCGTCGTTCTCGCCGACGAAGTGCGCCAAAAACTCGCCGTGCTCATCGAGGACGGCAAGATCGGCGCTCTCGACCCCGAACATACCGCCGGGGCGACCGTGATCGACCTGGATGAACATGTCCTGATGCCGGGCATGATCGACCTGCACTGCGACTCGCTCGAAAAGGAGGTTGAACCGCGTCCGGGCGTGCATTTTCCGTTCGACTTTGCTTGCGCGCAGGCCGACAAGCGCAACGCATCTGCAGGCATCACCACGGTTTTTCATGCGCTGTCCTTCGCGAACCGCGAATTTGGCGTGCGCAACAACGAAACGGCCGCGCAAATCGGTCGCTCGATCCACGCCTGGCAAGCGCATGCGCTGATCGACAACAAGTTCCACGCGCGCTTCGAGGTAACCGACGTCACCGCCCTGCCGATTCTTGCCGCACTGACAGAAGAAGGCGTGATCGACCTGATCTCGTTCATGGACCATAGCCCCGGACAGGGTCAGTTTCGCGACATCGAGTCGTTCCGCAAGTACCTTGCGAGCGTGTACAACGCCGACGACGCCACGCTCGACGACATCATGAAGCAGAAGGCCGAGGCCGCGAAGGGCGCGATCGAGCGCATGCAGCAGCTAGCCGCGTTGGCGCGCAAGTCGGGCGTGGCGATTGCGAGCCACGACGACGACTCGGCCGCCAAGGTCAAGGTGGTGCGCGATCTCGGCGCATCCATCTCGGAGTTCCCGATCAATCTGGAAGCGGCGCAGGCCGCACGCGACAGCGGCATTGCCACGCTGTTCGGGGCACCGAACATCCTGCGCGGCAAGTCGCAGTCGGGCAATATGCGAGCGCTCGACGCGGTGCTGGCAGGCGTGGCGGATTGCCTTTGCGGCGACTACTCGCCCGCCTCGCTGCTGCCGGCGACATTCAAACTGCCGGAACTTGCAGATATCTCGCTCGCGCACGCAGTAGCGCTTGTGACACGCAATCCCGCGCGGGCCGCCGGGCTGAAGGATCGCGGCGAAATCGCGGTGGGCCAGCGTGCCGATCTGGTCGCCGTACAGCGTGTGGGCGGCTTGCCGCATGCCGATCAGGTATGGTCGCGCGGAAAGCTCGTACTCGGCGCGAGCCGCGTGCATCACTGAGGCCAGTCCGATGCCCGGCAACCTGATCTATGTAAGCGGCCCGTCCGGCAGCGGCAAGGACAGCCTGTTGCGCTATGCGCGTGAACAGCTGTCCGTCCACGTCGGGATCTGTTTCGCTCACCGATACATCACGCGCGCGGCCGATGCCGGCGGCGAGAATCACATCGCCTTGAGCCAGGAAGAGTTCGCGGCACGTAGCAACGAGGATCTGTTTGCGCTGCAATGGGCGAGCAATGGATTGCGATACGGCATCGGAGTCGAGATCGATCTCTGGCTGGACAAGGGGCTGACCGTCGTGATGAACGGATCCCGCGAGTACCTGCCGCAGGCACGCATGCGCTATCCGCGCATTGTGCAGGTCGAAATCACGGTGCAGGATTCGATGCTGCGTGAACGCCTTCTGGCGCGCGGCCGCGAATCCATCGAGCAAGTGGAGCAGCGCTTGACGCGCAACCGCTTGCTCGAACACTTGTCCGGTCAAGCCGCAATCATCCGCAATGACGGTGATCTCGAGCTTGGCGGGCAGGCACTGACTTCACTGATTCTCCGTTACGCGGGGCAAGCATGATGCGAGTCACCTTCCTCGGCACGGGAGCGGCCGGTGGCGTACCACTTTACGGCTGCGACTGCCCGGCATGTACGCGAGCGCGAGCCTTGCCGGCTTGCGTACGTCGTCCGTGCAGCGCGCTGATCGAAACGGACACGACACGCGTTCTGGTCGATGCCGGGTTGATGGATCTGACCGAGCGTTTTCCTGCGGGCAGTCTGGATGCGATCGTGCTCACGCATTTTCATCCTGACCATGTGCAAGGGCTGTTCCATCTACGCTGGGGCGTCGGACAACCCGTCCCGACCTGGGCTCCGCCGGACAGCAACGGCTGCGCCGACCTGTATCGCAACCCTGGCCTGCTCATATTCAATCAGGCACAAAAATTCGGCTCGTTTGATATTGGCGGCCTGAGTTTCACGGCGCTGCCGCTGATCCATTCCAAACCGACGTTCGGCTATGCGATCGAAGGGCCTGACGGCGAGCGTTTTGCCTATCTGACGGACACGGTCGGAATACCGCCTTCCACGCTGGACTGGCTGCAGGCGTGGGGACCGTTTTCCCTGGCACTCGACTGTTCGTTCCCGCCAAGCGCGCAGCCAGGCAACCACAACGACTGGGATACCGCATGTGCGCTGGTCGAGCAGCTTCGGCCAGTACGCACCTGGATGACTCATGCATCCCACACGCTCGATACATGGCTGATGGAACGAGTGGAAAACGTCATGCCAGAAGGCGTTTCGATCGCTCGGGACGGCATGGTCCACGTGCTTCTCGCTGATGCGCGGAATGGTCCGCCGTCCCACGGGGGGGCCATGGCCAATTAACCCGCGCGGCATAGCTCGAATGTGTCGTCAATATTTCATTTTAATTCGCACTACGAATCACAAATAGAATCAGGAAAGGAGCATATCGACATGACATCCCGAACCACCATCAAGACCGACGCCTTGACCCGGCTCGATCACATGCCGTGGACCCGCTTCCACACCCTGCTGACCGTCGCGTTGGGAGTGGGCTGGACGCTTGACTCGTTTGAAACCAATATCATCGGCAGCGTGTTCGGCACGATCAAGGCCCTTTGGCACCTGGATGCGGCCCAAAGCTCGCTGGCAGTGAGCGTGTGGGTGCTCGGCATTCTGGTCGGCGCGATCGCGTTCGGCTACCTGGCGGATCGTTACGGCCGCAAACGCCTGTTTCTGGCCACGCTCCTCTGGTATGCCGCGTTCAGCGTGGCAACCATCTTCGCGTGGGATTACCACTCCTTCCTCGTATTCCGCGCGCTGACTGCGCTCGCCGTGGGCGGCGAATACTCGGCGGTAACGGCCACCATGGGGGAATTCATTCCGCGCCGCAATCGCGGCCGTACCGACTCGCTGATCCTGTCCGGTTTTCCGCTCGGCGCCGTGCTCTCGGCCATTGTTTCGTACTACGCGCTCAACCACCTGTCGCCCGACCTGGCGTGGCGGGTAGGCTTTGGCCTGGGTACCACGATGGCCCTGATCTTCTTCTGGATTCGCCGCGTGATTCCCGAATCGCCTCGCTGGCTTCTGCAGCAAGGTCGCGTGGCCGAAGCTGAAGCAATCGTCGATGAAATTGCTGCATACGCAAAGGGCGCGGGGAACAGCGCGGCGACCGCGGCGCAGAAACGCTATGAACCCACCGTGATCGTGCCGGTACACCCGACGTTCTGGCGCAACGTTGGTGAACTGGCTGGACGCTATTGCGGTCCGTGCAGCCTCGCCAGTGCGCTGAACTTCTCGCAGGCCGCGGTTGTATATGGCGTACTGTCGTTGATGGCGCTCGTTATTCTGCCGTACATGAAAGTACCGACTGCTGCCATGCCGATCTACTATATTTTCGGCAACCTGGCGGCACTGCTCGGCGGCCTGCTGGCGTCACTTGTGCTTGAGTCGTGGGGGCGTCGCGCGTCGCTGTTCACGAGCTACACGTTCACCGTGCTTGCCATTCTGCTGGTGTTCTTTGCAAAATCCTTGCCTTCCATGGTGTTCGGCTACTGCCTCATCCAGTTTGGCGTGACGTGGGGGTACATATCGGCTTACGTGGTTTCGGCTGAAATCCTGCCGACAAGGCTGCGCGCGTCGGGTTTGGGCGTATCCGTTGCTTTCGGTCGAGTGGGCGCGATGATTACACCGCTTCTGCTGACCAGCGCCTTCAGCTCGACGGGCACGCCTTCCGCGCCGTTGCTCGTACTGCTGGCACTTGCGCTGCCCGGCCCGCTCGCCGCAGCAATCTGGTGGATCAAGGGACGCGAGACCCGGAATATTTCGCTCGAAGAAGGTAGCGACGACGCATTGACGGGCGCAGTAGCGCAGTAAAGCCTGAGCGACGCCTCACATAGCAAAGTGTTGGCCGAAGATCTCAATCCCGCGCCACAAGTGAACGCGACAACCGATTTCACGGCTGACGAACCGACACTCGTTCGATGTGCCCATGATTTCTTCAGCACGCACCACACGCAGCGCCGGCAACAGCTGCCGGCCTGGCGCGAGCGGATCGGGCACTTCCTCGACGTACCGATTTCCGTTGCCGAACTCGACAACGGCTTTCAGGGTTCGATCGACAGCTACAGCAGCGCGGATCTGACTTTCATGGCGTGCCGCACCGACGCCGTTTCCCAGACACGCTCGGCCTCGCGCATATCGACCGATGCCGTTCGCCGGTATGTCTTTCATGTGGCCGTGGAAGGCATGATCGAAACCTCGACCGGCTTGTATCCGAAACGGATTGCAACGCAATCGGCGCCAGGCGTGCTCGCGCTCGACATGGGCCAGCCCATGTCGATGACGCGCGCACGATGCCATCTGCTCGCGCTATTCGTCCCCCGCGCGCTCATCGAGTCGGTCATTCCGGAGCCCGAGTCGATTCATGGCCGTGTCATCGAATATCGTTCGCCGCTCGCGCGCCTGATTCCCGGGCAACTGAGCGATCTGCAGCGGAACCTGCCCCGGATGAGCGCAAGCGACGCTTACAACGCGATGCACAATTGCGCGCTGCTTATCGCGGCGGCCTTCGGCCAAGAGGCACAACTGACCGGAAACGCACGCGCTGCCGCGCGCGCTGCGGTCATCGGCACGCTGCGACGGTACGTGGACGCCAACCTGCACGACTCCGATCTCACGCCCGAGCGCGTGCTGCGCGTTTCGCAGTTGTCGCGCCCAACGCTGTACCGGATGTTCGAGCACGAAGGGGGGCTTGCCGCCTATATCCGCAACCGCCGCTTGATGCAGGCCGCCGCCGACCTGCGCAACTTTCCGGATAAACGCGTCGTCGAGATCGCATACAGCCTCGGCTTCAAGAGCGCGAGCGAATTCAATCGCGCGTTCCGGCGCGCGTATGACATGCCGCCACTCGAATTCCGCTACTTCGCGCTTCCGACGCGCTGACACGCGCCTTCGACGAAGCCCGCGCGCCGGCAGGAACGGAATCTGCTCAGCCCGCATGTACCGCCGAGCCGTCACCGGCACGCGTCGCCGCCCCCGGGCGCCCCCCGGCGCTTCGGGTCATGTCGTGATCGAACGGCTATTGCGCGCCCGATCCGCACCCTGCCGTGTCGAACAACGCTGCGAGCCCGCAAGCCGACGAGTAGATCCGGTAGCTCGAGTGCGCGACACCGCGCGCCTCGAGCACGCGATGGGGCGTGCGCGGGTCGAGCGTGCGGACATACGCGGCGAACGCCTGTCCGCGCGCGTAGCGCGTCGCCCCCTGTGCCTCGGCGCCGCAGGACCGGTCGAGCCCGTCCGCGTCGGGCACGGCGTCGTCCGTACCCAGCAGATAGACGACATCGCGCCGCAGGTAGTCCGCTTGCAGTTCGGCGACGGAAGCCTCTGCGGAGACGTAGGCGGGCACGCCGCTTCCGAGCCCGTAGTTCCACCGCTCGAATGACGGACATCGTCGCGCGTCGAACGGCACGAACGCCCCGCTCGAATCGGGGCGCGCGTCCGTGAAGTAGAGGTAGGTCGACGGGTTCGCGACGACATAGCGGACATGGATGGGCGCGTGCCCGAGCACCGCTTCGCCGTGGCCGACGACTGCGTAGCGCTGGACGAACTGTCCGCCCGCGGAATGTCCGGCCAGCACGATCGTGTCGAGGTTCGGAAAGATCATGCGATCGGCCAGGCGCCTGAAGATCTCGTCGACGACCTGAAACGAGCTGATTGCCGCGCCGTCATTGGACGGACGGCCCTGGTGCCAGTCGTTCTGGCGCCAGCGCGCGATGCTGGCCGGCAGATGATGGGCGGCGACGTCTTTCGCAGTCAGGAACTGCGGGGTGATCACAAGCGCGCCGTCTGCCGCCGTGCCGGCGACCTTCGCGGCATGCTCACCGGAACGCAGGTCGCGCCGAGGCCAGCCGGGGATCACGACGATCGCGCGCGTCACGTCGGCCTGCGGGCGCGTCCAGTCCCGCGATACCGCAATGGGTATCTCGACAGGTCCCGCCGGGGACGGCACGGCGAGGCGCCCGCTCTGCACGACGGGAACGGGACTGTCGGCGACTTCGCGCTCCGGCGTGAAGCGCGTACCCGGATGCCCGGGGGCGCTGGCGGCGTCGCCCCCGCCGCCGGCGACGGCCGCTGTGGACGCGGCCAACGCGGCAAGCAACGCGCAGATGAAACGGCAGAACGGACGCACGGCGAGCCCCCTCCACATCATCGTCGACGGGTTGCAGGCCAGCCGTCGCCGTCGCGCTTCAGGCCGCCTGCACGTCGAGTGTGCGCCCCGGTATCGCGTCGAGCAACATGCGCGTGTACGGATGCTGCGGCGCGCGCCACAGGTCGCGATGGTCGCCGCTTTCTACGATCCGGCCGCGCTGCATCACGTGCACGCGGTCCGCGATATAGCGGACGACTGACAGGTCGTGCGACATGAACAGGAGTGCGAGGCCGACGAACGCCACCGGCAGCGCATGCGGACGGATTGCGCAGCAGCAGCCACGTGCCCGGCCGTGCCGGGGCAGCGGCCGGCACGCCTGCACGGGAATATGCTTTCCATGTTTTGTTCTTTTGAGCGGCGCGGCGCAGCCCGTAGCATGACCGGATCAAACTCCGTCCAGTGTCGGAATGTCCGCGCATACAGACAAAGTCGTGCATTGGCTGTTATCCAGCCTCGAGCCCAGGAGCCAGCTTTTTCATGTCGGCCAGTATTGCGGCGACTGGCAGGCATCGACCGCCGGTCGCGCGAAGGCAAGCTTCCACGTGATCCTGCACGGTACGGCGTGGCTTCACTTCGCCGATGGCCGCAAGAGCCTGCCTGTTTCCGAAGGAGAAGCGGTATTTCTGCTGCGTGACGTGCCGCACTGGCTCTCGCCGACCGCAGTCCACCCGGACGTCCGCACTATCGCCGACGACCAGCCGATCGAGCGTCGCGGGACGATGCAACCGCTCGATGAACCGGCAAGCGATAGCGTCGGCCTCGCTTGCGGTTTCATTGAATTCCAGTCCGCCGTCTCGCGCACGATTGTGTCGCTCTTCCCGGAATTCCTGATCGTCCGGCACGGCGACGCCGCATATCAAAGTATCCACGGCCTGTTCGATCTCATTCGCGACGAAGGCAAGCATGGTATCGACGCGCCGTCGCCGTTGATCGACCGACTGGTCGAACTGCTGCTGTTCTACGCGGTCCGGGACGCCGCGCAGCACGACACCGTCGCCAGCGGACTCGCGTCGCTCATGCAACGAACCGGCTTCAGCACGCTCGTGGCCGCCATCATCGACGCGCCCGGCGATGCGTGGACAACCGATTCGATGGCCGCGTTCACCCATATGTCGCGCACGGCGTTCCACAAGCACTTCAGCGAGGCGTCGGGCCATCCGCCGATGCAGTTCGTGACGCTGCTTCGCATGCGGCTCGCGGCAGACCTGCTGCAGCAGGGTTTGCCCATCTCGCGTGCCAGCGAACAGGTCGGTTACCAGTCGGAATCCGCGTTTGCCCATGCGTTCAAACGCACGATGGGCATGCAGCCCGGCGCATGGCGCCGTGAGCGCGACAGTCTGTCGAAATCGGCGGCGCGCCTGCACTAGCAAAAACCGCGTCGCGGGACAAACGCACAGGAATCGCGAACGTTCGCGCATTGTCCGGCAGCAGGCCAGCCTCGACAATGATCTCACCGCTTCCCTGGAGAAACCTGTGAGCCGCCTGCCCCTGCCAACCGTCGACAGCGCCCCCGCTGCAAGCCAGCCGTTCCTGGAAAAGTCGCTGCGCGCGAACGGCTTCCTGCCGAACCTCGTTCGCTCGCTCGCCAATGCGCCCGTCGCCCTCGAAACCTACCTGACCGTCTCCGAGATCAACAGCCGCGCGGGCCTCACGTTCGCCGAGCGCGAGGCTGTGCAGATCACCGCGGCGGCCGTTCACGGCTGCGGTTTCTGCGTGGCCGGACACACCGCCGCGGCGCTCAAGAAGGCCAACATCGATCGTGCCGACGTCGACGCGTTGCGCAACGGCACGCCCGCCCCCGATACACGGCTGGCCGCTGTCGCCGAATTCACGCGCGCGGTGATCGCCACGCGCGGTGCGGTTGCCGACGACGCGCTCGACGCCTTCATCGCAGCCGGCTTCACCGAAGCCAACGCGCTCGAGGTGGTGCTCGGCGTCAGCCTCGCGACACTGTGCAACTTCGCAAACAACCTGTCGCGCAACGAACTCAACCCGGAACTGGCCGCATACCGATGGGAACCTCAAACGCAGGCCGCCTGACGGCGCCCGAACTCGACGCGTCGCTGGTCGACTGGCTCGACGCGAACGCGACGCGGCTCGATACGGACACCAGTCTGAAAGCCGATGTCGTGCCGCGCCTTGCGTCCGCCGGGTTGTTCCGGATCGGCGTTCCGGCCGGCCTCGGCGGCGCGGGCGGCACGACCCTGGACGCCATTGCCGGCATCGCGTCGGTGGCCGAGCATTCGCTGGCAGCAGCGTTCGTCTTCTGGGGCCAGCGCAGTTTCATCGAGTACCTGCTGCAAAGCCCCAACGCCGCACTACGCGAGCGCCTGCTGCCCACGCTGCTCGACGGCAAGCTCGCCGGCGCAAGCGGCCTGTCGAACGCAATGAAGTACCTGTGCGGGATCGAGTCCCTCCAGATAGAGGCCGCGCAGCACGCCGATGCCGCCGATGCCACCAACGACTGGCGTCTGACGGGCAGGATGGCATGGGTGACAAACCTGCGCGCCGAGCAGTTCGTCGTGGCCGCAGCCGTCTCGTATCGCGACGGTCGGCCGTCCGCGATCGCCGCCATTCCGCACGACGCGCCCGGATTGACGCGCAGCGCCGATCTCGACCTGATCGCACTGCGTGGCAGCAACACCGCGGCATTGCAACTCGATGGCGTTCGTCACGATGCCGCGTGGTTGATCCATCCGGATGCGCAGACGTTCCTGCCGGCGGTGCGGCCGGCATTCCTCGGCCTGCAGTGCGGACTCTCCATCGGGCTCGCGCGACGCTCGCTTGCCGAAGCGCGGCGCGCATCGGAGACGACGCGCAGCATTCTCGGCGAGGAAATCGAATCATGCGCGGCCGAGCTGGCCACCGCATGCGCGCAGCTTTCGTCCGGCATTGCCGACGGCAGTCTGCACGCGCGACCGAACCGCCTGTTCGAGCTTCGCATCGCGCTTGCCACCCAGGTCGCAAACGCGGTGAACCTCGAGCTGGAAGCGAGCGGCGGACGCGGCTATCTGCACAATGCCGGGCTCGGTTTTGATCGGCGGTGGCGCGAAGCGGCGTTCATTCCGATCGTCACCCCGAGCGTGGTCCAGCTGAAGGCGCAACTCGCCGGGCAGACACGGAGCGTGGCCGCATGACGCACCCGCTACTGCATGCGCACGGCTTGACGCTCGGCTATGGCGATCAGGAACGCAGCACCGTGCTTGCCGATGTTTCGCTCGAGGTCGCCGCGGGAGAAATCGTCGCATTGCTCGGCCCGAGCGGCACCGGCAAATCGACGCTCCTGCGGGTGCTGGCAGGCCTGGAGCGCCCGGGATCCGGCTCTGTGTCGGTCAATGGCACGGTGCTGAACGGCCCGCATCCCAAGGTCGCGCTCGCATTTCAGGATCCCTGTCTGCTGCCGTGGCTGTCGGCAGAGAAGAACGTCGCCTTCGGGCTCACCTTCGCGCATCAGGATCGCCTCACGCATGACGAGCGAAGCGATCGCATCCGGTCGGCACTGCGGGCAGTCGGGCTCGAAACCGCCGCGACGCTGCGTCCGTGGCAACTCTCCGGCGGCATGGCGCAGCGTGTGGCGTTGGCGCGTTCGCTCGCGCGTCAGCCGCAAGTGCTGCTGCTCGACGAGCCGTTCTCGGCACTCGACGAGGTCACGCGCGGCGCCATGCAGCAGTTGCTGGTGCGCGTCGTCTCGACGACGCGATGCGCAACGGTGCTTGTGACCCACGATATCGACGAGGCGCTGCTCACGGCCGACCGCATCCTGCTGCTCGGCGCGCGAGGCCGCTTCATCGATACATGGCACGTGGATCTCCCGCATCCACGCGACGATTTCGTCGGTGAGCTCGGCATGCTGCGCATCGACATCCTGAAGTCATTGCACGCCGCGATGAAGCGCTCGCATGCATCCGAACAACCCTCCGTTACCTGAGCGCCCGCCCATGTGCCAGATTCCGATGTCACGCCGCGAATGGCTGAAACTCGCGGCCCTGTTCACCACGACGGGCGCAGCCCCGCTGGTCTCGATGTCGCGCGCGCAAGCCGCGACGGAGCCGGACGCGCCCGTTCGCATCGGCTACCTGCCGATCACCGATGCCGCGCCGTTGCTGATCGCGCACAACAACGGCTATTTTGCGTCCGAAGGGCTGACGGTCGAGCAACCGAAGCTGTTGCGCAGCTGGGCGCAGCTCGTCGAAGCCTTCCTGTCCGGCCAGGTCAACGTCGTGCACCTGCTCTCGCCCATGACCGTCTGGGCGCGCTACGGCAGCCGCGCGCCGGCGAAGGTCGTCGCATGGAATCACGTCAACGGTTCCGGGCTGACGGTCGCGCCCGAGGTCGATTCGCTGCGCGATCTCGGCGGCAAGACCGTTGCCATCCCCTTCTGGTATTCGATCCACAACGTCGTGCTGCAGGACATGCTCCGTCATCAGGGGCTCGTGCCCGTTCTCAAGCGACGCGGCGCGCCCGCCGCGAACGAGGTCAACCTGGTCGTGATGGCGCCGTCGGACATGCCGCCCGCACTGGCGTCGCGCCAGATCGCCGGGTATATCGTCGCCGAGCCGTTTAACGCGATGGCGGAACTGCTGAAAATCGGCAAGATACTGCGCTTCACCGGCGACGTCTGGAAAAATCACGCGTGCTGCGTCGTATTCATGCACGAGGCCGACCTGACACAACGCCCCGGCTGGTCGCAAAAGGTCGTCAACGCAATCGTGAAAGCGCAATTGTGGGCGCGCACGCACCCGCAGGAAACCGCGCAATTGCTGTCGAAGGATGGTACGCACCGCTACACGCCGCATACGTTTGCGGCGCTGGACCGCGTGCTGGTTCCGTCCGCGTCGCTCGCCGACACGTATCGGGCGAGCGGTGCGATCCGCCACATCGACTGGCACGAGAAGCGCGTCGATTTCCAGCCGTATCCGTTCCCGAGCTACACCGAGGCGCTCGTGCGCCGACTGAAGACCACCGTTGTCGACGGCGACAGCAAATTCCTTGCATCGCTGGATCCGGCGTTCGCGGCGCGCGATCTCGTCGACGATCGATTCGTTCGCCGAAGCATCGACGCGGTCGGCGGCCTCTCGGCGTTCGGTCAACGCGATGCCTTCAGCCGTGAGGAGACTATCGTTGTCTGACGTGATCACGGACCGCGGTTCATCCGCAAGCGCGACGCCCCGCGCGCACGCCGCCAGGCGCACCGTCCGCCCTCGGGCGGGGTGGCTCGGTGCGGCGGGCCTCGTCGCGACGGTCGGCCTATGGTGGGCCGCCGCTCACGCGCTGACCGCGCCCGACTCGCTCGGCCGGCAGTTTGCACCGGATAGCGCGTTCGCGAGCCTGCCGTCGCTGCTCTCGGACGGTCATCTGGTCGAACACGCGCTCGTCAGCCTGCGGCGCATCGGCGTGGGACTTGGATCGGCGCTGCTGATCGGCGTGCCGCTCGGGCTGCTGATCGGTCGGGTGCGATGGGTCGAGCGCGCGCTGTCGCCGACGTTCCAGTTCCTGCGCATGGTGTCACCGCTGTCATGGATGCCGCTCGCGGTCATGTCGTTCGGCATCGGCGATCGTGCGGTCTACTTCCTGCTTGGCTTCGCCGCGCTATGGCCGGTCCTGATGAGCACATCCGCCGGCGTCATGCAGATCGACCGGCGGTGGCTGCGGCTTGGCGAAAGCCTGGCCGCAACGCGCAGCGAACTGCTGCTGCACATCATCCTGCCTGCGATCGCCGGCCCGCTTCTCAACGGCATCCGGCTCGCGATCGGCATTCTGTGGATCGTGCTCGTGCCGGCCGAAATGCTCGGCGTCAACGCCGGGCTCGGCTACCTGATTCTCGATACACGCGACCGGCTCGCCTACTCCGAACTCGTCGCGGTCATTCTCGTCATCGGCGCGCTGGGGTTCGTGCTCGACGGCGTCGCCCGGCTGCTCACGCGCGCGCTGCTTCGGGCGGATCGCTAGCGAAATCCGTGCAGACCGGTGAAAGACGCGGCCGCCTCGGCCGCGTCGTCGCGCGGCGCCGCCGTGTTCCGGTTGCGTGCCGGTTCGCGTGAAACCGTCAAAGCGCTGTGCCCCAATCGCCGCGCAATCTCTCGTATGCAGGCTCCGCGCTGACATTCGATCACGAACGCTGCGAAGACCTGTTGTCTACGATGCCTTTATCGGACAGGAATCGGCTGCGCCGGAACGCCGCGTGACAGCGATCGAAGAGGCGATAATCATCAGGAAACCGATAAAATTCTGGGAATTGATGCTCTCCGAGAGAAACAGTACCGACATCGACACGCCGAAAATGGGTGTGAGGCACAACAGGATGGCCGACAAGCTTGTTGGGATATATCGCATCCCCAACAGATAGAAATAGAATGAGAGCCCATACGACAGCGCACCAGACGACAGCGAGTAAACGGTGAACTGTGCCGGCTTGAACGACAGATTGCCGGTTACCGTGAGATAGCTCAGTACCAGCACCAGACAGAAGCTCAACTGCCAGAATAGGAGCGACTCGGGGCTGTTCTTTCCGACAATGATTCGCGACGACAACGTGACGTACGCCGCCGCGAAGAGCGTACCGAGCAGCACCAGCCAATCCCCGGAATTGATCGATATCCCGGAGAAGATACTCTCCTTGGTCGTCACAAGCACCGCGCCGAGTGTCGACAGCCCACCCCAGAGCAATACCGTCGACGACACCCGGTCACGGAATATGGCGAAGGCAAGCCCGATAATCATCAGGCCTTCCATCGCCTGAAGGATCGTGGCGTTGATCGCGCTCGTCCTGCTCAACCCGATCAGGACGAGGTAGAACGCCACACCGGGCTCGAGGACGCCAAGCCAGCCGTGTTTCCATTCGCGCATCGACAGCTTTTGACCGAACACGACGAGCAGGAAGATACATCCCCATGCGGCCAGCAGCTGAATCGCGAACAGCGTCGTCTCGTCGACGTCGCGCAGGCTACGCTTGCTGAGGACCATCCCCCCTCCCCAGCAAAGCGTTGCCAGTACCGTCAACGCGACACCCTTTCGTTCACTTGTGCGCACGTTCAGAGCCCTCGGTAGATCAGGTCCGGCGAGTTCACTCTCACACGACGCGATATTTATGTGCGTCGCACATACATATGCTAAATTGGACGCTATGGAAAAGCAACGACTCGACAATTTGCTGGGCGCGCTTTCGCTGGCGCTCATGGACCGACTGCGGGAGGCGATATCGTCTGCGTCCGCATTGAACGAGACGGCGGTGTTTGCGCTGGTGCTCTTAAGCCAGCGTCCTGTCGTGACGATCGACGTACTGGCGAAGCAGCTCGCGCTCGCCCACTCCACGGTGGTGCGACTCGTTGAGCGGTTGGTCGAGGATGGGTACGTCGAGCGAAACTCGGGTGCCGATCGACGCGCGGTGTTCTTGTCGCTTACACCGGCCGGGAAAGATCTCGCGAACATCGTCCTTGACGCGCGTCGAAAAGCAATCGAGCCGCTGACCGATCAGTTGCCCGAGACCATGCAAGCTGCGTTGATCACAATCTGCGAGCAACTCCTCGAGCGCATGTCCGTTGACGCGCTAACCTCGGTTCGGAATTGCCGGCTTTGCGACGAGGAGGCATGCGATCTCGAGCGTTGCCCCGTCGAGAAGCGGTACAGGATTCAGGTTTCGTGACGGGCTTGCAAGGCTGCCTGCGGTGCGATCGATAGCGTTCGATCGAGAAATCCGCGCACCGTAACGCTAATGCATCGCTCCGCTGGAACGTGCGGAAAGTGACCAGATTTCGACTAGACTCAAATGGCCGTTGTCGCCTGCGGCGCACACATGCAGACGGGGTGACCTACTCGCATGGCTCGGTTCGAAAGCGTTGATCACTTGCGATTGCCGCTGTCCGGCGAATTGCCGGACGAGCGAATTGCGCACGCCATTCGGCTCGCCGGGACTGCCGGTCAGGCGTACGTCGAGCGCCGCGGCATCCCTGTCGCGATTGCGGACGCCGCCGGGATGCGCTTCGACCCGGAATGGGGCGGACGTCCCGCCGTGCTGATCGGCTTGTATGACCGCGAGGGCGCACTGGTGTCGGTACACGGTCGCTATCTGACCACCGTGCGCGGCCAGAACAAAATGCTGACCGTCGGCCGCGGCGGCGGAGTAGCGAGTGTCGGCGACGGCTGGCATGCTGAACACCTGATACTGGTGGAGGGCATCTTCGATGCACTCTCGTTGGCTGTATGCGGCTGGCACGGCGTTGCCACTATCGGACGCTGGGCGCCCTGGTTGCCGCAGGTGTGCGCGCGACGTGCGGTGTGGCTCGGTTTCGATGCGAACGCACCCGGCGATCGCATGGCGGCGCAATATACGCAACTGCTGCCGGAGGCAACCATGTTGCGTCTGCTGCCCCCGCCGCGCTGCAAAGACTGGAACACGGCACTCGTCAAGCGCGGACCTGCCGCGGTGGCCCGCTGGCTACGCAACCAGCTAGGGGACGCAGGAGACGCCGAGAAAAGAGCAACCGATAAAAGAGCAACCGATGAGTGACAAAGGCAGAACCGAAATCTATGTCAGCACGGACGTCGAGGTCGATGGTCCGATTCCCGGTCCCCATTCGATGCTGAGCTTCGCGTCAGCGGCATACGGTGCGGACAAGGTGCTGCATGGCACGTTTTCCGCCAACCTCGAATTACTGCCCGGCGCGAGCGGTCACCCCGACACGCAGGAGTGGTGGCTCCAACATCCCGAGGCGTGGGAAGCGGCGCGTGCGAATCTGCAGGCGCCGCAGGCGGCGATGACCGATTACGTCGCGTGGCTGGAGGCGCTGCCTGGGTTGCCGGTATTCGTTGGCTATCCTGCGGCCTTCGACTTCATGTTCGTGTACTGGTATCTGATGCGCTTCGTGGGCAGGAGCCCGTTCAGCCACTCGGCGCTCGACATCAAGACGATGGCAATGGTGCTTCTGCGCAAGGACTATCGTCGCAGCACGAAGAGCGCGATGCCGAAGCGCTGGTTCGACGATTTACCGCATAGCCACGTGGCCCTTGATGATGCGATCGAGCAGGGTGCATTGTTTTGCAACATGCTGAGCGAGAGCCGCAAACGCTGACTGCCGACACGATTCACCGTTGCCATGGACCTGAACTTGCCGCCGATGATCTGCTTCAGGGTGACGCGCTACTGCAATGCGCGTTGCGGCTTCTGTCTCGCGCCGCCCGACGGTGCGCATCCGCCCGCCCCGGTGCTGATGCGACGCCTCGACTGGCTGGCTGACCAGGGCGTGCGGGTCATCCACTTCTGTGGCGGTGAGCCGACGATTCATCCAGCCTTACCGGAACTGCTATTACATGTCGCGACGCGCGGCGGTCGCTCGCGGCTTACGACAAACGGCATCGCCCTGCCCGAGCACTTGTTGCCTGCATTGCGCTCGGCAGGAACGCAAGTCAAGGTGAGTCTGCATGGCGACCGCGCGCGTCACGACGCGCTGGTCGGGCGCGCGGCGTTCGATCTTGCAACGGAACACCTTCGCCGTTTGATCGGGGCTGGAATTCCGACGGCAGTTCAAACGACGATCGTCGCCGACGGCGACTGGATGCTCGACTGGATGGTCGATTTCTGCGTCAACGAACATGTGCGGCAACTGAGCATTCTGCCGTTCATTCCACGTGGAAACGGCTATCGCACTCAGGGGGAATACGGGCTGACGCCCATGCAGCGGAGCGCACTTCGCGAACGCGTTCGGCGCAAGCGTAGATCGCTTCAAGGCCGCGTGGATGTACGCTGGCTCGATTTTTCGGCTCGACCGCTGCATGTGGTTGAAGCCGATGGGCGTGTCGTGCTCGAAGGCGCAAGTGAATCGATGGACACATTCCTGTGCACGATTCCGGACGAAAGCTGACCGCCTGGTATATATCGTCCAGGACGGCATCATCTACGTGATGCAGTGTCGGTACCACTACGAGTGATGCAGTACCCAGAAAGCACCGGAGACGGTGCTTTTTTGTTTACGAATTTACCTCGACGGGTATGGCCTCGCCGAAAGCGGAAGCGTGCGCCTGTTCATGCGCTGGCTTGTCGCTAAACATCAGCTCCGGCTCATACGATTCCTGCTCGACTGTTGCGAACTGGACGCGTCGCTGTGGGACCACGCTCTGGATCAGGCGCAGGCGATCGTCAGCAACGCGGCCCGCGGTAAGCTGCGCACCCTCTCTTGCTATCGCGATTGAATCGAGGTCCGCAATCGAAGCATCGAGTCGTCAGGTCGTCGTCCGGGCATCGCGATGCGTTCAGTTCAGTTCAGTTCAGTCGAGGATTGTTCGCAGATCGGCGATGGCCGCATCCGGCAAGTGCCTGGCGAGCATGTCCCAGAAGATGATGTCGTGCATTGCGGTGGCCTCTGCGGCGGTCGTCCACGCCCGGGCTCCAACGATCGTGTCCGCGGTCTCGCGAGCCGCGTCAACGATGTTCTGATTGACCTGTTTTTGCATGAACACGATATCGGCTGTTTTTCCGGCTTCTTGAGTCTCGCGCAATCGTTTGCAAACGCGGTTCAACGTGATGCGCAAAGGTGGACCGGATCGCTCTCTCAGCAATTCGACCAGGCCCTGCGCGTCTGAAAATGCGGACCGCACTGCGTCTGGCCGGAAGCCCATTCCGCCCGGTGCGTCACGATTCTACAGAATCCGATTCCGCATACGTTTCCGTGGCGGATTATCGATGCATTCTGGCCGAAGTTGGCCATATATCGCCAGGAACGTCTTCACGCGTGAATTTCAGGAATCCCGTGAAGTTCATTTTTTTGAGACGGAGTGTCAAGCCGAACCGCCCCACCCTCGTAGAATTCTCAGGGCTGCATGTACATCGGTGTTTGCCCGCTTCAGGCTGCCACTGGCTGTCCGATTCGCACACGAGATGGCTGCAAGAGCCGCGTGGATGGCATGCGTCGCCGGGTTCGAGTGGCTGGGCCCGGAGCGGGCCTATGCCGGTCAACAACATCCTTGGGAATCGCCATGGAATTCACACATTCCATACTGTCCAGTTCGGGAAAGCACGCTGCACGGGCACCGACGCAAGTCGACATTGTGCTGTTCAATGGTTTCGCACTGCACGACGTCGCGGCGATCATCGAGATTTTTCATAAGACAAGTGCGCTGACTGCATCTCGTCCCTCCGGCGAGGCGCGCTACAACGTCTCGCTGGTGTCTGCCGCCGGCGGCCGCATTGCCACTTCTTCATCCGTGTTCGTATGGACGGACAGCGTCGATTCGCGACGGCGCGTGAACGGCAAGCACATCATTTTCGTCGCGGGCGGTGCAGCCGCTCATCTGGCCTGCCGGGATACGCGGCTGATCGATTGGCTACGCCACCAGCATCCGCTCTGCGACACCGTTCATCCGATCGCTGAAGGAAAGCATCTTCTGGATGCGGCGGGTATTCCGGGTGGATTTCGTGCCGGCAACGAAACGCCCACCGTGAATGCTGACGGATCGCCGAGCGACGAGCCTGATGCAGTTCGCATCGCGTTGCGCATTGTCGGAGATGACTCGGGCAGCGTCGTCGCGCGGCAGGTGTCCGGGTCTCTGTCGCTACCGGCGCCTGCACAGTCCGGGCCGTCCGGTTCGTCCGGTCCGTCCGTTGCGGCAAGCACGGGGGCACGCGTGAGCGAGCAGATCACGGCATCCGCGCGTTGGCTGGACGCGAACGTCGACCGGCCCGTCTCGATCGACGATGCGGCGCAAGTCGCGGCCATGAGCGAGCGCAACTTCCTGCGACGGTTCAAGAGCGAGATCGGCATGACGCCATCGGACTATCTGCAGCGCGCCCGGCTGAACATGTGTTGCAGGATGCTGCTGGAATCGAGCTTGCCGGTCGACAAGGTCGCGCGTCGCTGTGGCATCAATGGTGGCGCGCAACTGGCGAGACTGTTTCGGAAGTACCTGTCCACGACGCCGACCGAATACCGCGCGCGGAATGAAGCGAATGATTGCGTTGCGTAAGCGCGGTGCGCGTGAGGCGATGTGTGCTCGGTTTCGGTGCCGCGGGAGCGGGAGACCATTGCATTGTCTTCCTTCCTTCGCGTTGGGCAATGCGTTGCTGCTTGCGCAATTCAGGTCGGACGGGTCGTCGGCCTTTGCGGACGATCGGGTGGCCCTGTTAATTTTCTCAAATGGCAGCTAACTGGCGATCTTCTGTTTCGGCAGGAGTCGGCCAATTGCGGCCAGTCCGGACGAAACGTTGTCAGGCCGCTTGGATTAATAGAGCGGCCTTTCATCGTCATGTCTTCAAATGGGCTGCGCCATCGAGAATGCGTGTGCCGCAGCCATCGTATCCAGTGCTTCGCGCAACAGCAGGATCTTGCCGTTGCTCGCCACCAGCCGGCCTGCGTACATCTGTCGATAGATTTTCCCCGTCGATGGCACGAGCGCTTCGACTTCATATTCGGCGAATACTTGCTCAGGCGTTTCGATCAGCAGGCTCGTATTTCTGAACGAAAAATCCGGTACTTTCGCGAGCAGCGAGGCGATGAAGCCTTCGATCGCTTTTGGCCCCTGTGCACGCCCGTCAATGCCAAGCGACTTCAGATAAGGGAGCTCCAGCACGCCATCTTCGGCAAACAGCGCGGCGGCCGCGCGTGGGTCACGAATCGATTCGAGATAAGCGGAAAGCAATTGTTTAGCGTTGTTCATGATCGGCTCGATAAAGGTATTAGAGGATGCGATTCATTGCAGATGCGTCTTCAAGGCAGTCGCCATCTGTTGCATCGCGGCACGCGTCGGTGCGTCGGCAGCAAGCACGTTGAGCAGGCCGAAGTCGTGAATCGTGCCTTTGTACTGGGTCGTCGTCACGTCGTTGCCCGCCTGGTCGAGCCGATATCCGTATGCCTCACCTTCATCGCGCAGCACGTCGAACTGTGCCGTCTGGATGAGCGCCGGCGGCAAGCCCTTCAATGCGTCGAGCGAAGCGCGCAGCGGCGATGCGTAGCGTTCGTTGCGCTCGCTTTCGTCCGTCGTATAGGCATTCCAGAACCACTTCATCATGTCGCGGCTCAGGAAGTAGCCATTTGCGAAGGCGTCGTACGAGGCATTGTCGAACACGTGGTTAGTCACCGGCCACATGAGGCCCTGGAAGCGAATTGCCGGACCTTGACGGTCCTTCGCCATCTGGCTGACGACCGCGGCCATGTTGCCACCCACGCTGTTACCGACGACTGCCAGCCGCGCACCATCGACGCCGATCTCCGCGCCATGTGCGGCAACCCACTTCGTCGCGGCATAGGCTTCGTTGATCGCGACGGGGTAGCGTGCTTCGGGCGAAGGCGTGTATTCGACGAACACCGCCGCCGAACCCGACTGGACAACGAGGTCCCGCACGAGACGCTCATGCGTCGGATAGTCGCCGAGAATCCAGCCACCGCCGTGGAAGAACATGAACACGGGCAGCGCACCGCGTGAATCCTGCGGCTTGACGACGACAAGCGACACGGCCAGACCGTCCTGCTCGATCGTACGGCGCGTGACGTCGATGCCCGAGATGTCAACCGGCGCGCTGCGCTGGGCGCCTGCCAGGACTTCGCGCGCTTCGGCGGGCGTGAGCGTCTCGATTGCCGGGCCGGAGGTGCTGGTCAGCGCGTCGAGGAAGGCGACAGTCTCGGTATCGGGCGTGTTTGGGGTGGCTTGCGTGTTCATCGTGATTCTCCTTTCGTTTGGTTGAGTGGCTTGCGATGCGATGTCGGGCAGCCGGTGGAAAGGAGAATACGGATCGGACAGTGTTTGCGAAATAGAATCGTTCGAAACCCATCATTGCATGAATGCAATGATGGGCGCCGGCTGATCAACTACGCCGATGCATCATTTCGGCCATCGCCATGTCGGCTCGGAAAGGTGCTCGGCAAAGTACTCCGACAGCGCCGCGACTTTCGCGGGCCGCGCGCGTGCCGATGGCGTGACGAAGTAAAGACCGCCCTTCGTCAGCGACCAGTCGGTGAGGATCGCTTCGAGACGACCATCGGCCAGATATTCGCCTGCGATGAATTCAGGCAGTTCGGCGATCGCAAGGCCGTCGAGTAGCGTGGGCAACAGCGCATCGGAGTTCGTCACGCGTAGCGGGCCTGTCGGCATCACCGGCTCCTCCTCACCTGCGTCGTTCGTGAAGCGCCATACAGCGCTACGCGCGCGGTACGCGTACGAGAGACAGGAGCGATCCGCCAACTCGCGCGGATGCGTGGGCCGTCCTTCGCGCCTCAGATATTCCGGCGACGCCACCACGAATTGCGTGACCGCGCACAGCCGACGCGCGACCAGCGACGAATCCGGCAGCGCGGCGATCCGCAATGCCGCGTCGAACCCGTCGGCGATCAGATCGACCGATGCATCCGATAAATGCAGGTCGATCGACACCTCCGGATACGCGCGAAAGAAACCCGGCAGCAGCGGCGCAACCCAGCGCAGCCCGAACGACATCGGCACGGCCAGACGCACCAGCCCGCGGGGCTGCACCGACATCTCGCGCGCCGAGCTTTCCGCCTCCTCGGCCTGGCGATAGATCTCGCCGGCTTTCTCGCTGATCGTCCGGCCGAACTCGGTCAACGAGAGCTGGCGCGACGTGCGATTGAACAGCCGCGCGCCGAGCCGCTCCTCCAGACGCGCCACACCGCGCGAGACGGTAGCGACCGACACCCCGGTCGCGCGCGCCGCAGCCGCAAACGATCCGTGCTCGGCCACCTTCGCGAACATCGCGAGCCCTTCGAAATCAGGTAGCTGCGCCATTTCCCCTCATCTTTGCATTTATGCAACGTTTGATTGTGATTGATTCTATTTCGAAAATATCGAGCCGTCGATATTCTCCTCACATCGCAGCACGTAACACCCAACGCAAACACCTGACCAACGAAAGGAGCAATACCATGGCACGCAAACTCGACAACAAGATCGCACTCGTCACCGGCGCAACCAGCGGCATCGGCCTGGCCACCGCCCAACGCTTCGCGGCTGACGGTGCGCACGTCTATCTCACGGGCCGCCGGCAGGCCGAACTCGATGCCGCCGTGGAAGGGATTCGCGCAGCCGGCGGCAAGGCAACCGGCGTGCGTTCCGACTCCACGAAGCTCGACGAACTCGATGCGCTGTATGCGCAAATCAAGGAAGAACAGGGGCGCCTGGACGTGCTGTTCGTGAACGCCGGCGGCGGTTCGATGCTGCCGCTTGGCAGCATCACCGAAGCGCACTACGACGACACCTTCGACCGAAACGTGAAGGGCGTGCTGTTCACCGTGCAGAAGGCGCTGCCGCTGCTGGCCGATGGTGCATCGGTGATTCTTACCGGCTCGACAGCCGGTAGCGCGGGTACCGCTGCGTTCAGCGTGTACTCGGCTTCGAAGGCGGCGGTGCGCGCCTTCGCGCGCAGCTGGATTCTCGACCTCAAGGAGCGACGCATCCGCGTGAACACGATCAGCCCGGGCGCGACCCGCACGCCGGGCCTGCTCGATCTCGCCGGTGACGATGCGGCTCAGCGGCAGGGGCTTGCCGATTATCTGGCGGCACTGATTCCGATGGGGCGCCTTGGCGAGCCGGGCGAGATCGCGAGCGCGGCGCTGTTCCTGGCCTCGGACGACGCGAGCTTCGTGAATGGCATCGAATTGTTCGTCGATGGCGGCCAGCAGCAGATCTGAGCGTGGCTCGGGCGCGCGGGGTGCTGTGGACGCGGTCTTCGAGGATCGCGACCCACGCCCGGCGCCCTCGAATCGAGCGCCGTCATGATTGAACATCGGCCGTTTCTTGCGCTTGGCGCAATCCGGCGCGGCTCGGTTGATGTCCGCCAGCATTTCCGCGCGGGCGACTCCGGGCACGCCGACCATGCGCCGCTCGGTCCACTCTATATGTGGAGCGACGTTGAATTCGCGCCGCACTCGGGCCTCGGCCCGCGTGCTCACCGTCACGTCGAGATCGTCACGTGGGTGCGTTCGGGCGCCATCACCTACGAAGACGACACGGGCAATCGCGCCCGTCTGGTCGCCGACTCCGTCCATGTGATAAGTGCCGGCGCAGCGATCCATCACGCCGAGCGCAACGAGGAAAATCTACCCGCGCGGCAGTTCCAGATCTGGCTCCGTCCGCACACACCTGCGAGTACACCGCGCTGCGCGACGCGAGTATGTTCGCCCGGATGTCGCGAGGGCCGATTCGTTACGCTGGCGAGCGGCGATCCGGCGGATGTCCGCGCCGGCGCGTTGCCCATTCACGCCGACGCACGTGTGCGTATCGCGACGCTACGCGAAGGCACGGCGATGCAGCACGTTTTGCCGATGCCCGGTTCGGCTTATCTGGTAGCGGATCATGGGCAACTGGACGTAGGACCGATCAGGCTGGCGCGACGCGATGGCATTGCCATTCGCGATGAAGCTCGGCTCGTGCTGAGGGCGCGAGACGACACTGATGTCGTGATAGTCGAGCTCTTACGCTAGGACACACAGGCTCCTCCATTAGGGCGTACCGCGGCTCTTTCATTGCTGTTTCCGACTTCGAGAAAGCGCGCTTACGAGAGTTAGGTGGCCGTTTTGGGGCGAACTGCAGACGTTGATACTGACGTCGCCCATGGCGCAGATGGGTCGAAAGCACGCCTCCGCTTACGGCGAAACCGGACGTTCACGGCTGTAGAGGCCACGCCCGATCGTCCGGGGAGGGACGCTTCCCGGCCCGACACCCAGCCGTCACGCGAATACCTCGTCGCGAATACGAAATTGCGCCACCGCGTCGTTGAGCCGCGAACTCTGCTCCTCGAGCGACAGCGCCACAGCCGCTGCCTCCTCGACGAGCGATGCATTGCGTTGCATCGTCTGCTCCATCTGCGTCACCGTCGCATTCACCTGCTCGATGCCCGAAGACTGTTCCTCAGACGCGTTGCTGATTTCGCTCATGACTGCATTGACGCGCTCGACCGCGGCGACGAGTTCGGCCATCGTCGAGCCGGCCAGCGCGACGAGCCCACCGCCGTCCTCGACGCGCCGCACAGAATGACCAATCAACTCCTTGATTTCCTTCGCAGCCGACGCACATCGCTGCGCGAGTCCGCGAACCTCTGTCGCGACAACCGCAAAACCGCGCCCTTGCTCGCCAGCGCGCGCCGCTTCGACGGCCGCGTTCAACGCGAGGATGTTCGTCTGGAACGCAATACTCTCGATGACGCCGACGATGCCCGAGATCCGCGCGGAACTCTCCGAGATCGCCGACATCATCTCGACGACGCGCCGCATCGCCTCCCCGCCACGCGACGCGATGCCGGCGGCGCCCTCGACATAGGTGCGTGCGTCGCGGGCGTTGTCCGCATTCTGGCGCACGGCCGCCGTCAGTTGCTCGACGCTCGCCGCGGCCTGCTGCAGCGACACGGCCTGCTGCTCGGTGCGCGCGGACAGATCGACGTTGCCGCTGGCGATCGCGCGGACGTCGCCGACGATCGTGTCCGTGCTCGCGCGCACCTTGTTCACGGTTTCGATGAGGCCGGCCTGCATCTGCTTGAGCGCGTTCAGCAGATAGGCCATCTCGTTGTCGCGGGAAATGACGACCGTGCCAGTCAGATCGCCTTTCGAAATTCTTTCGAAATGGTCGACAGCCAGATTGATTGGCTCGACGATGGCCTTCGCGAGCGAGCGCTGCGCGAAGACACCGACGGCGAGCGCGAACGCGGCCACCGCGGCCATCCCCCAGACGACCCGGTGGAAATGCGCAGTGGCCATCTCGTAGCGGGCCTTTTCGCGTGCGACCTGGAATGCTTCCAGCGCCTCGATTGCGTGCTGGTAGGCAGCGAACAGCGCCGGCGGCGCGGCGCGCTGCGTGTCGAGGAAATTGAAACCATCGTCGCGGTCGAGCTGCGACAGCGCCCTCAGGAAGACCTGGTCAAGCAGTGCGCGGCGGTTGTTCTGGAGCGTCTCGAAAAGCGTCTGCTCGTCGGCATCGCGCGGGTGCAGGCGCGCGTAGGCCGCCAGTTCGTCATTGCTCTGCGCGAGGAGCGTGTGGAGTTGCGCGATCTCGTCCTTGGCGGACTGGCCGGCACTGATGATTTGTGCGACATCGCTCATGCGTTCGCGCAGGACGAGCATTCGCTCGGAGCTTGTCTTCAGGTGCAGCAACGATGCGGTGTCGTCGCGGTACATGGCTTCGAGCGAACCATTGCCCACATAGAGGGCGGCGATGCACGCACCGACCACCATCACGAGCAGCACCGTGTAGCCGGCGATGGTCGCGACAAGCCCGCCGCGGATAGTGAGTTGTTTTCGCATGAGGGGTCTCTTGGCCGAGGCTGGGGGCAGCCAGCGGCGGATAGGGTTTCCGGATCACGAACGGCGGGCGCTGCGTCGCAACGCGTTGTGGTTCCGGGTGACGAACGAATTAACGGCGGAGTGGGCGTGAAGGTTTTATGTCCAGGCGACGCGGACATGGCTGATTGCGACAGACGCGCCGCGTTCGATGTGATGCGCGAGCGCCGAATACCCCGCCTGGATCAACCCGATGCCCGCAAGCCCCGCTGCATGATAGGCCTGCACACTGTTGACCTGCATCGCGCCTGGCAACGGCAGCGACACATAGCCGTCGCCGTCCGGATATTCCCATCCGGCAAGTTTGGCGCCGAGTGTGCGCGTGTAGTGGACCGTCTGGTGCCCTTGGCTGCGCAGATCATCGAGCCGGACTGAACGACGGCGGCCGATACGCCGCATATGGGCGAAGAGCTCGGCGCGGACATCGCCCGCCCTCATCACTAGCGCCTAAAGTCGCATGCCGCCTGGAGCGGGCGGGGCTGGGTGCGCAGCGAGGCGGGTAGCGCGCTGGTTTGCGCTGGCCCCCAGCTACCTGCCGAATATGTCGCTACTGCCGCTTCGAAGCGCCCGGCACCACCGCCCTCCTGTGTTACTCGCCAGCGGGAACATTGAGTCACTGGTGTATCAGCTATGCGGCAACGGACGTTCGGTCGGCAGAGTTTCGAATCTATAAGCCTGCTCAGGCGAAGACGAAGTACTTGCGCACCGTCTCCACCACCTCCCAGGTCCCTTTCATGCCGGGTTCAATCACGAACACATCGCCGGCCTTCAGGTGCACCGGCTCCTCGCCTTCCGGCGTGATAATGCAGTAGCCGTCGAGAAAGTGGCAGTACTCCCATTTCTCGTAGTTCACCTCGAACTTGCCCGGTGTGCAGATCCAGGTGCCCATGATCTTGCTGCCGTCCTTGGAGAGGTAAGCGTTGAGGTTCACGGTGTGCGGATCGCCGCCGATGCGCTTCCACTTGGTGGCGTCAACGACCGGAGTCGGGCAGGTTTCGCGCAAGACGGTGATGAAATCAGACATGTCAGCTCCAAATGATCGGATAAGGGGTTCATCACCTTAGTCCCAAAGCGTTGCTGGGGCTTGTACGCTTCCGACACCGACTCATCTATTTTCGACACCGACTCCCCTGTATCTGCGCATCGTGCGCGAGTCGCCCGGTTTCTCGAGCGCTCGCCTGGGACAGCCACCGTCGAGGACTACGGCGCTACCAGTTGCATCTGGTCGATCACGGCACATCACCCGTCTCACTGAACCGCGCGATCGACGGCAAGGACGGCAGACGACCCTCTCCGGTCATACGTGATCTAACGCGTGCAAGGGCCGCTTCCAAAGTCAAACGGACATCCGTTTACACCGAGATCGCAGCGGCTTCTCGGCCGAAGCTGCCTCGTTGGCGTGTCCGCCATGGTCTACGTTGAAATTCGAGTGATTCGCGCGTGCGCGCAAGTGACGCAGCAACTCAACGCGTAACTCGGCATCGGTGCGTGCGGAGTCGGCTGCGGCGATTGCCCGCTGCGTCTGGGTCTTCACGTGCACGACGTCATCAAGCTGCACGGCGACCGTAGCCTGCCACAGTGCGCGCATCTGGTGATGTCCTGCGTGACGTCGGGGATCGCGATCTCGGCCAGTGCACTCGATCTCGACCTCGATGCGTGCAGGGCCGCGCGAGGGTGGCCGAGTCGCCCGCGCCAAGCCGGCACCTCCACTCGCCGCTCACCCAGATATATCGGGGAGACGTTGGCGACTCACTGCAAGCGACCTATAGTGAAGAACGCGAGACAGGCGACGGGAATCGCCCAAACGGACGCGTACATGAGGCCGGAAAGTCCCCCCCGATCTGTGCGGAGTCCGGTGCTTTTCACGTGTGGGCCCGCGAGAGGATCATGCTGACTTTCGACATGCGACGTGCGCTCCATGGGGGACTGATATTTGCCTGCGCGTCTCTTGGTCCCGTCATCGCATTCGCGCATACTGGGCAAGGTGACATATCCGGTGGCTTGCTCGCCGGATTCAAACATCCGATTTCCGGCCTCGATCATGTCGTCGCAATGATTGCAGTCGGATTGTGGGGGGCACAGTTGGGGAGGCCCGCGATCTGGCTGCTCCCGGTCACATTCCCGATCGTCATGGCCTTCGGCGCTATTCTCGGTGGCCTGGGGGTGTCGATTCCCGGGATAGAGGTCGGCATTGCATTATCAGCACTGTCGCTCGGCGCGGCGGTCGCGCTTGCCTTGACTCCGCCGCTCTGGTTCGCGGGTCTGCTGGTTACTCTGTTTGCCATCTGCCATGGACACGCACACGGCGCGGAACTGCCCGGATTCGCGAATCCGATGACCTATGCGATCGGTTTCGTCGCCGCCACTGGCACACTTCACGGCCTTGGCATCCTGATCGGCACGGTCAATCGCTGGAAAGCCGGCAGCTTCGTACTAAGAGTTGGCGGAGCCCTCATTTCCGGCTGCGGCGTGTATTTCCTCACGAACGCGATTCGAGGAGCGTGACGCATGCGTGCGTTGCACCGGGTGGCCCAGCCAGCAGCTTGCGGTCTGCTTTTGCTGACGTTTGTTCTGTCAGCCAAAGCGCACGCCGTATATCAAGGCGCGGGAGACTTTTACGCCGGGATGCTGCATCCGCTGACGTCGCCGGAGCATGTGTTGCCCATGCTGGCACTCGGCGCTCTCGCGGGACAGAACGGTCTGAAGCGATGCGAATTCGTGCTTTGGGCGTTTCCGGCCGCCTTTGCGGCCGGTGCGCGCATCGCCCTTTCGATGACGGATCTGCACGGTATATTTCTATCCAACATTCTCTCGGCCGTGCTGCTGGGTTCCCTCCTAGCGGCTGCATTCAGGCTTCCTTCATGGCTGATTTTCATTCTGGCCGTCGTTGTTGGCCTGACCCACGGGTACGCAAACGGGTTAGTCATCGTTGGCCAAATCCGCCCAGTCGTTTTCATAGCGGGCTTGGTGTTCGCGAGTTTCATCCAGATCGCCTACACGGTTGCAGCGACATCGTTCCTATTGCGGCTACGTCCCTCCTGGATTGCCATTGCTGTGCGCGTCGCGGGCAGCTGGGCCGCAGCCATTGGTCTTCTCGTGCTGAGTCTCAGTCCACGGTCTTTGCTGCTGTCCTGAAGCCACCATCTCCATGGCCGTCGGTGGTCTCTCTAGAGTGCAAGCACCGCCAGTCCGGTCGTTCGTTCATAAATCCACATTGTTGCGAAAGCCGTGATGGCGGTCGATCCGCCGTATAGCGTAACCACGCGAAACCAACGACTTGAGCGATAGATGTACAGAATGGGTAACAGCAACAAAACCATCGTGATCTGCCCCAATTCCACACCAATATTGAACCCGGCAAGCGCGACCGCCAGATGGGATGTCGGGAGAGCCATGCTGGTGAGCACGCTTGCGAAGCCGAAGCCGTGGATCAAGCCAAAAGCAAACGTGACCAGCCAGCGGCGCATTCGCACCAGCGGAACAATATTGTTGAGAGCGGAAAGCAGAATCGTCACAGCGATAGCGACTTCCACCCACCGCGACGGCAACGCCATGTCGTGTAGCGTGGCAAGTGACAGCGTGATTGCATGCGCCGCCGTGAACGCGGTGACGAGCTTCAATACCTCGATCGCCACGGCACCTGGAGAGTCGGCAGGGTACCATTTTTTTCCGTGCAAGACGCAAGCTGCCGGCAACAGCAGTGACAAGAGGAAGAGGGCATGGTCGACGCCGCGCCAGATGTGCCAGATGCCCTCCGCGACGAAATCGATGAAGATGCGCCCTAACCCCTTCCCACGTGCGTCCAGGATCTCGGTCGGATGACTAAGACCAAGGATAGCCGTGGTCGTGGCGCCGTTGCTCACAACGTGCACGAGGCCTTTGTGCAGTGTGTCCACGTCGGCGAATAGACGATAGTCGATCCCTATCCGGGTCGGTCGAGCTGGGCAATCGGCATTGAATTCCAGAACCGCGTACGCGCCGTCGCTGTGACGGTCGATCAGCAGGTCGCCCGGATGAATCACGCACGCTCTCCCGTCACCCGTAAGCTTGATCCGCGTGAAAGCATACGTCTTAATGTCTGCCTCGCGGATCCGGACCTCGCCCCACGTCAGCGTGCCGTCCCCGTCGGCATCGAGAATGAGCGGGTTATCCAGGTCGCGAAGTGCGATATCCCATCGGCCCGCAATCGTTTTATCGCTGACTGTTAGCGTCAAGTAACTGTCACTTGGCTTGTGCGCATGCACCGCGGCGGCCCAGCACAGCATGAGGAGCGCAAGCCACGCGGACGCTGACCGTTTCATGTTGACGAGCCGCTGCGTGTCGCCTGCATCGCGAGGCCAGGCCCAAAGACAAGGCATGCTAACCGCGCTTCGAGTCTCGTCAAGGCCGGAGCGCGCAATCGTGCAGTCTTCAGCCATCTCATCGCGGGAGCGGCACGGGCGGGCTGCCGGGCGGCAATTGCCGCCTCCATCAAAATCCGGCAATCCGCCACTTCCTTTTGAACCTGCCAATCGGCCTCAGCCAGGCTAAGCGCTTTTCCCGGGTCGTTAAGGAGTTTCAGATTAAAAATGGCTTCCTCGCGCAAGTGCACGCGATCCCCCCGCTCGGCGGACGCCGCGAACCGGCTCCGCAAGTCTTCGACATGACGCTCCAAATCTGCATTCAGCCCTATCTGCTTCTCTGCGAGCGCCAGGCGAAGGAGTAGATTGTCGTTGCGAATGTCGCCTGCTAACAAGGCAACGACCTCCTTTGGCCGATTCTGTTCAAGCAAAAAATCAGCCCAGGCTGCTCTGAGGTACGCGTCGCGCGGATTGGCGGCAAGCGCGTTGCGAAAGAATCGTTCGGCATCTTCCTGCCTGCCTATCCAGAGCGCCGTTTCGGCTTGATTCAGCAGCAGCCAGGGATAGATCGAATCTGTCGGAGGCACCTGGGCCGCAAGACGTTGCAGAAGGAAATAAGCCTGTTCTGGCATGCCACTGACCGCCGCTACATTGGCGAGGCAGATCCCTGCGATGACGGTACTGGTTAATATGAGCCGACCGCAACTCTGCTTGGCCTCCAAGTAGCGGCCTTGCACTTGCAGGATATTCGCACGAATCAGCCAGGCATCCTGATTACCGGGCTGTTCGCGAATTGCGTGTTCCAGATCGTCGAGCGCGCCCGCGAAAAGATGATTGCTTTGTCTAACGCTGGCACGCAACACCAATGCGCGCGGCGGCGGGTTTGGCTGTCTCAGCCACGGTTCGATTGCAGCCTCGGCCTGGCCCAGGTCTCGCGGGTCTTGATCGCGCCGAAAGCGCTCTAGGTGGCGCTTCGCAAGCTCGGCCGCAAGGTTGAAGTTGTGGCCGCCCGCAGCCTGTGCTGCGTGCAGGCTCGCGATCGCCGAATTTAGTGCATCGTGCGCACGGGGCGGGAGCGTTTCCAGCACCTGTGAGTCCTGTTGTGGCCGCACGGGAGCGGCGTCCGTCAAGGTGCCCGCCAACCCAGCGAAGAGACATGCTCCACACAGAACGCGTCGCACGCTGGTCTCCCTTCTAGCGACCGCGGTTAGGTTCGAACGATAGGCCCGTAGCACCTTGATCCAAGTCATACCGGTTACGCTTGCTAGTCGTCATCAGTTGATCGCACCTGGGATCGGCGTGGTCAGATAAGGAAAAGAATTGTCGAATACGCTGTCGTCGATTGCTGCGCCGTCTGTCAGCGGCGCCGTGCCGGCTGGCGCGTCGGACGGCGAGCAGCCGAAAATTCCAGGCTTATTGAATGTGCACAGCAGGCCTATCACCACCCTGAGTGATGCCGTGACGACGTCGTCCCCTGGCCGCCGTCCGTTTGGAAAGCCAGCGTTGTCGCCAGCCAGGACGCCCAGATTCTTCTGGCTGCCTCTGGGTGTGGGTGGAATAGACGTATTTAAACGCAACATTTCGGACGGTGTGACCGTTCTTAGCTGATTGAGTCCCTGAAATCCAGTAAGGAACGTGAAAACCAGATCGAGGCGCGGGAAATTCGTTGGCGCTTTGGCCGCGGGAAAAAGACTCTCGATCAGCGCCGGTAGCGTGGGATTCGTCACATATTCGGCAAACTGCCCATCGTTCACGGGCTTTGAATTGTTGAATTTGTCCTTGTCCTTCAGGCCGATCACGAGTTCGTTGACCAGTGGCATGCCGAGCCGGGAAACTTGCGCCCAGCCTCCCTCTGATTTTTCTGGCGTGCTGTTAGCGCTACCCGGATTCAACGCAAGCAGCCTATCCCGGCGAATGCTTGACGTCGTCCAGCCGCCGATGACCGGGGAACCGCCCTCGCCTATCAGACATTGGGTCGGTACCTCGAGCGCGAGAGAGGTGATGTTCTTGTCGGCCAAATCGTTCTGGTTACCGTTTCGGGGGCCCAGAGGATTTAGATTGAGCAAGTCAAACGTCTTGCCGAGCGCCACCGCAAACGATTCCTTTCGCTGGCCCACAAAGACGCGACCCGGAGCTCGACACCCCGGAATGTTGATCGTGTACACATATTGTCGTGCGTAGAGGGCATAACCACTTACGCTGCCAAACGTCTTGGTCCCTATGAAGTCCGTTGGTTTGGTGAACGTCGTAATGCCGCCGGTGCCTGTGACTACTTCGACAGAACGGTCGTGACCGGTGCCACGCAACACTTTAAGCGTGTACGTTTCGTCGACGTTTAGATTCGCTGAATCGCCCGCTGACACCGGGCCCGCCTGAACGAGGGGAATCGCCACCTGCTTGCCGCCGACGTTCAGTGCGACATTGCGCACTGTATTCTGGAAACGAAATTGAAACGTCAGGTGTGCTCTGGCATCGCCGACATTGTCGATGTGAATTTCGTAAAGCGCATCAGGGTCGAGGGCAAAATAATTAGGGCCGCCGTAGGCATCCTCCAAAGGCGAGTAGTTGGCGATCAACGTCACATAGCCGTGTCGGTTCGGTTCATAGCTGTTGAACATGTAGAAGTCGGTGCCATCTACCTTCGGCATCTCCGCAATTAGCGGCGCCTCGCGATGGCTCGAAGCATAGGCACCGCTCACGGCGGCGTAAAAAAGTAGTGCTGCGGTGAGTACCTGCATTGATGCGAAGTGGACCGGCCGATCCTTAAATCTCGAAGTAAGCATGGCAGCTCCTCAACGATACGATGCCGCACTCGCTATTCCCCCCACCAGGACACCGTCCTCTATAGGAAAAATTCGTTGCGGCGATGTGGATTTCACGCAATGTTGTTGGCGTTGGAAGACTGGCTTCGCACGACGTGCCGGGTAACGCCCATTGACTCACCAAAGGGAAAGCAAAGGCGCAGGCGTAACATCACCCGGCGCTCAGGATTGGCCGTACAGGCAAGCGGATGCGCTTGGGGATGGAGGCGCATGGCGCTACTGAGGGGTGTCTAGAGTGCATGCTGGAAGCAAGTGTCCATAGTCGCCGCTTTCCTTCTCTTGGTTAACTACCGACTACCCCGGACACAAAAAGCCCACCACTGTAGGTGAGCATACTTCTTCATTATTGTTTTAACATAGGCACGCGTTTGACGGATTACAAGGCGAATCTGTGCTTTGTTTGCAATAAAAAATAGCTAAATTTCTTACGAAATGCCGATTTACGTCGCTAAGGTTACCGCCTCATTAATAAACGTTCTTATTATAGGAATAGAAGCTCGCCAAACGGGTTTTCGCTGGGGTAGCTTGGTGGCAACGGGCGTGCGTGTCCAGGCGCGACCAAGAGAATAATCCAGGTGGATCGCAATCCGCCACCGGAGTGCGCACACCGCTGGATCAGCCACCGGATAGCAGCTCGACTGCCCGAGAGCTCAACCCCGACCGTTCTATCAAGGCGACCTGCTGTCCACGTGCCGCAGGCGCTGAGGGTCTCCTTCGGCAGCATGACCGGCCATTCGTGGAGGGAACTTGTTGCCCTTGGCTATGACCGGAGATGGCCGGCAAGCGACCGCTCGCCGGCCGTCAGTGCATTCATACTTCGGTTTGTTCCGCCATTTCAAGAGAATCATCTACCTCGATGCCGAGGTATCGGACCGTGCTTTCCAGTTTCGTGTGTCCGAGTAACAACTGCACCGCCCGAAGATTTTTCGTGCGCCGGTAGATCACGACGCCTTTGTGCGCCGCATGGTGTGCGTGCCGTACGCCGTGTCGTCGAGTCCAATGGACGCAACCCATCGATGTACAAACCGGGCGTATTGCCGAGTCGAAAGATGCGGCGAAGCATGCTGCCGACTTGGAAACAGATAGTCGACAGGCTTTAATCCGCGCACCGTGATCCAAGCCTCGAGGCTCTGGCGAGTCTGCTCCATAATCTCGAACTGCACGGGCCGCTGCGTTTTCTGCTGCATGACTGTCGCCCGGGAGCCCACGTGACTTCCTTGACAGACGTCTTGCACCTGCAGTCGCGTCAGGTCGCACGCCCGGAGCTTGCTATCAATCGCGAGGTTGAACAGCGCCAGTTCACGAACGTTTGATGACATCTGGAGCCGTGTCCGAATCGCCCAGATCTCCCGGAGCTTCAACGGTGGTTTTTGTCCAGTGAGTTTGCCCTTGTTCCATGGCACGCGATGACCGGCAGGTGCTCTTTGCGTTTCCATGACAATCTCCTTTCATTTGAAGGGAGATCAAGTTTGCACTTTGTCGGGTGGTCGCTCCTCGACCCGCAGCCGCCGTTCGAGCCGCCAGAGCTTCAACGGCAGTTATCGGAGAGATCCGGCCGTCCGGGCCGGTCCCTCGCGAGCAACGGTTCCGCCGTTGTGGAACGTTTGTCGATTGACGGCAAGGCGATCGCTCAACGGCCCAGGCTTACTGGTTAAACCCTGCGTGGCGCAGCGCTTCCTCAGCGGCCTCGTGGTCTTGAGCCGATGTTCCGCCAGAAACACCGATGCCCCCGATCAGACGCCCTTCGTGAAAGATCGGTACGCCACCGCCGACCGGCATCAGCCGCGGATGGTGCGCCAGCGGGGCAACGGTAGGTTCGGCCATGTACTGATTCCATTGGTGCGTGGCCATGCCGAACGACGCGGCGGTCCATGCCTTGTCGATGGCGACGTCAACGGTCAGGAACGGCGCGGTATCGGCGCGCTCGAAAGCGCGCAGGTGACCGCCTGCATCGGTAATCGCAATTGTCGCGGCGAATCCTCGCGCGGCGCACGCGCGGCGCGCTTCGGCCATCAACGCTTGTGCGGCTTCCAGGCTGATCGTTGTCGTGCTGATGATTGGCGATGTCATGTTAATGTCCTTGTCAGAAGGGTTCAATGGTTGGCGACGACGACCTTGCCGATCATGTTGCCGGCCTCGACCAGCGCATGCGCTTCGATGAGACCTGCGGCGTTGATGCCGTCAATGCGTCGGGTCAGGGTGTGCTTGAGGCGGCCCTGGTCAACCAGCTGCGCCGCGCGGCGCAGCAAGGCGTGTTGCCGTGCGAGGGTGTCGGTGGTGAACATCGCGCGAGTGAACATCAGCTCCCAGTGAATCGAGATGGATTTCCCCTTGAACGGCCCGATGTCCAGACCCACCGGGTCGTCGATGAGGGCGAACTGGCCTTCCGGGCGCAGCACGGCCGCGATTTGAGTCACATAGGCAGCGCTGTTGTTCAACCCGGCAACATGGGTGACGTGCTCGATACCGAGCGCGGCCAACTGGGCTGCCCAGGGTTGATGGTGATCGAGGACGTAATGCGCGCCATGAGCCAGCACCCACTCGCGGGTTTCCGGTCGCGAGGCCGTGCCGATGACGGTCATACCGGTCAGCTCACGCGCCAGTTGGGTCAGAATCGAGCCGACGCCGCCCGCCGCTCCGATCACGAGCAGCACGTTGTTGTCGGTCGGGTCCGCCGCCTGAACACGCAGACGGTCGAACAGCAGCTCCCACGCGGTGATCGTGGTCAGCGGCAACGAAGCGGCCTCTGCGAAATCCAGTGATGTCGGCATGGGTCCGACGACGCGTTCGTCCACGGCGTGCAGTTCGCTGTTGCTGCCGGGTCGCTTAATATCGCCCGCGTACCAAACACGGTCGCCTGCCTTGAAGCGCGTGGCCAGCGGACCGGTCGCGCGGACGATTCCCGCCGCGTCCCAGCCGGCGATGCGCGCACCGACTTCCGGAATATCGCCACCGCGCCGGATTTTGGTATCGACCGGGTTGACCGATACCGCTTTCACTTCTACCAGCAGATCATGGTCGCGCAGTTCCGGCGTGGGCAGCTCGATATCCTGCAGCGCCTGCGGGTGGCTGATGGGATGGTTCTGATAGAAGCCGATGGCTTTCATACACATGGTCTCCAAGGGTGATTGAGACCATGTTATCTTTCGTCGGTATGCGGATAAATACCCGCCGAGCCCAAACAATTTCGGCATTTCAACGAAAATGATTCGACTCGATGACGTTCAGATCTTCGTGCACACGGTGGACTACGGCAGCTTCTCGGAGGCGGCGCGCCAGCTGAATATCGCGCCGGCACACGCGAGTGCATCTGTGCAGCGGCTCGAGAAGGCGTTGGACACGCGCCTGTTCACGCGGTCCACGCGAAGCATGCAACTGTCGGAGGCTGGAGAGCGTTACCTGCCGCATGCGCGGGCCATGATTGGTGCGCTGGAGCAAGGCCAGCAGGCCCTGGCAAACGGCCGGGGGGTGCTGGCCGGCCCGCTGCGGCTGTCCGCTCCGTCTGACTTTGGTCGAAACCTGCTGTTGCCGTGGCTGGATGATTTTCAGCACAGGCACCCTGGTTTGTCGCTGCACCTGAAAATGAGCGACCGTGCGGCCGACCTTATCCGCCAGCCGCTGGATGCAGTCGTGCGCTACGGAGCGCTGCCGGATTCGTCTCTTCTGGCCATGAAGTTGGTCGACAACAACCGGCGCGCATTGTGTGCCGCGCCGTCCTACCTCGAACGGCATGGTGCACCGGCCAAAGTCGACGACCTGCGGCGACACAACTGCCTTCGGTACGTATGGAGCGAGCAGATACATGAGCGCTGGCGCTTTACCCCGCCCGGCGGCGACCGCACCGTGGCGGTCACTGGTAATCGCATCAGCGACGATGCCGATGCGGTTCGTCGCTGGGCGATAGCCGGGGAAGGCCTTATCTATAAGTCGCGACTGGACCTCATCGACGATCTGAGGGCTGGGCGACTGATGGAGTTATTTCCGCCGGAGTATTGCGAGCCTGCGCCGTTGCACTTGATTTGTGCGCACCGCGCGCAACTAACGCCGGCGATTAACGAGTTGCATGCCTTTCTACGGGAGCGCTGCGCTGCATTGCTTGCCAGCCATCCCTCAGGTGGCTCTCAGGCTGTGCTCGCGATTTAAATGGCCGCATCCAGGGCGCAACGGACGTCTGAATGTCCGAACCCCGTTGCCCACGAAGGTCGCCTGTTGGCCGGGACCGGCCAAACGAGCGAGTCGTGGCTCTCTTGTCTGAAGCTCGGGTTGTCCAAACTCCAAAGTACGGAAGCTCCCGTGCCCTTTTTCACAGACCCGGCGGGATGCCCGTAGACTGCAGACCTGATTCAATTGAAGACCGTGCGGTCCAGTTCTCCGCCTCCGTCACAATTCATGTCCCAATCGCCTGACAGTCGCCAATGGCTGACGGAGGGCCGGTGGGCGTTGGGGGAGAGCTGGAGCCGCCCTTTCTTGCCAGCTTGCCCCCGAGTCAACCAGCCAGAACAGCGTCTGAAAACACAAACCGGGCGCGTCAATGTTGCACGTCTCCTCAACTGTCAGGAGGTAGTCCCAGGTCACCGCGAGGGATACCTCGACAGCAGCGGTCAATAGCAGCAAAGCGGCGACGTGTTTCATGGGCTCAGATCTCGCGACCGGCATGCCGATGAGTATGGCATGGGTGTCATGAGGTTCTCGAGACAGCAGGTATCTGCCGGCAGTGACACAGGGTGTTCGCGACCATGAAAATTCCATCCCCGGCGCGGCTGCCAAGCGTGTGCTGGCGCGTAGTGCACGCGACGTGGCGGTAAGCGGCTTGACGGCCAGGCGCGTCCGGCACACGCACTGGCAAGCGCCATCGTCGCAGGGGCCTGACTGAATGGCCAGCTCAGTGTAATACTTTCGAAGGCTTGGCCTACAGCGCGGGCGCGATGTTTTGGGTCCCCTCGCTACGGGAAGCGCTATCCACGAATTCGCCTTGCTTCAATAAACCTCTCGATCTCGCTCCCCGCAGTGACGCGTCCACCGCTGCGGCCGGTTGTGCTGCAGGCCGCACCATCTCTACCGACGTCCACTGCGGCCTCCTGTCCATCGTGCCCCGAGGCGCGAAAAACATGACAGACGCGACGACAGCGCCGCACGCCGCAACACACGCCTGCTGCCGTCGAGCCCGAGCCTCCCTGGATTTCCGTGCCCGAGCCTCGCGCATTTCCTGCGCGTACGCTCTCCTGGATTCCCGCAGGTAGGCCTCGGCGTTACCGGCTGCAGCTGACTCTCGCAACGACGCATCGTACTGGTCGCGGCGCGCCGTGTCCGATAGCACTTGATACGCAGCGTGGATTTCGATGAACCGCGTAGCAGCTTCAGTGGGATGGTCCAGATTGCGGTCTGGATGCCACTTCATGGCGGCGCGCCGATACGCAACCTTAAG
Source organism: Burkholderia sp. Bp8963 (assembly GCF_003854275.1). GTDB lineage: Bacteria > Pseudomonadota > Gammaproteobacteria > Burkholderiales > Burkholderiaceae > Burkholderia. The sequence continues at coordinate 45,778 of NZ_QTQP01000013.1, forward strand.
TTCTGTTGCGGAAGCTGTTCCCCGGACCCCGAGCAATTCGTATAGGGTCTGCATAAATTTTTCCCTGCTTATTCTGCTTCAATTCAGCTTACCTGTAGTGGCCATTCGATACATAGGATGGAAACCCTATGGATTGCGGTTACACACGAAAGCACCTCGCCGCTCTGCGTAGTCTCGAAGAATTACGGACTCATCCCAAGCACGTGGTCGTAGACTGCCTTGCGCAAGTCGGCCGTGACCCATGAGGGCTCATGGCTCGCTGACACCACTGCGGATTGCGTGCTTGTCTGACTACGCACCGGTCAGCGACCTGCTTGCTCGTGCTTGCTGCGACTGCGCATCCGTATCAACATCAAGTTGCCTCATCCGGAACACGCGACTCCGGGCACCCACCATGTCAGCGCCACCGCCGTCAGGAAGAATTGCACTACGCGAGCACGAAATCGAACCGGGCCGCCTTTTGCTCGCCTTGGTCGTCGATCGTCATCAGCAGCCGGCGATCGAACAGGAAATCGCGAGCGTTGCGCGGCTCCCCGGGGAAGTACAGTTGAGTGGTGAGGATCGGTCCGTTCGGCGGCTGCACCTTCACATGGAAGTGTCGCGTGCGTCCCGGATAGAGACCCGGCACGATGGTCTCCAGGCGGTAGCGTCCCTCGCTGTCGGCGAATTGGTGGCCACGTAGCCGGAACCCTTCGACGTCGTACTCTCCGGCGTCATTGGCGTGCCAGAAATCCAGCAATGCCCCGGACACTGCCCTGCATTCTGTCGACAGCACCCTCCCGGTCAGGACGATCTTCGTTCCATTGATTCCCGGTTCGAGCAGCGACGCGCGTTTCGGCGAGTGCGGCTGGAAGAACGGGCCGGCCGTCTGCTGCGGTGTCGGTTGGTCATCGTCCATGCAGGCGGGCGTGGCTGAAACCGCACCGGCCTGGCGATAGCTGGCATTTCCGAGGGCCAAAAGGATCAACGTGGACGGGACTGCACCCGACCTGCGAAGAAAATTGCGCCGTCCCCGGCTCACACTTCGTGTCCTCATCGTGGAGGCTCGTTGCTTCCCGCTCGATCGCCACGCTGCGCGGTGCGCGCTATGGGGCCGACGAGTGGTCGTGCGGACGCCGTCACGGTTACCGGAGCCTGCACCTGTGCCAACCATGGTAAGCCGAAACGTCAGGTCGGGTGAGCCTTCGGGGGCACAGCCGGTGAATGACCGGTCGTCGTCATAGAGGCGGATCTCGCCGGGTGACTAAGCGACGGAGCCCGCGGCGCCCTGATGCGCGGCGGCCAGCTAGCGACCGGTTGAATCCCCGCAGTCGATAGTATTTGCAAGGATTTTCCCGTCCCGACGAGAAGCTGACGGAGCGCCTCCGAGCGAAAAAAACATTGTCGAAGGCTTTGGTCGAACGGCTGCCATGGCGAAACGCGCGCGTCAGGCAAAAGTCGGCCATGAACGGTCCTTGGGCTGTGCTGTCGCGTAGCCGTGCGTACGTCACTTCCGCCTTGCGACCGGTCGTTCAAGACAGGGGCCCGCTTCGTCAAATCATCCGCCAAGGCGGTCGCACTAAGATCCTCCACAATCTGCATCGCGACTAATCCTGCACAGGGTGACGGGTCTATGCGATGGATCGCCTCGGCGGACCATTTTGATTTGATTGCGGTGGCGGAAACATTGCGGTCGGTTAGACTAGTGGCTCCGCTGAAACCTGATGACCGAGATCATGTTCCGAGCATCTATGCCTAGGGTATTCGAGCTGCGAGATCTTATCGAGCAGCCACTGGCCCCAAGCGCGTACTTTCAGGATTTTGAAACAGTCCTCGGCGATAGACTCGCAAGAGCCATCTGGCTCGCTCGTGAACGTGAGTTCCAGCGGCTCGACGCCGTGTCGTGGGAGGCATTGAAGAGCGAGGCGCGCCCCTACCTGACGCTGCATGATCCTAACGGACGCGGATGGCAGCAGTTAATCGATGTTTTGAATCAGGCACGTGCGCACAATTATCTCGTCGAGCTCGGTTGCTCTGACGTGCAGTTCGTGCCGCGAAACAATAAAAGGGAAACACCGGATCTCGAAGGGACGTTGAACACGCGGAGGGTGTTGTGCGAGGTCAAGACCGTCAATATTTCCGACGACGAGGCGAATCGCCGGAATACAGGTCGGGCCGATTACATATCGAACTCGCTCAATGAGCAGTTCCTCAAGAAGCTAAAGTGCACGCTAGGCAAGGCCAAAAGCCAAATGGAAGTCTATGACGTCGGTGGAAATGCGCGGCGCATCGCCTTCCTGATCATCAACTTCGATGACAGCTTCGCCGAATATAAGGCCGACTATTATAGTCAGATAGACCAGCATCTTGCCTCTGAACCCGTCGAGGGCGTCGACGTCGTCTTCTACAACCAGCAAACCGCGTTTCATGTGGACGTGTCTATGCGAAGCGCCTTGGTGGTCAATGAGGCGAGCTGGCCGGAAATTGGGTCAGAGTGACTCGCTTTCCAAACACCGGGGCATCAAAGGTCCGAGCGGATGGCCGTTGTTACCTTGAGAACTGCTGCCGCGGATACAACGGGTCGACCGGCAGTAATGGGGCGGATACGGAAGTTGGCGGCTGATGCTGCAGCGCACGACCGGCACCCAGCGCCGAACTTCCGAGATCGGCCACGAAGCGTCACTCACCGAGACAGTCATTTGGATGCTCCGCACCGCAATCCGCCGCTCGTATGCCGAAAATGCGCGCCGCATCCTCGAACAATACAGCTTTCAATCACGTGGGCGTTTTCGCCTGCCCGACGCTGCTCGCCGCACGAGATCAGTCGGGAGCCACTTCGCGAAATCAGGCAGGTCAACTGCGATTCGTCGGGCACCGTCTCGCGATCGGGCCAGCGCGTGGCCTTGATGCGATGCCGCATTTCGACGAGCCGCGAGTCGGGGATGTGAACGCGGAACGGGCGAAGCGCGGACTTGTCGCCGTTAGCGGGTTCCGTGATCTTGCCGATTACCGTGCTCGTATCGGCGAAGGCGAGCCGGCTAAGCGAACCGGCAGCGAGTGCCGCAGCGGCCAAACCGACGAAGTGCCAGCGAGATGAGGATTGGGGCGTGTCGTTTGACATGGAATCGGTTTCCTGCTTCGATCAGCGCGTGGCGTTGGGGGTAGAAGCGGCGACGTACAGCATCACGAAGTCATACATGCGCATGGGCTTGTGGCCCGTGAGTTCGAAAAAGTCGTTCGTCATGCGGTCATATCGTCCCAGCGCATGCAGGTAGGCCATCACGGCCGATGATCGACCACGCGAGCGGCAATGCCGCGTTTCTCTGGAATCATGCAGCCTGGGCGCGCAGATCGCCGGGACTCTGATCGTTCACGATCATCGGGGGCACTGCGCGTTCGTGAACATGCGCGGTCGGCGTACGGTCGATCATCAGACTCAGCAATTCCGGGCGGTTGTAGTGGCCGACCGGGTCCATCAGCATCTTGCGTCGGTCAATTTGCGTGAAGTCGAGATCTACGATGACTTCCCCTTCACCCGAGCGAAGCGGCTCGGCCATCAGCATGCCGTCGGGCGAAACGATCGTGGTGAAGCAACCACCCGTGATCGGACCGATACCACAACCCGTATCCTTCATGATCTGCGCCTGCTGGTTGGCGTCCAGCCACGCCGTCGCGTTGACGACGAAAGCACCGGACTCGAGCGCATGCTGACGGATGTTGATCTCCATCCGCTGGGCGAAGCCCTCGCCAAAGGCCGAACCCGGGTACATCGCCGAGTGGATCTGCTCGCCGTCGGCAATCATCGCGTAGCGCACGAGCGGGTTGTTGTGCTCGAAGCACGCGAGCTGGCCGATGCGACCGACTGCGCTGTCGACGGCACGCAGGCCCGAGCCGTCTCCCTGGCCCCAGATCATGCGCTCGAAATGCGTCGGCGTGATCTTGCGGCGGCGCTGGATCAACGTCCCGTCGGCGTCGAAAAGCAGTTGCGTGTTGTAGAGCGTGCCGCCATCGCGCTCGTTGACGCCGATGGATACGACCATGCCGGCCCTTCTCGCGGCTTCTCCGATTGCATCGGTGGCGGTCGAGGGCACGGTTACGGCCTGTTCGAGCAGGCGCAGGTGTTCACTGCCCGACAGCAGTTCGATGCCCGTCTGGACGGCCGCAAAGTACGGATAGTAAGGCACGACCGTCTCGGGGAAAGTGGCGAACTGCACGCCCTTCTGGCCCAGCTCGTGGATCTTTTCCACGACCTTGGCGACGGTTGCTTCACGGCTGTAGAGCACCGGGCTGAACTGGACGGCGGCGACTTTGACGATTTTCATAAGAATTCCTTAGTTAAATGGGTGGCGTGGCAGGCATGGGTCGAACTTGCATTTGCAACATCGACCGAAAAACTTCAGACCATACGCGGCGGCAAACCGCGCGCGATATTCATAAGCTCATGGGCACCGGTTTCTCCCAGGAGGCGTGTCACGAGGCTCTGCGCAGAGGACCACCCGCTCGCTGCGCTTTTGAGCAACACCTTGCCTTCAAGCGTGAGCGAGAAAGGCCGGCTGCGGCCATCGCTTGCCGGGACGCCTTCTGCAAGATGGGTGCATTTGAGCGGACGAATGTATCTCGCTTGTGTCCGGAAGCGGGCTGTATGTATGCGCGTGTATCCGCTTTTCCTGTAGATACTTTGGAATACACGGAGATGGGGCGGAAAACGACCAGGGCGATGGCGTGATGTCACAAGGTCTCAGCCATTGCTGCCTGGCTCGTCTCCCATATTCTTCGCCGCCGCGCGCGAAAACCGCATTTGATATTCACTTGGAGACAATCCGGTTTTGCGCTTGAACAATTGCCGGAATGTACTGATATCGCCATAACCGATACGTTGACTAAGCGCCTCCAGCCCGATTGGCCGTGTTTCCAGTAAGCGTTTCGCGACTTCGATACGCAGATTCTGCAGATACGTAAGCGGCGCGAGCCCGACGGCTTCCTTGAAGCGGCGATTGAGCGTGCGTTCGCTCACAGCAAGCGATGCTGCCAGCTCACTCAGCCGGAATCCCTGCTGCAACGTAGCCTCCATCTGCTGCTGGGCACGGGCGACGAGGGTATCGGTATGTCCGTGTTCCTCGACAAGCGTTGCAAAGGAAGCCTGCGAAGTCCGATTCATGTCGATCAACAGTGCCTTCGCGGTCATCGTGGCGAGCGCCTCGCCGGCGAGTGTTTCAACAAGCTGCACCGCGAGATTCAGATACGACGTCACGGAACCGCCCGAGATGATGCCGTCTTGCGCGATCATCAGTTCCTGCGCGCGAACTTCGACTCGCGGATAGCGGCGCGCGAAGTCCGCGGCTCTCGCCCAGTGCGTGGTAGCGGCGCGGCCATCCAGCAGGCCGGCCTCGGCGAGCAGGTAATTGGCGGTGCAATATGCTGCCAGCACGGCGCCGGCCTTGCGTTGGCGCCTCAGCGCGGAAGACAACTCGTTCAACTGCTCGCGGCGCCCGATGAACTCGTCGATGTTCGAGAAAAACGGTGCGGTCAGCAGAACGGCGTCCGCCCGCTTGCGCGGGTCGATCTTTCCGTCGACCTGAATGGTCTGGCCCGACGCGGCAGTGACGGGTTGACCGTCGAGCGATTCCACACGCCATGCGAGCACGGGTGCGGATGTGGTGCCGGCCGGTGTGGCCTTGCGCATATGGAACTGATTGGCTGCGCTGAAAACGTCAACCGGACCCGCGACGCCGGACGCGAGGATGCCGTCATAGACCCAGATGCGGACGATGGCCATTTGCGTGTCTGAAATTCCCTGAATAATGGCGATCCTGCCACTTATGGCCGCGCGAGTAAACCCCGATCATGGCCACATCCAACGAATCGAAAGCAGGAGCAACACCATGCCAATGATCGATGCACTGTGGCCCGAAAACGCTTTGACGCCCGAGGCCGAGGCACGCCTCGTCAAGGGACTGACCGACATTCTCATCGAGGCGGAAGGCTACGATCCTGCCAGTCCGATCGCATGGCGCCGCCGCGAAAATGCGTGCATCACGCTCGAAGCGGCTCGCGATGCCGCTACCGCAGGCATCACGAGCAAACCGTAACAGGAGCACCAGCATGAAATTCAACGACACAGCCCCCGTGATGGCACCCGCCGGCGGTCCGCCGCTCTGGCTGACGAGCCTCGCTGAAAACGCCACGCTCGAAGCCACCGTCCTGAAACGTCCAATCGAAGGACGAGCCGACGTTCTTTCCGTGATCAAACACGCGGTCTCGCTCTACGAATTCCAGCATCACAGCTACAAGGGCGTGATTGGCGACGGTTTGTATCTGGAGTCCTATCGCTCCCAGATCCAGGGCATGCCGATCGAGACGGTGGTCGTCGCGCATCTGAACGACAAGGGCGAGACGGATTCCGTGGTCATTAACCATCGCCCGCTCGAATCGGCGATGCTGTTTTCCAGACTGATGGCGGAACGCGTCGACGAGCGTTTCCGCGGTTGCTATCTGACGGGACCGGAAGCACGGCCGCACGATGAAACGGCTTCTTCTTAATCTGACGACAGCCTCCGTACTCGTCGTTTCTGCTGGAGTTTCCATGGCGCACACCACTTCGATGCCAGCCACGCCAACCACGAAGATATTGGCGATTGGCACCTTTCCGCCGGGCACGGACATGCAGCTTGTCCAATCCATCCTTCCGACCGAAGTCCGCGAGACGGCGCAGCTTTACCTCGGGGGCGCGATTGATCAGTGGTACTCACTGCAGGACCAGCCTGGGGTGGTGTTCATCCTGAACATGACCGACGTCAGTCAAGCGCATGAAATGCTCGAGGAGCTTCCTTTGGGGAAAGCGCACCTGATGACATTCTCGCTGCTCCCAATTGGTCCACTGAAGCCGTTGAGCAAGCTTTTCTAAACGAGAGCCACGATCATGTTCAAACTTTCAATGAAGGCGCCACTCTCCTCGGCAGTCGCCGTGGGTATTTCCCCTTGCACGATTGTGCCGGCGTCATCCTCATCGGCGCCGAAGGTTGAAGTCGGCGAGGTGCAGGTCAATGCCGACATCAAGCTGCGTCATATGGTGTATCGGCCCGCGCATTCAAAGGGAACGGTATTGTTCCTGCACGGCTTTCCGGAGACGATGTACGCGTGGAAGCCGATTGCCGAATCGCTGTCCAGCGACTATGAAGTGCATGCGTTTGACTGGCCGGGCTATGGACAATCCTCGCGCCCAGCCGCGGACCGTTTCTCGTATGCGCCGATGGATTATGCCCATGTGCTGGAAGACTATATCCGCACGTCTGGCATTGACAGTTCGAACCTGGTGATTTATGCGACCGATATCGGGGCCTTGCCTGCGCTGCTGGCCGCATTGGAGCAACCGGATATCGCCAGAGAAATCATTGTTGGCGACTTTGCTCCATTCAACCGCCCGCAATACATGTACGAAAGCCTGCAGGGTCTGAAGTCAAAACCTTCATCTGACGTTGTGCATGCCGCGATGAACAAGAACCGTGACGAAATTCTCGCCAACACATTCTTCCGCGGCATGTCGACGGAGGAGCGTTACGCATTGCCCCGGGAGTTCAGGGAGGATATGGCGAAAGGCTGGGACGGTGATATCACGTCGGCTGACGCCTTCTACCACTACTACTCCTGCTTCACTCGCGACCAGGACTACTTTGAAGCCAATATGGCAAAGCTGAAAATCCCCGTGAGGTTGGTGTGGGGCGAACAGGATATCTATATCAAGAAGGAAATGGGTGTTGAGTACGCGAACCGTAGCGGCATGAAGCTCGCGATTCTCCCTGAACTCGGCCATTTTCCGCATCTGCAAGCGCCTGAGCAGACGGTGACCGAGGTTCGGGCCGCGTTTGACGCGCTCCGCAATCAAATGAGCGACTAGAGAGAGTGCGCTGTCGATGCAGAGGTTACTCAGGCCCAAGTGCCTCGTTTGTAGTGATCCGGGTCGCTCTGGACATCGGCAAAGCAGACACAAAACGCCGGTAAACAGTGGGAGGACCAAGGCTTACTCGCCTCCAGTTGCTGACTGTCCGTGAGGAGCTGTCGAGGCGTCCGAACCGCCTCCGGAACCCGCCATTGAGGTGCGAATGCCCTGAGTGACCGTTCAGGGTCGGCTTCGGCCGACTGCATCCGGCGGTAGTCGGCCAACTTCGGCCGTTCGACTGGAAAGAATGAGAGCTGGCTCAACGGCCGTTCCGCTTCCGTTACCGGACGTCGACTCCGATGGCGGAGTGCGTTTCGTTGGTGGACGGAGATCACCGCTCGCCGCCTTTACCCTTGACCATGTGGGTCAATGTGCGCGGTTCGCATCGAGCGTGTAAGGCTGCGTTCGCGTGGCGGGGCGAGTCCAGCACGGCGCAGTCAAGCTTGCCTTGCACTACTCATCGAATGACTTGAGGACGTCCATCGAGACGATTTCGACATGGCCGTAGCGCAAGGCGAGCGCGCCCTTCGATGCCATTTCCTTGAGTTCGAGAGAAAGGGTCTGACGTGAAATGCCTAGCATCATCGCAAGCGTGTCTTGTGAGACCTGAATGTTCGACCGGTTGCTGGCAGCGAGGGTGGCGTCGCCGCGCGCGAGGTGCATGAGACGACGAGCGATCCTCGCGCGCGTGGAATACAGCGTCGCCTCCTCGAGCATCTGGTAGAGAAGACCAGTATGTTGAGCCAGCAGCTCGGCAATCGACTTGGCAAATGCGGCGCTCTGCATGCGCGAGTGGAAGGCCTCCAGCGGCAGCCTCACAATCTGCGCGGCTTCTAGCGCAATGACGTCGTGAGCATACGGCCATCCCGTAATGGCGGACATCTGTCCGAACCAGTTGCCGGGCTCGAGGATCGACAGAATGGCTTCTTTGCCGTCGCTGCGCACGTTCGACGCTTTTAAGCGTCCTTCGACGATTCCGTAAAAGCCATCCGGCTGATCGCCGCGCCGGCACAGTGGTTGGTCGACGTCGATGCAAACCAGCGTGCTGTCCGCTGCCAGGCTGCTTCGTTCCGCTAGCGGCAGCGAGGAAAACCAGGGGCTGGTGGATATCTTTTCAACTACTGCGGCGCTCAATCCCATAGCGGAGACCACATCCGAAATTGCTTGAGAAAACGTGGAAAAGCAAGAGATCTGACAGACCGGGGAACACGCACGATCGTAGCATGTCGTTATTCCGCAAGAAGCCGATGTGCCGAAAAATGCATCAGGTTTGTAAGCAATCGAAAGGCTAACGAACACAACGGTGTAGCCGGCCAGAACCGGTACCCAGCTCCGCGGAGTTCGATCGCGCACAGTAGCGCTCATCCCTATGATGAATCAGATCAGGAGTCCTCTATGGAAATCAAGCAACAGACGGGCAGCCTCACCCAAAGAATGACGATCGGCGACTTTCTGCTTCGCCGTCTCGAGGAAGCTGGCATCGGACATCTGTTCGGCGTCCCCGGCGACTACAATCTCCCGCTGTTGCAGCAGCTTCACGATAGCGGCACGCTGGAGTGGGTCGGCAATACCGGCGAGCTGACCTCCTCCTATGCAGCGGACGGCTATGCCCGGCTGAAGGGCCTCGGCGCGCTGCTCGTCACGAATGGCGTGGGCGCGCTGAGCGCGCTCAACGGTGTCGCCGGCTCCTACGCCGAGCACGTCCCGACCATCTGCATCTGCGGTTCGATACCGCTGCGGTCCATCGATCGCGGCCTGGGGATGCACCACACCATGGCCGACGGGAACTATGACCATTTCCTGCGTGCCTACGCGCCGGTGACCGCGGCGCAGGCCCGGATCACCCCGCGCAACGCGGCCGCTGAGATCGACCGCCTGATCCTCACCGCCTGGCGGGAGAAGCTCCCGGTGTACATGGAGTTCCCGTCTGATATCGCGTATCTCGAGATCGAGGTGCCCGCAGCTCCGCTCGTCCTCGCCGACGCACCCAGTGATCCGGAGCGGCTGCGCTCCTGTATCACCGCGGTCGCGGAGCGGCTGTCCGCCGCCACAAAGCCCGCGATCCTGGTGGATGCGGACGCCGCCCGGTTCGGCGTCGCCCCCGATCTCATGGAACTGGCCCAGAAGATGCAAGCACCGGTGGCTGTGATCAACGCAGCCAAGAGTGTGATCGACGAGTCGTTCCCGTATTACGTTGGCATCTACAACGGCAAGGGCAGCGAGCCTGGGGTCCAGGAGACGATCGAGAACAGTGACTGCCTGCTCGCCATTGGCTATCGGCCGATTGAAGTGACCACGGGCGATTTCACGGCGACGCTCCCCGCCGGCACGATCCACGCCCGCGGTCACGCAGTAGACGTCGGCGAAGACAACTATCAGGCCATCACGCTCAAGGAAGTCCTCCGCGGCGTCATTGAAGCGGTTCCGCAGGTCACGAACCGCGCTCCGCGGCCTGTCGCTGCCCCAGCGGTGCCGGGCAAGCAAGCCGACGCTTCCGCGAGGTTGACGCAGGCGGCCTACTGGCAGGCCATCCAGGGCTACCTGCGCGAAGGTGACGTCGTGTACGTCGACAATGGCACGTCCTTCTCCATCCTCGGCCTGAAGCTGCCGCCGAAGTGCACCTTCATCGGCTCGATCAACTGGGGATCCATCGGCTTCTCGGTCGGAGCGCTGCTTGGCGCGCTGACTGCGGCACCGGACCGTCGTCACGTGCTGCTCGTGGGCGATGGCTCCTTCCAGGTCACGGCGCAGGAACTGTCGACAATTCTGCGGCACGATCACAAGCCGGCGATCCTGCTGATCAACAACGGCGGATACACCATCGAACGCGGCTACATCGGCAAGACCGAGCCGTATAACGACGTCGCCAACTGGGCCTATGCCGAACTGCCGAAAGTGCTGCACCCCGGCGCCTCGGCGCGCTCGTTCGTGGTCAGGACCTGCGGCGACTTGCAAGATGCGCTCGCGGCGCCGAATGACAAGCTGCTTTTCGTCGAGTCGATCATGGGCCCCTGCGACGCACCCGCCCCAATCACCCGGAGCAGCAATCTCGGGGCCGAGCTCGACTACGGGCCTCGCGGGCCGCAGCACCGCGACAACCTACAGCTCCGGCCCGACACTGTGTAAATAGCGGTGTTGCGGTTAGGCGCCGTACCCGGCTCGCCCCGCCGCGCGACTATGATCGCCCCGGGGCGAAATTGTGTTTGGTTCGAATTGCTTTCAGCGAGGGGCGAATCGATAGCCGGCCAGGCCGCCATGAATGTCATCGCCTGTGTCAAACAGCGCGGCACTACAGCGTGGAAGGTTTTCAAACTAAAGTTGCTGCTGTTGGAGCCGGGTCAACATGTCGTGATCAGCCACGATCAGGTGATTCTCGATTTCACGACACGCACGCATTACGGCAGCCGTCATCCCGTGTTGCCCATGCGGTATGCCTGCATCGTCGGGCTGCACTTGGCCGATCGCGCCATTTCAACGGCGGTGGTGATGCAATGCGTTCCGCGCGTTACTGTCATGGTTCGAACGCTTCGATGAATGCTTGTCCATGTGCCGCGATTCGGCTGTCAAGCAGAGACCAGGTCCCAAGCCACTCCCTGTAGCTCGCGGAATGAAACGTCACTGCGTCACCTGCCACCGCCTCTGCAAATCTGGCAATTTCGTCCCGGTGCCGGGCGAGGTTATCCGGCGCGATAGCAAGACCGCCTCGCGCCGCGGGTTCAGCGAAAAGATAGAACAACTTGGGCGCCCGGTTGCGTCGGCCGCCTTCGGTCACCAAACCGAACGCGTGCTTGACCAGTTGCGCGGCATCGAGGTGAACATACCTCACATCTCCGGACCGCAATCGGTCTCGCATCCTTTCATACCCCTTCATATTGGCGCCCCACACGGGGCGGTCATAGGCGTCTGACAGGCTGACCGATTTCGCGTCCCGGAAGGGCTCAAAACGCTTGCTCTCGATTCCGATGAGGAACCTGGGCGTCTGCACCACAGCGTCGAGCCAAGGATGGCGCCCTCCGGCCCAAGGAAATCGCGCGCAGAACTCGATGTCTACCAGCTCCGGAATGCCTGCGTCCTCGAGGCCTTTCAGTGGTGGCAGTTGGCGAGGTCGCTCAATGAACCAGCCAAAACAATTGACCGCGAGTGCGGCGGAGCTTTCAGGGCTCGAAAACTTGCCGGATTCAATCTCTTTGCCTCCGGCTTTCGCGAGGCGGTCAAGCACATGATTGACGGGAATTCCGGATAGAAATGGTTGGTCGTCCACGCATCCCCCCGCATCGGATTGACGAAAATGCCAAACGGCGGAGCCAGCAAGGCACTCGCGAGTCGGTTCAGCCAGATGTACTGCTCGACACCCCACACTCGGTTTTCGAGCGGGACGGGGTGGCAACTGCTCTGCCCGAAAGCTGTCAACTCGGCTGGCCGTACCGAAACCTGCCGGTTCCATGTCGTCGACACGTCGGAAGATGCTACATAGGGAGCGAGTCGACCGCAAGGGCCATTGCATCTTGGAAACGGTTGTCGCAGCGGCGGAGGCACGTATCACGGCGGTGGGTCGGCATCCGTCGTCGACGTCCACGGCCCCCAACGTTGGGCACGACCTTCGTCGTCGGACCGAATTCGGCCAGTAGGAGCCATTCGCCGGAGCGTCCTTGCGACGATTGAACCGTCTGTTCCTATAGAGGTAACGGACTGCCATGACAAATCCAACCTCGCTTCTCAACTGCGCAAGTCGTAGCCAGCGGCCAAATAACGCAATGTGATGGAGCGTTGCGAGTTGCACACCTTGCGAACGGTGTCGCGCTCGGATATGGGGGCCTCCTTGATGCGCGTTCCAAGATCGCGAGTTTCGACTGCTGCGCCAGCCTGAATGGATTGCGCGGGAGGCGTCCTCCAGGTGCGGCGAATCCCTGACCTCACGCTTCGAACCGCTCGGCCATGCGTAGCAACATCGCGACAACCATGACCATGCCGGGAACGAGATAAGCGGCATGTTGATGGACTCGGGTGAGGAAGGAAGCCGTGAAAATGACGGCGAGTATCCATACGCCCGTGAGATGCAGCCTCTTCCAGTTGGCAGGACCGATGAGACGCGCCGGCATTGCGAACGACGTGACCGTCAGCAACAGAATCATCAAATAGCCGATGGAGCCCGGTATGTTTGTCGCGGGCGTACGCCCCTCCCAGAATGCCTCGGGCGCTGTCCTGATGTAGATGATGAGCGCCGTTGCGTGAAAAAATTGCGAGGCGGCGAACGACAATCCGATAAACCGCCGCTCCCTGACCAGGGCGCGGGTTAGCGCCGACGGGACGAGTCGCGCAAACGTGGTGGCCAGGAAGACCGCCAGAAACAGGATAAAGGACGTGCGAGCCGTTGCTCGTATCGCGTATTGCAGCGATGCCACGCGGTCCGGCGCTATTGCAGAGGACACCGTGGCGAACAGCGCAACGACTATGATTAGCATACCGAATAGTTTCCAGCGTGTCATTGAGATTGTTCCAGGATGATTGTCAGCTTGACGACATGATGTGAAAGTCGCCATCTCCACCGATTGGCCGGCCCGTACCGGCGTGAGAACTGGAGTGGCTCAGAGACTACGCGGACCAAACCCCGAATACGAGCGCAATCGGCTGATCTGTGGCGGCGCAAGATAGCCGGTCTTGACCAAAGGAAGTTCGCCGAGGAGTTGCCTGAGGCCGTCTTCGTCATCTGCTTCCGAAATCATGCAGGCTCCCCCTTCTGCCCTCAGCCATACCTGCCGAACTATCCCGGAGGCGTAAAGACGGCGGACAAACTCGGCCTCCGCCTCAACCTCTTCCTTGTGAGGGGACATGGAAGATGCGTTTTCGGAACGGGAAATCATCACGAGGTATTGCATGTTGCTCTCCAGGGTATGGCACTGCGATCAGGTGGGCGGCTTCGTACGAACAATACGAACAACTCCGGGCTTGTTGCCTCAGACTTTTGTATATGATCTTCATAGTAACAATATTTTTCCTCGCATGTAAACCGGTCATATAAAACAATAAAGCTGCATAAACCCGCAAACACGGTATGGGATTCACGCCCAACTTGACACTATGTTTTTCATATATACAATGCCGGAAAAGAGAGGCTTCACCTCTAGCTGTACCGGCATCACGAGTCGCACGCGTGTCCGGATGAGTGGCGAGCCGTTTCAGCTCAACGTTCTGGTGTGAACCCCTTCCGGAGAAATGCAATGAGCCGCTTCACCTACGAGGCCAGATCAACCGCACTGCTGTTCGTCGATCCTTTTAACGACTTCCTCTCCGAAGGAGGCAAAGTCTGGCCCTTCGTCAAGGATGTCGCTGAAGAAGTCGGACTGCTGGAGAATCTACGACGTATCAACGGAGCCGTCCGCGATGCCGGGGTCCAGGTGGTCTACGTACCGCACCGCCGGTGGCAGCCTGGCGACTATCAGTGCTGGTGTCATCCGAGCCCGAGCCAGCGCAAGATCATGGACGGTCATCACTTCGCGAAGGGCGAGTGGGGCGGCGAATGGCACCCCGACTTCACGCCGCAACGAGGTGACGTCGTGGCGCTCGAACACTGGGGCTCCAGTGGTTTTGCCAATACGGATCTCGACTTCCAGCTTAAGCAGCATCGCATCACGCACGTGGTGATCGTCGGCCTGCTGGCCAACACCTGCATAGAGGCTACGGCGCGATATGCAACGGAGCTTGGTTACCACGTGACGCTCGTGAAGGACGCAACGGCCGCTCTCAAGCGGGAAGCGATGCATGCGGCGCATGAGCTGAACGGGCCGACCTACGCGCACAGTATCGTGAGCACTCGCGAGTTCCTCGACGCATTGCCCAAAGCCTGATCACGCCTTGCCCCGTAATTCGTCCGATTCCGACGATACCGCGAATTCCGCCCAACTCCGCCCCCTACCTTAGCGAAGGCACTCATGATCTCCCCGCGCCAGGTCTTTCTGATGGCACTTTGCTGCGCGCTCGCGGTCTCGCCCATCTACTACCATCAGCCGCTGCTGCCGCAGATCGCATCGACGTTCGCTGTGCCGTCGGCGCGTGGGAGCCTCATCGCCACCCTCACCCAGCTCGGCTATGCGATGGGACTGCTGCTCTTCGTCCCGCTCGCCGACGGTGTCCAACCACGCAAACTGGCAACGCGTGCGATCATCGCGAACGCAGTGGCGCTGCTCGCCTGCGCAGCGGCACCGTCCTTCTTCGCGCTGGCTCTATGCAGCTTCCTCGTTGGGATGACATCAATCTCAGCGCAAATCATCATCCCATCGGTCTCGGGCATGGCTACCCCCGAGACGCGCGGACACGTAGTCGGCTCCCTGCTGGGCGGCCTCTCTTCTGGCGTCCTGCTGGCACGCACGCTGAGTGGTATCGTCGGTGCGCTGTGGGGTTGGCGTTCGATATTCGTGATCGCTTCCGCCATCGACATTGGCCTTCTGCTTGTCATCAGGGAGCTGCCGTTGTCGAATGCACTCGCGGCGATCCGCTATCGCGAGTTGATGCACTCGCTCGCTGGCCTCGTCCGCAAGGAACAGCTACTACGCCTCTCGGCAACGATGGGGTTTCTTGTGTTCGCCGCATTCAGCGCGCTCTGGGCAACACTCGCGGTACTACTCGCACGAGCGCCCTACCATTACGGCCCGGCCACGATCGGAGCATTTGGGCTGATCGGCCTTGTCGGTCTTTCGGTATCGCCACGACTGGGCGCGATCGTCGACCGCGTCGGCGCGCGCCATGTTGCAACCGCAGGCGCACTCACGGTCGCCATCGCGTTTGCATTTGTCGCAGCGGGCGCACGCAGCCTGACGTGGTTGATCGTCGGGATGGTGTTGCTGGATCTGGGCAATCGCGCGAGTTTCATTGCCAACCAGGCGCGGATCTATGCACTGCGGCCCGAAGCCCGCAGCCGCCTGAACACCGTTTTCATGGTTTCGTACTTTCTTGGCGGCGCAGTCGGTGCGGCACTTGGCGGTGCGGGGGCCCTGCACGCTGCCTGGCTCGGCCTCGCTGCAATCGGCGCCTTGCTCTCGCTCGCCGCTGTGGTGGTCAATACGCTCGCATACGCACGATCCAGTTCAGCCGTTGCTGACGGGCACGCATGACCCGGCCACCCGCAAACATCACCCACCGATCGGCAACGGCTCAATAGCTCGGGCCATCGGGAATCAATTTGCTCAGGAGAATAGAATGACCTTCAAAGCACTGCTCGCGACGAAACCGCGTGACGCGATCTCGACGCGCATCGTCAATATGCGCGAGCAAGACCTCATGCCCGGAGACGTTACCGTTGCGGTCGAATATTCGACTGTGAACTTCAAGGACGCACTCGCCATTTCCGGACGCGCGGAGATCATCCGCGAGTTTCCATTGGTCGCGGGCATCGACCTGGCTGGCACCGTCGAAGCATCCACGTATCCCGGCATCTCCGCCGGCGACCGTGTCGTCCTCAACGGGTGGGAACTCAGCCAGAACCATCACGGCGGATTCGCGCAGAAGGCACGCGTGAAGGGCGAGTGGCTCGTCAAACTCCCAGAGGTTTTTTCCGCGCACGACGCGATGGCTATCGGCACGGCCGGATACACGGCCATGCTTGCCGTGTTGGCGCTCGAACATGGCGGACTCTCGCCACAACGCGGCGACGTGCTCGTCACAGGCGCCAATGGAGGCGTCGGCTCGATCGCAATTGCAGTCCTGTCGGGCCTCGGGTATCGCGTCGTCGCATCAACCGGACGCCCCGAGGAAGCCGACTATCTGCGCAGCCTCGGCGCCGCGGAAGTGATTGATCGCCGAACGCTCTCGGAGCCAGGTACGCCGCTCGCCACCGAACGTTGGGCGGGTGCCGTGGATTCCGTCGGACATCACACGCTGGCAAACGTCCTGGCCCAGACGCAGTACCGGGGCGTCGTCGCCGCCTGCGGCCTGGCGCAGGGCTCGGGTCTCCCCGGTTCGGTCCTGCCCTTCATCCGACGCAATGTGACCCTCGCAGGCATCGATTCTGTCAATGCTCCCCAGTCCGTACGCATCGATGCCTGGGCGCGGCTTGCGCGCGACCTCGATTTGAGCAAACTCGGCCGCGCGACGAAGGTGATCGGGCTCGCCGACGTTCCTGCTGTCGCGGGCCAGATACTGGAAGGCAAGATTCAGGGTCGCACAGTCGTAGACGTCAATGCGTAGACGCTTCCCCCCGCAACACCCGTGATACCGGAGTTCGCAATGTCTGCAGTTCCTTCCACGTCCCACGTGAGCGATGCATCATCGCTCGATGCCCGCGCGCTCTTCGCAGCCTTCGCCGGGCTTTGCGGCAGTCTGGTCGCCATCGGTCTCGCGCGCTTCGCCTACACGCCGCTCATTCCCTCAATGATCCTGGCGCACTGGTTCAGTTCCTCGCAGACCGTCACGCTCGGCGCGGCAAATTTCGCCGGCTACGCGCTCGTATTCCTGTGCGGTGCGGGCGCTCTCGCACTAGCCTTCGTCACGGACTTCCTGGTGCACGCGCGACGCACGGAACAGACTGGACGACAGCCCGCTGCGCGCTGACTGAACTATTCGGATCTGGCCTTCGCGGCCCGATATGTCTCGCGCCTCTTCTCGCGCTCTTTCGCAAACGAAGCACTCAAGGTTGCATCGAGGTCGCGACGCTCCACGTACTCTCCGCACGACGGGCAGATATAGTCGAGGCCAACCTCGTGCCCGCACACACGATGCGTAAAATGCACCGCGACTTCCTCGCCTTTGCTCTTGCACCAGGTCTCGCCCCAGGTGCGTAGCGCCTGGATCACCGGATAGTACGCCCGGCCTTTCTCCGTGAGACGGTACTCGTAGCGCAACGGCCTTTCCTGATACGGATGGCGCTCGACCATCCCGTCCGCTTCGAGTGACTTCAGCCGCGTCGCCAGCATCTGGGGCGTCGCCTCCGTCTGAATCTGAATTTCCTCGAATCGGGTCGCGCCCATGTACAGCTCGCGCAGCACAAGCGTCGTCCACTTGTCGCCGACAACTTCGGTCGATCGCGCCACAGGGCACACCGTGGCCACCCCTTTCTCTCTGCGCTTCATTTTGCCTCCATCGTAACTACTATTTTCATAGTATCACGGATTGCGTCACGGCGATGACATCCGCATCCGGGGCAAGACATGCGTTCGATACCCGCGCCGTGGGTATGGTGTTTATGTTCCAGTTGCAACTATGAAATTCATATATATACTCGACTCGTGAGGCAACGAAGTGCTCGACGTCGTGCAGAAGTTCCGCGCATCGGGTGTCGGTTGTGTCGTGCCCCATCCCGAACCGTTTTTCCGGAGAACATCATGACGGACCTCGCCTATCACGCCGAACACACCGGTCTTTTGCTGGTCGACCCGTACAACGACTTCCTGTCACATGGCGGCAAGATCTTTCCGATGATCGAGGCAGTCGCCAACGACGTTCGGCTCCTCGACAATTTGCGCGCAACGGTGGGCGCCGCACGCAAGGCTGGCGTTCAGGTGTTCTATGTGCCGCATCGCCGCTGGCAGCCTGGCGACTACGAAGACTGGGACCATCCGAACCCGACGCAACGGCTCGTGCAAAAGCGCCAGACCTTCGCAAAGGGCACATGGGGCGGCGAATGGCACCCCGATTTCGTTCCCCAGGAAAACGACATCGTCATCCACGAGCATTGGGCGCAAAGCGGCTTCGCCAACACGGACCTCGATTTCCAGCTCAAGCAGCACAAAATCTCGCACGTGATTACCGTCGGCCTGCTCGCGAACACCTGCATCGAATCCACCGCGCGATTCGCGATGGAGCTCGGCTATCACGTGACGCTCGTACGCGACGCGACCGCCGCCTTCACGCCGGAACTGATGCGGGCCGCCCACGAACTGAACGGACCCACGTTTGCTCATTCGATCGTCACGACGGCCGAATTGCTGACAGCATTGCCAGCGTAAGCGTTATGCCGACGACGACGGAGTGAAACGGTCAACACACTAATAACAAACACCAAAAGGACGCACGCATGTTTACCATCTGGGGACGTGCCAATTCGGTCAACGTCCAGAAGCTCTTGTGGCTTTGCGATGAGCTTTCCCTACGCTATAACCGGATAGACGCCGGTCTGCAGTTCGGACACAACACCGAAGCCGCCTACCTCGCGATGAATCCGATGGGCAAGGTCCCCACGCTCGTTGACGGCGATTTTGTGCTTTGGGAATCGAACTCGATCCTGCGCTATATCGTGATGCAGTACGGTGAACCCGGCACACTTTATCCCGCCGATCCAAAGGCGCGGGCCAGCATCGACCGCTGGCTCGACTGGTCGCTCTCGACTTTGCAGCCGGCCGAGCGTCCCGTGTTCTGGGGAATCGTCCGCACACCCGAGGCCAAGCGGGACATCGAGAAAATTGCCGCCGATGTCGTAAAGGTCGCGGAAGTCTGGAAAGTGCTCGATGCGCAGTTGAGGGGTCGCGACTACGTCGAAGCCGAGTCGTTCACGATTGCGGATATCGTTCTCGGTGCGTTCGCGAAGCGGTGGTTTGGCATGCCGGGCATAGAACGTGTTCGAATGCCCGACCTCGAGCGCTGGTACGCGTCGCTCGCCACGCGTCCGGGTTTCAACACACATGTCGATGTCGAATTGAGCTGAATCCATGAAGACCGAACCGATCACGCTCTATGCATGGAACACGCCTAATGGCCGCAAGGCCAGCGTCGCGCTCGAGGAAATGGCGTTGCCGTACGTCGTTCAGCCTGTGAATATCGGCAACCGCGAGCAGTTCGAGCCGTCATTCCTATCCATCAGCCCGAACAACAAGATTCCGGCGATCGTCGATCCAGACGGCCCCGATGGTCAGCCTATCAGCGTGTTCGAGTCGGGCGCGATCCTTCTCTATCTTGGAGAAAAGACCGGCCGATTCCTTCCACGCGGTCTACGCGAACGGGTGCCCGTGATCGAATGGCTCATGTGGCAGATGGGTGGTTTCGGACCGATGCCCGGACAGGTGCACCACTTCGCCGCGCTCGCTTCCGAGGGCGACAGACGCTACGGTCTCAAGCGCTTCTCAGACGAAACACGACGGCTTTATTCGGTGCTGAACGAAAGGCTCGCTGGCCATGAGTACGTGGCCGGCGAGCTTTCGATTGCCGACTTTGCCATCATTGGCTGGGCGTGGCGACACGAGCGGCACAAGGTCGATATTGCAGACTACCCAAACGTCAAGCGATGGTACGACGCCATGTTCGATCGCCCCGCGGTGCGTCGCGGCTTCGAGGTCAAGCTTGACTAAAAGAATTACGTAGCCATCCTGATCGACTCTCTGGATCGTCACCAACAGGCCCGTGAGTTCAACTCAAGCTGGGTCTGATAAGGCGCGACCGGTGAACAGCGCGAGGGATTCCTTTACGAATGCGCGAACGGCGGGAGAAAGCTCTCGCCGCCTGCCGGCCAATGCGAGATGACACGGATACTCGAAATCCGCGATCGGCCGATAGCAAATGCCTGGCTGTGTGAAGTTGCGCATCGATTCCGGGACGACGACCACGCCGTATCCGGCCGATGCGAGACTGATCGCGGCGATGAAGTCATGAACGCGATGTTCGAGAAAAGGAACAAAGCCTCCCGCCACGCCCAGCGCAGTAAGCACCTCGCTAAATCCCGTGTCGTCGTCGAAGTGGGGGGCGATAAAACGCTGATCTTTCAGGTCTCTGACCGACACGTGCCCGCTTGCTGCCAATGCATGGTCCTCGGCCATCGCGACCAACAGGCATTCGGTCTGCACGATTGTCGCCACGATACCTGCTGGATGCTGGCGCCACGGTCTCACGATACCTACATCGATCTCGCCGCTGACGAGCGCCTCGAACTGGCGCGGGGTCTCCATGGCCACGACCTCGATTCGCACGTCGCCATGCGAGATCCGAAACTGATGCAGCATCCTCGAGAGCACGCCGCTGCTCACGCCCGATGCCACCGACCCGATCCGCACCACACCGGCAAGGCCTCTGGCCGCCAGCCGGCCAACCGTGAAGAAGCGGCATTTCTCCGCTCACTGTCCCAGTCGATGGAAACGTCGGCTGGCACGAAGGAAGTGTCTTTGCCGGTCGGTGGCCTGGTGGTGCTGAACAACTATTTCTACCTTCACGGCCGGGCGCCATTCCAGCCGAACGAATCGCTGTTCCGCGAGCTGATGCGCCAGCGCGGTTCGTTTGCGTCTTGATGTCGCCGGCTCTTTGGCGTTGTCGGGCACACCGACCGCCGAGGGCCGACGCAGCGATTTCGATGTAACTCAGTGGGACGGTGAGATGAACGACTACGCAGAGCATGTGACAGTGCAGGAGACGACGCCCGTCGGGCGAATTGAACACGCAGCTTACGGGGTCAAGGAACATCTCCCCCGGCGGCTGCGCCAGATTCTCTCGCTCGCGGACTTCGAGGCGGCGGCACGGCGCGTTCTGCCGCGCCCACTCTTCGGCTATATTTCCGGCGCCGCGGAGGACGGCATGTCGATCGCGGCGAATCGGGCTGCGTTCGAACACTTGAAGTTCCGCACGAAAGTGCTTGTCGACGTGTCTCGCCGGTCACAGCAGACAACGATCTTCAACCACACCTATTCGTCCCCGTTCGGAATCGCACCGGTCGGAATCAGTGCCATTTCGGCATATCGCGGCGACATCGCATTGGCCACGGTCGCTCAGGATGAAAACATCCCTGCGATCATGAGCGGCTCCTCGCTCATTCCGATGGAGACGGTCCATGCCGAAGCACCTGACACCTGGTTCCAGGCCTATCTCCCCGGCGATGCCGCTCGCCGCGACGCCCTGATCGAGCGCGTCAAGGCCGCCGGCTTCGCGACGCTCGTCCTCACCGTCGACATTCCCGTTTGGGCGAACCGCGAAGACAACGTGCGCACGGGCTTCTCGCTGCCGTTGCGCCCGTCGCTTCGTCTCGCGATGGACGGTATTTCCCATCCGCGCTGGCTGCTCGGCACGTTCGCCCGGACGCTGATCAATCACGGGATGCCCCACTTCGAGAACTCGTTCGCGACACGAGGGGCGCCGATGCTGTCCGCTTCGGCGGTACGCGACACCACCGGACGCGACCATCTGTCATGGTCGGACATCGCAAGCACTCGTCAACGTTGGAGCGGGAATCTGGTCATCAAAGGCATTCTTCACGCGGACGATGCACGGCGCGCACTCGCGATTGGCTCGGACGGGATCATCGTGTCGAACCACGGTGGGCGCCAACTGGACGGGGCGGTCGAGCCGCTAGCTGTATTGCCGCAGATTTGTGATGCCGTTGGTGACAAAACCGTCGTCATGATGGACAGCGGAATCCGGCGCGGGGGAGATGTCCTGAAGGCGCTCGCGCTCGGTGCGCAGTTCGTATTCGCGGGGCGCCCGTTCATGTACGCCGCCGCGGTGGGCGGCGCGCCGGGTGTTCGACATGCAATCGGCCTTCTCAGGGACGAAGTCGATCGAAACATGGCGATGCTCGGCACGGTAGCGATTCGCGAGATCGATCGCGCAATACTGGCCTGAACGGGGCGTTCCGACCGGAAAACGCGTGGCCCCGATGGTGTATGAAGACTGGCCATCAATAAATTAGGACTCCATGTTTAATGGACTTCAAGAAACTACCCCTACTACCCATCCCGCGCGTTACATGGGAGGGGCTGGCGTACGCCGTCCGGACCGCAGGCGCATCGCCGATCGCGCTGTACATCGCGTTTTGCATGAACCTCGACGATCCGAAATGGGCCGCAATCACCGTGTGGGTCGTCGCCCAGAATAGTCGGGGCATGAGCGTCTCGAAGAGCCAGTACCGGATCCTCGGTACTGCGCTGGGCGCAGTCGCAGCACTCGTGCTCGTCGCCCTGTTTGCGCAGACGCCGGAATTGTTCCTGTTGGGACTCGCCGGCTGGATTGGACTTTGCACCGGGTTTGCGACGGCACTGCGGAATTTTCGCGCATATGCAGCGGTACTGGCAGGCTATACGGCAGCGATCAACGGGCTGGATGCCGCTTCCGCGCCCCTTCATGCATTCGATATCGCGCTCGCGCGCTTTGTCTATGTTGTCGTCGGCATTCTGGTCGAAGCAACCCTCACTGCGATCTTCGCCCCTGGGGCGCCGTTACGAGAGGTACGCGAACAATTTCGTGGCTACGTAAGCAAGGCTTCACAGTTCGGCGCACGCGCGCTTCGCCGCGAGACGGATGAAGTCGCCATACACAAGCTGTTTGCGGCGGCCCTCGAACTGGACACAGCGGCCGAATATGCTGCCGCTGCATCCGCGGAAGTCCGTCTCTCCATTGGACATCTACGCGCCGCAATCGTCGCAGTACTCACGCAGCTGAGCGCCATCCACGCATTGCGAGCGCAACTGACTCGCCACCCCGATCTTCGGATTGACGTGGTCGATGAGACGGCAACGCTGTTGGCAGGCGATGACACCGATTTCTCCTGTGCCAAGTCCAGAATCGCCTCTCTGAAGTCAAGAATCAGGCACGCTCTTGCTTCGGAAGCATCCGGCCAGCACAGTTCGCAGAGTGGCAGGCTGTTCGTTCTTGACCGGCTAACCTTGCTTCTCACAGCGTGGGAGCAGGTTATCGCACGAAAATCATGGCTGGATCAGGTCAATCCTCCGCGATCGCTCGTGAAATTTGCCTTCCACCATGACCACGTGCTTGCCTGGCACAACGGCATGCGGGCGTTTTTCGCCGTGGTCGCCGCGTCGATGTTCTGGTTATTTAGCGCGTGGCCGTCGGGCGCGGGTTTCGTCGCCACAGTTGGGGTGGTAAGCGCACTCTTCGCCACGCGCCCCAACTCTATCGCCGCCGCAATGGGGTGGTTCAAGGGCGCATTCTTTGCAGCATTAGTAGGCATCCTCTGTAATTTCGTTTTGCTGCCAGCGGTGACAGACTTCGTTCCGCTGGCGTGTATTGCTGGCTTCTTCACGATCTCTGCCGGTCTTGCGATGCGCAATCCTCGAACGGCATCGATTGGCAGCGGATTTGCCCTGTTCTTCTGGAACTTCACTTCACCCAGCAACGTGACGCGTATTAACGATGCGGCGTTCCTGAACGACGCCCTGTCCACCCTGCTGGCCATCGCCTGGGCCACGCTCACGTTTTCGGTTTTGTTTCCGGCGGACCGTGCGTCGAGCATCGCGCGCCTGCAACGCGCGGTCCGGCGGGATCTTTCCAGCCTGGCCAGCAACCCACAACGATGGCGGCGAGATGCCTGGCTTAGCTGCACTGCCGATCGCCTCGGCCGCCGTTTCGCCACGGAAGCCTCCAGCGCGAAGCCGGGATCAGGTGCGCAAACCGGCCTGCGCGAACTGCTTGCGGCATGGACGATAGGTGACAGCGTGCTCGCGCTGCAACAGGGTGCCTCGTCGCATCCAGGCTTGCGCCGCTCGATGACGGTCATCCAGGGACGCCTGCGCACGCTGGATTTCGCGCGCCTCGCAACGGTTTGCGACGCACTTGCAGCCAGATTGCTGCGGCAGGCCTCGATCCCTGCCGATCGGGCCAGCCCCGATCTGTTGGATGGTGCGGCACTTCTGCAAACGATCGCGGTTTCGGCAAAAGAGTATATGGACGCATCGCGCGGGTATGCCGATCCGGCATGAGCGGCATTGCCGCCACCCATCCCGTGCTGTGCGGCGCAATAAAGGAAATACGATGGACACGCTAAGCAACATGAGGATGTTTGTGCGCGTAGTTGAGGCTGGCAGCTTCACCGCAGCGGCCAACTCCGTGGATAAATCTACCGGTCAGGTGTCGCGCGCCGTCACTGAACTGGAGGCACATCTGCAGACGCGTCTGCTAAACCGTTCGACTCGGCACGTTGGAGTGACGGAAGCAGGTCAGCGTTACTTGCAGCATTGCTACCGGATTCTGGCTTTCGTGGATCAGGCGGAGGCCGAGGCGTCGAATGCGCACTTGCAGCCCTCGGGGCGCCTGCGCGTGCACGCGACCGCCAGCTTCGGTCAGCACTATGTGATGCCCGCAGTCCTGCGGTACCAGGAAATGTTTCCGCAGGTCTCCGTCGAATTGACGCTTTCACAACACGTTCCCGACCTGATCGAAGAAGGCTACGACGTGTCGGTTCAACTAGGCGCGATTGAGTTGCCGGACTCCGGTCTCGTGTCGGTCCCGGTCGCAAAGACCTGCAACATCTTGTGCGCGTCGCCTTCGTATCTCACCCGGCATGGCACCCCTGCCACGGTGGCCGACCTCGCCGCTCACACCTGCATGCGCACCAGTAGTCCGGTATTCCCGCAAAGCCGATGGAATCTGGATGGTCCCCATGGCACGGAAACCTTTGAGCTTCCTCCTTCGCCCTTTCAGGTCAACGTAGCGGAAGCCATGGCGCTCGCATTGCGCGACGGCCGGGGCATCGGCGCGCTCCCGCTATGGACTGCGATGCCGTGGCTGCGCAACGGCACGCTGCTACGTGTACTGCCTACACATCGGATGAATGAGACACACATCCGCGTTCTTTATGTGTCTCGCGAGTATCTGGATGCCAAGATCAGAAGCTGGGTGGATTTTCTGAGAGACTTCATTCCACAAACGCTCGATGACGGCGATAACGTGCCAGCCGCGGCCGGGCCGACTGACGCAGATCTAACGGTGTAACGCAGATTACGCCAGCATTGACACACACGATGTCGCGAGCGAACAACGAGCGGACTGTCCGGAACCACTTGCAAGGAGAAGTCACATGAGAGCAGAGCCGATTTATCTGGAAGACCTGACGCCGGGCGCGACATACACGAGTTCGGAGCACAGGCTCGACGCCGAACAGATACGCGCTTTCGCAGAGCATTTCGATCCCCAGCCCTTCCATCTGGATGAGGAATCCGCGCGCGAGACCTTCTTTG
The DNA here is from genome assembly GCF_003854275.1 of Burkholderia sp. Bp8963. Lineage (GTDB taxonomy): Bacteria > Pseudomonadota > Gammaproteobacteria > Burkholderiales > Burkholderiaceae > Burkholderia. Next base: position 71,569 of record NZ_QTQP01000013.1, read on the forward strand.
CGGGCCTTGCGGCTAGCGGCTGGCATACAGCGGCCATCACGATGAAGCTTCTGGTCGAGAGCCTGCCGTTGGCGGGTGGAGTGATCGGTGCGGGAAGCGAGATCAGTTGGCCACGCCCAACCCGGCCAGGCGACATCCTGCACGTCGTGAGCACGATCGTGGAGATTGCGCCATCCAGATCGAAGCATGACCGAGGAATTGTGACGGTGCAGAGCGACACGTTGAACCAGCATGGCGAAGTGTGCCAGCGATCTGTTGCCCGCCTCCTCGCTTTCAGACGCAGTTGACGACGCGCTCCCGGACCAGACTTCGGCTGTCCTTGTCGCCGGGCCGATGACCGTTTAATCACTGGAACCGGCCGTCCGCTTGACCAGCTACCATGAGACCGCTTCGGGTCGGCTTCGGCCGGATGCATCCGGCGGCAGTCGGCCAGTTGGCGACATTGCGCTGCATGCTGCGAATGGCCGTTAACAAGTCAGGCATGGACACCCGCGGCCTGGCGGTGGCTCGCGGGTCGAAAGGCATCGATCCGATCCGACGCTCATCCATGGGTCTGCATGATCGCAGCACCGGTCGCACCAGGCGGCACACCGCTCGACAGGGTAGGCCTTCGCGGTCTCATCCATGCGATCGGTGCGGCCGTTCGAGAGCACGCTCTGCTCGGCACGGTATGCGCCATCGACGAGGAGCAATCGTACCGTAGTCACTCGGGCAATCCGGCCAGCCGCAGCCCCTCCGCAAACTGGGTCAGGTCTTCTGGGCGACCGATCGGAAGCCAGTCCTTGAGATTGGAGACGCGGAGTGACGGATCGAGCGTGCGCAGGCGCTGCATCGCCTCCTTCGCTTTGTCCATGCGTCCAGCGCACGCATGACTTGCCGCCAGAACGCCGACCGGGGCAAGGAAACTTGGTAGATTCCATTTGGCCCTTTCGGCCCAATCCGAAGCGGAGTCGAAGCGTCCTGCAAAGAAATGTGCCAGCGCCATCCCAGCCTGCATCCTGAACATTTCTGGATCCAATGGACTCAAGCGAATGGCACGCGCCAGATACTTAATCGCAACGTCTGTTTCACCGCGACAAGCGTACAGGCACCCACACAGGGACCATGCAGGGGCGTGGTTCGGATTGAGCAGCAAAGCTCTGTCGAACAGCGCGATACCGCCGTCGAGGTCGCCGGTGAGATGCCCGAGTGCATGAGCTCCTCTCGTGAGCGCCACAGCATCGTCCCGGCCAAGCTCCACCGCCAGTCGCGCCAGGCGAGTGCCCTCGGCAATCTCCCGGGGCGGATCGGTCATCCAGCCATTCATCTTGCGCCAGAAATAACACCAGGCCGCCATGCCATAGGCCGATGCGAAATCCGGATCGAGCTCGGTGGCCTTGTAGAACAAGGGCAGCGCCGCCTCGATTGATTCGCGCGTTCCGCTGTGCAAGTGCGCGGCGCCGCGAAGGTAATAGTCGTAGGCGCACAGGTTCTCCGTCGGCTTGCGCTTGGCACGCTCGATTTCCGCCCGCTCGAGCTGCGGCGCGATGGCGCCGACGACGCTTTCCGCAACCTGGTCCTGCAGTTCGAAGATGTCGTCCAGCGTGCCTTCGAAGCGCTCCGCCCAGAGATGTGCCCCGATCCTGGCATCGATGAGCTGCCCTGTGATGCGCACCTTGTTGCCAGTCTTGCGCACGCTACCTTCCAGCACGTAGCGCACGCCAAGCTCGCGGCCGACGTCCTTCACCTCGACTGCGCGGCCCTTGTAGGTGAAGCTCGAGTCGCTCGCGATGACGAACAGCCAGCGTATGCGCGATAGCGCAGCGATGATGTCCTCCACCACGCCGTCGGCGAAATACTCCTGCTCGGGATCGCCGCTCAGGTTCTGGAAGGGCAATACGGTAATGGAGGGTTTACCCGGAAGGAGGAGCGCGGACGGCGGCTCCCTCAATTCTCTGGAGATGTGTTCGTCGATCTCGCCGACGAAGCGGAAACCCTTGCGGGCGACAGTCCTGACCAAGCGCTGTTCCCCGCCGGTGTCGCCGATGGCCTTGCGGACCGCATTGATGTGACTGGTGATCGTCGATTCCGAGACGATTCGGCCGCGCCATACCGCCTGCAGCAGGTCGTCCTTGCTGACGACACGGTCGCGGTTCCTGACAAGATGCAGGAGCAGATCGAAGACTTGCGGCCCGACAGGTACGACTTTCGCGCGATGCGAAAGCTCCCGGCGTTCCGGGTCGATCACGTAGTCTCCAAACTCGAACTTCACTTGACATCCCGTGGCCGATTCGGCTCCCAGGGGGAAACTGGCGAATTCCGTCCATGGATGATACTGCAACCGGAGGTGAGAGCATCTCATCCCGATCGGGCAACGCTTGGACGAATAATCAAGCTCTCCTGCAGAGAAATTCAAGGCGAAGGCAAGGACTTCCCCGGAGCGCGCAGGCAATCTCCATACACATCGACGACAACGGTTTGCGGTCGAGAAACGGAGAGAAAACATGAAAATTGTCGTCATCGGGTGCACCGGCCTCATCGGAACGATGCTTGTGGAGGACCTTCGCAAGCGCGGCCATGACGTGCTCGCAGCCGCCCCTGACACCGGCGACAACACCAGCACCCGCGAGGGTTTGGCAAAAGCGCTCGACGGTGCCGAGGTCGTCGTCGATGCGGCGAACGCGCCAGTATGGGAAGACAAGGCGGCCATCGAGTTGCTCGAGACATCGGGCCGCAACCTGCTGGCTGCGGGCGCTGCCGCCGGCGTACGCCACCATGTGGCCCTGTCGATCGTTGGTAGCGAACGGCTTACCGACTGCGGCTATTTCCGGGCGAAGGTCGCGCAGGAGGGCCTCATCAAGGCATCCGGCATTCCATACACCATCGTGCGTGCGACGCAGTTCTACGAGTCTGTCGGCGACATTGCCCAGTCGGCTGCCCAGTTGGCCACCTTGGGCAAGGAGATTCGCTTGTCGCCGGCGCTGATCCAGCCGATCGCGTCAGCGGACGTGGCAGCGGCGCTTGCCGAGGTCGCAGTCGCGCCGCCGGTCAACGGCACGGTCGAAGTCGCCGGTCCGGAGGCGATGCCACTGGACGAACTGGTCAGGCGCTTCCTGCGGGCGACGCAGGATACGCGCAAGGTCGTGCCGGACATCCACGCGCGCTACTTCGGTGGCCTCCTCTCAGATCGGACGCTCACGCCCGGGGAGAACCCCCGCATCGGCGCGATCCGGTTCGAGGACTGGCTCGATCGCTACAAGGCTCAGTCCTGCTTCGCCATGCAGTCCCCTCTTTTGGCGACTGCCGCTGCGGACAACTCGGACGCGCTTGCATCGAGTTTCGCGACGAGCTATCCCGGAGTCGTCGCCTTCATCACCGTTGTGGCCGAAGGCGGCTTTTGCAAGGCTGCTGACCGGCTCGGGATCACTCGTTCCGCGGTCAGCCGCGTCATCCAGAAACTGGAGGCGCAGGTCGGCTTGCGTCTGTTGAGTCGGACGACGCGCAGCATTTCGCTCACGCGCGAAGGCGAGATCTTCCATGCCCGCTGCCAGCCCAGCGTCGCTCTCATCAAAGAGGCGATGGAAGACATGCGCGATCTGCGCGACGGTCCGCCGCGAGGACGCCTGCGGGTCTCCGCTTCCGTGGGCTTCGGCCGCAAAGTGGTTGCGCCGCTGCTGTGGGGCTTCCAGGAGAAGTACCCCGACATCGAGATCGAGCTGCACCTGAGCTGCGTCGCGAGCGACTTCACGTCGGACCGCATCGACGTCTCGTTTCTCAACGGGCGCCTGGCCGACAGCCAGATCGTCGCAAAAAAGATCGTCCCGATGCAGACTTTGGTATGCGCCTCGCCCGAGTATGCCGCAAGGCGCGGTATGCCCGAGTCACCGGACGCGGTGATGCAGCACGACTGCATCAACGTCCGTCTGCCGTCGGGCCGCGTCTGCGAATGGGAGTTCAAGGTGGAGGGGGGGGCGCGCAAGCTGACTCCGCCATCGCGCCTCATGTTCAACGATGTCGGGCTAGTGCTGGAGGCCGTCCTCCAAGGCAAAGGTATCGCTCAGTTGGGAGGGTACCTGATCTGCGATCTGCTGCGCGAGGGGAAACTGGTTTACTCCATGCCACAGTACGCACCCGATGACCGCGGCCACTACATCTGCTACTTGAGTCGTCAGCATCTGCCGTCGCGTATCCGCGTGTTCGTCGATCACATGACGACAGCAATCCGGGCGCTGGACCTTCAATGCGCGGGTGCTTTTTCGCCAACGCGTGATGATCAACAGGCCGCCTCGGCGCCATTGGTGCCCCTGCCGGGTCAATAGACTTGGCAGGACGACTGACAACGCGACTTCAACGACCGGCTGCGCCACGAGTAGACGACGCCAGGGCCAAGATCTCTGCCTGGCGGACCCACCAGAACGAGAGTCGACCCCACTCTGCGCTGGACTGGGCCACCCCCAACGAATTCGCCCGCCGATACAGCCTGCAGGTCACATCGGCGATCCTTCCGGTGACCGGGTCAGCGTCCCTAGCTGCTTAGGATGGCATACAGTCAAAGCGGCTTGGTCGGCAAATGCTTGCCGTCAAGGGTAGTCACCGCACGGTGACCGCCTTCCGGATCCGCTACCTTCTGGATGTCCAGCTTGAAGTTGATAGTGACCCGGGCCTGTTTCAGAGGGATCAGCGGTAGCCCCTGGATAGTGGTCCAGTAGACATTGAAGGACACAAGCGCCTTGACATGTGGCATAAGTACGGCCGACAGGATGGTTTCCAGCAGTCTCGGCGCGACCTGCGGCCGGGCGCCGGCGCGGCAACGAGCTCCAGCGTCTGCACGTGCGACGCCCCGCGCCTACCGGCAGGATGGTCGTGTGACTGTGGCGAGCTTGCCGACAGTCTGGCCGCCACCCGCGCGGCAGACCAGGTCGACGTGGACATGTGAGTACGGGTTAAGAAGGCTCGTCCATACCGCACGGCAAAGCGCAGCGGGGTCGGACAGGCACTCGTCGCTGGGAGCGGAGACGATGAGCGGACAATGGACGGGGCACTCATGAAAGCATCCTTGCGCCGGGTGTATCCAACGGACGGCGAGCGCTGTAGACGTATTGGAGTTCGGCCACTGCGAAAGTGGCGAGGATCAAGGGAACGTTCGGCACGTGACAATCTGTCAGTTGGGAGATTGCGGTAAGACGTTGGTATGTTGGCCGAAGCGCAGGAGCATTGCGTAGCCGCAGACAACGGCCACGAGGGCGAATGCGGTGTGCACCGCGCCAAGGGAGGACAGTTTAAGCATTGTGACCGTCGCTTCAAGTGATCCTCTTCATTGATGCGCATAAGCGTACGCACTCTGCCCCGCCTTTCACGGGCGCGTTGGGCAACTTGCAGCACCAACGCGCCCGGTGCCTGACTAGCGGTTCTTCAGCGCCTCGGCAACTCCTGCGCCATAGGCGGGATCGGCCATCGTGCAATTGCGGATATGCCGCTGCTGCACGTCCTCGCTCGCGCCGCCGAGCGAGCGCGCCGTGTTGTCGAAGAGCTGCAGCTTCTGCTCGGGCGACATCAGTCGGAACAGCGCCCCCGGCTGCGAGTAGTAGTCCTCGTCCGCGCGATGGTCCCAGTGCGCGGCTGCGCCCGAGAGCACCAGCGGCGGCTCCGCCAGCCGCGGGCTATCGGCCCACTCGCCGCGGCTGTTTGGCACGATGCCGGGTAGCCCGCCCTGGTTGCCGTCCACACGCATCGCGCCGTCGCGGTGATAGCTGTGCACCGGGCAGCGCGGGGCGTTCACCGGGATCTGGTGCGCGTTCACGCCCAGCCGGTAGCAGACCGCGTCGCCGTAGCTGAAGAGCCGCCCCTGCAGCATCTTGTCCGGCGAGAAGCCAATGCCCGGCACGATGTTGGCGGGCGAGAACGCTGCCTGCTCCACATCGGCGAAGAAGTTGTCGGGGTTGCGATTGAGCTCCAGCACACCCACCTCGATGAGTGGGTAGTCGCCGTGCGGCCAGACCTTGGTCAGGTCGAAGGGATTAAACGGGCAGACCTGCGCCTGCTGCTCGGTCATCACCTGGATGCACAACGTCCAGCGCGGGAAGTCGCCGCCATCGATCGCTTCGAGCAGGTCGCGCTGCGCGCTCTCGCGGTCGTTGGCGACGATCGCGGCGGCCTGTGCGTCGGTGAGGTTACGGATGCCTTGCCGGCTGCGCAGGTGAAACTTCACCCAGTGCCGTTCGTTATCCTCACTGATGAGGCTAAACGTGTGACTGCCGAAACCGTGCATGTGGCGATACCCATCGGGCAGGCCGCGATCGCTCATCACGATGGTCACCTGATGCAACGCCTCAGGTAGCAGCGTCCAGAAGTCCCAGTTGTTCTGGGCGCTGCGCAGGTTGCTGCGCGGGTCGCGCTTGACGGCGTGGTTCAGGTCAGGAAATCGCAGCGGGTCGCGCAGGAAGAACACAGGCGTGTTGTTGCCCACCAGGTCCCAATTGCCTTCCTCGGTATAGAACTTCACCGCGAAGCCGCGGATGTCTCGCTCGGCATCCGCCGCGCCTCGCTCGCCGGCCACCGTGGAGAAGCGCACGAAGACGTCCGTCTTCTTGCCGATGCCGGAAAAGAGCCTGGCCTTCGAGAACGCTGTGATGTCGTGCGTCACCGTGAAGTGGCCAAAGGCGCCGGAGCCCTTGGCGTGCATGCGCCGCTCGGGGATCACCTCGCGGTCGAAGTGGGCGAGCTTCTCAAGCAGCCAGATGTCCTGCAACAGCGCGGGGCCGCGCGCACCGGCGGTCTCGATGTTGACGTTGTCGACAACGGGGGCGCCGTTGGCAAAAGTGAGTTTGGTCATGGCAATGTGGGCAAGAAGAAGGGTTCAGCGGAGCGTCTTCAGGAGGGGGGACTGGAAGTCCAGAGTGGGAGTCGCGTCGATGGCCTCCACCCCAAGGGTGGACCGGCCATCGACGGTGCCGGCTGATTCGGACCCAATCAGGCCTTGATAAAAGCCAGCAGGTCCGCGTTGATGACGTCCGCATGTGTGGTCGGCATGCCATGCGGGAAGCCCTTGTAGGTCTTCAGCGTGCCGTTCCTCAGCAGCATGGCCGACAGTGGCGCGGAATCGCCGTAGGGAACGATCTGGTCGTCGTCACCGTGCATCACCAGCACCGGCAGTCCGATCTTCTTCAAGTCATCGGTGAAGTCGGTCTGCGAGAACGCGACGACGCCGTCGTAATGCGCCTTGGCGCTGCCCATCATCCCCTGGCGCCACCAGTTCTGGATGATGCCTTCCTGCGGCTTCACGCCCGGCCGGTTGAAGCCGTAGAACGGCCCGGCCGGAATGTCGCGGTAGAACTGCGCCCGGTTCGTGGCCGTCTGCCGTTGCAGGCCGTCGAACACGTCCTTCGGCAGGCCGTCTGGATTCGACGCGGTCTTGACCATCAGCGGCGGCACGGCGTTAATGAGGCAGGCCTTCGCGGCTCGCTTCTCGCCGTGGCGAGCCAGATAGCGCACGACCTCGCCGCCGCCGGTGGAGTGGCCGACGTGGATCGCGCCCTTGAGGTCGAGATGGTTCACGACCGCGGCGAGGTCGTCGGCGTAGTGATCCATGTCGTGGCCGTTCCAGACTTGCGCCGAGCGGCCATGCCCGCGCCGATCGTGCGCGACGACACGATAGCCCTTGGAGAGGAAGAACATCATCTGCGCGTCCCAATCGTCGGAGCTCAGAGGCCATCCGTGCGAGAAGACGATCGGGGTGCCATTGGAGGGACCCAAATCCTTGTAGAAGATCTGGACCCCGTCTTTGGTAGTGATATAGCTCATGGGTGGATTTCCTTCCGGAGTTTCGGCGCCATTCGGCGCAGTAGGAGCAGCGGACGCTGCGAATGGCAAAGCCACTGCTGCTGCAGTGCCTGCCCCGATGACCAAAAACTGACGGCGCGTGACGCCAGCGACGCTAGGCTGTATTGGCGCGGGATCAATCTTCATGGGTATAGACCTGAGTGGAGACGCGATCAGTCTAGTCACGGTCTCCTCGCCGTGCGATATGCATCACGTGCAATTCGATGTTGCAGGTGCTTCACCAATGTTGCGGCAACGCATCCAGCGCGTGCCGCTGGGTCGTTCACCGAGCTCAGCCATCCGCACGACAGGATCTTCAAATGCGCCGGCTCATTCTTGATGAACTCTCGCTGAACGCGATTGGTGCGTAGCGATTGACAGAACTATCCGCACCCGGCCCCTAGTTCAGGCAGGCATTTGCTTCTAGATTTCAACGCATCACGTCAGCATCGATGCATCGGCTCGAGGGCCATGCGGCGTGTTCGTTGTCCACCCCAGTCACAGGAACCATCATGACCCAACACAGCAACTGCCAACAGCAGAACAACCGGCGTAGTACACCGATCCGAGCGAGCGCGCCATGCCCGTTCCCACGATGACATTCGATCTGGAACGCACCGCCATGGTCGAGAAACACGCCGTCAGTCAGCTCATCCAGGAAACCTCATGACTCAATTTCCTACCTACGTTCAGTAGTCCCGATAACTGACCACGAAGCGCATGGAGTTCGGCCTGCTGTTTCAGAAGATTACGATCGAAGGGCCTATTCGCGAGAACGCGTGCACACCCAATACAGCTAGCAGGAGCTGCCGATCCTCACCTGCCTCGTGGGGACGATCAACAACTGGAACCCCGTAAACGTTGCGTCCTGTATCGCCCGGCTCGTCTGACAAGGAGTTCGGGTAGCCGCAGTGAGCTTTCCAGGCGGTGATGAAACCTGGCGGCTGTGACGATCACTCCGTCTATTCCCGATTCTGGAAGTTGCTTTAGCGAACGTGCGCTTCGGACCCATGACAGTGCGTCTGCCGCACCTGCTAGCGTTCCCGCGCAGCCAACCGGAGAATTATTATGTGCGAATCCTCAAAATTTCATGGCCGCCGTACCTTCTTCAAGGGCATGGCTGCCGCCGCGGCAGTGGCCTCCGCGCAACTACCCTCGCTGGCCAACTCAGCGCCCGCCGGTGGCGGTGCCAAGTACGCGGATCCGGCCAAACCGGCACTGCCCAAGACGGGCATGAAGCTTGACCTCACCCGTACTGCGTTCGTCGTGATCGATCCGCAGATTGACTTCATGAGCCCGAAGGGCAAGGCGTGGCCGGTGGTCGGCGAAAGCGTGACCGAACAGAATATGGTGCCGAACCTGGTGCGACTGTTTCAGGCGTCCAAGAAGGCCGGAATTACGATAGCGATTTCCCCCCATTACTACTATCCGCAGGACCATCGGTGGCAGTTCCAGGGTGGGGCGGAGATATTTCAGCACAACCTCGGCCTGTTCGACCGTCCGAGTGCGCTCTCGCTTGAAGGCTTCCGCGGGTCAGGCTCGGACTTCCTTCCGGAGTTCAAACCGTACATCGAGGATGACAAGACAATCATCTGCTCGCCGCACAAGCTCTATGGCCCCCAGGTCAACGACCTGAAGCTCCAACTGGGCAAGCAGCGCGTGGAGCAGGTCATTCTGGCGGGCATGCTGGCCAACCTTTGCGTGGAGTCGCATCTGCGCGATCTGCTCGAGAATGGCTTCGAGGTGGCAGTCGTGCGTGACGCCGTAGCAGGACCGAAGCTGCCGGAAGGCGATGGCTATGGCGCTGCGCTAGTCAATTATCGCTTCATCGCCGATGCGGTCTGGACCACAGACGATACGGTAAAGATGCTAGAAGGTAAGTCGGTCTGAAGCATTCCCAGCCTAGGCGCCCCCCGGTCATGGATGTCGGGGGTGCACGATCTGAGCATAAAGCGCAGGCATATTTTCGAGGCTACCTCGATGGCAGTATGTTGCGAGCCGGTTAGCGCATTCGATATCGGCCAGCTCCGATTGCGCATACCGCTCACGCCAACGCGAGACCTGCACGCGGTTCGGTGACCGCCTGAGGCGCTGTCGTGCCTTGGCGTTCGGGTGCGCTGTTCGGCATCGGCGTGAGCAACTTGTTTGGGCTGCTCACGGTGATTGGCTTCTACGCGACCGGAACCGATAGAGCTCAGATCATCCATTTTGCACATCGAGTTCCCATACAACCCAACGGGCGACATCATGCAAGACCTGATCGAAGGCTTCCCGAAGTTCCAGTGCGAAGAGTTTGGCAGAAGTGCAGCGTGCCCCGTCGCGCATCATCACATGAAACTTGACGCCGCTACCTTCCGAAAACTGCGTCGCCTAGCTCCTGTCCTCGATGACGTGCTTAATGCCGGCGAAGTCGAGCACGCCGACCAGGCCGTGAATCTTGCTGCCCTAGCGGCCCTGTGCTCACAGCTGTTTGACGCATATCGCGGCAGTTCGGTGACCGCCTGATCGTCAACGATGATGTCTTCGAATGGGAAGACCTGCGGCAAAGCGCGGCCGTGTTCGGTCCGGGCGAGTTGGGTGAGACGCTGTCGCGCCTTGGCGTGCGGGTGCGCTGTTCGGCATCGGCGTGAGCAACTCGTTGGGGATGCTCACGGTGATTGGCATCTACGCGACCAGAACCGATAGAGCTCAGATCATCCATTTCGCACATCGAGTACACAACCAAACGGGCGATATCATGCAAGATCTGATAAGGCCTCCTGAAGTTACAGCGCGAAGAGTTTCTCAAGCGCACGGAGTTGTTTAAGCAGCTTGCAACCACTCAGAATCCGCGAACGCTGTTCGTCGCTTGCTCAGACAGCCATGTAGTGCCGGAGCTGCTGACACCGCAAGAGCCAGGCGAGTCATTCGTCATTCGCAACGCCGGCAACATAGTTCCGGCTTACGGCATGCAGCAAGGTGGCATGTCAGCCAGCATCGAATACGCAGTCGCAGGCCTGAACGTAACTGACGTCGTCATCGGTGGACACTCCGACTGTGGTGCAATGACTGCCGTCGCCACATGCAAGTGCCTGGACCGTATGCCTGCGGTGGCGGGTTGGTTGAGTCATGCCGATGCCGCGAAAGCGGTGAATGAAGCTCGGCAGCACACATCCGACCGCGCACGCGTCGATTCCATGGTCCGCGAAAACGGTCCGGCCTGGACATCAGGGATCTGGCGGCCTACTACGCCGACTTTCAAAACAGGGCAGTCCGCTTGCGGAAACGCGAGAAGAGCTGGCCCTTGTATAGAGGGTGATGCCGTGCGTGACGCTGGATGTGCCCCAGGCACCCGCACCTTGCCATACGACGAATAAGCGGCGCCGCACCCAAAACCGCAGGCAACATGGCGAGCCGAGAATTCCCGAGGATTTCAGCCAGTGTTGAAGGAAAAAACCACTTTCCACAAACGGAATACTTGATATATCCGCATCAGTTATCAGCCAATCGCGGATTAACGATGCACGTCGCATCATCGGCCTTTGCCGACTTTCCGACGATGCCCGACGTCGCTGATCGACGTCGGGCATATTCGCCGTCAGTACATCTTCTTGGCTGGTAACGAGCGGCGTATCTGCTTGCGCAATCTCGCCACGGCCGCGGCTTTCCTTCGTTTCCGGGCCGATGTCGGCTTTTCATATGCCATCCGCGCACGCAACTCCTGCAACAGGCCAGTGCTTTCGATGGATCGTCTAAAACGGCGCAGTGCGACTTCCACGGGCTCATTCGGTTTCGGGATTACGGTAGTCAATTTCAACCCTGGTGGCGATCCTGACGGCGGCGACAAATGCAATGCTGACCGCATTCACCGACCGCCATTGGCACGGCGGATCGACTGAAAATTAACGACGGTGTGCCAGGATCATTCCGTCGAAAAAGGTATCGTCTGCTGATGAGATGGCGCAGGATTTGCGCGCCAGGATCTGCGAATGTTCGCCGCCCTTGTGCCTGATCAGGGTGGCGAACACGACATTGAACCTTCACCGGACACCCATGCGGGTAATCGTGTAGCGCATGTTCTCGCAGTCAGAAATGGCACGAGATTTTCGTATCCTGATTTGACTGCACCTGTCGATAGTGCAACGTACGCGGATTTCATTACACGCGGCAGTGAAGCCGAAGTGCTTCACGCCCCCCACTTTCGTGGCGCCCGACTGGATCGATACCCTCGACCGATCTTCGATCCAGCGTCATTCTGACTCGGGCGAGCTACATCTCGCTGTCAGCTTCGCTCCCGACCGCCTCCTGATTGCTGTGCGGTTGGCGCGCCACCCGATGTCCGATTCGTCGCAACACGGCGATCGTCAGCCAAATACGCGTCAAGCCATTCTTGCGCCCAGTTTCTCGCAAAGGCAATTGCATCCTCGCGCTCGTCGAAACCAGCCAGATCGTCGCTCAGATAAACGTCAAGCTCACCACCATCCGCACGATTGGTGCTGATCCTCGCATGTGCCATGTATTCCCCATCCGCTCTGCGCGGTGTCGGGTCGATATGGTATCGGGTTGAGTCGATTTGCATTTTCTTTCTCCCTCTCAGTCAGCGCGCGACCGATGCCCGTCGCGAAGCATTTCATTGCGACCAGGAATGTCAAAGCTGGAGGAGTGCCATGATCTGACCGGCTTCCAGGTCCGATTCGCAGCTCGTCATCCCGTTATCGCGCAACATCGCACGGATCGAGACGAACATCAGGAAAGCGTTCGCATCGATTTCATGACGACGGTCGCGGATGACGCCGTCCAGTTCGGCGCGAGCGTCAGTCGGCAGAAACTGCTCGACGACACCGGAGCCATCGTGTCGAATCCATTTCAATAGGTCCTTCCTGTCCATATGCAACCTCCCGAGGTCGCCGGCGCGCGATGCGCTGGGCGTGTGTGGGCATGTGGTGACACAGCCGTCGCAGATGCAGGATGGACCGATGAAGATATCAGGACACTTCATCCAGAACGCTCGTGTCCTGTGGACACGCATCGATCAGGCGCTTCGCATACGCAGTCGATACACGTCGCGCTCGTCCGCATTGCGCGGTTTCGATGAGAGGCCCGATCACGTTCGGAGGGGGGACACGCCTTGAGCGGCGCAGGAATCGGTAGCGAGTCAGTCAACGAATGCATCTTACGCTCATTGGTGCACTTGTACAGCGAAAGTTCTGCGTGAACTGCCACCCGGCATGCCGCAGCGGTCGTGCGAAGGGCGGGCCGAATCAGTCAAGTGTGAACAATCTCCGATGCGCGGGACGATGGCGCCCGGATGGAATCGTCAGCACTTCAATTAGAAATTCGAAGCATCTCCGAGGTCGGAGGCCACGGTAGTCGACTTGCTCATCGCGGCGAAGCATTGAACTCCGTCTCGCCAATCGACGTGGGCAACCCTGATAGGCGGTGGTTCATCGAGATTCGGCCGCGACGTAGAACCAGTGTCCGTGCAGGGTGTTCGCCCGATCATCTCCGCGGCGCGGGAGCATTTCATGGCAAGACGCGAATCGAAGCGCTGATCGTGGCCGACCGGGCGTCTTGCATCCACAATGCGCCAGTACTGCGTGTCGCCGAACTCTGGTGACTGGGCGTGATCCGTTGCCGCGCTCATGAAAGAAAATCGATCGACGCTATACGGCGCTCGATGCGAGTCGGAAGTGCTTCAGTCTCGGAAATCGAGCGTTGGACACACGCCGGGCGACGCGCGTATGATGAACCCATCAGAGCGTAGTCGTCTGCCGACCAGTCCTCCTGACTACACTCAGCACCGCCAACCGTGTTGTTGCGGCGCGCCCGCCCCCTCCGCGCGTTTTATTTGATCCCTTCTCCCCCATCTGTCGCGGTGTGTAATGCCGATACAGGATTGACTGCGTTCGTCTGCGCATTTCGTTGGCATCGATCGCCAGGAGTTCATCATGAGTATGCATATCTATCGTGGATTCGAAATATATCCGCTGATTTACCCTCACTTTCAGGCCGAAGCTGGCTGTACTCACAACTACGAATCCGGTTTCGACGCGGCAGTCAAGGTTTGCCTTCGCGGCACCAACACCACGGTGACCCGGAGCCAGACTTTCAGACTTCTCGACGGTTCGCCGTTTGCTAGCGCGGGAGATGCGCGCCGAGCCTCGATACGCTACGCGGAAGGCGTCATCGACCAGAACCGTGGCGAACAGTGGATGCTCGACGCGGTTCTTTGATATGGCGCTTTGCGGAGCAGCAATGCACGGGGGCGCGCAACGACCGGAGACGCGCTTCCCGACCGGAAGTTGCACAAGCCGACACCATGCCACCGGTCAAAGGGAAACGTGCGTCGACACGCCAACAGTCATTTCTGTGCAGGCTTCTTGAAGCAGACCAACGGGCGAGTGGCCACATTTTTCGAGTGTCGCGCGACGGGTTGACGGACGTCGCGTTGCCAATCGGCGATGCGTGATGACCCAGTCGCGAACGTAGCTTCAATCGATTCCTTGCGCCTTTTCACGGTCTGGAGCCTGCTCTTCAAACAATTTGTGCGCGAGTGCTCGAGCGGCGTAACGCGCCTCAATGTCCGTCGCGAAATCCCTTTCGGTATTGTGTTTCTCGTAGGAGCCAGGCTCCTCCCCGATACGGTGCAGATGGACGATTCCTCGATAGCGCCCGGACATCGTCTTCATCACGCGAAGGCGTGCCACATGTGTGAGAGTTTTACACACTTCGTCGTCCACGATGCTGTCCATGCAAAGACCCGAGGTGGGGTCTTCCGCGCTCAACTGCGCGCGCCTGTCCATGTCTACGCGATTTGCCCCCAGTAAATTCCTGTAAGGCGGTTTTTTCGCCGACTACGCGAAGATGTCGATGTTTGCGATGTATCCACCCCATGTGATGGGAAGCCAACCACTGAATCATTCCCACGCCCGGATGTTCGCTCCGGTAACGGCGCGCCAACGCGAACGCATCAACGGCAACCGCAACACAACCAACCACCCAATCATTGACTGAGTCATGGCAGCCTCCTTCTGGGACGCAACCATGACTGAATTTTAGTCGCCTTGGGCAGAGGATTCTCAACCTCTATACACCCTGTGTCAGGATGAACCGGCCACCATACACGCGGCCTTGGGCACGGTGCGCTCAACTTTCGGACAATCTGCCATCGATGACCACTGGTCCCGACAGCGCTATGCTGACAAAGGATGAACCAGTGCAAATCGTTTTCGGCCGGCCTGGATTGCGAGATGAATTGCAAAGGCGTAGCGCTCACGCAAAGCGACTATCGTGTGCTCCTTGAAACCCTGCGAGAACGGGTGACAGATCATTGGGACGATGACAAGGCGTACGTTCGGATTGAATTGGCGAGATTTTTCAACATGGTCGAGCGCGATATGCCTCGCTACGTGCACGTTCACACCGCTTTCACCGTAGCCCGATCGCTGATCGTGCTAGGGGAACCGCTCCGCGCACTGGATCGTATTGAGCTAATCATCTTCGATGTCGTCGCTCGACGGACGCCATCGTGACAGCTCTCGAACGCACGAAACTGACGCGCAGATCCGCCGATCGATTCCTGTACATCGCAAAGGAGCTACACGAATGACTGCTGTAACTTTCAATGCGGTCTTCGAGGTTGTACAAGAGCGTATGACCGCTTCGGGTCGGCTTCGGCCGACCGCATCGGGCAGTAGCCCGCCAGAAGCGGTCAGTGGGGAAAGTTCCGCTTAGCTGCCGCTCGCGTCTCTTCCCTGTCCTGTTCGTCTAATTTACTTCTGCTCCTGGCGTATGCATGATTGCCAAGCCGCACGTAGGGCGCACTGGCCAAAAGGGGTTAGCGGACATGAGCAGACAGATTATCGGACATCACCGGGCGAAGATCGTGAAGGATGTTCTGGCCCATCTTGTTGCTGCAGCTGTCGCCCCACTGATTATTCCGTTCACGAGCGGATGGCTGTTCTTCCTGCTGCACGAGTGGTTTTATCCTTCGGTGTGGGGCCTGCCGCCGCTTCAATCACTCATCGGCGTGTCGATCAACAGCACGGCCGTTGGTTATTTCTTCACTTGGTTTTACGGGCTGCCGCTGGCAGTCATTCTTCAGCGGGTGAACCGGTACCAAATCAGCTATCTATTGGTTGCGAGTTCACTGCCAGCGCTGAGTCTTCCCTTCTGGCAGACGCAATGGACAATTTCCATTCTCCCCGTATGGATTGCCGGAGCTTCGACCGCGTATGTCTTCTGGCTTTTGACGCGCCGTAAAGCCCGACGAGATCCTCCATCTGACACCCTTGCTTCACGGGCTCACGGCTGAGCCGGTCGGTGAAGGTCCGCTCTTGCAAGTAGCAACGGCTGCTAGGGGTCGTCAGCCGTCCTCGCGCAGGAAACAAAGCAGTCAATCGACGTAACCGCTAGTCCGACGCCTGCAGGGCGACCATTAGCGGCCCGTGACCGGCGTTCGACCCGATGACAGCTTCGGCCGAACTCCCGCCCGCGACCAAATGGCAACTGTCGTTGAAGAAACAGGTGCGTTTGCCGGCTTGGGGATCGCGATCAACGGTGCCCCGTCCACCGCCATTCTGCCGACAGACACGCCATGGGTTGCAGCAGTGACGCCAATATCCTCGATTCATCGGCTGAATGTGATTCATCGGCAGATTACCCAACCCGACCAGCTCGACCCGCATCCCGAATCGCGAGCGACGAAAAATATCCCAACAAGTACCTTCCCCTATAAGGCGAACAAATTCGATTGCCTAGAATGAATTCAGCCCAATTGCTCCGTCGGGAGGTACGTCATGAAATTCATGCTGACATTCACCTGGGCCCCGGACACGCTATCCCGGGCGGAAGCCATTGAGCGATTTCAGAAAACGGGGGGACTGCCGCCGGAGGGCGTCAGGCTGCTCGGCAGATGGACGCGCGCGGATCTGCGCGGCGGGTTCGACTTGCTTGAAACGGATGACGTGAAGACGTTGACCGAATTCGCGTATATGTGGAGCGACCTGATGGAGCTCGACATCGCGCCGGTGGTCGAAGATGCCGAGCTCGGAGAGGTCTTCGGACGCGTACTGAAGTAACTTGCCCATTACACGTTCGACATTGAGCCGATTCGCGATGAAGCCGCCCGGGCACATCCACAGCGGTGAACTCCCGCTCCGCGCACTCGACGTCCGAATTCGGTCGGTTGCGGGCGCAAGCGATGCTGCTGCGCGATGCCCGGGAGGATGCCGGCAGCGTCAACGAAAACGATTCGGCAACGATCGAGTCGATGCTGCATCAGGGCTATGTGTCTCTTGGCCGTGCCATTTCGTCGACGACATCAACCAACGAACCGCGCCTCGACGCCACTCCTCACCACGAGGTCGAAACGCTCGGGCCGGATATGAAACACGGTCGACTCGCACGTGCGGCCATCCGCCAGGCGAGACGTGCGCCGCAACACGAGCAGCGGCGCATTCGCGCCGATCCTTAGCCGATCCGCCACATCGTCAGGCGCGCTCACGGCCGTGACCGACATGTCGGCGTCCGTGATCCGCCAGCCGAGCTGCCGCTCAAGCATCTCGTAGGTCGGCAGGCTCTCGGCCTGCGCATAGGCGACGGCACGCGCGTCGGGCAGCAGACACGTCTGCGCAAGCGCAACGGGTTCGTCGTCGACCCAATGCAGGCGCTCGAGGTAGATGCAACGCGTGACGTCCTCGGCGAACGCATGCCGCAATCCCGGCGGCACATCGCACTCTTCCATCCGCAGCAGTTCCATGCGCGCGTGCGCACCCTGCCCCGCGATCGAGTCGTAGAACCCGCGCAGCACATCGAGCCGATGCCGCAACCGCTGCTTCGCGGCAAACGTGCCCTTGCCCTGCTTGCGCTCGACGATGTGCGCGTCGGTCAGGCGCGCGAGCGCGAGCCTGACGGTCACGCGGCTCACCGCGAAGCGCTCGCTCAACTGCGCCTCCGACGGCAGCTTCCCGGTCGGTTCGTAGATGCCCTGCTCGATCTCGCCGCGCAGCGTCGCCGCGATCTGCTCGTAAAGCGACGTCGCATCGTCACGCACCAGCGTCATCGGTTCTCCCTCTCCGTGCCCGGCCCGCCTTCAGCGGTATTCCGGATATCGATATGAAAAGCAATTGGATCGCCCAACTTGTATTAATACGTATTATCACATCTCGACAGACGGTCCGGTGAGCCGCATGAAGGCCGGACGCACGGGGAGCATATCAGTGACTGAAAACGCTATCGGCACGCCGCCGCTCGACGGCGCGCCTGCATGCCGGCCGCCACGGGCCGAACCCGCAGTGGCACCGTCGCGCGCCGATCCACACGCAGCCGGGCACGCAATCCGCGCGCCGTGGCGCGCGCGGATCGGTTTCGCCGCCGCGTGGCTCGCATTCTTCGCGATCGCCTGGTGGCTGCCCACCCCCGCGCATCTGTCCGCCGAAGGCAAGGCGACGCTCGCCGTGGTCGCGTGGGTCGCGATCGTCTGGATCGCCGAGGCGATCCCGGTCGGTGTGAGCGGCCTGCTGCTGCCGATGCTGCTCGTGCTCTCGCACGCGAGCCCGTCGTTTCCGAAGGCGGCCAGCGGCTTCGCCGCGCCGGTCGTATTCCTGTGTCTCGCCGCGTTCCTGTTCTCCGCGATCATGCAGGCGTGCGGGCTCGACCGGCGCATCGCACTGCTGCTGCTCGATCGCCTGAAGGTGCGCACGGCGAACGGTGTGATCTGGGCGATGTTCGCGGTGAACTGCCTGATGGCGCTCGTCGTGCCGGCCGCGAACGCGCGCGCGGCCACGCTGCTGCCAGTCACGAACGGCATCGTCCGGCTGTTCGGCGATTCGCCGCGCGAGCGTGCCGCCAGAAAGGCGATCGTGATCCAGACGCTCGTGTATGGCGCAATGATCAGCGGCATGTGCATCCTGACGGCCCACCTGCCGAACCTGGTCGTCGCCGGCTTGCTCGAGAAGCAGCTCGGCATCCGGATCTCGTATCTCACGTGGCTCAAGCTGCAGTGGCCGTACCTCGGGATGTTCGCGATCACGCAGTGCTGGGTGCAGTTCTACTTCCGCTCGCGTGCGGTCGCGATTCCCGGCGGCTCCGGCGCGATCACGGCGATGCGCCGCGCGCAGCCGCCCGCGCTGCGCAACGACTGGACCGTGCTCGCGCTGTTCGCGGCCGTCGCCGCGTTGTGGGCGACCGAGCCGTTGCATCACCTGCCGTCGGAAATCGTCGCGCTGCTCGCGCTCGCGCTGCTGTTCGCGCCAGGCGTGCTGCGCTTCGGCTGGGCCGAAATCGAGCAGCGCACGATCTGGGGCACGCTGTTCCTGCTGGCCGGCGCGCTGTCGCTGTCGGCGGCGATCAGCGCGTCGGGGCTCGCGAGCTGGGCGGCCGATCACATCTATGCGGCCGCGCAGGGGCACGGCTGGTGGCTCACGATCGCGATCGTGATGCTCGGCACCCACGTGATCCGCATCGGCATGCTGTCCAACGTCGCAGCCGTCACGATGATCGCGCCGATCGCGCTCGCGCTGGCGCCGCGTCTCGGGCTGCATCCGGTCGCATTCACGATGCTCGTCAGCGACACCGACAGCTTCGCGTACCTGCTGCCCACGCAGATCACCGCCGGCGTGATCGCGTACAGCAGCGGTGCGTTCTCGACGGCCGACTACGCGAAGGTTGGCGCGGTGTCGGTGCTGATCGCGATCGTGTACGGCCTGTGCGTGATTGCGCCGTGGTACGCGTGGCTCGGCGTCCCGGTCTGGGATCCGGCCGCACCCTGGCCGTTCGCGCATTGAAGCGCGCCGCTTCCTCCCGACATTTCACGGACAACGCATGAACGAAGCCAACGACACCCTCGGCACCCCCGACACCATCGAAGCGCGCGCCGCCGCGCTGCGCGACCGGCTCGGCCCGCACGTCGCGCCAGCGGGCCTGTACGAACGGCACAAGCGCCTGCCGTTCGCGGGGCGCGTGCGCTGCAACGTCGCGCGCGTCGAAGCCGGCGACTGGAGCGAGATCGTGCTCGACTACGAAGTCGGCTCGTCCGGCATCGCCGACGGCGGCTGGCTGAAGGCGACCTTCAAGTTCTACTCGGACTGGGCGCTGTTCCAGACGAGCGACCCGAGCGCCGCCAACTACATCAGCGCCGAATACCAGGCGGCACCGCTCGTGCCCGGGCAAAGCCCGGCCACGGTGCAGGCGCTGAACGTGCGCTTCGACCAGAAGGGAC
This sequence comes from Burkholderia sp. Bp8963, assembly GCF_003854275.1. Classification (GTDB taxonomy): domain Bacteria; phylum Pseudomonadota; class Gammaproteobacteria; order Burkholderiales; family Burkholderiaceae; genus Burkholderia. The sequence continues at coordinate 91,565 of NZ_QTQP01000013.1, forward strand.
ACGAGCGGCCGTTCCAGAAGGCGGTGATCGTCGACATCGTCGACGGCTACGTGAACGCCGGCGATCGCATCGTGATCCGTCTCGGCGACCGCCGCCGCGGCCCCGGCACGCGCGTGCAGACGTTCGCCGAGGACAACTTCCGGTTCCGGCTCTACGTCGATCCGCTCGGCACGTCGCGCTTCGTCGCGGTGCCCGGCGACGTGTCGATCGACATCCGCGCCGGCGCGCCTGCCGACGTGCTGCTGAACGGCCCGCGCTTCGTGCGGCCCGGCACGCGCGCGCCGTTCCGGCTGTCGCTGCAGGACCGCTGGGGCAATGCGTGCCGCGATGTCGGCGGCACCGCGCGCGTGATCGCGTACGACGCACGCGGCGCAGCCGTCTACCATCGCGACCACGCGCTGCCGGATGCGGGGTTTGCAACCTGCGCGGTCGACGACCTGCCGGCCGACGCAGGCACGCTGCGCATCGTGGCCGACGTGCCCGCGCGGCCGGACGTGCGCGCCGCGCACGCGTGGCTCACGGTCGACGCGTCGCTGCCCGCGCCGCGCGCGCTGTACGCGGACCTGCACGTCCATGCGCACGACACGGTCGGCACCAACAGCCCCGAGTACAACGCACGCTATGCGCGCGATATCGGCGGCATCGACGTGCTCGGCTACACGGCGAACGATTTCCAGATCACCGACGAGAACTGGCAGCTCGGTGTCGATGCCGTCGAACGCTTCAACGAGCCGGGCCGCTTCGTCGTCTATCCGGTGCAGGAATGGTGCGGCAGCTCGACCGCGGGCGGCGACCACAACGTCGTGTTCCTCGGCGACGCGCGGCCCGGTTTTCCGTACAACGCACGCGGCGAGCACAACCGCACGCTCGTCTGGAACGAGGACATGAAGGGCCACGCGGTCGAGCTCGGCCGCTGGCCCGTCGAGGAGCTGTGGGACGCGTATGCAGACGACGCCGCGCAGCACCTCGTGATGCCGCACGTGGGCGGCCGCCGCTACATTCCGGACTGGCATCATCCGGAACTCGAACGGCTCGTCGAGATCGCGTCGTCATGGGGGCATTTCGGCTGGCTGTACCAGGACGTGATCGCGCGCGGCTACCGGCTCGGCGTGGCCGCGAGCGGCGACGAGCATCGCGGCCGGCCGGGCGGCGGCGCGCCGGGCGTGCAGGTGTTCGGCGTGCACGGCGGGCTGACCGGCGTGCTCGCGCCGGCGCTCGACCGGCAAAGCGTCGGCGCGGCGTTGCGCGCGCGCCGCACGTGGGCGACCACCGGCGAGCACAGCGCGATCCTCGTGCGCTGCGGCGATCACTGGCAAGGCGATGCGTTCGCGCAGCGCGGGCCCGCGCGGCTCGACTACCGGCTGCTGGGCCAGGCGGGCTGGGAATACGTGGCCGCCTACGATCACCAGGGCCTGCTGTGGGAGCGCAACCTGCACGCGGAACTCGGCTATGCGGAACGCCTGATCCGCGTGCGCTGGGGCGGCGCGCGCATCCGCGATCGCTACCGCTGGGCCACATGGCGCGGCCGGATCAGCATCGTCAACGGCACGATCCATCGCTTCGGGTCGAACGGGTTCGAGCATGTCGAGGAATCGGCGTGGCGCACCGGCGCGACCGACATCGAGTTCCGCAGCGACACTTATGGCGATGCCGACAGCATCGAGATCGACGTCGGCAATCTCGCCGACGCGACGATCGTCGTCGAAGGAACGATCGACGGGTTCGCGAAGGTCGGCGATCCGCTGCAGCGCAATCCGTTTGCGCATGCGCCCGCGTTCCGCTTCGAGATCAGCGGCGCGGAACTGCTCGCGCGCGGCACGGCGACGCATGCGCTCGGCGGCACCGAGCTGTTCGTCGCGCTCGAGCGGCTCACGGACCAGCCGCTGCCCGTCGACCTCGCCGGCAGCATCGACGTCGCGCCCGGCAACACGCAATTCGGGCACCGCCCCGTGTATTTCTTCGGGCGGCAGTGCAACGACAGCAAGGTGTGGTCGTCCGCGCAGTTCATTCGTTTCGAGACCTGACTATCGCGCCGTATCGGCCGGCCTCTCGATCCTGTCGAGCAGCGCGCGCAATGCCGCCTCCACGGCCTCGGGACGCTCGAGCATGAGCTGATGGCCGCATTCGCGCAGCACGCCGAACGTCGCGTCGGGCAGCGCATCGGCCAGCGCGCGTCCGTCCGCCGCCGGCGTCAGGCCGTCCGCGTCGCCCGCGAGCACGACGACCGGCAGGTCGAGCGCCGCGAGCCGCGCGGCATCGGGCCACGGTGCGTCGCGCAGCACGGCCTGGAACGTCGCCATCCGGTTGCGGCGCGCGATGCGCGATTCGTACGCGACGAGCGCGCGGTCCGCTTGCGGGTGCCACGCAAGCCGACGGAACCGCCGCGCAAACACCGGCTTGAGCCATTCGAGCAGCCACGCCGGCAGCGCGGACGGCTGCATGGCCGGGCGCGTGAGCCGGGTGCCGAGCAGCAGCGCCGCGCTCGCTTCGTGCAATCGTCCGAGGTCGGCAAGGTGTTGCAGCAGCACGAGCGTGCTGCCCGTGCCGAGCGAATGCGCGACCAGCACGTTGCGCGCGCCCTTGTAGCGATCGAACAGCGCGAGATAGTCCTGAATCGTCTCGGCGCCGCGATAGGCACCGTCGCGCGTGTCCGGGCGCGGGCTGTCGCCGTGACCGAGAAAATCCCACGCGACGAGCCCGTAGCCCGCGTCGGCCAGCGTCCGCCATTGGCGGCGCCACTGGTTCTTGTTGCCGCCACCGCCGTGCGCGAAGAACACGACGGTGTCCGCATGCGGCGAATCCGGCGGTGCCGGGCGATGGGCGACGCTCAGCGTGCGCCCCGTGCGGACTTCGACCGGCGTGCCGGTCACGACCACCGGGCCGGCGGCGGCGTAAGTCGAATGGGATGTCACGGGTGCTCCTCGTCGATCGGATGCGCGTGCCGCGCGCCGTCGGTGTTTGCTGCCGGACGCGCCGGCAGCACCGGCATCGCGTCGATCAGCGCGCGGGTATACGGATGGCGCGGCGCGCCGAACACCTGCGCGGCGTCGCCCAGCTCGACCACGCGCCCCGCGCGCATTACCGCGATCCGGTCGCAGATCTGCGCGGCAACCCGCAGGTCGTGTGTAACGAACACGATCGCCATCGCGCGGCGGCGCTGCACGGATTCGAGCAGCGCGAGCACTTGCGCCTGCACCGACACGTCGAGGCCCGACACCATCTCGTCGGCCACGAGGATCGACGGGTCGAGCGCGAGCGCGCGCGCAAGACTGATGCGCTGCCGCTGCCCGCCGGAAAACTGATGCGGATAGCGGTCGAGCGCGTCCGGCGGCAAGCCGACCCGCGCGAGCAGGTCGGCCGCGCGCCGGCGGGCGTCCGTGCGCTTGACGCCGTGGGCGACCATGCCGGTCGCGACGATATCCGCGACGGTCTGGCGCGCGTTCAGCGACGCGTGCGGATCCTGGAACACCATCTGGATCTCGCGCCGCAGCGGGCGCAACGCACGCTCGGTCAGGCGCGCGAGATCGTGCTCGCCGCGCAGCACGATGTGGCCGTCGTCCACGCGAGCGAGCCGCAGCAGCGCGCGCGCGAGCGTCGACTTGCCGGAGCCCGATTCGCCGACGATGCCGAGCGTTTCGCCGGCGTGCAGCGTGAACCCGACGTCGTCCAGCGCATCGACGCCGCGCCGGCCGCGGTCCGGCAGGAATGGCAGGGACGGCAGCACGCGGCGCGCCGCGTAGCGCTTGCGCAGGCCGCGCACGTCGAGCAGCGGCACGCCGCTGCGCGCGACCGCGCGTTGCGTGGCCCGGCCGTGCGGCACCGCATCGAGCAGCGCGCGGGTGTACGGATGGCGCGGCGCGCGCAGCACGTCGGCCGCGCGGCCGCTTTCGACGATTTCGCCGTCGCGCAGCACCGCGACGCGATCGGCGATCTGCGCGACCACACCGAAATCGTGCGTGATCAGCAGCACGCCAGTGCGCGTCGCGCGGGTCGCTTGCGCGATCAGCGCGAGAATCCGCGACTGCGTGGTGACGTCGAGCGCGGTCGTCGGCTCGTCGGCGATCAACAGCGCCGGTTCGAGCGCCAGCGCCATCGCAATGAGCACGCGCTGCCGCTGGCCGCCCGACAGCGCGTCGGGATACGCATGACGCAGCCGCTCGGGTTCGGGCAGCCCGACGTCGCGCAGCAGCGCGGTCACCCGCGCGGCGCGCGCGGCGGCCTCGCCGCGGCCGGTCAGCACGCGATGAACGCGCAGCACCTCGTCGACCTGCGCGCCGACCGGCATCAGCGGATTGAGCGCGGCGAGCGGCTCCTGGAAGATCATCGACACGTCGCGCCCGCGCACCGCGCGCCATTCGGCGTCGCTGCCGCGCGTCAGGTCCCGGCCGCGCAGCACGATCCGGCCGCGCTCGCGCCGCACGCCATGCGGCAACAGCCCCGCGATCGCCGCCGCGAGCAGCGACTTGCCGGATCCGGATGCGCCGACCACGCACAGCACTTCGCCGGGCGCGATCGTCAGCGACACGTCGCGCACCGCTTCGCGACGCTCCGCGCCCGGCGGCAGCGCGAGCGTGAGATGCTCGATCGACAGCAGCGGCGCGCCGCTCATCGCGCGCCCTCCGTCGTCGCCCGCGCGAGCGCCGACGCCACGCGCAAGCCTTCGCCGACGCGATTGATCGCGAGCGCGGTCGCGACGATCGCGAGGCCCGGCCAGATGCTCAGCCACCACGCGTCGCGGATCACGTTGCGCGCGGCGCCGATCATGAAGCCCCAGCTCATCTGCGCCGGGTCGCCGAGCCCGAGGAACGACAGCGCCGACTCGGTCAGGATCGCGGTCGCGACCATCAGCGCGGCCAGCACCGCGAGCGGCGGCAGCACGTGCGGCAGGATCTGGCGCCGCACGAGCGCGGCGGGCGTCTCGCCGGCGACGCGGGCAGCCAGCACGAATTCCCGGCCCGCGAGCCCGATGAACTCGCCGCGCACGAGCCGCGCGATCGCGGGCCACGACGCGGTAGCGATCGCGATGACCGTCGATTCGAGCGACGCGCCGAGCACCGCGGCGATCGTTACGGCGAGCGCAAACTGCGGAATCGTCTGGAACAGCGCGGTGACGCCCATCAGCACGCTGTCGATCCAGCCGCCGCACCAGCCCGCGAGCGCGCCGACTGTCGCGCCGAGCGCGAAAGTCGCGACGGTTGCCGCGAGCCCGACGAACAGCGACACGCGCGCGCCCCACAGTAGGCCGACCAGCACGTCGCGCCCGAGCATGTCGGTGCCGAGCGGATGGGCCGCATCCAGCAGCGGCCGCATCATCGGCTCGGCCGCGAGCCGCCACGGCGACGGCAGCCACAGCGGCGCTGTCAGCGCGACCAGCGCGGCGGCGGCGAGAAACAGCGTGCCTGCGAGCGCGCCCGGCGCACGGGCGAAGCGGTGCAGGAAGCCGTGCAGGAAGCCGTGCAGGAAGCGGTGCGGGAAACTGATCGGGAAACGGCTCATGATGCGGCTCAGGAAGCTGTTCGGAAAGCGGCTCGAAAAGCGGCTCATCATCGCGCCTCCCGCACGGCGGCACGCGGATCGACGATCCCGTACAGCAGATCGGTCAGCGCATTGAACCCGACGACGAGCGCCGCGACGACGGCCAGCAGCCCGAGCAGCACCGGATAGTCGCGTTGCATCAGCGCGTCGTACATCAGGCCGCCGAGGCCCGGCCACGCGAACACGATCTCGGTGACCAGCGCGCCGCCCGCGAGCTGCCCGAGCTGCAGGCCGCCGAGCGTGACGACGGGCAGCAGCGCGTTGCGCAGCACGTGGCGGATCATCACGCGCGGCTCGGACGCGCCCTTCGCGCGCGCGGTGCGCACGAACTCCCGTTCGACCACTTCGAGCATCGCCGCGCGCGTGAGCTGCACGTAGATCGCGCCGTAGACGAGCCCGAGCGTCGTCGCGGGCAGCACGAGGTGCGCGGCCACGTCGAGCCCGTGACGCACGCCCGTGTAGCCGGCGCCGACGCTTTCCATCCCGAACGACGGCAGCCAGCCGAGCCAGACCGAGAAGACGATCACGCTCGTCAGCGACAGCCAGAACAGCGGCGTCGCATACGCGATCACGGCCAGCGCGCCGATCGCGCGCGCGACGCGGCGTGCCCACGTGCCGTCGCGCGTCTCGCACCACGCGGCGACGGCGCCGGCCGTCACGCCGGCCGCGACCGACACGGCGAACGCGGCCGCCATCAGCAGCAGCGTCGCGGGCAGGCGCTCCGCGACGAGCTGCAGCACCGGGAGCTGGTTGCGGTACGAGAAGCCGAAATCGACGTGCGCGACGCGTTGCAGATACAGCGCGAACTGTTCTGCAAGCGGCCGGCTCAGCCCGAGCTGCGCGCGCAGCCGCTCGACGTACGCGGCATCGCCCGCGCCCGCGTCGCCCGCGAGCATGAGCGCCGGATCGCCGGGCGCGAGCCGGACCAGGAAGAAATTGACGACCAGCACGCCGAGGACGACCGCAAGCCCCCGGAGCACCGTCGCCGACACGCGCAGCGCGCTTCTCAACCCGCTTGTCATTGGGTCACCCGATCCATGTGTCCTCGAGGCTGTCGTTCACGCTGGTGGCCGTGCGCAGCAGGTTGTGCACGCTGCGCCGGTACACCGTGGGATTGACCATCTCGAAGATGTTGGCGATGGCCGCGTCGTTCGCGAGCGCCGTCTGGATCTGCGCATAGAGCCCGCGGCGCGCGGCCGGGTCGGTCGATTGCGCGGCGGCGTCCCACTGCGCGTCGAGCGTCGGATTGCGATAGCCCTCGACGTTGCCGAACGGCGATCCCTTCGAGATGCCGTCGATCCGGTACAGCGGCGACACGCCGAAATCGGGATCCGCGTTCTGGAACAGGAAGTTGTAGCTCAGATCGAAATCCCAGTTCGCGACGCGCGCATACCAGCCGGCCGCGTCGGTCGTCTGCACACGGATGCGGAAGCCCGCCTGCGCGAGCGCCTGCTGCGTGTATTCCGCGACGCGCTCCCACGCACCGCCCTTCTCGCCGTTGAGTAGCACGAGCGGAAACCGGCCGACATCGACGCCCGACTGGCGGATCAGCACCCGCGCGCGGTCCGGGTCGTGCGCAAAGCGCGGCACGCCCGAATCGTAGAACGGCGACGACGACACGAATGGGCCGTTCGCCACCTTCCCGTAGCCGTAGAAAATCCGGTCGACGATGAACTGGCGGTCGAGCGCATGCAGCACGGCCTGCCGCACGAGCACGTTGTCGAACGGCGGCTTGCGCTGGTTCAGTTCGAGAAAGGCCATCCCCGTGAACAGCTCCCAGCCCTGCGTCGTGAGCGCGACGCCCGGCAGCTTCGCGAGCCGCGCGACGTCCGCGTAGTCGACGTCTCCCGCACGCAGCGCATGGATCTGCCCGCGCTCGAACGCAATCGCACGCGCGGCCGCGTCGGGCACGATGTTGAATACGATCCCGTCGAGATACGGCAGCCCCTTCTTCCAGTAGTCGGGATTGCGCGCAAGACGCACATACGCGCCGCGCTTCCATTCGCGGAACACGAACGGCCCCGTGCCGACCGGATGCTGGTTCGCCGGGTTGCTGCGCGGGTCCTTCCCCTGGTACAGGTGAGCCGGCAAGATCGGCAGCAGCCCGCTGCCGAGCAGATTGATCAGTCCTGCATACGGCTTCTTCAGGCGGATCGTCACCTGCAGCGGCCCGCTCGCGTCGATCGACGCGATGTACTTGTCGAACGTCACCTTCGTGCGCGGCAGCGCCTGCGGCGCGATCTCCTTCAGCGTGACCACCACGTCCTGCGCACCGAACGGCTGCCCGTCGTGCCAGCGCACGCCCGGCTGCAGGTCGAACGTGTAGCGCAGCCCGTCGGCCGACACGTTCCAGCTGCGCGCAAGCACCGGCACCGGTCTGAGCTGCGGATCGTAGACGAGCAAGCCCTGGAAGATCTTGCCGCCGACGTACTGCGACGCGACGTGCGGCGTCACCGCATTGACGAGCGACGGCGGCTCCGGCTGCGCGAACAGCGACAGCGTGCCGCCGCGCACCGGCGCTGCAGTGGCGGCGGCATCTGCGGCGAACGCATGCGCGCCGCCGCCGAGTCCGGCCGTGGCCCACGCGGACGCGATCAGGTAACGGCGCCGCGCGGGGTCCTGCAGCGCGAACGGTGGCGGATTCGAGCGCGTGTCGTTCATCACAGATACCCGTGGCGCGGCGGATTGACGTGGTTGAGCACGTAGTTGCCGATCGCGTGGTATTTCCAGCGCACCGGATCGTGCAGCGTGTGCGTGCGCGCGTTGCGCCAGTGACGATCGAGGTTGTATTCGCTCAGCACCGAACGCGTGCCCGACAGCTCGAACAGCTTGTTGGTCGCGAGGATCGCGAGTTCCGTGCCGAGCACCTTCGCGACCGCGACCTGCACCGACGCGTGCGCGACCTGCGCGTCGTCGGGCGCGTCCGGCAGCGCGGCGAGTTCCGCGGCCGCGCGGTCGAGCACGGCCTCGGCCGCGAGCAGCCGGATCTGCAGGTCCGCGACGTCACGAATCACGTACGGATCGTCCGACGCGCGCGCGATGCCGCTGTCGGCCCACGGCCGGCTGCGCGTGCGCACGAAGTCGATCGTGTCGGCGATCGCCGCGCGCGCGATGCCCACGTCGATGTTCGCATGCAGGTATTGCGACACGGGCCCCGCGAGCGTCGGCCGCTCGAACGCAGCCTGGATCGACACGACGTCGGCCGGATCGACCTCGACCTCCGACAGCGTCAGCGTGCCGCTCGCGGTCGTGCGCTGCCCGAAGCCGCTCCAGTCGTCGACGATGTCGAGCCCCGGCCGGTCGCGCTCGACGAGCGCCTGCACGTAGCGGCCGTCGTCGTCGAGCGCGAGCACCGCGATCCAGTCGGCGAACAGCGCGCCGGTCGAATAGAACTTCTGGCCGTCGAGCACGAGGCGCCCGCCACGCCGCGTGAGCCGCGTGCCGATCTCGAGCGCGTTCTTCGTGCTGCGCTCGGACGCCGCATGGCCGATGCGCGCGCCGTCGAGCGCGAGACCGAAGAACTTGCGGCGCTGAGCGTCGTCGCCGGTCAGCCGGATCACGTCGAGCGCGTGGAAATGATTCTTCGGCAACTGGCCGATCGACGGGTCCGCTTCGGCCACGGTCCGCACGACTGCGCCGAGCGTCGCAAGCGATACGTCCGCGCCGCCGTACGCGCGCGGCACGGTGATCCCCCACAGGCCGCTGCCCGAGAACAGGTCGAGTTCGGCGAACGGCAGCCGCCGCTCGCGGTCGCGCAGCGCCGCGTCGCGCGACAGCTCGCCGGCAAGGCGGCGCGCGGTTTCGAGCGCATGCGCGTCGTCGGCGATGCGGCTCGCAGGCGGACGGGAAGAAATCGGAGACGGCGCGGGAGCAGGCGCGGCGGCGGACGTGAACGCGTTCATGAAAATCCTCGTGGTGAGAAGCATGGCCCGTGTCGTGAGCAAGCACCGTGCCACGACCGTCCTGCCTGCGTGCGCGGCCACCGCGCGTCGAATCGCGCGCTGGATTTCCAGCGAGATGCCGCAAATGCAGCACGCCGTGCGGCCGCGCGCTGCGCTGCTGGGTTTTCAGCAAAGCGGCCGAAATGCGCGTCCGTCTGCCCCCGTCCGGCACGCCCCGATCGACGGCAATGCCACGAGACATCGGCCCGCGCGCCCGCTGGCACGGCTGTTGCGAAGAGGCTGCCCGACGCGCTGCTGCACGCGGCGCGATCGACCAGGCGTGCCACGCTGCGCGCCGGCTACACACATCAAACACGCATCACGCGCGCATCGACAGGGGTTACTGATGAAATACACGTTGTTGAAGGCCTCCATCGGCGCATCGGCGCTGCTGGCCGCCACTCAGGCGCTGCACGCACAGGAGCCGCCGGCCGCGGCCACGAGACCGGCCGCCGCGTCGGCGGCTGCCGTGACCGCCGCGCCGGACGCATCGTCGCCGCGTGCGAAACCCGGCGCGCAACCAGGCACGCTCTCGGACGCGAGTCCGGACGCGAAATCTGGCGCAAAACCCGGCGCGAACCCGAGCGCAAAACCCGCCACGAAGAAGGACACACCGATCGCGGAAGCACAGCTCAAGGACGTCATCGTGACCGCCGAGCGACGCGTGCAGTCGGCGCAGCGGGTCGGCACATCGGTGTCGGTCGTCTCGGGCGACGAGCTGAAGACGCTGAACGTCGAAACCGTCAACGACCTGCAGCACGCGACGCCGAACCTCGAGGTCGAGCCCGCGTTCGGCGGCGGGCAGCCGCAGTTCCGGATTCGCGGCGTCGGCTTCAGCGACTACACGTCGAACAACGCATCGACGGTCGGCGTGAACGTCGACGACGTCGCGTACGCGCTGCCGATCCAGACCCAGGGCCAACTGTTCGACATCGCGCGCGTCGAAGTGCTGCGCGGGCCGCAGGGCACGCTGTACGGCCGCAACACGACGGGCGGCACGATCAACTTCATCACGAACCAGCCGACCCGCGACTTCGAAGCGGGCGTCTCCGCCGAATACGGCACGCACAACCTGTTCACGACCGAGGGTTATGTGTCGGGGCCGCTGAGCGATCGCGTGCGCGGCCGCTTCGCGTTCACGACGCAGGACTTCGGTGCGTGGCAGAACAACCGCGCGACGAACCAGACGCTCGGCAACCATGACAGCGCGGCCGCGCGCGGCCAGCTCGACTGGGACGTCACCCGCGATTTCAAGCTGCACTTCGGCGCGCACGGCGGCTTCGACAAGTCCGACAACGAGGGCCTCTACCTGTTCACCCCGTACACGTCGGCCAAGACCGGCCAGGTCATTCCGGCCGATACCGACCACACGAAAACCGGCTGGGGCGTGAGCCCCGCGTTCTCGCGCGTGACGGGGTTGTCGACCGATGCGAAGCCGGGCCGCAACAACGTGAACGGCGGCGTCGATCTCACCGCGACGTGGAACCTCGGCCCGGTCGAGCTGAAGAGCATCACCGCGTACAACTACCTGCACCGCCGCGAATACGCGGACTGGGACGCGACGCAGTATCACGACTCCGACGAGTACTTCGACGACACCATCAACGAAGTCACGCAGGAGCTGCGCGCATCGTCGCGCGGCGACACGCGGCTGCGCTGGGTCACGGGCCTGTTCTACTCGCACGACGATCTCGACGAGAAGTTCTATTCCGACTTCAGCGACCGGCTCGGCTTCATCGCGCTGTCGCGCTACCGGCAGTCGGTCGATACGCTCGGCGCGTACGGACAGGCGACCTACGACATCACCAAGCGCCTGCGCGGCATCGTCGGGCTGCGCCAGGAACACGAGAAGCGCGAGCTGCGCGGCTTCGCGTCCGGCATGCTGACGCCGTCGTTCGTGCCGTTCGCGGGCTTCCAGGGCGGCGACGTGAACCAGTCGCTGACGTCGAACGGCACGTCGGGCAAGGTCGGCCTCGAATTCGATCTCGCGCCGGCGACGCTGCTGTACGCGAGCGTGAGCCGCGGCTACAAGTCGGGCGGCTTCACCGCGCACAACACCGGCAACTCGAGCGCGCTCGCACCATTCAAGCCGGAATCGCTGACCGCGTACGAAGTCGGCTTCAAGAGCGACCTCACGCGCACGCTGCGCTGGAACCTGTCGGCGTTCCACTACGACTACCGTGACCAGCAGGTGCTGTCCGCGACGTTCGACCCGAACTCGCAGTCGCTGATCGGCACGTTCGTCAACGCGCCGAAATCGCGCATCGACGGCATCGAGACCGAGCTGAAGTGGCAGCCGGTGCGCGGGCTCGAGTTCTCGCAATACGTCGGCTACAAGGGCGGCAAGTACACGGCGCCGTTCGTCACGTATAACACGCAGGCATCGGCCGCGAGCGGCCACAACGTGTTCACCGACTACAACGGCACCGCGCTCAGCTTCCCGCGCCTCAGCTACGGCGGGCAGGTTGCGTACAGCTGGCTTGCGGACGGCTACCGGCTGCGCGCGGAGACGAACTACAGCTATCGCGACGCGTATTCGCAACTGCTGCTGCTCGGCCCGAACTACACCGCCGACGCGTACTGGCTCTTCAACGCGAGCCTCACCGTCACGTCGCCTGACCGGCACTGGGACGTCGCGCTGTGGGCACGCAACCTGTTCAACCGCCAGTACGACCTGACGAAGAACTTCTTCCTGCCCGGCACGAACGTCGCCGCGGCGGGCCAGCCGCGCACGGTCGGCGTGCGCGTGACCTACACGTTCTGAGGAGGCTCGCGAGATGACGCGCCGTACCGACAGGATGAAGCTCAACGCGATGCTGAACGGCACCGGCAGCCACGTCGTCGGCTGGCGCCACCCGCTCGCGCAACCCAACGGCAACCGCGATTTCGCGCATTTCCGCCGGATGGCGCGGACGGCCGAACGCGGCAAGCTCGACGCGCTGTTCGTCGCGGACGTCGTCGCGACGCAGGGCAGCCACGTCGACTCGCTGCGCCGCAGCGCGCGCGCCGAGACCTTCGAGCCGCTCACGCTGCTCGCAGCGCTCGCGGCCGTCACGCACCGCATCGGCCTGATCGCGACCGCAACGACGACCTACAACGCGCCGTACCACATCGCCCGCAAGTTCGCGTCGCTCGATCACCTGAGCGGCGGGCGTGCCGGCTGGAACCTCGTCACGTCGGTCGTGCCCGACGAAGCCGCAAACTTCGGCGCGGCGCCGCATCTCGCGCACGCCGATCGCTATGCGCGCGCCGACGAATTCCGGCGCGTCGTCGCGGGGCTCTGGGACAGCTGGGAAGACGACGCGTTCATCGAGGACAAGGCCGCCGGCCTGCATTTCGATCACCGCAAGCTGCATGTGCTCAATCATCGCGGCCCGCATTTCAGCGTGCGCGGCCCGCTGAACGTCGCGCGCGCGCCGCAGGGCCACCCGGTGCTCGTGCAGGCCGGCTCGTCGGACGCCGGCCGCGAACTCGCGGCACGCTGCGCGGAAGTGATCTTCACCGCGCAGCATCGGCTCGACGACGCGCAGGCGTTCTATGCGGACGTCAAGGGCCGGCTCGCGCGCTACGGCCGCCAGCCCGACCATCTGAAGATCCTGCCCGGCGTGATGCCAATCGTCGGCGCAACCGAGGCCGACGCACGCGACAAGCTGCGTGCGCTGCAGGACCTGATCGATCCGGTGCTCGGGCTGCGCCTCGTCGCCGACAACGCCGGCGACTTCGATCTCTCCGGCTATCCGCTCGACGGGCCGCTGCCCGACCTGCCGCCGAGCAACCGCAGCCAGAGCCGGCAGCAACTGATCGTCGATCTCGCGCGCCGCGAGAACCTGACGATCCGCCAGCTCTACGAGCGCTTCGCGAGCGCCGGCGTGGTGGCCGGCACGCCGAAGACCATCGCCGACCATTTCGAGGAATGGTTCCTGTTGCATGGCGCCGACGGCTTCAACGTCGCGTTCGCGTGGGCGCCCGGCGGCCTCGACGACTTCGTCGAGCGGGTCGTGCCCGAGCTGCAGCGCCGCGGGCTGTTCCGCACCGAATACGAAGGGCCAACGCTGCGCGACCAGCTCGGCCTGCCGCGGCCGCCGTTCGTGCGGCCGCCGTCGTCGTTGCGCGGCGATACGGTGGCACCGGTCGGAGGAGAGACGGCATGACGCGACGCTTCCGGCTCGGCATGCTGACGCGCGTCTATGCGCCGGACGCGTCGCCACACGTGCTGCACGACACGCTCGCGCTGATCGAGGCCGCCGAAGCGCTCGGCTTCGACAGCGCGTGGGTGGCCCAGCATCATTTCGGCCGCGAAACCGGCCGGCTGGCATCGCCGCTCGTGCTGCTCGCGGCCGCCGCGCGCCGCACGCGCCGCATCGCGCTCGGCACCGGCGTGATCGTGCTGCCGCTCGAATCGCCGCTGCGCGTTGCCGAGGACGCCGCCGTGCTCGACGCGCTGTCGGGCGGCCGCCTGCAGCTAGGCGTCGGCGCCGGCTTCGAGCCGGACGTGTTCCGCGCGTTCGGCCGCGACTTCGATGCGCGCGCGGCGCTGCAGGCCGACGGGCTTGCCACGCTACGCCGTGCGCTCGACGGCGCGCCGCTCGGCGCGGCCGGCCTGACGCTGCAGCCGCCCGCGCCAGCGCTCGCGGCGCGCCTCTGGCAGGCGACCGGCGACGCCGAAGCGGTCGCCCGCAACGGTCACGGGCTGATCGTCGCGCGCACGCGTCCCGAAGCAGACGGCGAAGCCGCGCTGATCGCGCGCTTTCGCGGCGCGTGGCGGCAACCGAAGGCACCGCGCGTTGCACTCGTGCGCGCGGTCGTGCCGGGCGCGGACACGGCGAGCGTCGACGCTGTGCTCGGCCCCGACATCGTGCGCTACGCGGCGCAGCTCGCGCGGGCCACCGGTGCGCCGGCGCCCGATCTGGCCGGCGTCGCCGGCTTACTCGACCGGTTCGGCGTGCTGCGGGGCACCCCCGGTGACATCGTGGCCGCGCTGCGCGCCGATCCCGCGCTGGCCGGCGCGACCGAGCTCGTCGTGCAGGTGCAGACGGCGAGCACGCCGCATCGCGACGCGTTGAGGCGGCTCGAGGACATCGCCCGCCACGTCGGGCCCGAGCTCGGCTGGACGCCGGCCGGCTCGCCTCCCGAATCTGTTCCGCCCACTTCCGCTCCGCTTTCGACATGACCCTTTCGCCCTCTCCCGCACCGGCCGCGCGCCGGCCCTTCAAGCTCGGCTTTCTCACCCACGTGCACGGCACCGGCGACGCGCGCCGCGTGTATGCCGATCTCGAGACGCTGTTCGTCGCGGCCGAGCAGCTCGGCTACGACGGCGGCTTCGTCGCGCAGCATCACTTCCGCGCCGAGTACGGCCGACTGCCGTCGCCGCTCGTGCTGCTGGCCGCCATCGCGCAACGCACGCACCGCATCGAGCTCGGCACGGGCATCGTCACGCTGTCGCTCGAAGACCCGCTGCGGCTTGCCGAGGACGCCGCGGTGCTCGACGCGCTGTCCGGTGGCCGCCTGCAGCTCGGGCTCGGCAGCGGCGGCGCGAATCTCGACGCGTTCGCCGCTTTCGGGCTCGACGTCGATACGCGCCAGGCGCGCTTCGCGGCGGCGCTCGAGCGGTTGCAGGAGGCGCTGTCGGGCCGCCCCGTCGCCGACAGCGCCGCCGACGCACCACCGCTCGTGCTGCAGCCGCCGGCGCCCGGCCTGCGCGAACGCCTGTGGCATTCGCACGCGTCGGCCGACGGCGCACGCTTCGCCGCCCGGCACGGCAACGGCTTGCTGCTCGGCACCGCGGTGCACGATCCGCGCACCGTGCAGCGCCCGCTCGCCGACGCCTACCTCGACGCGTGGCGCGAACGCACCGTCTCGGACGCGCACGCGGCGGTGCCCCGCATCGGCGTCGTGCGCGCGGTGTTTCCGGCGCTCGACCGGCGCACCGCGCTCGCCGAACTGGCGCCCGACGTCGTGCGGCACATCCCGTGGCTCGCGGCGACCGGCCATCCGGACGTGACGTCGCCCGACGAGATCGTGCGGCTGCTGAACGTCCACCTCGGCCACCCTGACGACGTGATCGAGAGCCTGCACGGCGACCCGGCGCTACTGCCGTTCGCCGACTACTTCCTTCCCGTCGTGCATGCCGAAAGCTCGTCGCTCGACGACGCGCTGCGCCGCCTGCGCACGATCGCGGAAACGATTGCGCCTGCGCTCGGCTGGCAGCCGGCCCGCGCCGCCGCATGAGCGCGCCGCGTCTGCTGCTGCGCCTCCTCACGCGCTGCGACGACGCGCGGCCCGATCCCGCTGCCGACTGGATCGCGATCGCCGAGGCCGGGATCGCGGCCGGCTGCGATGCCGTGCTGCTCCCCGCTGATACTGCCGGTCCGGACCCGTGGATGGCCGCCGCAGCGCTCGTCGACGCGCTGCCGGACCTGCGGGTGGTGGTGTCGCTTCAGGCGGGCGCGATGCTGCCCGTCGCGGCCGCGCATCTCGCGCAAAGCCTGCAGTCATTGAGCCGCGGCCGCGCACTGCTCGCGTGCGAGGCCGATGCACGCGGCGTCGATGCAAGCGGTCAGCACGCGCACCTGAACCGCGACCAGCGGCTCGCGCGCAGCGCCGAATTCCTGTCGATCCTCGCCGCGCTGTGGGCCACGCGCACGCCGCTGCGGCATCGCGGCACCTACTTTCGCGTCGACCATGCGCAATTGCCGGATCTCACGCTGCAGCGGCCGCCCGTCTACTGGTGCGTCGGCGACCGGCGCGAGCTCGCGTGGGTGGCGCCGTTCTGCGACGGCGCGATCGTGCGCGCGAGCGCGTCCCGCGCGGCGACCGCCGCCGTCGAGTGCGCCTACCGCGCGCGCGGCCTCGCGCCGCCGCCGGCCCGCACGCTGTTCACGCGCATCGCCGAATTCGACGATGCGTGCGGCGCGGCGGCGCGCCGCGCGGCCCACCGCCGGAGTGAAGCATGAGTGTCGATTTTGCGTGGTTCCTGCCGACCAACGGCGACGGCCCGCATCTCGCGAACAGCGGACTGCCTCGGCCGCCGACGTTCATGCGGGACTACCGGCCGGCCACGCCCGAGTACCTGCGCAGCGTTGCCGCCGCGGCCGAGGCGGCCGGCTTCGGCAGCCTGCTGCTGCCGATGGCCGCGGGCTTCGAAGATCCGTGGCTCGTCGGCGCGCAGCTCGCGCGCGCGACGCGGCGCATCGCGTTCATCGTCACGTTTCGTCCAGGGCTCGAGCAACCGGAACAGATCGCGCACAAGGCGGCGACGCTGCAGCGCATGTGCGGCGGCCGCCTGCGCCTGTTCGCGGTGAACGGATCGAGCGCCTACGAGCAGCGCGCGCTCGGCGATTTCCTCGACCACGACCGGCGCTACCAGCGTTCGTCCGAATGCCTGCGGGTGCTGCGCCGGCTGTGGCAGGGCGCCGGCCATTCGGTCGCCGGGCGCTACTACATGCTGAATCCCGCGCATGCCGGCGTGCCGCTCGCGGATCCGCCCACGCTGTATCTCGGCGGCGCGTCGACGCTCGCCGAGCAGGTGGCCGCGAGCCAGGCCGACACGTACCTGCTGTGGGGCGAGCCGCCCGACGTCGTGCGCGAACGTGTCGCGCGGCTGCGCGCGCTGGCCGCGATGTACGGCCGCCGGATGCGGTTCGGGCTGCGCGTGCACGTGATCGCGCGCGCGACGGAACGCGCCGCGTGGGCGCGCGCCGACGAGCTGCTGAGCGGGATTTCCGACCAGACCTATGTCGACGCGCAGCGCCAGCTCGCCGCATACGAGTCGGTCGGCCAGCGGCGCCAGACCGCGCTGAGCCGCGGCGCGTTGCGCTCGCTGCGCGAACTCGAGGTGTACCCGAACCTGTGGGCCGGCGTCGGGCTGATTCGCGGCGGCGCGGGCACCGCGCTTGTCGGCAGCTACGATCAGGTTGCTGCACGCATCCACGAGTACCGGATGCTCGGCATCGGGGAATTCCTGCTGTCGTCGTATCCGAACCTCGAGGAAGCGACCCGCGTGGGCACGCACGTGCTGCCGCGCGTGCGCGCGCTGCTCGCGCGCGCGAGCTTGCTGTGACGGGCCGCTGACGGCGCCCCCGGTCACGGGTCGTGCCCTGCTGCGCTGAGCCTTGCGTTGCCTTGCCTTGCCGTGTCGAGCCGTGCTGAGCCGTGCCCGCGCCGCGCGATCAGTCGTCGAACGCCGATTCCGGACGCGGCTCGCTGAGCAGCCCGTGGCGCGCGAGCAGCGTGCGCATCGTGTTGCGCGTGACGCCGAGCAGCGCGGCCGTGCGCACCTGGCTGAACCGGCAATGCTCGAATGCCTCGCAGACGACCAGCGCCTCGATGTCGCGCAGCAGGCTTTCGCCGGGCGCGCGGAACAGGCGGCGCACGCCCGCGCGGATGTCGTCCTGCGGCAGCGACGTCGCGGCGTCGTCGGTCCGCACGTAGCCCGCGAGCGCTTCGGAAAACTTCAGGTGCTCGGGCCGGATCAGGTTGCCGTTCGACACGAGCAGCGCGAGATGCATCACGTTTTCCAGCTCGCGGATATTGCCGGGCCACGGATACGCGTGCAACGCCTGCACGGCGCCCTCGGACAGCATCGGTTGCGCGCGCTTGAGCTGCGCGCAGTAGCGCGCACGGAAATGCTCGGCGAGCGGCAGGATGTCCTGCGGCCGCTCGCGCAGCGGCGCCAGCCGCACGCGCGCGAGATTGATCCGGTAGAACAGGTCCATGCGGAAGTTGCCGGCCATCACGGCCTGTTCGAGATCGACGTTGGTCGCCGCGACCACCCGCACGTCGACCGGCCGCGCGCGCGTCGCGCCGACGCGCGTGACCTCGCCCTCCTGCAGCACGCGCAGCAGCTTCGCCTGCAGCGGCGGCGCGAGATCGCCGATCTCGTCGAGAAAGATCGTGCCTTCGTGCGCTTCCTCGAAGTAGCCGACGCGGCGGCCCTGCGCGCCTGTGAACGCGCCGGCCTCGTGGCCGAACAGCTCGCTCTCGGCAAGCTGCTGGCTGATCGCGCCGCAGTTGACTGCGATGAACGCGCCCTTGCGGCCGCTGACGTGATGGATGTGCCGCGCGACCAGTTCCTTGCCGGTGCCCGTCTCGCCGAGGATCAGCACCGGCGCGGCGCTCGGCCCGATCTGCTCGACGAAGCGCAGCACGGCGCGCGACACGGGATCCGCGAATACGAGCGCCTTCGCACGCACCGACAGCGGGCGGTGCTCGCTCTCTGGCAGCGAAATGAGCGGGGGGGAGTCTGTGCGGTTGTCCATGATCCGTGCCGAGGCGGACCGGTTATCGAGGTGGGCGTCCGCCTGAGGGTTTGATCTTAATCAACCTGGACCGAACGCAAAATGCCGATTGCTGCAATGCATCACCCCCGCACGCTGATAACGAATTCAGCTTGCGTCGAGTCGAATGGGAACGTGGCCGATTACGCCGCCCCGGACAAGTCACGCAACCGCGCCAACGCGAGGTCGATCCATTGCCGCACGAAATCGGCCAGCATCGCGCGATTTTCACCAACGCGCGATTCGGCGCATCCGGCCATGTCCGCGAGCAACGCGACTGCCTGCGACAGGCGCTTTGCGTCGTCGAGATGCCCGGCGCCGAAATGCTGGATCTCGAGCACGGGCAACAGCACTTCCCGGTCGTCGCTCGTCAGCGTCGGGTAGAACGCCTGCAGCACGATGTCGCGATTCAGCCGCGTCGCCTCGCGCGTGGCGTCCCTGTCCAGGCTGACATTGCTCGCATGCCGCCGATGCCGGGCAAGATCGCGGTCCAGATTTGCAAAACCCGCGCCCGCCAGCATTGCATCGACCCAGAACCGATGATCGCGCGACGACCGCAAATGCGGCAGCCACCAGATATTGCGTTCGACGAACCACGTCTTGCGCCACATCGTCGTCGACGTGATGAAATGCCCGCCGCCTTCGAGCAACGCGGTCTTGATATCCGCGTCGGACTGCAACGCGCGCGATCGCCCCAGTTCCGCAGACGATGCGTGTTCGAAGATCACCGCCTGCCCGCCGCACACGGTCACCCATGGATTGCAGTCGAGCACGTCGACCTGGCGGGAGAGCCGGTCCGGCAGCGCGATATCGTCCGCGTCCAGGCGGGCGACGTATTCGCCACGCGCAGCGACGATCGCCAGATTGGTGGCGATCGCTTCCCCGGCGTTATCGCTGAGCGTGATCGTGCGCACCTGCGGATGGGCAGCGTAGTGCGCAAGCGCGCTCGCCGTTGCGTCAGTCGATCCGTCGTTGACGACGATCACCTCGAACGCGCTGAACGTCTGCGCGAGGATCGATTCGATCGCTTCCTCGACGAACGACGCGGCGTTGAACGCCGGGATCACGACGGACACGCGTGGAACCCTGTTCATGGTGCTGCCGCTCCGCTTTGAATTGACGACCGGGCACGATTCCAGTCGCGTCCGGATTGCCGGGCAAGCCCGCCTTCTAGTGGAAATACGCGCGTCCCGATCCGATGACCGTCGCGGAAAGCGGCGGCCTGAAATTGTCGTCGGGGCCGTTGGTTGCTTCGTTGAGTTTCCGATAGTCGACCGGACTTTCCGCCTTTGCCGCTCGTTCGCTATCGCGCGGAATGGCTCGAAATCCAACGTAGTGTATGCGGCACTGCGTTGCGCCAGCAAGTGCACAAGCCTGTGTCCGTTGTCGTTTACGACCGTGTTCGGGACGCATGAGTGATGGTCGATTCCGGGCATATCTCTACACTCACCTTGCACATTGCGCCCCGTGCCGAGCGACCGCCATGCACGCTTCGACACGGCGGCGCCCCAGAGACCCCCAGCCCCCACCGCCGATCCGCATGCGGCCGATCGCCTGCGTGTTCCATCCGGCGGATTGGCCGTGCCATACCAGGAGTGTGTCCATTGAGCTCTTCGCGAAAACGCAACCCACAATCTTCGCGCACGTCCGTTGCGCTGAGCGACATTACGATCGTCGACAACGCAGTGCTCAAGCGTGCGGTCGGCGCAATGGCATTCGGCAACGCGATGGAATGGTTCGACTTCGGCGTCTACAGCTACATCGCCGTCACGCTCGGCAAGGTGTTCTTCCCGTCCAGCAGCCCGTCCGCGCAGTTGCTCGCGACCTTCGGCACGTTCGCGGCCGCGTTCCTCGTGCGCCCGCTCGGCGGCATGGTATTTGGCCCGCTCGGCGACCGGATCGGCCGGCAGCGCGTGCTTGCGATGACGATGATCATGATGGCCGTCGGCACGTTCGCGATCGGCCTGATCCCGAGCTATGCGTCGATCGGCATCATGGCGCCCGTGCTGCTGCTCGTCGCCCGCCTCGTGCAGGGTTTCTCGACGGGTGGCGAATACGGCGGCGCCGCGACCTTCATCGCCGAATTCTCGCCTGACAAGCGCCGCGGCTTCATGGGCAGCTTCCTCGAGTTCGGCACGCTGACCGGCTACATTCTCGGCGCGGGCACGGTCGCGACACTGACCGCGATGCTGTCGCAGGACGCGCTGCTGTCGTGGGGCTGGCGCGTGCCGTTTTTCATCGCCGGTCCGCTCGGCCTCGTGGGCCTCTACGTGCGGATGAAACTCGAGGAAACACCTGCTTTCAAGAAGGAAGCGGAAGCGCGCGAGGCGAACGAAAACGCGCGGCCGAAGCAAGGATTTCCGGAACTGCTTGCCGAGCAATGGAAGCCGCTGCTGCAATGCGTCGGCCTCGTGCTGATCTTCAACGTGACCGACTACATGGCCCTGTCGTATCTGCCGAGCTTTCTGTCGGCGACACTGCACGTCGACGAATCACATGGCCTCTTTCTCGTGCTGATCGTGATGATGCTGATGATGCCGATGACGCTTTACGCCGGGCATCTGTCCGACCAGGTCGGACGCAAACCGGTGATGCTCGCCGGATGCGTCGGACTCCTCATGCTGTCGATTCCGGCCCTGCTGTTGATCCGCACCGGCGCGACGTTGCCGATGCTCGGCGGCATGCTGATTTTCGGCACGTTGCTGTCGACGTTTACCGGCGTGATGCCGTCGTCGCTGCCGGCGCTGTTTCCGACGCGAATCCGCTACGGCGCGCTCGCGATCGGCTTCAACGTGTCGGTATCGCTGTTCGGCGGCACGACGCCGCTCGTGACCGCGTGGCTCGTCGACGTGACGGGCAACCTGATGATGCCCGCCTACTATCTGATGGGTGCGTCGGTCATCGGTATCGTATCGGTGCTCGCGCTGCGCGAGACGGCCGGCAAGCCGTTGCCCGGTTCCGGGCCGTGCGTGTCGAGTCGCATGGAAGCGCTCAGCCTCGTCGACAAGGTGCCGGCCCGAAGCCACTCGCGGAAGAAGGCGCGCCCGGTCGTGGTAAAGGAACACGTCTGATTTGGGTTTCAGCCTGAACCTTGCAGGTACGAGGGTCTCCGTTTTACGTGGCGCATGATCGCGGTCTGAAGCTCATCGATCAGTCATCGTCGCGAGCCGCGACGCTCCCGATCATTACCGCGCGCCGAAAACCGGTCGTCGTTCTCCGCCGCGCGCGGCGCGCCGGCGGGCGGCGCCGGATCGGGCTCCCCTCGCGGCGTGAAGTCCGGCGCAGCGCCGTTGATGTCGTCGATCAACGCGGCCTGTTCCGGATGCCGGGCCGCCAGATGCGCCGAAACGACGACGCCATGAAGCTGCGCACGCAAATCCTCCCAGCGCTCGCGCAGCACACGCCAGTTCACTTCGTCGTACGTGCCCTTGAACACCACCGGGCAGAACTCGATCCGCGGAACGTCGCTCGATCCCGCGCCATGCATCGCGCGCTCGATCATCGATTCCCACAGGCTGCCGAGGCGATCGACGCGGCCGATCTGCTGCTCGACGACTGCGGGGTTCCATTCAGGATGCAGCAGCACCACGGTCCGGCACGCACGATGCAGGTTGAGCCCCTCGCGTCCGACCATCGACTGCGCGACCAGCACGCGCGGATACACATGGGCCCGGTTGAACGCGAGCTGCTGCATCCGGCGCGTCTCCGGTTTCGTATCGCCGTGCATCAAGCGCGCGAAGCCGCCTTCGGGACGGTTGAACTCCTCGCTTAGCCTCGCCTCGACCGTCTTCCACGCCGCATCGAAATCGACACCGTCGAATTCCGCGTCCCCCGCGGCATCCTGATCGGCATGCTCGACGTCGCGATCGCTGGTCGCCTCCATCAGCTCGACGAACGCGGCCGCATAAACCGACGGATCGCGTCGCTCGAGATCCCCGGCCCGCAGCGCGTGCATCGCGCGCGCGACGAGGGCACGCGGGTTCGCGTCACCGCTGCCGGCGCGTCGGTCGCGGTCGGCATTCTGGAATGCCTTGAACAGACGCCTCGCCCACGCATTCGACGCATCGTCGGCCAAGCCACGCTCGATCAGGCTCAGCAAGTCGTCGCGGTATTTCTCGCGCTCGGTTTCGAGCGCCCTGTATCGTTGTTCGAGCGCACGATCGAGCGCGTCGCGTTCGAGTGCATCACGCCGGATCTTGCCAGCTCGCTTCAGTTGACGATAGGCGGCCTGAACCGCCGGCCACTCGCCATCGTGCAGCTTACGCTGCGGCCAAGACTTGTCTTCGTCGAGACAGCGCAGCATCTCCCGCGCGTTGAGCAGGTCGACCAGCGCCCGCAACGGGCGCGTGAAGCGGCCGAACACGAGGACTTTCTCGCCGCGCGCCGTGACCGCTTCGATCGCGTCGACGGCTGCCACGATCGCCGGGTGGTCGTAGAGCGGCTCCTCGCCGTTGCCAAACGGACGCGTCGCCACGTCGATCCACCACTGCGCGCGCTGGCGCGCCTTCTCGTCGGCCCCGGATGCGGCCTCCGTCGGCGCAGGCTCGTCGGCGGACGCGCGGTCGTGCTCCTCCTGCTTGCGGTCGGCATCGGCATCGCGCGTCGCGCGGTCCATCAGCATCGCGATGCCATGACCGCTCCCCGTCGTCAGGCGCAGGCGTGTCGCGACACGCGCCAGGTTGGCGTCCTCCGCCTGCCTGCCGACGAACGAAAGCGCTTCGGCCGCGCAGACTGCCTGCTTCCACCGGTCGTCGAGCCGTGCGGTATCGACCAGGATCTCCTGTTCGCGCCGATACGCGTGGCCCGGCTCGTTCGCGATGCGCGCGAACGCCTGCACGTAGCGGTCGTTTCGCTTGTCGCGCCGCAACACCCATCGCGCGAGTGCGTGCCGGAACGCCGACGCCGCCTCCTTGTACGCGTCGCGTGCAGCGTCGTTGCCGATGCATTGGCGCATCCGCCGGACCGCGTCCGAGTAACGCGCGATCACGTCGCCGACGCCGTCGGCATCGGCACCGATCCGCCGCAGCGTCTGCTTCCATTGCCCGGAATCGAGCTCCACGGGCGTCGCCGTCAGCGCGATGCGCCGCGCGGACGGCGACGCGAGCACCACGTTGTCGAGCAGCTTCGACAAGCCGCTGTCGTCGCCGCGACTCTTGTGGGCTTCGTCGATGATGACCAGGTCGAAACCGCCGAGGCCCGCGCCGACCGCGCGTTCGAGCGCCGGGCGCAGCGTGCCGCCGCTGCGATATGCGTCGGCGGCATTCAGCCGCATGCGGCGCCCGTCGGCCGGCATCATCGCGTCGCCCAGCTCGGTCAGCCGCTGCGCCATCGGTCCGTCCGGATCGTTCGACGCCGCGTCGACGATGTCGGCCACCGCACGGCGCAGGTATTCCGGCGGCCGGTCGCCTTGCCGCGACGGCTGGCTGCCGCGCGGCCGGTCGCGCCATCGCGCGCACAGCGCCGGCAACAGCCGCCAGCGCCACGCTTGGCGATTTCCCCCGAGCGACCAATTCGCAAACGCATGCGAGATCAGCACCGCGCGCTCGCCGAACCACGGCTGGCGCGCGGCGGGATCGTTGCTCTGCCACGCACACAGGTATTGCCACAGGCTGCGCAGCAGCATCGGCGCCTGCACCTTCCCGTCGCGCAGCTCCGCGCGCCATTGATACCCGAGGCCCGGCGGCACGAGAATCGCGACACGCCCGCCGCATTCGATCACGGCCCGCGCGACGGCAACCGCGATCCGCGTCTTGCCCATGCCGACTTCGTCCGCCACGATCAGGCCGTTCGCGGGCAGCCGGCGGGCAATCGCGCGCAGGCTCGCGCATTGTCCGTCGTTCAATCGCCAGCCGTTGGCCTGCACCGGCTCGTCGGCGGCTGCGCGCGCGGTCTCCGCGACGCGCATCAGGCGCGCGCTGACCGCGTCCCACCCGAGGAATACTTCGCTCATCTCATGCTCCTCAATGCCGGCAGCGCGCCAACCGCCCACGCCTGTTCGATCGTCCTGAGCGCGGCTTCATAGCGCGCACCCGCCGCGTTGCCACCGGTCTCCGCGAAACCCGGACGGAACGGCGCGGCGCGAAGCGGCGACAGCGGATTCAGTTCGAGCTCGGCAAAGGCCGTCACGCCCGCGCTACCGGCGGCACGGACGAGTGTCTGCTCGAGCCGGCTGCACCACGCGTGCCAGTCGGCCTCGTCGATCGCCGTCTGCCGCTGCGCGATGTTCTCGATCAACTCCATCATCTGGCGGATCGGATAGGTCCGCCCGTCCGCCGACGGCAGCGCGTGCGCGCCGGACAGCATCGGATCGAAACCTTCGCCGAAGCGATCCGGCGCATCGTCGTCCGGTGCCATCGGGAAACTCGCGAGCTGCCACCAGAGGTCCTCGACATCCAGTGACGTCAGCGGCGTTGCCGCGACGCGCCCGTACTCGTCGAGCACCGGCACGGTGGTGCTGCCAGCGCTGCCGGCGCCGTCCGCATCGGCCCAGCGAACCTCGACCTGCCGCGGGCGCTCGCCCGGCCACGCGAACCCGTCCGCCAGCCTGGCGCACGGCGCGCCGGCCGGATCGAGCACGGCGACGTGCAACAGCCCGTCCATCGTTTCGGACGGCCGCAAGCTGGCCGGCTCCGCCGCGTCCGCGCCGCGCCAGGTCAGCCACGCGATCGGCGACGCGATGCATTCGTCCGGACGCTCCGGCATGTCGCCGCCGGGCGTGAGCACGTGATCGGTGTCGACGGATTCGCCCCGATGCACCGGCAGCACGTTGCCGACGACCTGCTCCGGCGGCACGCCGCGCCGCGCTTCCCATTGCAGAGGCTCGGCGGCAAACACGACGCCGGCCTCGAGGTTCCCGCCGCGCGTATTCGCCGACGACAGGAAACCCGGCTTCGTCAGATTGCCCGATCCCAGATACAGCCACGCGCTCGTGCACGCATTCGAGCCCCGCTCGTTCGCCGCAAACAGGAACTTCGCGTGCAGCGTGCGCTGGCCGCCCGCCGCCGCGCCGAACACCGCTTCCGGTGTGCGCGCGCGCCGGACCGTCACCCCGTGCTCCGCCAGCGCGGTGACCGATTGCGCGACGGCCTGGCACGCGTCCGGATTGACGAACACGTCGATCTGGCAGTTCTGCGTGATCCGTCCGGCGCGCTTCAGCTCGCCGATGATCTTCAGCAGCGCGGGCGGCGCGCCGCCTGCGTCGGCCGACATCGACTCGAAGAATCCGGAACCCATCGCGAGCCGATTGCAGGCTGCGCCGCCCGTCGCGCGTTCCGCGAGCGCAGGAAGTTGTGTCAGCAACGGCTTGTCCCAGTTGTCGACGAAGCGGGCGCGCGCGCGGCCGGCGGCTTGCTCGCACAGCGCGATCCAGCGGCGCAGCTGCCCGTCCGCATGCGCCGATTCGCCCGGCAACGCATCGCCGATCGCCGTGAAAATGCGCGTATCGAAGTGCGGTGCGAGCCGCTCGATCATCCGCCATGCGGCACGCACATCCGCGCACGCCGTCTTCACTTCGTCGTCGCCGTGATCCAGCGCGTCGCTGGCAACGTCGATACTCCACGCGAGGTCGAGGCTCTCCTCGAGCGTCTGGCGCGTCCAGTTCCCGGTGGAGACGATCACGCGCAGCCGCCAGCGCGACGCGTCCGTCTGATGGCGGAAGCCCAGCACCGCGACCTTCGCGTGCAGCAGCCGGAACGGGCGCGGCACTCGCTTCAGCAACGGCAGATGCATCAGCCCCGGCACGTCGACGGTCGTGATCAGCGAGTTACCGGGATCGAGCATCATCGCGAGCGCAATGCGCCCGCCCGCCGCGCGCCGCGCGTGGGTCTGGCCCGTGAAGCGCTCCGCCGCGTCGTCGAGAAAGGCCGCATCGGCCGAATAGCCGCACAGCCACCCGAAGTGACCGAGATAAGCATCCGGCGCGTCGAAGAGTTGCGCCAGCGAAGGCCGCTTCACGGCCCGTGCATTCCTGCTCATTCGTCCGCCTCCGGCTTCCGGGATTCCAGCCAGTGGCCGAGCTCGCCGTGCAGATCGGCGTTCAGCAGGAACAGGTTCTGGATGCGATACGAGATGCCCGCGGGCCAGACGATCCCCGCACGCACCGTCGGCGCCGCTTCGTCGGGATCGGCCGGATCCGGCGCGCCGGTCGCGCCGTCGCGGAAAGCCGGCCCCGGAACGATCTGCCCGTGCTTGACGCGCAATACCCGCTCGTCCCGCATCACCAGCGTCTCGACACGCTTCGTGTCGTCGGGATCGATGCATTCGCGGCAAAACTGATTCGCACCGGCGTCGTCGTGCCCTTCGTCGAGGAATGCCTGCGCGGCGAGCTTCAGCGCGTCGAGCCGCTCCGCGACGGTATCGGGAATGCGGTCAGCGCCGAGCTCGAAGCACGGGCGGCTCCCGTTGGCGGCAACCGCGACTTCCAGCGCATCGAGCACGGCCAGCGCTTCGTCCCGCGCTCGGAAAAACCGCGCGCCCGCACGCAGATCGTTCCAGTGGGCGTCATCGATCGCGACGGGCCGCTGGCCCCAGCCGAGCTCGCGATCCGCATCCCCGGCTTCGCGCACCGCGTTCACCCACGCGAGCGCGGCACGGCGCCGCGCCTGCCCTGAGTCAACGTCGCCGCCCATGCTCAGTTGCTGCGCGACCAGCGCCAGCGCGTCGGGCATCATCGGCTCAAGCGGCGAAAGCGCGACGGCGAGCTTGCTGCTATCCGTCAGACGCTCGCCACGGCTCATCCACTGCACCAGATAATCGAGCACGCCCTGCGAGTAGTAGCACGGCTCGTAGCCGCTGGCCTGCGCGTCGATCAGCGCGTCGCCGGTCGGCGTGCACCGGAACGCATTGAAGCGGCTTGCGCCTGCGTCGACGAGGCCGAGCGACGGCAATGCCTGGACGATCGACATGCGCATCGGCTGGCTGACGTAGAACCCGGGCTTGCGCACCCGCGCGAAGGTCAGATCCTGCTGGCCGCTCAGCTTGCGGAATCCGCGCAAGCGCGCATCCGGCGCGTGCCCGTTGCGTCGGAAACCGGACCAGCACGCAATCGCCTCGATCGCATTGCCCGCCTCGATATTGGTCACCTGCACCCGGCCCGTACGCGCGTGCTCCGCCGCGCGCACGCCGAGCGTGGCCAGGAAAAGCTGCTTGGCGAACCACAGGCCGCCCAGCCCCGGCACCGCCAGTTCATTGAACGCACGCACGGATGCACCGAGGTTAAGCGTCCGCGTCCGGCGTTCGGCCGGCAATATTTCAGGGCCCAGCAGCCCCCACGACATCTGCATGTGTGACACCGTCATGATGATTGATTCAACGGCAGGGCGCGCACGCGCTGCGTTCGAACGGATAACGGCGCACTGCGCCATTTCTTTAACTGCATGGTTCGGGAAATCGGGTTCCTGTCGGGCGGGACATGTCGATCACGGTTGTCCGGTTCCACACGCGAGTCGCGCGCGCGGCATCGCCGGCGATCGCGTGTCGCCACTTTATTCGCGCATCGGGACAAATCGTGTCGTGAGCGGCGGCGCCGGGTTCATGTCCGACTGCGCTCGCGCAAACGTATGCGGCCGTGCTCGCGCGTTAGAACGATGCGACATGCGCGCTCGTGGGCACGGCCCGCCGCGCGCACGCGCAACGGCATTCGATCACTCGTCGAACGGGTCCGGCCCGAACACCTCGTAGTGAATCCGCGCCTCATGCACGCCGAGGTTCTTCAGCGCGTCGGCGAGGTTGCCGTATGCCTGCGCCCACGCGGAAATGATCTCGTCGGTGGCCGCCACGCCGCATCACGGCTCAACCGGTATCTGCATCCCGCAAGCACGACTCGCGCACCGGCGCGAATCCTTTACGGTACAGATCGGCCAGCTCCGTCGCCTTGTCCTCCAGCATCGCCGGATCGGCCCGCAGCGCATCGCCGATCGCGTCGGCGAGCTCATCCACGCCAGCGACGGCCGGGTTGCCGGCCGCTTCCCATGTCGCCGCGAATGCGGTCAGCTTCGTCGTCCGCGTACCGTCGGTCGAATGGCGAATGTTGACGCGCGGAAGCGCGAACGCCATCGCGACGATCCTGCCATGCAGGCTGCTGCCGCAATACACTCGGCTCTGCGCGATCAGCGCGCAGATGTCCCACAGATTCAGCGATGCAAGCACCCTGACCGATGCGCACCGCACCCTGCCGGCAATGCGTCGGCAGCACGCGAGATCGTCATGCCACGGCGCCGCGCCGGCGCGGAACAATACGATGCCGAGCCGATGCGACGCAGCCGTCCGGTCGAGCTCGCGTGCGATCACGTCGAGCGTTGCGTCGTCGCCGAAATCGGCACTGAACTGCACGGCCGCGTAGCCGTCGGGAAAGGCCTGCAGCACGTCCCGCACCGCGCGCTCGCCCGCATGGCGGCGAATCCGCGCGCCGAACAGCGCGCGGGTCATGACCGCAGGATCGGGCACGAGCCGCGCCGCGATGCCCGCCGCGCTCAACTGCGCGTGCGTGGACCGATCGCGCACGCTGACGTCGTCCGCCGCCGCGACGGCGGCCAGCACTTCAGCGCGCAGCGCCGCGTCGCAACCGTCGAGCGCGACGCCGCCAACCGCGTTGAAGGCAACGCGGCGCATCGGCACGTCGGGATACGCGTGCCGCGACAGCACGTATGGCGCCAGCGATGCGGCGCCAAACCGTGCATGCGCAAAAGCGGGCTGGTTCCGCTCCCACGCGCCGGCCTGCGCAAGGTTGATCGGGAATTCGTCCGGGCGCGACAGCATGACGGCCGCCTCCCACGCATCGCAGGTCAGCAGTTCACCGCCGACGTGGACGACGTTCAGCGCACGATCGCGCGAGGCCGCCGCGATCCGCTCGAACGCGTCGACGCGATGGCCGCCGTCGCAACGCAGATCACGCGCGGCCAGGCCGGCGAAACGCAGGTCGCGGCAGTCGAGCATCCGCGCGACGACGTGCGGGAACAGCAGGTCGCCGAAATTGTGTCGATCGAACGCGCCGAACAGGACTGTCGGCGTGCTGCGCGAAGCGTGACCGGTTTCCACGACGGATATCGCCCAAGGAGTTCGCCTGATTCCGGATCATCCCTGAGACGCGAGCATCGCTCAACATCATCCGGACGAGCAATCATGCAATCCGCGGCCGCCTCGTGCGATCGCTCGCTGAACGACGTCCATGCCGGCGGCGCTCAGCTCACGTTGACGTCGTGCACGTCCGCGCACAGCCAGGCCGGCAAGGTCATGCGTTCTGCTGCAACGAAGCGGCATCCGTCTCCGCGCGCGCGCGCCGGACCGGCAACCGGATCGTGAAGGTGGTGCCGCGCCCGGGCTCGCTCGCGACGTCGATCACGCCGCGATGACGCTCGACGATCCCGTGCGACACCGACAGCCCGAGGCCCGTGCCCTGCCCGACCGGCTTGGTCGTGAAGAACGGATCGAAAATCCGTCGCACGATATCGGGCGGCATCCCGCGGCCCGTATCGCTGATCGCGATCGACACGGTATCGCCGTCATGCGACGTGCGGAGCGTGATGATGCCGTGCTCGGGTATCGCCTGCGCGGCATTGACGAGCAGATTCATGAACACCTGGTTCAGCTGGGACGGCAGGCATTCGACAGGCGGCACGTCGCCGTACTCACGCACGATGTCGGCCTTGTACTTGAGCTCGTTGTGGACGACGTTCAGCGTACTCTCGAGGCCCGCGCGGAGGTCGACCACGCTCCATTCGTCGCTGCCCGGCCGCGAGAAATCGCGCAGGTCCTGCACGATGCGCCGCACCCGCATCGTGCCGTCGATCGATTCGTCGATCAGCGTCGCGATCTCGCCGCGGATGTAGTCGAGATCCGCGTCTTTTCTCGCGGCGGCCAGCGTGCCGCGCGCGTCGGCGTCCAGTTGCGCGACGACAGCTTCATGCGCCGCCACCACGTCGAGCAGGTTTCGGACCCAGGTCTTCAGCATGTTGAGATTTGCACTAACGAAGCCGATCGGATTGTTGATCTCGTGCGCGACACCGGCCGCGAGCTGTCCGATCGACGCGAGTTTTTCCGACTGCAGCAACTGCACGTGGGTTGCCTCGAGTTCGTGCAGCAGCCGGCGCTGCTCGTCCTTCTCGCGCTCGAGACGCGCCTGCGCCGCCTTGCGCTCCTCGATCTCGCGCTCCATGTTTTCGCGGGTGCGCTGCAGCGTCTGTGTGGTCCGCTCGTAACGGCGCAGCGCCCGCTCGAGTTCGCAGGTGCGCACCTGCACGAGTTCCTCGAGCGTATCGGCCATGCCGCGCAGGAACGCCGTGCTCGCGTCGAAGCGTGAAATCATCAACGTGACGACCAGCGTCGCCAGCGTGAACAGCGCGACCGTCGTCGCGAGCCACGGCGAGTCGATGCCGTTTGCCGCACCGCAGCGCGCGTCCGGCGCGAAATACGCGGCCGCCATCCCCGTGTAATGCATGCCGGTGATCGCGATCCCCATGATCGCGGCCGCGCCGATGCGACGCGCGCTCGCGGCGCGTGCCGCCTGCGCGCGCAGCGTCTGTGCGATCCACAGCGCGGCAGTCGACGCGACGATCGCGACGCCGATCGATGCGGCGAACAGCGCGACGTCGTAGCGGATCGCCGGCTGCATCCGCATCGCGGCCATGCCCGTGTAATGCATGCCGGCAATCCCGCCGCCCATCAGAATGCCGCCGAAGGCGAGACGCGCCCGCGTCAGTTCCGCGCGCGTCACGACATGCAGTGCGAAATACGACACCAGCACCGCGATCGCGAGCGACGCACCGGTTTCGGTCAGGTCGTAGCCGAGCGGAATCGGCAGCGAGTAAGCGAGCATCCCGACGAAATGCATCGACCAAATGCCGGTGCCCATCGCGGCCGCGCCGCCACTCAGCCACGCCAGCCTGATCCTCCGCTTGTCGAGCAGTGAGATGAACGCGGCCAGGTCGAGAGCCGTATACGAAGCCAGCGTCGCGATAACGAGCGACAGCAGGACGAGCGAAAGGTTGTACGTGCCGTGCATGGTCGAGCGCTCGGGAGAGTCGGGATCGCGTTGCCGTGCCGCGCGATCGGTCGCGAAGCACGGCCGCCGCGCCGCAGCCGGCCATCAGCCCGGCGGTTCGCCGGCGGCCGGCGCGGGTGCAGGCGCAGACGTTGACGCTGGCGTGCCGGCGGCGGCCAGCACCAGAATGTCGAACGGCGTCCCTTCCCGTGCTTCGAAACGGCGGACGAGGTCGATCTGGTGCGCCGTCATCACGCTCCCCTTCGTGATCAGCAGCACGCCGCGGTGCGTCCGCAGATCGTCCGCGAGCTGCATCCCTTCGCACAGCTGCTCGGACTTCACTTCCGTCACGGACGGCGCGATGCCCAATTCCGCCGGATGCTTCATCAGCGCGACGAAGCGCTCGACGATCTGCGGGTCGTAGCGCACGCCGGCCTGCGACCTGAGCACATCGATCGCTTGCTCGGCGGACTGCGGCGCGCCGATCTCGCCGTGGCGCAACCCTTCGAAATCGCGCGCGACCGCGATGATCCGCGAGCCGAGCGGAATGTCGGTGCCCGCGAGCCCGTCCGGCGTGCCGCGGCCGTTGAACCGCTCGTACTGGTGCAACACGATCGACGCAACGTGATGGAGCTGCGCGACAGGCGTCAGCACCATCTGCGCGCGCAGCGGATGCTGCTGGTACAAGCGCTGCTCGTCCGTCGTCATCCGCACCAACGGCTTGTGCAGCAGCTCGTCCGGCAGCGACAGCTTGCCGATGCCGTGCAGCAGCCCCGCGAAATAGACGTCCTTCGCATGGTGGCTGCTCATCCCGCACGCGAGCGCGAGATGCCGCGCAATCTCGCCGATCCGCATCGACTGCCCGCCGACCACGCCGCAGCGCAGTTCGACCATGCTCGCGCAAACCTGGACCATCGCGGTGAAATTGCTTTTCAGGTCGCGCTGCGCGGCCTCGAGGAACATCACCGTCTGGCCAAGTTCTTCGGTCCGGGCCCGCACCTCGCTTTCGAGCTCCGCGTTGAAGCGGCGCAGCGCTTCGTTCTGCGTCTGCGTCAGCGCCGCGAGCCTCTCGGCTTCGCTGCGCAGCCGCCGCTGCTCGAGCGCCTGGTCGATCGTCAGCAGCAGGTCGTGGTCGTCCCACGGCTTGTTCAGGTAGCGATAGATGCCGCCCTCGTTGACGGCTCGCGCCACCGCTTCGATCTCCGAATAGCCGGTCAGCAGGATGCGCATCGTGTCCGGATACATCGCGCGTGCGCGGGCCAGAAACTCCACGCCGCTCATGTGCGGCATGCGCATGTCCGACACGATCAGATCGACGTCGCCCGACGCCAGGATGTCGAGCGCCGCCTCGCCGCTGTCGGCGGTGCGGACGTCGTAACGGGACTGCCTGAGCAGGCGCCTGAGCGCGGACAGCACGCCGGGTTCGTCGTCGACGAGCAGGATCACGGCGGCGGGCGAATCGCCGGCCGGCTGCGTCGCGTCGACTGTTTCATCCTGCGTGGAACGGGTGCCGCTTGTTGCAGGCGTCGTCATG
The DNA here is from genome assembly GCF_003854275.1 of Burkholderia sp. Bp8963. Classification (GTDB taxonomy): domain Bacteria; phylum Pseudomonadota; class Gammaproteobacteria; order Burkholderiales; family Burkholderiaceae; genus Burkholderia. The sequence goes on from NZ_QTQP01000013.1 coordinate 124,826, forward strand.
ATGGCCCTCGTGTTGGTTTTCTTCATGCCACCTCTGCAACATCGGCCTGCACCGCGACTTCTGAATCCGGGAAAACACGGATAAAAGCCATCGCGACGCCGCGACGTCGTGGCGGGCGCACGTCGCGTGTCCAATATGCACGAGCTGTACGATCCCCATCCGGCCATCGCCGACAGCGCAAATCGCCAACTGTGTAAAAACTCCATGCCGGATTTCATGGCCGGTACGCCACGTCGGGCGTCGTCCGCCGGGCACGCACATTGCGCCGCACCACGCATCGTTGACTATCTGCGCCGCACCGGCGTTTCGTCCGATGGATTCCGACCCGACCTTCGCTCCGCATATCTACTTTTGCGACGCGCGCCTCGTCGGTCCGCCCGACGCGTGGTCGCCGCTGTTCGAGCACGTGGCGGGCATGGGCTTTGACCACGTGCTCGTCGGTGCCTTCTGGTCTGCGAGCCGTGCGGGCTTCTCGCGCCACGTGTCGGACCCCGACCGCGCTGCCGACGCGTTCGGCACGCATGCCGACGCGCTCGATACGCTGGCCCGCCTCGCGCAGGCCGCGCACGAACACGGGCTGCGCGTGCTGCTCGAGGTGGTGCTCGACCGGATCGCGCGCGACAGCCCGCTGCGTGACGCCCACCCGGACTGGTACGTCGAACGCATCCGCGACGATGCGCGGATCGACCCACGCAGCGCAGCGCAGGCGCACGACGCCGTGCACGCGAACCTCGGCGCGCCCGACGCACGCGACGCGCTGTCGGCGTGGTGGCGCGCGCGCCTCGTCGCACTCGCGCAAGCCGGCGCCGCCGGCTTCCTGATCGACGCGCCGCAACATCTTCCGGTCGCATGGTGGCCCGGCTGGCGCGCGGTACTGCGGCGCGTGCGGGCCGATATCGCGGTAATCGCGGGCGCACCCGGCCATGCGCGGGAAGCGCTCGCACGGCTCGACGGCGCGGGGTTCGACGGCGTGTTCTCGTCGGCGCGCTGGTGGGATCTGCGCGCGCCGTGGTTCGTCGACGAGCATCGGCTGCTGCGCCGCATCGGCTCGCCGATTGCCTTTCCGGATACCTTCGACGGCCCGCGTCTCGCCGACGACTGGCGCGGCGCACCGGCCGGCCGGATTGAGCGCGCGTACCGGCGCGCACTGTGGACGGCCGCTGCGGTCGGCACAGGCTGGCTCGTGCCGATGGGCTTCGAACGCGGCGTTGCGCTGCCGCTGATGGCGCGCGACGCGCCCGCGGACCGCTATCGGGCCGCGTATCGCGAGGGCGCGTTCGACCTGTCGACGACGCTTGCCGACGCGAACGCGTGGCGACGCACGACACCGGTGGCCGCCGCGCGCGGCGAAATCGCACAACTGAGCGCGCCCGACGCGCGCGCAACCGTGCTGCTGCGCGGCATGGGGCCGTCGCTCGAACACGACGACGACGCGCTGTTGATCGCGCTGAATCCCGACCTCGATGCCGACGCGCGTGTCGATCCTTCCGCGGTGCTCACCGGCGTGCCGGGCGCATTCACGCGCTTCGCGCCGTCAGGTCCGGCCGGTAACCGGGACGCGGGAAATTCGGGAGATGTGGGAAACACGCGCAACACGGGCGATGCAGCAGACCCGGCCCCGCTCGCACCGTTCACGCTCGCGCCGGCCGCCTGCCTGTTGCTGCGCGCACAGCCCGCCGCGCCGGTCACGGCGCCAGCCGACGCCGCGCGCGACCGCGCCGCGCTCACGACTGCACTCGCGGCGGACCGGATCGCGATCGAGCGGGTCGAACCGTCGGTCGACGGCGGCCGTTTCGCGATCAAGCGCGTGATCGGCGAACGCATCGTCGTGCGCGCCGCGATCTTCTCGGACGGCCACACGCATCTCGCGGCCGCGCTCGCGTGGCGCGCCGCCGGCGAGCGCGACTGGCGCGAGGCGCCGTTCGTCGCCGAGCCGAACGACCAGTGGCGCGCCGAGCTCCGGCCCGATCGGCTCGGACGTCACGAATTCCGCGTGATCGCGTGGCGAGACGACTGGGCGTCGCTCGTCGCCGACGTCGCGAAAAAACGCGCGGCGGGCCAGGACGTCGGGCTCGAACTGCTCGAGGCACAGGCGCTGCTCGCCACCGCGATCGCGCGCGCGCACGTCGACGACGAACGGGCCTTGGCCGACGCGCGGCGCCTGGCAGCCGAGTTCGACGACGCGGAGCCGGACGAACGGCTCGCACTGCTCGGTGCGCCGGATGCCGCGGCGGCGTTCGCCGCGCTTCGCTACCGGCCGTTCGTCACGCACGACCCGAGCGTCTACCCGGTCGACGTCGAACGCCGCGCCGCGCGCTTCTCGAGCTGGTACGAAATGTTCCCGCGCTCGGCGAGCGACGACGCGCACTGCCACGGCACGTTCGACGACGTGATTGCGCACCTGCCACGCATCCGCGACATGGGCTTCGACGTGCTGTACTTCCCGCCGATCCATCCGATCGGCACGGCTGCGCGCAAGGGACGCAACAACAGCCTGCAGGCGGGCCCCGACGATGTCGGCAGCCCGTATGCGATCGGCTCGCCGGACGGCGGCCACACGGACGTGCATCCGCAGCTCGGCACGCTCGAGTCGTTTCGCACGCTGATCGCCGCGGCGCGCGTGCACGGCCTCGAGATCGCGCTCGATTTCGCGGTGCAGTGCTCGCCCGACCATCCGTGGCTGTCCGCCCATCCAGGCTGGTTCGCGTGGCGTCCCGACGGCTCGCTGCGCTACGCGGAGAATCCGCCGAAGCGCTATCAGGACATCGTGAACCCCGATTTCTACTCACCCGACGCGATGCCCGGCCTGTGGCTCGCGCTGCGCGACGTCGTGCAGTTCTGGGTCAACACGGGCGTGCGGATCTTTCGCGTCGACAATCCGCATACGAAACCGCTGCCGTTCTGGGCATGGATGATCGCCGACATCCGCGCGCGGCATCCGGACGTCGTGTTCCTGTCCGAAGCGTTCACGCGGCCGGGCATGATGTACCGGCTCGCGAAGCTCGGCTTCTCGCAGTCTTACACGTATTTCACGTGGCGCGAGTCGAAGCGCGAGTTCATCGACTACCTGACCGAACTCACGACCAGCCCCGCACGCGAGTATTTCCGGCCGAACTTCTTCGTCAACACGCCCGACATCAATCCGCGCCATCTGCAGCATGCGCCGCAAGCGCAATTCGTGATCCGCGCGGCGCTCGCGGCGACGCTGGCCGGCGCGTGGGGGATGTACTCGGGTTTCGAGCTCTGCGAGTCGGAGCCGTTGCCCGACAGCGAGGAATATCTGGATGCAGAGAAGTACGAATTACGCGCACGCGACTGGCACAAGCACGGCCACATCGCCGACGAGATCGCGCGACTGAATCGCGCGCGGCGCGACAACCCCGCGCTGCAGACGCATCTCGGCCTCGCGTTCGTCGACTCGACGAACGACGCGGTGCTGACGTTCGTGAAGGCAACCCCTGCGTACGACAACGTCGTCGTCGTCGCGATCAGCCTCGATCCGTGGCACCCGCAGGCCGCGGATTTCACGCTGGATTCAGCGCTGTATCGCGGGCTCGGCATCGTGGACGGCGAGCCGCTCGACGCGCTCGACCAGCATTCGGCGCACACGGAAACCTGGCGCGGGCATCGCCAGTACGTCGCACTCGACCCGTATGCGCGGCCATACGCGATCTGGCGTGTCCGGCCGGCGCCGGACGCCGAGCGCGTGGTGCCCGCAGAGCCGGCTGCGGCAGCGGGTGCCGATCAGCATGGAGCACAGGAATGATGCAGCACGAAGATTCGCTTGGCGATGTCCGCCGCGCCCAGTTTCCTTCGGTCGGCCCCACCGGCACGCCGCGGCGCCGCCGCGCGCGACGGCGCGAGGCGGCGCTCTGCGCCGACGATCCGCTGTGGTACAAGGACGCGATCATCTACCAGGTGCACGTGAAGTCGTTCTTCGATTCGAACAACGACGGCATCGGCGATTTCCCCGGCCTGATCGCGAAGCTCGACTACATCGCGGAACTCGGTGTCGACACCGTGTGGCTGCTGCCGTTCTACCCGTCGCCGCGCCGCGACGACGGCTACGATATCGCCGACTATCGCGACGTGCATCCCGACTACGGCACGCTCGCCGACGTGCGGCGCTTCATCCGCGAGGCCCATGCGCGCGGCATCCGCGTAGTCACCGAGCTCGTGATCAATCACACGTCGGACCAGCATCCGTGGTTCCAGCGCGCGCGGCGCGCGAAGCCCGGCTCCGTGCACCGCGGCTATTACGTGTGGTCGGACACGGACACGAAATACGCGGGCACGCGGATCATCTTCCTCGACACCGAAACGTCGAACTGGGCGCACGACCCCGTCGCCGGCCAGTATTACTGGCACCGCTTCTACTCGCATCAGCCCGACCTGAATTTCGACAATCCGGCGGTGGTGCGCGAGGTGCTGCAGGTGATGCGTTTCTGGCTCGACCTCGGCATCGACGGCCTGCGGCTCGACGCGGTGCCGTACCTCGTCGCGCGCGAAGGCACCAGCAACGAGAATCTGCCGGAAACGCATGCGATCCTGAAGCGGATCCGCGCGACCATCGACGCCGAATACCCGAACCGGATGCTGCTCGCCGAGGCGAACCAGTGGCCCGAGGACGTGCAGGAGTATTTCGGCGCCGAAGACGAGTGCCATATGGCGTTCCATTTTCCGCTGATGCCGCGCATCTACATGTCGATCGCAAGCGAGGACCGCTTTCCGATCGTCGACATCATGCGGCAGACGCCTGCGCTCGCGCCCAGCAACCAGTGGGCCGTGTTCCTGCGCAACCACGACGAGCTGACGCTCGAGATGGTGACCGACTCGGAGCGCGACCTGCTGTGGCAGACGTACGCGAGCGACCGCCGCGCGCGACTGAACCTCGGCATCCGGCGCCGCCTCGCGCCGCTGATGGAGCGCGACCGGCGCCGCATCGAGCTGATCAATTCGCTGCTGTTGTCGATGCCGGGCACGCCCGTCATCTACTACGGCGACGAACTCGGGATGGGCGACAACATCCACCTCGGCGATCGCGACGGCGTGCGCACGCCGATGCAATGGTCGTCGGATCGCAACGGCGGCTTCTCGCGGGCCGATCCCGAGCTGCTCGTGCTGCCTCCGGTGATGGGTGCGCTGTACGGCTACGACGCGGTGAACGTCGAGGCGCAGACGCGCGATCCGCATTCGCTGCTGAACTGGACGCGGCGCATCCTCGCGACCCGTCGCTCGACGCAGGCATTCGGGCGCGGCACGATCCGCTTCCTGCAACCCGAGAATCGCAAGGTGCTCGCGTACCTGCGCGAACTCGGCGACGACGCGCCGGTGCTGTGCGTCGCGAACCTGTCGCGCGCGTCGCAGGCCGTCGAGCTCGACCTGTCCGAATTCGCGGGCCGCGTGCCGATCGAGATGACCTCCGATTCGGCGTTCCCGCCGATCGGCCAGCTCCCGTATCTGCTCACCTTTCCGCCGTACGGCTTCCTGTGGTTCGTGCTGTCCGCGCATGGACACGAGCCCGCGTGGCGGCAGCCGCACGCGCAGCCGCTGCCCGAGCTCGTGACGCTCGTGATGCGGCGCGGCGACACGCGGCCGGACATCGCGCAGCTCCAAACGCTCGCGCATGACGCGCTGCCGTCGTGGCTCGCGCGGCGCCGCTGGTTCGCGTCGAAGGACCACACCATCCGCGACGCGCGCCTCGAGGCGGTCACGCCGATTCCGGGCGAGCCGTTCCAGTATGCGGAGGCACGGGTCAACGCGGATGGCGGAGGTGGCGTCGAACGGTACGTCGTGCCGCTGGCCGCTGCGTGGGGCAGCGAGACCCCTCACCCGCTGTTCACGCAGCTCGCGCTCGCGCGCGTGCGGCGCGGCCCGACGGTCGGCTACCTGACCGATGCGTTCGCGCTGCCCGCGTTCGCGCACGGCATGCTGCGCAAGCTGCGCGCCGGCTCGACCGTGCCGACGTCCGACGGCGGGCAACTCCGGTTCCTGCCCGAGGACGGGCTCGCGGCGCTCGACCCGGGTGACGACGCGGAAGTGCGCTGGCTCGCGGCCGAGCAGAGCAACAGCTCGCTCGTGATCGGCGATGCCATCATGCTGAAGCTCGTGCGAAAGGTCGCGCACGGCGTGCATCCCGAAGCGGAGATGAGCCGCCACCTGACGCGCATCGGCTACCGGAACACCGCGCCGCTCGGCGGCGAAGTCGTGCACGTCGATCCGGACGGTGCACCGCATACGGTCGCGATCCTGCAGCGCTACGTCGACAACCAGGGCGACGCGTGGACGCGCTCGTTCGATTTCCTGAAGCGGGCCGTCGACGAACTCGCGCTGCCCGGCTCCGACGACGAGGAGCCGCCGGAGCCGGACGACGAGCCCGAGGCGATGCACGGCTATGCGGCGTTTGCCGGAGTGATCGGCACGCGGCTCGGCGAGCTGCATGTCGCGCTCGCGCAGCCGTCCGACGATCCGGCTTTCGCGCCGGCGCCCGCGACGGCCAAGCTGGTCGACGGCTGGATCGCCGACACGATCGCGTCGTTCGAACGCGCGGTCGACGTGCTCGGCACGCGGCTCGATGCGCTCGACGCGCTCGATCCGGCCTGCCGCGCGGCGGCCGAGACGCTGATCGCCTCGCGCGATGCCGCCGCGCGCGCGCTCGCGAAACTCGTGCCGCGCACGCTCGACGCGCAGTGCATCCGCATCCACGGCGATTTCCACCTCGGACAGGTGCTCGACGTGCAGGGCGATGCGCTGCTGATCGACTTCGAAGGCGAGCCCGCGCGCCCGCTCGCGCGGCGCCGGATGAAGTCGCATCCGCTGCGCGATGTTGCGGGGCTCCTGCGGTCGCTGTCGTACGTCAGCGGCATCGCGCAGTTCACGATCGAGAAGGCGCCGCAACAGGCGGCGGACCGCAAGCGCACGCTGTTCGACCGGTTCGGGCAGGCGGCCGCCGACCGGTTCGTCGACTGCTACCGCGCGGCAACCGAACAGGCGCCGGTGCGCTTCATCGATCCGCGCTACGAGGATCGCCTGCTCGCACTGTTCCTGATCGACAAGGCGTCGTACGAGGTGTGCTACGAAGCCGCGAACCGGCCCGACTGGCTCAGCGTGCCGGCGGGCGGTCTCGCGGCGCTCGTCGAGCGGCTGCTGGGCGGCGGCACCGGAGGCGCGCAATGAAACATGACCTGTTCGACCGCACCGACATCGACGCGCTGCTGCACGGGCGCCATCCCGATCCGTTCGGATGCCTCGGCCCGCATCGGGTCGGGCATCGCGTCGTCGTGCGCGCGCTGCTGCCGGGCGCCATCGGCGTGAGCGCCGTGTCTCCCGACGGCGACGCGCTCGGCACGCTGGCGCGGGTCGATCCGGCCGGCTGCTTCGCCGGCGAACTCGCGCGCGACGCGCCCTACCGGCTGTCGATCGACTGGCCCGATACGCGGCAGGTCGTCGCGGACGCGTACGCGTTCGGCACGCTGCTTGATGACGCGGCGCTCGCGCGCTGCGCGGCAGGCGCCCCCGACGCGGTGCTCGATTGCCTCGGTGCGGTGCCGGCACGGGTCGGCGACACGAGCGGCGTGCGCTTCGCGGTGTGGGCGCCGAATGCGCTCAGGGTATCGGTCGTCGGCGACTTCAACGGGTGGGACAGCCGCCGCCATCCGATGCGGCTGCGGCACCCGTGGGGCGTATGGGAGCTGTTCGTGCCGGGAATCGGCGCCGGCGAGCGCTACAAGTTCGAACTGCGTGGCGCCGACGGGCACGTGCAGGCGCAGAAGGCCGACCCGTGCGCGCGTGCGACCGAAGCGCCGCCGCGCACGGCGTCCGTCGTGACCGATTGCGCGGCGCTCGACGATTTCGACTGGCACGACGGTGCGTGGCTGGAAGCGCGGACGCACGCCGACCGGTTCCGCGTGCCGTGGTCGATCTACGAAGTGCATCCGGAATCCTGGCATCGTCAGTCGGACGAGCACGGCCGCAGCGCGACCTGGGACGAACTCGCGGGCCGGCTGATTCCGTACGTGCGCGGGATGGGTTTCACGCATGTCGAATTCACGCCGATCGCCGAATACCCGTTTGGCGGCTCGTGGGGCTACCAGCCGCTGTCGCCGTTCGCGCCTTCCGCCCGCTTCGGGCCGCCGGACGGCTTTGCCCGCCTCGTCGACCGTGCGCATGCGGAAGGCATCGGCGTGATCGTCGACTGGGTGCCCGCGCATTTCCCCGACGACCCGCATGGCCTCGCGCGCTTCGACGGCAGCGCGCTGTACGAGCACGCCGACCCGCGCGAGGGCTGGCATCCCGACTGGCACACGCACGTGTTCAACGTCGGCCGGCACGAGGTCGGCGGGTTCCTCGTCGCGTCCGCGCTCGCGTGGGCACGCCGTTATCACGTCGACGGGATCCGCGTCGACGCAGTCGCGTCGATGCTGTATCGCGACTACTCGCGCGCACCGGGCGAATGGGTGCCGAACGTGCACGGCGGCCGCGAGAACCTCGAATCGGTCGCGTTCCTGCGCACGCTGAACGACACGCTGCACGGCGCCGCCGCGCCGCCCGGCGTCGTGACGATCGCCGAGGAATCGACCGCATGGCCCGGCGTGACTGCGCCGACCGCTGGCGGCGGGCTCGGCTTCGACTTCAAGTGGAACATGGGCTGGATGCACGACACGCTCGCGTACCTGCGCGAGGATCCGGTCAATCGCCGCTATCACCACGACCGGATGACGTTCGGGCTGCTTTATGCGTTTTCCGAACGCTTCGTGCTGCCGCTGTCGCACGACGAGGTCGTGCACGGCAAGGGCTCGCTCGTCGCGAAGATGCCGGGCGACGCGTGGCAGCGGCTCGCGACGCTGCGCGCGTATTTCGGCTTCATGTGGGCGCATCCGGGCAAGAAGCTGCTGTTCATGGGCGGCGAGTTCGCGCAATGGGCCGAATTCGCGCACGACGCGACCCCGCACTGGGACCTGCTCGATTCGGCCGCGCATCGCGGCGTGCAGCGGCTCGTGCGCGACCTGAACCACGCGTATGCGACGGAGCCCGCGCTCCATGCGCTCGACTGCGACGCGGCCGGCTTCGCATGGCTGATCGGCGACGACCACTTCAACAACGTGTTCGCGTTCGCGCGGCGCGACGGCGCGGGGCGCACGGTCGTCGCCGTCAGCAACTTCTCGCCGGTCGTGCGCAGCGACTATCGGCTCGGACTGCCGGCGCCCGGCCGCTGGAACGAATACATGAACACCGACGCCGACGTGTACGGCGGCACGAATACCGGCAACGACGGCGCGGTCTGGGCGGAAGACGTGCCCGCGCACGGCGAGCCGTGGTCGGCGGCGCTGTGCTTGCCGCCGCTCGCGACGCTGTGGCTGCGCCCCGAATGAGCGGTACCCCGACAGGAGATTCGCGACCATGCCACCCGCCCTGCCCGACCGCCTCGAACCCGGCCGCGGCTATCCGCTGGGCGCGCGCTGGGACGGCCTCGGGGTCAACTTCGCGGTATTTTCCGCGCATGCGCAGCGCATCCAGCTCTGCCTGTTCGACCCGACCGGACGCAAGGAACTCGCGCGTTACGACCTGCCCGAGTGCACCGACGAGGTGTGGCACGGCTACCTGCCCGGCGCGCACCCGGGCACCGTGTACGGGTTCCGCGCCGACGGCCCGTATCAGCCGCAGTACGGCCACCGCTTCAATCCGACCAAGCTGCTGCTCGATCCGTACGCGCGCAAGCTGGTCGGCCAGTTCCGCTGGTCCGACGCGTTGTTCGGCTACCGGCTTCATTCGAACCGGGCGGACCTGTCGATGGACCGGCGCGACTCCGCGCCCGCGATGCCGAAATGCGTGGTGGTGGACGAAACGTTCGACTGGAGCAACGACCGGCGCCCAAGCGTACCGTGGCGCGACATGCTGATCTACGAGACCCACGTGCGCGGCGCGTCGATGCGCCGCGCCGGGTTGCGCCCGCCCGAACGCGGGACCTTCTCCGTGCTCGCGTCGCCGGATTTCATCGCACACCTGCGCGCACTCGGCGTGACGACCGTCGAACTGCTGCCCGTGCACGCGTTCCTGCACAGCCGTGCGCTCGTGAACCGCGGCCTGCGCAACTACTGGGGCTATGACACCCTCGCGTTTTTCGCGCCGGAACCCGCGTACCTCGCGACCCGGCGGCTCGAAGAGATGCGCATCGCGGTCCGCCAGTTCCACGCGGCCGGCATCGAAGTCGTGCTCGACGTCGTCTACAACCACACGTGCGAGGGCAACCAGCTCGGCCCGACGCTGTCGTGGCGCGGCCTCGACAACGCGAGCTATTACCGGCTCGTGCCGGGCGACCATCGCTTTCACGTCGACGAGACAGGCTGCGGCAATACGCTGAATCTCGCGCATCCGCGCGTGCTGCAGATGGTGATGGATTCGCTGCGCTACTGGGCAACCGCGTTCAACGTCGACGGCTTCCGGTTCGACCTCAGCGCGACGCTCGGCCGCGAGCACGGCGGCTTCGATCCCGGTGCGGGCTTCTTCGATGCGCTGCGGCAGGATCCCGTGCTCGCACAGCGCAAGCTGATCGTCGAGCCATGGGACGTCGGTCACGGCGGCTATCAGCTCGGGCGCCATCCGCCCGGCTTCGTGGAGTGGAACGACCGCTTTCGCGACACGGTGCGCCGCTTCTGGCGCGGCGACCCCGGCCAGCGTCCGGACCTCGCCGCCCGCCTCGCGGGGTCCGCCGACCTGTTCAACCACCAGCGGCGCAGGACCTGGGCGTCGGTCAATTTCGTCACCGCGCACGACGGCTTCACGCTCGCCGATCTCGTCGCGTTCGCATCGAAGCACAACGATGCGAACGGCGAAGACAATCGCGACGGCCAGGACGACAACTGCAGTTCGAACTGGGGCGTCGAGGGCCCGACCAACGACCCGCGGATCCGCGACGTGCGCGCGCGCGTCGCGCGCTCGATGCTTGCGACGCTGTTCGCGGCGCTCGGCACGCCCATGCTGCTCGGTGGCGACGAATTCTGGCGCAGCCAGCGCGGCAACAACAACGCGTATTGCCAGGATAACGAACTGTCCTGGCTCGACTGGCAAGCCGCACAGAGCGACGATGGCGTGCGGATGACGCGCTTCATCGCGCGGCTCGCCGCGCTGCGGCGCCTGCATCCGGTGCTGTCCGAGCCCCACTTTTTATCCGGCGAGCGCGAAGGCGCGCCAGGCCTGAGCGAGATCGACTGGTTCGACGAACGCGGCGACGCATTGACCGTGCCCGCGTGGCAGGACCGCGAGCGCCGCGCGCTGATGATGCGGCGCGTCGGCATCGCGCACAGCGGCCGCACCGAGGCGCTGCTGCTGATGCTCAATGCGTCGTCCGACGCGCTCGTGTTCACGCCGCCGCCGCCCGCGCTCGCCTACCGCGTGCTGCTCGACACCGCCGCGCCGGACACCGTGCCCCATGCGTGGCCGCTCGATGACCTCCACGTAGCCGCACACGGCGTGGTGATCGCGGTGGCAAACGTGCCGCACGGGCCCCATTCGTGAGGTTTGAGTCATGAAGCTTTCTTCGTCCGCTCCTTCGTCTGCTTCTTCGTCCGCTCCGTCGTCCGCTTCTTCGTCCGCCACGCATGCGTACCCGCTGTCGTTCGGCGCGACCGCCGTCGATGCGGGCCACACGCGCTTTCGTCTGTGGGCGCCCGCGAGCCGCACGGCCGCGGTCGAGCTGCACGGTGCAACCGCGATCGCGATGACGGCCGTCGGCGACGGCTGGTTCGAGACCGTCGCGCCGTGCGGCGCAGGCACGCTGTATCGCTACCGGCTCGACGGCGGGCTCGCGGTGCCCGATCCCGCGTCGCGCTTCCAGCCCTACGACGTGCATGGCCCGAGCCAGGTGATCGATCCTGCCGCGTACCGCTGGCGCTACGACACGTGGCGCGGCCGTCCTTGGCACGAGACGGTGCTGTACGAACTGCATGTCGGCGCGTGCGGCGGTTATCCGCGCGTCGAACGGCGCCTCGCCGCGCTCGCGGCGCTCGGCGTGACGGCGCTTGAGCTGATGCCCGTCAACGCATTTCCGGGCACGCGGAACTGGGGCTACGACGGCGTGCTGCCGTTCGCGCCCGACGCGTCGTACGGCCGCCCCGAGGAGCTGAAGGCGCTCGTTGACGCCGCGCACGGGTTAGGGCTGCAGGTGCTGCTCGACGTGGTCTACAACCACTTCGGCCCCGACGGCAACTGGCTGCCGCGTTATGCGCCGGCTTTCTTTCGCCGCGACCGCCAGACGGCGTGGGGCCCCGCGATCGATTTCTCGTGTCCGCAGGTGAGCCGGTTCTTCATCGAGAATGCGCTGTACTGGCTCGACGAATACCGCTTCGACGGCCTGCGCATCGATGCCGCGCACGCGATCGACAACGACGCGTGGCTGCGCATGCTCGCGCGCACGGTGCGCGCGCATGCGGGCAGCGCGCGTCACGTGCACCTCGTGCTCGAGAACGAGCGCAACACCGCGAGCCTGCTCGATGCGGGCGGTTTCGACGCACAATGGAACGACGACTTCCACAACAGCGCGCACGTGCTGCTCACCGGCGAGCGCGACGGCTATTACCGCGCGTATGCGGACGCGCCGGTGCGACGGCTCGCGCGCACGCTCGGCGAAGGGTTCGCGTACCAGGGCGAGCCGTCGCCGCTGCACGCGAACGCGCCGCGCGGAGAACCGAGCGCACATCTGCCGCCCACCGCATTCGTCACATTCCTGCAGAACCACGATCAGGTCGGCAATCGCGCGTTCGGCGAGCGGCTGCGCACGCTCGCGAACGACGACGCGGTGCGCGCGGTGACCGCGCTGATGCTGCTTGCGCCGCAGATTCCGCTGCTGTTCATGGGCGAGGAATGCGGCAGCACGCAGCCGTTCCAGTTCTTCACCGACTATGCGGGCCCGCTTGCCGATGCGGTGCGCGACGGCCGGCGCCGCGAATTCGCGGCGTTTGCAGCGTTCGCGGATCCCGCGCACCGCACCGCGATTCCCGATCCGAACGACGCGGCGACATTCGCGCGCTCGACGCTCGACACGCCGGCCGCGGAACCGCCCGACGCCGCCTCGTGGCGCCGCTTCTACCGCAGCGCGCTGGCGGTCCGCTCGGCATTCGTGACCCCGCATCTGCGCGACGCCCGCGCGCTCGACGCTACCGTGCTGGCGGAAACGGACGGCAGCGACGCGCGGGCGCTCGTCGCGTGCTGGCGGCTCGGTGACGGCAGCACGTTGACGATCGCGCTGAATCTCGGCGCGCACGCCGCGCGGCTGCCCGCGCTGCCGGCCGGCAGGATCGTGTTCGAGACGCCGCCGCGCGCGCGCGACCGGCTGGCCGACCGGCAACTGTGCGGCCATGCGTGCATCGCGTGGCACGACGGCTCGGCGGGACGCGGCGCGCCGCGCGATCGGCGCGAAAGCGGTGAACGCAGCGAAAGGAGCGACCAACAATGACGACCGACATACCGATCGCGACGCTCGCCCGGGCGGCCGGATTCGAGATCGAGTGGACCGATGCGGCAGGTGTGGCGCGTCGCGTCGACGACGGCGTGCTGTACGCGCTCGTCGCCACATTGGGCTGGCCGTGCGGCACCGCCGCCGAGCGTGTGGACAGCGCGAACGCGCTGGCCGCTGCGGCCGCGACGCCGCCGCACTTCGTCACGGGCGACGCCGGCGTGCCGCTCGTGCTGCCGCTGACGGTCATGCGGCCCGGCGAGCGCTTCCGGATCGCGCTCGAAACGGGCGCAACCGTCAACGGGCACGTGGCCGGTGCCGGCGATCGCGGCGCGCTGCCGCCGCTCGCCGCCGGCTACCACACACTGGAAATCGGCGAGCGGCAGATCACGCTCGCCATTGCGCCGCCGCCGGGCCGGACCTTCGCCGATGCCGCACGCGAACGGGACGCCGACGGCTGCTGGGGCATCGCGGCTCAGCTGTATGGCTTGCGGCGCGCGCATGACGACGGATGCGGCGACTTCACCGCGCTCGCGCAGCTCGCGGCGCATGCGGCCCGGCACGGCGCGCAAGCGCTTGCGATCAGCCCGACCCATGCGCTGTTCCCGGCCCAGCCCGAGCGCGACAGCCCGTACTCGCCGTCGTCGCGCCGCTGGCACAACGTCGCCTATCTCGCTTGCGATGCGGTGCCGGGCGCCGAGCGGGTGCCGGCTGACGGCGATTCGCTGGCGGACGCGCCGCTGATCGACTGGCCGCGCGTGCTGCCGCGCAAGCTGCACGCGCTGCGTGTGCGGTTCGATGCGTGGCGCGCGCACGGCGGCGCCGGCCACGAAGCATTTCAGCGTTTTCGCGCGGAGGGCGGTGCGGCACTCGACGCACATGCGCGCTTCGATGCATTGCACGCGTACTGCATCGGTCACGGCTTCGGCGCCGACTGGCGGCACTGGCCCGCGCGGTGGCAGATGCCGGCCTCCGCCGAGGTCGATGCGTTCGCGCGCGAGCACGAGGACACCGTCGCGTTCCACGCATTCCTGCAATGGTGCGCGACGAACGCCCTCGCCGACGCGCAACGCGCGGCCCGCGCGGCCGGCATGGCGATCGGCCTGATTGCCGACCTGGCGGTCGGCTCCGACCATGCCGGCAGCGACGTGTGGGCGCATCGCGCGACATTGCTGCACGGCGCGTCGCTCGGCGCGCCGCCCGACCTGTTCAACGCCGACGGGCAGGCGTGGGGCGTGACGACGTGGACGCCCGCCGCGTTGCGCGCGGAAGGCTTCGCGTCGTTTGTCGACCTGCTGCGCGCGACGTTCGCGCATGCGGGCGGCATCCGCATCGACCACGTGCTCGGCTTCGCAAGGATGTGGATCGTGCCCGACGGCGCACGCCCGCGCGACGGTGCGTATCTGCGCTATCCGTGCGACGACCTGTTGCGGCTCGTCGCGCTCGAGTCGGCCCGCCATCACGCAATCGCGATCGGCGAGGATCTCGGCACGGTGCCGGCCGGGTTCCGCGCGCGGCTCGCGGCGCACGGCATCGCCGGCATGCGCGTGCTGTGGTTCGAACGCGATGCCGACGGCGCGTTCCTGCCGCCCCGCGCATGGGATTGCGACGCCGTCGCGATGACGTCGACACACGACCTGCCGACCGTTGCCGGCTGGTGGCGCGGCAGCGACCTCGGCTGGCGGCGCGCAGTGGCGCGCGGGTGCGAAGACCGTGACGGAGGCGGCACCGGACGCGACGGCGGCGCCGAAGCGGAAGCGGAAGCCGAAGCCAAAGCCAAAGCCGAAGCCGACTTCGCGTCCGATGCCGGCCGCGACGTCCGAGCAGGCCGACCGCCCGAAGCCGACGCACGCGCCGTCGCCGCCCGCGACACCGAACGCGCCGCGCTATGGCATGCGCTGCAGCGCGCGGGATGCGCGCCGGCCGGCCGCGACCTTGCGCCGCCGGACGCCCCGCCCGTCGACGCGATACTCGCGTACGTTGCGCAAGGGCCGTCGCCGCTCGCGATGCTGCCGCTCGAGGACTTGCTCGCGCTCGATGCGCAGCCGAACCTGCCGGGCCCGCCGTGCGGTCATCCGAACTGGCGGCGGCGCCTGGCGCGGCCGGTCGATGCGCTGTTCGACACCGACGTATGCGCGCGCATCGCGACCGTCGCACAGGCAAGATGCACACGGGAGCGCACGCAATGACACCGCGCGCCACGCTGCGGCTGCAGCTTCACGCCGGGTTCACGTTCGACGATGCGGCCGCGCACGTCGACTACTTCGCCCGGCTTGGCGCGAGCCACCTGTACCTGTCGCCGATCACGACCGCCGAGCCCGGCTCGCGGCACGGCTACGACACGGTCGACTACACGGAAATCAGCGCCGAACTCGGCGGCGAGCGCGGTTTCGTCACGCTCGTCGATGCGCTGCACGCGCGCGGCATGGGCGTGATCGTCGACATCGTGCCGAACCACATGGGTGTCGGCGGATCGTCGAACCGCTGGTGGAACGACGTACTCGAATGGGGCTCCGCCAGTCCGTTCGCACGCCATTTCGACATCGACTGGCATCCGGGCGATGCGGCGCTCGACGGCAAGGTGCTGCTGCCCTGCCTTGGCGCGCCATACGGCGACGCGCTCGCGGCGGGCGACATCAGGCTGTGCGCCGACGCGCAGTCGGGGGGCTTTCAGATCGCATGCGGGGGACGCCGGTTGCCGGTTGCCGTCGCCACGTACGCGGAGATCCTGCGTATCGCGAACCGCGCGGACCTGAACGCGCTCGCCGCGCGCTTCGACGGCACGGCCCGGCTCGAGCCCGGAACCAAGCGCGTCGCGTCCGCGCACGCGGCACTGCGCGAGTTCGTCGCCGCGCAGGGTTCCGGCGCGCTCGATGCCGCGCTGCACGGCTTCGATCCGGGGCTCGCGCGCTCGCGCGCGTGGCTGCACCGGTTGCTCGAACGCCAGCACTATCGGCTCGCGTGGTGGCGCACGGCCGCCGACGAGCTCAACTGGCGACGCTTCTTCGACATCGCGACGCTCGCGGCGGTCCGCGTCGACGACGAAGCGGTGTTCGACGCGGTGCATGCGCTGCTGTTCCGGTTATACGAGGCAGGACTCGTCGACGGCGTGCGCGTCGACCACGTCGACGGGCTCGCCGATCCGCGCGGCTATTGCCGGCAGCTGCGCGCGCGGCTGGCCGAGCTGCGCACCGCCGCGCCGTATCTGGTGGTCGAGAAGATCCTCGCGCCAGGCGAGCCACTGCGCGCGAACTGGGCCGCCGATGGCACGACCGGCTACGATTTCATGAACGACGTCGCCGCGCTGCTGCACGATCCGGCCGGCGCCGCGCCGCTCGCCGCGCACTGGGCGGCGGTTTCCGGCTCACGGGCGACGTTCGCGGACGAAGCGCTCGCCGGCAAGCGACAGGTGCTGGCGCACGCGCTGGCCACCGAGCATGCGCGCGTCGCGGCGGCGCTGCACCAGGTCGCGCGCGCGTCGGCCCATACGCGCGACTTCAGCCGCAACGCGATCCAGCGCGTGCTCGCCGAACTGGCGATCCGTGTGCCCGTCTATCGGCTCTATCCGGCCGATGGCGACCTCGATCCCGTCGATCGACGGCTGCTCGCCTGCGCGTACGACGGTGCGAGCGAAGCAGTCGCCGCCGCGGACCGTGCCGCGCTCGATCATGTTGCGGAATGGCTCGGCCTGCCGAGTGTCGGCACGCGGAGCGACAACGCCGCGCCGCGTGCGGTGCGCATCGCGTTCGCGCAGCTCACCGCGCCGCTCGCCGCCAAAGGCGTCGAAGATACGGCGAACTATCGTTACGGCAGACTGCTGTCGCGCAACGAAGTCGGCGCCGATGCGGGCGAGTTCAGCCTGTCGCGCGGTGCGTTCCATGCGCGCAACCGCCGCCGAGCGCGCACGGTGCCGCACACGCTCGTTGCGACTGCGACGCACGACCACAAGCGCGGTGAGGACGCACGCGCACGACTCGCCGTGCTGAGCGAAGCGCCCGACGCATGGCGCGCGGCTTCGCTCGAATGGTCGGTGCTCAACGCACCGCACCGGCAACCGGCACACGGCGGCTTGCCGTGGGTGCCCGGCCCGGGCGCGGAAGCGATGCTGTACCAGACGCTCGTCGGCTGCTGGCCGCCCACGCTCGCCCCCGACGACGCACCGGGCCTCGCGGCCCTCGCCGACCGTGTCGAGCGCTGGCAGACGAAGGCGCTGCGCGAGGCGAAACAGCACACCGACTGGCTCGCGCCCGATGCGGACTACGAACGCGGCTGCGCGGCATTTCTGCGTGCGCTGCTCGCGCCGCGCGGCCGCGACGATTTCGCACACCGGCTACACGCGTTCATCGCGCGGATCGCGCCCGCCGGCGTCGTGAACAGCCTGTCGCAAACTGCGCTGCGCATCGCGTCGCCCGGAGTGCCCGATCTCTATCAAGGTACCGACGCATGGGACCATTCGCTCGTCGATCCGGACAACCGCCGCGACGTACCGTTTGCGTTGCTCGAAGCGGAACGTGTCGACGGGCCGGTCGCTTCGTATCTGCGCACCTGGCCCGATGCACGCGTGAAGCGCGCGCTCGTCGAGCGGATGCTCGCGCTGCGCGCGCGTTGGCCCGCAACGTTCGCCGATGGCGGCTATCTGCCGCTGCGCGTGCGCGGCGAACGCGCACGCCACGCGATCGCGTTCGCGCGCTGCGGTGCGACGGCCACCGTCGTCATCGTCGCGACGCGGCTTGCCTACGCGCTACTCGACGGCGCGGCGGCACTGCCGCGCGTGGCGCCGGAACAGTGGCGCGACACGGTCGTCATGCTGCCGCCGGATGCCGCCGGACCGTGGTCCGACTGGCTGAACAACCGGCAGGAAATCGACGCGCCGGACGGCCGCTTGCGACTCGACACATGCGTCGCGAGCCTGCCGGTGGCCGTGCTGGTCGCAGTGCGCAACGGGCATCATGCACGGTGATCATTCACAGCAGCGGAATCCGACGAACAGGTCGTTGCGGTGCGGCAGGTAGAAATTCCGGTAGCGCGGATGCTGCATGCGGTCGCGCGTGACGAACGATCCGCCCCGCACCGAACGATGGGTATGGAACCACGGTGCGGAATACTCCTGATACGGGTCGGCCGAGAATCCCGCGAAGGGCTCGAACGGATCGGCCGTCCACTCCCATACCGATCCGCCCCAGTCGATCAGGTCATGCGTGGCTGCGTATTCCCATTCCGCCTCCGTCGGCAAACGCTTGCCGGCCCAGCGGCAATAGGCGTGCGCTTCGTACGCGTTCACGTGACACACCGACCGGTCGAGCGGCAACGGCACCCACTCGCCGAACCAGCGCCATTCCCATTGCCACGGCGTGCCGCTGGCGATGCGCCAGCGCGCCGGATGAGCGAGCCCGCTCTGCTGCAGCCACGCGAGGCCGGCATCGGACCACCAGCGCCGGTCGCGGTAGCCGCCGTCCGCGACGAATTCGGCGAACGCGGCATGGCTGACGCACGCGGTGTCGATCCGGAACGGTGCGAGCCGGACCGGATGCGCCCACTTCTCGTTGTCGAACACGAAACCGCTGCCGGCCGGCGAACCCATCAGGAAGGTGTCGCCCCCCGCCCCGGCCGATCCGGCGTCCGCCCGGACCGCAGGCATCGCGACCGGCGCATGCAGTGCGAGGTCGAGCGTCTGGCGCATGTAGATCAGCGCCTCCGCGTGCATGTCTTCGTGGAACAGCGCGAGCCGGAAGAAATACAGCGCGTCGTCGGTATCGTCAGCGTCGTCGAGCCGGGCGAGCACGCGCTCGAGCACGACACCGACGTACGCGTGCACCGCGTCGAGCGGCGGCATCGGCAGATGCCAGCGCGACTGATGCGCGACGCGCATCGAGTCGAACAGCGAATCGGCATCCGCCAGGATCGAAGGCAGCGTGGCGACCAGGCGGCCGCTCGCGTCGGGACGCGGTTCCCGCAGCACCCAGTGCTCGGTGAACCATGCGACATGCGCGTACTCCCACAACGGCGGATTGATCCCCGGATCGTAGCGGACCTGCCACCCAGACGGCGCCAGATCCTCGATGATGGCCCAGGTACGCTTGTGCGATGCGGAAAACGCCGCACGGAGCCCAAACTTGCTTATGCTTCTGGCTGCAACCCCTTCAGACCCGATCGTCATGCGTCCTCCCAAGGCCAACGTCGCGATTATCAGCCCGGCACTGCGCAAAGCCAACAACGGCAACTGGCAGACCGCCCATCGCTGGTCTGGCTTTCTGCAGAAGGATTACACCGTCACGGTGGCCGCCGAATGGACGCCGGAAAGCCAGGACGGTGCGCCGCCGGCGTGCCTGATCGCGCTGCACGCGCGGCGCTCCGCCGAATCCATCGCCCGCTTCGCCGCTGCGTGCCCGGGACGCCCGTTGATCGTCGTGCTGACCGGCACCGATCTGTACCGCGACATCCGCAACGATGCGTCCGCCCGACGGTCCCTCGATCTCGCGACCAGCCTCGTCGTGCTGCAGGACGAAGGGCCTGACGAACTGCCTGCCGCGCATCGCGCCAAGTGCCGGGTGATCTATCAGTCGGCCCCGGCGTACCACGAGGCAGCGGCACCGGAGGACGCGTTCGATGTCGTGCTGGTCGGCCACATGCGCGCGGAGAAGGATCCGCTGACGCCGATGCGGGCGCTGTCGCTGCTCCCCGACGATTCACGCGTGCGCCTGACCCATATCGGCAGCGCCCTCGACGACGCATATCTGCAAGCCGCCCGGTCACTGCAGGCGCAGGCCTGGCCGGCGGGGCAGCGCTACGTCTGGCTGCAGAACCTGCCGCACGCCGACACGCGGCGGCGCATCGCGCAGGCCCGGGCGATGGTCATTTCCAGCGTGATGGAAGGTGGCGCCAACGTGATCATCGAGGCCGTCACGAGCGGCGTGCCGGTGCTGGCCAGCCACATCCCCGGCAACGTCGGCATGCTGGGCCGCGATTACGGCGGCTATTTCCCGGCGGGTGACGCCGCGCAGCTCGCGCTGCTGCTCGAGCGCGCGAGCCGCGACGCCGGTTTTCTCGCGCAGTTGCGGCAGCAGTGCGCGCGCCGCGCGCCACTGTTCGCGCCGGCGAGGGAACGCGCAGCCGTGATCGAACTGGTTGCCGACGCACTGCGGCCGGCCTGATCCAGCCACGCGCCAGTCGGCGTCATGACTCCGCCGACGAGATGTCGCGTTGTAGCGGCTCGCCGACCAGGGGCGTGCACGAAACGTTCGAGCATCGGGTTCCGCGCGGCAAGCACAACGGCGCTCACGTCGCATCACCGAACTCGTATCCGGCGGCCGAGTCAAACCAACATCGTCGGAGACTCGAATGAAGCACGTTGGCTCTACCGCTGCCCTGCTTGTGCTTGCCGTCGTCAGCTTGCCGACAGCCTACGGCGCAAGTCAGGGCAACGTGCCCGCCGTTCCGGCGAATGCAAGAAATTGTGTCCCGCCAACCTCCCCCGAGGCGACGCGAATCTCTCGCTCCCCGTCAAAACCGCCGTTGATCCGCGTGTGCGTTGCCGATTCCGACACGCAACTGACCCTGCCCTGGTTTCTTACCGACATCATCAATGCGGTAAACACGCACGAATCGGGCGGTGACCTGCTTCGCAAGATGCGCAAGGACTTTTGAGTCGCGGGCAGCACGAAGGCCTGACCGGTTCATCCGGAAACCGTCGCGGTTGAAAGCGGACGCGATCGCGGCAGCGTCGCGGCACGAGCGGTTCGGCAAGCGTTCTAGCCGGATGTACCCGTGCCGTATCCGATACGCGAAATGGCCGAGACCGGCGACCGGGCCATCTCGATCAGCGCCTCTTCCTCGACGGGCCCGAAAAGCGCGTGAGGCTGTTTCTCGCACACGGCCCAGTACCGATCCCCATACGACCAGTGCCACCATTCGGACGGATAGTTCACGAAACCGGCTGCAGTCATCGCATCAAAAACGATCTGACGATGTCGCGCGGCTTCGCGCGAGATAAAAGCGTTTTGGGTGTAACAGGTTCCTGACGATTCGTCATCCGTAGCATTCATCACGCCACCCATGTCGACAAGACTGCCGTCGACATGTTGCAACGTAAGGTCGACCGCTGCTCCGGTGGGATGGGCGCCGACGTCGGGAGGGGCGACCCACCTGCTCGCGAGGTCGATCAATGCATGTTCGTCGGCGTCAACGCCTGCGACGATGGAGGCGTTTCGTCCACGCGCGATGCCAGAAGGCGTGCTTCTTCTTCCGATGCCAGCAGACCTCGCGAAGAATCCACCGCAACCGCGTCGTGGCCCAGGCTTCGCAGTGCGTTGATTACCTGGCCTGCGCTCGCAATGGAGACTTCACGCTCCGCGCTGTTGCCACCAAAAAATACCGCAACTTTCAGCCTGGAATCTCGCACAGCATTCTCCGCGATATGAAAACGGTGGGACGACGAAAAGTTTTAAATCATACAATTGTCTGACGATAGCGTATGCGGACTTTTCTGCATGCTTCCACCCAACGCGTGTGGGATTGATACGAATGAGTGGCATGCGACAGGCATGACCTACTTCCGGACGTAATCGCAGAGATAGACCGTGATGTCCGTCGCCGGGACGACCGTAGACATCCTGCGCAGCGTATCGACGGCGAACCCGCGGTGGAACGTATAGTGATTGACGACATGGAAGAACATTTCCCTTCGCGTCATCACGCCGTCGCCGCCATCCACGAACTGAAAGCGGATTGACTCATCCAGATCGCTGTCTTGCATTCCGTCGATCCACGTCACATACCAGGTATCGAGTTCGCGTTGCATCGTGCGCAGTTCGCCGAACGTCGTCGTATCGGGAACGTTGCGCACGGTGAACCCGTGCGCACGTCGCGCCAGATGCGCCTGAAAGATCGCGCCGACGGCGTAGTTGTGCCCCAATGTGCGCAGGACACTCCCGAAGACGGTTTCACGGGGCGCCGCAATCTCCGATTCGGGCAAGCCTGCCACCACGTCATAAATCACCTTATTGGCCCATTGACTGTATCGGGCCAGCATTTGCTCGTTGCGCAGCGTCATTGTTGCCTCTTCGGAAAAGCGATCGATGGAAAGTGAGCGGAATACGAGTACCGCGTGCAACAGGCATGGTAGATTTCCGTTCGTTGTTTCACTCTCACGATCAGGTCAATCACACAATAATTCGGGCCATGCGAGTCGCCATACCGGTGAGCTATGAGGAAGTCCCCAGGGACGTCATAGCGACAGAACGCAACTATCCTTCGGGTTTCACGCATCCCAACCACACGCATGCGCGCGGCCAGTTCGCGTACGCCGCCGAAGGCGTGATGACGGTGTCGACGACGGCGGGAAACTGGATCGTTCCTCCGCAGTGTGCGGTCTGGCTCCCCGCCGAATTTCCGCACGAAATGCAGATGAGTGGGCAGGTGCGGATGCTCAACGCCTTTGTCCACTCGGACGCGCAACAGGCCAGCCTGTTGCCGCGTCACTGCTGTGTGCTGAGCACGTCCCACTTGCTCAGGGACCTCATCTCGGAAGCTGTACGACAACCTGCGCTGTATGAGCCCATGACGCGCTCGGGACGGATCATGGATCTGCTCGTGGACGAGATCGCCGCGATGCAGCCATTGGCGCTCAATGCCCCGCTGCCGAAAGAGCCTCGCCTGGCGGCGTTTTGCCGGGAAGTGCTCGCGGCTCCGTCCGCATCGCTCAGCCTCGACGAAGCGGCAAGCCGCGTCGGGCTCAGTCGCCGCAGCTTCACTCGGCTGTTCCGCGAACAGCTGGGGGTGAGCTACGTTGAGTGGCGCGAGCAGGCGTGCCTGCTGGCGGCCATCGCCTGGTTTGCGCAGGGCCGCTCGATCACGCGCGTCGCGTATGACCTCGGCTATAGCAGTCCGACGGCATTTTCGACGATGTTCAAGCGCATCATCGGCGTCGCTCCGCAACACTACCGGCAGTAATACGCGAACGACGCAGTCACCTACAATGAAACAGTGACCGTGGGCCGTCGAACTTCCGTGAAAGGGATCGCGCCATGACTGCATACCTGATTGCCGATGTCGATGTGAAGGACCCGGCTCTGTTTGAAGAATACAAACGAGAAGTGCCGGCTACCGAGGCGCGCTATGGCGGGAAATATCTGGGCCGTGGTGGTCTGACTAAAGTGCTCGAAGGTGATTGGCAACCGCACCGCCTCGTCATCATCGAGTTTCCTGACATGGATTCCTTGATGGCGTGGTATGAGTCGCCGGAGTATGCCCGCCTCAAGGCGATCCGTGAAAGATGCGCGACGACAAGGATTATCGCGCTGGAAGGGGTTGCAGCCGTAACCTCGTAGCATGTGATTCTGGCGGAAGAGTCGTCGGTTCCGGCCGCTCGTTAAATGGCGGTGCTTCGCACATGAACGGGCCCTCGCGAATCAATCATGAAGGACCGCTCATGGCCGAGTTCTGACGATGCGGCGCTGCGCCCGGTAGCGGCCATTCGCCCCGATGCCGAAGTGGTAGCGACTGCTTTCAAAATGCCAACGCGACGTGTGCTGTCGGCTAGCTTGAGTCGTTCAACGGCGTCGCCTAGATCGTCGACAATCACAGCTAGTGGTTACGATCAAAGTCATCGGTCCGCGCAGAAGGTCCTAGGTTAGCGTAGCTGCCTTCGATTTATTGTCGTCGTTCTTCAGAATGGGAAGGCAGAGCGCCTCAATTTGGATTTGAAGCCCCGGGTAGTTACTTTGGAAGGGTGAGGAAAATGATCCCACGCCAGGACCGCTGAGAATGCTCGCAAAGGCGAGCAGGCAAATCAGGCGCTCGAGCTCCGACATCGGCGTTAGCAGTGAATCCACGAGGGTGTCATAGCTGGCCTTCGTCTGCCCTTTATGATTGAGCCTAAAAACCCCTTCGGCTTTCACGAACGTTTTGAAGCGCGCAAGAGCGGCTTGGAGACGGATGGGCCAGGTGTGAGTATGAGCGCGCGTTTCCAGAAATTCACACACAGACGCGTGCGGAGCGCTACCGATCTCGCCGAGTGCGTAGCAGATCAGCCACTGCCTAAACACCGAAGCATCCCGACCGTGGCGGACGAGGATCTCAGCAAGAGGATAAGGCCAGCCGCTCCGGCACGAGAGAATGAGTTCAAGCACGCCTTTAAAGTCGAGATCAGAAAGGCCGTTGGACAGCGTCGAACACAGAAATTGATGCGCTTTCCGAAAGTCGTGAGTCGACATGCGCTGTCCCGCGCTGCCGAACCGTTCGACTTCATCAATCGTCTCAGCGGCCTGCGAGCCGGCAAAGGCATGCCAAAAAAATTGGCGTGCATCACCTTTCTGAGCATCATCGCCGTCAAGCCAACGCGTCAGGTTGGTTCGGTAGGCCTCTTCGTCGTTGATCGGCGGCAGCGCTGGCGGAGCCGGCGGGACAGCGACGTTGTCGCCTGCGTACGGAACGGCCGGTGCGTGACTCGCGCTTACGCCGTATAGGCGCTGGCCATCGGCAGCCACTACGCTTGTAGTCATGGCGAGTTGAATTCGCCGGGCGACGACCTACCATAGAACGAGATGTCCGCGCTGAGCAACTGGCGCGGTTTGTCAACGCGCGCAAGGCGGTGGACTCCAACGAGCTGTTCATCGACGGGCTGGAAATTCCGGTCGAGGATTACATCGGCGAGCAAGGCCAGGGCTTCAGGTATCTGCTGCACGGTCTGAACCCGGAGCGCATCCTCGTCGTCGCTGCCGCGCTCGGCGCCGCTGAGACAGCGCTGGCGCGGGCAACCGACTACGCCAGGGAATGCATCGTGTTCGGCCGCCCGATCGGTAAGAACCAGGCGATCCAGCATTCACTGGTGGAATGCTGGATGCGCCTGAAATCGGCCGAGCGCTGATGATGTGGAAGTCGACGCCGGCAAGCCCTGCGGCGGCGCGGCCTCGGCGGCCAAGTACCTGGCCGCCGAGGCCAGCTTCGCGAGCAGCGGCAGCACGCTTTCGCGCAAGCCGCGCTCGACGCGGTACTCCTTGGCGTAACCGAATCCGCCGTGGGTGCGGACCGCAAGCAATGACGTTTTCGCTCGGTCTGCCAAAGTCGTATTGACCGGCGACGAATCCAGAGACCCTCGATATTAGGAGACAGAGAATGAACAAAACCAAGTCAATGCTGATGTTACCGATGCTGATATGGTTGGTGTTGCTGGCGACGCCGCTCACCACGCAGGCCTGGGAGCGCGGGACGGTCGAGAGATTCGCCACGGTGCCCCCCGGTGAAGCGCATCCCGCGGGGATCACCGTGGATCGCGAGGGCAACATCTATGTCACCACGTTTGGGGGAACGTTCCTTGTGTTCGACCCACAGGGCAAGTACCTACGGACTGTCGGCATCGGGGGCACGAGCGGAATATTGACTGACATTGGCTTCCATCCCCAGACGGGCAAGTTGCTTGTGGTCGATAACGTGACCGGGAAGGTTCTGAGCGTCGATCCCAGGACGGGTGCATCATCCGTGTTCATGACGGTCACGGGCAAGGACCCCGGCCTCGACGGGTTGATGTTCGACGCCGCGGGCAATGTGTACGTGACCGACGGCCACCAGGGCATTATCTGGAAAGTCGGACCATACGGCGGCGAAGGGTCGGCGTGGGTCACAAGCCCGCTGCTCAAGCCGACGAGGCTACCACCGGGCATCGGTGCGAATGATATGGCGTTCAATAACGAGAAGACGGCGTTGTTCGTCTCCAATACGGCGAACGACACGATTGTCAAGATACCGGTGACTGGCCCGATGCTCGAACCCGGCACGCCTGAGATCTTCGTCAACCGCGTCGGCGGCGGGCCCGACGGTCTGAAAATCGACGGGCACGACAACATCTGGGTCGTGTGCAACCAGTCCGATGAGATTCTCGTGCTCGAGCCGACGCAGGGCCGGGTGATTGCCAAGCTCGGCGACTTCGGCGGAATCGATCGCGACGGGGCACCCATCGGCTTTCTCTGGCCGTCTGCTTTCGTATTCCATGGTGAGGACGTTCTTGTCACCAACATTTCGCTCGATTACGGCGCGGCCGTTTCGCAGGATCAACGGACAATCGATGGACCGTGGGCTCGCCAGGTGAAGGTCCACACGATCTCGAGAATACGGATTCCCGAGCAGTTCGGCGGAAGGTGAGACCATGAGCGGACCTGAAAGAAGGTAAGCGATCGTTCATCGACGCCCTGTTCCAGCGAGGCTAGAGCGGCGACGATAGTGTCCACTTGAACTACGAAGTGGACACTATGGCAGAAGACATCAGCGATCTGAAGGCACGTCTGGTAGCAGGCTTTCAGCGCGGCGGGCGACGCCGACGCTTCGACCCGCAGGCCAAGCAAGAACTGGTTGAGGCGTAAGCACCCGGCGAAGGCATCCCCGGGCATGTTTGCCGTTAATCAAACGGCGGCAGGCGCCCAGCGATGCGGTAGAAGCGCGGCGATGTCGTCGGCCCGGTGAGGAGGCAGGCGATTGAGCACGTCTTTCAGATAGACGTAGGGATCGTGGCCATTGAGTTGCGCAGATCGAATGAGGCTCATGATCGCTGCGGCGCGTTGTCCGGCGCGCAACGAACCGGCGAACAACCAGTTCGACCGACTGATGGCCCACGGTCGAATCTGATTTTCCAGCCAATTATGCCGACTCCCCGATTATGCCGCGTCATGAATCCACGGACACAACGGTTGGGCGGATCTCTGTTCCCGGTCGCTCCGGTTGTCGGCATTATCAGAGAGCCTCCAGGAAGGCGAGCAACGGATCTGGAGGTTTGTAGCGTGTCGGTGCAACACCACTCGCCGTCGCGTGTGCGAGCGCGCGTTCCTTGAGTTGCATGTCTGCGTGCAAATAGATCTGGGTAGTCTCGGAGGACTCGTGACCGAGCCAGAGCGCGATCACGGTCAGGTCGACGCCGTGATGCATCAGGCTCATCGCGGCCGTGTGCCGAAGCGTATGAGGCGTTATAGATTTCTTCTTCAGCGAGGGGCACGAGAGGCGCGCGATTTCGGCGTTGCGCGACACGAGTTGCTGAAGAGCATCGGCACTGAGATGACCACCGCGCGAACTGGGGAAGACCGGATCGCCTGGTTCGCCTGGTTGATACAGCAGCCACTGTTTCAGGACGGCAACTACATCCGGTCGCAGCGGAGTGCATCTCATCTTTCTGCCTTTGCCGAGGCAACGAACGTGGGCGCCTGTGCCTAGCGTCACATCCTGACGCCGGAGTGCGGTCAATTCGCTATTGCGCAGACCCGTTTGAACCGCTACAAGAAGCAGCGTTCGGTCGCGGTTGCCGATCCAGTTTCGTGCGTCGGGCGCCCCTACCAGAGCGGCGGCCTCGCTCTCGGTCAGAAACTCAACCGGGCCGTGCTCGCAGCGTTTGGATGGGATTGCAAGAATGCGCTGACACTGCAGAAACAACGCAGGCTCGCTGACTGCGACGAACCGGAAGAAGGCATGCACGGCGGCAAGCCGCGTGTTGCGTGTGCGCACCGAATTGCCTCTGCCGTGTTCGAGGTGCTGCAGGAATTCCTCGATCAACGACACGTCGAAGTCCTCGATTCGCAGCTTTGACGGCGCGCGCCCGATATGCTGCGTGGCGAACGCCAGCAGCAGCCGGAACGTGTCACGGTAACTTGCCACCGTATGCGAACTCAGACCTTGCTGCTCGAGCAGGCGCTGGGTGAAGAAGCGCTGAACGAGGGCTGGGAGGCTGGCGGCGCTCACGGCCGTTCTCCCGGACAGTCCTTGTCGAGATAGGCTGCCGCGAGTTCAAGCAACTCAGGAACCGCTTCGATGTACCAGTACGTAAGGCCGATGTTGACATGCCCGAGGTAGGCGGCAAGTTTCGGCAATTCCCGACTTACGTCCAGACCGGCGCGATACCATTCGACCAGCCTTCCAGTCGCGAAGCTATGTCGGAAGTCCTGGAGGCGCGGGCCGTAACCATCGCGCCCGTCCTCTGTCGCCGATCGCAGACCAACAGCGCGCGACATTCTGACGAACATGCTTCGCGCAGTGCCTGCCTTCAGGCGCTTGCCGCGCTCACTAACCAGGAATGCCTCGCTCAATCGTACAGGACAGAGTTGATCGCGTTTCCGGGCATAGTGTTCGAGTGCCACCCGGGAAGACTCTGCTACAGGAACAAAGCGGGATTTGCCAAACTTCGATTCTCGGATGGAGAGTATCCCGCTGACGAGGTCAACGTCGGACCGGTCCAACCGAAGCGCTTCGCCTGGCCTGAGGCCTGTCGCTACAAGAAGCCCTATGAGCGTCGAATAGGTCAGTGCTCGCATGCCGGTTCGGGATCGCAATTGAGCGGCGTGGGCCATAAGCAGATCAATTTCCTGCTCAGTGTAAATATGCGGGGCGTTGCGCCGTCTTCGGGCACTCAGGAGTCCTGCTGGAGGAATCTGGTTTCGATTGTCAATCACGTTCATCCATCTGGCGAATCCTCTCACTTGAGAGAGGCGCCGCCCCCAGGTAGCGCGTTCGACGAGTACGGGCGTCGTCGCCCAGCGCAGAGCCAGATCGGTTGTAACGAACTCGGCGCCTTCGCGCTCCAGCAGATCAACGAAATGACCGAGTGCCAAGGCAGGCTCATAGAATGACGCCCCGAGAGCACGGCGGACTGCCACGTACCGGGCGAGAGACTCGCGAATCGCAGTCATATTGCACCTCCCGCCGTGGGCCACGAACGCGCGACCCCGCGCAGGTCCTCAAACGCGACCTTTGCGTAGATCGCGGTACTGTCCTGTGAACGATGCCGCAAGACCTCGGCTATTTCCGCCATCGACGCACCGTGACGAATCATCGTCGTCGCCAGACCGTGACGAAACAGATGTGCGGCACCACGGCACGCGGGGCGGAAACCTGCACGTGCGAAGGCCTGACATACAATCTTGCCAATCGCCGCCGGTCCCGCCAGACCAACCCGGGGTGCCAATCTGCGAAGGAATACGTGCCGCGATGCACTTGCTCCGCGACCATCGCGGAGATAAGTAGCGATTGCTGCTCCGACCTCCGATGGCAGGGGGACGTGCTCCACCATCTGCCCCTTGCCATGAACGACGAGTTCCCCCGAACGCCAATGAATGTCGTCGAGCTGCATGGCAACTATTTCTCCGGCACGTAGACCGAGCCGCGCCAACAACAGCAGAATTGCGTAGTCACGGCGCCCAGTCGGAGTCGACCAGTCTGCAGATGCAATGAGAGCTTCTTGCTGCTCAGGCGTGAGGAACGTCGGTACAGTTGACTGTCGCCACCTACGAACCGAAGGCACTGACTCATACAGGTCTCGGGCCGTATCGCCGCGCAGAAAGAGGAAATGGCAGAACGAGCGAAGCGCAACTGCCATCAGCCGCGTGTACTCCGCCGATCGACCTTTGCTGTAAGCAAGAAAATGATCTCGGATCGTTACGGCGCAAAATGCATCTGGCAATATACTTCCGTCGCCGGCCGAGTGGCTGTCGAGAAAGTCGCGAATGAAGGGGCCGTAGACGAGCAGCGAGTTCTTCGCGAGTCCACGATCCTGCCTCAGATGGTCCAGGTATCGGCGATAAATGCGCGCAATCTCGGACTGGCCGCCCAACGTCGGCGAACACACAATGGCTTCCGCGCGCAGATAGGCAAGAAACTGCCGTAAGGTGGGACGCGCACGCTGGACACGGTCTCGTGAAACGTCGATCATGCGATTCATAAAACGAGCCGTGACAGACTCATCGAGATCAATCAGGTCGATGTTCCTGTTCTTCATCCACCCAGAGAACGCACACAGGACTCTTCGTTTCTTGCGAAGCGATACCTCGGAATAGTGTGCCGTCCGTAGACGATCAAGAAATGCATCGATGTGATGGGCCGGCAGCCCGCCGGATTCGCTGACTGTGCGTGTCGCATTCATCTGATCTCTCCTGGCCAGCGCGATAGCCAGCCTGAGAAAATCATACGTTTATGCCGACACAGCGATCATGAAAGGCCATACCCACCGCCACGCGTATGCATGACGCGGCATAATCGGGGAGTCGGCATAACTGGGTTCATGCCGCTAGCGGCATGAAGCCAGTTATTATCGATTGGCACGTGCCCATCGACCAGATAACGCGTAAGTGCCTCCCAGCGCCTGAGGCTGTAGTCGAGCGCTTTGGCGATCGCCGATCCCTCGGAGACGAGTTTGCGTTGGGCGAGCATCCATTGATGTAACGCATCGGCGATCGGCCGAGCGCGCTCTTGGCGCACTTCACGTCTGTGATCGGGTGTGGGTTCTGCAACATCGCGCTCGACCGCGTAAAGTTCGCCGAAGTATTTCAGCGCCTGTTCAGCGATTTCACTCTTGTTGCTGGCGTGCAGCTCAAAGAACTTGCGTCTTGCATGGGCGACACATGCGATCTCGGTGATACCCAACTCGAATCCGGCTTTGTAGCCGCTGTGATCGTCACATACCAGCTTGCCGCGCCAGTCACCGAGGAACTTGCGAGCATGTTCGCCCGCGCGGCTATCGGCGAACTCGTAGACGACGGCGCGCACGTCAGAGAATTGCGTGGTGGCGTATGCCCACACGTACGCGCGCTGCGTCTTTCCTTTGCCGGGAACGAGCATTTGCACCGGCGTCTCGTCGGCATGCAGCACGTCGTGCTGCAGAAGCACCTCGCGAAGCGCGTCGACCAGCGGCTGTAATCGCACGCCGCATACGCCGACCCACTCGCCCAGCGTTGACTGGGGGATGGCAAGACCCGCGCGTTCAAAGATGCGTTCTTGACGGTACAACGGCAAGTGATCGCCGTACTTCGCGACCAACACTTGGGCGAGCAACCCGACGGTGGGAATGCCCTTGTCGATCACATGGGGCGGCACAGGTGCCTGAATCAGCGTCTCGCATGCCTTGCAGGCCCATTTACCGCGGATGTGACGCTCGACCGTGAACACCCCCGGCGTATAGTCCAGCTTCTCGCTGATGTCCTCGCCGATACGCACTCGCTGGCAACCGCAGGCGCACGTGATGTCGTCGGGCTCATGGTGGACGTCGGTGCGCGGCAGGTGTGCCGGCAACGGTGCACGCTTGGGCTGCGGGCGCTGCTTGTCCTCGGGCGTCTTCGACTGCAACTGCTCGAGTTCGATTTCCAGTGCAGCCAGGTCGGCGTCGATGGCCTCGTTCAGCAAGCTCATCTGCTCGACGTTCAGTTGCTCGCTGCGCTTGCCGAAATGCAGGCGCCTGAGCGTAGCAATCTCGTGCGTGAGCTGGTCGATACGCGTCTGACGGTAGTGCAGTTCCCGCTCGTTCTCGCCGACCTGAGCCATCAACTGCGCAGCCAGCGTGCGCAGCTCGTCGGGGCTCATAGCGTCGAGATTGGCGGGTAGGTTCATGCAGGCAGTCTGCCAGAACCCACCGCGCCGCGGAAGCAAGCCGGTTTACGGCTTTAGGGACATTACACGACCGTGATCGCGTGATCGTGGGCGAGCGTGCGCCAGGGCAGCCCCATCACCAGCGCCTGCAATTGCTCGGGGTTGAGCGCGGTGGCGATCATCAGATTCCCATTCGTCCAGACGAACCGCCCCTTGTTCAGGCGCCGAGCGGCCAGCCAGATACCCAAGCTGTCATAGACGAGCACCTTCATCCGTGTCGAGTTCTTGTTGGCGAACAAGTACGCGTGATGCGGGCGCGCCGAGCCGAAGACCTTGACGACACGCGCGAGGATCGTCTCCGTGCCGGCGCGCATATCCAGCGGTTCGGTCGCCAACCAAATCGCCTCGATGCGAATCACCGCAGCCAGCCTTGCAGCCACGCGCTGCAGTCGCCGGCGGCCGACAACGGCCAACGCACCGTGATCGTCGTTGCCCCACGGCGCACTTCCACCTCGATTGCGCCAGATGCCGGTGCTGTGCTCGGCGGCGCCGCGAGCTGTAGCGGAACAAATTCCGCAGGCGACGCATCGGTTGAATGACTGGCTTGTGCACCGCCTTGGCACTTGGCTTGCCGGGTGATCCACGTGCGGACCAAATTGGCATTGAGGCGATAGTGCAGCGCCACCGCTGCGATTGATACGTGCGGCTGCATCGCCGCACGCATCACTTCCGCCTTGAATTCTTTGCTATGCCGGCGGCGGCGCACCGGCTGCACGGCGACTTCGGGATTCGCTGCGAGTTCTTCCATCGTGTACACCTGTCCATTAAAAGTTGTTAATGGACACGATGCTCGCGTCAGAACTCCTGCGCTTCAAGGCGCCTTTGCCGGGCGCTTACGTTGGATCGGATCGCCAAGCATCCTCATTCCTAGCGTTTGGATCGTACGGGTCAGAAGAATACGCCACGACGACATGGTGACCCGCGGTTACCTTAAGGCATTTTCGAGTCCCACCAAGTATGGACATGACTCGCCTCCCATCAAGACGGATGTTAGCAGGTCGAATATTGAGAACCCCGCCATCTTCCGCACGCGAAAAACAAATTAATCCACTGCCAGCGAAAGATTGACCAGAACAAAAAAGAGTGCCCCAAACAGAATAATTCGCTTTGTGAGCAATCTCCCCGTAGCTAGATTCATACTGCACTCCTTTCCTGGGTAGAATCCATTCGCTCAGATCAAGGGCATGCAACTCCTCCGAACTACCTTTGCGCGCTCACTTAATACAGTCAGCAGACGCAAATGCTGATGCGGGTCTGCCAAATGATGATGTTTGCGCTGACCGATGCGGTCGGCCAGTCACCGGGCAAGCGCCTGATGAAGATCAAGGTGATCATCTACGGCAGCACGGGTGGTTCGCTCACGCGTGCCGGCGCCTGGCTGCGCTATGCGGTAATCGCGGTGCCGACGGTGCTGTTCGGGATCGCTTTCATCGACGTACCCGCCGCGTATCCGGTGCAGTACGCGTCGATGCCGGTCATCTGGAAACTCAACGGCTTCGTCATCTTCCGGTGGACCTTCGCGCTGGGTTACCTCATGATCTTCAACCGCCGTGACCGGCGCTCGTTGCAGGATTTCGCCACGTCGAGCGTGGTGGTGCCGGTGGCCGTCAGCGGCCTCGCGCCGCGACCGATGGCGAAGCGGCACTGGGCCGCTATGGGCGTGGGCGCGGTGGTCGTGGGAGTCGGGTGCATGGCGCTCAACCGTTGGGTCTCGCACCTTCTGGTGCCGTACAGCGAATCCGTACTGCGCGCGATGTCGACCGTGAAGGGCGTCCGCTACAGCGGTGTCACGGTAAGCAACGTCAGGATGGCGCGGCAGTCGTACCAGCAGACGACGATCACGGTGGGCGCAACCGATCCGGGACTCGTTAGCGAAGACGGCGTGCGCGAGGTTGCGAACCTCGCGTTTCGCGCGGCGCCTGAACTCGCAACGCAACAGTTCGTCGCGGTCGTGTGCCAGCAGCGTGCGACGCTTGGCATCGGCAGCTGGACGCGCGGGTACTCACGCGCGCTGACCCCGCAACAATGGGCGACCCAGGCTGGCGTGGCGGTGCCCGGCGCCGGACGCGGCTAGCCTCGTCGGCCAGCGTTCAATGCGGCGCGGCCTATGCGCTCCTTCGTCGATACCAGGCTGGTCGAAAGCACGAACGCGTCGGGTTTCAGTCATTTGTAGCTGTCGAGCGAGCGTCGCTTAATGGCCGAACCCGGAAGTTCGGCGCCGGGTATCGATCGTGCGCTGCAGCACCAGCCGCCAACTTCCGAATCCGACCCGCAACGGCCGTTCACGATCTCGTGGCATCAATGGCCGTTTCGTGGGGTATAGCGGCCCGCGGGTGCATTGGGCCGGGGTTTCCAAAGTTGTCTCGGTCAATGTCCCGATGTGACCGCGCTGCTGTCGGCCGGGGTTTTAAAAGGCGCTCTTTATAACGCCCCCATCGGCTCGCAACGCGGCTCCCGTTGTGGCCGATGAAAGCGGACTGGCGATATAGGCCACGAGCGACGCAACCTCCTGCGGCGAACCGAATCGCTTGATGAGCGATGTGGGGCGGACCCTCTCGAAGAACTCCTGTTCGAACGCTTCAAACGATTTGCCGTCGGCGCTTGCAAGAGCCTCCACGAACTCGCCCACGCCACGCGATTTCGTCGGCCCCGGCAGCACGCTATTGACTGTAATGCCAGTGCCGGCAACGGCTTCGGCGAGCCCGCGCGACACGGCAATCTGCGCGGCTTTCGTCATCCCGTAGTGGATCATTTCGGCTGGAATCTGCACGCCGCTTTCGCTCGAAATGAAAATAATGCGCCCCCAGTTGGCACGCTTCATCGCGGGCAGAAACAGGCGAGCGAGGCGTACACCGCTCAACACGTTGACGTCGAAGAAACGCGACCAGTCGGCATCGGGGATCTCCTCGAACGGTTTAGGCTCGAAGATACCGAGGTTGTTGACGAGGATTTCGACGTCCGGATAGCGCGTTGCGAGTTCATCGGCCGCCGCAGCTGTGCCAAGATCGCCCGCAAAACCCGATACATCGCTGCCCGTCTCGGCTTTTAGTTGTGCGACCACGTCATTCACCGATGACTGCGAGCGGCCATTCACGATCACGCGCGCGCCCTCCCGCGCCAAAGTGCTGGCGATAGCGAAGCCAATGCCTGCGGTGCTGCCGCTTACCAATGCGAGTTTGCCTTGCAGATTCAGGTTCATGAGTCGTTTCCTTTTTGCATGAGTGGAGTAAAACTGGCGGCATCGCCTCGTATGAATCAGATGCCGACTGCGGAGAGAGATCACGTCCGGGTAATGGACGCGCCACCGTCGACGAGTGATGCCGTACCGGTCACAAATGACGAATCGTCTGACGCGAGATACAGCACCGACCGGGCAAGTTCCTCCGGCTTTGCAACGCGCTTGAGCGCATGCAGGCCCGTGACGAACGCCTGCGATTCGTGGGTGTCGTTCATACCGCGATACATGTCCGTGTCGACGGCGCCCGGCAACACCGCGTTCACGCGCACGCCTTGCGCGCCATATTCGGCAGCCAGTGCCTGCGTCAAGCCGATCAGGCCGGCCTTGCTCGCCGCGTAGGCCGCCGTGCCAGGAAACGCGAACGAGTAACCGACGAACGTCGACGTGAAGATGATCGATCCGCCGCCTTGCTTCACCATTTCCGGAATCTGATGTTTCGCGCCAAGGAAGGCGCTCGTCAGATTGGTCGACAGCGCGGCATTCCAGCCTGCTTCGGAAATACCGGTGCTCGGCCCCATCTCGCCGAGCGTACCGGCGTTGTTGTAGGCAATGTCCAGGCGGCCGAAGCGGCTCACCGCGAGCGCGACCAGCGCCTTCGCGAAGTCCTCCGATTGCACGTCACCCGCCAGATATGCGGCTTCGCCGCCTTCGCTGACGATCTCCGCAGCGAGCGTTTCAAGTTCCGCCGCGCGCCGCGCCGCGAGGACCACCTTGGCGCCTTCCTTCGCGAACAGCTTTGCAGTCGCACGGCCAATTCCTGCGCTGGCACCCGTGACGATCGCGACCTTTTCTGTCAAGCGTTGCATTGTCAATCTCCTGATGGACTTCATCGGCCAGTGCCCTATGCGTTGGCCCGTGGAAAGCAATATAGGCTTCAGTTCTGATAGCAGAAAGGTCCTAAAATATGGTTCTATCATTCAGCTTTTGTGAATGAACCGAGGTGTTTGATGGATCGCCTGCGCGCCTTCGAGGTTTTCGTGACGGTGGTGAGCCGGGGCGGCTTCGCGCGCGCCGCGGACGCGCTCGGCACGTCGCCCGCTAATGTCACCCGTTATGTGAATGAACTGGAGGCACATCTAGGCACGCGCTTGTTGAATCGCTCGTCGCGCACGCTTTCTCTTACCGAGGGCGGCGAGACGCTTTACGCCCGTTGCAAGTCGATCCTCGACGACGTTGCCGAGACCGAGGGTCTGGTGTCATCGGCGTCAGTCGAGCCGCGCGGACGGCTACGCATCAATGCCCCCGTAAGCTTCGGCATTTTGTATCTGGCGCCGTTGTGGCCTGAGTTCATGCGGAAATACCCGGGAATCGAGCTCGACGTTGGCCTGATCGACCGCGTCGTCGATATCGTGGATGAAGGCTACGATCTCGCCATTCGTATCTCACGCGCCGGTTCGACCAGTCATGCGGCCCGCAAGCTGGCGACGTCGCAAAACATCCTGTGTGCGTCGCCGGCCTATCTGGCTCGTTTCGGCGTTCCGGCAGGTCCAGCGGACCTGGTCGGGCACCGCGGTATCGGCTATACGTATGCGGCCACGGGCGACGACTGGCAACTGATCGACGCGCGCGGCAAGCTTCACTCGGTGAAGGTCGACTGTCACATGCATACCAACAACGGCGATACGGCACGCACAGCCGCCCTCGCCGGACACGGCTTGATCTGGCAGCCCACTTTCCTGATCGGCAACGATCTCCGCGAAGGTCGGCTCGTTCATGTGTTGCCTGAGTACCGCTTGCCGGATATCGACATACTCGCGCTGTATCCGAGCCGTCGGCATCTGAGTGCCAGAGTGCGCGTCATGATCGATTACCTGGTCGATGCGTTCGGTGGCGTGCCCCCTTGGGACCGGAATGACGGAAATTGGGCAGGCGCCACGCCGGTGACGAATTGACAGCTCATCCAGAACATGCGTCCGCCATGTTCGCGCATTCAGGTTCAGTGAGTGCGTGATCATTCCGCACCGTCCGCTCCGGGGGCAACATGAGACGACCGCGGATAGCGCGTCGGCCTTTATCTCGTCGGCCATCACGGAAAGTGGCGGATCGCTGACGCGGTCCGACCATACCGCGACCCGACGGCGTGACTCCAAAAACGTTGGGAGAGAACCCAAAACCGATGCAGACGCATCCGTCGTTGACTTAGCAGACACCTCGTTGACGACCCACCGAATTCGAATTCAGGAAAACAGGTCAGTCAGCCTTAGGCACGCACGCTTGACGCAGCCGATGGAAAGTCTTCACGGCGCTCCGCCCATTTCAGGATCGCGTCCAGTGCCGGGCACAGCGCCTGCCCCCAATCGGTCAGGCGGTAGTCCACCTTCGGCGGCACCTGGTGATAGACCGTGCGCGTCACAATGCCGTCCTCTTCGAGGCGGCGTAGCTGCTGGGCAAGCATCTTTTGCGTGATGCCTGGGATCAGCCTCTCCAGGTCCGAAAAGCGTCGCACCTGACCACCGAAAAGGTGAAACAGGATGACCAGCTTCCAACGTCCTTCCAGCAGCTTGAATGCGGCTTCGACGTCGATCGCAGCGGTCGTGGGAGTGTAGGCTCTTCGGTTGGGCACGGCTTACTTACTTTTTAGTGCGTTCTTGCGATGTGGTAACTATAGCGCCATCATTGGGACATGCAAACGTGACGTTCAGGAAAAGTCCGATGAACATGACCCTGCCCCCGCCACTGGATGTCTATCTGAACGCGGAAGCCACCAGCGACACCGCTCCTCTCGCGAACTGTTTCGCTGCCGATGCCGTCGTGCGCGACGAGGGCCGCACTATCGAGGGGCTCGAAGCCATCCAGGCCTGGAAGAAAGACGCCAAATCCCGGTACCAATACAACGTCGAGCCGTTGGACCTGTCCCAAGATGGCGCCGCCGTGACGATGCGCGCCAGGCTCACCGGCGACTTCCCCGGTAGCCCGGTCGAACTGACCTACACGTTTGTCCTAGCCGGCGGCAAGATCGCGTCTCTGGAGATTCACTGATGAGCGCCGCACTTGAACTTCAGGGCCTTCGGGCGCTTGTCACAGGCGGGACCAAAGGAGTCGGTAAAGCCGTTGTCGCGCAACTTTGCGAGGCCGGCGCGAACGTCCTTGCGACGGCACGTTCGCGTCCCGATGACCTTTCCGAAGAACGGTTCATCGGTGCGGACATCACGACGGCCGAGGGCTGTAAAACCATTGTCGACGCCGTGCTCGAACGGCTCGGCGGCGTCGATATAATCGCGCACGTGGCGGGTGGCTCATCTGCGCCGGCGGGTGGCTTCAGGGTGCTCGACGACGACGAATGGAACAAGGCATTGAGCCTGAACCTGTTCCCGGCAGTGCGCATCGATCGCGCGCTGTTGCCCTTGATGGTCGAGCAGCGCTCGGGCGTCATCGTCCACGTCACATCGATCCAGCGGCAGTTACCGTTGACGGAGGCCACGATTGCCTATGCCGCCGCCAAGGCTGCCCTGTCGAACTACAGCAAAGCCTTGTCCAAGGAAGTCAGTCCGAAAGGCGTTCGGGTCGTGCGTGTCTCCCCGGGCTGGGTCGAGACGGATGCCGCCGCGAGTCTCGTTGCTGAGATCGCCCGGCAGAACGGCATCGGCACGGAAGGCGCCCGCAAGATCATCATGGATTCGCTCGGGGGCATTCCGCTCGGCCGGCCATGCTCTCCCCGAGAAGTCGCAGAACTCATCGGTTTCCTCGTCTCTGCGCGGGCCAGCGCCATCACCGGCACTGAGTACGTCATCGACGGCGGAACCGTTCCGACTGCGTGATTTGAGCCGCTTGTCGGTGGACCTCGACGTGCTTGGCGTACGCGAAGCGCGTTTCGCAGGTAGCTGTTCGCGGTTCCCGTTCAGGCGCCGGCCTTCACGTGGTGTGCCCGCCAAACGAGCCTCTGCCTTTCTGCAGCACGGCCTCACGGGTGGGCCGGGCATTATTCACCGGCGTCGTCGCACCTGGACGTCAGGTCACACAGCAGGTCACCCTTCGTCCGCAATTCGCGACGCCCTGGAATGGCGGACGGCAAGCTCAGAGCGCGATCAGCGACCGTCTCATGTCGAGCCGGGAGCGGACCCGCGAACGCTTCCTCTGAATGGCTCAAACTGGCGGTGGATTCAACCGGTCGATGCAACAGTTTGATGGAATCGTTCAGCCGGTGTATCGACCGGTTGAATCCACCGTCACCTTCGGCCGACCGTATCAGGTGGCAGCCGGCCAGAAAGCGTCGTTCGGGTTCTTCGCTCTTCAGACACTCAAGAGTCCGCTCCAGTTACGCGAGCAGCCGTTCAAACAACTGACTCGACCAAGCAGCGAAGGGCCGCTCTTGGGCGGAGTATTGGCGCCCGTGACTTCGTAACCCGGGCTCACCATCACACCACGTCGATTTCCCGATACCCATTCCGGATCGAGGGAATGATATCGACCACCTCGAAATAGGGTACTGAAAACAGTGCGGAATCGCGCAGACGTTCCATCACGCCATAAAACGTGCGCAAGTCACTTGCCTCAAATTGGGCGACGTCGGTACAGCGCCCGCTGAATGCTTCGGCATCGAAATGGCTGACCCGAACATCGGTACCCGTCAATGCCGTTTCCATGATCGCGGCAGAAAGTCCGTCGCGATGAGAACGCGACATGGCAAGCCACGCTGGCGTGGTTTTGAGCAGCACAAATACGTTGTAACGGCGAGTCGAATGGTCCATGAGTTGGGTCTTGCAAGAGGTGGCTGGTTCGATCAGTATGTGAGTAATTGCTCGTATTTCATACTCGCATTTTTCATTGATGACCGAACTCCTCTCTTATCCGCGTAAACGGCCACGCCAGGCGCGCTCCGCTGCAATGTTCGAGGTCATTCTCGAAGCTTCTGCTCGCATTGTCGAATCCTCCGGATTCGACGGATTCAACACCAATGCGGTGGCGGATCTCGCGGGCGTCAGTATTGGCAGCCTTTACCAGTACTTTCCGTCGAAGCACGCCTTGATTGTGGAGTTAATCAGGCGGGGGCGAGCCCAGCTTACCGACGACGTGATCGAAGCGATTCAGGTGCTACCGGGCGCGGGCCTGGAGGGGCAGATCGATCGGATTATTGAGGCCGCAGTACGACATCAGCTGGATCGTCCGGCTTTGGCACGGACGCTTGAATATGCTTCGACAATGATTGGAAGTGACCTTGAAGCGGATCAGCTTCAGCGCGAACTTGAAACAAGGGTGGCCGATCTGCTGCATCGGCATGGCATTCCTGACGAGATGGTGGCGGCTCGCGATATCGTCGCCCTTAGCAAAGGCATGATCAATGCGGCAGGTGTAGCCGGAGAATCCGATAAAGCTGCGCTGAAGCAGCGTGTCAGACGGGCGGTGTTCGGGTATCTGGGATTGGCAAGAGCACCGCAAGGGGCGTGAGAGGTCGTTTTTTCCGCGAAAGTGGCCACTGATCTCGCGCGAACGCCGTTGGCTGCTTCGGGTCGACAGTACGCATTCGCTGGCAGTGACATCAGACATTCGCGGCCGCGGTGGTCCGAATGTCCGGACAGCGACCTGTAGCTGCCTCAACGCTTCACTTCCCCGAACGTCCGCTAAGGCCGAGGTCCGGTCCGAAACCGACAGGCAACTGTCGGCCAGAAGCGGTCGTACGCGGCCTACAGACAGACGACTGCCACCGCGCCAAAAGTGGACGTTCCTTAGGCCTTCGGCACCTTCACGTGCCGTGCTATGTCGGAAAGACGCATTTTCGCGAGACGCCGGAGCAATTCGTCCTCTGCCGAACTCAGTGCATCGTCGAGGAACCGGTTGACTGCTGACTCCACCGGGCAGGCCGGATTGTCGTCCGCCGTACCGATTGCGAATGCGCTCTTGGGTGCTATAGCCGCATATATGTCACGCACGGTGAGATCGCCGAGTTCACGACAGAGAGCCCAGCCTCCCCCCGGTCCGACGATCGACTCTACATAACCGGCCGCACGCAGCGCAGCCATAGTGCGTCGAACCAGCGACGGCTGAGTGTGTAGCATTTGCGCGATCGTCTCGGAGGTGGTTGTGCCGCCGCGCAGGTGCATGTGTACGAGTACGTGAAGAAGCCGGGCCAGCCGTATATCTCGTTGCATGTTTTTTGAAGCAAGCTATTCGTGACATTTGATGTTACGATTTCGCGTGACTTAAGGCAACCATCGGAGCGCGATCGTGTACGCATTTACTCAGTCCTTCATCGAAACCAATGGCGTCCGCCTGAGCGTCGCCGCCCAAGGAGCGGG
The DNA here is from genome assembly GCF_003854275.1 of Burkholderia sp. Bp8963. GTDB lineage: Bacteria > Pseudomonadota > Gammaproteobacteria > Burkholderiales > Burkholderiaceae > Burkholderia. The sequence goes on from NZ_QTQP01000013.1 coordinate 166,134, forward strand.
GCCGCTAGTCCTGCTTCTTCATGGGTTTCCTGAGACGTCGTACGCGTGGCGACACCAATTGGCGGGCTTGTCGAATGCAGGATTTCGCGCAGTCGCACCGGATCTGCGGGGCTTCGGACTCAGCGATTGTCCGATTGAACCGGGGCGGTATACGACGCTCGACATCATCGGTGACCTCGTCGGGATCATGGACACGCTCGGAGAGACAAAGGCTGTCGTGGTGGGAAATGACTGGGGCGCAACCATTGCGTGGCAGGCCGCGCTGTTGCGCCCCGACCGCTTTCGCGCTGTCGTCGCGCTCGGGGTTCCCATGATGGACCGAGCCCCGATCGCGCCGAGCCGGATATTTCCGCAAACTGAACAAGCGTGGTTTTACACGCATTACTTTTCTCAACCGGGGCAAGCCGAGAGCGAACTCGAGCTCGACGTTGCCGCTACACTGCGTAAGCTTTATTTCTGGGCATCAGGGGACGCCGGCCCGCGCGACCAGAAAACACCCAATCCTTTCGGACTCGTTGCGCGGCAGGCGGGACTCCTCGGCGCTTTGCCTGAACCTGCGTCGCCACCCACATGGCTCGATAAGGCCGACTTCGACGCTTTTGTGCGGGCATACGAGGCGTCGGGGTTTCGCGGCGGGCTGAACTATTACCGCAATCTCGACCGTAACTGGGAATTGCAGGCAGCCTTCAATGGCCTGCCTGTCCAAACTCCCGCCCTTTATCTAGTCGGGGAATACGACACCGGACTAGCGATTCCAGGCATGCAGGAAATCATCGGCGGCATGCGGAAGCTTGTGCCCCACCTGCGAGATTCTCAAATCATTCAACGAGCGGGTCACTGGCTTCAACAAGAGGCCCCGGACCTCGTCAACGCCGCTCTGATCGAGTTCCTGCGCAACCTTTAGGAGCCGTTGACCGCACGTAGATCTGTATCTGTCGTTCGCTCAAGGGTGAGCAACGGGCGTCTCGGGTCGTGAGTGTGAGTTCGCTGATGCAGGAAGCTGACGGTCGGCTGCTCGATGCAGCCGCTGACAGCAATCCGCAATATTGCGGACATAGAACCCATCCCGCCCCAATGTCGGCTAAGGCCGAACTGCTGTCCCCGAGAAGCCGGCTCGGATGTCCGATCAGTTCGGTTACCCGCCCTTGACCCCCTAACAGCGCGGCCGTCGGCTTCTGGCCGAACCCGGAAGTTCATCGCCTACCGCCGATCCGTGCCCCCTCTTGCCGCACCCAACTTCCGCAGCCGACTCGAAGCAGACCAGGAATTATCTGGCTCTTTTGAAATCTGAATGGGTTATGCGGTATGCGGGTTGATCGAAGTGAAGTCGAGCTTGCCAGCGATCAGGAACAGCACGGTGCGCATAGTTTCGAAGTTCGTGTAGCCGCGAGCACGTCGTTTGGCGGCCTGAAACAGGCCGTTGATGGCTTCCAGGAACCCGTTGGTCTGACGTGTCTGGGACCAGG
>NZ_QTQP01000139.1 GCF_003854275.1 Burkholderia sp. Bp8963
GGTGCAGGAATATTGACCTGCTTCCCATCAGCTACGCATTTCTGCCTCGCCTTAGGGGCCGACTCACCCTACGCCGATGAACGTTGCGTAGGAAACCTTGGGCTTACGGCGAGGGGGCCTTTCACCCCCTTTATCGCTACTCATGTCAGCATTCGCACTTCCGATACCTCCAGCACGCTTTTCAACGCACCTTCGCAGGCTTACGGAACGCTCTCCTACCATGCGTGTAAACACGCATCCGCAGCTTCGGTATATAGCTTAGCCCCGTTACATCTTCCGCGCAGGACGACTCGATCAGTGAGCTATTACGCTTTCTTTAAAGGGTGGCTGCTTCTAAGCCAACCTCCTGACTGTTTTAGCCTTCCCACTTCGTTTCCCACTTAGCTATATTTGGGGACCTTAGCTGGCGGTCTGGGTTGTTTCCCTCTTGACACCGGACGTTAGCACCCGATGTCTGTCTCCCGTGATTGCACTCTTCGGTATTCGGAGTTTGCTATGGCGGGGTAATCTGCAATAGACCCCCCAACCATGACAGTGCTCTACCCCCGAAGGTGAGACACGAGGCACTACCTAAATAGTTTTCGGAGAGAACCAGCTATTTCCAGGTTTGTTTAGCCTTTCACCCCTATCCACAGCTCATCCCCTAACTTTTCAACGTTAGTGGGTTCGGACCTCCAGTACGTGTTACCGCACCTTCATCCTGGCCATGGATAGATCACCTGGTTTCGGGTCTACGCCCAGCAACTGAACGCCCTATTCGGACTCGCTTTCGCTACGCCTGCCCTATACGGTTAAGCTTGCTACTGAACGTAAGTCGCTGACCCATTATACAAAAGGTACGCCGTCACCCCTTGCGAGGCTCCGACTGTTTGTATGCATGCGGTTTCAGGATCTATTTCACTCCCCTCCCGGGGTTCTTTTCGCCTTTCCCTCACGGTACTGGTTCACTATCGGTCGATCACGAGTATTTAGCCTTGGAGGATGGTCCCCCCATCTTCAGACAGGATTTCACGTGTCCCGCCCTACTTGTCGTACACCTAGTTCTTTCATACTGTTTTCGCCTACAGGGCTATCACCTGCTATGGCCGCACTTTCCAGAGCGTTCGGCTAACAATACAAATAAAGAGTACAAGGCTGATCCCATTTCGCTCGCCACTACTTTGGGAATCTCGGTTGATTTCTTTTCCTGCGGTTACTTAGATGTTTCAGTTCACCGCGTTCGCTTCGCATGGCCTATGTATTCAGCCATGGATACTCCAAAAGGAGTGGGTTTCCCCATTCGGACATCTACGGATCAAAGCTTGTTTGCCAGCTCCCCGTAGCTTTTCGCAGGCTACCGCGTCCTTCATCGCCTGTGATCGCCAAGGCATCCACCACATGCACTTGTTCGCTTGACCCTATAACGAGTCTGTCTCGTTACAGGTTGAGTTCTCGCGTTGTGCCGTATTCCAATTGAGCCGAACAT
>NZ_QTQP01000140.1 GCF_003854275.1 Burkholderia sp. Bp8963
CCCCGTTACTATCTTCGCTCCCCGATAATCGGGGATTTGGCCAGCCAGGCCCGGCATGATTCCCGCCCCCAGTCGCTTCAATGATCCGGGGGGTGCTGTCACCGGGCCTGGTGGGTGGCTGGTGATCGCTGATAGGGGTTTGGCTGGGATTTCCCGACGCCGTCCGTAACGTGGATGCCGAGACTTGCCACCGTTGTTGCAGGCCAATCCGTTCACTCTGCTCACACTTCGATGCAAGACACTCAACAACATGACGCCGTCGATGTCTTCGTCGGCGTCGATGTCGGCAAAGGCCAGCATCACGCCGTCGCACTCGCTCGGAATGGCAAGCGTCTGTACAACAAGGCGCTTCCCAATGACGAGGCCAAGCTGCGCGCCCTCATTGCCGAACTCAAGACTCACGGCCGGCTCCTGTTCGTCGTCGACCAACCGTCCACCATTGGTGCGCTTCCGGTAGCCGTCGCCCGCGATGAAGGCGTGCTGGTCGCCTATCTGCCAGGGCTGGCCATGCGTCGCATCGCCGACCTGCATGCCGGCGAAGCCAAGACCGATGCCCGCGATGCTGCGATCATTGCCGAAGCCGCTCGCTCGATGCCGCATACGCTGCGCTCGCTTCGATTGGCTGACGAGCAACTCGCCGAGCTCACGATGCTGTGCGGCTTCGACGATGATCTAGCCGCCCAAGTCACCCAAACCAGCAACCGCATTCGCGGCCTGCTTACCCAGATCCATCCCGCGCTCGAGCGCGTTCTCGGACCACGCCTTGACCATCCGGCCGTGCTAGATCTGCTCGAGCGCTACCCGTCGCCAGCCGCGCTTGCAGCAACCAGCGAGAAGACGCTCGCCAACCGCCTGACCAAGCTCGCGCCCCGTATGGGCAAGAGCCTTGCAACCGAAATCGTTCAAGCACTGAGTGAACAGGCCGTGATCGTCCCCGGCACGCAAGCTGCCACCATCGTCATGCCGCGCTTGGCCCAGCAGCTTGCTGCCTTGCGCAAGCAGCGCGACGAAATCGCCGCCGAAGTTGAACGGCTGGTGCTTGCTCACCCTCTTTGGCCAGTCCTGACCAGCATGCCGGGAGTCGGCGTCAGGACCGCCGCCAGACTCCTGACCGAAGTCGCTCATAAAGCCTTCGCTTCGGCCGCCCACTTGGCGGCCTACGCTGGCCTCGCGCCGGTCACCCGGCGCTCAGGTTCATCGATACGTGGCGAGCATCCATCCAGACGCGGCAACAAGGTGCTCAAGCGAGCCTTGTTCCTATCCGCCTTTGCGGCCTTGCGAGACCCCATCTCACGGAGCTATTACGCACGCAAGGTCCAGCAGGGCAAACGCCACAACCAAGCGCTCATCGCGCTGGCACGGCGACGCTGCGACGTCCTGTTCGCCATGCTGCGCGACGGCACCATTTACCAACCCAAGTCAGCCCCTAACGCTTGACGAAAGACATAGGGGCACCCCCCC
>NZ_QTQP01000141.1 GCF_003854275.1 Burkholderia sp. Bp8963
CATTCCATTACACACAAGTCGGCGTGAGCGGCTTGTAAACTTTCGCGGCTTGCCGTTTACTCTTGCTTTTTGCATGACGCGCGAATGGCACGAGCAACGGAGAGTTGGGCGGCAATGGAATTCAAGGGTATCGATCTGGGCGACAAGCGCTTGAACCAGCGGGCAATCTTGCTGGCCGAACAACTGTCGGGGAATCCGACTGCCAGCATTCCGCAGGCGTGCGGTGGCTGGGCCGAGACGGCGGCAGCTTATCGGTTTTTCGCGCAAGACAAGCTGGAATGGACCGACGTCATGGAGCCGCACTGGCAGTGCTCGGCCGAGCGGATGCGGGCATGCGACGTAGTGCTGTGCCTGGATGACACGACCGAGTTGAACTTCAACGGTCAGGACATCGCGGGGCTGGGGCCGTTGTCGTATGAAGCCCAGCGCGGCATGTACGTTCACGCGACCTACGCGGTCACGCCGCAGCGTGAACCGTTGGGCGTGTTGAATGCCTGGATGTGGGCGCGTGAGCGCAAGGGCGCCGATGGCGTGCGTGGCGGCGAGAAGGAAAGCACGCGCTGGATTGAAGGATACGAACGAGTGGCCGAGCAGGCGGCGGATCTGCCCGGCACGCAGTTGGTGTACGTTGCGGACCGGGAGTCGGACATCATCGCGCTGATGCGCCGAGCGCACGATCTTGGCTGTCCGGCGGACTGGCTGATTCGCGCCCAGCACAATCGCGTGTTGCCTGAGGGTCAAAGGCTCTGGGATCACGCCACGCAAGCTGAGCCGCTCGGTGAAATCCGTTTCACGTTGCCGGGTCGCCAGCGACAGAAGGCGCGGGAAGTTCATCAGCAAATATGGAGTCGACGGATCGATCTGCCCGGTGCCCAGGGCGGTGTGGTGTCGATCAGTTGCCTGGTCGCGCGCGAGATAGACGCGCCGGCCGGCGTGACGCCGATCGAATGGCGCTTGCTGACCAATCGCGACGTGCCGGATCTCGCCGAGGCCGCGCGGCTGATCGATTGGTATCGCGCCCGCTGGGAGGTGGAAACCTTCTTTCATGTGTTGAAGAACGGTTGCCGGGTCGAGGCGCTACAGTTGAGCACGATCGAGCGCATCGAGCGGGCACTGGCGGTGTTCATGGTGGTGGCGTGGCGCATCGCTCGTCTCATGCGGTTAGGCCGCACTTGCCCGGAGCTCGATGCCGGACTGCTGTTTGAGCCCGATGAATGGAAGGCCGCCTTCATCCTGAACAAGAAGACTCCGCCCGACAAACCGCCGCAACTGAATGAAGTGGTACGGCTCGTCGCCATGCTCGGCGGCTTCCTCGCGCGCAAAGGCGACGGCGAACCTGGCGTCAAAACCATCTGGCTAGGCATGCAGCGAATAGTGGACTTCGTTGCTGGCATCAGGTACATGCGCGAGATTGAGCATCAGACTTGTGTGTAATGGAATG
>NZ_QTQP01000142.1 GCF_003854275.1 Burkholderia sp. Bp8963
CATGTCGTTATACAGAAGTGTCGGCGTCACCGTCATCGCGTAATAAGCGCATGGTTTCCGCGGCGATATGAACTTTCGTAAGTCCCTTCCAGATGGTCTCCGCGCCGGGTTCGCCGTCGCTCTTGCGGGCGAGGAATCCACCGAGACGCGCGACCAAGCGCAGCACTTCGTTGAGCTTGGGTTGCGCAGATCGAGGCGTTTTCGTAAGCAGGTACGCAGCCCGAATTTCATCGGGATCGAAGAACAGACGGGCGTCCAAATCAGGACAGGTGCGTCCCAGCCGCATCAGATAGGTCACGCGCCAAGCCACCACAAGGAACAGCGCCAACGCGCGCTCAAGTCGCTCAATCGTGCCCAGTTGCAGTTCTTCGACCTGACAGCCGTTCTTCAGAACGTTAAACAGGATTTCGATTTCCCATCTGGCCCGATACCACTCGATCAATTCGGTCGCTTCATCCAGCGTGGTCGCCGTACGGTTAGTCAGCAAGCGCCATTCGATCGGCTTCGCTCCGGCTGGCGCGTCAAACTCGCGCGCGACCAAGCACGTTGCAGCGACGCTTTTGCCTTTGCTCGCGGGCAACTGCACGCGCCGCAGCCACAGGCGCTGGCGCACCGTGCGCGCTTTCACACCTTGGCGCGCGGCCATCGGGAAGGCGATTTCGCCCACCGCTTCGTCGTGCGTGGCGTACTCCCACAACTTATCGCCTTCGGGCAGGCTGCGGTTATGCGCGGCACGTACCAGCCAGTCGGCCGGGTTGCCCAACGCGTCGGCGCGCTCCATCAACGCCATCAAATCCGCTTCGCGGTCGGCCACATACACCAGACGAGTCGAGGACATATCCGGCGCCATCTCGGCGATGCGCTCGTAGCCTTCGATCCAACGCAAACTTTCCTTTGGGCCACCACGTCGGCCCGAGTCGTCCTTCTTCTCGCGGGCCCACATCCAGGCGTCCAGGATGCCCAACGGCTCGCGCTGCGGCGTCACCGCATAGGTCGGGTGAACAAACATCCCGCGCTGCGCCTCATACGTCAGCGGCCCCAATCCGAGCGCATCCTGACCATTGAAATCAAGCTCGGTGGTGTCTTGAAGACAGAGCACGACCTGATGCGTTTGCATCCGCTTTTGCGTCTGCTGCCAATGCGGCTCCAGAATCGCATGCCACTGGACCTTCTCGTTATCGAAGAAGCGGTACGCCGCTATCGTTTCGCCCCAACCGTGACATGCCTGCGGCACGCTGGCCGTCGGGTCCGCCGCCATCCTTTCCATCAAAAGCCTCGCTCGCTTGTTCAGGCGCGCGTCGCCAAGGTCCAGTTGCTCGAATTCCGTTTGTGTCCAGGGCGTCGATTCCGTGACCAAGGCGTCCGCTCAAAAGCGGAGAGTAAACGCGAAACGCCGACAGTTTACAAGCG
>NZ_QTQP01000143.1 GCF_003854275.1 Burkholderia sp. Bp8963
TCTCCACATACATGGACGCCTCCCTATTGCAAGGACGGATCTTCAGGCACTGACAGACAAAGTCGATTGCAGCCATACATTCGGTCTTTGTTGCAGCCGGCATATAGGCTGCTGACGCATGATGAATTTCGCGGATGGTTTCTCAAACAGACTATCGTGTTCGAAACACGCTGTGGAGAACGAGTTGCAACCATCCCGGTCTGACCAGTCTTGTCATCACTTGGGATTGCCCTGGCAATCGGTGGAATACCTCCCTACTACCTTGTGTCGAGATACTGGCCGAGTTGATTACGCCACCACTGTGGCGTAGTCGGCTCGGAACACTTCGCCGCTGTGTAGCACCGCCCAGATACGTCGTGCATTTTTTGCCGCCAGGGCACAGACCGCAATGTTCATCCCGCGCCGCGCTGCAAGTTTCACCGCCCAGTCGTCAGCGTAGGCAGGTTTGTTCGTCCGCGCTCGCAGTACCGACCGCGCGCCATGCACTAGTAACTGGCGTACATAGCTGTTGCCGCGCTTGCTGATCCCCAGCAATACCTGTTTGCCGCCGCTGCTATGCTCGCGCGGCGTCAAGCCCAATGCACAGGCAAATTTGCGGGCCGTGCCGAACATATCGGCCCGTCCAAAGCTGCTAAGCACCGCCGTGGAAGTCAGAAGGCCGACGCCCGGGATGCTCTCGATCAGGCGACAGGCCGGGTTGTCCCGCCGCACCTGCATAAGTTGCCGCTCGACCCGTGCAATCCGTTCTTCCAGTTGCGCCAGGTGGGCCAGCAAGTCATCAAGCACGCCGCACAGCATGCCCAGTTCAGCACGTGCTCGTTCTTGCCATGCCACTACTTCACGGCGAAGATTCCGTATGCCCCGCGTGATCGCCCCGCCGAATTCGGCAATCAGGCCACGTATCTGGTTGGCCGTCGCCGTACGCTGCTTTATCCAGCCTTCCCGCACCCGGTGCAGAGCTTGAACTTGTTGGTCGCCCCGGCTGCGCATCGCTACGGTTGGCACGTTGTCGCGGCTGGCCGCTTCGCAGATCGCCGCGGCATCGCGCGCGTCGGTCTTGCTTCCCTGGACGTAGGCCTTCACATACTGGGGCGCCATCAGCTTGACGTCGTACCCCAACGCTGTCAGACGCCGCGCCCATTCATGCGCGCCACCACACGCTTCCATGCCAACCCGGCACGCCGGCAGCCTTGCAAAGAATTCCATCACTTCCGCGCGCTTGAGTCGACGCGACAAAACCTTCTTCCCTGAGGCATCGGCCCCGTGCACCTGGAATACGCTCTTGGCCAAATCAAGTCCGATTGCGCTAATCTTGTCCATGACGCCTCCCCCCACTCAGTGGTTGACCAACACTCCCACTTTGGCACTTCTGATGCCGCCGTGGGCGGGAGGCGTCCATTTCATTAG
>NZ_QTQP01000144.1 GCF_003854275.1 Burkholderia sp. Bp8963
GAGCCTGTCAGTTTTTTCGTGTGCCGAGGTCATGAGACGATAACGGAAATAACGTCTATGACCGATGCAACCGTGACCAAGAAGAGCAAGAACCCGAAGGCGCCGAAGCTGTTCCCCGATGAGCTGATCGATCAACTGCTGGCCCAGGTGCAGGGCAAGGATGCCGAGTCGATCCTGGGCGAATCGGGCCTGGCCGGCCAGCTCAAGAAGCAACTGGCCGAACGCATGCTTGCGGCCGAGTTGAGCCACCATCTGGAAGCCGAGTCCGAGCAAGGCAAGGCCGGCAACCACCGCAACGGCACCAGCCCCAAGACAGTCCTGACGCCCAACGGCGAGCTGAATCTGGATATTCCGCGCGATCGGCAGGCGACGTTCGAGCCGCAATTGGTCGGCAAGTATCAACGCCGGCTGCCCGGCTTCGACGACCACGTCATCAGCATGTATGCGCGCGGCATGAGCGTGCGCGAGATTCAGGGCCATCTGCTGGATCTGTACGGGCTGCAGGTATCGCCCGACCTGATTTCCACCGTCACCGACGAGGTGCTGGCCGACGTCGAGCAGTGGCAGCAACGCCCGCTCGAGGCGATGTATCCGATCGTGTTCTTTGACGCGCTGCGGTTGAAGATCCGCGACGAAGGCACGGTCAAGAACAAGGCGGTCTATCTGGCGCTGGGCATCCGCGCCGACGGCCGCAAGGAAGTGCTGGGTTTGTGGATCGAGCAAACCGAAGGCGCCAAGTTCTGGCTGAAGGTCTTCAACGAACTGAAGAACCGCGGCTTGCACGACATCCTGATCGCGGTGGTCGACGGTTTGCGCGGCTTCCCGGAGGCGATCGAGGCGGTCTATCCGGCCGCCCAGATCCAGACCTGCATCGTGCATCTGGTCCGCAATTCGCTGAATCTGGCGAGCTGGAAGGACCGCAAGCCGCTGGCTGCCGCGCTCAAGCCGATCTACCAGGCCGCCACGGCCGAGGCGGCGGCAGCGGCGCTCGACACCTTTGCACAGAGCGAGTGGGGTCGCAAATTCCCGACCGTCGCGGCCATGTGGCAGCGCCAATGGGAACAGGTGATACCCTTCTTCGCCTATCCGCCCGAGGTGCGTCGAATCGTCTATACGACCAACGCCATCGAGAGCATGCACATGCAGTTGCGCAAGATCGTCAAGAACCGAGGCCACTTCCCCAGCGACGAAGCCGCCAGCAAACTGCTATTTCTGGCCTTGCGCAACATCGAAAAGGATTGGAAGATGCCGCCTATCACCTGGCGGCAAGCAGTCAATCAGTTCGCCATTCTGTTCGGCGAGCGATTCACCGCCGCCATCAGCTGAGATTTTTTAACCGACCTCAGCACACAAGATTTCTGACACCTCC
>NZ_QTQP01000145.1 GCF_003854275.1 Burkholderia sp. Bp8963
CCAAGATGCGCAAACTTCTGATGTCCCTGCTGATGGCCGGCTCGCTGATCGCGGCCGGCGTTGGCCCCGCGCTCGCGGACGACGCGGCATCGGCCGCGGCTGCTTCCGCGCCTGCCGCATCGGCACCGGCCGACGCAACAGCCGCCGCTGCATCGGCCACTTCGGCGGCCGCTGCGTCGGAAGCGCCGGCAACGGCTGCCTCCGGCGCCGCCGAGGCCTCCGCCGCCGCACCGGCAACGGCTGCCGCCGCACCGGCTGCGCCGACCGCGCCGTTCTCGGTCGATTCGTCGAAGATCAGCGCGGGCGACACCGCGTGGATGCTGACGTCCACCGCGCTCGTGCTGTTCATGACGGTCCCGGGCCTCGCGCTGTTCTACGCGGGCATGGTCCGCAAGAAGAACGTGCTCGCGACCGTGATGCAGAGCTTCGCGATCACCGCGCTGATCACGGTGCTCTGGACGGTCGTCGGCTACAGCCTCGCGTTCACGCCGGGCAACGGCTTCATCGGCGGCCTGTCGCGCGTGTTCCTGCACGGGATGAACTACATCCACGGCGACAAGGCGACGACGCTGACCGTGAGCCACCTCGCGCCGACGATTCCCGAGACGGTCTACTTCTGCTACCAGATGACGTTCGCGATCATCACGCCGGCACTGATCTGCGGCGCGTTCGCGGACCGGATGAAGTTCTCGGCGATGCTCGTGTTCATGGCGCTCTGGTCGCTGATCGTCTACGTGCCGATCGCGCACATGGTGTGGGAACCGACCGGCTGGCTGTCGGCCGACGGCGTGCTCGACTTCGCGGGCGGCACCGTCGTGCACATCAACGCCGGTATCGCGGGCCTGATGTCGTGCCTCGTGCTCGGCAAGCGCGTCGGCTACGGCCGCGAATCGATGGCGCCGCACAACCTGGTGCTGACGATGATCGGCGGCTCGATGCTGTGGGTCGGCTGGTTCGGCTTTAACGCGGGCTCGGCGGTTGCCGCCGACGGCCGTGCCGGTTTCGCGATGCTGACGACGCAAGTGGCAACGGCCTGCGCGGCGCTCGGCTGGATGTTTGCCGAATGGGTCGCGAAGGGCAAGCCGTCGGTGCTCGGCATCGTGTCGGGCGCGGTCGCGGGTCTCGTCGCGATCACGCCGGCATCGGGCTTCGTCGGCGTGACGGGCGCACTGGTGATCGGCATCGCGGCGGGCGTCGTGTGCTTCTGGTCGGCGACGTGGCTCAAGTCGAAGCTCGGCTATGACGATTCGCTCGACGCGTTCGGCGTGCACGGCGTGGGCGGTATCCTCGGCGCGCTGCTGACGGGCGTGTTCGCGGTGAAGGACATCGGCGGCGCCGACGGCA
>NZ_QTQP01000146.1 GCF_003854275.1 Burkholderia sp. Bp8963
CGAGGAGCAGCAACGGCAGCGCAGCATTGCGGCCCTAAACCGCCGCGCCGCTGCACTGGGTTTCCGCCTGGCACCTACCTCGACGACGGGGTGAAAACGGACCCAACCATGATTAGTTTCTCACGAGTTCCGGGGTGACGTCGTAGCTCAGCCACACATAGGCTGCATACGTGGACCGCTGGCTGAGGGTCTGATGACCCGGTCCGGCATCGGAATTGTCACCGTAATAAGTCCAAACTCCCGAGACGTCGATTGTGAATCGATCGGACAAACCTTGGGTGTAGTCAAGTTGCAGATCGGTCTGCCACCGATTACTCCCCAAGTTCAGCGATTTTTTTGGATCGTAGGTCCCGACCGGGAGGGTGACGAAGATCGCGGCAGAGATATAGCGTTTGTTGGCAGGATCGTTCACCAGCCAATAGCCGATTGAAGCAATCGGATCTCCGATCCCTGAAGCATCGTTGAGATGTGTCCCAGCGATCCTCCCATTCGTCAAGGCGCCGAAGGGGAGAATAAAGTCGAGAACGTAAGGGTGGCCTCCGAGCAGGCCATAGTGCAGATAGCGCGCCACGCCGATATTAGTGTTGAGACTTGTGGCACCCTTGGCAGTCCCCGAAATGACGTTGTTGAATTCACTGTGCACAGCGAATTCATAGTACCCCATGAACACGTCCTGTCCCGCGGGAAGCGGTACCCAGTCGAAGGGCTGATAGTCGATGGCAAAGACCGGACTGCTTGTCGCCAGCGATAAGGCTACTGTGGCGGACAGCCCTAAAAAGGTCTTCAACAGGTCGGCCATGGCTTTAGCGGATTTTCGATCCGGAGATCATTTTGTTGCTCCCCAGAGGTAGCCGCCACCAACCGCGCCGAATACCGTCATCGCGGCGCGGCCGGTGCCGTGGCCGAACGTATTGCCGACGTGCGCCGTAACCATCAGCGATAGCCAGCGTCCCCTTCCCGCACCTTGCCGCGGAACACGCGGTATTGCAGCCCGTTGTAGACGAGGATGATCGGCAGCACGATCACCGTGCCGACCAGCGCGAACAACTGGCTCGACGGGCTCGACGACGCGTCCCAGATCGTCAGCGACGGCGGCACGATGTTCGGCCAGATGCTGATGATGAGGCCCGTGTAGCCAAGGAAGCACAGCGCGAGCGTCAGCAGGAACGGCGTCGCCTCGTGTTGGTGCCGCACCGTGTGGAAGATTCCCCACACGCAGACGAGCACCAGCACCGGCACCGGCAGGAACCACACGAGGTCGCCGCTGCCGAACCAGCGATGCGCGACGGCCGGCAGGCCGATCACGGTCCACAGACTGACGACGCCCATCACGC
>NZ_QTQP01000147.1 GCF_003854275.1 Burkholderia sp. Bp8963
GCGAAACCGGCTTTCGCCGCACGCGCTACCGCGCGGTGGTCGAACCCGAACTGGCCCGGCTCAAGCTGTGCTCGGACTGGCGCGTGTTCCAGACCCAGAGCGTGCCGGAGATCCTGCAGAGCGTGCTCAAACGTCACGGCATCCTCGGCTACGAGCAGATCGTCACCGACACGCATCTCACGCGCGAGTACTGCGTGCAGGCCGGCGACACCGACTACGATTTCCTGGAACGCATCGCCCGCGAAGAGGGCTTCTACTTCCAGTTCCTGCATTCCGCGGACGGCCATCAGTTGACCCACAGCGACCGCTTGTTCGTGCAGGGCCGCATCGGCGGCAAACCGGTGATCTACAACCCCAACGCCGGCGGCGACCAGGACGAACCCGCACTACGCCGGTTTCGCTACGTGGAGAACGTGCGCACGGCGCGACAGACCCAGCGCGACTACGTCTTCACCCATCCGCACTACGATCAGGAACACAGCCGGGTCGGCAGTGACCTCGCGCACGAGCGCCGCCCCTACGAGCACTACGCGTACCCCGGGCGCTACAAGGTCGACGAAGCCGGGAAGCCCTTCACTGAGAACCGGCTGCGGGGCCACCGACGCGACGCGCGCATCGCCCGGGTCGAGGGCGATGACCCGCGCCTGATCCCCGGCATCTCCTTCGAGCTCACCGGCCACCCCCGCGAGGAGTGGAACAGCGGCTGGCGCCCGGTGCGCATGCGCCATCACGGCGTGCAGCACACCAGCCAGGCCGAAGAAAGTGCCGGCTCCGACCAGGGCACCCGCTACAGCTACACCGCCGAACTGGTCACCGACCGCACCGAGTGGCGCGCCGAGCCGTTGCCCAAGCCGCGCATCGATGGCACGCAACCCGCCCTGGTGGTGGGCCCGCCGGGCGAGGAGATCTACTGCGACGAATGGGGGCGGGTCAAGATCCAGTTCCCCTGGGATCGCCAGGGCAGCTTCGATGACCACAGTTCCTGCTGGGTGCGCGCGGTGCAGAACTGGGCCGGCGCCACCTGGGGCCATATGGCCATCCCGCGGATCGGCCAGGAGGTCCTGGTGATTTTCATGAACGCCGATGCGGACCAGCCGGTCATCGTGGGTCGGACTTTCATGGCCACCCAGTTGCCGCCGTATGAGCTGCCCAAGCACAAGACCCGCATGACCATCAAAAGCCAGACCCACAAGGGCAAAGGCTTCAACGAACTGCGCTTCGAGGACGAGGCCGGGCAGGAGGAAGTCTACGTCCACGCCCAGAGGGATCAGAACATCCACGTCAACCATGACGAGACCACCTTTGTCGGCAATGACCGCAGCGAG
>NZ_QTQP01000148.1 GCF_003854275.1 Burkholderia sp. Bp8963
TACGACCCCCACACCTGCATCTCGTCGAGCGAGTAGCCCCACGGCGTCGCGCGCTTCGTGCCGTACATCCGCACGTAGCGGCCGCGGCCGTTGAGGTTCGGCAGCGTGACGTGGCCCCAGGCGACGCCGTTGCTCGTCGAGTAAAGCGTCGTCCAGTTCACGTTGTCGTTCGACGTCTGGATCTGATAGACGAGCGCGCCGGCGTCCCAGTAGAGATCGACGTGATCGATGGTCTTAACGGCGCCGAGATCGACGGACAGCCATTGCGGATCGACGCCGGTGCCTTCCGGCGAATCCCAGCGCGTGCTGGTGGTGTTGCCGTCGAACGCCTTGTCCGCCGTCAGCGACGTGTTGTAGCTGGCCGACGCGGCCGCCGGATGCCCTTGCGACAGCAGCGTGGCCTGCTTCGCGGCCGGGCCGCCGTAGTAGCTCGAGCCGAGCTTGGCCTTCGTCGTGTCGGCGTTCACGCCGAACTGCGACAGGCTCCAGCGCTGGCCGGTCGTGACATCGCCCACGTAGAGCTGATAGCCGCCCGCGGTCGTCGACGAGAAGAACAGGTAGTTCGTGCCGCTGACCGGCGCCGGATCGGAGTTGTTGCTGATGCAGTCGTTGATCGACAGCTGGTTCGGCGTCGATGCCGGGTCGGCCGTCTTCGCATAGATCTGGTCGAGCTGGCTCGTGTCCTTCCAGCGCGCGTAGAACACCGTGCCGTCCGCGCGCACGATCGGATAGTAGGTCTGCAATCCTGACGGATTGTCGAACACGGCCGTCGCGCCGGTCGCGATCGTGCGCTTCATCAGGCCCATGTTCGCGCCGGTGCCGGTCGCGTAGTAGACGGCGCTGGCGTCCGGCGCGAGAAACGGCATCGAGTATTCGGCGCCGGCCGGCGCGTTCGTCAGGCTCACGACCGACGTGAACACCGGGCCCGCGCTCGTATACGACAGCGTGGCCTGCTTGACGTCGCCGTTCTGCTTGAACACGAGGGTCTTGCCGTCCGCGCTGAACTTCGGGTCTTCGTTGCGGGTGGCGCCCGTGCTGTTCGTCATGTTGATCGGCGGGTTGCTGCTGCCGAGTTGATACATGAACACGTTCCATGCGCCGTTGCTGATGCCCATGAACGCGATCCACGTGCCATCCGGGCTGAACACCGCGTTCATCGGGTCGGTGATGCCCCACGCGCTCTTGCTCAACTGGGTCAGCGTGCGCGCCGAGAAGTCGTACAGGAACAGCTGGCTCGTGCCGTCACCGTAGGACACATAGCTGTGATAGACGAGCTTGCCCGTCAGCGCGCTCGGAAACGACGCGTTGGACTGGG